>CAWIIN010000003.1:0-680584 GCA_963836285.1 uncultured Acidobacteriota bacterium | reverse complement strand
CGGCTCCAGATGAAGGGCCGCTCGGACTTCGCGCGGAATGGTGACCTGGCCCTTGCTGGAGAGTCGGCTGGTCTTCTTCATTCTTTACTCTTTACGTAAAGAATCTAGCCGCGAAAACCCGATGGAGTCAAGCGGCGCTTCCCCCGATCGAAGCCAGCGCCTCGTGGTATCCGCCGGCCACGCTCGATCCGCGCGTAGCGCTCCGCGCGCGCGAGGCCCTTCGCGACGAGGCGCTCCACGGTCTCCTCCTCGTGCCAGAGCCTGAGAATCGTCTGGGCGATTCCTGCGGAGTCCCCGGGGTCGAAGAACGATGCGGCTTCGCCGGCCGGCTCCCCAGGAGCGCGGGGAGGTCCGAGCACGCGACCGGCGTCTTCAGCGCCATCGCCTCCAGGACGGGGATCCCGAAGCCCTCGAAGAGCGACGGGAACACGAGTAGCTCGGCTCCGGCGATGAGCGCCGTCGTGTCGGTATCGTCGAGAGGGGAGGACGCGGACGCTCGCCGAGAGGCCGGCGCTCGGACTTCGCGTGGAATGGTGACCTGGCACTTGCTGGAGAGTCGGCTGGTCTTCTTCATTCTTTACTCTTTACGTAAAGAATCTAGCCGGGAAAACGCGATGAGTCAAGCGAGCGCTTCCCCCATCGAAGCCAGCGCCTCGTGGTATCCGCCTGCCACGTCGATCCGCGCGTAGCGCTCCGCCCGCGCGAGCCCCTTCGTGACGAGGCGCTCCACGGTCTCGTCCTCGTGCCAGAGCCGGAGGATCGTCTGCGCGATTCCCGGCGCGTCTCCCGGGTCGAAGAACAGCGCGGCCTCGCCGGCGAGCTCGAGGAGCGCGGGGAGGTCCGAACATGCGACCGGCGTCTTCAAGGCCATCGCCTCCAGGACCGGGAGCCCGAATCCTTCGAAGAGAGACGGGAAGACGAGGAGGGCCGCGCCGGCGATGAGCGCCGTCGTGTCGGCGTCGTCGAGATACGGCAGGACGCGGACGCTCGCCGAGAGGCCTGCCGCCTTCACGCGCTCTCGTCAGCGCCCCCCGCGCCTCGTCGAGCGCGCCGCAGAGCACGAGGACGAAGTCCGGCTCCTCGGCGACGACGCGCGCGGCCGCTTCGAGGAGGCGTTCGTGGTTCTTGTGGGGCCAGAAGTTCGCGGGGTAGACGGCGTATTCGGTGCGGAAGAGGCCCAGCGCGTCGAGGCGCCCGATCGAGTCGCGGGGGTCGGGCGGCTGCCGCAGCCCTCCGGCGATCGGCGGGAACACCGAGACGCGCTCCGCCTTGACGTGAACGCGCTCGACGGCCATGAGCTTCGTCGCCTGCGAGATCGAGACGACGCGGTCGGCGCGCCTGAGATCCCCCCGGAACTCGATCCGGCGGCGGCGCTCGTCGGCGTCGAAGAACTCCGGGTAGACGAGGTCCTGGAAATCGTACGCGACGACGACGTGCGGAAGCCCGGGCTCGTGGAACGCGGCCGTCCCGAGCGGGCTGAAGAGCACGTCGGCGCCGAGCCGCCTGAGCGAGGCGCGGTCGGGCGCCGCGAGATCGAGGAGCGGCTGGAAGAAGCCGTGGAGGCGCCGACGGGTTCTGAGGATCTTGCGCGGCTCCTCGACGTCGAGACCCGGTCCGAGACGGTGCAGGATGGCGCCTTTCGCGACGAGGGGCGAGACGACCGCCTCGGCCCGGGGCTTCACGAGGAGATGGATCTCGTGAGCGTCGGGGCGATCGAGCATGCACTGCAGGAGGTCGAGGACGAAGAGGCGCGCGCCGCCGTTTCCGCCGTCCGGCGAAAGGGGCGCGAGGTCGACGAAGACCCGCAGGCTCCGTCCCTTTGACATCGGGTTACTTTCGCACAAACTGGGGCCCATGGCGCGCATCGTCATCACGGGAATCACGGGTCAGGACGGGTCGTACCTCACGGAATCGCACCTCGCGACCGGCGACGAGGTGCACGGCCTCGTCCGGCAGTCGAGCCTCATGCAGCGCACGCGGCTGGACGCGCTCCCCGCCGTCGTCGCGGCTCGCGAGGAGGGCCGCCTGAAGCTGCACTACGCGGACCTCTCCGACACGAGCAGCCTCGTCGCGGTGCTGAGGGCCGTGAAGCCCGACGTCATCTACCACCTCGCGGGGCAGAGCCACGTCAAGATCTCGTTCGACCTGCCGGAGTACACGGCCGACTCGACGGGCCTCGGCACGTTGCGCCTCCTGGAATCCGTGAGGAGCGTCGCGCCTGACGCCCGCCTCTTTCTCGCGGCCACGAGCGAGATCTTCGGCGAGCCGAGCGAGTCTCCCCAGACGGAGACGACGCCGATGAACCCGATCAACCCGTACGCGGCGGCGAAGGTCTACGCGCTGAACCTCGTGCGGATCTACCGGAAGGCGTACGGCGTCTTCGCGTGCGCGGGGATCCTGTTCAACCACGAGAGCCCGCGCCGCGGCGAGAACTACGTGACGCGGAAGATCGCCCGCGCGGCGGCGCGCATCGCGCGCGGAAAGCAGAAGGAGCTCCACCTCGGCACGCTCGAGCCGCGACGGGACTGGAGCTACGCGCCGGACATCGTCGAGGGAATGCGCAAGATCGTCGCGGCCCGCGAGGCGGACGACTTCGTCCTCGCCTCGGGCGTCTCCCACTCGGTCGGAGATTTCTGCAAGGCGGCGTTCGCCGTCGTCGGGCTCGACCACGAGAAGTACGTCGTCCTCGACTCCGAGTACGTCCGTCCGATCGACATCTCCGAGACGCGCGGCGACGCGTCGAAGGCGCGCCGCGAGCTCGGGTGGGTCCCGGGGACTGGCTTCGACGCGCTCGTGCGCCTCATGGTCGAGGCCGAGCTTGCGGCCGTGGACCGCGGCGGGGACATCCGCCTGAGGCCTCCGGCCGTTCTCGTCCCCGCGTTCCGGCGCGTGGAGGCGTCGCGCCGGGCGATCCGCTCGCTCCTGACGGCCGGCGCCCAGCGGATCCTTTACGTCGACGACGCGGGCGAGGCGGGCGGCGACGAAATCGCGCGCGAGTTTCCGTCCGTCGAGGTCGTCCGGACGACGTCCCCCGTCTGGTGGACCGGCGCGATCAACCTCGGGATCGCGGCGGCCCGCGACGCGGAAAGCGCCGTCCTGTTCTTCAACCAGGATGTCACGTGCGCGAGCGACTACTTCGCGCGGCTCGGAGAGGCGGTCGACGCGAACCCCGGCGCGCTCGTGGGGAGTGCGGTGATGTACGCGCAGGAGCCCGCGCGCGTGTGGTCCGCGGGCGGCGCCGTCGAATGGTGGGGGCGCGGCATCCGCGTGCTGCACCACGGCGCGCCGGCGGCGTCGCTCCCTTCGGAGCCGTTCCCGGCGGACTGGCTCTTCGGGATGGGGACGTACGTGCCGGTGGAGGTCTTCGACCGGATCGGCACTCCGGACGCGGAGCGCTTCCCGATGGCGTGGAGCGATCTCGACTTCTCGCTGCGCGCGAAACGCGCGGGGATCCCCGTCGTCGTCGCGCCGAAGGCGCTGCTCTTCCACGAGGTGGGCGACTACGACGCGCGCGTCGCCGGCGCGCCGAGCGCGACGCAGTACGCGAGATGGCTCGCGGACCCGAAGCACAACCTCTCGCTCTCCGCGCACGCGGAGATCTGGAAGCGCCACGGGCCGAGGCTCCTGTGGCCGATCTCGCTCGCGATCCGAACGGCCGTCCTGCTGCTGAACTTCCTCCGCATCCAAGCTCCTCTTCCCCTCTTCCCCTTCTAAGAAGTCCTCTTCGGACGCTTCCCGATGAGTACCCGCTCTCCCGTCGATCTCTCTCGTCACCCCGTCCCTCAACCAGGGGAAGTTCATCCGCGCGACGATCGAGAGCGTCCTCTCGCAGGGCTATCCGGCCCTCGACTACCGCGTGCGGGACGGCGGCTCGACGGACGAGACGCTCGCGATCCTGCGCGAATACGGCGGCCGCGTGCCGTTCGTGTCCGAGAAGGATCTCGGCCAGGCCGACGCCATCAACAAGGGGCTCGCGGGCGCGACGGGCGAGATTCTCGGCTATCTCAACAGCGACGACGTGCTGCGCCCGGGCGCGCTCGCGGCCGTCGGCGAAGCCTTCGCGTCCGATCCCGAGCTCGTGTTCGTCTGGGGGCGCGCGGCCTACATCGACGAGGCCGGGAATAACGGTCTCCCCGTACCTCGCGCGGCCGGAGGCGATCGAGCGTCTCGCGGACGCGTGCTTCATCGCCCAGCCCGCGGCGTTCTTCCGGCGGAGCGTGTGGGAGGAGATCGGGCCCTTCGACACCTCGCTCCACCATACGCTGGACTACGACTACTGGCTCCGGATCGCGGCGCGCTACCCGGCGTCGCGCATGCGCTTTCTCGACCGGGAGCTCGCGGGCTGCCGGATGCATGCGGACGCGAAGACCGTCGCGGGCTGGGACCGGGCGCTCGACGAGATCATGGAGCTCGTGAAGCGCCGCACCGGGTTACGTCTCTCTCTGGTGGTGCGTCGCGAAGTGGGACCACCGGCTCGACGGCCGCAGCCAGGCGACGGATCCGCACCCGGTGCCGTGGAGGGCGTATCCGCCGGCGATCTTCGAGTTCCTGCGAAGGAATCCGGTGCAGCTCTGGGGTCGCAGTTTGACGGGCGGCCTCGTCGCACTGAAGAGGAGAATCAGGGCAGGGTCGACCGTCCAGCCTTGATTCCGGCCGCTCTCGGATCGCTCCAGGGCACCCGCTAGCGCCACAGCGCGAGCGGCAGGTCCTTTGTCTCTGCCTTTACGATGCGGTCGGGGAGAAGGAATGAGAGCTGCAGGTGCTGCTGGAATTCCTTCGAAGTCCCGTCGGGCGGATTCGGCTCTGGAAGAAAGACGGTATAGCGGCCGACCTGGGCCCGTTCTCCGACCTTCATCGCGCGCGCAGACCAGCGCTCGACTACGCCTGGCTCGTCTCCAACGAGCGCCCACCGCACCCCCGAGGCTGGCAAGCGGCTTCCGTAATCGTGGTAGTCCACAGTGGGATCGGCAGAGATCGCACGGACGCGTCCCCCCGAGAGATAGTTGAAACTGTAGACAGACCAGTAGTCGCCGACGATCGCGCCGATCCGCCGGTTCTCGAGAAAGGCGAGCAGCTGGACGTCCTCGGCGGCGGCCTCGAGTCGCATCGCCCGGGTTTGAGACCAGGGCATTTCGTAGCCACTGAGGTTGAAAGTGACGAGGCCGACCGCCGCGAGTGCGCCGCCCACTGAGGACTTGCGCCAGATGCGAGCTGTGAGCACACCGGCGGCGACTGCGACGAGGGGATAGCAGAGGATGAAGAGACGGGCAGTCTTCTCGTGGCGGTCACCGGCCGACGAGAGAGCGAAGAAGACGACCGAGAACAGGGCGGCGAGGGCGGGGAGCGCCCAGGCGCGCGCGTACGCCCCGCGCAGGCCGGTTGCGATGAGCCACGCGATGGCGAGGGCGGAGAACGCGACGACGAGAGCCGCGATCGGCCTGGTCGTGCCACCTCTCGCGGCCCCGACGACCAGCTCGCTGAAGCCGTCGCTCAGAGCGTACTTGAGGTTCGAGACCGCCGCCGCGTGGTCCCTTGTCGGCGCCGCGCCATAGTTGTTGCGGAGAGGCTCGAGTGCGTGTGTCGCGCTGTACGCGAACCATGGCAAGGCTCCGGCGAGAAATCCTGTGCCCGCGGGAGCCAGCAAGCGGCGGAGGGGAAAGTGGCGGGCACCGAGGAGGAGCCAGATCCCGGCCGCCGCCGTGGCGCTCAACGTCTGAATTGACGTCCACAGGCCCAGGCCGGCCGCGAGCCCGAGTGCTCCCGCCGTGAGGGCGCTCGGGCGCTCGGCCCAGGCGGCCGCGAGCGAGAGCGTCGCGATTCCGGTTACAAGAACCGTCGCGTACCCGGTTGGCACGCGCGTGACGTCGAGAAAACGGACCGCCGGCGCGGCGAAAAATAGAGTGGCGAGGAGGGCCTCTTTTCCCGGCAGGACCCGAAGCGCCAGCACCCAGAAACACAGAACGGCGAGAATGCCTTCGAGCAGGGGCGCGAACGTGACGGCGAGCCGGGTGGGGCCGAGGAGTGCGACGAATGGGACGTTGAGGTAGCTCTCGACGCACCCGAAGCGTACGAAGGTGTGGAAGACGTTGGAACCGGCCCTGCAGGATGTCGAGCGTGCGCATTCCCGGGAGGAGTGCGTCTGGATCCGCCGGAAACTTTCCAGCCGGCCAGGCCCCTGCGAGCCCGAACGAGTACCCCCATGCCGAGAATCGCCGCGGTCCATCCTTCCAGTCCGCCTGTCAGCCGGGCCCGTCGTAGCGCCGCGGAACTCATGAGGTCGAGTTTATGAGCCCCTGCTTGAGACTCGGAGACCGGGTCCATAATCCCCGCCCCGATGGACGCGATCGTCATTCGCGGCGCCCGCGAGCACAACCTCAAGAACGTCTCCCTCACGATCCCCCGCAACGCGCTCGTCGTCCTGACGGGCGTATCGGGGTCCGGGAAATCCTCGCTCGCGTTCGACACGCTGTTCGCCGAGGGGCAGCGGCGGTACGTCGAGTCGCTGTCGGCCTACGCGCGGCAGTTCCTCGAGCAGATGGAGAAGCCGGACGTCGACTCGATCGAGGGCCTCTCGCCCGCGATCTCGATCGAGCAGAAGACGACGTCGAAGAACCCGCGCTCCACGGTCGGGACGGTCACGGAGATCTACGACTACCTCCGCCTCCTCTACGCGTCGATCGGCAAGCCCCACTGCCCGACCTGCGGGCGCGAGATCGCGGCGCAGACGATCCAGCAGATGGTGGACCGCGTCCTCGCGATGCCCGAGGGGACGAAGTTCCTCCTCCTCGCGCCGTTCGTGCGCGGCAAGAAGGGCGAGTACAGGAAGCAGATGGGCGAGATGGTCAAGCAGGGCTTCCTGCGCGCCCGCGTGAACGGCGCGATGGTCGACCTCGAGAACCCGCCCGAGCTCGACAAGCAGAAGAAGCACACGATCGAGGTCGTCGTGGACCGCCTCGTCGTCAAGCGCGACGACGACACGCGCCGCCGCCTCGCGGACTCGCTCGAGACGGCGACGAAGGTCGGGAAGGGGCTCGTGACGATCTCGATGAGGGGGGCTGCTTCGGAGCCCCCCTCCGACCCCCCCGCGACTCCGACGACGAGTTCACGCTCTCGACGAGCTACGCCTGCCCGGACTGCGGGACGTCGCTCGCCGAGATCACGCCGCGCCTCTTCTCGTTCAACTCGCCGTTCGGCGCGTGCCCGACGTGCAGCGGCCTCGGGACGGTCCAGAAGGTCGACCCCGACCGCCTCGTGCCGGACACGTCGCTCTCGATCCGCGACGGCGCGATCGCGCTCTACAAGCCCGGCTCGGCGAACTGGCGCCTGAGGCAGATCGAGCACCTCGCGAAGGTCCTGAAGTTCTCGATCGACGTCCCGTGGGCGAAGCTGCCGAAGGACGTCCGTTCCGTGATCCTCCACGGGTCGGGCGACCGCGAGATCAAGTGGAAGTGGAAGTCGGAGAAGGGCGAGTACGCCTGGTCCTCCGCGTTCAAGGGCCTCGTCCCGATCCTCGAGGCGAAGTACAAGGAGGTCGAGAGCGAGGACGCGCGCGCCGAGATGGAGAACTACATGTCGGCCTCGCCCTGCCCGGACTGCAAGGGCCGGCGGCTGAAGCCCGAGGCGCTCTCGGTCCTCGTGGACGACCGCTCCATCGACACGCTCACGGCGCTCACGCTCGAGGACGCGCAGGCGTTCTTCGCGAAGCTGAGGACGACGGCGCGCGAGACGGAGATCGCCGGCAAGATCCTGAAGGAGATCCGGGACCGCCTCGGCTTCCTGAACGACGTCGGGATCGGGTACCTCTCGCTCTCCCGCGCGTCCGCGACGCTGTCGGGCGGGGAGGCGCAGCGCATCCGGCTCGCGACGCAGATCGGGTCGAAGCTCATGGGCGTCCTCTACGTCCTCGACGAGCCCTCGATCGGCCTCCACGCGAAGGACAACCGCAAGCTCATCGACACGCTCGTCGCGATGCGCGACCTCGGGAACACGGTCGTCGTCGTCGAGCACGACGAGGAGACGATCCGCCTCGCGGACCGCGTCGTGGACCTCGGGCCGGGCGCCGGCATCCACGGCGGCGAGGTCGTGGGGGAGGGCACGGCGGACGAGCTCGTGAAGTTCCCGCGCTCGCTCACGGGGAAGTACCTCTCCGGCGGGCTCCGGATCGAGACGCCGAAGGAAAGGCGGAAGGGGACGGGAAAGACGCTCGCCGTCGTCGGCGCGACCGCGAACAACCTGAAGGACCTGACCGTGAAGTTCCCGCTCGGCGTCTTCACGGCCGTGACGGGCGTCTCGGGCTCGGGGAAGTCGACGCTCGTGAACGACATCCTCTACCGCGCCGCGGCGCGGGTCTTTTACGAGGCGGGCGAGCGGCCGGGCGCGCACAGGAAGATCGAGGGGCTCGAGCACCTCGACAAGGTCATCGACATCGACCAGTCCCCGATCGGCCGCACGCCGCGCTCGAACCCGGCGACGTACACGAACGTCTTCAACCCGATCCGCGAGCTCATGTCGCAGGTGCCCGAGGCCCGGATGCGCGGCTACGGCCCGGGCCGCTTCTCGTTCAACGTGAAGGGCGGCCGCTGCGAGAACTGCGGCGGCGGCGGCCAGATCGCGATCGAGATGCACTTCCTCCCGGACATCTACGTCACGTGCGACATCTGCGGCGGGAAGCGCTACAACCGCGAGACGCTCGAGGTCCGCTACAAGGGGCTCAACATCGCGGACATCCTCGCGCTCACGGCCGAGCAGGCGGCGGAGGTCTTCGCGAACGTCCCGCCGATCCGGACGATCGCGGACACGCTGAACGACGTCGGCCTCGGGTACATCCAGCTCGGGCAGCCCGCGACGACGCTCTCGGGCGGCGAGGCCCAGCGCGTGAAGCTCGCGAAGGAGCTCGCGCGCCGCGCGACGGGGCGCACGCTCTACATCCTCGACGAGCCGACGACGGGCCTGCACTTCGACGACGTCAAGAAGCTCCTGAACGTCCTGCACGCGCTCGTCGAGCGCGGGAACACGGTCATCGTGATCGAGCACAACCTCGACGTCGTCAAGACGGCCGACTGGGTCGTGGACCTCGGGCCCGAGGGCGGCGCGCGCGGGGGCGACCTCGTGGCCGAGGGAACGCCCGAGCAGGTCGCCAGGAGCGCCGGCTCCGTCACGGGAAAGTACCTCGCCCCGCTTCTCGCACGTCGCTAAGCGCCGATTCCGCTAGAATTTGCAGTCAACGTGATCACCGGGTTCAATACCGACGTGAAGCACGCCGAGCGCGTGTACCACGTGCAGACGGAGGACCGCGGCGTCGCGAACCCGGTCGTCGAGTCGCTCGTCTACGTGGGCGGCGAGATCCTGCTCTCGAAGAAGAGCCCGTACCGCGACCTCCTCACCGGCGACCGCGTCGACGAGAAGGCGTTGCGCGAGATGATGGATCTCCAGCATCGACGCGTCATCGAGGCGATCCGCAGGGGCCGTCTCGACAAGGGAAAGATCGGCGAGGCGCCGTCCGACTGGGCCGACGACACGCTGCCCTCCTCGGACAGGCTCTCCCCGGCGGCGCTGGCGGCGGTCCACGCGATCCTCGCGGCGCCTCCGGAGCCCCTGCCGGGGGCCGCGGCCGGGGCACGCGCGGCCGCCCCGAAGGCCGCGGCGGCGGCGCCGCCAAGGGTGACGTCGGTCGCGGCCCCCGCGGCCGTCCCGGCGCTGCCGGCGCGCGAGCCGCAGCCTCCCGCCCCGCCGGCACCCGCTCCTCCCGTGTCCGCCTCCGCTGCCCGCAAGCCCTCGTCGGGAGCGTCTCCTGCCGCCTCGGGAGAAGCGACCGGCAAGCGCCCGAGCTCGGGCATGCGCTCGCTCGACCAGGTGATCGTCGACTACCTCGCCTCGGAGGCTGCCTCCGAGCATCTCGAGCTCGCGCTCACGTCCGACGCCGAGCTCGTGTCGGGCGGGAAGGTCACGCTCACGCTGAAGGCGACCACGTCGCTGACGGAAAAGCCGCTCCCGGGCGTCCACGTGTCGATCCGCGTCGTCTCGACGGTCCGGCCGCCGCAGATCCTGTTCCGCGGCGTCACCGCGGCGGACGGCGCCGTCAGCTCGGTGTGCGCCCTCCCGGACATCGGGACGGGAAACGCGGCGCTCATCATCGCGGCGTCGTCGCCGCTCGGGAACAACGAGATCAAGCAGCTCATCAAGAAGAGGAAGTAGACCGGTTGATGCCCGGAGCCGAGCGGGGTATATTCCCCGCCCGCTCCTCGAGCGGAGCCGGGCCGCTAGCTCAATTGGCAGAGCAACAGACTCTTAATCTGTGGGTTGTGGGTTCAAGTCCCTCGCGGCTCACCATCTCGTGACCAGGCCGGCCGTGAAAACGGCCGGCCTTTTTTCTCGGGTCCGGAAGGGGAGACGGGGGAGAAGATGAAGACGAGAGGAGATTTCTTCGAATGAGTCAGAGAGAAGACCTGATGCGGTCGCGCGAAGTCCGGCAGGTCCGTGCAGGCCGAGACGCCCTCTCGCCGCGCTCCGCCCCTCGCCCTCTTCGCCTTCTAAGAAATCTTCCTCTTCCTCTTTTCTCTCTCTTCTTTCTCGCGGCGGCGGCGGACGCCGCCGCCGGCCGGCCGATGTCGATCGAGGACAACCTGCTGACGGTCCGCGTCGCGGACCCGCAGCTGTCGCCGGACGGCAAGTGGGTCGCGTTCGTGAGGACGACGACGGATCTCGCCGCCGGCAAGCGCAATGCGGACGTCTGGATCGTGCCGGCCGACGGCTCGGCCCCGGCCCGCGCCCTGACGCGGCACGAGAAGACCGACAACGCGCCGCGTTTCTCGCCGGACGGAAAGACTCTCGCGTTTCTCTCGACGCGCTCCGGAACGCCGCAGGTGTGGCTCCTCGACCTCGCGGGCGGCGAGCCGCGCAAGCTGACGGACCTCGCGGCCGGCGTGCAGGAGCCGCTCGTCTTCTCGCCAGACGGCAGGAAGCTCGCCTTCGTCTCGGACGTGTACCCCGAGTGTCCGGACGAGGCGTGCAACCGGAAGACCCGCGAGGCGTTCGAGAAGGACACCGTGAAAGTTCATAGGCTCACGCACCTCCTTTACCGGCACTGGGACGAGTGGCGGGAGGGCGTGCGCCACCACGTCTTCGTCCTCGACGTCGCCTCCGGCTCCGTGACGGACGTGACCCCGGGTGACTTCGACTCGCCCCCGAGCCAGTACGAGGACGGCGCGATCGCGTTCTCGCCCGACGGAAAGGAGATCGCGTTCGTCTCGAACCGCGACGGCGCGGACGCGGAAGCGTTCGACACGAACAAGGACGTCTTCACCGTGCCCGTCTCGGGCGGGGCGGCGACGAAGCTGACGGCGGGCAATCCGGCGGCGGACTTCGAGCCCGTCTACACGCCCGACGGCGCTTCGATCGTCGTGCGCGCCCAGCGCCGCGCGGGCTTCGAGGGCGACCGCTGGTACCTCGACGTCTACGACCGGAAGACGAAGTCGAAGCGGACGGTGTTCGAGACTCCGGATCTCTCCGTGGACGAATTCGCGCTGTCGAAGGACGGCAAGAGCGTCTTCTTCACGGCAGAGGAAGAGGGAAGAAGAGATTTCTTCGAAGTGTCCCTCGCGGGCGGCAGGCCCCGTCTCCTGAAGAAGGGCGGAAACATCGGCAGCGTTCAGGCGGGCGCGAAGGCGCTGATCTTCACCGAGGCCTCGCTCACCGCTCCGCCGGAAATCTTCTCTTTACCACTCGAAGAAAAATCTTCTTCTCTGTCTTCCTCTCCGGCCAAGGCTCTGACCGACGAAAATCGTTCCTGGCGGAAGGACGTCGCGATGTCGGTGCCCGAGAGCCTGACGGTCCCGGGCGCCGGGGGCGCGAGCGTCCAGTACTGGCTCATCAAGCCGCCGGCGTTCGACCCTGCGAAGAAGTACCCGGTCGTCTTCCTCATCCACGGCGGCCCGCAGGGCGCGTGGGAGGACGGCTGGTCGGCCCGCTGGAACCCGACGCTCTGGGCGGCGCAGGGCTGGGTCGTCGTGGCGCCGAACCCGCGCGGCTCGACGGGCTTCGGGCAGAAGTTCGTGGACGAGATCTCGGGCGACTGGGGCGGCAAGGTCATGACGGACCTCGACGCCGTCTTCGACGCCGTCGTGAAGCTCCCGTTCGTCGACGCGTCCCGGCAGGGCATCGCGGGCGCGAGCTACGGCGGCTACGCCGTGGACTGGATCCTCGGGCACACGAACCGCTTCAAGGCGGCCGTCACGCACGACGGCGTCTTCAACCTCGAGTCCATGTCCCTTTCGACCGAGGAGCTCTGGTTCTCGGACTGGGAGTTCGGCGGCAAGCCGTGGACGCCCGAGGCACGCAAGCAGTTCGCGAAATGGTCGCCGCACCTCTTCGCGCAGAACATCAGGACCCCGACGCTCATCGTCACGAACGAGCTGGACTTCCGCGTGCCCGTCGACCAGGGCCTCCAGATGTTCACCGTGCTGCGCGGGAACGGCGTGCCGGCAGAGGCGCTCGTCTTCCCGGACGAGGGCCACTGGGTCCTCAAGCCTCTCAACAGCAAGCGCTGGCACGAGTCCGTCTTCGGGTGGATGCAGAAATACCTCGGGAAATGAGCTAACTTGTCCGCGCCGCGGGGGTGGCGGAACTGGCAGACGCGCGGGACTTAGGATCCCGTGGGGCAACCCGTGAGGGTTCGAGTCCCTCCTCCCGCACCAACGGCGCACCTCGAAAATCCGACAGAAGGAAACGCTCCCATGATCACCTCATTCGTCGACGAATCCCCCACGAAGAAGGTCCTGACCTTCGAGGTCCCCGCCGAAGACGTGAAGGCGGCGACGGAGAAGACGATCCGGGTCTTCGCGAAGCAGGTGCGCCTGCCGGGCTTCCGCCCCGGGAAGGCGCCCGCGCACATCATCCGCCAGCGGTTCGCCGAGGAGATCAAGGGCGAGGTCCTCGAGCGCCTGATCCAGGATTCCATCGGGCAGGCGCTCCGTGAGAAGAACCTGATCCCTCTCGGGCAGCCGAAGATCGCGGACCTCAAGTTCGAGTTCGAGTCTCCGCTCTCGTTCAAGGTGGACCTCGAGGTGCGGCCCGCGGTCGAGCCGAAGGACTACCGCGGCCTGAAGGTGCCCGCGGGGTCGACGGCGATCACGGCCGAGGACGTTGACCGCGTGCTCGCGCGCATCCGCGAGGGACACGCGACGTACGACGCCGTCGAGGGACGCCCGGTCAAGGACGGCGACTTCGCGCTCGTCGACATCAAGGGGACGTTTCCGTCCGGGGACGGGCAGGACTTCGAGCGCGAGAAGGTGCTCGTCGAGATCGGCGGCGAGGGCACGCTTCCCGAGCTGTCGGCGAACCTGCGGAACGCGGAGGCCGGTGCGACGGTTACGTTCCAGAAGACGTTCGCCGCGGACGTGTCGGACTCCGAATTCGCGGGGAAGACGGTCCTCTACAACGTCCACCTCGTCGCGATCAAGGCGCGCGTGCTCCCCGCGCTCGACGACGAGCTCGCCCGCCTCGCGCTCACGCCGCGCGAGGGCGAGGTGCCCGAGGGGGCCTCTCTCGAGATGCTGAAGGAGAAGATCTCCGAATCGGTCGCGAAGGAAAAGGAGCAGACCATTAAGGAGCAGCGGCGCCGGGCCGCGCTCGACGGGCTTCTCGCGCTCAACGAGGTCGCGACGCCCGAGTCCATGGTCGAGTCCGAGATCGACTCGGCCCTCAAGGAGTACGCCCGGCACATGGCGCGCCAGGGAGTGGACCTGAAGGACGCGAAGATCGACTGGAACGAGCTCCGCAAGGAGGCGCGCCCGTCGGCCGAGCGGCGCGTCCGGGAATACCTCCTCCTCGACGCGATCGGCGACAAGGAGGACGTTTCCGTGACCGATACGGAGCTCGACGCCGAGATCAAGCGTCGCGCGCAGTCGATGGGAATGTCGTTTACGGAGCTCAAGGGCGCGCTCGTGAAGGCGAACCGCCTCGAGGGCGTGCGCGAGGAGGTCCGGATCGACCGCGTCGTCGACTTTCTCGTCGCCGAGGCCGTCGTCGCGGGCTGAGTAGACTACCGGGGTTGGAGGGGATTCCATGCTGATTCCGATGGTCATCGAGCAGACGAACCGGGGCGAGCGCGCGTACGACATTTACTCGCGCCTGCTCAAGGACAACGTCATCTTCCTCGGCTCGGCGATCAACGACGACGTCGCGAACCTCGTGATCGCGCAGATGCTCTTCCTCGAGGCGGAGAACCCGGAGAAGGACATCACGCTGTACATCAACTCGCCCGGCGGGTCGGTGTCGGCGGGGCTCGCGATCTACGACACGATGCAGTACGTGAAGCCGGACGTCGCGACGTACTGCCTTGGGCAGGCCGCGTCGATGGGGGCGATGCTCCTCGCGGGAGGCGCCAAGGGCAAGCGCGCGGCGCTCCCGAACGCGCGCATCCTCATCCACCAGCCGCACGGCGGCGCCGAAGGCCAGGCCTCCGACATCGAGATCCAGGCGCGGGAGATGCTCCGGACGAAGCAGCGCCTGAACGAGATCCTCGCCCACCACACGGGACAGCCCGTCGAGAAGATCTCGAAGGACACGGACCGCGACAACATCTTCGAGCCGGACGCCGCGAAGGAGTACGGGCTCATCGACCTCGTGATCCGGCGCCGCGAGGACGCGAAGCCCGTTTCCTAGCGGAACATCCACGACACGAACGCGCGCCACAGAGACGTCTCGACGCGCGTCGTGCCGTACTCGTCGTACGTCGCGATCCTCCGGCCCCACGACCACGAGCCTCCCGCCGAGAGCGCTCCGGCGACGGGGATCCGCGCCTCGGCCCGGAAGGACTGGACGGTCTCGTTGCGCGCGATCCCGTTCGTCGTGTGCGTCCAGAAGGCGGAGTAGGCGAGCGTCACGAGGTCCAGCTCGCGGCGCCTCAGGCGAGCCGTCGTGAAGACGGCGGCCCCGGGGCCGTAATCGTAGGTGCGGCCCACGAGTCCGCTCGAGGCCTCGGGATGGTCGTTCTGGAAGGCCGTGAGGGGCGCGACGGCCCCGAGGGCCTCGGCGCGCAGCTCGACGCCTTTCCCGAGCGGCCGCATCGAAAGGATCCCGAAGCGGAACGTCTGCGAGCTGAAGACCCGCGCGTCGTTGTTCGTGTAGTCGAAATCGATGAAAACGCCGACGACGTGGCGCGCCCCCGCGGCCGAGGGATCGAGGTCCCAGCCGCCGAGAAGGCCGCGGATCTCGACGTGCGTGAGCCAGGCAAAGCTCGGCGCCGACAGCTCGACGCCGAGGTCGAAGGAGTCGAACGGCCGCGAGACGGCCCTGTCGAACGGGTCGCCGTAGCGGACGGTCGCCGCGAAGAGGGCCTGGTCCGGGTGCTCACCCCCGCTCGAGACGAAGTGCCGTCCTCCCGCGTCCAGCTCCGCGACGAGGCGCGACGGCTCGACGGCCGCGCCACGTTCCTCGCGGACGGCCCAGGCCGCGCCCGTGAAGAGGCGGGTCAGGAGCTGCGTCGGGTTCACGAGACCGGCGAGCGCCTCGCGAAGGACGCGGCCTCCGCCGCGGGCGCGGTCGTCGATGAGCAGCTGAGAGAGTCGGTAAGAGGTCTCGCCCAGCGTGATGCCGCCGAGCGTCGTGTTCACGAGGTCGTTGAGCGAGGGCCCCTGCGTCTCCCCGACGACCTCCCAGATCGCGCTTCCGGCGAGGACGAACGGCGCGGACTCCCAGAACGAGAAGCCGTTCGTCCGCGCCGCGTTGAAGTAGAGGCTTCCCGCGACCGCGTGGCCGATCTGGTTCGTCGTGAACTTGTCGTTGTCGAATGAAAAGCCGGCGTCGAGATTCCTCCGGATCGTCTCGACGGAGATGCGCGCGTACTCCTCGTCGTTGACGAACCGGTCCTGCGCCCAGGGGAGGACCTCGAGGATTCCGAGCTCGGCGGCAGCCAGCCAGAACCGCCTCTTTCCGGCCGTCCGGGTCGTGGCCGCCGCCGGAGCCTCGACGCCGAGCTCCGGTGGTTCGGAGGCGACCCGCGGAAAGAGATGGAATCCGGAAGCGGCGCCCCCGGCCGCCGCGACTCGGGCCGTCAGGGAGGCCGCCACGAGCGCCGCGGCCGCGGCGCGGCGAGCCTTCTGCATCATCTCGACGGGGCGGATCATAGGGTAGGCTCGGGCGTCGGGGCCGCGGGAATGCGCCGGACCCCGGGTTTGTTTCACGAGAACCGGAGGCGGTAAGATGGCGCCTCAGGATCTCCAGGGGGGACCGGCACGGCGATGACGAAGAAAACGGGCAACGGGGACGTCCTGCGCTGCAGCTTCTGCAACAAGTCGCAGCGCGACGTGAAGAAACTCATCGCGGGGCCGACGGTCTACATCTGCGACGAGTGCGTCGACATCTGCCTCGACATCATCGCCGAGGACCGGGTGCTCGACCAGGCGAAGCCAGAGACGAAGCTCCCGAAGCCGCGGGAGATCAAGGAATTCCTCGACGAGTACGTCGTCGGGCAGGAGACGGCCAAGAGGAAGCTGGCGGTCGCCGTCTACAACCACTACAAGCGGATCGACTACTTCGAGAAGAACCGCAAGCTCGACGTCGAGCTGCAGAAGTCGAACATCCTCCTCATCGGGCCGACCGGCACGGGTAAGACCCTGCTCGCGCAGACGCTCGCGAGGATGCTCTCGGTCCCGTTCACGATCGCGGACGCGACGACCCTCACGGAAGCCGGCTACGTCGGCGAGGACGTCGAGAACATCATCCTGAAGCTCTACCAGGCCGCCGGACAGGACAAGGAGAAGACGGAGCGCGGGATCGTCTACATCGACGAGATCGACAAGATCGCGCGGAAGGGCGAGAACCCCTCCATCACGCGCGACGTCTCCGGCGAGGGCGTCCAGCAGGCGCTCCTCAAGATCCTCGAGGGTACGTCACCAACGTTCCCCGCAGGGCGGCCGCAAGCACCCGCACCAGGAATTCATTCAGATCGACACGACGAACATCCTGTTCATCTGCGGTGGCGCGTTCGTCGGGCTCGAGGACATCATCGGCCGCCGTCTGACAGAGAAGTCCATGGGATTCGGCGCGAAGATCGTCTCCAAGAAGGAGAAGCGCGCGGGCGACACCCTCGAGAAGGTCCATCCCGAGGACATGATCAAGTTCGGGATGATCCCGGAATTCATCGGCCGCGTGCCCGTGGTGGCGACCCTCCACGATCTCGATCGGGCCGCGCTCGTCGCGATCCTCAAGGAGCCGAAGAACTCGCTGATCAAGCAGTACCAGGCGCTGCTCGACTTCGAGAACGTCCAGCTGCGGTTCACGGACGACTCCATGGAGCAGATTGCGGACGAGGCGATCGTGCGCAACGTGGGCGCCCGTGGGCTCAAGATCATCCTCGAGGAGCTGATGCTGGACGTCATGTACCGCGTCCCTTCCGAGGAGGAGATCGAGGAGTGCGTCATCACGAAGGACGCCGTCCTCCGCCGCGCCGCGCCGATCCTCTCGCTCCGGAAGGCGGGTTGAGGTCTGAGGTCGACGCCTTCCGCGGATCCGGACCCCGGTCTCCACGCACCCGTCCCCACTCTGCCCCCGAGGTGACTCGATGACGACCCCGACCTCCCTAGAGCCCGCCGCGACCGCTCCGCGCACGCTGCCGCTCGTCCCGCTCCGGGACATGGTCGTGTTCCCGCGGATGATGGCGCCGTTCGTCGTCGGCCGCGCCTCCTCCATCGCGGCTCTCGAGGCGGCTCTCGCCACGCCCGAGAAGAGGATCTTCCTCGCGGCGCAGCGCGACCCGAAGGTGGACGAGCCCGTCGCGGGCGACATTCACGAGATCGGCGTCGTCGCCTCCGTCGTCCAGTCGCTCAAGCTCCCGAACGGCCATATCAAGGTCATGGTCGAGGGCGTCGTGCGTGGGACGATCCGCTCGTTCGCGGTCGGAGTCGGCTACCTCGCCGTGAGCGTGGAGCCGCTGCTGCCCCGCCCGCTGGGCACCGCGGCCGGCGAGGTCGGCCCCTACCTGACGAAGGTCCTCGGCGTCTTCGAGCAGTACGCGAAGCTGTCGCACCACCTCGCCTTCGAGGGCCTCCTGTCGTCGCTCAAGATGGACGACGCCGACGCGTTCGGCGACATGCTCGCGGGGCATCTGCCGTCCTCCATCCCGACTCCGGACAAGCAGTCGCTGCTCGAGACCGTGAACCCGCTCGAGCGCCTCCAGAAGCTCCAGGACCTGCTCGAGATCGAGATCGAGAAGATCAACATCGATCGCCGCATCAACAACAAGGTCAAGAAACAGATGGAGCGGGCCCAGAAGGAGTACTACCTCAACGAGAAGATCAAGGCGATCCACCAGGAGCTCGGCAAGAAGGACGACAAGTCCGACGAGATCGAGGAGCTGAGGGCCAAGATCGAGAAGGCCGGGATGCCGAAGGACACGAAGGAGAAGGCGCTCGCCGAGCTCAAGCGGCTCGAGGCGATGCCGAACGTGTCCGCCGAGGCGACCGTCTCGCGCAATTACATCGACTGGCTCGTCCAGGTCCCCTGGAAGAAGGCGACGCGCGAGATGAGGGACATCAAGCGCGCCGAGAAGATCCTGAACGAGGACCACTACGGGCTCGAGAAGGTCAAGGAGCGCATCCTCGAGTTCCTCGCAGTGAGGCAGCTCGTCACGGAGACCAAGGGATCGATCCTGTGCTTCGCGGGCCCTCCGGGCGTCGGCAAGACGTCGCTCGCGAAGAGCATCGCGAAGTCGCTGAACCGCAAGTTCGTGCGCCTGTCGCTCGGCGGCGTGCGGGACGAGGCCGAGATCCGCGGCCACCGCCGCACGTACATCGGCGCGTTCCCGGGCCAGATCATCCAGCTCATGAAGAAGGCGGGCACCGTGAACCCCGTCTTCCTCCTCGACGAGGTCGACAAGATGTCGATGGATTTCCGGGGGGACCCGTCCTCGGCGCTCCTCGAGGTCCTCGACCCCGAGCAGAACCACTCCTTCGTGGACCACTACCTCGACGCCGAGTACGACCTCTCGAAGGTCATGTTCATCGCGACGGCGAACGTGATCCACCCGGTCCCCCCCGCACTGAAGGACCGCATGGAGATTATCCCGCTGTCGGGCTACACCCCGAACGAGAAGGTCGCGATCGCGAAGCAGTTCCTCGTCAAGAAGCAGGTCAAGGAAAACGGCCTCACGCCCGACCAGGCCGTGTTCGAGGACGGCGCGCTCTACGGGCTCATCGAGAAGTACACGCGGGAGGCGGGCGTCAGGAGCCTGGAGCGCGAGATCGCGTCCGTCTGCCGGAAGATCGCCCGGAAGATCATCGGCAAGGACGTCGAGACTCCTGTCACGGTCACGGCCGACAACCTCGCCTCCTTCCTCGGCAAGGCGAGGTTCCGCCTGAGCAAGAAGGGCGAGAAGGCCGAGATCGGCCTCGCGACCGGCCTCGCGTGGACGGAATCCGGAGGGGACGTCCTCCACATCGAGACGACGCTCATGCGCGGCAAGGGGAACCTCGTCCTGACCGGCCAGCTCGGCGACGTCATGCAGGAGTCGGCGCGCGCGGCGCTCTCCTACGTGCGCACGCGGGCCGAGCTCTACGGCGCCGAGCCCGACTTCTACGAGAAGAAGGACATCCACGTCCACATCCCCGAGGGCGCGATCCCGAAGGACGGCCCGTCGGCCGGCATCACGATGGCGACGTCCATCCTCTCGGCCGTCACGAGGATCCCGATCCGCAAGGACCTCGCGATGACGGGCGAGATCACGCTCCGCGGGAAGGTCCTCCCGGTGGGCGGCATCAAGGAGAAGCTCCTCGCGGCTTACCGCGCGGGGATCACGACGATCGTGCTCCCGAAGGAGAACGACAAGGATCTCGACGACCTGCCGGAGGAGATCCGCGCGGTCATGGAGTTCCACCTCGTGGACGACGTGGACGAGGTCGTCCGCCTCACGCTCGAGGGCGCGCCCTCGCCCATGCTGCCCAAGGACCTGGCCGCCCAGACGGGGACGACGACGCCGCAGTGAGCTTCGGTCGGGGCGTAGCCCACCCTCTCTGATAAGCTAGCAGCCGCGGGGCGGTTCCGCCCTCTTACCTTCTAAGAAATCTTCTGTTCTCCCCCTCCCAGGGGAGTTCGACGCTTCCCATGACGACGACGTTGTCTTCCGCGAGGCTCCGCGCCGGCTCACGGCCCGGCGGCGGGAAGGGTGTGCTCGCCTCCGGGGCGGAGGTCCGCCTCGTCCTCGCGGCGCACCGGCCCGGAGAGCGTCCTAAAAATGCCCTTCCGGCGCTCGCGGTCCTCGGCCGGTCGAACGTCGGGAAATCGAGCCTCCTCAACGCTCTCCTCGGCGTGACGGTTGCGCGCGTCTCCCAGACGCCAGGCCGCACGCAGGCGCTCTACTGGTACCGCGTCGGCGAGCGCTTCGACGTCGTGGACTGCCCCGGGTACGGGTATGCGAAGACGGGGAAAGAGAAAAGAATTTCCTTTGAAGGGTTGATCGAGAGTCTCCTCGTCGGCTCACCCGAGGAGGCCGATGCGGCGGCGGACGACGGCGGCGGCGGGGCGACGGCCGCTCTGCTTCTCGTCGACAGCCGCATCGAGCCCCAGGAGAGCGACCTTTCCATGTCCCTCTTTCTCAGAGAATCCTCGGTCCCCTCTTTCGTCGCGGCGACGAAATGGGACGCGGTGAGACCGTCGCAGCGCGTGCGCCAACTGCGCGCGCTCTCGACTGCCTTCGCCGCCTCCGACCGCCCCCTCCTGCCCGTCTCGGCCGAGACGGGCGAAAACCTCCCCGCGCTCGCGCGGCTCCTGCGTGCGGCGCTCTCACCTCCCTCGAAGGAGTAGACGCATGCCCCGACGCAAGGTCCCCGGCGCCGACTACGCCGCCCGCGACATCGACCCCCGCGACCTGCCCGCCGACGTGGAAGAGCAGCAGCAGGCCGTGGTGGCCACGGCCGAGCCCATGCTCGACATCCGGACGCTCCACAACCACTCGATGCCGCAGCTCCTGAAGATCGCGCAGGAGCTCGACGTCGAGGGTGCCCCCTCGCTCCGCAAGCAGGAGCTCATCTTCAAGATCCTCCAGACGCAGACGGAGCGGCTCGGCCTCATCTTCTCGGAAGGCGTCCTCGAGGTGCTGCCGGACGGCTTCGGCTTCCTGCGGGCTCCCGAGTACAACTACCTCGCGGGCCCGGACGACATCTACGTCTCGCCGTCGCAGATCCGCAAGTTCGGTCTGAGGACGGGCGACACGATCTCCGGCCAGATCCGGCCGCCGAAGGAGGGGGAGCGGTACTTCGCGCTCATCAAGGTCGAGGCGGTCAACTTCGAGCACCCGGACGTCGCGCGGGAGAAGATCCTGTTCGACAACCTCACGCCGCTCTACCCGCAGGAGCGCATCCGGCTCGAGACCCCGAACCTCTCGTCGCGCGTCCTCGACCTCATCGCGCCCGTCGGGAAGGGCCAGCGCGGCCTCATCGTCGCGCCGCCGCGCACGGGCAAGACGATGCTCCTGCAGGCGCTCGCGAACTCCGTCACGACGAACCACCCGGAGATCACGCTCATCGTCCTCCTCATCGACGAGCGGCCCGAGGAGGTCACGGACATGCAGCGCTCCGTGAAGGGCGAGGTCATCTCCTCGACCTTCGACGAGCCCGCGACGCGGCACGTGCAGGTCGCCGAAATGGTCATCGAGAAGGCGAAGCGCCTCGTCGAGCACAAGCGCGACGTCGTGATCCTCCTCGACTCGATCACGCGCCTCGCGCGCGCCTACAACACGACGTGCCCGCCCTCGGGCAAGGTCCTGTCGGGCGGCGTGGACGCGAACGCTCTCCAGAAGCCGAAGCGGTTCTTCGGCGCCGCGCGCAACATCGAGGAGGGCGGATCCCTGACCATCATGGCGACGGCGCTCATCGACACGGGCTCGCGGATGGACGACGTGATCTTCGAGGAGTTCAAGGGGACCGGCAACATGGAGGTCCACCTCGACCGCAAGCTCGTCGACCGCCGCGTCTTCCCGGCCATCGACATCAACAAGTCCGGCACGCGCAAGGAGGAGCTCCTCCTCGAGAAGCAGGAGCTCAACCGGATCTGGATCCTCCGCAAGGTCCTCAACCCGCTCTCCACGGTCGAGGCGATGGAGCTCCTCATCGAGCGCCTCGACAAGACGAAGAGCAATGCGGAGTTCCTGGGGTCCATGTCGGCCGGCTGAGCCGCGCCGTCAGGCGTGCAGTTCCACCACGTCCCGGTCCGCGAGGACGTGGTGGCGGTCCACCTGCTGGCCGTCGAACTTCGCCTGGCCCCAGATCCGCGCGAACTTCATCCGCTCGGCGATCTCCTTGTGGACGTGGACCGCGAGGTCGTGGATCGTCGCCCCGGCCGGCAGGACGAACGGCCGCTCGTGATCCGGCTTCTTCCCGGGCTCTTTCGGGTAGACGCGGATCTTCCCGAGCTCGCGGAAGAGGACCGCGCGGAGCGGCTCGAGGCCCGCGCCCGTGAGCGCCGAGACCGGGAAGAACGGGAGATCCGGTCCGACGGCCTCCCGCGCGAGAGCGGCGAACGTGCCGTCGTCGTCCTCGGCCTTGTTCCCGAGGACGACGACGGGCTTCGGCTGGAGAAACGGCGGCGCGTCGGCGGGGAGCGGGCGCGCACGGGGCCAGACGCGGGCGCGGGCGAGGACGTCGTGAAGAAGCCGCGCGGACGCCTCGGCGTCGTCGGCCCCGACGTCCACGACGAGGAGGACGCCGTCGGCCTCGTGCGCGAGGTTCGGGAGGTACGGCTCGGTGTGTCCCTCGGCGACCGCGGGCGTGTCCACGAGCTGGATCTGGACGTCCTCGAACGCGGCCATGCCGGGGAGCGGCGCGCGGGTCGTGAAGGGGTACTCGCCTATCTCGGGGTGCGCGTGCGTGAGCGCGGCGAGGAGCGAGGACTTGCCCGCGTTCGGCGGCCCGAGGAGGACCCACTGGCCGGCGCCCTCGCGCTTGACGTGGCCGACCTCGACGCGGTGGCCGTGGCCGCCGTGCGCCGGCTGGGCCGCCTCGTCCTCGAGCTTCGAGAGCTGCTTGCGCAGGTGCGCGAGCATCTTCTCGGTGCCCTTGTGCTTCGGAAGGAGAGCGATCATCTCGCGCAGCGCCGCGAGCTTCTCGGAGTGGTCCTTCGCGCCCTTGAACCGCTCCTCGGCGTCGTGGTATTGGGGCGTGAGGTTCGCGGTCACGCGGGAAGAATATGTTCGGCGAAGCCACCGCGCCAGGAGGGGCCGGCTCGACTTGCGAGCGGGTCGCCATGAGGAAATTCTTCGAGAGGGCGTGAGGGCCCTCGCCGGCTGTCCCCTCCGGGTCGACTCCGGCGATTTCCCCTTCGGAGGGGATCCGCTCCTCCCGAAGGGAGTCGCCCATGAAGTGCGTCCGGACCGTCTCGATCGCGTTCGCCTTGATCGCCGTCTGCGCCCGAACGCTCGCGGCGGAACAGACAAGGCCCTCGGCGAAGGCGCCCGGTGCGGTTCCGGGACCTCCCGGGTCGAAGCTCGTGGTGCCGAAGGTCATCGGCCTCGTGGGCCAGACGATCACCCTCGAAGCGGTCCTCACGCGCGCGGAGGGGGGGACGCCGCTCGAAGGCCGCCGGGTCGCATTCCGCGTGAGGGGGACGCCCGGCGGAGACGTCGCGGCGGGTGAAGGCGCGACGGACGCTTCCGGCAGGGTCCGCGTCCCGTTCAAAGTGCCCGAGCTCAAGCAGGCGGCCTACGTCCTGACGGCGCTCTTTTCGGGCGAGCTGCCCGCAGCCGGCCCCGCCTCGGGCGCGGGCCAGGTCACGGTCTTCAAGGCGGAGACGAAGCTGAGGCTCGACGAGGTGACGCCGACCGGGGGGCCGCACGGGTACGGGAACCCGGAGGCGCGCCGCCGCCCGTGGGTCCGGATTTCCCTGACGCGCAAGCCCGACGGCGAGGCCGTCAAGGGCCGGAAGGTGCGCCTGACGGTCGACGGCCGGCCTTTCGGGGATCACGACTCGACGGGGAACGTCGTGCTCCCGGCCCTGCCGGACGTCCCGGCGCTCCTTGCCGCGCCCTGGACCGTCGAGGCGCGGTTCGAAGGAGACGAGTGCTACCAGTCGACCGAGCCGGCCCGGCTCGTCGTCAAGAAGAACCCGTGACGAACGCCGCGAAGGAGACGCACATGAAGTTCCGCACGCTCGCCGCCCTGCTCGCCGCCGTCCACACCGCGCCAGCCCTCGCGGTGGACCCGCCGAAGAGCGTGTCGAACGCCCTGGGGACGCGGGTACCCGTGGCGAACCTCGTCGTGTCCGTCGACGTGCCGAACGTCGCGGCGGTCCCGGGAGAGAAGAAGACGTTCACCGCGACGCTCAAGGGGGTCCCGCCGCAGGGCAAGACCGTGCTGATCCGGATCGCGCCGGCCGGCCTTCAGAAGTCGGTCCCGGTGGATGCGCAGGGGAAGGCGACGGCCCAGTTCGTGCTCCCCGACATCGCGCAGGGAAGCTATCCCATCGAGGGAATCTGGCAGGGAGACGCCGAGCACAAGGGCACCGTGGGCTCCGGGAAGCTCACGATGATCAAGGCTCCGACGAAGATCGACATGGACTTCGTCTACGGCACGTACAAGAACGAACCCGGCAAGTACGCGAGCTTCAGCGCGAAGGTCGTCCGCGTGCACGACGGCCGGATCCTGAAGAAGCCGATCACGCTCACGGTGAACGGCGCCACGCGGGTCGTGCCGGCGGACGAGTACCACAACACGGCGCTCCCGGACGCCACGACGTGGGTCGTCAAGGTGCAGTTCGAAGGCGACGCCGCGTACGCGGCGAGCGCGGGCGAGCACACGTACCACAAGCCGAAGCCGTAGCGGCGGGCGGGCCCGGGCGGCATCGTCCGGCTGCCTTGGATCCTCGTTCCTATACTGACGGCATGTGGGAGCGGACGTTCCTGCGGGACCTCGCGGTCGTCCTCGCGGCCTCGTTCCCCGTTCTCTTCGTCTGCCGCCGGCTGAAGCTTCCGCAGATCGTCGGCTTCCTCGTCACGGGCGTCGTGATCGGGCCGCACGCCCTCGGCTGGGTGCGCGAGGCGGATCGGGTCGAATCGATCGCGAAGTTCGGCGTCGCGCTCATCCTCCTGTTCGTCGGGCTCGAGTTCCCGATCCGCCGCCTCAAGGCTCTCGGCCGGACGTCTCTCGTCGGCGGAACGCTGCAAATGACGTTGACGGCCCTCGCCGGGTTCGTCCTCGCGCGCGCGACGGGAGCGACCCGCGAGCAGGCCGTCTTTCTCGGACTCCTCGTCTCGCTCTCGTCCACGGCCGTCGTCCTCCCCATCCTCAAGCAGCGCGACGAGTTGACGGCTCCCTACGGCCGGCGGTTTCTCGCGGTCGCGCTGTATCAGGACCTCGCCGTGATCCCGATCCTCCTCTTCCTTCCGGCGCTCGTCTCCGGGAGCGGTCCGGGAGCCGCCGCGGTCGCGGGCCGCGTCGTCATCGCGATCGCCGGTGTCGCGCTCCTCGTCGCCGTCGCGCGCCGGGCCGCACCGCGCGTTCTCGACGCCGTCGCCCGGATGGGCAGTCGCGAGACGTTCACCGGAGCCGTCGTCGTCCTCGTTCTCGCGATGGTCGCGGCGGGCGAAAAGGCCGGCGTCTCGGCCGCGATGGGCGCGTTCGCGGCCGGGATCGTGCTCGGCGAGAGCGACCACGTCCACGAGGTCGCCGCGACGCTCGCGCCGCTCCACGACCTGCTCTCGAGCCTCTTTTTCGTCTCCGTCGGGATGCTCCTCGAGCCGGCGTTCCTCGTGTCCCACCCTCTCGAGGTCGGTGCGGGCGTCCTCGTCCTCGTGTCCATCAAGGCAGTCGCCGCCTTCGCGGCGCTCAGGGCCGCGGGCACCGTCCCGCGGACGGCCGTGCGCGCCGCGCTCGCGCTCGCGAACGTCGGAGAGTTCTCGTTCGTCCTCGCGACCACCGGTGCGGCGCTCGGGCTCCTGACCGGCGACGCGAGGCAGACGGTCGTCGCCGCGACGGTCGGGACGCTCGTCCTCGCGCCGTTCCTCGTCGCGGCCGGACCCTCCTTCGCCCTCCGGCTCCCCGAGGCCGTGGAGGACCCCGGCGACGGTGAGGCGGCGCCGCGCGCACGGCACATCGTCGTCGTCGGGGCGGGGCTGAACGGGACGAACGTCGCGCGCGTCCTGCAGGAAACCGGCGTTCCCTACTCCCTCGTCGACATCGACCCCGAGCGCGTCGTCGCGGCGCGGCGCGAGGGCCTCCAGGCGATGCGGGCGGACGCGACGGGTCTCGAGGGCCTGCAAGCTACGGGGATCGCGCGCGCCCTCGGCGTCGTCGTGACGATCCCGGACCCGGACGCCTGCCGCCGCGTCGTGCGCCTCGGGCGCACGCTGGCCCCGTCCGTCCGGATTCTCGTGCGCACGCGCTACGTCAAGGAGGTCGAGGCGCTTCGGGGTCTCGGCGCCGACGAGGTGATCCCCGAGGAGTTCGAGACGTCGATCGAGCTCGTCGCGCGCGTCCTGAGGCTCCTCCACGTGCCGGGGAACGTCGTCGCGACGCAGATCCGCCTCCTGCGCGACGAGGCGTACCGCCGCCTGCGCGACCCGCAGTCGAAGGCGGCCTCCGGGCGGCGTCTGTCCGCCCTCGTCGCCGCCGGCACGAGCGAGCTCTTCCTCGTGCTGCCGGACACGGCGGCGGACGGGGCCCTGCTCGCCGACTTCGACCTCGCGGCCGCGCACGTCGCCGTGCCGGCCGTCCTCCGCGACGGCGTCCCGCACGCGCCGCCGCCCGACGACTTCCGGCTCGCGGCGGGCGACACGCTCGTTCTCGTCGGGGCGCACGAGGACCTCGCCCGAGTCCTCGTCCGGCTCGAGGCCACATCCGGCAGCGGGGGTTGACTCCCCGGCCGCCGGGGCGCAGATTGGTTGCTGCCTGGGGGTGGCCCGAGAGGGCCTGAGATCACACCCCGGAACCTGATCCGGCTCGAACCGGCGTAGGGAAAGGCAGAAGGATCACCATGGCAGCCAGGTCTTTTCGGATCCTCTCGGTCCTCGCGCTCGTGTGCGCGGGCCGCGCCGCGGCGCAGCCGGCGGCCGCGACGACGCCCACGCCGACGCCCGTTCCGACGCCGACGGTGCAGAAGAGCGAGAACGTCGTCGTGCAGGCGATCCGGGGCGAGGAGGAGGCGCCCGTCACGAAGAGCGATCTCGAGCGGCCCGCGCTCGTCGAGAAGACGTGGGGTCAGGAGCTGCCGGTCCTCCTGCAGGACACGCCGTCCGTCACGCAGTACTCGGAGACGGGCTCGGGGCAGGGGTACGCGTACTTCACGCTGCGCGGGCTCTCGGAGACCCGAATGAACATGACGTTCGACGGCGTGCCCCTGAACGAGCCCGAGGATTCGGCCGTCTACACCGCGGACTTCGGGAACCTCTCCCGGAACGTCGCGAGCGTCCAGGTGCAACGCGGCGTCGGGACCTCGACGTTCGGCGCGGCGGCCTTCGCAGGCTCCGTGAACTTCGAGAGCCTCGACGCGACGCGGTCGCCCGGCCTGACGGCCTCGCTCACGGCCGGCTCCTTCGGGACCGCGCAGGCGAGCGCCGCCTGGAACTCGGGGACGTTCGGGGGCGGCTGGCGGCTTTCGCTGCGTCCGTCGTGGCAGACGACGGACGGCTTCCGCGAGCACTCGGGCGTGAAACAGGACAGCCTCTATTTCACCGCCGTGCGGGATTTCGCGTCCTCGAGCCTGAGGATCTCCGGCTTCGCGGGAGAGGAGCGCATCCAGCAGGCCTTCTACGCGGTCGAGCCTCAGATCCTCGAGGCGAACCTCGCGTCGAACCCGATGTCTCCCGACGAGAAGGACCACTTCCACGAATACCTCGCGACCGCGCAGTGGACGCTCGCGCTCGGGACCGACGGGAGCTTCTCGCTCCAGCCCTACGTCGTCGGCGCCGGCGGCTGGTATCGCCTCTTCGCGGACGAGACGACGTTCACCGACCTCCAGGAGTACGGGCTGTCCTGGATCTTCGGCGGCGGGATCGCGACGGTCACGCAGAAGTTTGGCGCGCTCCGGCTCACGGTCGGGGCGCACGGCTACGCCTACGAGTCCACGCACACGCTGGACGACGAGGGCGGGACGCGCCTCTACACGAACCACGGCACGAAGAGCGAGATCAGCGGCTTCGTGAAACTGCTCGGCGACCTCGGGCGCTGGCACCCGTTCCTGGACGCGCAGGTGCGGCACACGCGCTTCGGCTACGAGGGGGACGTCGGCGACACGGCGACGGGCTGGACGTTCTTCAACCCGAAGGCGGGCGTGCGCCTCGACCTTTCGCCCCGGTGGAGCGCGTACTTCTCCGTGGGCCGAACGGAACGCGAGCCGGCGCGGAGCGACCTCCTCTTCGGAGAGGACAATGCATCCGCGCTGCCCGACTTCTCCGCCGTGCAGCCCGAGACCGTGTGGGACGTGGAGCTCGGCGCCGGGTGGAAGACGAAGTCGCTCGCCCTCCGGGCGAACCTCTACGACATGGAATTTCGGAACGAGATCGCCGCGACGGGGGAGCTGTCCGCGATCGGCCAGCCGCTCCGGAAGAACGTGGACAGGAGCTTCCGCCGCGGGATCGAGCTCGAGGCCGGCTGGCAGGCGCTCGACGCCCTGCGCCTCACGGCGACCGCGAACGCGAGCCGCAACCGGATCTCGACGTGGACGCAGTTCTACGACGTGTACGACGCGAGCGGCGACTATGCGGGGTCCACGAGCCGGACGTTCCACGACGTCGAGCCCGTCGCGACGCCGCCCTTCCAGGCGACGCTCGGGGCCGAGACGACCGCGCTGCGCGGCCTGACGATCGGGGCGACGGGCCGGTACGTCGCCGCTTCCTGGCTGGACAACACGAACGTCGAGGGGCTCGAGGCGCCGAGGACGTTCCAGCTGGACGCGACGCTCGTCGTCGACCTCGCGCGCTGGATCGCGGCCGGAAGGCCACGGCTGAAGGTGCAGGTCAATAACGTCCTCGACAACCGGAGGCTCTGGCCGCGCGGCTACTCGTACCTCTACGCGGACCGCGACGCCGCGGGCAACGAGACTCTCGCGGGGACCCCGTACTACTACCCGCTCGCGACGCGCAGCGCCTACGTCTCGCTGGACCTCGGCTTCTGATGGAGCCGCGCCGCGTCGTCCTCACGGGGGGGGAGTCGACGGGCAAGACGACGCTCGCCCGGACGCTCGCCGCGCGCTGGGAGACGACATGGGCCGCCGAGGCGGCGCGTGAGGTCGCGGTCTCGCGCCGCGGGGTCCTCGGGCCGGAGGACGTGCCCGTGATCGCGCGGCTCCACGTGAGGCTCGCGGACGAGGCCGCGCGCGCCGCCGAGGACGCGGGCCGGCCGCTCGTCTTTTTCGACCAGGACCTGCTCTCGACGGTCGTGTACGCCCGGCATTACTACGGCGCGTGCCCGCCGTGGATCGAGCGCCTCGCGGCCGAGAGGCGCGGCGACCTCTACCTCCTCTGCGCGCCCGATCTCCCATGGGAATCCGACGGGGTGCGCGACCGGCCCGCGGCCCGCGAGGCGGTCCACGCCCTTTTCGTCGAAGCGCTCCACGCCGCCGGCGCCCGCGCCGTCGTCGTGTCGGGCGCCGGGACCACCCGCGAGGCCCGCGCCGCCGAGGCGGTGTCGGAGGCCCTCGGCGAGAGGCGGTCGGCTACTCGGCCAGGAGCGCCTTCCTGACCGCCGCGAGCTCGCGGAGCTTCTCGGGTCCGACCTCCGGGTAGTGCAGGCCGAGCGAGTCGAGGGCCTCGATCACGGCGGCCGCGACGACGACGCGCGTGAACCACTTGTTGTCGGCCGGGACGACGTACCACGGCGCGTCCTTCGTGGCCGTCGCGCGGATCATGTCCTCGTACGCCCTCATGTAGTCCTTCCAGAGGGCGCGCTCCTTCGCGTCGGCGGCGGAGAACTTCCAGTTCTTCTCGGGCGTGTCGATCCGCTCGAGGAAGCGCCGCTTCTGCTCCTCGCGCGAGACGTGCAGGAAGAACTTGCACACGACGACGCCGTTGTTCACGAGGTATCGTTCGTAGCTCCGGATGTCGCGGTAGCGGTCCTCCCAGATGTCCTTCGTGACGAGGCGGGGCGGAAGCTTCGCGTTCGCGAGGAGCTCGGGATGCACCTTCACGACGAGGACGTCTTCGTAGTACGAGCGGTTGAAGATCCCGATACGCCCCCGCTCGGGCAGGTGCTTGTTGCAGCGCCAGAGGAAATCGTGGTCCAGCTCCTCGCTCGACGGCGCCTTGAACGACGCGACCTGGCACCCCTGCGGGTTGACGCCGGACATCACGTGCTTGATCGCGCCGTCCTTTCCGGCCGCGTCCATCGCCTGGAAAATGAGGAGGACACCCCAGCGATCCTGCGCGTAGAGCCGGTCCTGGAGTTCCGCGAGCGCCTGGATCCCCGACTTCAGGGCCTCCTTGGCCTTCGGCTTCGCCTCCGAGCCGAGGCCCGCCGTGTCGGCGGGATCCACGTCCTTCAGGCGGAACTTCCTGCCCTTTTCGATTCGATAGGGGCCCGCGAATTTCCGGGCCTTCCGGATGAAGGTGTCGAGGTCCTGCCGGGCGGATCGTTCTTCCGGGCTCTTCGCTTTGCGGGCCATCGGCGCTTCCTCCGAGGTGTCGAGCCTACCTCCCGAGACCGTTTCCGCGGCTGGCCGCCTGGTGTATTTTGGTGCGGGCCATGACGACCGCGTTCCGTGTTTCCCTGGTCGACTACGTCAACGCCTGGCCGCTGACCTGGGGTTTCCTCCGGGGAGCGGTCGAGGGCGCGGACCGGATCACGGACGTCCCGTCCGCCTGCGCGGACCGGCTCGCGCGCGGCGAGGTGGACGCCGGGCTCGTCCCGTCCATCGAGGCCGCGCGCATCCCGGGCGTACGCATCGTCCGCGGGGTCGGGATCGCGTCGACCGAGCGCGTGAGGAGCGTCATCCTCGCGAGCCGCCGGCCGCTCGAGGAGGCGCGCACGGTCGCCCTCGACCTCTCGTCCCGATCCTCCGCGGCGATGGCGCGCGTCCTCTTCAAGGACCTGCTCGGGATCCACGCCGGATTTCCACACGGCCGCGCCCGACCTCGCCGAGATGCTCGCCCATCACGACGCCGCTCTCCTTCTCGGCGACCCGGCGCTCAAGGCCGACCTCACGGGCCTCCACGTGCTCGATCTCGCCGAGGGCTGGCGGCGGCTCACGGACCTGCCGTTCGTCTTCGCGGTCTGGGCCGTGCGCCCGTCGGTCCCGCCCGAGCCGTTCCTCTGGTCGCGCGAGTACGGGAAGACGCACATCGAGGAGATCGTGAACGCGGCCGTTCCCCGCACCGGCCTCTCGGCGGCGGACCTGCGCGAGTACGTCGACGGCAACCTGCATCACGACCTCGAGGCCGAGGACGAGAAGGGCCTCGCGGAGTTCTACCGCCGCGCCCACGTCCACGGACTGCTCCCCTCTCCGGACGCGCCGCCCTATGTCGGCGTCCCGCTCGTCCCGCGACGGGAGCTCTGAGTGTCCGCGGTCCTCGACGCGCCCGTTCTTCCGAACGCGGCGGTTCCCGGGACCGGCGGCTCGGCGCGCGTCCGCGCCGTTCTCGAGCGGGCCCGCGGCGGCGGGCGCCTGACGTGGGACGACGGACTGGCCCTCTTCCGCGAGGCGACGCTGCTCGAGGCCGGGGGCGCGGCGGACGCGGTGAGGCGCCGGCTCCACCCTCCCAGAGCGCGTCACCTACCAGGTCGACCGGAACATCAACTACACGAACGTCTGCATCTATCGTTGCTCGTTCTGCGCGTTCTATCGCCCGGCGGGCGACGCTCAGGGCTACGTCCTTTCCTTCGAGGAGATCGGGAAGAAGGTCGAGGAGACGATCGCGCTCGGGGGCACCGGCATCCTCCTGCAGGGCGGCGTCCACGCGGAGCTGCCGTTCTCGTTTTACGAGGAGCTCCTCGCGTTTCTGCGTGAGAGATACCCGGGCGTCCACCGCCACGCGTTCTCGGCACCCGAGATCCACTTCCTCGCGAAGAAAGAGAGGACGAATGTCGCGGACGTGCTGAAGCGGCTGAAGAAGGCGGGGCTCCAGTCCGTGCCGGGCGGCGGGGCCGAGATCCTCGAGGACGAAGTGCGCAAGCGGATCTGGGCTCTCACGAAGGCGCCGACGGTGAAGTGGGCGGAGGTCCACCGCGCCGCGCACCGTCTCGGGATGCCGACGACGGCGACGATGATGTTCGGGGTCGGCGAGACCCACGAGCAGCGCCTCCACCACCTCGACGTCGTGCGCCGCGCTCAGGAGGAGTCCCTCGCCGAGGGAGCCGAGAGCTTCACGGCGTTCATCCCCTGGACGTTCCAGGAGGAGAACACGGCCCTCGACGGGAAGGTCGAGACGGCGGGCGGGGCCGACTACCTGAGGACGCTCGCGATCGCGCGGCTCTACCTCGACAACGTCCCGCACGTGCAGGGTTCGTGGCTCACGCAGGGCGCCAAGATCGGGAGCGTCGCGGCCGCGTTCGGCGCGGACGACCTCGGCTCGATCATGATCGAGGAGAACGTCGTCGCGGCCGCCGGCTCGCACAACCGGATGGAGGGCGAGGAGGCGATGCGCGCCCTCATCCGGGACTCCGGCTTCACGCCGGTCAAGCGCGGCTCGGTCTACGAGCGCTGCCGCGCGGCGTGCTGCCGCGACCTTCCGGCGCTCGCCTGACCGCTCGCGCGATCCGCTAGCGGGGAGGCTCGCATTCCCGGCCTCGCGCCGAGACCACCTACAGCTTCTCCGAGATGCTCTTCGCCTGCAGGAAGAGTCCGAGGTAGTCCCTTCCGCCCGCCTTGCTGTCCGTGCCGGACATGTCGAACCCGCCGAACGGGTGGACGCCGACGAGCGCGCCCGTGCACTTCCTGTTGATGTAGAGGTTCCCGCAGTGGAGGCGGCGTTTCGCCGCGGCGATCCTCTGGCGGTCGCGGCCGAAGTACGAACCCGTGAGGCCGTACTCGCTCGCGTTCGCGAGCCCGAGCCCCGTCTCGAAGTCCTTCGCCTCCGTGATGCCGAGGACGGGCCCGAAGATCTCCTCCTGGAAGATGCGGGCCGACGGTTTCACGTCGTAGAAGACGGTCGGTGCGACGAAGTTCCCGACCCGTCCGCTCCACGTTCCGCCGGTCCCGAGCTTCGACTCGCGACGGCCGACCTTGATGTAGTCCGTGACCGTCTTGAGCTGGCGTTCGGAGGCGACGGGTCCGAGGAAGTTCTTCGGATCGCGCGTCGGGCCCTGCGCGAGCTTCGCGGTGCGCGCGACGACGGCGTCCACGAAGCGCCGGTAGAGGCGCCGGTGGACGATCGCACGCGAGCAGGCGGAGCACTTCTGGCCCTGGAAGCCGAATGCGGAAGCGACGACCTGCGACACGGCGAAGTCGAAGTCCGCGTCCTCGTCCACGAAGATGAAGTCCTTGCCCCCCATCTCGAGGACGACGCGCTTGATCCAGCGCTGTCCCTTCGCGACGGCGGCGGCCTTCTGGTTGATCGTGAGGCCGACCTGCTTCGAGCCCGTGAACGAGATGAAGCGGGTCCGCGCGTGTTCGACGAGGAGATCGCCCACCTCGCTGCCGGGGCCCGGGAGGTAGTTCAGCGCGCCGGCCGGCACGCCGGCCTCCTCGAGGAGCGTGAAGACCCTCCACGCGACGAGCGGCGTGTCGGACGCGGGCTTCAGGACGACTCCGTTCCCCGCGACGAGCGCCGCGGAGGTCATGCCCGTGAGGATCGCGTTCGGAAAGTTCCAGGGCGGAATCACGGCGCCCGCGCCGAGCGGGACGTAGAGCGTCTCGGGGAACTCGCCCGGGAAGGGCGTGACGGGGATCTCGCCGCCCCAGCGCAGCATCTCTCGCGCGTAGAACTCGAGGAAGTCGATCGCTTCGGCGGTCTCGACGTCGGCCTCGGGCCAGGACTTGCCGATCTCGAGGACCATCGTCGCCGAGAAGTCGTGCTTTTTCGCGCGCATGCGCGCGGCGGCGCGCAGGAGGACGGAGGCGCGCTCGCGCGCGGGCAGCGCCGCCCAGGACGGCTGCGCCCGGTCGGCCGCTTCGACCGCCTTGAGGGCGATCTTCCGGTCGGCGAGGTGATGGCGGGAGAGGACCTCCTTGCGGTCGGAGGGGTTCACGTTCTCGAGGAGGCGGCCGGTCCTGAGACGCCGCCCGCCCACGACGACGGGGATCTCGGCGCCTTTCTGGCGGTCCACCCGGTTGAGGGCCGCCTCGAACGCGGAGCGCTCCTCGGCGCGGCTGAAGTCGGTGAAGGGCTCGTTGCGAAATTCTTCGAGCATGGGAGGGCGATTGTATCGTTACACTGGGCGCGGAGGGCGCCGCATGACGGTCGAGGAACTGAAGGCGAAGCTGGAGGCGGGCGAGGCGCCGTGTGTGCTGGACGTGCGCGAGGCCCGCGAGCTCGCCGTCGCCGCCTATCCCTTTCCGGTGCTGCACATTCCGATGTCCCAGATTCCGGCACGCCTCGAGGAGATCCCGGGAGACCGGACCGTCGTCTGCGCGTGTCGCAGCGGCAGCCGGAGCGCGCACGTCGCGGCGTTCCTGACGGCCCACGGCAAGGATGCGGTCAACCTCGAAGGCGGGATCCTCGCGTGGTCGGCGCGCATCGACTCGTCGATTCCGCGGTATTGAGCGTCGGGAATCTCCGCGCAGTTGATTTGTGTCCATCTCCGTGACAAAGTTGGTGACCGGGGAGGTTCAACACATGGATAAGAATGTCGCGAAAGTTCGCGGCTTCGTGACCGACTTGCTCAAGAAGAACAAGTCGCTCACGGAGCGCGAGGTGAAGGGCGCAATCGGTCGCGCGTTCAAGCTGAATCCGAAGACGATCAGCGCGGGCGTCATCCGCGACGTCCGCAAGAAGCTCGGCATCGACCGGCCGGGCGCGATCGCGTACGCGCGCGCGCTGCTGGACAAGAACCCGGTGCTCGAGGCGAAGAAGGTCATCGAGGAGGTCGGCACGCGCTTCGGGGTAAGGCTCGGCGCTCCCGACGTCTCGCGCCTGCGTCCCGTGGGCGCGCGCCGGCGCCGTGGCGCCGGCCGGGCGGATCGCGTCTCGATGCGCCGCACCGCGACGCGCGGCGGCCGCAAGGCGGGCGCCATCTCCGTGACCTATCAGGGCAGCGGCCACCCGGAGGACCTCGCGGCGTTCTTCCGGTCGCTCGCGGGGGACTGACGATCGAGAGAGGGAAGAAGAGAGAAATTTCCGCTGAGAGGGTGCCCGTGTCGAACGTCGGCTCGCGGCGCGACGAGCGAGCGGCGGCCAGCGGGCGCCATTCGAAGGAGATTCTCTTCGGGGGGAGTAGCGCCGCGGCTCACCGCGGGGCCGCGGCGCGACAGGGACGCTCCGGCGTCCGCAACCCTTCTAAAGAAATCCGAAATCCGAAATCCGAACGAGAAGATTGGCTGGGGGGCAGGGATTCGAACCCCGATAGCCAGATCCAGAGTCTGGAGTCCTACCGTTGGACGACCCCCCAGGACGGCGGGCGGCGGATTATGAGGGGGCGGCGCGCCGCGGTCAAACGGCGAGCCGCTCAGGTCGCGGCCCGGTTCAGGCCGCTCTTTCGAAGAATCGTCTCTCCGGCCGCGACGGCGAGCGCCATGCCCGCAACGTCCGCGAGGACGTCGCCGACCTCGACGTCCCTCTCCGGCACGAAGCTCTGGTGGACCTCGTCCGAGCATCCCCAGAGCACCGCGCCGAGAAGCAGCAGCACCGCCGTCTTCCCGCGGCTCCAGCGTTCGCCGAACCGCGCGGCGCGGACGGCGAGGACCCCGGTCAGGAAGAAATAGGCCGCGTGCTCGAGCTTGTCCTTTCCGTCGAAGGAAGGTCCGAAGGACGGCAGCTCGGAGCCCGTCCGACTCGAAAGCCAGTACTCGTGCGCGAGGAGCAGGACGACCGGCGCCCAGAGGAGGATCCGGCGCCGCGCGCTCACGCGGGCCCTTGGGCTCTCTTCTCGATCTTTCCCCACGAGTCCCGGAGCGAGACGGAGCGGTTCAGGACGAGACGTTCCGGACGGCTGTCCGCGTCCACGACGAAGTAGCCCGTCCGCTCGAGCTGGAACGTCGTGCCCGGCGCGAGGGCCGAGAGCGCGGGCTCGACGCGCGCGCCGGTCTTCACGACGAGCGAATCGGGACTGAGGTTCGCGAGGAAGTCACGGCCCTCGGGCGCGTCGTCGGGGTTCGGGACGGAGAAGAGGCGGTCGTAGAGGCGCACCGCCGCGGGCAGCGACTCCGCGGCGGAGACCCAGTGGATCGTGCCCTTCACCTTGCGGCCCGGTGCTTCGCCGCCCTTCGTCGCGGGATCGTAGGTACAGCGCAGCTCCACGACGGCGCCGGAGGCGTCCTTGACGACCTCGGTGCAGCGGATCACGTAGGCCCAGCGCAGCCGCACCTCGGTTCCTGGCGACAGGCGGTGGTACTTCGGCGGCGGGACCTCGCGGAAATCGTCGCGATCGATGAAGAGCGTGCCGGAAAACGGCACCGCGCGCGTGCCCTTCGAGGCGTCCTCCGGGTTGTTCACGGCGTCGAGCATCTCGACGGTGCCCGGCGGCCAGTTCGTCAGGACGACCCTCACGGGGTCGAGGACTCCCATGAAACGGGGCGCGCGCCGGTTCAGGTCCTCGCGCAGGCAGTGCTCGAGGAGCTCCACCTCGACGACGCTGTTGCGCTTCGCGAGGCCGATCCGGTCGCAGAAGTCGCGGATCGCCTCGGGCGTGTACCCGCGCCGGCGGATTCCCGCGAGCGTCGGCATGCGTGGGTCGTCCCAGCCCGTCACGTGTCCGCCCGTCACGAGATGGAGGAGCTTCCGCTTCGAGAGAAGCGTGTACGTGAGGTTCAGGCGCGCGAACTCGATCTGGCGCGGCCGGTCCTCGAGCTCGAGCGCCTCGAGGCACCAGTCGTAGAGAGGCCGGTGGTCCTCGAACTCGAGCGTGCACAGGGAGTGCGTGATGCGCTCGATCCAGTCCGAGAGCGCGTGGGCGTAGTCGTACATCGGGTAGAGGTGCCACGCGTCGCCCGTGCGGTGGTGGATCGTCTTGCGGATCCGGTAGAGCGCCGGGTCGCGCAGGTTGATGTTCGGCGACGCCATGTCGATCTTCGCCCGAAGAGTCCGCGCCCCGTCGGGAAACTCGCCCGCGCGCATCCGGCGGAAGAGATCGAGGCTCTCGGCGGGAGAGCGGCCGCGGTACGGGCTGTTCGTCCCCGGCTCGGTCAGCGTGCCGCGCGTCGCACGCACCTCGTCGGCCGTGAGGTCGCAGACGAACGCCTTGCCCTTCTCGATGAGCGTCTCGGCGAACGAATAGAGCCTCTCGAAGTAGTCCGACGCGTAGAAGAGGCGGTCCTCCCAGTCGAAGCCGAGCCACCTCACGTCCGCCTGGATGGAGTCGACGTACTCGACGTCCTCCTTCAGGGGGTTCGTGTCGTCGAAGCGCAGGTTGCACGTCCCGCCGTATTCGTTCGCGATGCCGAAGTTCAGGCAGATCGACTTCGCGTGGCCGATGTGGAGGTAGCCGTTCGGCTCGGGCGGGAAGCGCGTTGCGACGCGGCCGGCGTGTTTCCCGGCGGCTCTCTCTGCATCCACGATCTCGCGGATGAAATCCCGGCCGGGGACGGGTGGAGCGTGCGGCGTGTCGTGCATGACGATCCCTCAGTTCAAGGCCGCCGGCGCGGCGATGCGGTCGGCGAACGAGAGGATCCTCCGGCGGGCGGTTTCCCGGCCGAGAACCTCGATCATCTCGAAAAGCGGAGGCGACGCGAGGGAGCCCGTGAGCGCGAGGCGCGCGGGCTGTGCGATCTGCCCGAGCGGCAGGCCCTTCTCCGCCGCGAGGGCCCGCGCGGCCTCCTCCATCGCGGCGTGGCGGAACGGCTCGACCGCGTCGAGGCGCGCGACGAGCGCCCTAAGAACGGGCGCGAGCTCCGGCTTCCCCCATTTCTTCATTCCGGCCTCGTCGAAATGCACGGCATCGTCCCCGTAGACGGCGAGTCCCTGCGCGAGCTCGACGAGCGTCCTGGCGCGCGGGCGCAGGAGCGCAATCCCCTTCGCGAGCGTCACCGGGTCGCCCGAGGGCAGGCCGAACGGGGCGACGAGCTCGAGGAGGCGTGTGTCGGGCGTCTCCTGGATGGTCTGACCGTTCATCCAGAGGAGCTTCTCGTGGTCGAAACGCGACGGCGACGGGCCGATGCGCTCGAGCGCGAAGAGCGCGGTCATCTCGGCGAGCGTCATGCGCTCGCGGTCCTCGCCCGGCGACCAGCCGAGGAGCGCGAGAAAGTTCACGAGCGCCTCGGGCAGGAAGCCCTGCGCCCGGAACTCCTCGACGCCGGCGGCGCCGTGGCGCTTGCTGAGCTTCTTGCCGTCGGCGCCGAGAATCATCCCGAGATGCGCGAAGACGGGGCAGGGGGCGCCGAGCGCGCGGAACAGGGCAACGTGCTTCGGCGCGTTCGGAAGGTGGTCGACGCCGCGCACGACGTGCGTGATCCCCATCGCGACGTCGTCGACGCAGACCGTGAAGTGGTAGAGAGGGTGCCCGTCGGAGCGCACGAGCACGAAGTCGTCGAGTGCGCCGGCCGGGAATTCCGTTCGTCCCTGGACGACGTCGTCCACGACGAGCGGCTCGTCCGGGACGCGGAGGCGCAGGACGAACTTCTCGCCCGCGGCGGCACGCCGGTCGGACTCCTCACGGGAGATCGCGCGCCCGCTCCCGTCGTACCGGAAGGACGATCCCGCGGCCTCGGCGGCTTTCTTCCGGCCCTCGAGCTCCTCGGGCGTCTCGAACGCACGGTAGGCCGTGCCCTCGGCGAGAAGCCGGTCCGCCGCCTCGCGGTACAGGGCCTGCCGCTCGCTCTGGAAGAACGGACCCTGGTCCCACGAGAGGCCCAGCCACGTCATCGCGTCGAGGATCTGCTGCGTGAGCTCCTTCTTCGAGCGCGTAACGTCCGTGTCCTCGATCCTGAGGATGAACGTCCCGCCGTGGCGGCGGGCGAAGAGCCAGTTGTAGAGGGCGGTGCGCGCGCCGCCCACGTGGAGCGAGCCCGTGGGCGAAGGTGCGAACCGCACGCGGGGCGCGGCCATGGGCCGGTGAGAATAGCAGCCCGCCGTCGGGCATGATGGCGTCCGTGGCCCTCGGCCCGCTCAACGTCCCGCGTCGCGAGGCGCTCGCGGCGGACCTCGTCCTCGTCGTCGTGACGGCGATCTGGGGGTCCACCTTCATCGTGAACCGCCTCGTGATCGAGACGGCGCCCCCTCTCCTCTTCGTCCTCGCCCGCTTTGCCCTCGCGGCCGCGATTCTCTGGCTCGTCGCGCGCGGCCGGCCGACGACGCCGCACCTCCTCCGCGACAGTGCGGCGGTCGGCGTCCTCCTCGCCGCCGGAATCGGATTCCAGGTCGTCGGTCAGCTCTTCACGACGGCCTCGAAGGCGGCGTTCGTGACGGGCCTCTCCGTCCCGCTGACGCCGGTCGCGGGCTGGCTCATGACGAGGAAGAGGCCGTCGCGGGAGAACCTCGCCGGGCTCCTCGTCGCCGCGGCGGGCTTCGCTGTCCTCACGTGGCCGGGGAGCGCAGCGGTGGGCGTCAACACGGGCGACCTCCTGATCCTCGTGACGGCCGTGTCCTACGCCGTCCTCATCGTGATCGTGAGCGAAACGGCGGCCACGCACGACGTGCGCTGGTATTCGTTCGGGCAGATCGCCTTCGCGGCGATCGGCGTCGGGGCCGTGCGGCTCGCGCTCGTGCCGTTCGTCCACGGGAAGGGAGCGTTCCTCGCGGCCGAGGCGCGGCCGCTCGTTTTCGACCGGACGGTCGTCGTCGCGATCCTCTGGATGGCCCTCGTCGCGACGGTCGTCACGTTCCTCGCCCAGACCTGGGCGCAGGCGCGGATGCCCGCGACGCACGCGGCGATCATGTTCGCGCTCGAGCCCGTCTTCACGGCGCTCTTCGCGGCGATTTTTCTCGGCGAGCGCATGTCGCGCCGCGACTGGACGGGCGCGTGCCTCGTCCTCGCCGGGATCGTCGTGTCCGAGATGAGGGGAAGAGATTGAGGATTTTCCGAGAAGGGGTGCGGCCGGATGCCCTCGCGACGCACGCGCGTGCTGTCTGAGCGCAGCGAGTTCACGCGCGAAGGAGCGGGGGCACCCGGCGCAAGCACCCCGTCCCGTCACTCCAGGCCGAACGTCAGGTCGTAGACGTACGGGTCGCGCAGGACGGACAGGACGAGGCTCGAGCGCGAGTAGCCGTTCTCGACGGCCTTGCTGAGGTCGTCGAGCGTCTTCACGGCGACGTTGTTGACCGCGAGGACGACGTCGCCCCTCTCGAGCCCCTTCGCCGCGGCGGGGGAGCGCCCGGCGACGGACACGATCATGAGCCCCGCGCGCGTCTCCCGGAACGCGAGGCCGAGCTCGCGCCGCAGGACGTCGAGGCCGAGGTCCTCGGGCGTCTGCTCGGTCGTGACGCGCAGCCGCGTCTCGGCACCGTCGCGCCGGACCGTCACGGCAAGCGTGCGTCCCGGGCCGACGGACGCGAGTGCCGTGTCGAAGTCCTCCCGGCTCTCGATGCGCTTGCCGTCGAGCGCCGTGACGACGTCACCCGCGGCGAGGCCGGCCTTCGCCGCGGGGGAGCCGGGCCAGACGGAGCGCACGCGCAGGCCGCGACCATGCGCCGACGGACGCGGGTTCTCGGGCATCGCCGTGCCGCCGCGCACGCCGATCCAGACGGTCTTCACCTCGTTGTAGTTCAGGAGGTCGTCCGCGACCCGCCTCACGCGGTCGATCGGGATCGCGAACCCGATCGTGTTCGCGCCCCCCACGATCGCCGTGTTGATCCCGATGAGCTCGCCGAAGACGTTCACGAGCGCGCCGCCCGAGTTGCCGGGGTTGATCGCGGCGTCCGTCTGGAGGAAATCCGAGTAGTTGCGGCCCGATTCGCCCTGCACGGTGCGGTGCACGGCAGAGACGATTCCGGCCGTGACCGTGTTCGAGAGGCCGAACGGGTTCCCGATCGCGATGACGGTCTCGCCGATCATGAGGTCCGAGGACGTCCCGAACGCCGCCGGAACGAGCCCCTTCGCGTTCACGCTCAGGACCGCGAGGTCGTTGTCGGCGTCCGCGCCCTCGAGCTTCGCCTCGAGCTCGCGTCCGTCTGACGTCGTCACCCAGATGCGCGAGGCGCCGGAGATCACGTGGTCGTTCGTGACGACGATGCCCGGCGCGATCACGACGCCCGATCCGAGCGACTCGCTGCGCGAGGCGCGCGGCCTCAGGTCGTAGCCGAAGAAGATGTCGAGCGGGTTGCGGCGCCTCTGGACGACGTGCTCGGCCGAGATGTTGACGACCGACGGCCCGATCTTCTCGACGGCGACGACGATCGGCGTGCGGCGCGCCTCGCGGCTGTCCGCGGCGCCGAGGGGAAGCGCGGGCAGCAGCGCGACGAGCGCGACGGCGAGGCGGGTTGACTTCGAGTCGAGTCCTTGCATGATAATGTCGATATAACGGAAGGGGATTTTAGGTATTCTAAACACCCGGCAGAAAAAAGCGGTCCAGGCGCTCGTGGAGCTCGTCTACCGGGCCGGGCCCGACGTTCCGTCGAGCCAGCTCGCCACATGGCTCGACCTGTCGCGCGACTCGGTCCATCAGCTGCTCCTGCCGCTCGTGAGGAACGGATGGGTCGCCGCCGGGCGCGGGCGCAACGGCGGCTATCGTGCGACACCGGTCGCGTCCGGCGTGGCCGTGCTCGCCGTGATTTCCCTGTTCTCGCGCGACGGGCGCGAGCCGGCTCCCGAGGACCCTGCCTCGCCGCGTTTCATCCGCAACCTGGACCAGCGCGCCTCGGACCGCTATCGGCAATTCCTGTCCTCCGTGACGGTGGGAGACCTCGTGAGCGAGGTCCGCGCCGAGCGCGAGGAGCCCACCTACTCGATCTGACTCTAGCAAGGCATGCGCCCGCCGTTTCGGCGCGGTGCGGGGAGGGATCTCGATGAAGATCGCATCCGACATCACGAAGCTCATCGGGGGGACGCCGCTCGTGCGGCTGAACCGCGTGACGGCCGGGATCGCGCCCGCAGCGACCGTGGCCGCGAAACTCGAGTTCTTCAACCCGGCCCACTCCGTCAAGGACCGCATCGGGGTCTCGATGATCGACGCCCTCGAGAAGGCGGGAAAGATCTCGCCGGGCAAATCCGTTCTCATCGAGCCGACGTCCGGCAACACGGGAATCGGGCTCGCGTTCGTCGCCGCGGCGCGGGGCTACCGGCTCATCCTGACGATGCCCGAGACGATGTCGGTCGAACGGCGCAAGGTCCTGAAGCTGCTCGGAGCCGAGGTCGTCCTGACGCCCGGTCCGCTCGGCATGAAGGGCGCGATCGCGAAGGCGCAGGAGCTCCTCGCCGAGTACGGCCCGAACGGCGTCCAGCCGCAGCAGTTCGAGAATCCCGCGAACCCCGCGATCCACGAGGCCACGACCGCCGTCGAGCTCTGGAACGACACGGAAGGGAAGATGGACATCTTCGTCGCTGGCGTCGGCACGGGGGGAACGATGACGGGCGTCGGCCGGTACTGGAAGCCGAAGAAGCCGTCCGTGCGCCTCGTGGCGGTCGAGCCGGTCCACTCCCCGGTCATTTCGGGCGGCGCCCCGGGCCCGCACAAGATCCAGGGCATCGGCGCGGGGTTCATCCCGAAAAACCTCGACACGACGCTCGTCGACGAGACGTTCCAGGTCTCGAACGACCAGTCCTTCGCCATGGCGCGCCGCCTCGCGAAGGAGGAGGGGATCCTCGGCGGCATCTCCTCGGGCGCGGCCGCGCACGCCGCCGTCGAGATCGCGAAGCGGCCCGAGAGCGCGGGGAAGCTCGTCGTCTTCGTCGTGCCCTCGACGTCCGAGCGCTACATCTCGACGGATCTGTTCAAGGAAGAGGAGGTCCCGGCGGGGGCGGTCGCGATCTGAGCGTGCGCGACACCCTCAGACCCGGTCGCCGAGCTCGGTGACGCGGTCCTTCGGCGCGAGCGCCGCGATGTAGCGGTCCGGCGCGTGCTCCCGGGCCGAGGACGGCCCGCGGGACCTTCCCCCCGCGAGAGCCAGAAGCGCGCGCGGCAGGCTCTTGAGCTGCGCGACCGGCGCAGAGGGCCCCGACCAGCCGCCGTTCGCGAACCGCCATTCTCGGCCGAAGTGGGCGAGGCGGCCCCACGACGCGGGCGGAAGCGCGGGCACCGGATCGCCCGGGAGGACGTGGCGGTGGAGGCGCCGGCCGAGCTCCTTCACGGCGGCCGGAAGCGGCGCGCCCGTCGTGAGCGGCTGGCCGAACGTGTAAACCGCGCGGAGCCGCTCTGCGATCGCGCGGGCCTCGGGGGCCTCGACGAACGAGAGAGCAAAGAGGACCGCCATCGCCCCGCCGAGGCTGTGGCCGGTGACGTAGAGAGCCTCCATCGGGAAGTCCACACGCGCGCCGGGATCGGAGAGCGAGCGGCCCTCGAGCGCCGCGCCGAGTTCCTGGAGGACGGCCCAGCGCGTCGCGCGCACGTTGCGGTGGAACCCCGCCGGGACGCGAAGCCGCTCGCCCTCGACCGCCATCGACGCGGCGCCGACGTCCGCGTCGCCGAGCCAGTTTCCGAGGTTCGACGGCTCCGTGCCGCGGTAGCAGAGGATCACGACGCGCCCGCACCGGCTCTGGAGGAGATACGCGGTCGAGAAGACGAGCATCGCGTCGACGACCTGCGTCAGCCGCACGACCGCGCACTCTTCGAGCCCGATGCGGCCCGCGATCGTCGCGACCGTGTCGAGGTCCGCGTACGCGTATCCCGCGCAGCAGCCGAGCGCGTGGGCGAGAACCTCGTCGCGCGGGTCCTGCGGCGACACGTGCGCGGCGAGGAGCCGCTCGACGAGGCCCTCGTGGACGGGGAACGGCGCCTGACGCGCCGGCCCGCGGGTTCTCTGGAGTCTCATGTTTCTCCCTCCTCAGACCGACAGCATTCCCGGCCAGCGGAGCATCCAGGTCCGCCGCCGCGCCATCTCGCGCCACTGCGGATCATCGGGCTCGATCCGCTCCGAGCCCCGGCGATCTCCTCGAGCCGCGCCTCGAGAGCGCCCGCGACCGTCTCGTCCTCGACGACGAGCAGGAGCTCGTCCTCCCAGTAGGCGGCCGTGACGTCGAGGTTGGCGCTCCCGACGGAGCAGACGCGGCCGTCCACGCTCAGAACCTTGGCGTGCACGTGCGGGTGCACGGTACCCAGCCCCGCCGCCCAGAGAGGCCGCTCGCGGACCGCGAGCCGGTAAACCTCCGCCCCGGCCGCGACGGGGGCGTCGAGGCGCGAGTCGACGAGCTCGCTCGCCCCCTGCCGCGCCGTGCTCCAGGGTCCGTGGAACGGGGTCTCCTCGTGCGTCGGCGTCGTGGCGGCCGACGATCGCGCGCACGGTGACGCCCCGGGCGATCGCGCGGAGGAGCGCGTGCCGGATCTCGAGGACGAGGGGGAAGCCGTTCACGACCCAGACGTGCGAGCGCGCGGAATCGATGAGCGCCCGGTACGTCTCGAGCGTCGCCGCGTCGCGGAGGCCGTGGTGGACGACGACCCGCGCCGCCGCGCCGCCCGCCGGCCCCTGCGGCACCACGTCGAACGGCGCGCCTCCGGCGGCCGTCCACGCGTCGAGGAACGAGCGCTCCAAAGCCTCGACGGCGGGTCCCTCGATGCGCGCCCCGGCGTCGAGCCACGGCACCTCGCGCCAGGGCGAGGCGGGCGAGAGCGCCACCTCGTCGAAGCCCGCGTAGTACTCGTGCGAGAGGTTCCGCCCGCCGACGAGCGCGAGGCGGCCGTCCACGACGACGACCTTCCGGTGGTCGCGCTGCTTCAGATCCTCGATCGACGGCGCGCCGGCGACGGGGCGCACGAGACGCAGCTCCACGTTCGGTCGGCCTCCGAGGCGCGCGAGGAGCGGGTTCGTCAGGCCGAAGGAGCCGTGAAGGCCGTGCAGCGAGTCGACGACGACGCGCACCGTGACGCCCCGCGCTGCCGCCGCGGCGAGCGCGGCTTCCACCGGGGCGCCGACGTCGTCGTCCGTCGCCATGTAGACCTGGAAGTGGATGCGGCGCTCGGCGCGCGCGAGGGCGTCGAGGAGCCAGCCCCGCGCCGTCGGGTTGTCGAGCTCGATCTCGACACGGTTGGCCGGGATCGCCGGCGCGCCCGTCACGGCATCGAGCCGCGACGCGAGCGCCTGCGTCCGGGCGGGAGCGTCGAAGGAGGGCGGCAACGCCGCGGCCACCTCGTCCGCGCGCAGCGCGACGAAGCCGGCCGTGTCCGGCGTGTGAAGGCCCCCGTGGACCACGGCGGCGACCGGGAACCCCGCGCCGCGCATCCGGGCCGCGACGCGCGCCAGCCTGACCGGATCCGCCTCCGCGGGCACGTCCAGCGCCGCGCCTTCGTCGAGCGTCGCACTCGCGTCGACGACGATTTCGGCGAGGCCGAACGATGCGAGCCTCGCGCGGAGGAACGCGCAGCTCCGGACCGGGCGCAGGCGCACGGCGAGAAGATCGAGCCCTCCGGCGCCGCCGATCCGCTGAAGACGCGCGAGGTCGTCGTCCGGCAGCTCCGCGTCGAAGAGCCCGAGCGGCCGGTGGCCCGGCCGGACGACCGCGATCCGCTGCTCGACGGCGGCGACCGGATCAGCGCCCGCGGCCTCCGCGGTCCGGGAAAGGCCGAGCGACTCCGCGTCTCCGGCGGGGACGTCCGCGAATCCGTCCCGGCTGCCGGCCCCCGCAAGAGTCCGTCCGCGCGCCACGAACGCGATCTCCTGGTCCGGGATCGGTTCGAGCCGCCCCACCCCCGTGGCGTACGTGATCCTCACGCCGAGCGGTCCGCCGAGATCCACGGCGTCGGCGGCGTCGATCGTTCGCCGAAGCGCCCGCGGCACGGCGCCGGGCGGGAGCACGAGCACGGGCGCCCGCCGCGAGGAAACGGCGAGGAGCGCCGCCGAAAAGCGCGGCAGCACGAGGAGGTCAGGCGCAGCGACCCGAGACGCGCCGGGCGACGCGAACTCGACACGGGCCGCGATCCCGGCGACCGAGAGCGCCTCGGCGAGCCGTGCGTCGGGGATGCGGGGGCCGAGGATCGTGCAACGGACGCTGGCGCTCCCGTGATCGCGGAGGAAGGCGGCGACCGCTGCCCGCGCCCGAACGCCGAACGCGGCGCACGCGATCTCGCGGATCGGTCCCTCCGCGGCGGGCGTGTCGCCGATCCAGAGAAGCGGGAGCGCCAGGCGCCGGCGCAGCTCGGCGAACAGCGCCATCCGGCTCGCGGGGAGGCCCGCAACGGCGACGAGATCGATTCCGGCGCCTGTCGCGAGCGCGGCGAGAGCGTCGGCGTCGAGCTCCTGCGCGACGATCAACTCCGCGCGGCGCGAAAGGCCAGCCGTGGCCGCGCGCAGCGCCGCGACGGAGGACGCCGCCGTGCCTCCGTCTGCGGACGCAGGGTGCGACAGCAATGTGATGTCGCGGCCGGGGGCGCGCGCCACCACGACGAGTCGCTCCGCATCGGGCGCGAGCCGGCGGATCGCCGCGGCGGCCCCCGCCGCGTCGCGGCCGAGCTCGAGGATCAGGAGCGCCCGCCGGTAGCTCACGAGACGATCCTCTCGGGCATCGGCACGGGCGAGAAGCCCGTCCCCGACGCGTCGAGCGCGAAGGACTCGACGCGCGCCACCGCCCCGTCCCCCGCGATCTCGTAGAGGTTGAAGCCGGCCCGGATCCGCGGGTCGGGGTGGTCGAGGGCGGCGCCGCTCGCCGAGACGACGTCGAGGCTTCCCGTCGACGTCCGGAGCGCGACGTGCGACCTCGCGTGCACGTGACCGAAGAGAATCAGCCCGCGCCGGAGGCGATCGACGGCGCTCCGGAGCCCGTCCGCGTCGAGCAGACCGTCCCGCAGCCGGGCGAGGCGGCTCCGCGCGTCCACGGGTGGATGGTGGATCAGGAGAACGGGCGTCCGCGACGCGACCTCCGGGAGCGCGATGACCCTCTCGAGCGCCGCGAGCTGCTCGCGGCCGAGGACGCCGCCCGACACGAACGGCGGGCGAGGGACGGCGCTCGAGAGACCCACGATCGCCGCGGGCCCGCGAAGTTTCACGAGCGGGTAGTCGCCGGCGGGAAGCCGCACCGCGAGAGAAGCACGTTCGCCCGTGACGAACGGGGCGAAGTGGTGCTCGAACCGGCGCTCGCGTCCGGCCGCCGGCAGGTAGATGTCGTGGTTCCCCGGCACGACCGTCACCTCGACCCGGCGCGCGACCCCGTCGAGCAGGCGCCGCGCCTCGACGTACTCGCTCTCGTGCGCCATGTTCGTGACGTCACCCGTCACGACGACGTGGTCGGCCCGCGCGGCGGCCTCCTCGAGCACGGCCCCGAGGTACTCGGGCCGGAAGACGCGCCCGCGCCGGAGGAGGACGTTCGCCCATCCCGTGATCCGCTTGTTGAAGAGCATGCGGCGCCACTCGGCCCCGAGACGGGACAGGACATGGACGTCGGAGACGTGGGCGATCCGCATCAACGAGTGTCCAGAACCCAGCGGACCTTCTGCGCCAGGGAACGCGGCGTGAAGGGCTTCTGCAGGAACGGCGTGCCGGCGTCCAATACGCCGTGGTGCACGATCGCGTCGTCGGTGTAACCCGACATGAAGAGCACTCTCAATGAGGGCCGGATGGCGGCCGCGCTCCGGGCGAGATCTCTGCCGCTCACCCCCGGCATCACGACGTCCGTGAGCATGAGATGGATCTTGCCGGCGTGCTCCTCGCAAAGGCGGATCGCCTCGCGGGCGCCGGCGGCGGAGAGGACCGTGTAGCCCTGAGCTTCCAAAGCGCGGCAGGCCAGACGCCGGACAGCCTCCTCGTCCTCGACGACGAGGATGGTCTCGGTCCCACCCGCCAGAGCCGCGGGCGCCGACGACCCGTGGTCTGTTTCCGGGGCGTCCTCCACCCGCGGGAGATAGATCTTGAACGTGGTGCCCACACCGGGCTCGCTGTACGCCGTTACGTGGCCCCCGCTCTGCTTCACGACTCCATAGACGGTCGAGAGACCGAGTCCGGTCCCCTTTCCGGCTTCCTTCGTGGTGAAGAACGGCTCGAAAACGTGACTCAGCGTCTTCGCGTCCATGCCGGTCCCGGTGTCGCTGACGGCGAGCACGACGTAGGGGCCGGGAGGGACGTCGAAATGGAGCGTCGAGTAGGACTCGGCGAGCTCGATTTCTGAAGTCTCGATGGTCAGCGTCCCGCCTTTCGGCATCGCGTCGCGGGAATTGACCGCCAGGTTGAGCAGGACCTGCTCGATCTGCCCGGTGTCGGCCTTCACGGAGCCCAGGCGCTTCTTCAGCGAAAGGACGAGCTCGACGTCCTCCCCGATGAGCCGTCTCAGCATCTTGTGCGTGGTGGTCACGACCCGGTTCAGGTCGATGACGCGAAGCTCGAGCACCTGCTTGCGGCTGAAGGCGAGGAGCTGTCGCGTCAGGTCGGCGGCGCGTTGAGCGGCCTTGACGATTTCGGACAGATCCAGCCACGACGGGTCCTCCGGCTTCAGCCGTCCGGCGGCGATCTCCGCGTAGCCCAGGATGGCCGTCAGCAGGTTGTTGAAGTCGTGCGCGATGCCGCCGGCGAGCCGCCCGACCGCTTCCATCTTCTGCGACTGGCGTAGCTGCTCTTCGAGGGCGCGGCCTTCCGTCACGTCGCGCGCGTTGATGATCAGGCCGCAGGTGCCAACATCCGGGGGAGAGGGCTTTCCCATCATCGACAGGGTCCGCCAGGACCCGTCCGAGCGTCTGACGCGTAACCCGACCTGCTCGAACCGAGTTCCGGTCTCCAGTGCCCTTCGAAGGTTCTCTTTCCCCTCTGCGAGATCGTCGGGGTGGATGAGGTCGAAGACATTCAAGTCGCCGACACGCGCCGGGTCATACCCCAGGATTCGTTCGACGGAGGGGCTCACGTAGCGGATGGCGCCGTCCGACGCCACGACCGCGATGAGGTCGAGGGCGTTCTCGATGAGCGAACGGAAGAGAAGCTCGCTTCTCGTGAGGGCTTCCTCGGCTTGCTTGCGCCCCGTGATGTCCTCGTACGTTCCGAGAACGCCAGCGACCGCGCCGCTTTCGTCGTGGAGCGGGAACTTGCTAGTGCGGAGCCAGATCGTGCGCTCGTCTGTGAACGTCATCGGCTCCTCGATGTCCACCTTCGCCGTGTTCGACTCCATGACGAGGCGGTCGTCGGCGACGTAGAGGTGGGCTGTGGCCTTCCAGGCGAGCTCGAAGTCGGTCTTGCCGACGATTAGAGCGGGGTCGTCCAGGCCGGCGTCGTGCGCGAACGACCGGTTGCAGCCAAGGTAGACGGAATCCCGGTCCTTCCAGAAGACGCGCTGCGGAATGGAGTCGATCACGAAATGGAGGAGCAGCTCCGACCGGGCCGGCATCGTCATGCTCCGAGGTGAAACCGCCCCGCCGCAATCCCGACGCAGACGAGTGCGAGCACGAGCGCCGGGACGAAGTTCTCGTGAAGGCGCCGGTGCGTCTGGATGGCGCCGGCCATCAGCACCGCAAGGCACACCGCCGCGATCGGCGTGAGCACGGGCGCGATATGCAGCGTCGCGGGGAGCACGAGCCCAATCGCGCCTGCCACCTCGGCTAGACCGAGCAGCCTGATGCGGCCGGCGGGCCACGTCGCAGCCCAGTGCATGTCCTCGGCGAGCCTCATTTTCGGCGTCACCAACTTGAGCGCGCCCGTGAGGAAGAAGACGAGTGCGGCGAATCCCTGAGCACTCCAGAGCGCGGCGGTCATGACGTAACTCCTTTTCTTCGAGGTGTGGAACTGGCGTTTCACCGTCGCGGCGAAGCGGCGAGCGTCCGTGAGAGCACGACGGCCTCTCACGGACGCCCGGCGGGGTCGTCACGCGTGCGCGGAGGACCGCTGGAACTGGCGCGCCTCGCTGCGCACCCAGCTCGACATCACGATGCGCGTGATTCCGTTGCTGAGCACGCCGGCTCCGACCATCGTCCCGATCGCCCAGATCGAGCTGACGGGCCACTGCGCGATGATCAGAACTCCGAGGACGAGGCTGGCGAATCCGCTGAAGAAGAGCCAGCCTCGGCCGGTCCCCGCGGGAGCCGAGAAGGCGAGGACCGTCTCGACGACGGCCTGGGCGATCAGCATCGCTCCGAGCATCGCGGTGAGGGTCACCATGCCGAGGCCCGGCAGCGCGATGAGGCACACCCCGGAGATGCCGTAGAGCACGCCGAGCAGGAGCTTGAGAAGGAACTGCCCGGGGGTGGGCGAGGTGAACGCGAAGACGAGCTGCGCGACCGCGGCGACGAGGAGCGCCGCTCCGAAGAAGACAGTGGACGCGGCGGCGGTCGCGAGCGGGTAGATGATCATGATGGCGCCGACGGCGGCCGTCAGGAAACCCATGAAGATGCTCCAGCCGGCGTGCCTGGAGACTTCCGTGGAAAGCGTTTCAGTGGTCATGACGAATTCTTCCTTTCTTGTTTTTCGGGTTTCAGACGGGGGTGTGCGCGAGATTCTTGAGGGCCTGGCCGGTGGCGGCGGCGTTCTTCTTGAGGACGGCGCTCTTGGCCTCCTGGCGCGCCTTGAACGCTTCGTGCCGCTGTGCGACCTTCTGAAAGTGCGCATCCACCTTCGCATTGAGCTGGTCGATCTTTTTCTGGAGCTTCGCGCGCCGGTCGGCGTTGGCCGTCGAAAGCTCGCTCTTGAGCTGCTTGAGATCCGCCTTCATCGCGGCGGTCTCCTCGTCGTTCACGGTCTTTTCCACTTCCCAGAGAGCGCGGCGCAGCACCGTCCCGCCGAGCGACTCCATCCGAGTGTCGACGGGCGCCGTCCACTCTTCCTCGACCTCCGCGACGAGAGCGACCTTGTTCGGCGTCAGCGACTTCGAGACGTCGTCGAGGAAGTCCTCGCCGACGCGGGCGTTGTCGACGTCGTAGAGCGCGCCGAGCGCGAGGCCTGACGCCGCTCCGACGGCCGCGCCCACCGGTCCACCGAGGAGCCCGACAAGGCTGCCGACGGCGGTGCCGGCCAGCGATCCGAGCGGCCCATCCTCATCGACGTGGTTGAGGCTCACGGAGCCCTCCGCGTGCTTCACGATCACCGCCTGTGCGTAGATCGTGAGAAGGCCTTCGCGCTCCAGCTGCTTGAGCTCGGACTCGCCCTGATACGCCTTTTTCTCGTTGTCGAAAACCACAACCAGCATCCGTTCCATTTCCGTTTCTCCTTTTGGGTTCGTCGGTAGAGAGCCCGTCATTCGGAGTCGCCGAGCCTCTCCCTCTCCAGGAGGATCCAGGCGCGGACGTACGGCGGAAGGTTGTGGAGCTCGAGGCCTCCCCGCTCGACCGCCGCCAGGTAGCGGACTGCGTCGAGATCGACGAGTTCCACCTCCTGGAGGTCGAGGGCGACGGGGTTCGGCATCTCCGCGATCAGGGCCTTCAGCGCTTGGACGTCCGGCGAGGCGATCCTCCCGACGAGCTTGAGAAGCGTCGGCGAGTCGTTCGGGGCGGGCTCAATCCTTAGAACCATCGATTGCCCCTAGGGCAACCGTGGTGCCAACGTGAAGCCGTTGACGTCGAAGGACTTGATTGCGGCGCCCGATGGCGACTCTCGGCAATTGGCGGGTTTCGACACCGCCATTCGCGTGAGGCGCCGGCTTATCGGTTCTTGAACCGGTGCTTGTCGATGCGCAGCGAACGGATCTTCGATTCGAGCGTGGATCGGGGGATGCCGAGCTTCTGCTGCCGCTCCGTCCGGGCCGGAGACGCGGCCGCGCGACCGCGCGAGGGCGCTCTCGACCCACTCCCTCTCTTCTCGGCTGGAGAGCCGGCCGAGCCTGTGCGCGCCGCTCGCAGCCCGGGTCGCCGGCCGGGCGAACCACGTCTCGTCGACGGCCAGCGTGCCCTCGCTCAGGATCACCGCGCGCTGGATGACGTTCTGCAGCTCACGGACGTTTCCCGGCCAGTCGTAGGACCGGAGCAGTTCCATGGCCGTCCGGCTCACCTCCGTGATCCTCTTCCCCGCCTTCGCGGCGTAGCGCTGCGTGAGGTACTCGACGAGCAGCGGAATGTCCTCGGCGCGATCCCTCAGCGGCGGCACGTGGATCGGAAAGACGCTGAGCCGGTAGTAGAGATCACTCCGGAACGCGCCGTCCGCGATGGCCTTGTCGAGGTCTCGGTTCGTCGCCGCGATGACGCGGACGTCCACCGGGATGGACTGGCTGCCGCCGACGCGCTCGAAGGCGCGCTCCTGCAGGACGCGGAGCAGGGCGATCTGCGTCTCCTGCGGAAGTTCCCCCGCCTCGTCGAGAAAGATGGTCCCCCCGTCTGCCAGCTCGAAGCGGCCGAGGTGACGCTGCGCGGCGCCCGTGAAGGCCCCTTTCTCGTAGCCGAACAGCTCCGACGTGATCAGGGTCGGCGGAACCGCGCCGCAGTTGACGGACACGAACGGCCGTGAGGCCCGGGGCGACCTCCGGTGAACGGCGCGTGCGATCAGCTCCTTCCCGGTGCCGGTCTCGCCGGTGATCAGGACGGTCGAATCGGTGCTCGCCACCTTGCTCACGAGCACGAGCACCCGCCTGAGCGGCGCCGAAGAGCCGACGATCTCCTCGAACATCGAAGACTGGCTGACTTCGTCCCTGAGGGCGATGTTCTCCTTGTAGAGCTGGTCCTTGAGCTTCTCGAGCTCCTGCTCCGCGCGTTTGCGGGCGTCGATGTCCGTGAACGTGCCGTACCACCGGAGGATCGTCCCCTTGTCGTCCCGGAGCGGAACGGCGCGGGTCAGAAACCATCGATAGGTTCCGTCCGCGCCGCGGACCCGCATTTCGTTATCGGGTGCACGCCCCGAGGCGATGGCGTCCCGCCAGTCCTCGACGACGCGTTCGCGGTCCTCCGGATGGAGCACGTTCGCCCACTCCCACAGGAGCGTCTCGTCCTCGCGAAGACCCGTCTGCGCGAACAGGCGGCCGGTGATGAAGTCGATCGCTCCGTCGGGCCGGGCGGTCCAGACGAACGCCGGAATCGTCTCGAGGATTGTCCGCAGCTCGCGCTCCGACTTCCGGGGGTTCCCTTGGTCCGGAGGGTTCAGCTCCTTCACGGAGATCCTCGCTGGACGGGGAGCTCTACGTCCGGCCGACGTTCAAGCAGCAGGGGGAAAACCGGACCCCGGTTTTCCCCCTGACCCCCTTTCGGGGTTAGCTCTTCTTCGCCTCGATCGCCGGCTTCGTCGCCTGGATCTTGATCGCCTTCGGCTTCGTCTCCTCGCGCTTCGGGAGCTCGACGGTCAGGACGCCGTTCTGCATCGAGGCCGCGATCCTCTCGTGGTCGACGTTGACCGGGATCGTGAACGTCCGCACGAACCTGCCGTAGGCTCGCTCGACGCGGTGGTAGTTCTCGTTCTTCTCGTCCTTCTCGAACTTGCGCTCGCCCTCGAGTGAGAGCGTCCCGTCCTCGAAGCGGAGCTGGACCTCGTTTTCGTTGAAGCCCGGAAGCTCGGCCTTGAGGATCGTCTTGTCCTTCGTCTCGTAGATGTCGACGGGCGGCGCCCACGTCCCGGTCAACAGGTCTTCCTCGCGCCCGCGCGGGGCGAGCGTCGATTCGAACGCGCGGTTCAGGCGATCCTGCAGGGTCGCGAGGTCATGGATGGGATCGTTCCAGCGGATGATGTTCATGTCGGCTCCTTTCCGTCATCGGTCCGTGCGTGCCGCCGCATGGGCCGGTTCCGTCCGGAATTCGAGGGCCGAGCCTCCCGGCGCGAGCGCGAGGGTGACCGCGGATCCCTCGCGCACGTCGCCGGCGAGGATCTTCAGCGCCAGCGGGTCCTGGACGAGCTTCTGGATGTTGCGTTTCAGGGGTCGCGCTCCGTACACGGGGTCGAACGCCTCGCGGGCGAGCCACGTCGCGACGGGCTTCTCCCACGCGAGCTTGATCCCGCGCGGGGCCACGAGCTCGGCCACCTTCCGGAGCTGGATCTCGACGATCTTCTCGATGTCGGCGAGCTCGAGGCGGCGAAACGTCACGATGTCGTCGATCCGGTTCAGGAACTCGGGCCGGAAGTGCGCCCGCAGCTCCGCCTCGATCCGCGACTTGAGCTCCTTGTCGTCGACGCCCTGCAGCTCCTGGATGAGGTGGCTCCCGACGTTCGACGTCATGATGACGACGACGTTCTTGAAGTCCACGACGCGGCCCTTGCCGTCCGTCAGCCTCCCGTCGTCGAGAACCTGCAGGAGGACGGACCAGACGTCCGGATGCGCCTTCTCGATCTCGTCGAAGAGGACGACGGAGTAGGGGCGGCGGCGGACGGCCTCCGTGAGCTGGCCGCCCTCGTCGTGTCCGATGTAGCCGGGCGGGGCCCCGATCATCCGCGAGACGGTGTGTTTCTCCTGGTACTCGGACATGTCGAGGCGGACCATCGCGTTCTCGTCGTCGAAGAGGAACTCGGCGAGCGCGCGCGCGAGCTCGGTCTTCCCGACGCCCGTCGGACCGAGGAACAGGAACGAGCCGATCGGCCGGCGCGGGTCCTTCATCCCGGCGCGGGCGCGCCGGACGGCGGCGGCGACGGCGTCCACGGCCTCGTCCTGCCCGATCACGCGCAGGCGCAGCCGGTCGCCCATCTTCAGGAGCTTCTGGGTCTCGCCCTCGACCATCCTCGAGACGGGCACGCCGGTCCACTTCGAGACGATCGCCGCGACGTCGTCCTCGTCCACCTTCTCGCGCAGGACCGCGCCGCCCTTCTGCATCTCGTCGAGGCGCGCCTGCGCCGTGTCGAGGTCCTTTTCGAGCTTCGGCAGCGTCCCGTAGCGCAGCTCGGCGGCCTTGTTCAGGTCGCCCTGGCGCTCGGCGGCCTCGACGGCGACCTTCGTCTCGTCGAGCTTTTTCTTGAGGTCTCGGATCGCCGTGATCGCGTCCTTCTCCGCGCGCCAGCGCGTCTTCATCGCGTTGGAGCGCTCCTTGAGCTCGGCGAGCGTCTTCTCGAGGCCCTTCAGCCGCTCCTTGGCGGCCTTCGCGTCGTCCTTCTGGAGCGCCTTCCGCTCGATCTCGAGCTGGAGGATGCGCCGCTCGACTTCGTCGATCGCCGTCGGCATCGAGTCGATCTCCATCTTGAGCTTCGAGGCGGCCTCGTCGATGAGGTCGATCGCCTTGTCGGGCAGGAAGCGGTCCGCGATGTAGCGGTCCGACAGCGTCGCGGCCGCGACGAGCGCCGCGTCCGTGATCTTCACGCCGTGGTGGAGCTCGTAACGCTCCTGGAGGCCCCTCAGGATCGCGATCGTGTCTTCCACCGACGGCTCGCCGACGAGGACAGGCTGGAAGCGCCGCTCGAGCGCCGGGTCCTTCTCGATGTGCTTGCGGTACTCGCCGACGGTCGTGGCGCCGATCGCGCGCAGGTCTCCCCGGGCGAGCGCGGGCTTGAGCATGTTTCCGGCGTCCATCGCGCCTTCGGCCGCCCCCGCGCCGACGAGCGTGTGGAGCTCGTCGATGAAGAGGATGACCTTCCCGTCGGACTCCTCGACCTCCTTGAGGACCGACTTGAGGCGCTCCTCGAATTCGCCGCGGTACTTCGCGCCCGCGAGCATCGCCCCGAGGTCGAGCGAGACGACACGCTTGTCCTTCAGCGTCTCGGGAACGTCACCCGAGACGATGCGGCGCGCGAGGCCCTCGACGATCGCGGTCTTGCCGACGCCGGGGTCGCCGATGAGGACGGGGTTGTTCTTCGTGCGGCGCGTGAGGACCTGCATGACGCGGCGGATCTCCTCGTCGCGTCCGATGACGGGGTCGAGCTTGCCCTTGCGGGCGAGGTCCGTGAGGTCTTTCGCGTACTTCTTGAGGGCCTGGTATTTGTCCTCGGCGGCCTGGTCGGCGACGCGGCTGCCGCCGCGCACGTCCTTGAGGGCCGCGAGGACGGACGTCTCGGAGAGGCCGAGCGCGAGAAGCGCCTTCGCGGCAGACGACTTCCCGTCCTTCAGGAGGGCGAGGAAGAGGTGCTCGGAGGCGACGTAGTCGTCCTTGAAGGACGCGGCCGTCTTCTCGGCGAGGTCCGTCAGCCGGACGAGCGCTGGGGAGAAACGGGGCTCGACGCCTTCGCCGGAGACGCGGGGGAGCTTCTCGAGAAGCCGGTCGATTTCCTGCGCGGCGTGCCCGGGCGCTATGCCCACGCGCTCGAGGAGCGCCGGGACGACGCCGCCCTCCTGCTCGAGCAGCGCGGCGACGAGATGCTCTGCCGTTACCTCCGGGTGACCGTCCGTTCGGGCGATCTGGGCAGCCCGCTGAAGTGCCTCCTGGGCCTTATGGGTGAAGCGGTCGGGATTCATAGCGCCAAAGAATCTAGTATATGAGTCATAGATTGTCAAGTCGGGATCTACATTAATTATGAAGATTTATATAAGTCTTTTTCTATGAATGGTTAATGGCGCCGGAGCGCGTGCTAACCTTTGCGGCGATGGGGCGCCGAGGCGCTGGCGAGCAGAATCTAGGCCGCGGCGGCTGGCTTCCTTTCATAGGAATCTTCGCCCTGGCGTTCCTGGTCCGACTCGCGGTCTCCTCGTCGCTCTCTTCCCTCGGCCTCTGGCAGAACCCCCAGTTCGACGCTCACGAGAATCTCGAGTGGGCGCACGCGCTTGCGTCGGGCGACTTCCGGTGGCCATCGCCGCCGACCCACGGACCCGCGTATCCCTTCTTCCTCGCGCTCCTCCTGAAGGTCTTCGGGTCGCTCGCCGGCGTGAGGGTCGCGCAGGCGGCGCTCGCGAGCCTGACGTGCGCCCTCGTCGCGAGGACCGGAGAGATTCTCTTCGATAGGAAGAAGGGCCTCGCGGCCGGAATCCTGCTCGCCGTCTGCGGGCCGGTCGTTCTCGTGGACGTCAGCCTCTGGGAAGAGTGCTTCGTGAACCTCGTTCTCTCCGGGGCTCTCTTTCTTCTCGTGGCGCGGAAGAATCCACCGGGAGCTGCCGTCACGGGCCTTCTCCTCGGCGCCGCGTGCGCGGGGCGTCCGACCGCGCTCCTGTTCGTCTTCGCGGCGCTCGCGGCGATCCTCCTCCTCGAAGGCTGGACGCGGCGGGTGCCGTCGGCGCTCGCGCTCGGATTCGGCGCGACCCTCGTCCTCGGACCGGCGGTCCTCCTGGCCTCGAGGGCCTCGGGCCGCTTCGTCTTCGTGCGCGCCTACGGCGCCGTGAACCTCTGGCTCGGCAACGATCCGGCGTCCGGCGGCGTCCAGAACGCGCGCCCGAACGGCCCCTGGGACCGCGTCGCGGGCGCGCCGGCCCGTGCGGGCGTGCCGCCCGAGGGCGAGGAAGCGTACTTCGCGCGGCGCACCTTCACGCGCGTGAAGGACGACCCGGCCGGCTTCGCTCGCGTCGTCCTCGCGAAGATCGTCTGGCTCACGCAGGCCGAGGAGCCGCGCGACAACCTCTCGTTCGCCTTCTTTGCCGCGCAGTCGAGGATTCTTCGAATGCTCCCGGGCTTCGGATTCCTGCTCGCTCTCGCTGCGGTGTCGGGGTTTGCGTGGCGGAGCCTGCGGGGGAAGGCGATTCTGCTCCTGTGGATCACGGCGGGAGCCCTTCCGGTTCTCGCGGCGCTCGTGGGCCTGCGCTACCGGATGCCCGTCGTCCCGCCGCTCGCCCTCTTCGCGGGCGCCGGTGCGGCGCTCCTCGTCGACCGTGTCCGTGGGCGAGACATGCGCCTCCTTGCGGCGCCGGCGGGGGTCTTCGCGCTGACGCTCGTGGCCTCTCACGCGCGAAGGCATCCCCCGTCGCACGACTTCGCCGAGGAGCGGACGCTCGACGCAAACGCGTGGATGGAGACGGGGAACGTCGCCGAGGCCGAGCGCTCGCTCGCCCGCGCGCGCGACGCGGACCCGAGAGCAGCCCTCCCCGTGGAGTTTCTCGGCAGACTCCGGCTCGCGCAGGGAAGAACGGCCGAGGCCGTGTCCACCCTCGAAGAATCTCTTCGAATGGACCCCGATTCGAGGTCGGCGCGTTTCTTCCTCGGCCAGGCGCTCGAAGCGGCCGGGCGCCCCGCCGACGCTGCCGAGGCCTACCGCGCGGCGTTGGTGGTCTCGCCAGCCTTCTTTCCGGCCCTCTATCACCTCGGCCGGGCGCTCCTCGTCATCGGAGATCCAGCCGGCGCGATCGGTCCGCTCGAGAAGGCGGTGGCCCTTCAGCCGGCCGAGCAGCCGCCGCGCGACCTCCTCGCCCGCGCCCGGGAACTCGCCGCCACCGCGCCGGCGCGATGAGTCAGCGCGCCCGAGGATCCTCCGCGCCGGCCTCGGCGAAGCCCTTCGCCCGGAGAAGGCACGAGTCGCATGCGCCGCACGGCCTTCCCGAGGGAGAGGGCGCGTAGCAGGACGTCGTGAGACCGGGGTCGAGGCCGAGCGCGAGCGCGAGGCGGACGATTCCGGCCTTCGAAAGCGAGAGGAGCGGCGCGCGGACGGTGAAACGCCGGCCCTCGTCGCCCGCCTTCGTTCCGAGGTTCGCGGCGCGCTCGAATGCGTGGAGAAACTCCGGCCGGCAGTCCGGATATCCCGAATAGTCGAGAGCGTTCGCGCCGATGACGATCTCGGAGGCGCCCGTGGTCTCGGCGACGGCGAGCGCGAACGCGAGGAAGAGCGTGTTCCGCGCGGGGACGTACGTGACCGGGATGCGCGCGTTCCCGAGCGCCTTCCTCGGGACGCGAATCGACGGGTCCGTGAGCGCGGAGCCGCCGAGCTTGCCGAGCGACGGGATCGCGATCACGCGGTGCGACGCGGCGCCGTAGGTACGCGCGAGTCTCCGCGCGGCGCCCAGCTCGATGCGGTGCCGCTGGCCGTAATCGAACGAGAGCGCGTGGACCGTCCAGCCCCACCGGGAGACGAGCGCGAGGCACGTCGCGGAATCGAGGCCGCCCGAGAGGAGGAGAACGCAGCCCCTGGACCCCGCGGCCGGCGCGGATGGAATCAAAGAGGAAGAGGAACACTTTCTTGGAAGGTGAAGAGGGCGGCCGTCGCGCCGCCCTGCCCCGCCGCGCGAGCCGCCGGCCGTCGCCCTCCTTTCATTCGAAGAAATCTCTTTCTCCCTCTTTCTTCTCTTAACCATTCGAAGAAATCTCTCTCTTCATCTTCCCGGCACGTCTCCCCAGAGAACCTTGTGCACCTGGAGGCTCAGGCGCAACTTTCTCTTCGAGTCCCGCACCCACACGGCGGCCTCCGGAGCGATCGCGCTCGTTCCGCCCTCGAAGACGGGCGAGATCAGGACGGCGTGACGCTCGTCGAGCGCATGTGTCGTGACGAATCTCTCCGCCCAGAGAAAATCCTCCCGGTCCGCCACGACGAATTTCACCTCGTCCCGCGGACCGAGGAGCTTCAGGTTCTCGAGGTCGTTGCGGGATTCCATGCCCGAGCCCGGGCACTTCACGTCGACGATCTTGACGACGCGGGGGTCGACGCGGCCGAGAGGCACGTGGCCCCCCGTTTCGACGAGGACGGTGAAGCCGCGGTCACAGAGCGCGGCGGCGAAGGGGAAGAATCCCTCCTGCTCGAGCGGCTCGCCGCCCGTGATCTCGACGAGCGGGGCCCCGAGGCGCGCGACCTCGGCGAGGGCCTCGTTCTCCGTCATCGCCGTTCCGCCCGAGAACGCGTAGGCGCTGTCGCACCAGACGCACCGGAGCGCGCAGCCCGTGAGGCGCACGAACGTGCACGGCAGCCCGGCGAACGAAGACTCGCCTTGCAGGCTCCGGAAGATCTCGGTGACGACGAGCGTCGCGGGAGGGGAGGCGGCGGCCATCGCGGAGACGATAGCGCGGCCATAATCGCGGCGTGCGGCTGAAGCTGGAGATCGCTTACCTGGGAACGTTCTTCGAGGGGTGGCAGGTGCAGGCCCCCCGCGAAGGCGGCGAGAGGCCGCGCACGATCCAGGGTGTTCTGGAGATTTCCTTGAAAGGGGTATTCGGAGGAGCGGACATCCGCGTCCACGGATCGGGACGCACCGACTCCGGCGTCCATGCCGACGCCCAGGTTGCGCACGTCGACCTGCCCGTCGGCGCGCCCTCTATTTCATTCGAAGGAATTCGCCGTGGCCTGAACTCGAAGCTCCCATTTGATGTGCGGGTCCTCTCGGTCTCCGAAGCAGCGGACGACTTTCACGCCCGCTACGGGGCCACCGGCAAGGTCTACGTCTACCGCCTGCGCCGCGGGGAATTTCTCCACCCGCACCGCGGCCTCGTCGAGGCGCTCGCCTCCGAGCCGCTCGACGTCGGCGCGATGCGCGCGGCGGCGGCCCGTCTCGTCGGGACCCGGGACTTCGCGCCGTTCTCGATCACCGGCTCGGACCCCGGGACGACCGTGCGCACGCTGCGCCGCCTCGACGTCGAGGAGGACGGCTCGCTCGTCGTGGTCACGGCTGAGGGCGACGGATTCCTCCGCGGGATGGTGCGGCGGCTCGTGGGGACGCTTCGCGACGCCGGACGGGGCCGCATCCGGTCCGAGGAAGTGCTCACGCGGCCCGGGCCGACGGCCGAGGCGCGCGGACTGACGCTCGCGCGCGTCCTCTATGCGCCGGAGACGCCCGCGGCGTCAGGACCGTCCGCGGAGGCCGCGCGATAGAATTCTGGGTTCGGGCGGACTCCGCCCGGACTCGATGATCGACAAGGATTCCATCGCCGCCGCCGGCACACCCGACCGCGCCCTCCTGGACGCGCTCGACCTCGGCCGCCTGCCGCGGCACGTGGCCGTCATCATGGACGGCAACGGCCGCTGGGCGGGCCAGCGCCGCCTGCCCCGCGTGGAAGGGCATCGGGCCGGGATCGCCTCCGTGCGCGCGACGGTCGAGACGGCCGCGCGCCTCGAGCTCACGGCCCTCACGCTCTACGCGTTCTCGACGGAGAACTGGAAGCGGCCGCACCTCGAGGTCGCGACGCTCATGGCGCTCCTCAAGGAATACGTGCGCCGGGAGCTCCGCACGCTCCTCGACAACGACATCGTCTTCCGCGTCGTCGGCCGCATCGACGGGCTCGACCCGTCCGTCCAGCGCGAGCTCAAGGGGGCGCTCGACGCGACGGCGCGCTGCAAGGGAATGGTTTTCAACATCGCCCTGAACTACTCGGGCCGCGCCGAGCTCGCGGACGCGATGCGGTCCCTCGCGGCGGACGTGAAGGCGGGCCGCCTGCAGCCCGCGGAGATCGACGAGGCCGCGATCGAGTCGCGCCTCTACACCGCGGGCCTGCCGGATCCGGACCTCCTCATTCGGACGAGTGGCGAGCTCAGGATCTCGAACTACCTCCTCTGGCAGATCGCCTATTCCGAGATCCACGTGACGCCGGTCCTGTGGCCGGACTTCCGCGCGCGCGACTTCCTCGAGGCGATCGCGGAATTCCAGAAGCGGGAGCGCCGCTACGGCGGCGTTACCGAGACCGAGCCCCTGCGCGAGGACGGCCCGCGCCCGGCGGCGGCCACACGGTGAGGTTCCAGCGGGAGGTCACGGCCGCCGTTCTGATCCCGGCGGTCCTCACGGTGCTCGTTTTCGCGCCGACGTGGGCGTTCTCGCTCCTCGTCGCGGCGGCGGCGTCCGCGGCACTTCTCGAGTTCTACGCGCTCCTCGCGGTGGCGGGCTGGACGGTGCCGCGCGCCGCGGGGCTCGTCCTCTTCCTCGCGCTTCTCGCGGCCGCGCACCTCGGTGCCGCGACGGCGCTCGTCGTCCTCGCGGGAGCGTCCCTCGTCCTCCTCCCGGCGTTCGTCATGTTCTCGTCCCCGCCCGTCCCCGCCCTCCTGCCGTCGTCGGCGGGCGCCGTCTTCGCGACGCTCTACGTCGCGCTCGGCGGCGGCGCGGTGATCGGCCTGAGGGCGCACGGATGGGAGCCCGTCGTGTTCCTCCTCGCGGTCGTCTGGGCCGGCGACTCCGCCGCGTACTACGTCGGCCGCACGTGGGGGAAGCGCCGGCTCGCCCCCGTCGTGAGCCCGAAGAAGTCGTGGGAAGGGTTCTGGGGTCAGGTCGCGGGCGGGACGCTCTTCGGCGCGGGCGCCGCGGCGGCGTTCACGGCGTTCGGGCGGCCCTCGCCGGGTGCGGGCGCGGTCCCGGCCGTCCTCGCCGGCGCGATCCTCGGCCTCCTCGTCTCGGTCCTCGCCGTCGTCGGCGACCTCGTCGAGTCGTCGTTCAAACGCAGCGTGGCCGTCAAGGATTCCGGCGGACTTCTCCCGGGGCACGGCGGCCTCCTCGACCGGCTGGACTCATTGCTCTACGCTTCCCCCGTGCTGCTCCTCGTCCTCACCCTCCTTCCCCGAGGGCCGCGGTGACCGGAAAGAAGCGCATCGCGCTCCTCGGGGCCACGGGCTCGATCGGCGACTCGGCTCTCTCCGTCGTCGCGCACTTTCCCGATCGCTTCGCGATCGTGACGATGTCCGCCGGCTCGAACCTCGAGAAGCTCCTCGCAGCGATCGCGGCCGTCCGGCCGAAGGTCGTGTCCGTGAAGACGAAGGAGGACGCCGCGCGCGTGCGCCAGGAGTTCCCGGGCGTCGCCGTCGGTTTCGGGGAGCAGGGGCTCGTCGACGTCGCGACGCATCCCGAGGCGGACGTCGTCCTCGGAGGGATCGTCGGCTCGGCGGGCCTCGTCCCCGCGTACGAGGCCGTCAAGCTCGGCAAGACGCTCGCGCTCGCGAACAAGGAGACGCTCGTCGTCGCGGGCGAGCCGCTCATGCGCGCCGCGCGCGCGGCGGGCGCGGCCGTCCTTCCGGTGGACTCGGAGCATTGCGCCCTCCACCAGGCGCTGCGCGCCGGCGCCGCCTCCGAGGTGAGACGACTCATCCTGACGGCGTCGGGCGGCCCGTTCCGAACGCGGGCCTTCGAGACGTTCTCCGAGATCACGATCGAGGACGCGCTCCGCCACCCGACGTGGAAGATGGGGCCGAAGATCACGATCGATTCGGCGACGATGATGAACAAGGGGCTCGAGGTCATCGAGGCCCGCTGGCTCTTCGACGTCGAGGTCGAGAGGATCGGAGTCGTGATCCATCCGCAGTCGATCGTCCACTCGATGGTCGAGTATGTGGACGGGTCGGTCCTCGCGCAGATGTCGCCGAACGACATGCGCTTCCCGATCCTCTACGCGCTTTGCCACCCCGAGAGGATCGAGACTCCTCTCCCACGCCTCGATGTCGCGGCGCTCGGGGCGCTGACGTTCGAGCCGCTCGACGCGGCGCGCTACCCGGCGGTCCCGCTCGCGTGCGCCGCGCTCAAGACGGGTGGGTCGGCCCCGGCCGTGCTGAACGCGGCGAACGAGGTGGCCGTGGACGCGTTCCTCAAGGGGAGCATCCCGTACCTCGGCATCGTCGAGACGGTGGCGCGGGTCCTCGCGCGCCACAAGGTCGTCCCCGTGGCTTCGGTCGCGGCGGCTCTCGAAGCAGACTCCTGGGCGCGGCGCGAGGCCGAGGCCCTTCTCCCCGCCCTCCAGAAGCCCGCGACCGGAACCGCCCGCGCGGTATCGGCGTAAAACTCCCGAGGCCGCATGACCATTCCGACCAACATCCTCGCGCTCGTCTTCGTCCTCTCGTTCCTGATCGTCTTCCATGAGGGCGGGCACTTCACCATCGCCAAGCTCTTCAAGTTCCCGGTCGAGGTCTTCTCGCTCGGCTTCGGCAAGCGCCTCTTCGGCATCAAGCGGAAGGAGACGGACTACCGCGTCTCGCTGATCCCGCTCGGCGGCTACGTGAAGGTCGTGGGCCTCGGGCCCGACGAGAGCGACGTCGTGTCGGGAACGGCGGAGACCGCGCCCGTCCAGCCGGGCACGCGCCTCCAGCGTCTTCTGATTCTCTTCGCCGGACCGGGCGTCAACCTCGTCCTCGCGCTTCTCCTGACGGCATTCGCGTTCGTGATCGGCGTCGAGGTCCCCTCGTACAAGTCGGAACCGCCCGTCGTCAAGGTCGTCGACCACGGCAGCCCGGCCGAGAAGGCGGGGATCAAGGAGGGCGACCGCATCGCGACGATCTCCGGGAAGGCCGTGAAGACGTGGGAGGACGTCGAGATCGAGACCGGTCTCGCCCCGCGCGAGAAGCTCTCCGTCGGGATCGTCCGCGACGGCCAGCCCCTCACGCTCGACCTCACGCCCGAGCCGCGTACGAAGTACGATATCGGGTACACGGGCCTGAACCCCGCGATCCTCGCGGTCATCGCGCGCGTCGTCCCGAACTACCCGGGCGCGAAGGCCGGACTGAGGGTCGGGGATCAGATCGTCTCGGTGAACGGCCGGCCGGTCGTCCTCTACTTCGAGGTCGTGCGCTTCATTCGCGAAGCGGCGGCCGAATTCGACAAGAGCGGGCCGAAGCCCATCGAGATGGTCGTGAGGCGCGGCGGCGAGACGCACACCCTGAACGTCGTCCCCGTCAAGGAAGGCGAGAACTGGCGCATCGGCTTCGCGCCGAAGGAGGAGACGACGCTTCGCCGGCTCGCCCTCGGGGCGGCCCTCGCGGCGTCGTGGCACGAGAACCTCCGGCAGGTCGAGGTGACCGGGCAGATCGTCGGCCGGCTCTTCCGCGGCACGGGCTCCATGCGGCAGCTCTCGGGCCCGATCGACATCGCGAAGTTCTCCGGCGAGGCCGCGCGCTCCGGCGTCGCGCCGCTCGTCATGCTCATGGGCGTCCTCTCGCTGCAGCTCGGGCTCCTGAACCTCCTCCCGATCCCGCTCCTGGACGGCGGCCAGATCTTCGTGACGCTCCTCGAGGCCGTCGCCCGCCGCGACTTCTCGCTCAGGGTCAAGGAGCGGCTCCTGCAGGCGGGCTTCGTCTTCCTCGTCCTCGTCATGGTCACGGTCCTCTACTTCGACGTGCTCAAGAACGTCAGCTTCTGATGCCCTTTCCGATCGCATCGTCCTCCGCCTCCGCGCACGGCGCCGCGAGACCGCGCCATCGGACGGTCGGGGTGCGCGTCGGGAAAGTCTGGGTCGGCGGCGGCGCGCCGGTCGTCGTCCAGTCGATGTCGAACACGGACACCGCGGACGTCGCGGGCACCGTCGCGCAGTGCCTCGAGCTCGCCGCGGCGGGCTCGGAGCTCGTCCGGGTCACCGTGAACGTCGACGACGCCGCGCGGGCGGTCCCCGAGATCAAGAGCCGGCTCCTCGACGCGGGCTGCGACGCGCCGCTCATCGGGGACTTCCACTACAACGGCCACATCCTCCTCACGAAGTACCCGGAGATGGCGAAGGCCCTCGACAAGTACCGGATCAATCCCGGCAACGTCGGGACGGGGAAGCGGCGCGACGAGCAGTTCGCGGCGATCTGCGGCGTCGCGCGGGACCTCGGGCGGCCCGTCCGCATCGGCGTGAACGGCGGCTCCCTGAACCAGGAGCTCGTCATGCGGAAGATGCAGGAGAACACGGACAAGGATCTCGGAAAGTCCTCCGAGGAGATCGTCGCGGAGTGCATGGTCCTCTCGGCGCTCGAATCCACCGAGCTCGCGCTCGAATGCGGGCTCGGCAAGGACCAGATCATCATCTCGTGCAAGGTCTCGCGCCCGAACGAGCTCATCGCCGTGTATCGCGACCTCGCGGCGAAGACCGACCAGCCGCTCCACCTCGGCCTCACGGAGGCCGGCATGGGCGTCAAGGGCCTCGTCTGGTCGTCCGCGGCGATGGGGATCCTCCTCCACGAGGGCATCGGCGACACGATCCGCGTCTCGCTCACGCCGCGCCCCGGCGGCGACCGCCGCGAGGAGGTCTACGCCGCGTGCGAGCTCCTCCAGTCCCTCGGGATCCGGACGTTCGCGCCGTCCGTCACGGCCTGCCCGGGTGCGGCCGGACGACCTCGACGACGTTCCAGGAGCTCGCCGAGCGCATCCAGGGCTACGTGCGCGAGCAGATGCCCGCCTGGAAGGTGCGTTCGAGGGCGTCGAGACGATGACGCTCGCCGTCATGGGCTGCGTCGTGAACGGTCCGGGCGAGTCGAAGGCCGCGAACATCGGGATCTCGCTGCCGGGCACGGGCGAGGAGCCGAGCTGCCCCGTGTACGTCGACGGCCAGAAGTTCGCGACGCTCAAGGGCAACTACGACGAGCTGTCCGCCGCGTTCCGCAGGCTCGTTGACGACTACGTCGAGACGAAGTACCCGCGGAAGAACAGCCCGTCCGCTTCGTGAGGGGAGACGCCCCCTCAAAAAAATTCTAGGATTCTCCGGGAGCTGGTGGCATACGTCTAAGTTGTAGGAATTGGCGTCTAACGGCCGCAGGAGGGATAGCCGTGATGGAGCGCATCGGGCTCGCCGGTCTCCTTCTCCTGGCCGCATCAGGCCTTCTGGCCGAGGCGACGGGAACGACGACGGCAGACCTGCGCGGCCTCGTGGACGATAAAGCGGGCTCTCCTCTGCCAGGGGCGTCGATCACCGTGACCAACGAGGACAGCGGCTTCTCGCGCCAGGCCACGTCGGATGCCGGTGGCTCCTTTGTGGTCCGGCTGCTTCCCCCGGGCCTGTACCGGGTCTCCGCCTCTTTCGGCGGCTTTCGGGTAGTGGACGTACCGAACGTCCGCCTGTCCGTCGGCACAACGACCACTCTGGAGCTGCACATCGCGCCTTCCGAGGTGGCGGAGTCGGTCTTGGTGACCGCGGAGACGCCTCTCGTCGACAGGACTTCGACTGAACTCTCCAAGACTATAGGCGAATCGAAGATCCGAGGTCTCCCCATCAACCAGCGCAACTTTCTCGAGTTTGCGCTGACCACTCCGGGCGTGACCGTCGATCGAGGACCGCAGGTGGGGTCCTTTCCCACATCCGGGATTTCGATCAACGGGCAGAGCCCCCGCTACAACAACATCGTCGTGGACGGTCTGGACAACAACGATCCCGCCACCGGTTCGGTGCGTTCGACGTTTTCCCAGGAGGCCGTCCGGGAGTACCAGGTCATCCAGAGTCCCTTTTCGGCGGAGTACGGCAGGACGGCCGGCGGCGTCGTGAACGCCGTAACGCGCTCAGGCACCAACACATGGCATGGATCCGCCTTCACGTTCTACCGGGACGAGAGCCTCTCGGCGGACAACGCCCTGACAGAAACCACGACCCCTTTTCGGCAGCTCCAGTACGGGGCGAGTCTCTCCGGTGCGATCCTGCGGGACAGGCTTTTCTTCTTTGCGGCCGGCGAGCGGCTGGCCGTCGCCGACGCCAACGTCGTGACGATCTCCGACGCCGACATCGCCATGATCCGGTCGAACGGTTTCGACGTTCATAACGGTGTCATCACGTTCGACCGGAACGGAACTGCCACCCTCGGAAAGCTCGACTTCCTCCCGTCGCCGAGTCACGCGCTCTCGCTGAGAGGGACCAACGCGCGAGCGCTCGACGAGAACCAGCAGCCCTGGGGCGGCCTCGTGGCGCGAAGCAATGGCGGGGTCGGTAACATCGAAGACGCGGCGGTCGCGCTGACGTGCACGTCCGTCCTCACGGGCAACCTGTCCAATGAGTTGCGAGCTCTCTACGCCCACCACTCGAATCGTCTTGAATCGCTCGACCCGAGCCGAAGCCCCCAGGTCACGATCCTCGGAGTGGCGGCCTTCGGCACGCAGCCGCTGCTGCCGCAGCCGCGAGACACGAAGGGCCTCGAGGTCTTCGACGCGATCTCGTGGTCTGGAAGCCGCGGCGCCTACAAGGCCGGATTCGACTACACGCATACAGCGTTCGCCGTGAGCGTTCCGGCGACCTTCGCTGGCGCGTACCAATTCAGCGCTCTCCAGGAGGGGCTTCCCGGCGTGCCGGCTGGCGGGCTCACCGCGCGAGAGGCGTTTGCGGCCGGCCTTCCCTACAGCTTTGCGCAGGGTTTCGGCGACCCGTACTGGAAAGGGACGACGACCGTGCTCGGTGTTCTTCGCGCAGGGAGAGTGGAACCTCGGGGACCGCCTGCTCCTGCGCCTCGGCCTGCGTTACGACTACGAGAAGCCGGCCGATCCCCTTCCGAGCGACCAGAACAACTGGGCGCCGAGGTTGTCTTTCTCCTGGGCGGGCGCAGACGCGTGGCGTGTGCGGGGCGGCCTCGGCCGATTCTACGGCGTCGCCGCGATCGCCCCGATGTTCGCGATCGCGGTCAACAACGGCATCCAGACGACCTACGCCAGCCGGGTCCTGGGCGTGGGCTCCGCCGCGATGTCCCCGGCGGAGCCGTGGAGCCTGCCGGACCGCCGCTTCCCGGATCCGGCGAGCGCCGGGGCGGACCTCTCCCCCCAGCCCGTCGTGCGGCCCGAAGGTTGCGAGAGCGCGATGCCCCCGAACCTCGACCTCGGGGGCTGCGCTCGATTCGAGAGTGCCAATACCGACCAGGCCAACCTCGGATTCGAGCTGGAGATCGGCCGGCGGCTGATCGCGAACGTCGACTTCCTGTACGCCCGCGGGAGGAACATCCTCGAGTCGCGCAACATCAACCCTCTGATCGACGGGGGACCCCGGCCGAACCCCGCCTTTGCCAGCATCTCCCTCGACTCGGCCGCGGGTAACTCCTGGTACAAGGGTGTCACGCTGGGCGTGCAGGTGCCGAGCGGCGGGCCCATAGAAATGTCCGCCTTCTACACGTACGCGGACGCGCAGGATGACTACATCGACTGGCTCACCCAGATTCAGCTCCAGGATCCGCTGAACCCGCAGGACGAGCGCGGACCGTCCATCAACGTTCCGAGGCACAGGGCCACTCTCACGGCGATCTACAGGACAACCGGGCGGAATCTGCCCTGGTACGCGCGCCACTGGACGGTCGCGACGATCGCCACCTTCGAATCCGGGCGCCCGTTCAACGTGCTCGCCGGCTTCGACCGCAACCGAAACGGCGATCCGTCTTCCCGACCGCCCGGAGGGCGTGGCACGCAACAGCGGAGACCTTCCCGATCTGTTCAACGTGGACCTGCGGATCGCGCGCACGATCCCCGCGGGTCCGATCGCTCTCGAGGCGACGCTCGACGTCTTCAATCTCTTCAACCGCACAAACGTGCTCCAGGTCAACGCGGTCCGCTACCTCAACGCCCAGCTCGCGCCGAATCCCCGGTTTGGGGCCGCGACGATCGTCGCCGATCCGCGTCGAATCCAGTTCGGCCTGAGAGCATCGTTCTAGCTCGACATCGGGACTACCTCGCCCCGATCACCGTGGGGCTGTTCGTGACCTCGTCGATGACGAAGAGGAGCGCGGTGAAGGCGGCGCCCGCCGTGGAAAAGCTCGAGACGACGAGCCGGGCACCGGTGACGGCCCCGGAGACTCCCATGTCGCGGACGACCCGGCCGATCTGCGTCATCGCCGCCGTTTGGGGGAACGGAGTAGCTCGTTTCGGCGAGGGTCACCCCTTCGGGAGAGACGAGAGCTACGTCGACCGTCGTGGGAACTCCGGCGTTGCTCGCGAAGACGAGGTTCGAGCGGAAGCCGTCTCCCTCGCGGACGTAAAGGATCGAGCGTGCCGAGCCTGCGGGAATCAGCTCCGACGTGCGGACCGCCGGAACGGTCTGGCTCAGGGTGCCGCCAAACCCGGGGGTCGAGGTCACCGAGACGACGCTCAGGTTGCTTGGTCCTGGACGCGATGCGGATGGCCCCGTAGTTCGAGGTCTGGCCGAAGACGGATCCGAGAACGTCGAAATAGGTGACCGACCTGCCCGCTTCGAGGTTGAAGGTCTGTTCGGGGCCGGATGAGCCGTCCTGGTCATGGCCGAGGAACTTCATCGTGAACGCGAGCGGCCCGCCGCCGGTGTTCGAGAGGCTCACGTTCGTCGTGTAGAAGGCGCCATGGGGGCCGCCAGAATGAGCGCTCGTGGGGAGGAGGAAGGTAGTGGATGGCGGAAGTGTCATCTGCCACACACCTTTGTCAGAACCAGCCAGGAAGAGTGTCGTCCCCCCGGCGGCATCCAGGGCCACGGCGAAGTTGAGGCTCCGCCACCGCAAGTCGGGCAGGCCCGCGCCGAGAGCGGACCAGGCGCCCCCGGAGTCAGCGGACCTGAAGACTGCTGCGAATGTCCCTGCGTAGATGGTGGAGGGGCTGGCAGGATTGATGACCAGCGAGCTTACCTCCAGGTCCGACAGACCTCCATTGACGGCGGACCAGGCACCTCCGGAGTCGGTGGACCTGAAGACGCCACCGGATGTTCCTGCGTAGATGGTGGAGGGATTGGCAGGATTGATGACCAGGGCGCTGACCTTGAGATTCGTCAGTCCCGCGTTGACGGCAGACCACTTGCTGCCCCCGTCACTGGTCTTGAACACTCCAGCGCTTGTTCCGGGCAAAGACAGTTGAGGGGCTCGAGGGATCGATGACCAGGGCGAGGACCGACGTCGTTGCGTTGAGCCCCGTATTGACGGGGGTCCAGCTGCCGCCGGCGTCTGTGGACTTGAAGACGCCATAGCCCCCGGCATAGAGCGTCGACGGCGTCAATGGATCGATTGCCAGGGCGTTGACAAAAGATCCTAGTCCCGTCTTGGCCCATGAAGCGCCACCGTTTGTGGACTTGGAGAGACCGCTGTCCGACCCGATAAGGCAGCAGTTATTCGTCCCGACATAGAGCGTAGACGGGGTCGAGGGATCGATGGCCAGGGCGGAGTAGTAGTAAGCGCGGATGCCAATGTCCCCGGAGATGCCCCATGCGCCCCCCCAGTCCGTGGACTTGAAGACCCCATCGACCGCCACGGCGTAGAGCGTGGGAGGGGGTCTTCGGGTCGATGGCGATGCCGGCGACTCGGGCGTCGGGGCCGCTGTTCGTCCAGACGCCCGCTCCGGCATTCGCGGCGGTGGAGAAAGACGTACTGACGGCAAGGAGAAGGCAGGCTCCCACGTAAGGAAGGCGAGCAGGAGTGTTACTCATTCTGGTCCTCCGAGAGTCCCGCTGATCCCTTAGGGCAGGACGGTGCGCGGGTCGTTCGTGATGTTGTCGGTGACGATGGCTTGGGCGGCGACCGACGGACGGCACCTGCGTCATCCCGAGGGGCGGAAGGTCGCGCGTGGCCGTGCCGAGCGCGCCGCTCTCATCGCTGCGAAGTGAAGAACTCGGCCGGCGGAGCCGGCACGAAGCCTTCTCGTTGGTTCGGGCGAAAGCGTTCGCACTGCCGGCGATCTCGAGCCGATTCCCGACGCCGAGGTCTCCCATCGTCGGGGTGAAGCTGTCGCCGTACAGGTTGGCTCGCGGCCCGCTGCCTGTTGCCTGACGGACGTTCAGGTGCACGGTGTTGCCGTCTCCCACAGAGACGCCGTTGACCAGCGACGAGGCGCCGACGAGGGACAAGTCCGTGGCCGCCGTCTGCAGAAACGTTCCGTGCAGGTTCAGGTCGACCCGGTTCGAGGAGCTCGGCCCGGAAAGCGGCTGCGTTCTCCATCCCCCGATGGCCGTGACTCCGACCGCGAAGCCCTCGATCCGGTCGGCCGTCGAGTGAAGCCGAAGCGAGTTGGACGTCGAGGCCTGCGACACCAGGCCCGGGATGACGGCCGTCGTTCCCCCGATCACTCTCCAGCCGAGCGGCGTGGGCGCCGGACTGTCGGACCGATACAGATTGCGGCTGGACTGGATGTTCACGCTGGCTCCGGCCACGGCATCGGGCCGGCTGAACGCCTCCGGTCGAGTCCAGTCCACCGCCGATCACGTTGCTCGCGAGATCGAGGTCGATTTCGCCGTGGGAGGCGAAGTTAATCGCGAACACCCCGCTCCCCGTTCCAGGCGAGCGGAGGATCGACCGCTTCAACTCCACACGAAGAACGGCGTCTTCGTGCGGCGGAGGATCCAGGCCCAGGTTCGGATTGCGCGTGAGTACGACCAGCCCGTGTCCGGGTGGGGCCCTGCTGGGTCATCCCCAAACCATTCGGATTGACGACTTCGCAGTCCTCGATTCGCGCGGAGATGAAATCCCCGGCTGCCCTGGAAAGAACGGCGACCAGGTTTCCCAGCCGGCCCGCGACGTCTTCGACGGAGAGAGCGCGAAGGACGGACCCGTCGCCCAGCGTCAGAATGTCTCCGACGAGCGCCGGCGTGCTCCTGATGAGCGTTCGACGCGTCGGCTCGAACCCGATCGGCAGCCCCGCTTCGTCAAAGCTCATGACGCCCTCTCCCACCAGCGTCGCGCCGTCCGGGACTGGTCAGCGCGTGGCTGACGTCGTACTCACCGGCCCGCAACCAGTATCCGCGCCCCCTCGTTGGCGGGCGAGAGCGAGGCCTCCAGCTCGGCCGTCGTCGTGACGACGATGTCCGGCGGGTGGTGACCTCCGGAACTCGCTCCCAGCCGGCTCGGGAGCGGCGACGGCGACCAGCGCCATCGCGCCGAGTTTGGAAACCACGCCGATGGTGTGCCTGTTCCACATAAACAACCTCCTTGGACTCGAAGTCCGCTATGCAGTTGGCGATCTACTTGGTCTCACGCCGCTCCCGGTGGGATGTGTTGGCCATCGGATTTCCTCTCGAACCCGCGCTATGGCTTCGAAGCGGGCCGAGTCGTTGGAAAGATCCTTGAAAATCGCTGTCTTGCACATTCGGCAGATTTTCTTCCGTGGCGGGACGAGGCACCCTGGCCCTTCTCACGGCAGCACGGTGCGCGGGTCGTTTGTGGCGTTGTCCGTGACGGTGGCGTAGGCAGCGACCTGCGCGCCCGCCGTCGTGGGTGCGACGACGAGAACGGCGTCGCGCGTACCGGATGCGCCGCCGAGAGCGGTGACGACGGACGGCACCTGCGTCATGCCGAGGGGCGGCAGATCGCGCGTGGCCGTGCCGAGCGTGACGCCGTCGGAGCCGACGAGGGAGAGGACGACCTGGACGGCGAAATCGCTCGCGTTAGCGAGGACGAGGTTCGTCCGGAACGTTGCGTCTTCGCGCAGGCCGATGAGAGACCGCGGCGAGGCGGGCGTCGCGTACGACGCGTCCGTGAACGCTGGCACCGACTGGCCGACGCTGCCGCGGCCGTCCGGCGGCGGTGTCGAGGTCAGCCCTGCGACCTTCAGGGACGCCGAGTCGGACGTCATGCGGATGGCGCCGTAGCCGGCTGTGACGCCGAAGAGCGAGCCGAGGACGTCTGTGTAGGCGACGGCGCGGTTGGAAGCGAGTCGGAGCGTGGAGGTCGGGCCCGTGCGTCCGTCTGCGTCGTGCCCGAGGAACTGGATCGTGAAGCCCGCATCGGTGGCGCCGCGGTTCGCGATCGTCAGGTCCGTCGTGTAGAAGGCGCCGTGCGCTCCCGGCGCCCGCGCCGAGGAGGGCAGCAGGTAGGAGGCCGTCACCGTCTCGAGCTGCATCTGGTAGACGCCGCTCTCCTCCGTGCCTGCATAGAGCGTTACGGGATAGGCCGACGAGATGGCGAGCGTCGTCACCGTCACCTTCCCGAGGCCATCGTTGAACGACGTCCAGTGCATCCCGCCGTCGCGGCTCCGGAAGACTCCGGTGTCGGTTCCCGCGTAGATCGTTGAGGGCGTAGTCCTCGAGTCCACCGCCAGCGCCCGAACATGGCCGACTGAATCCAGGGCCTGCGTCCAGGTGCTCCCTCCGTCGACGCTCCGGAAGACAGTCCACGGCCCAATTGCGAAGGCCCCGCCCTGGTAGAGCGCCGAATCTCGGGGGTCGACTGCGACGGAAAGGGAGACGTAAGCTGCCGGACGGTTGATCGTGCTCCAGGTTCTCCCGCCGTCGGTAGTCTTCCTTTCGCCGTTGGCATAGATCGTTGCCGGGGCCGTCGGATCGAGGGTGATGGAAATCACCGACGCATCCTTTGCGAAATCGATGTTGGACCAGTCGGCGCCGCCGTTGTCGCTCCTGAACATGGAATCCGAGCCGCCCCAGCCGTCCTCGTTCAGGCCGACGTAAATAGTGGACGGAGTTCTTCGGATCGACGGCGAGGGCGCCGACGGCGCGATTTTTCAACATCGGGCCGCCCCAGGTCCTTCCGCCGTCAAGAACTCTTGAAGAGGCCGTTGTAGTGGCCGACGTAAAGAGCGTCGGGCGCAGTCGGATCGATGACGACGGAGTGCACAGGACCGGTAAACGTACCGGCGCCGAGAGCCGTCCATTCTTGCGCCCCCCGTCCGTGCTCTTGACGAGGGCGCCGGCGTACGGGCCGCCAAGGGTACCGGCGGCGTAGACCGTGGAGGGTGTGACTGGATCGACTGCGATAGAGGCGACGGACATACTCTGGGGCCCGCGCGCGGTCCAGATGTCTTCGGCCGTCGCGGCGCCGGAGACCAGGGCTCGCCGTGAGGAGCAGCGTCGAGATACCGCCGAAGAACGCACGTCGCGTCATGGTTACCTCCCGGGCCGAGTTTTTTTGAGATTGAATCTCAAGGCCCTGTGCAGCGCACGTTGCGGCTTCGGACCCCGACGAGTCGTTGGGAAAGTCCTTGAAAAACGCTGGTTTTGGGCGGGCGGAGTGGCGGGACGGTCCCGATCCGTGGTGAATGGGCGCGCCGAGGCGGCGAGTCGGCGTCGGGGTTGCGCGATAATCCTTATCTCGCTTCCCGGAGGGTCGTTGCGGGTTCGTTTCGGTGAATGCGTGCTCGATTCAGCGCACCCGGCAGTTGTCCGTCCGCGGCGCGACGGTCCACGTGCAGCCCAAGGCGTTCCAGCTCCTCGAGCTCCTTCTGGAGAATCGCCCCAAGGCCGTCTCGAAGAGCCAGATCCACGAGAGGCTCTGGCCCGGAACGTTCGTCGCGGACAGCACGCTGACGAGCCTCCTCGTCGAGGTGCGCGACGTCATCGGCGACGAGGCGCAGCGCCCTCGCTACGTGCGAACCGTCCATGGATCGGCTACGCGTTCTGCGGGGACGCCCAGGAAGAGCGCGAGGCCGCTCGTCCCCGGTTCGGCCCACGGGCTACACTGCTGGATCCTGTACGCCGACAAGCGAACGGCCCTGGAACCAGGCGAAACCGTGATCGGGAGAGACCCGAACGCCGGTCTCTTCATCGACGACCCGAGCGTCTCTCGCCGCCACGCACGGATCGTCCTGACCGGGGAAGGCGCCACGCTCGAGGACCTCGGCAGCAAGAACGGCACTCTCCTGGAGGACCGGAAGATCGATGCGCCGATGCGCTTGAACGACGCCGCCCGGATCCGCATCGGAACGGTCGCGCTGACCTTCCGGAGGTTCTCGCTGCCCGCCTCGACCGAAACGGCTTTCGAGGCGTAGGACGTCGGATGGAATCGGCATGACCAGCGGCGGCTCGATGGCCCTGCAAACGGGTGCCCGCCTGGGCCCCTACACGATGTTTCGCGCATCTCGGCGCGGCGGGATGGGCGAGGTCTACCGGGCGCGGGATAGCGTCTGAGCCGTGACGTCGCCGTCAAGCTTTTGCCGCGTCCGCTTTCCGCCGATCCCGAGCGTTTGGCGCGATTCGAGAGAGAGGCGCGCTCGGCTTCGGCGCTCAATCATCCGCACATCGTGACGATCTACGAGTCGGCGAGTCCGAGGGCTTCCCGCCCTCATCGCGATGGAGCTCGTCGACGGGGAGTCCCTGAGCGGCGCTGACTGGGAGGGCCGCTCTGCCGATGAAGCCGGCTCCTGCAGATCGCCGTCCAAGTGGCCGGGGGGCTTGCGAAGGTTCACGCGGCTCGGCATCGTCCATCGGGACCTGAAGCCCGAGAACCTGATGGTCTCGAACGACGGACTTCGTCAAGATCCTCGATTTCGGTCTGGCCAAGCTGACGCAGCCGGAACGCGCCGCGGCGACCCGCCGCAGCCGCCGACGGCCGCCGAGCCGACCCGCGAGGGAGTCGATGCTGGGGACGGTCGGGTACATGTCCCCCGAGCAGGCGAGGGGGCTCAAGTCGACTTCCGATCGGATCAGTTTTCCCTTGGCTCGATTCTCTACGAGATGGCGACCGGCCGGTGGGCGTTTCGACGCGGCTCCGCGCTCGAGACCTTGGCGGCCGTCATCCGGGACGAGCCCGAGCCGATTGCGGCGCTGAACCCCCGGATCCCGGCGCCGTTGCGCTGGACCATGCAGCGATGCCTCGCCAAGGAGGCCGCTGAACCGCTACGGCTCGACCGAGGATCTGGCGCAGCGAGCTTGCGACGATTCGCGACCGTCTCTCGGACGCCTCCGTCGGGTCGGCGCTTCCGCGATCGAGCCGTGTCGCGCCGTCTCAGCGGCGCTGGCGGATTCGCGGCCGGCGGCGCCGCCGCGTTCTGCTCGTGATCGTCGGATCCTGGGATCTGGCGGCTTCGTCGCGCCGACTATTTCTGGAAGAGTCCGCTTGCCGGACGCGCGATACACGCGGCTGACGGACTGGGAGGGATCCGAGTTCGACGCGGCGATCTCGACCGACGGCAAGTTCGTCGCCTTCCTTTCCGACCGTGACGGCCCGTTCGACGCCTGGGTGATCCAGGTCGGCAGCGGAGATCCGGAATCTCACCAGTGGCCTGTATCCCCGTTCCCTGGGCGACCGCAGGTTCGCGTCCTCGGGTTTGCCGGGGACGACCTCACGTCTGGTCGGTCTGTCCCGCCCGGGCCGGACCGGGCCAGAAGGCCGCGTGGCTCGTTCCGACTATCGGCGGGAAGCCGCATCCGTTTCTGAATGGCGCGGTCTCGATCGCTGGTCGCCGGACCGCCGCGCTCGTCTTTCACACGGACCCGTGTTCGTCCGCCATTTTCGTCGCCGACCGAACGGCAGCAACGAGAGGCAGATCTTCGTCGCGCGACCCGGGCATCGACAACAACTTCCCGGTTTGGTCGCCGGACGGCCGCTTCGTCTACTTCGTCCACGGAGTTCACGACCCCGTTCGACATCGACATCTGGCGGATCCCCTCCGCCGGGGGCGCGGCCGAGCGCCTGACGAACCACAACTCCAGAGTGTCCTACCCGACGCTTCTGGACGAGCACACGCTGATCTACGTCGCCTCGCGGCACGACGGCTCGGGATCCCACCTGTTCGCCATGGACGTCGACCGGCGATTCCCCACGCCGTGACTTTCGGTCTCGAGGAGTACCTTTCGGTTTCGGCGAGCGGCGATGGGCGGCACCTTGCCGCGACCGTCGCAAATCCGACCCGCATCTCTGGACGGCGCCGGTTTCGGATCACGTCGTGGACGAGTCTGCGGCGAGTCGCGTTTCCCTTCCGGCGGTGCGGGCGGCGGCTCCGCGGTTCGGGCCCGGCCAGCTCTTCTTTCTTTCGTCCAAAGGAGGTGAGGACGGGCTCTGGAGTCTCAAGGACGGAGCCGCGACCGAGTTCTGGAGCGGCAGCGAGGGCGCGGTGACGGCCGCGCCGGCGCTCTCGTCCGACGGGAGCCGGATCTGCTTCGTGGTCCGGCGCAAGGAACGCTGCGATCTCTACGTCATGGCAGCGGATGGCACCGGTTCCCGCCGCATTGCGGAATCGCTCGACGCCCGCGATACCCCGTCCTGGTCTCCCGATGGAGAGTGGATCGCCGTCGTCGCGAGCGAGGGCAAGGAGCAGCCTCTGTTCAAGGTCCCCGTCGGCGGTGGAGCTCCGTTGCGCCTGGTCGGCGGGGTCAACATGGATCCGGTCTGGTCGCCCGACGGGAAGTTCATCGTCTATTCCGAGAAGGGCGATGGTCCCGTCGCCGTGCTGAAAGCGATCAACCCGGAAGGGCAACCGATCCCGCTGCCGGAGACGAAGATCGTCTGGGGAGGCAACCGATATCGCTTCCTCCCGGGGGCCAAGGCGCTCGTGCTGATGCTTTCTCAAGGACGAGGCTATGACTTCTGGCGGCTCGACCTTGCCGACCGGAGCCTTCGCCGGCTCACGGATCTGCGTCCGGGCTTCGAGATGAGGAGCTTCGACGTCTCGCCCGACGGCAAACAAATTCTCTTCGACCGCTATCGCGACAACGCGGACGTCGTATTGATCGATCTGCCGCCGCGCTGAGCGCGAGGCAGGCGAGGGTGAGTCCTGAGCGCCTCTTCCTCAGGGTCCCGGATCCCCCGAAAGCCCCTTCTTGCCGAAGTGCGTCTTGAGCCTCCGCGAGAGCGCAACCTGCTTGGCATAGTTCAGCGAGTAGACGGCCGCGGGCACGCCCGCCGCGTTGAACGGGACGGAGGCGAGCGCGATCAGGAAGTGCCGCGCCTTCTCCCTGCGTCGTGAACTCCGGGTTCCGGAAGTCGATGACGCTCGTGTAGTACTTCCCGAGCAGCTTGTAGACGTCGCCGAGGACGTTCGTGAAGCCCATTTCCGTCCCCCACGAGAGGCACTCGCCCTCGCGGATGGACGCGAGGAACTCCTTCCAGCGTCGCGCCGGGCGCCATCGTGAAGACGCTCGCGACCGGCGGGTACGTGTGCGCGTCCGAGCCGCCGATGAGGGCGAGCGAGCCGCGCTTCTCCTTCGCGGCCGTCAGGAGGTCTTCGACGAGCGCGTTGTGCTGGTAGGCCATCGAGCCGTTCTTGACCTCGAAGACGTCGAAGAGCTCGAGCATCTTCGTGAAGAAGTCCTCCGGGGCCTGCCGCATCCGGTAGGACTGGAACAGGTGGTTCGCCGAGTACAGGAGGCTCTCGGCCCTCAGGTACTCGACGAGGTCGAAGATGTTCCGCCTCTTGACGTTGATGACCTTCCACTGCGCCAGCGTGAGGTCGAAGACGTTCACGTGGATTCGGTGGCCGGTCTTCGGGAAGAACGTCTCGATCTCGGCCGACACGAAGAAGTCCGCGTAGTCCGGGTGGCGGTCCCGGAACTTCAGGCAGCCGTCCACGGTGTCGTGGTCCGTGAACGTCACGAAGTCCATGCCTCTCGCCTTCGCGAGGCGGTACGTCTCGTCGGGATCGTTGTACGAGTCACGGGTGTTGCCCGCGCGGAAGTACTTGAAGATCGACGCGTTCGTGTGGAGATGGAGGTCGGCCCGTGCGAGCGGGAGCGCGGGGAAGCCTCGATCCGGGGAGCCGGTCTCGACCATGGGGCGTCGAGTCTCCGCGCCGTTCCGAGGCGAGTCAAGGCGCCGGGCTCCTGCTAGAGTGCCGCCATGGGAGGGGTCTTCGGGAGAGTGCTGTACGCGATGGTATTGGCCGGTGTCCTCGCGACCGCGACATGGATCTCGTTCACGCGTTTCGTCGCGGGAAAGTCCCTCAAGACTCCGAGCCTCGTGAGGCTGACCGCCGACGAAGCGTCCGCGCGGGCGGCCGAGCTCGGCCTCTCGGTCCAGGTTGACCCGGCGCAGGACGCGTTCGACGACGCCGTGCCGGCGCATCACGTGCGCGCCCAAAGCCCGGCGGCCGAGACGGCCGTCAAGAGCGGCCAGACGATCCGTCTCTACCTCTCGCTCGGCCCGCGCGCCGTGCGCATGCCTGATCTCACGGGCCTGCCGGCTCGCGCCGCGACACTCGCGCTCTCGAAGGCCGGCCTCAAGGAGGCGGCGGTCGCGACGGTGCGCCTGCCCGGCCCGGCCGGCGTCGTCGCCCAGGGCGTCTCGCCCGGCACGATCGCGGGCCCGGACACGCCCGTCGACGTCCTCGTGAACCGCGGAGCCCCGGACGTCGCGTGGGTCATGCCGGATCTCATCGGCCGCGACTTCGAGCGCGTCAGAACGGCCTTCGCGGAACGCGGGTTCCGGATCGGCGGCGTGAGGAGCCAGGCCTACGAGGGTGCCGCGACCGGTACGATCCTCCGCCAGTTCCCGCTCGCGGGCGCTCCCGTGACGCGCCGCGACGCGCTGAGCTTCGTGATCGCCTCGCCGGAGGCGGCGCCGTGAGCGCGAGGGTCGCGCTCGCTCCTTCGATCCTCTCGGCAGATTTTGCGCGGCTCGGCGAGGCCGTCGCCGCGTGCGAGGCCGCCGGCGCGGACTTCATCCACTTCGACGTGATGGACGGACGCTTCGTCCCGAACCTCACGGTCGGGCCGATCGTCCTCAGGGCGCTCGCCGCGGCCACGAAGGTGCCCTTCGACGTCCACCTCATGATCGAGGAGCCGTTGCGCACGCTCGACCAGTACGTCGACGCCGGAGCGGCGCGCGTCGCCGTCCACGTCGAGGCCGAGCCGAACCTCCACCGCTTCGCGCAGCACGTGAGGACCCGCGGCGCCTCCCCGGGCGTCGCGATCAACCCGGGCACGTCCCTCGCCGCCGTCGACGAGGCCGTCCGGTTCGTGGATTTCGTCCTCGTCATGTCCGTGAACCCCGGCTGGGGCGGCCAGTCGTTCCTCGCGAGCGCGCTCGGACGCGTCGGGCGCCTTTCCGAGATGATCCGCGCGGCGGGTTCGACCGCCGCGATTGCCGTCGACGGCGGCGTCGGGGAGGCGAACGCGGGCCCGCTCGCGGCGGCCGGCGCGTCCCATCTCGTGGCGGGGTCGTCCGTCTTCGGCTCCGGCGACGTCGCCGGGGCACTCGGCAGGCTCGCCCGGGCCGCCGCGGCCGGCCGGGGAGCTTGAAAGAAGAGCCGTCGGCGTGCATTCTCCGGAATCCGTGACCTCCTTTCCGCCCCTGGCGCGCCGCGCCGCGTTCCTCGCCCTTGCCGCCCTCCTCGGATCCGTGGCGGGCTGTGCGTCCACGGACTCGGCGGCCAAGATGACGCGCGAGCTTCTTTCGATGCCGAAGGAGGAGGCCTACGCGAAGGGCGAGGCCCTCGTCCAGAAGAAGAAGTACGAGCTCGGCCGCCAGTACCTGCGTTTCGTGGCGGAGAATTACGCGAACGACGCGATCGGCAGGCAGGCCGCCCTGCGGCTCGCGGACTCGTTCTTCGACCAGAAGACGCCGCTCGGCTACCTCGAGGCGGGCGTGCGGTACAAGGACTTCCGGAACCGCTACCCCTCGCACCCGCGTTCGGACTACGCGCTCTTCCGGCTCGCCCAGTGTTCCGACAAGCAGGTCGAGCACCCCGACCGCGAGCAGACGAACACGCGGGTCGCGGCGCTCGCGTACCGCGAGCTCATCCTCGCCTATCCCGACTCGCCGTACGGTACCGAGGCCCGGCTGCGCCTCGCCGCGATGCGCAACCTCCTCGCGGAGCACGAGTACATCGTGGGCCACTTCTACGTCAAGCGCCGGGCCTGGCGCGCCGCCAAGGGCCGGCTGGACGGGCTGCTCGCCGCGTACCCGGATTACGGCAAGCTGGATCGGGTCCTGTACGAGACGGGCCTCGCGGAGAACAAGATGGGCCACGAGGACGAGGCGAAGCAGCTCTGGGAGCGTCTCGCGCGCGACTTCCCGGCCAGTCCAATGCTCCGGAAGTTGCCTCGCGCGGTGGCGTCTCCGCCGGCACCGACCGTGAAAGCCGCGGGCGGCTGATCCCGCCGCGAGACATCGGTTTGACGCAAGCGGCTCCAGCGGGCTAAGATACAGCGTCTTTCCGTCCTCTTTTGGTGCGGTCCCACGCCTTTTTCGGGACATGGGTTTCGAGCAGGAGGTCGTCATGCGTCACCCTCTCGCAGCGCTCTCGGCCGGCGTCCTTCTCGCCGCCTCGCTCGGCGCACGCGCCCAGAACACGGAGCGCGGGCAGGCGACGCTCACGCACGAGGCGACCCCCAGCACGGCGCCCGAGTCCCGCCTCGAGATGGTGCCGCGACATCCGGTTTCGATCTCGGGTCCGCTGCCGATCGGCGCCGAGGCGGACGTCTACTGCGCCGGCTACCTCGGGGACCGCGACGAGACGTTCGTCGGACACCTCGTGTCCGCCGAGAAAGAGCGGAACCAGTCGATGTACATGGCGGGTGACGTCGTCTACATGGATATCGGCACCGACGTCGGCGTCCAGGCCGGGATGGAGTTCACGATCGTCCGGCCGACCCGGCTCGTGAACCGATGGGACTCCGTGCGCGACGTCGCGGGTCGGATCTACATGACGCCGGGCCGCGTGCGGGTCCTCTGCGCCCAGGAGAAATCCGCCATCGCCGAGATCGTCTACTCCTGCAACGAGGTCGAGCTCGGAGACTCCCTGGCTCCGTTCGAGCCGATCCCGGTCCCGCTCGTGCGGCGCACGGCCCCGGTCACCATCTGCGACACGCCGAACGGCAAGGGGATCGGCCACGTCCTGGACACGAAGGACGCCGTCACCCCGATCGGGACGGGCACGGTCGTGTTTCTCGACCTGGGCGAGGACGACGGCCTGAGCGCGGGCGACTTCCTGACGGTCTACAGGCCGTCCATGCGCGCGGAGGGGGTTCGGACCGTGCTCGGGGAAGCGGCCATCCTCACGACGCGGGAGCGGACGTCGGCGGCGATCATCACGTCGATGACCGACAACATCGGCGTCGGCGACGCGGTCGAGATCAAGTAACTTCCTTTCCTTCCGTCGAATTCAGAAAATCCTTGCGGGACGAAAATCCCGTGATAATTTCCGTTTTCCCCAAGCGGCCCCAGGCTCGCGGCAAGAGTGCGGGAGGAACGTGTCTGTGACGATCGACGGCCAGCTACAACGCATCATCGACGAGCTCGTGTCGAAGGGAATCCCGCTCGAGGCCGCCAAGAGGGAATTCGAGAAGAAGTACGTTACCGCCGCCGTGACCCGCGCGTCGGGGAACATGGGCCGGGCGGCGAAGTCGCTCGGGATCCACCGCAACACGCTGCGGGCGAAGATCTCGCTCCTGAAGGTCAAGCCGCCGCTCAGGGGAAGGGATAATTCCTAGGCGGGTCTGATCCCGCCGCGCGCCATGGCCTCGAGGCGCGCGACCCGCTCCTCGGTCGGCGGGTGGGTCGAGAAGAGGCGCGCGAGGCCTCCCGCGAACGGATTCACGATGAAGAGGTGAGACGTCGCGGGCGAGCCGGCCATCGGGATCCGCTGCGACGCGGCCTCCAGCTTCCGGAGTGCGGAGGCGAGAGCGAGAGGACGGCCGGAAAGGGCCGCGCCGCTCGCGTCGGCCCGGAACTCGGCCTGGCGCGAGATCATGGCCTGCACGATCGCGGCCGCGACGGGGGCGAAGAGGATCGCGAGGATCCCCACGAGACCGCCGCCTCCGCCCTCGCGGTCGTCCCTTCGCCCGCCGCCGGTCCACATCGCCATCTGCGCGAGAGTCGTGAGTGCTCCCGCGAGCGTGGCGGCGATCGCCCCGAGAAGGATGTCGCGGTTCGTGACGTGGCCGAGCTCGTGAGAGAGCACGGCCTCCAGCTCGCCCTCGTCGAGGATCTTCAGGATGCCCTCGGTGGCCGCGACGACGGCGTGCTGCGGGTCGCGTCCGGTCGCGAAGGCGTTCGGGGCGTCCTGCGGGATGATCGCGACGCGCGGCATGGGGAGGTTCGCCTTCGCGGCGAGGGATCGGACGACGCCGTAGAGCTCCGGCGCCTCCTGCTCCGTGACGAGGCGCGCGCCGGTCGACGCGAGGACCATCCTGTCCGAGAAGAAATACGTGAACAGATTCATGACGGCGGCGATCACGAGCGCCGTGACCGCACCCTGCGATCCGAACGTGGCCTGGCCGACCGCCACGAGCAGGACCGTCAGGAACGTCATGAGGAAGACGATCTTGAGGGTGTTCATCGCTGTCTCCGGATGCGGGCCCGTGTGCGGCCCCCGAACGAAACGAAGGGCGGCGCCGCGTTATTTCGGCTTGGTGGCGCCGTCGTCCTTCTTGTCGTCCCCGGACTCGCCCTGGCGCATCGCGTCCTTGAAGTTCTTGATGCCTTCCCCGAGGCCCTTGCCGAGCTGCGGGATCTTCCCGGCTCCGAACACGAGAATCACGATCACGAGAATGACGAGCAGTTCGGGGAGTCCGAGATTCGGCACAGGTGCCTCCTGAAGAACGGGATTCTACCCCTGCCGGGCGTCAGAGAAACGCGAGGAGGTCCGCGAACGGCCCGCCGGGAGACGTGTGCCGGCGGATGACGCGCCGTGCCGTCTCGCGGTGGGGGCGGTAGAAGGGCCGCCCCTTCAGGAGCATTTTCTCGAACGTCCCGAGGACCTTCCACGCCCGCTGGAGCAGGACGGCCTCCGCATAGGCGCCCGCGTCGGTTTCGACCGCCTCGCCGGCGCGCTCGAACCGGAGCGACACGGCGTCGTAGTCGGGCGGCCCGAAGCGCAAGTCCTGGAAGTCGATCGGCGCGAGCCGGCCGTCGGCGGCACGCATGAGGTTGTTCGCGTGATAGTCGCGGTGGGTCGGCACCGGGTCGCCCGTGGCCGCGCGATCGGCCGCCGCCTCGGCGAGAGCGCGCGCGAGGCGGCTCCACGCGGTGGCCCGTCCGGCTTCGAGCGGCTCCTGCCCGCCCTGCTCGAGGGCCCAGTGGCGCGTGTGCTCGAGCTCGGACTCGAAGAAGGCCGCGTCGAAGGGGGGGTTGAAGGACGCGGCCTCCGGCTCGATCGTCCGGATCGTCGGCAGGAGCTCCTCCGCCTCGTCGAGGAGACGCGGGCGGTTCTCGCGCGGCGCGTCGGCGAGGTCCATCGAGAGGTCGCGGTCGCCGAGGTCTTCGATCAAGGCCGCGCCGATCTCCGGCGCGTCTGCCTCGATTCCGGGAACGCGCACCCCCGCGCGCTCCAGCGCGGCACGGACCGCCGTCCAGTTCGACTGGGCGGAGGAGCCGGGCTGCGGATAGAGGACGATGAGGAGGCTCCCGCCGCCGGCGACGTGCTGCCGGAAGTACCGGCGTGCGCCGATGTCGCCCGCGAGCGGGACCGCCGTCGGCGCTCCCGCGAGGCCGAAACGCTCCCGGGCGCACGCAAGGCGCGCGGCCTCCGTGCCCGGGTTCGGCCCCGTCACGACTTCGGGGGAGCCGCCGGGAATGGAGGCGCCTGGGCGCGCGGCTCGTCCACGAGATCGATCGAGAGGATTTTCTGCGGGTTGCGCGGCTTTCCGAGCGTCGGGTTCGACGGATCGGGATCGGAGACGGCCGCGATGCGGTCCACGACGTCCATTCCCTTCACGACTTCTCCGAATGCCGTGTACTGGTGGTCCAGGGACGGGTAGTCCTTGAGGACCACGAAGAACTGGGAAGAGGCCGAGTCCGGGGCCGAGGAACGCGCCATCGAGACGATTCCACGCCGGTGGCTCGTGTCGCTGAACTCGGGCTTGAGGGTGATCGGATTGCCCTTGGCGTCCGTCCGGCCCGCGTTGCCCCAGATGAACGCGTTCTTCGGGTCCTTCGTGAGCGGATCCCCGCCCTGGATGATGAAGTCGCGGACCACGCGGTGGAACAGGGTGCCGTCGTAGAAGCCGGACGCGGCGAGGTCGAGGAAGTTCTTCACGTGGTTCGGCGCGCGGTCGTGGAAGAACCGTACGGTGAAGTCGCCCTGCGTCGTGTGCACGACGGCGAGCGTGTGCGCGTCGTCGCGCACCTTCGCGCTCTTCTGGGACGTCCTTTTTCTCGACTTCGACGGCGCGGCCGAGGCCGCCGGCGGGGCCAGGAGACCCAGCGCGAGGGCCGCCACGAGGGTCCGGGTGATCCACGGTCTGCACGTCATCGAGCGGCGTCCTCCTGTCGATGCCCGCGCCACCCTTGTGGGGGAGGCCGGGAGACCCGATGATAGCCGCGATGCTGGCCGAGGCCTTCCTCAGGGTCGTCGAGAAGGCGGCGACCGACCTCGACGTCGAGAACCTGCGCGCCGACGTGCGGGCCTTCTCGGCGAAGCACTCCGACCTCACGACGCGCGAGAAAGCCGAGCGGTTCATCGCGACGGCGGCGCGGAGGGCGGCGGCGCTCGGCGCCGCCGCAAGCCTTCCCCCGGGCTGGCTCTCTGTCGCGACCGTGGCCCCCGAACTCTCGGCCGTCCTCGTCCTCCAGAGCCGGCTCATCGTCTCGCTCCACGTCCTCTACGGCGCGCCCATGACGCCCGAGGAGAGGGCGATCGAGGTCCTCGCAGGCCTCGCGGCGGGCGCCGGGATGAACGTCGGACGGCGTCTGACGACACGGGCGGCCGAGGAGATCGCCGGGCGCCTCGTCGTGCGTCTGGCCGGCCGCGAGATCGCGCACGTCGTGCCTATCCTCGGCGCCCTGGCGGGAGCCGGCCTCAACTACGGGGCCGTCCGGGCGGTCGGCCGGGCCGCCCTCCGCCGCGTCGAGCGCCTGTACGGCCCGCCTGAGGTTCCGGGCCGCGGGCCCGTCCTCGACGTGTCCGGACGGCTCGCGTGAGCGGCGCGTGTTAAATTCCCGGCTTCGGCTGGCAGTTGAGACCTGTTCTCGCGGGCCGGCGCCGTGTATTTTCGGAGGGAGACATGCGGAAGGTGGTCTATAGGTCCATTCGCGGCGCGGCCGATGCCGCCTGGCGCGCGTTCCAGGCCGTCAACCGCCGCGTTCCAGCGCGGTCTTTCCAGCCTGCCTGGTCGCCCGAACCCCTTCCGAAGAGCCACGAGCGCACGAAACCGCCCCTCGGGTTCCCGCGGCGCACGGATTCCCTGTGCCCGACCTGTACGCGCGAGGTGCGTGACGCGATCGTGAACGGGACGCGCGAGCTGCGCGACCTCGTCGACGGCCGCCCGGGCGAGATCCCGGCCGACATCGTCCAGCGCGGCAACGAGATCTGGATGGTCAAGACGTGCCCGAAGCACGGGACGTTCGAGGACCTCATGGCGAGCGACGCGCGCTTCTTCGCCCGACTCGAGGAGAACTTCTTCGGCCGCGACGTGAAGATCGCGAAGGACGACCTTCACGACCACGGCTCCGCCTCCATGCGCTACGGCCGCGGAGCCGTCCTCACGGTGGACCTCACGAACCGCTGCAACATGATGTGCAACCCGTGCTTCATGGACGCGAACCAGGTCGGATACGTCCACGAGCTCGGCTGGGGTGACATCCAGGAGATCCTCGACAACGCGGCGTCGATCAAGCCGCGGCGCCAGATGTCGGTGCAGTTCTCGGGCGGCGAGCCGACGATCTCGCCGCACTTCCTCGAGGCGACGCGCTACGCGCGCGAGATCGGGTACTTCTCGGTCCAGTGCGCGACGAACGGAATCCGCTTCGCGCAGGAGCCGGAGTTCGCACGCGCGGCGTACGACGCGGGGCTGCGCCTCGCGTACCTCCAGTTCGACGGCGTCGGGAACGAGAACAACACCCACCGCGGCGTCGGGAACCTCTACGACGTGAAGCTCCGGGCGCTCGACAACCTGCACGCGGCCGGGGTCGACGTCACGCTCGTCACGACGATCGTCAACACGGTCAACAACGACCAGGTCGGCGCGATCCTGAAGTTCGCGATCGAGAACATCGAAAAGATCAACGCCCTCTCCTTCCAGCCCGTCTCGTTCACGGGCCGCGACGAGGAGATCGACGACGAGTCCCGGCGCGCGCAGCGCTACACGCTCTCCCACCTCGCGCACGACGTGAAGGCCCAGGCGGGCGTCGGTGAGCCGATGCGCGACTGGTTCCCGCTGTCGGCCTCCGGGCCCTTCTCGGACCTGCGCGACCTCCTCGGCGGCCTCGACGCGCAGTGGGGCTCGCTCAAGTGCGGCTGCCACCCGAACTGCGGGATCGGGACGATGATGCTCGTGAGGCCCGACACGGGCCAGGCCGTGCCCGTCACGCAGATCCTCGACGCGGACCGGCTCCTGCGCGACCTGAACGTGATCACGGACGCGGCGCGCGGGAAGCTCCTCACGATCGTCCAGACGGCCCTCGCCCTCGCGCGCAACATCCGGCCCGACGGTGTCCCGAAGAACCTCGGCGTCTGGGAGACGCTCAAGGTCATGGACGGCCACACGGGCCGGGGGATGGGGATCGCGAAGCAGGGGCGCTACCCGTGGCGCGTCCTCCTCGTCGCCGGGATGTGGTTCCAGGACCTCTTCAACTACGACTTCCGGCGAACGGAGATGTGCATCATTCCGTACGGGACCCAGCTCGGCGAGATCTCGTTCTGTGCCTACAACACGGGCGCGGGGTGGAGGAAGATCGTCGAGGAGATGTACCAGAGCGCGACGCTCGCCGAGTGGTACAAGGACAAGGGCCGCCATCCCGTCTACGCGCACGGCAAGCGCGTCCCGCTGCCCGCCTTCAATCCAGCCGCGCGGCCCGCGGCGCTCCCCTCTCTCGAGCCGGCCGCTGCCGCGCGGACCGCCGAGCTGCCGCTCGCCCCGATGCTCCCGAGCTACGGAGCCGCGACGGGCAAGTAGCGCCTCTCTCCCTCAGGCGACGCCGACGACGACGAGCGTCATGTCGTCGTCCGGGGGGCGGGTCCCCCGGAAGGCGTCCGCCGCGGCGAAGAGCGCGTCGACGGACGACTGCGGCGTCCCCGCGGCCCCGGAGGCGAACACGTCACGCACGCGGTCGTAGCCGAAGAGCTCGCCCGCCGCGTCGCGCAGCTCCGGCAGTCCGTCCGTGAAGACGAGCAGCCGGTCGCCGCACGCGAGCCCGATCTTCTCTTCGCGGTAGGCGCCGCGGGACAGCTGGCCGGCGGGAGGGGCCTGAAAGAGAATCTCGGAAACCCGGGAAGCGGCAGCGCGCCAGTGAAGGACGGGAGGCATCCCGCCCGCGGCGATCCGCGCGCGCCCGGGTTCGAGCGTCACGAGGGCGAGCGCCATGTTCATCCGGGACAGGCGCAGGCTCCGCACGCCGTCGCTCACGCGCCGCATCTCGGCATCGAGGGCGCCGCCCGCGCCGCTCGTCTGGAACAGCGTCTTGGCCGAAACGACGACGAGTCCGGCCCTCACGCCGTGGCCCGTCGCGTCCCCCACGGCGATCCTGAGCTCTCCGCCCGCGCCGATCCGCCAGTCGTAGTAGTCGCCGCCGACCTCGGTCGCCGTCCGCATGCCGAAGGCAAGCGTGAACCCGGGCACATCCGGGGGCGCGGCCGGGAGCATCGAGAGCTGGAGTGCACGCGCCTCCTCGAGCTCCTGCGTCCGGCGCGCGTTCTCGGCTCTCTCGAGAGCCGCGTTCGCGAGCGCCGTGGTCGAGTGGAAGGCCCCGACGAGCGACATGATGCAGAAGCCGATCAAGTACGTGATCACGGCCACCGCGAGGTTCGCGACGACGTTCACGCCGGCGACCACGCGGCAGAGAACGACGGCGAGGGCGAGGAGCCCCGAGTAGAGCGCGACCCCGCGGAGCGACGCGCGCAGGGCCGTCGCGCCCGGGGACCGGCGCGCGTCCGGCCGGAACTCCAGCCAGGGTCCGACGAGCTCGAACCCTCCCCACATGACGGCCGAGAAGAGGGCCGGGACGAGGAACGCGGGGCGGACGTCTCTCAGCCCCAGGGTCCATAAGACCGCCCCCATCGCGAGGCCGGCAGCGACGGACTTCGGGAGAGCCCGGAGCGCCGCTCTTGGATCGACCGCGTCTCGAAGGTTCACGCGCTCAGACCGTCTCCAGATACCGATGCACGACGCCGACCGCGCCGGAGCCCTCGCCGACGGCCGCGGCGACGCGCTTGCCGGATCCGGCGCGGACGTCGCCCGCGGCGAAGACTCCCGGGACGCTCGTCTCGAAGACGAAGGGGTCCCTCTCGAGCGTCCAGCCCCGCGGCCGCTGTCCCGCGACCCCGAGGTCGGGACCCGTCAGCACGAAGCCCTGCCTGTCGAGCTCGAGGAAGCCGGCGACCATCCCCGTCTCGGGCCTCGCGCCGATGAAGATGAACATGGCTGCCGCGTCGAGGTCGCGTTCGTCCCCTTCCGGCAGGGGACGGACGACGACCTTCTCGAGCCGGCCGGTTCCCCGGACCGCCGTCACCTCGACGCCCGTCAGGACGTCGATGTTCGGCGCCGCCGCGATCCGGTCGACGAGGTATCGCGACATGGACTTTTCGAGGGAATTCGCACGGACGAGCATCGTGACCCGGCGCGCGTAGCGCGAGAAGAACAGGGCCCCCTGGCCGGCCGAGTTCCCCGCGCCGACGACGCACACGCCCTTGGCGCGGTAGGTCGCGGCCTCGGTCATCGCGGCGCCGTAGTAAACGCCGATGCCGAGGAGAGCCTCGACGCCGGGCACGTCCATCCTCCTCACGGAAACGCCCGTCGCGAGGACGACCGCGTAGCAGCTCACGTCGGTCCCGTCGGCGAGTCGGACGACGCGGTACGGGTCCTCGCGGCGCAGGCCCACGACCTCCTGGGCGATCACCTCGGCGCCGAAACGGCGGGCCTGAGTGGTCGCGCGCCTCGCGAGGTCGGCACCCGAGACACCCGCAGGGAACCCGAGGTAGTTCTCGATCTGTGAGCTCGTGCCGGCCTGGCCCCCAGGCGCGCCCTGCTCGACGAGCGCCGTGCGCAGCCCTTCCGACGCCCCGTACACCGCCGCGGCCAGGCCGGCCGGGCCGCCGCCGACGATCAGAAGGTCGTAGAAGGGCAGGCGCGCCTTCGTCTGCATGCCGGTCTTTTCCGCGAGCTCACGGTTCGTCGGCGCGACCAGGAAGCTGCCGTCCGGGAAGAGGACGACGGGAAGACGCGCCTCGGCGCCGAAAGAGCGGATCAGCTCCCGCGTGGGCGGGTCCTGGTCGACGTCGATCCACTGGTACGGGACCTGATTGCCCGACAGGAACTCCTTGACCGCGTAACTGCCGGGCGATGACTGCGCGCCCGCGACGCGGATCCCCTCGTAGGGGAGACGAACGTGCGCCGTCCAGTCCGAAAGCAGGTCGTCGAGGACCGGGTAGAGCCGCTGCGCGGGCGGGTCCCAGGGCTTCAAGAGGTAGTGATCCAGACCGACGTCGTTGATCCCGGAGATCGCGGCCTGCGTGTCCGCGTACGCCGTGAGCAGCACGCGGCGCGCCGACGGGTGGAGCTTGACCGCCTCGCGCAGGAACTCTGTGCCCGTCATTCCCGGCATGCGTTCGTCGACGAGGAAGAGCGCGACGGGGGTTTCGCGCTGCTTGAGTTGGCGGGCAGCCTCGAGCGCCTCCGCTCCCGAGCCGGCCCTCAGGATGCGGTAATCGCTCCGGTAGTGCGCCCTGAGGTCGCGTTCGACGGCACCGAGCACCTCGGGGTCGTCGTCCACGCTGAGGATGACGGGCTTTGCCATGGTCAACGACCTCCGGACGCCGCCCCGGCGGACGTTTCGAGCCATTCTTCCATGGCTGGCTCGCGGTCCGCCCGCCCGACAGCGTCGAGGTCGCTCGGTGCTGCGGCGCGTTCGCGCGCTTCTCGAACTGCCGTCCGCTCGATCCAGGCGGTCACCGTGAGCCGGCCTCCGCGAGCGAGACGAGGCCCGCGGCGGCCTCGTCGGGCTGCTCGAGCGGGACCATGTGGCCGGCGCCGGGCACGGTCAGGAGCCTGACCCACGGGGCGCGTGAGGCGACGGCCGTCATCGCTTCGGCGTCCGACGGCGGCGCGATCGCGTCCTCCTCTCCCACGGCGACGAGGAGCGGACGATCGAACGCGGAGAGGGCCTCGAAGCCCTCGTCGCGCACGGCGAGGCCCGCGAGGTCGGCCATCGCGGTCTCGGGCGGCGTCGCGAGCACCATCCGCTTCACGAGGTCCTCGGCAGCCGTTCCCCGTGCGGGCCGCGCGAGGAGCTTCGGGAGCATCGCCGTGAGCGCCGCTTCGATGCCGTCGCGGCGGATCGCCTCGATCGCCGCCTTGCGTCCCGAGCGCCCGGCGTCGTCGTCCGCCGAGGCTTTCGTGTCGAAGAGCGCGAGTCCGCGCAGCCTCCCGCGCCAGCGGGCGCCGTGCCGCTTGAGGAGCTCGAAGCAGACGTAGCCGCCCATCGAGAGGCCGGCGAGGAGGAAGGGCGCGCCCTCCGGGAGCGCCGCCTCGACGTCCCGGGCGACGTCGTCCGCGAGGAGGGACATCGCGTGGAGCGCGACCGCCGGATGCAAAGACCGGCCGCGGCCGCGCAGGTCCGGGGCGAAGACGGCGGCGATCGCGCCGAGCCGGCCGTCGGCCGCGAGCGCGGCGAGCGGGTCCCACATGCGGTGGTCGAGGGGGTAGCCGTGGAGCGCGACGAGGTGCATGGCGGGATGTTAGGGGTGTGCGGCCACCCGCCGCCACGAGGCCGCTCCGGGAGCCGGGCCGTCGGGCTCGGTCCGGGAAACGAGGAATGCGTACGTGCGTGTCGCGTGCACGGCCTCGACGTCGGCCGGGGGCTCGCGGAACAGGATCGGCAGCCCGGGCCGCTCCGCGAGGGCGGCGACGAGGCGCTCGTCCCCGCGATCGCGCGCGAGGCAGTACCAGAACTGCGGGTTCACGTAGAAGCCGCCGGGCGACAGCGTCCCCGTCCGCGGGTAGAGAGTCTGGTGCGGCTCGAAGACGAACATCTCGCTGCCCGGCGCGGCGCGCGCACGGGCGGCGTCCGCCAGGGCGCGGGTCGTCGTGTCGTCCCAGAAGAAGAGGGGACCGTGGACGGCGTCGAGGACGAGGGGCCCGGCTCCGAGCACGGCGACGCCGAAGGCGATCGCCAGCGCGGCCCCGGAGAGTCCGAGCGCGAGGGTCCTGGCGGCCGGGGTCCGCGCCGGCCGTGCGGCTGCCTGCCGGACGGACGCACGCAGGACGACGAGCGCGCGGCAGGCCGCGAGGACGACGAGGCCGGTCGCCCCGGCGAGGTGCAGAAGACCGAACCGGGGCCACGCCATCCCGGCCGTGGAGAGGGCGACCGCGGCGAGCGGCGAACGGAGCCCTCTCGCCGGGCTCGACGCCGCTCCCGCGAGGAACAGCGCCGCGAGCGGAAGGGCGAGGACGAGCGCTTCGTGGACGTCGGCTCGCGTGACGGTCGTTGCGATCTCGCGCGACATGCCCGAGAAGACCGGGTAGACGAGCGTCCAGCGCACGTGAGCGGTCGTCCGGAACGCGAGCGCCCAGGAGAGCGCGAAGCCGGCGTAGGGGAGAGCGCCGGCCGCCGCGAACGTCGCGGCGGCGCGCCCGCTCCGCCGGCGGCTCCGGATCGCGACCCAGAGGAACGCCGCGAGAAGGGGCCACGCGGCCGTCTGCTTGACGAGGATCGCGAAGCCGAAGACGAGCCCGGCAAGGGCGAGGGGGCCCGGGGCGCCCGTGCGTTCGTGCCGCTCGAGGAGGAGGACGCCGGCGAGGAGGAACGGGGCGAGGAACGGCTCCGGCCAGAGTGCCGGCCCCTCCGTGTAGACCGTGAGCAGCGCGAGGAGGGGCAGGCCGGCGAAGAAGCCGACGAGCGGCCCCACCCGGGCTGCCCGGTGCGGCCGCGTCCCGAGGACGAGGAGCGCCGCCGCCGCCGCGAGCGCTCCGGCCGGCACGGCGCGCAGGACGCTCCCGTGGAAGCCGAACACGGATCCCGCCAGAGCGGTCAGGAGGATGAGCGCGGGGGTGTGGGGAAAGAGGATCTGGTCGTAGAGCCGCATCCCGCGCGTGACGAACCAGGCGGGGGTCACGATCTCGGGCCACGCCGTCGCCGAGACGAGGAACGGCAGCGCCCCCGCCAGGAGGGCCGCGAGCGCGGCGAGAGCGACGGTCGCACGCGGCGGCTTCAAGACGGCCGGTACGTCACGCTGTTCCGCGGGCCTTCCCACACCGTGACCTCCTCGAGCCGCGCCCCGCTCTTCAGCAGGCCGGCCTTCGCGATCTCGTCCGCGACCCAGAGCGCGACGTTCTCGGCGCTCGTGTTTCTCCCGTCGAAGGGCGGGACGGTGTTCAGGTCGCGGTTGTGGAGCCGGGCGGCGAGGTCCTTCACGAAGGACTCGGTCGGAACGAAGTCGACGGAGAGGTCGTACGGTCCGAGGCGCTCGACGCCGAGGGCCACCTCGATCTTCCAGGAGTGGCCGTGCGCGGGCTCGGGACCGCCGACGTAGTGGACGAGGTGGTGCGCGGCCTCGAAGGTCGCGTGGCAGCGGACGGTCCAGCGCATGGCCGGCAGTCTAAGCCGCGCGCTCCGGTCCCGTCAGCCAGTTCCCGCGTCGGTCGGCAGCGCGACGCGGAACTCCGTGTGTCCCGGGCGGGACTCGACTTCGATCTCTCCGAGGTGCCGGGACACGAGGCGTCGCGCGATGTCGAGGCCGAGGCCGGTGCCCTGGCCCACCGGTTTCGTCGTGAAGAACGGATCGAAGATGCGGTCGCGGATCTCCCGAGGGAGCCCGGGTCCGTCGTCCACGACGCTCACGACGACGGACGGACCCAGGCGGCGCGCCGTGACGGCGACGTGGCCCTGCGCGGCGTCGAGCGCGTTGTCGACGAGATTCGCCCAGACCTGGTTGAGCTCGCCGCCGAACCCCGGGATGCGCGGCAGACCGGCCTCGACGTCGAGCGTCACCTTCACGGACTTCCCCCGGGCCTTCGCGTTCAGCACGGCCAGCGTGTCGGACAGCCCCTGGCCGATGTCCACCGGCTTGGGCATCGTCGCCTGATCCATGTACGTGAAGCCCTTCACCGCCGTGACGAGGTTGTGAATCCGGGTCGCGGCCGTCTCGATCTGGCTCGCGAGCTGGGAGGTGGCGCAACCCGTCACGAGCCACCGGAGAGCGGCCTGCAACGTCTCCCCCTTGAGCTCCTCGGCGAGTCCCTCGAGGCCGTCGAGCGTGATCGCCGAATCCGCGAGCTCTTCGGCGGCCGTCACGTCCACGTCGTGGCGCTCGAGCCACTCCGTGAGGGCGTCCTCGCGGTCCGCCCGCTCGAGGGGCGAGCTCCCGAACTTCGTGCCGGCCGCGGCAAGGCAGAGTCCGCGCGCCCGTTCGACGGCGGCCTTCTGCGGTTCCGTCAGGTGGACGGCGCCGAGCGCGCGCGCGGCCGTGTCGAGCTCGGCGAGGCGGGCCCTGAGTCCCTCGGCGCTCCGGACGACGGCGGAGGCCGGGTTGTTCAGCTCGTGCGCGAGGCCCGCCGCCAGCTTGCCGAGCGAGGCCATCTTCTCCACCTGGAGGTCGCTCGACGTGAACTGGCGGGCGCGGTCGAGCATGACGTGCACGAAGATCGACGTGAGCTCGTGGCAGTCGCGGATCAGGCCGGGGATCTCCTCGCGGGGGACCATGAAGATCTCCGTCGGCACCTCGGCCCTCACGTCGCCCGGTGAGGTCGTGAGGCGCGAGTACGGCAGGACCCCCGTCACGTCGCCGCCGCGCCATTCCATGGCCTTGTGCGGCCCCGCACCCCGGTCGATGTGGATCGAAAGATGGCCGGAGAGGACGACGAAGAGGCCGCGGACGGGCTTGCCTTTCGCCGTGAGGATCCCTCCGGTCTCCAGCTTCAGGAGGTGGCCGCGGGCGACGAGCCACGCGAGCTGCTCGGGCGGCGCGCCGGCGAGCGTCCGGTGCGCCGCGAGACGAGCCTGAAGCGTGTCCTCCATGCGCGACGCCTACGCGCCGAGGACCGTCTCGAGACGCGTGACGCGAACCGCGTGCTGGCCCTCGGGAGGGACGCCGTACTCCTTCTCGAGGAACTTCTTCGGCGTCGTGGCGGTCTGCCCCATGAGCGACAGGCGCTCCTCGCGCGTCTCGCCGTTCGGGAGCGTGAAGCGGTAGACCGCCTCCGTCGCCGCGCGCCCGAGGGACTTCGCGCCCTTCGGCAGCTCGATGCAGGTCGTGATTCTCAGGCCGTGAGGCAGGCGGTCGTTCACGGCCCCGACGTGCGCGTCCGTGAGAGCGTCGAGGACGTCCACGTCGAACAGCTCGTGATTCGACTCGTGCCCGAGCGGGAGCGCCGGGCCCATCGAAAGCCTGAGGTGCGGGTTGTAGCCCTCCGTGTACCGCACGGGCGCGGCCGAGGCGCGGAGCGCACGCTCGAGGACGTCCATCGTATTGCGGTGCGAGAGGTACCGCGCGTCGCCGAGCTTCTCGAACGAGAGGCGGTACGACCGCGCCGAGAGAGGCACCGGCGCCGCGATCCCGCTCGCGGGCGAGCGCCGCTGCCTGAGCGGCAGCAGGTCGGGCTCGGCCTTCATGCGGTAGGCCGCGCCCTTCGCTTTTTCGGTATAGGCGGAGGGAAGAGAGAAAGGAGATCTTTCTGCTGAAGAGGAAGAGGAAGACGCAAGAGAAGATTCTTCTTCCAATGGTAACGAGGGCGATGCGCCCGCGGCTCGCGCCGGCGCGACCGGCAACGCTCCGACGCCGCGGTAGCCTTTATTACCTTCCAAGAAATCCGAATCCGAATCCCCGGGCGGCGCGCCCGGCGCGTCGCTCCCCTCCGAAGCAAAATTCGAATTCCCTCGGCAGCGGGTTCGCGAGGACGGTGTCCTCGCCGTCGCCCGGGACGCCGCAGGCGTAGCAGTGGCCCCATTTGCAGTCGTCCGTGTCCATCTCCTTGAGCGCCTTTTTCCACTCGACGACGAGGAACGGCTTGCGGATGGAGGCGTCGATGACGTCCCACGGGAGCGTCTCCTTCGGGTCCTTGTGACGGAGGTGGCGGCTCTTCGGGACGCCCGCGGCCTCGAGCGCCTGGGTCCAGCGCTCCCACGAGAAGTGCTCGCTCCACGCGTCGAAGCGTCCGCCTCTCTTCCAGACCTCGAGGATGGCGCGGCCCATGCGCCGATCGCCGAGCGAGAGCATCGCCTCGATCTCGGCCTCCTTCGGCTCGTGCCACGTCATCTTCGCGCCCTTCACGGAGCGGAAGCGGTCCTTGAGGTAGGCGATCTTCCTCTGGAGGCTGTCGACGCCGTCGAAGCCGAACCACTGGAACGGCGTGAAGCTCTTCGGGACGAAACAGCCGACGGAGACGTTCACCTGGGCGCGGACACCGTGCCGGCGCCCCTGCGCGAGGATGTCCTTCACGAGCGTCGACGAGCTCGTCGAGGTCCGGCTCGGTCTCCGTCGGAAGGCCGATCATCGTGTAGACCTTGATCATGTCCCAGCCGCGCGAGAACGCGACGTCGGCGGCCTTGACCATGTCCGCGTTCGTGAACGTCTTGTTGATGACGCGGCGCAGGCGGTCCGATCCCGTCTCGGGCGCGAACGTGAAGCCGGACTTGCGCACCTCGGACACGGCGTCCGCGAGCGCCACGGAGAACGCCTCGGCGCGGAGCGACGGCAGCGAGATCGAGACCTTCGTCTTCGCGAGCTCGGGCGCGAGGCACGCGACGAGGGGCTCGATCTGCGAGTAGTCCGCCGAGGACAGCGAGAGGAGGCCGACCTCGCTCCAGCCCGCCTCGTCGATGAACGCCTTCGTCGCCTTCGCCACGTCCGCGGGGTCCAGCTCGCGGACGGGCCGGTACCAGTAGCCGGCCTGGCAGAAGCGGCAGCCCTGCGTGCAGCCGCGCATGATCTCGAGGCCGAGCCGGTCCTGGACGATGTCGACGGACGGGACCATCGGCCTTGCGGGGTAGACGTCCGCCGAGAGCTTCTCGACCCAGACGCGCTTGACCTCCGCGGGAACGCCGGGAGCGTTCGGGACGTACGCGGCGACGCGGTCGCCGTCGCCGGTCGTGGCGTCACCGGTCGTGGCGCCGTAGGTCACGTCGTAGAGCGACGGCACGTAGATCCCGGGGCAAGCGGCGAACGCGAGGAGGCGCTCGCGGCGGGGGAGGCCCCTCGTGCGCGCGACGGCCTCGAGGAAGGCGGGGAGCGCCTCTTCGGCGTCGCCGATCAGGAAGACGTCGAAGAAGTCCGCCAGCGGCTCGGGGTTCGCGACGCACGGGCCCCCGCCGACCACGATCGGATCCGAGTCACCGCGGTCCGCCGCGAGCACGGCGATTCCCGCGAGGTCGAGCATGTTCGGGACGTTCGTGTAGTTCATCTCGCTCTGGAGCGAGAGGCCGAAGACGTCGAAGTCGCGGACGGGCGCGAAGGACTCGACGGAGAAGAGCGGGACCTTCTCGCGGCGCAGCACCGCCTCGAAGTCCGTCCATGGCGCGTACGTGCGTTCGCACGCCCACGCGGCGTTCCGGTTCACGATCTCGTACAGGATCTTCGTTCCCGTGTGGCTCATCCCGATCTCGTAGGCGTCGGGAAAGCCGAGGCACACCGTGACGTCCATCCTCGCGAGGTCCTTGCGCACGACGTTTCGCTCCAGGCCGAGATAGCGCCCGGGGCGCTCGACGGCGAGGAGGAACGGCTCGAAGCGGGGGCGGACGGATTCGTAGCGCAAGGGATCTCCGGAACGCCGCAGTCTAGCGGATCGGTGAGACACTGTCTCGCCCCTGAAGAACCTTTCGTGCTGCCGTGCGTCCCCTCTGACGAGGAGATCTCCGCATGGCATCTCTCCGCCGCGGCCCGACGCTCGCGGCCCTGCTTCTCACGCTTCTCGGCCGACGCGCCTTCGCGGAAGACGCTCCCGTCCTCGACCTGTCCCTCGCGGCCCCCGAGTCGGTGGGAATGTCCGCCCAGCGCCTCGCCGACATGGATGCGCTCGCCCGCTCGGGCGAGCTGAAGAGGATCACGAGCCTCCTCGTGGCGCGGCACGGGAAGCTCGTCCACGAGACGTACCTCGAGGGGAACGCCGACACGCTCCGCGACACGCGCTCGGCGACGAAGACGATCACCGGCATGCTCGTCGGGATCGCCGTCGACGCGGGCCTCGTCCCCGGAGTCGGCGCTCGCGTCGTGCCGTACTTCCCGGAGCTGCGCCCCCTGAGGAACCCGGACGCCCGCAAGGACGCGATCACCGTCGAGGACCTTCTCACGATGAGCTCGATCCTCGAGTGCAACGACTGGAACAGCTTCTCGCGCGGCAACGAGGAGCGCATGTACCCGATCGAGGACTGGGTGCGGTTCGCGCTGGACCTCCCGGTCCGCGGGTTCATCAGAGGAGACGAGCCCGCGAAGCAGCCGTACGGCCGGGACTTCAGCTATTGCACCGCCGGGGCCGTGACGCTCGGCGCCGTCGTCCAGAAGGCGGCGAAGAAGCCGCTCGACGCGTTCGCCCAGGAGCGGCTCTTCCGCCCGCTCGGCATCGCGCGCGCGGAATGGGTGTTTTCGCCGCTCGGCCTCCCGATGGGCGGCGGAGGCCTCCGCCTCACGAGCCGCGACCTCCTGAGGCTCGCGCAGCTCCTCCTGAACGGCGGGGCGTGGGGCGGACGGCGCATCCTGTCGGAAGCGTGGGTGAAGGAGACGCTCCGACCGCACGCGCACATCGACGAGAGGTCCGAGTACGGGTACTTCGTCTGGCTCCGGGCGTTCGGGCCGAAGGGCAGGGAGCACGTGGCCGCGTTCATGAGCGGAAACGGCGGCAACAAGGTGGTCCTCGTCCCGGACCTCGACCTCGTCGCCGTCCTCACGAGCACGAACTACGGGACGAAGGGGATGCACGAGCAGACGGACCGGCTTCTCGGCGACTACGTGATCGCGGCGGCCTTGCCGCCCGACGCGCCCTGAACGCTCGTCAGGCGCGCTTCACGAGGCCCACGGGGCACGAGACGCCCGTGCCGCCGATCCCGCAGTATCCGTCCGGGTTCTTCGCGAGGTACTGCTGGTGGTACTCCTCGGCGTAGTAGAAGGGCGGCGCGTCGAGGATCTCGGTCGTGATCGCGCCGTGCCCGGCCTCGGCGAGCTTCGGCTGGTACGCGGCCTTCGAGGCCTCCGCCGCGGCCTTCTGCTCCGCGTCGAACGCGTAGATCGCCGAGCGATACTGAGTGCCGACGTCGTTGCCCTGTCGCATGCCCTGCGTCGGGTCGTGGCTCTCCCAGAAGACCTTCAGCAGGTCCTCGTACGAGATCTTCGCGGTGTCGTAGACGACGAGGACGACCTCGTCGTGCCCCGTCATCCCCGTGCAGACCTCGCGGTACGTCGGGTTCGGCGTGAGGCCGCCCGCGTAGCCGACGGCCGTCGTGAAGACGCCCGGCGTCTCCCAGTATTTCCGTTCCGCGCCCCAGAAGCAGCCGAGGCCGAAGAGCGCGGTCTTCGTTCCCGGCGGAAACGGCGGCTCGAGCGGATGTCCGTTGACGAAGTGCGCCCTCGGGACCGGCATCTTCTCGGCGCGCCCGGGGAGCGCCTCCTCGGGAGTCGGCATGCGCAGCTTCTTCGGGCCGAAAAGCACGGCCGTAGATTCTGCTCCTGTGGGGCGCCGAGGGGAAGATCCCCCCTCGCGAAAACCGAACGGCCCGCCTCCCCGATTGACTCGCTCCGGGGCTCGGCCTAGATTGCCGACCGGATGGCACTCGACGAGAAAGTCCGCGCGTATCTTCGCGAGCTCGGAGCCGCACTCAACGAGGCGGTGTCCTCGTCGGAGAAGGTGCACGAGATCCTCGCGAAAGTGAAGGCCGAAGGCTACGGCGCGTACCTGTGCCTGGACGCGACGGTCGCCCTCGACAAGCGCGGGCGCCGCTCGTCGGCGGCGCTCCCCTCGATCCGCCGCGGCGGCCTCTCCGCGCCGAAAGGCGAGGGCGGCGCGGAAGGGCTCGACACGGCGGTCTTCCAGATCAACGTCAAGGACCTCGGCTTCCTGCGCTCCGTCGGGATCGACCCGACGCGCCCGATCCGCGCGAGGAGGCGCCCCCACGCCGCGGTCACGATCCGGTCGACGGTCGCCAAGCGCGGTTGACGCAGGACCTCCTGGGCCTCCCTCCCCTCGACCTCGCGCGCGCCGTGCGCGAGGTCGCGCCGGAGCCGTACCGCGCCGCACAGATCGCGAAGTGGATCTACGAGCGCCGCGCCGCGTCCTTCGCCGAGATGTCGAACCTCCCGAAGGCCATGCGCGAGGCGCTCGCGAAGGACTTCGCGATCGGCCTCCCGAAGGTCGTCGCGAGGACGTTCGCTCCGGACGGGACGGAGAAGTTCCTTCTCGAGCTCGGAGACGGTGCGCGCGTCGAGGCCGTCTATATCGTCGAGTCGCGGAAGAGGCCGTCGTGGACGGACCCCGACACGCCGGAGGCCGCGCGCGTCACGATCTGCGTCTCGTCACAGGCGGGTTGCGCCGTCGACTGCGCGTTCTGCGTCACGGGGCGCATGGGGGCCGGACGGAACCTCACCGCGGGCGAGATCGTCGGGCAATACCTCGCGATCGCGAAGGCGAGGGGATTCGGGCCGCGCGAGGCGAACGTCGTCTTCATGGGAATGGGCGAGCCGCTCCTGAACGTCGGAAACGTGAAGCGCGCGCTCGACCTCCTCGAGACGGAGGTCTCGCCTCGGCGCACGACGATCTCGACGGCGGGCGTCGTGCCCGGAATCGAGTCGCTCGCCTCGCGCGTCCGCCGGCCGAACCTCGCCGTATCGCTCTCCGGAGCGGACGACGAGACGCGGTCGAAGCTCATGCCGATCAACCGGACGTACCCGCTCGCGGAGCTCGTCGCGGCCCTCAAGCGCTGGCCTCTCGAACGCGGGCGGAAGATCACGTTCGAGTGGGTCCTCATCGCGGGCGTCAACGACCGCCCGGAGGACGCGGCGCGACTCGTTGCCCTCGTGAGGCCGCTCGCCGCGAAGGTGAACCTGATCCCCCTCAACGAGTCGGCCGAGTGGCTGCCGGGCCTGAAACGTCCTTCGGACGCCGCGGTCGACGCCTTCGCCCGCGTGGTCGCGGCGGGCGGGGTGCCCGTGACCGTGCGCTGGTCGAAGGGCCTGCAGGCCGACGCGGCGTGCGGCCAGCTCAAGGGACGCGAGACTCCGAGGCTCCCGGCGCGCCCCGTGCCCTGACGCGCGGCGCCTTCAGGCGAGCTGGAGGACGCCCGTGAGGATCCGCCCGGCGCCCGGTCCGTCCCTCCGCCAGGAGGGAAGGTCGTCCGCCGCGAAGGTGCAGACCGCCGGACGATTCACGCGCGAGGCCGCCACGCCGCGTCTTCTCAGCGTGAATTCGTTGAAGAGGGCGATGTCGACGAGCCCGCGTCCGTCGCGCCCGGGCGAAACGGCCCCCTCCGGAGAATCCCCGTACGCCGCGCGAAGCGCGGCGAGGACCTCGGGACCCACTTCGTACCGTTCGCCGGAGATCGAGGGACCGAACGCGGCGGAGAGGCTTCGCGGCGGGACGCCGCGCGCCTCGAGCGCGTCGAGAGCGGCGTCGAGGACGCGCGCCGCGGTCCCGCGCCAACCCGCGTGGACGGCGGCGATCCAGCCCGTCGCGGAGTCGGCGAGCACGATCGGGACACAGTCGGCCGAGGCGACCGCGAGGAGGACGTTCGGTCGGCAGGTGATCGCGGCGTCGCCTTCTCCGAGGAGGACGTTCCGCCGCTTTCGCGGCGGTTCTTCGAAGGTGAGAACGCGGGCACCGTGCACCTGTCTCAGCCTGATCACTTCGGCGTCCGGCGCGGCGAACGCCTCGGCGAGCGCGCGGGCCGCGACGTCCGGATCGAGGCTGCGGGCCGTCAGCGCGCCGCGCGTGAAGCCCGCCGCGAACCCGGGCGCGCCGGGCAACGACAGCCGTGAAACGGCGCCCACCTGGGTCGCGCGCACAGCCGGTTGCCCCTCCACATGCTCATTCTAAGAAAATCTTCTTCTTCTCTTTTCCCCTCCTAGAATCCTCCCCGTCTTGAGCAACACGAGTCTTCGGCTCCCGCACGGGCTCCGCTCGCCCGAGGCGATCCAGCTCTTCCTCGACGAGCTCCGCTACAACAAGGAGAAGGGCGGCGAGACGGCGCGCTCGCCGCGCCGCGTCCTCGAGACGGGGGAGGCGCACTGCTTCGAGGGGGCGCTCTTCGCGGCGGCGGCGCTTCGGCGCCTCGGGCATGCGCCGCGCGTCGCCCAGCTCCACGCCGTCCGGGACACCGACCACGTCCTCGCGCTCTACCACGCGCACGGCCTCTGGGGCGCGGTCGCGAAGTCCAACTATTCGGGCCTGCGCTTCCGCTCGCCGGTCTACCAGTCGCTCCGCGAGCTCGCGATGAGCTACTTCGACTGCTACTACAACCTCGTGGGCGACAAGGGCCTGAGGGCCGTCGGGCGCCCCGTCGACCTTTCGCGTTTCGACGCGCGCGGCTGGGAGACGTCCGACGGGGACCTCTGGGACGTGAGCGGCTATCTCGCGACGCGCCGGGCGACGCCGCTCGTCCCGGGGCCGCCCGAGCGCCGGCTCGGCTTCATGGACCTGCGTCTCTTCGACGCGGGGCTGCTGGGGTCCACCGGCATTCCGATCCCGCCCGGCGTGCGCGCCCGGCTGCGGCGGCGCTGACGTTCACGCACGCGGCGCGCCGGAGATCGCGTTCGCGTAATACCGGAGCAGCGGGAGCTCCGCCGGAACGGGACGGAACAGGCCGCCCGAAGAGGTCACGATGTGGCGGAGCGTCAGCATCCTCAGGCCGACGGAGACGGCGTAGTCCTGGTCCCCGCGCGGCACGTGGACGTACGCGCCGCCCGCCTCGAGCGCGCGCCAGCGGCCGAGGACCTCCGCCTTGAGCTCGAGCTCGCTGAAGGCGCGGTCCGGCGCGTCCGCGAGGGCGCTCGCGACGAGCGAGACGGGCAGGACCGGGATCACGCGCGCGATCCGCGCCATCAGGTCCTGCGCGAGCTCCCCGACGGCGGCGAAGCGCGCGTCGCGGGAGACGCGCTCGAGGTCGAGGCCTTTCGCCGCGAGCCACGCCCGCGTCGAGACCGGCGTCCCGAAGCACACGCACGCGTATCCGAAGCGGTGCCACTCGTTCGCGATCAGGAGCCGCGCGTTGCGCCGCAGGAAGCGCAGCGTCTCGGCGAACGTGTCGCGGCGGGACGCCTTTCCCTGGGCGGGGGAACGGCCCAGGAGGAGCGTCCGGTCCTCGAGGACGCGGTCGTAGTTGACGCCGACGGGAACGAACACGAGATCGCGCGACCCCTTCGGGTCGAACCCGCGCAGCATGTAGTCGATCAGGCCGAGCTTCGGCGGGCGGAGCGCGCCGTCCTTGGAGAGGCCGCCCTCCGGGTATACGGCCTGGGGGACGCCGTTCGCCGTCGCCATCGCGACCCAGCGCTCGAGGACGCGCCGGTAGAGCGGGTCCTTCGAGTCGCGCCGCACGAAATACGCCCCGGTCGCGCGCACGAGTCCCTGCACGGGCCAGATTCGCGCCCACTCGCCAACCGCGTAGCTCAGGGCCGTCTTCTCGGCCGCGAGGTACGAGAGAAGGATGTAGTCCATGTTGCTGCGGTGGTTCATGACGAAGACGACCGTCGAGCCGTCCGGGATCGCGGCGAGACCGGCGTCGTCCGCCGACCCGAGACGGACGCGGTACAGAGCCCGCGCGAGAGCCCGCGCGACGGCATACCCCGCGCGGAAGTAGACCCAGGCGTTGAAGGCCGGAACGATCTCTCGCGCGTCCTTCTCGACGCGCGCCTGCACCTCGTCCCGCGAGAGGCCGGACTCCTTCGCGAAGGCGTCCGCCGCCTCGAGCACCTTCGCGTCGAAGCGCAGCTGGTCCACGAGGACCTCGCGCTTCGTCATCTTGAACGGCGGGAGGCGTACGGGGAGGCGGGCGTTCACCTCGTCGATGACGCGATTCGCGCGCCGCCGCATCACGGCGCGCGCCGCCGGGCGCAACATCCGGTCGAGGATCGCCCAGCCCGCGAGGAACGCCAGCAGGACGAGCGCCCAGAGCGGGACCGCGATCGGGGAAAACATCGGAATTCTTCGAAGACTAATGCACGGGGGCAGAATCGGGGTCTAATCGCGGAAAATGAGACGGCGTTGGAACGTCACGGGAGCGGTCCTCCTCTCCTGGGCCGCGTTCGTGGCCCGCGCGCAGGTCGTGCCGGTCAAACCCGTCCCGGATGAAGCCATTCTCAGAGACTTCCGGTTCTCTTCGGGGGAGACCCTCCCCGAGATCCGCATCCATTACGTGACCCTCGGCCGGAGACTCGATGACGCGCGCGGACGCACCGCGAACGCGGTCCTCGTCCTGCACGGGACGGGAGGGTCCTCGGCGCAGTTCCTCGGGCCCGCGTTCGCGGGCGTGCTCTTCCAGCCCGGCCAGCCGCTCGACGCCTCGCGGTTCTACGTCGTCATTCCCGACGGGATCGGCCACGGCGGGTCGTCGAAGCCGAGCGACGGACTGAGGGCGAGGTTCCCGCGCTACACGTACGACGACATGGTCCGCGCCCAGTACCGTCTCCTCACCGAGACGCTCGGCGTCACGCACCTCAGGCTCGTGATCGGGACGTCGATGGGCGGGATGCACGCGTGGATGTGGGGCGAGTCCCATCCCGATTTCATGGACGCGCTCCTCCCGCTCGCGTGCCTCCCGGCCCCGATCGTCGGCCGCAACCGGATGTGGCGAAGGCTCGCGATGGATCTCATCCGCTCGGACCCCGACTGGAAGGGCGGCGACTACGCGACGCAGCCCCGCGGCCTGAAAGGCGCGCTTTCCCTGCTCCTCGTCCTGTCCGGGAGTCCGCTCGGGTGGATGCAGCGGGCGCCGGACCGGGCCGCGGCCGACGCCGCGGCCGAGACGTACGTCGCGGACCGGTTCGCGAAGACCGACGCGAACGATCTTCTCTGGGCCCTCGACGCGTCGCGCGACTACGATGCATCCCTGCAACTGGAGCGGATCAAAGCACCGTTGCTGGCGATCAATTTCGCCGACGACGCGATCAACCCTCCCGAGCTCGGGATCCTCGAGAAGGGTGTCGCGCGCGTGAAGAACGGCCAGGCCGTCGTCTTCCCGCTGTCGGAGAAGACGCGCGGACACCAGACGCACACGATGGCCGACGTCTGGAAGACATACCTGAACGAGCTCCTCGTCCGGTCGCGGCCGTAGGCGTCGTCACCGCAGCGCCCGTGCCACCCGCGCGGCGCCCTCGGTGAAGACTTCGGGCGGAGGCAGGAGGCTCACGACGAGCCAGGCCTCCGTCGGAAACTCGTAGAAGAACCCCGGGTGGACGAGGACGTCGTGCGTCTCGAGGAGGTCGAGGACGATGTCCTCCTCGGAGCGCACGGCCGGGACGCGCAGACACGCGGACCAGCCCGCCGGCACGGGCGCTACCGTGACGGCACCGCCCTGGGGGAACGCGTCGCGCAGCGCCCGCTCGTTCTTGAGGACGCGCGCCCAGATCGCCTCCACGGCGCGGCGGCCGTGCTCGAGGAGGCGCGGAAGGGCGAGCTGAACGGGCGTCCCGACGGAAAGGTACGTGTCCGCGACCCATTCGAGCCGCCGGAGCGCGTCCCCGAGTAATGGCTCGGCGCCGTTCGCGAGGATCCAGCCGAGCTTGAGCTGGGGAAGCGCCGCGGACTTCGAGAGGCCGCCGAGCGAGAACACGAGCGCCTCGTTCCGCGCAGGCGGCGACGGCGACGTCGCCGGGGCGGTCCGTGTACCGGTAATCGACGAAGACCTCGTCCGAAATCACCGCGAATCCGTTCGCGGCGGCGAGCGCGAGGAGCGCGTCGAGCTCGGCGCCGGCAATCGAGCTGCCGGTCGGGTTGTTCGGGTTCACGACGACGACGGCAGCGGTCCGGGTCCCGGCGGAGGCGAGGCGCTCCACTTCGTAAGCGACGGCCGAGGCGTGAAGGCGGAAGCCGTCCTCGGCGGCGAGCGGATAGCGCGCGATCGCAACGCTCTCGAGGCCCGCGAGTGCGTCGAGGAGCGGGTACGACGGCGCGGGCACGAGGACCGCGTCGCCCGGGTCCGCGAGGACCTTGAAGAGCCAGCCGTACGCCTCGCTCGTCGAGGCGGTCAAGACGAGGCGCTCAGGTGGTGCGAGGACGCCGTGGACGGCCGCGTACCAGTTGCTGACGGCGAGGCGCGCGCGCGGCATCCCGCGCGGGTCGGGCCCGTAGACGAGGCCGCGCGGGTCCGCGAGCGGCGCCAGGAGCGCCGCGTCGCCTGGGACGTCCGCGAAAAGGTCGGCCCCGCCGGAGCGCAGGGCGACCGCCGTCGGGTTCGTGACGGTCAGGTCGAGGTGCGGCCGCGTCCGCGCCGCAAGCGCGCGCGTGATGAGGTTCTCGTCGCGGACGGCGGGCAGCCTCTTCGAGAACACCGCCGGTCGAGCCTCAGCGCCCCGACACGAGGTCCTCCGGCTTCCACGGCGACGGAGGGCCGCCGAGCCACCGGTGGAACCAGTCGAGGTGCGCGGCGTAGTACAGACCCATCTCGAAGGCGCTCGGCCAGTGGCCGGACTTCTCGAAGACGATGAGGCGCGACGGGACGCCGCGCGCCTGCAGGTCCGTGAAGAACTCGAGCGACTGCGTGTACGGGACGCGGTAGTCCTTCTCGCCCGTGATGACGAGGCACGGGGTCTTGAAGTTCCGCACGTATTCGGAGGGGCTGTCGGCCTTGTAGAGCGCCGCGTTCTCCCACGGCGCGCCCTTGAGGTCCCAGTGCGGGAACCAGACCTCTTCGGTGGAGGAATACATCGCGCGGAGGTCGTAGACGCCCATCATCGAGGCGAGCACCTTGAAGCGCGTCGTGTGGCCCTCGAGCCACATCATCGCGTAGCCGCCCCAGGACCATCCCATGGCACCCATGCGGTCCTTATCGACGTACGGGAGTTTCTCGAGCGCGTCCGTGACCTTCTCGATGTCGGTCATGACCTTCCCGCTCCAGTCGCCGGAGATCGCGGACGTGTACGCCTGGCCGAAGCCGGTCGAGCCGTGCGGGTTCGGAAACGCGACGACGTACCCGGCGCCGGGGTAGACCTGCCAGTCGCCACGATAGGAATCGGCCCACTGCTGCTGCGGGCCGCCGTGGACGTTCAGGATGAGCGGGTACTTCTTCGCCGGGTCGAAGCCGTGCGGCTTGACGATCCACACCTGGACGGGTTTTCCGTCCGCCCCGGGCACCGAGATCTCCTCGGCGGGCCTCACGTCGACCTCCTTCTCGAAGGCCACGTTGTGCGTCGTGAGGCGCGTGCCGGTCCCGTCGCCGCCGGCCAGGGGCAGGCGCCAGAGCTCGAGCGGGCTACCGATCCGCCGGCGCGCGGCGACGGCGAACGACCCGTCCGGCGCAGGCGCCCACGCGTCGAGCGTGCCGACGGACGAGACGGCGCGCAGCGCGCCCGTCGCGAGGACGATCTCGTAGAGCGGCGTCCGCCCCTTCACCTCGGCCGTGAAGAAGATCCGGCTGCCGTCCTTCGAGAACTCGAAGTCGCGGACCGTGTCGTCGAAGGAGGCGGTGAGGTCCTTCTCGGCGCCCGTCGCCCGGTCCCTGAGGATGATCCGGAACCGGTCCGCCTCGTAGCGCGGCGTGAGCTGCCTCCTGAACGCGAGGAAGCGGCCGTCCGGCGAGTATCGCGGGCACCCGTCGAATCCCTTGTTGGATCCCGTCAGGTCTTGCGGGGCGGAGAGCGCGGACACGTCGCCGGCGAGAGGCACGGTCCAGACGTCCGCGTTCGTGGAGAACGCCGGATCCGCGTCGCGGTTCGACGCGAACGCGAGCTCCTTGCCGTCGGGCGAAAGGTCGAAGTCCCCGCCTCCCCCGACGGAGAAAGGCGGCGCGTCGAAGTCGCCGGGCGTCAGGTCGCGGAGCGCCTTCGCCGGGTCGCTCGCGGCGAGGTCGAGGAGGAGGACGTGCGTCCGCCTCTCGTCCTTCCACTCCGTCCAGTGGCGGTAGAGGAGGGAGTCGGCGAGGTGCGCCTTGATCTTGTTCGCCTCGCGGGCGTCGGACGCCTTCTTGTCGCAGGCCGCGTCGGCGCCGCAGGCGGGGAAGACGTCCGCGGAAAAGACGACGGTCCGGCCGTCCCGAGAGAACGCGGGATTGGCGATCCCACCGGGAAAGCGCGTCTTCTGCTCGGCCTCGCCGCCGCCGAGGGGGAGAAAGAAGAGCTGCGGCTCGCCCGTCCGCGTCGAGACGAACGCGAGCGTCCCGCCGTCCGGGGAGAAGAAGGGGTGCGTGTCGTTCGCGTCGCCGGCCGTGAGCGCCCGGGCGTTCGCCCCGTCCGCGTCGACGCGCCAGAGCGCCGTGGTCTTCTTCTTCGTCGCCCAGTCGTTCGTGGCGACGCTGTAGACGATCGTCTTCCCGTCGGGGGAGATCGCGGGCTCGCCGACGGACTTCACGCGGTAGAGATCCCCGAGCGTGAACGCGCGGCCGGAATCGGCCGCGGGGACGGGCAACGCGAGGAGCACGAGGAAGGCGAAGAGGGAAGAGGGCATGTTTCGTCGAGCGCATCCGGGGAGTCTATAGGCGGGGCCCGGCCCGCCGCGCGGCGATAGGATCTCAGGCCCGCTACTCGAAGTAGCCGATGACGTCGATGACGAGGTGAGTGCCGGTGCCCGCGGGCGTCGCGCAGACAACGGAGGTCGGAGCCGGGTCACGGAGCTCCAGGATCGCCTGACCGGCCCGCGTCTGTCCCGCTCCGAAGGCGAGCACGCTTGCGCCCGGCTTCGCGCGCGACGCGGAGAAGATCGTGAGGGAGCCGGCGCCGTCCCCGCCGGTGACCGTGACGTTCGCGGCCAGGGCACGGGCCGTGGGCGGGACACCGCATCGCGACGTGAGGGCGAACGTCCGCGACTGCCCGGCGGCGATCGGAACTCCTCCGAGGCCGCCGTCCGCGACGCGCGTGTCCACGGCGCGGCAGGGCGCCAGAGGATGGAAAGACGATCCGACGGCCGGAAGCGACGCGATCGGGAGCTGCCAGAGCTCGGGACCGGCCCTCCCGTCATCCGCGACGAAGAAGACCCGGTCGCCCGCGACGAAGAAACCGGACGGATCGGAGGACGCGGGGCCCGGCGCGATGTCCTGAAGCAGCGCGGTGCCCGCGGGCGTGCCGTCGCTCGACCAGAGCTCGAGCCCCTCCCCGGCGGTCCCCGCCGCGAAGAGGAGCGATCCCGCGACGAGCTTGAAGCGGCGCGGCGAGGAGGATGTGGGACCGGGGTCGATGTCCTTGAAGAGCTGAGTCCCGCCAGACGAGCCGTCCGTCGACCAGAGCTCGGCGCCGTGGACGCCGTCGTCCGCCGCAAAGAACACGCGGCCGAACGCGGACGTGAGGCCCTGCGCGTTCGAGGAGTTGACTCCGGGAAGGATGTCTTTCACGAGAGCGGTCCCGCCCGGCGTTCCGTCGCTCTTCCAGAGCTCGAACCCGGCGGCCGCGTCGTACCCCACGAAGAAGAGAGCTCCGTTCGCCCAGAGGAGCTCGGACGTCCGAGCCGCGGGTGCGAGCGGCACGGTGCCGCCCGTCGTGCCGTCGCTCGTCCAGAGTGCGCAAAGCCCGGATGGGGGACACCCCACGAGGAAGAGGTTCCGGGCGCCGGCCGGTACGATCCTTGAGATCGTGCCAACGTCCTTGACGAAGCTCGTGCCCGCGTTGGTCCCGTCGGTTCGCCAGAGGCCCGAGTTGCCGGTTCCGTTGCTCGCGCCGAAGTAGAGGAGATTTCCGACGGCCGCGGGTGCGACGATGCCGCTGCCGATGACGCCCGGCCATATGTCCTTGACCATGAAGGTCCCGCCCGTCGTCCCGTTCGTCCTCCAGAGTTCCGGTCCGTCCGCCCCGTCGTCGGCAACGAAGTAGGCTAAGCCGCCGGCCTCGGTGAATCCAGACGGCCCGTTCGACACGTTCGCAAACGTTTTCACGGAGAAGGTGCCGGTCGCAGTCCCGTCCGTCGTCCAGATCGAGGGACCGATCCCGTAACTCGGGACCATGAACAGAACGTGCCCGTGAAGAGCGAGCGGCGTTCGGAACCACCAATCGAGGAGCACCGAGGTCCCGGCTTCCGTTCCATCGCTTCCGTAGAGAGGTGGCGGCCCGAACGACTGCTGGGGGAACGGACCCTCGAAGAACAAGAGCCCGTCGAGCGTCGAAAAGATCGAAGAATCGGCGCCCGCGGGGAAGGTCCCGGCGGGCGTTTCGAAGGTCTTGACCGGTTTCGTCCCCCCGTTCGTGCCGTCGGAGGTCCAGAGGTTTCCGCCGAGCTCGAAAAGGAGATTCGACCCGATGCTCGAGAACGAGCTCGGGTCGAACCCGTTGGCGGTTTCGTAGACCGGGACGGTTCCGGCTTCGGTTCCGTCGGTCCTCCAGAGCCCCGACAACCCCCCGTGCCACGCGGTGAAGAAGACGAGCGGACCGACGGAGAGCGCGGGCGCGAAACTCGAGGAGAACACTCCCGTCTCGATGTCCTTGAGGATTCCCGTCCCCGCGAGCGTCCCGTCGCTCTTCCACGGCTCGAAGCCGTGCACGTCGTCGTAACCCATGAAGAGGACCGTTGCGCCGAGCGCGATGATCTTCTGGTCCCGGACGACGCCGGGGGCGACGAGCTTCGTCCCCAGGGGCGTTCCGTCCGAGGTCCAGAGGTCATTGCCGCAGGCGAAAAACGCAGCACCTCCGGAGGCAGCGGCGATCGGCGGGAACGGCGCGAATCCCGAGCCGCATCCGCCTCCGATCGACGTGAGGGGGATCGTGCCCGCGGAAGTCCCGTCGGTCGTCCAGAGCTGGATACCGCTCGCGTCGGCTGCGGCAAAGAACAGGTGCGCGCCCGAGCGCGTCAGGCCCGTCGGCTGGGAGCCGGTCGGGCTCGCCGGATAGATGTCCTTCAGGATCCCGGTCCCTCCGGGAGTCCCGTCGGTCGCCCAGAGGTCGGTCCTCGTGCCGTCCGTCCCGGCGAAGACGACGACGGCGCCCGCGCCCGCCAGCTCGCGGGCCCTTCTCGAGGTCAGCTGAGTCGCGCCTCCGGGGGTTCCATCGGTCTTCCAGAGGGCGCGTGGGAACGACGTGTTGAAGAGGACGCCGCTCCCGAACGGGAAAAGGGGTCCCGCCGGCACTCCCGTGAACGGCACGGGTACCGTGCCGGCGGCGGTGCCGTCGCTTTTCCAGACCTGTGTGGTCCCCGACCGGTCGAAAGCGAGGAACCACGTCGCGCTCGCGCCGCCGACGAATCCCTCGTTCAGGACTCCTGCCCCCGTCCGGACGAGACGCGTGCCCGCGGCGGTTCCGTCGGTCACCCACGGCTCGCAGTGGTCGATTCCGCCCCCGGCGCACGCACGGAAGAAGACGCCGCCCCCGGTGTTCGCGAGCAGCGACACCTCGCCCGAAGACGGTCCGACGAGCCCCGGCGCGATGTCCTTGACGAGTTGGGCCGGTTGAGCCGCCAGGCTGGTGGCGACGATGGACACACCAATTGCAAGCGGAGTTCCGCGCATCTGAGCTCTGTCAATTTTGGCGTAGCCGCCCGAGGTTTGCCTGATGCGGGTGCATCAGGCCGCGGAAGTCCTCAGCTCGTCAGCCCGTCCCTCTTCTGGAGGATCTCGTTCAGGAACCAGCGGTTCTTCTGGTGCGTCTGGACGAGGCGCGTGTAGAGGTCGGCCGTGCCGATGTCGCCGGCCTTCGTCGCGGTCTCGGTGTCCTCGTGCATCTCCTCGATGATGAGATCGAGGGTCGCGCGGGCCTCCCCGATCATCTTCTCCATCGAGAGCGAGCCCTTCGAGGGCTTCACGCTCGCGGTCGGAAGATAGTCGGCGGGGTCGCCGACCGGGGCGCCGCCGACCATGATCGCGCGCTCGGCGAACTCGTCGATCGTGTCGTACGTCTGCGTCGCCTGCTCGTCGAGCATCAGGTGGATGTCGCGGAAAAGCGGCCCGTAGCTGAGCCAGTGGTACTTCTTGTAGTTGAGATATGCGACGAGCGCATTCGCCTGCTGACGCTGGAGCGTCGCGACGACGGCGGCCGCGCCGGGGGTCTTCTTCTTCTTCTTCTTGGCCATGGAATCCTCCGACCTTTAAATTAGATCAAGTCTAAAATAGAGTCAAGCCTTCCGGATCAGCCGCACGAGCGCGACGAGGAGGATCGCCCCGACGAGGCGGACGAGGAACTCTCCGAGAAGTCCGCTGCCCGCCGCGATCCCGCCGAGAAGGAACCCCCCGATCCAGCCGCCCGCGATCCCGAGAAGCACGTCGACGAGAAGGCCGTACCCGCCGCCCTTCATGATCTGTCCGGTCGCCCAGCCCGCCAGCGCGCACAGCGCGAGCTCCACGATGAGCCACATGTCGGGGCCCTCCCGGCAGGATCCTATCCCCGCTTCCTGTTACATTCCCGCCCCCATGGCCGACCAGTACATCTTCACGATGCAGAACCTCAGGAAGGTGGTCCCGCCGCAACGCGAGATCCTCCGCGGCATCTACCTCTCGTTCTTTCCGGGGGCCAAGATCGGCATCCTCGGGCTGAACGGCGCCGGCAAGTCCACGGTGCTCCGCATCATGGCGGGGCTCGACAAGGAGTTCACGGGCGAGGCGTTCCCGGCCGAGGGAACGCGCATCGGGCACCTCTCGCAGGACCCGCAGCTCGACCCGAAGAAGACCGTCCTCCAGAACGTCGAGGAGGGCGTCGCGCCCCTCAAGTCGCTGCTCGCGCGGTTCGAGGAGCTGGGCGAGAAGATGGGCGAGAGCCTCCCGGACTCCGAAATGGACAAGGTGATGGCCGAGTACGGGAGGGTGCAGGACGCGATCGAGGCCGCGAACGGCTGGGAGCTGGACCGCACGCTCGAGACCGCGATGGACGCGCTGCGCTGCCCGCCGCCGGACGCGGACGTCACGAAGATCTCGGGCGGCGAGAAACGCCGCGTCGCGCTGTGCCGGCTGCTCCTTTCGCGCCCGGACATGCTCCTCCTCGACGAGCCCACGAACCACCTCGACGCGGAGTCCGTCGCGTGGCTCGAGCAGTTCCTCAAGGAATTTCCCGGCACGGTCGTCGCGGTCACGCACGACCGCTATTTTCTCGACAACGTCGCGGGCTGGATCCTCGAGCTGGACCGGGGCGCGGGCATCCCGTGGAAGGGCAATTACTCCTCGTGGCTCGAGCAGAAGGAAGCGCGGCTCGAGATCGAGGAGAAGACCGAGTCCGCGCGCCAGCGCTCGCTCAGGCGCGAGCTCGAGTGGGTCCGCATGGCGCCGCGCGCGCGGCAGGCCAAGAGCAAGGCCCGCCTCGCGGCGTACGAACAGCTCGTCTCCGAGAGCGGCGTCGAGTCCCGGGGCGAGACGAACGAGATCTACATCCCGCCGGGGCCGCGGCTCGGCGACGTCGTCGTGCGCGCCGAAGGCGTGAAGAAGTCGTTCGGCGACAAGCTCCTCTTCGACGACCTCAGCTTCGACCTGCCGAAGGGGGGCATCGTCGGCGTCATCGGGCCGAACGGCGCCGGCAAGACGACGCTCTTCAAGATGATCATGGGGGCCGCCGAAGCGGGACGCGGAGGCGCGCAGGACGTCAAGCCGGACGGCGGGACGCTGAAGGTCGGCGAGACCGTCGTACCGAGCTACGTGGACCAGAACCGCGAGAAGCCGGACGCGAAGAAGACCGTCCACGACGAGCTGTCGCAGGGACAGGACCTCGTCCTCCTCGGCAAGCGCGAGATCCCGTCCCGCGCGTTCTGCGCCATGTACAACTTCAAGGGCGCCGACCAGCAGAAGCTCGTCGCGAACCTCTCGGGCGGCGAGATGAACCGCCTCCACCTTGCGCGGACGCTCCGGAAGGGCGGGAACCTGCTCCTCCTCGACGAGCCGACGAACGACCTCGACATCGACACGCTCCGCGCCCTCGAGGAGGCGCTCTTGTCCTTCGGCGGGTGCGCCGTCGTCATCAGTCACGACCGCTGGTTCCTCGACCGCGTCGCGACGCACATGCTCGCGTTCGAGAGCGACAGCAAGACGGTCTGGTACGAGGGCAACTACCAGGACTACGAGGCCGACCGCCACAGGCGCCTCGGCGCCGAGGCCGACAAGCCGCATCGGATCAAGTACCGCAAGATCGGATAGCCGGGGATTTCTTCGAAGGGAAGAAGGGGCCGGCGTCCGTTCGGCCCTCCGGCGACGCCGTCTCAACTCGGATAGGATGCGCGGAACGATGCCCGTTCCCGAGACGTCCTCCGCGCCGGCCGTGCCGCGCCTCGCCGCGCCGCGCGTCGAAGCGCTCGACGTCGTTCGCGGGCTCGTCATGGTCGTGATGGCGCTCGACCACGTGCGCGATTACGTGTCGAGCGTCCCGTTCGATCCGGTCGACATGACGCAGACGTACCCGGCCCTCTTCTTCACGCGCTGGATCACGCACTTCTGTGCACCCGGCTTCAGCTTCTTCGCGGGGACGGGCGCGTTCCTGTCGCTCGCGCGCGGGAAGACGCCGGAGAGCCTCGCGCGCTTTCTCGCGACGCGCGGACTCTTCCTGATCGCGCTCGAGTTCTTCGTCCTGAGGTTCGTTTGGCTCTTCAACCTCTGGCCGCTCGGCTTCCTCGCGACGCTCTGGTCGCTCGGCGTCGCGATGCTCGTTCTCGCGTTGCTCGTGAGGATGCGGCTCGGGCCCGGCGTGATCGCGGCGTTCGGCGGGGTTCTCGTCGCGGCCCACAACGCGTTCGATTTCGTCGACAGGTTGCCGCTGACGGGCTTCGCGTCCGCGGCCTGGAAGGTCCTTCACACGGGCGGGATGATTCCGTTCGGGACGCCGCCGCCCGGCGTCCCGCTGCCGGGCCTCTTCAACGTCGAGATCGGCTACCCCGTGATCCCCTGGCCCGGCGTGATGGCCCTCGGGTACGCGTTCGGGGCGCTCCTCGGCAAGCCGCGCGCGGAGCGCCGCCGCGTCGTCTTCGCGCTCGGTTTCGCCGCGACGGTCGCGTTCGTCGTTCTCCGGCTCGGGAACGTCTACGGCGATCCGCGATCCTGGGTCCCCGGGATGTCCGGCGTCATGACGCTCGTCGCGTTCCTGAACTGCGAGAAATACCCGCCGTCGCTTGCGTACCTGCTCATGACGCTCGGGCCGCTCCTCATGACGTTCGCACTTTGCGACCGGCCGCCCGGACCGGCGGGGAGGGCCGTCTCCGTCTACGGCCGGGTTCCGATGTTCTTCTACGTGGCCCACCTGCCGCTGATCCACGCCCTCGCGGTCGTGGTCGCGGCCGTGCAGGCCGGAGGGTTCTCCGGGCCGTTCGTGAGGTGGGCCGCTTTCCAGTCGCCGTCGTTCCTGATCCCGCCGCCTCCCGGGTTCGGCCTCTCTCTCCCCGGGGTCTACGTGGCCTGGATCGCCGTCGTCGTCGCGCTCTACGTCCCGTGCGTGAGGTACGGCGCCTTCAAGAGCCGCTCGCGCGCGACCTGGACGAGCTACATCTAGAGGGAGCGGGCGCCCGATCCGCTAGGCGTTCGAGACGGGACGCAGCGTCCGGAAGAACCCGCGGACGAGCGCGGACGCGACGTGGGCGCGGTACGCGGCGGTCGACCTCACGTCGTCGATGGGGGAGATGTCGCGGCGGACGGCGGCGTCGAGCTGCTCGTCGGGCACGGCGAGCGGACCGGGCGACACGGCGAGCGTGCGCGCCGTCGGGAGCGACACGGTCACGGGGGCGACGGAGGCCATCCCGAGGCCGACCCTCACGCAGCGGCCCCGCTCGTACTCGCCGACCGCCGCGAGGGCGACCTTCGAGATCGACTGTGCGGCTCGCGTGCCCACCTTCCGCCAGAGCTGGCGACCGCCGGTCCGCGGGAGCACGAACTCGACGCGCGCGATGACCTCGTCGGCGGCCCGCGCGGTCTGTCGGTAGCCCGTGAACCACTGCGCGATCGGGACGCGCCTCTCGCCGTGCACGCTCGCGAGGACGACCTCCGCGTCGAGGGCCATGAGGGCCGCGCTTCCGTCCGCGGCCGGCGAGGCCGTCGCGAGGTTCCCGCCCAGCGTGCCGCGCGCCTGGATCTGGAGAGCACCGACGTCGCGCGCCATGGCCGTGAGCATCGGGACGCGGCGCGAGAGGACCGCGTGCTGGTGCAGGTCGAGGTACGTCGCCGCGGCGCCGATCACCGCGCGCTCGCCGGCGATCCGGATGCCGCGGATCTCGGGGACGCGCGAGATGTCGAGGACGAGCGGGAACCCGCCGCCGAGCGCGACCGGCGCGAGATGCTGCGCGACGATCCAGTCCGTGCCGCCCGCGAGGAGGACGGTGTCCTCGCTCTTTCCGGCGCGTCTCGAGAGCGTCGCGCAGGCCTCGGCGAGGGATGCCGGCCTGTCGAAGGCGTGGAGGGGGAGCTCAGCCAGGCTCACGCGCCGTCCTCTCCTTCGCGGCCGCGCGCACCGCCTCGACGATCCGCTGGTAGCCCGTGCAGCGGCAGAGGTTGCCCGCGAGGGCCTCGCGGATGTCCGTTTCCCCGGGCTGGGGAATCGCCGCGAGGAGCGCCTCGGCCGACACGAGGAATCCGGGCGTGCAGATCCCGCACTGCGCGCCGCCCTCCTTCACGAAGGCCTCCTGGAGGGGCGACAGGTGCGCCGGGTCGCCGAGACCTTCGACCGTCGTGACGGCGCGGCCCTCGACCTGCCCGAAGAGGACGAGGCACGCGTTCACGGGGGCGCCGTCGAGGAGGACGGTGCATGAGCCGCACTCGCCCTCGCCGCAGCCTTCCTTCGTGCCGGTGAGGCCGAGAGGCCCGCGCAGGACGTCGAGGAGGCGCGCGGCCTGAGGGGCCTCGAGCGCCGTGGGCCGCCCGTTGAGGGTGAAGCGCGTCGTCACCGCTTCGCCTCCCTCGAGAGCGCCCAGAGGTCCTCCGGGAGGAGCGGCAGGCGGTCGCAGACGATTCCGGTCGCGTGCTCGACCGCCGCCGCGATCGCGGGCGCTCCGCCGTCCATCGGGATCTCGCCGAGACCCTTCGCGCCGCCGCCGGGCCCCCGCGAGTACGGGTCCTCGACCAGAAGCGTCGTGAAGCGCGGGGCGTCGAGGATCGTCGGGATCACGTAGTCCGTCAGACGCGCGTTCACGACGCGGCCCTCGCGGACGACGAGGTTCTCCTGGAGCGCCCAGCCGATCGCCTGCAGGAGCCCGCCCTCGATCTGGCCCTTGCAGAGGATCGGGTGGATCGCCTTGCCGACGTCGTGCGCGCTCCACAGGGCGAGGACGGACGTCTCGAACGTATCGAGGTCCACCTCGACCTCGGCGATCGCGCAGCCCCAGCCGAAAACCGGGTACGCGTCTCCGCGGTAGGTCGCGTCGTCCCACGCGAGACTCGGCGGTGGCTCGTACTCCCTCTCGACCGTGAGCGTGCCGCGCGGGGCGAGGAGGCGGGCGGCCGCGTCGTCGAAGGAGCCGCCGTTCTTCTGGCGATCCCCCTCGATCTTCGCGAAGAGGTCGCGCGCGGCGGCCTCGACGACGCCGCCGACGACCATGACCGTGCGCGACGCGACGGTGGGACCCGAGTCCGGGACGTGAGCGGTCGACGGCGTCGCGAAGTCGACGCGGTCCATCGAAACCCAGAGAGCCTCGGCCGCGATCTGACGGAAGACGGTCTCCGTGCCTTGTCCGATGTCCGTCGAGCCGCCGCGGACGCGGAAGCGCGCCCGCCCCGTCCCCGGCTCGGCGAGGAGGTCGATCGCGACGCGCGCGCGGTGGACGAGCTCGCCCGAGCCCGTGAAGCCGGCGCCGTGGTGATAGACGCTCGCGCCGATGCCACGGGCCTTGCGCGGCGCGAGGGCGCCGGGGGGCGGAAGGCGGAACATCCCGGATGCCGCCGCGTTCTGGGCCGGAACGGCCGGGCGCCGCCTCTCTTCCCATCGGCTCGCCTTCTTCGCCTCCTCGACGCAGCGCGCCACGCCGACGGACTCCCTCAGGAACTGCCCGGTCGGCGTCGTGTCCCCGACGCGCAGGAGGTTCTTCTCGCGCAGCGCGAGAGGGTCGAGGCGCAGCGTCCGCGCGATGCGGTCCATGTGGCGCTCGATCGCCCAGATCGTCTGCGGCGCGCCGAAGCCGCGGAACGCCCCGTTCGGCGGCGTGTTCGTCGCGACGGCCTGCGCCTCGATCGAGACGTGCTCCCAGCGGTACGCCCCGGCCGCGTGGAGCGCGCCGCGCGAGAGCACGACGGGGGAGAGCGTCACGTACGCGCCGCCGTCGAGGACGAGCCGGATCGAGACGGCCCGGAGCGTCCCGTCGCGGTCGCAGCCCGAGGTGATCGTGACGAGCGACGGGTGGCGCTTCGTCGTCGCCTCGATGTCCTCCTTGCGGTCGTAGACGATCTTGACGGGCCGGCCGCTCGCGCGCGCGAGCAGGAGCGCGTGGAGCGCGAGGATCGTCGGGTACTCCTCCTTGCCGCCGAAGCCGCCGCCCGTGACGGCCTGCGTCACGTCGACGCGCTCGTCCGTCAGGGAGAACGTGCGCTTGACGCCCTTGTGGATGTAGTACGGACACTGGCAGGACGAAAGGACGTGCGCCCCTCCGTCCGCGTCCCAGGACGCGAGGACTCCCTGCGGCTCGAGGTAGATGTGCTCCTGGTGCGGCGTCTCGTAGGTCCCGGAGAGCTGGACGGCGCAGGCCGCGATCGCGGCGGCCGCGTCGCCCTTGGCGATGCGGATCGTCCGGAAGACGTTGTCGGACCCGTAGATCTGTGCCACACGGGAGAGCGCGTCCGAAACGGAGAGGACGGGCGGCAGGGGCTCGATGTCGGCCCTCAAGTGGTGAAGGGCGCGCCGGACCCGCAGCGCGTCCTCGCCCGCGACGAGCGCGAGCGGCTCGCCGACGTGGCGCACGTCGTTGGACGCGAGAACCGGCTGGTCCTCCTCGATGAGGGAGACGACGTTCGTGGGAACGTCTTCGGCCGTGACGACCGTGAGGCCGTTCCAGTCGAAGGAAGGGTCCTTCACGATCCCGCGCAGCCGGCCGCGCGGGACGGAGCTTCGAAGCGTCGCGCCGACGAGCATTCCCGGCACGACGACGTCGTCGACGTAACGAGCCCGGCCCGTGACCTTCGCGGGACCGTCGGGGCGGGGAACGCTCTTGCCGATGAGTGCCATCAGTCTCCGACGACGTCGCGCAGCGCGGCGAGGACGTCCGGGAACCGGAACGTGAAGCCGAGGTCGAGGGCCCTCTTCGGCACGACGCGCTGGCCGTCGAGCACGACCGTCGCCATCTCGCCGAGAGCGAGGCGGATCGCGGCGGCTGGCGCCTTCGCGAAGCTCGGGCGGTGCAGCGCGCGCCCGAGCGCCGTCGCGAAGTCGCGCATCGTGACCGGGTTCGGCGCCGTCGCGTTCAGGGGACCCTCGACGGCGGCGTTCTCGATCGCGAAGACGTAGAGCTCGACGAGGTCCTCGCGGTGGATCCAGGACACCCACTGCCGCCCGCTGCCGAGCGGGCCGCCGACGAACGCCCGGAACGGCGGGAGCATCTTCTCGAGTGCGCCGCCGCCTCCCCCGAGGACGAGTCCCGTGCGCAGCATGGCGACGCGCACGCCGAGGGGCTCGAGGGACCGCGCCGCGGACTCCCACTCGATGCAGACCCGCGCGAGGAAGTCGTCGCCGGTGGCCGCGCCCTCGTCGAGAACCTCGTCGCCGTGCGGTCCGTAGACGCCGACCGCCGACGCGTTCACGAGGACTCCGGGCTTCTGCGCGGCCTTCTCGGCGGCCTCCTTCAGACGCGCGGCCGCCCGGACCCGGCTCTCGCCGATCCGCTTCTTCGCGGAGGACGTCCAGCGCTGGGCGATCGTCTCGCCGGCGAGGTTCACGACGGCACCGGCGCCGTCCACGAAACCCTCCCAGGCCGCGCCTTCCGCCCAGGACACGACGCGGACGCGGGGATGCACGTGGTCGCGCGAGCGCGAGGCGTCGCGGGTCAGGGCGATCACGTCGTGACCCTTCGCCACGAGACGCTCGCAAAGCTTCGGGCCGATGAACCCGGTCCCGCCCGTGACGATGACACGCATCCCGATCTCCTTGTCGCGGATCGTACCGAAATCGCCGGGACGGCGGACCGCCGTATCCTTCCGGAAGTGAGACTCTTCCGCCGCGCGCTCAGCGCCGGATTCACGCTGTTCCTTCCTCTCGCCGCGCCTCTCGCCGCCGTTCGGGCCGTCGCGGCGGCCGGCGGGGCCTCCGACGTCGACCCCCTGGAGCTGATCCGGAGGGTCGTGAGGAGCCAGCGCCGGGTGGAGTCCGTCTTCGACGGGGCAGCGTACGACCAGCGGGAGGTCCGGATCGCGTGGAGCGCGAACGGGCTGCCCTCGAAGGTCCAGACGCGCCTCTTCTACGTCCTCGCGGGCGAGAACGGCCGGCAAGGCTCGCGCGACCTCGTCGAGGTCGACGGGCGTCCCGCGACCGAGAGCGAGAAGGAAAAAGCCGCCGAGGAGGACGCGAAGTCGCGGCGCCGCCGTCTGGAAGAGAAGGCGGCCGCCCAGGCGAAGGAGCCGCCCCGCGTCGCCGGCGACGAGGACGACCCGCTCGTCGGCTCGCACCGGCTCTCGGAGCTCATCGGGCGGTATACGATCCGGCTCGTGGGTGAGGAGGTCATCGAGGGGCGGCCCGCTTACATCCTCGAGTTCGCTCCGAGCCCCACCGCGCCGAAGCCGAAGGGGCTCGGCGACCGGGCCCTGAACGCGCTCGAGGGCCGCGCCGTCATCGACGCCTCCTCGTTCCAGGTCCGCGCCGTCGACGCGCACCTCACGCGATCGGTGAAGGTCGCGGGCGGGCTCGCGGCGAACGTCAAGGAGGGCGACGTGTCGTACACGGGTCAGCCCGTCGGCGGCGGCATGTGGTTTCCGTGTTCGGTGGATCTTCGGGTGACGGGGCGGACGGCCGTGTTCTTCCGCCTCGACACGTCCTTCCGGGCCACGTTCACGAACCTGAGGCGATTCAACGTCGAGACCGAAACGGACGTCCGGCCCGAGCCGGACGCCGGGAGCAACCGATGACCCCTTCCCGCCGCCGCAACATCCTCCTCGCTGCCGGCGTCGTCCTCGCCGGCGCAATGGCCTGGGCGTACTGGCTTTCGCTCACGCCGGCGACGCACCCGGACCACGACCACGGCATCCTGAACCTCGACGCGGGCGGGCGCCTGATCGTCGAGACCCGCGGCGGAAGAAGCCGCAACCTCGTCGGCAAGCCCGGTCACACGCTCGTCCTGCACTTCTTCTCGACGACGGCGCCGGGCGCCTCCGACGAGCTCGCGGGGATCTTCCTCCAGCAGGAGGCCCTGAAGAACGACAAGGACGTCGAGTTCGTCCTGATCGCCCACGACAAGGACTTCGTGACGCTGGACGCGTGGCTCAAGGAGAAGAACCTCGTCCCGCCGTTCCCGGAGACGCTCGTCCTCGACCCGTCGGGCGACACGACGACGAAGCTCAACTCGAAGAGGCCGAACGAGACGATGTTCTTCGCCGCGAACGGGAAGCTCGCCTCGCAGGCGCGCGGGTCGCTCACGTGGCCCGACGGGGCCGCCGAGTATCTCGCGAGGGCGCGCGCCGGCGAGGCGATCGAGTAGCTACTTCTTCGGCGCCGGGGGCGGGGGATCGGCCGACGCGTGGTCGGCGGCGTATTTCCAGGCGCCGTTCTTCTCCACGGCGACGGCGCACCACGTCCCCGTCGCGGTCGTCGGCGCTCCGCCCGCCTTCGGCACGGTCGTGATCTTCCAGTGGCCCCAGCCCGTCGAGATGTGTCCGGCGGACCTGTACTGGTTGCCCATGACGGCGGCGTCCGTCACCTTGACGTCCTTGAGCCAGCCCGCGTACGCGTCCGCGATCGCCTTCCTGCCCTGGATCGCCCCCGAGCCGGGGAGGACGAGAACCGCGTCGTCGGCGTACAGCGCGGCGCACGCGCCGGCGTCGTTCGCGAGCATCGCCTTGACCCAGGCAGCGTCCAGAGTCATCAGGCCGTGCTTCGGCGCCGCGTCGGCCGCGGCCGCGGCGCCGGCGAGGGCGACGCACGCGAGGGCACACATCGCAAGCATCTTCTTCATGGAATCCTCCTCTTTCTTCCCTGAACCGGTGCGGAGATCCTATCTCAGCCCGGTCTCCGGCGCGCCTCGCCCAGCGTGATGACGACGACGGCCGCGACGATCACGACGGCGGCCACGAGGGTGCGCGAAGTCACCTCCTCGCTCGCGAGAAGCCAGCCCAGGAAGACCGCGACGACCGGGTTCACGAACGCGTACGTCGAGACGAGGGCGGGGGACGCGGCACGCAGGAGCCAGATGTAGGCCGTGAACGCGACGAGGGAGCCGAAGACGACGAGGTAGCCGACGGCCGCCGCCGAGCGAAGCGAGACGAGTCCCGGCGAAAAGCGCCCCCACTCGCCCGCGACCCCGGACGCGCCGCCGAGGAGGACGCCGCCGGCCAGCATCTGGAGCGCCGTCGCCTGGAGAGGGGACGCGGGCGGAGCGAAGTGCCGCGACAGCAGGGAGCCGAGCGCCCACGCGAACGCCGCGAAGAGGACGGCTGCTGCGCCCGCGGCGTCGACGCGCGCGCCCCCGAGGCGAACGGGTCCCACGAGGAGGACGACGCCCGCGACCCCGAAGCCGACGCCGACGAGCGCACGGCCCGAGGGGCGCCGCCTTTCCTGGGGGAGCGTGGCCGCGAGGAGGACGATGAAGAGCGGCTCGACGGCGACGAGGAGCGCCGCCAGGCCGGACGCGATCCGCTGCTCGGACCAGACGACGCCGCCGTTCCCGCAGAGGAGCATGAGGCCGCCCGTCAGGAACGCGGGACGGAGGTCGCGCAGCGCGATCGGCGGCGCGCCGCGCGCCTTCACGAACGCGAGGAGAATCGACCCCGCGACGAGGTAACGCGCCGAGGCCATCGTGAAGGGCGGGATCGTCTCGAGCGCCCAGCGGATCGCGAGGTAGGTCGAGCCCCACACGGCGTAGATCGTCGCGAGGGCGAGCCAGACGCGCGACGCGCGGACGGGGGAGCCGGACGGCGGCACGGGCCGAGCCTAGACGAGCGGCCCTGCGCCGAATCCGTGCTCCCCAACCAACTCAGGGGGCGATCATCGCCTCCCAGACGGCGCGCGACATCTTCCGGGCGGCCGCGACGACGCGCGCGCGCCCCTCGTCGTTCGCGCCGAAGTCGTTCGCGAGAAGGACGAGGACGTACTCCCGGCCGTCGGGCAGCCGGACGATCGCGGCGTCGTGCTGGGACGTCGACATCGACCCGGTCTTGTGCGCGACGACGGCGCCCGACTGCGGGTGAAGTCCGGCCGGGATCTCCTCGTTGAACGTCTGTCCGATCAGGATCTCCCACGCCTTCGCCTTCGCGCCGGCCGAAAGCCTCGGAGTCCTCACGACGGCTTCCATGACCGTGCCCATGCCGGCCGCGTCCGTCGTGTTGTTCAGGCCCTTGTCGAACGCCTTGAGGTCCTCGACGCACCGGCGCACCTTCACGGTGGGAGCGCCCAGCTCGTCGGTGAACTTCTGGACGTTCTCCGGGCCGAGGAGGGTCAGAAGGATGTCCGTCGCGAGGTTGGAGGAGCGGACGATCATCTCCCGCGCGAGGAACCCGATCGAGGCCGACTTCCCGAGGTACGCGACGGTCGGCCCGTCGTTCTCCTCGAGGCCGATCGAGAACGGCGAGCCGTCCACGAGACTCCTGAACTCGTTCTTCACGGGCAGCTCGTCCGCGAAGCTGAGCGAGCCGGCGTCGACGCGCCGGAGGAGCTCGAGGAGCACGGGCGTCTTCATGGTGGAGGCGGCATGCATGGAAAGTGAGGGATTCAGCGAAAGGGAAAGACCCGTCGAAAGGTCCTTGAACCAGATCCCGAACTTCGCGCCGCTGTCGCGGGAGATTTCTCCGAGTGTGACCCGAAGCGCGGCCACCTTCGTCGCATCGAGTCGCGCCCCGGCGGACTCTTCACCCTTCGAAGAATTCTTTTCTTCTTCTTTCTTCAATCTCCGGGCATATCGAAACAGGGGCTTCAGAAATGGGCTGTCGTAGGGCGTGACCTGCACGCCCGGCACGTTGTGCCGCGTCGCCTGCAGCACGGTGCCGTCGCCGATCCACATCGCCTCGTGGTCGATCTTGTCCTCCGTCCCGAAGAAGAGGAGGTCGCCCGGCCGGAGCGTCTCGAAGGCGACGGGCACGAGCTGCGGGTCCTGGAATGCCTGCTCGTAGCTGTTGCGCTTCAGCGTGACGCCGTGCTCGGAGAAGATCCGCGACATCAGCCCGGAGCAGTCGAAACCGAGCGGCGTCGTCCCGCCCCACGTGTACGGCGCGCCGAGGAAGCGCTTGCCGAAGGAGATCCAGTCCGAGGGGGAAAGAAGAGGAAGAGAAGAGGAAGACAAAGATTTCTTAGAAGGGGGTGTGTCGGCGGCGCGCAACTCCACGTCGCGGGCGGCCACGTATCCTTCGCGCCAATCCGGGAGGCGCACCTTGACCCAGGAGTAGACGTTCGCCACATGGCCCGCCGCCGCCGGCTTGCCCTCTTCACCTTCCAGGAAATCTTCGACTTCCAACGTGACCCCCACCGGGGCCGTGAGGAGCGGCTTCTGCTTGGTGAAGGACGGGCTCGCGTAGACGTGCGCGAAGTTCGACGTGACGTGCGCGAGCCTTGCGTCCTTCGCCGGCGCGTCCGCGCCGGCACCGCGACGGAGCGCCCGCTCGGGGATCCACGCGAACTCGCCCGCGGCCGTCTTCACCTTCGCGAAGCCCGCGGCGTCCTCGAGGACGGTCACGCGGTCGCCGAGGATCGCCTGGTCGTCGACGCCCGACGTCTCGTCCGGCCGCACGAAGAGGTCCTGCACCGCGGTCACGACGACGGCCGTCTGCGGCGGCACGGGCGGCGCGGAGGGCGAGGCCGAGAGGGAGACTTCTTCGAATGAGAAGAGAAGAACGGCAGCGGCGAGGCCGCGTGCCGCGGTTCTTCCCGCGGCGAGGGTCGTCCGTTCGCGCATTCCCGGATTCCACCATAATCGACACATGACACAGCCCATTTCCCGCCGCGGTCTCATTCTCTCCTCGGCCGCCGCCGCCGCGTCCGCCGCCCTGCCGCGTGCCGTCACGGCCGACGGCATGCCGAAGCCGTCCGGTCCTTCCGCTTCGACACTCTCGTACCGGCCCCTCGTCCTGAAGCTCGAGCACACGTGGACGATCGCCCGAGGCTCCTCCGACGAGAAGAAGAACGGCCTTCTGACGTTCGCGTCCGAGGGCGTCACCGGCTACGGCGAGGCGGCCGCGAACAAGCGCTGGAGCCAGAGCTGGGACACGTCCGCGGCCGCGTTCGCGAGGGTCGAGAAGGCCGTCCAGGGCCTCTCGCCATGGGACCACCTCACGTGTCTCGAGAAGGCGGAGGAGGCGGCCGGGAACGACCACGAGGTCGTCGCGGCTCTCGACATGGCCCTCTGGGACTGGAAGGGCAAGAGGCTGGGCCGACCCGTCCACGAGATCCTCGGCGTTCCCGCTCATGGCATGCCCGTCACGACGTTCTCGATCGGGATCGACACGGCGGAAGTCATGAAGCAGAAGGTGAAGGAAGCCGCCGCGTTCCCGAAGCTCAAGGTCAAGATCGGCCTCGCGAACGACGAGGAGAACATCGCCGCGATCCGCTCCGTCTCGAGCCAGCCGATCACGGTGGACGCGAACGAGGGCTGGACGACGGTCGAGGAAGCGAAGAAGAAGATCCTCTGGCTGAACGGCGTCCACCCGATCTTCCTCGAGCAGCCCATGCCGTCCGCGATGGACGGCGAGATGACGAAGCTCAAGGGCCTCGCGACCTATCCGATCCTCGGGGACGAGGGCGTCCTCACGGCCGCGGACGTCGCGAAGAAGGCCGGGCTCTACGACGGCGTCGTCGTGAAGCTCGCGAAGGCGGGCGGGATCACGCGCTCGTGGGAGCAGATCGTCGTCGCGCGCGCGGTCGGGCTGAAGACGATGTGCGGCTGCATGATCGAGTCGTCCGTCGGGATCGCGGCCGGTCTCGCGCTCGGCCCGCTCTTCGACTGGCTGGACCTCGACGGCTGCCTCCTCCTCGCGAAGGACCCGTTCACCGGGCTGAAGATCGCGAAGGGAGTGTGGACGATGCCGGAGGGACCCGGGCTCGGGGTGATGCCGGCGGCCTAGGCCTCGGCGGCGAAGCGCGGCCGCTCGCCCGAGCGCGTGCGGCCGCGCGCCTTCAGAAGCATCTGGTCGGCGCGCGCGATCGTCCGCTCGAGCGCCTCGCCGTCCTCGCGCGCGGCCCAGCCCATCGAGAACGGCACGATGAGCTCGCGGTCCGCGGTCGCCTGGAGCCTGCGCGCCGCGAACTCCGTCGACGTGGCGTCCGCCGCGTCGAGAAGAAGGAGGAACTCGTCGCCGCCCATGCGGACCGCCGCCTCCTCGGCCCGGGTCTGCCGCATGAGGAACCGGGCGACGCGGTTCAGGACGGCGTCTCCCGCCTCGTGCCCGAACTCGTCGTTGTACTGCTTGAAGTAGTCGAGGTCGACCATGATGCAGCCCCACGCCCCCGTGAACGACGGATGGTCCCCTTTGGCGTGCCGGTGCTCGAACGTGTTCAGGAACCGCCGGTTGAAGCAGCCCGTGAGCGGGTCGCGGAGGCTCTGGTCGAGGAGACGCTGCTCGAGGAGCTTGCGGTCCGTGATGTCGATCAGGATCCCGTGATAGAAGACTTCGCCCGTTCCGGGATCCGTCGCGCACGTCGCCGAGTCGATCACGGTGCGGACCCCTCCGTCCGCGCGCCGGATCTCCAGCTCGAAGTCCCGGATCGCGCCCTCGCGGTGGAGGATCTCGAGCTCGGCTTCGCGGCGCGCGACGTCCACGACGAGATCCGCGACCGTGCGGGCGTCGAGTTCCTCGAGCGAGGACAACCCGAACATCGCGAAGAACGCACGGTTCGCGTCGAGAACGTGGCCTTCGCGGTCCGTGACGTAGATCCCCTCGCGGAGATCCCGGACGAGGCCGCGCAGCGTCTCGGCGTCGTCGAGACGGGAGAGCCTGCTTGGCATGAGCCGGCGCATCCTATAGGAGAATGGCCGAAAAGAATCAATCCCCTCTCGCGACGCCCTTTTTCTCGAGCGTGAGGGCCAGCTCGAGCCCCCGTCGGACGACGTCGTTCCACGGGAACAGGATGCCGGGATCGTCCTTGCGGTCGGGGGCAACGTGCTCGTGCCCCACGATCCAGGGCGCCGGGATGTCGAACATCGCCGTCAGGACGCCGACGAGCCTCACGACGGTCTCGATCTGCGCGGGTGTGAAGGGCGCCTCGTTCCCGTTCCCGGTGATCTCGACTCCGATCGACGTCCGGTTCAGCGCGAGCCGCCCGTGGAGGAGCGACGGGCCGGCGTGCCACGCCCGGTGCTCGAGCGAGACGAACTGGTAGAGGCGCCCGTCCTTCCCGACGAGGAAGTGGGACGAGACGCGGCTCTCGGGCTTCTGGAAGAGGGCGATGCACTCTTCGTCGGTGGCCTGCGCGGTGTGGTGGACGACGAGGGCCGAGACCGGCTCGATCTTCCACGGGCGGAAGCCGTCCCACCACGAGTTCGGCATCGGGATCAGGCAGGCGTCGCGCGTGTCGCCGCCCGCGAGCGCCCAGGCGTCCCAGAACCGCCGGTCCGTGTCGCGGAAGACCCGGGAGAGGTTCGGCGCGTCCGGGTTCGCACGCGCCTCGGCGAGCGTCGTTTCCATCCGCGGGACGGCGGGAAGGAGCGCAACGGCCGGCGGCGGCTCCGGCGGAAGGGCGACGTCCGGGAGCGATGCCGCCCAGGCGTTCACGACGGCCGCCGCGATCTCGCCCATCGTGCGCGTCGCCTGCGGGCCGGCTCCCCTGCGGCCGGGGATCCGGTCCGCGAGCGCGACGAGGACGAACCGTCCCTTCTTCGTCGTGAGGATGCCCGAGTCGTTCCTCACGCCCCCGTAGCTGCCGGTCTTGCCCGCCCATGACGCGCCGTCCTCGAGGAGAAGCCGCGGGAGGCGGTCGCGCGTGTGCTGGACGGCGAGGAACTTCGCGACGACGCGGTCGGACGCCGGGTCGATCAGCGTGCGCGTCGCGACGCGGCGGTAGTACTCGGCGACGTCCCGCGGCGTCAGGACGCCGAGCGGCTCCCACTTCGCGGGCTCGTGCCCGCGGTCCGGTAGGCGGCCGACGAGCCGGATCCCCGGGAGGCCCAGCTTCGCCATGCGCGCGTTCACGGCCTCCTTCCCGAAGAGGTCGATGAAGCGGTTCGCCGCCGTGTTGTCGGAGATCGCGACCATGAGGGAGAGAAGGTCGCGGTTCGTCGGGGTGAGGCCCGGGTCGAACTCGTCGAGCATCCCCGAGCCCGCCGCGACGCTCTTCGCCGTGAGCTTCCAGCGGTCCGTGAGGTCGAGAGACCCCTCGGCCTCGCGCGCGGCGGCCTCGGCGACGAGCGCGATCTTGATGACGCTCGCGGCCTCGAAAGACTCGGCTGCGTTCAGCTCGAGCCGCCGTCCGCTCTCGACGTGGAGCGCGACGAACCCCATGTGCGCCCCGCTCGCCGCCGCGAGCTTCGCGACGCGGCGGGCGAGGGGCGCGTCCCGAGGCGTCACGTGCAGCGACGCGGGGATCGTCGTGCAGGAAGAGAGAGAGAAGACGATGCTGCTTAAGAGAAGAGGAAGACGAAGAGAAGAAGAAGATTTTCTTGGAAGGGGAAGAGGGGAGGGGTTCGGACGCCGCATCGTGCGGGGGCGGCGCCCCTGCGCCGCGCTTGCGCATTCACCTTCTAAGAAAGACATCCTTACAACCTGCTCTTCAGTCCACTCGTTCTAACATGCGCCATCACGAGCGAGCAAAAATCTCCTCCTCCGCCTCCTGGCGCGCGCCTCGCCGCCCTCGACATGTTTCGCGGCCTGACGGTCGTCGGGATGGTCTTCGTGAACAACCCGGGCGACTGGGGGCACCTCTATTGGCCGTTCGACCACGCGGAGTGGCACGGCTGGACGCCGACCGACCTCATCTTTCCTTGGTTTCTCTTCATCGTCGGCGTCGCGGGCGTCTTCTCCCTCGAGAAGCGCATGGCGCAGGGCGCGGACCGGCGCGATCTCGCGCGGCACGCGTTCCGGCGCGGGATGACGATCGTCCTCGTCGGCTGGCTCATGGGGTTCTATCCGTTCGTGCCGTTCCTCGAGCGCCTGTCGCGCCTGCGCATCCCCGGCGTCCTCGTGCGCATCGGGGTCACGTACATTTTCGGCACGTGGATCCTCCTCGCGGTGTGGAAGAGGCGCTGGATCGGCGTCGGCGCGGCTGTCGCCGCGCTCCTCGCGCTCCACACGTGGATCCTCCTCGGGACGGGCTACGACCTGACGCCGGCCGGCAACGTGCAGCGCGCCGTGGACCTCGCGGTCCTCAAGGGGCATCTCTGGAAGAACGCGCAGGGCTGGGACCCGGAGGGGATCGTCTCGACACTGACGGCCATCGCGACGATGCTCACGGGAACGCTCACCGGCTTCCTCCTGAAGAGCGGCGCCTCCGTCCGCCGGAAATTCGCCGGCCTCCTCGTCTGGGGCGCGGCCGCGACGGCGGCGGGCCTCCTCTGGGGCCGGTACCTTCCGATCAACAAGAACCTGTGGACCGCGTCGTACGTCGTTTTCACGTCGGGCGCGGCGCTCCTCGGCCTCGGCCTCTGCCTCTACGTCGTCGACGTCCTCGGCTGGAAGAGGCCGTTCGCGCCGTTCTTCACGTTCGGCACGAACCCGCTCCTCGTCTTCGTCCTTTCGGGTCTCCTCGCCAAGACGATGGGGCTCGTCAAGTGGACGGACACGGCGGGAAAGGTGATCAGCCTTCACACGTGGCTGTACCGGGCCGGCTTCTCGTGGATCGCGGACCCGACGCTCCGGTCCCACGCGTTCGCGGTCGTCACGATCCTCTTCTGGTGGGCGGTCCTGCGCGTGTTCGAGAAGAAGGGCCTGTTCTGGAAGATCTGATCGGCCCGGGCGATTCGGTATCATCCCCTTCAGACACCTTGGAGGCAGGAATCACGCGCGATCTGAGCCGGCACGCTGGTCGGGCCATCGTCGCCGTCGCCGTTCTCGCGTGCGGGAGGGCCGGCGCCGCGCCGGGGCCTCCCGCGCCGCCCCCCGCGGGAACGCTGACGGTTCCCTCGAACCTGATGGTCGAGCACGAGGTCTCCGTGACGACCCGGGTCAGCGGGGTCGTCGACGCGATCCAGGTCGAGCGGGGCGATTTCGTGAAGAAGGGGCAGCCCCTGGCCACGCTGGACCAGCGCGATTTCCGGCTGGATCTCCGCGCGGCCGAGGAGACGCTCGCCGTGAGAACGGCGGACCTCAAGCGGTACGAGGAGCTGCGCCGCCTGAATCTGACGAGCGAGGCCGAGTTCGAGCAGAAGCGCTCACGCCACGAGCTCGCCCTCGTGGAGCTCGAGAAGGCGAGACTCGTGATCGACCGGTCCGTCGTGCGCGCCCCGTTCGACGGCGTCGTGGCGGACCGGTACGCGCGGGTGGGCGAGAAGTTCCTGCTCGAGGAGAGCAAGCCGCTCTTCAAGGTCACGGCGCTCGAGCCGCTGCTCGCGCGCGCCTACCTGCCTGCCTCGAGCCTCAGAACCGTGAAGGCGGGCGACGAGGTGCTCGTCGACGCTCCGGATTTCCCGGACGTCCGTTCGAAGGGGCGCGTTTCGTTCATCAGCCCGGTCATCGACCCGGGCAGCGGCACGGTTCAGGTCATCGTGCGCGTCAGCCGCGACCCGAAGAAGGTGCTGCGGCCCGGGACGGCGGTGCGGCTCACGTTCCGCCTGGCCCCGCTGCCCTGAGGCGATGGCGAAGCGCCCGACGGGTCCGCGCCGCCGCGTCCGATCCACTCAGGACTCGGTCCTCGTCCACGACATCCGGAACCTCGGGGCGAGGCTCAGCCTCCTGCTCTCGAACATGGAGCAGCACTACGACGACCCGGACTTCAAGCGCAGCGCCGTGGATCTCCTCGAGGCCACCGTCCAGAAGCTCGACGGCATCGCGAGCAGCTGGTCGGCTCATCGGGACTCCGTGCTCATCAAGGTGCCGCTGGAGCTGAACGACCTGGTTCAGGAAGCGCTGCGGACGAGCCGGCCCCGCGGGCGGCCCGCGCCCCAGATGAGCACGAGCTTCGCCGGGGTCTCCCGGATCTGGGGCGATCCCTTCTACCTGAGGGAGGCCATCCAGAGCGTCGTCCAGAACGCGCAGGAGGCCGCGGCGAGCCGCGTCACGGTCCGGACGTGCGCCGAGCGTCGCGGCCGGCGCGAGTTCGTCGTCGTGGAGGTCGAGGACGACGGACCGGGCATGACGCCCGAATTCCAGAGGCGCCGGCTGTTCCGGCCCTTCGAGACGACGAAGGCGGGGGGCGTCGGACTCGGGCTCTACACGGCCCGCCGCATCCTGCGTCACCACCGCGGCGACGTCGAGGTGAGGAGCGCGGCTGCCGAGGGCACGCGCGTCCGGTTGCTTCTGCCGCGGCCGGCCGCGGTCGGCCGGGAGGCGTAGGCCGTGGACGCGCGTCGCGCGGAGACGGGCGGGCGTCTCGCCGTCGTGGAGGACGACCCTCTCCTGCTCGATCAGCTCGTCTGGGCGCTCAAGGACACGTTCGAGGTCCACGGCGCGAGGGACGCCGTCGAGGGGCTGAAGCTCGCCGAGCTCGAGCCCGACGTCTACCTCCTCGACCTCAGGCTGCCGCCGTCCGGCGAGGCCGAGGAAGGCCTCCGCCTCATGCAGGCCATCCGGCGCCGCCAGCCCGACGCCACCGTCGTCGTCATGACGGCCGAGGCGGAGCGCCGGTGGGCCCTCCGGGCCGTCGAGATGGGGGCCTTCGACTTCTTCCGGAAGCCCTTCGACACCCCGGAGCTGATGCGGGTCCTCACACGGGCACTGGAGCGGCATCGCATCCTCGCCGAGAACAGGGAGCTCAAGGAGCGCGTCTTCCGGCGCGAGTCCTACGGCGGCCTCGTCGGCGAGAGCCCGGGCATGCGCGCCCTGTTCTCTCTCATCGAGAGGGTGGCGCCCACGGACACGACGGTCCTCGTGACCGGCGAGAGCGGGACGGGGAAGGAGCTCGTGGCGGAGGCGCTTCACCGGGGAAGCGCGCGGAAGGCCGGACCCTTCGTCGCCGTGAACAGCTCGGCGCTCACGGAGACCCTGGCCGAATCGGAGCTCTTCGGCCACGAGCGGGGCGCGTTCACCGGGGCCGTCGCGTCACGCGCGGGGCGCTTCGAGCTCGCGCACGGCGGCACCCTCTTCCTCGACGAGGTCGCCACCCTCTCGCCCGCCGTCCAGGCGAAGCTGCTGCGCGTCCTCGAGCGGCACGACTTCGAGCGGGTCGGCGGGACGAAGACGATTCGCGTGGACATCCGCCTCGTCGCCGCCACGAACGACGATCTGGAGCGACGCGTCGAGGCCGGGACGTTCCGCAACGATCTCTTCTACCGCCTGAACACCGTCATCCTGAGGATTCCACCCCTGAGGGAGCGGCGCGAGGACATCCCCTTGCTCGTGGACTTTTTCGCCGCGCGGGCCGCCGGCCGCCAGGGGCGGCCTCCCAAGGCGTTCTCGCCCGGCGCGTTCGAGGTGCTCGCGAGGCACCCCTTCCACGGGAACGTCCGGGAGCTCGAGCATCTCGTCGAGATGGTCACGGTGCTCGTCGAGGACGACGTGATCGGCCCCGAGCATTTTCCCGCCTCGCTCGGCGCGGCGCCCGCCGCTCCGGGGTTCGAGGGACTTCCCTTCACGGAGGCCGTCTCCCGGTTCGAGCGCGACCTCCTCGCCCGGGCGATCGAAGCGGCCGGGGGCGTGAAGGCCCGAGCCGGCGCGGCGCTCGGTCTGGATTCGAACCAGATGAAGTACCTCTGCCGCAAGCACGGCCTCTGACGCGGGCGGGGATGAAAAAGTCATCCCGAGGTTGAAAAATTAATCCCGGGTGACGAAGGCTACCGGGAGATTCTCTGGAAGATGGAGAGGCGGCGACTCCGTCGGCCGCGGCCCGCATTCACTTTCCAGGAAGATCTCCGCTCCCGCGGCCGTCCCTTGTCCGTGGCCCCCCTCTTGCTACGTCCGCTGCGCGACGAAAACACACCCCCGCTCCGCTCGGAGCGAGAAAGCAGGAGGACGACATGGCGAACAACGTGCGCATCACCCTGACCGACGAGCAGAAGGCGAAGATCAAGGAAGCGACGGGAAAGGACCTCGGCGAAATCGAGGTCTCCAGTCTCGGCAGCAATCCCGCCGTGGCCGCAAAAACCCCCGCGAAGTTCGCGGGCAAGATGCCCGGCAAGTTCGCGGGCAAGGTCCCCGGCAAGCTCGCGGGCAAAGTGCCCGCGAAGTTCGCGGGCAAGATGCCCGGCAAGTTCGCGGGCAAGATGCCCGGCAAGCTCGCGGGCAAGATGCCCGGCAAGTTCGCGGGCAAGATGCCCGGCAAGCTCGCGGGCAAGATGCCCGGCAAGTTCAGCGTCTGAAACCGGCGGAACCAGTCTCGGCAGGGGCGCCCTCAACGGGCGCCCTTTTTCGTCTGAACTCGGGCCGCGTCCCCGGCGCTACCAGACGATCGTTCGCGCCCATCGGTACAGGATCCGGCCTCCGCGCCCGAGGAGGGACGCGCGCGCCGTTTCGATTCTCGCCCTCCCGGACGACCCCGGCCGCAGGCTGCCGTCGGCGTTGTCGAACGCCGCAATCGCGACGAACCGCCCGGGCAGTTCGGCTGGGCGGAGGGCGTCGTCCGCGCGGGCGGGCCCCGAGGCGGCCTCGGTGGCGGGCGCGATCGACGCGAGGCGGCCGTGGAGATCGAGGAAGGGCCGGCTCCGGAGCTGAACCGACACGGTCTGCCCCGGCGCGAGGTCGGTGAGGAGGCGCTCCGTGACCGGGATGGCCGCCGTGAGCGTCCGGCAGTCGCCGATCTCGGCGAGGATCGTCCCCGCCCTGACGAAACGCCCCTCGAGGTCGCCGGGACGGTGCGTCAGGACCGTCCCGGCCGCGGGGCTGCGGACGAGCAGCCGTTCGCGCAGGGCCTCGGCTCCCGAGAGCCCGGCGTCGACGGCGGCCTTCCCGGCCTGGTCGCGGAAGGCGCCGCGGGCGTCGCCGGCCGTACGCAGGCGCCCGGCGTCTCCCGTGAGGCGCGCGGATTCGGCGGCCAGCGCCGCGATCCGCGTCTCGACGGGAACGCTCGACATGAGGAAGACGACGTCGCCCTCTCGCACGGCGTCTCCCTCCTGCACCTTCACGGAGGTCAGGACGCCGTCTGACGGGGCCTCGATCCTGAGCGTGCGCACCGGCGCGAGGAGGATCTCCGAGCGGATCGTCCGGTGCGACCAGGGGATCGCGAGGACGAGAAGGACGGCGGCGGCCGCCGCCACGAGGGGGACGCGCATCCTCTTCGACATGAGGAGCTCCTTCTTGTCGAGCGTGAAGAGGCGGACGACCCGCCAGACGGCGTTCACGCGCTTGCGGAAGAACTGGAACAGGGTCGCGAGCGTGAGCAGGAGCGCGAAGTCCGGCAGGACCTTCCCGTAGAAGTTGAAGAGGAGGTGTCCGATGAACCACATGATGAGGCCCGCCCACAGCGCGGCAAGGATCCCGTAGACGGCGAGGAAGCGCCGCCGGCGGCGCGGCAGCGGCTCGAGCGGGACCGGGAGCCGGAGGAGCCGCCGCTGGATGAAAGCCCCGAGGTAGCCGAACGCGTCCTCGCGAAGTGTCGGGATTCCAAGCACGTCCGTCAGGGCGTAGTAGCCGTCGATCTTGATGAGAGGGTTGATGTTGAAGAAGACGGTCGAGACGCCCGCGTACAGCATCGCCTTGTAGGCGAACGCGTGGAGCGCCGTGTCCGGGTACGTCGCGAGCCAGAGTGCCGTCGCGAGGACGGTCATCCACGCCTCGACGTAGATACCCGCCAGCGAGACCCAGAGACGCTCCCACTTGCTCTCGAAGAGGATCGAGTCGGTGCAGTCGCAGTACATGGACGGTGCGAAGTAGAAGAGCGCGAACCCGATCGAGTGGACCTCTCCCCCGTAGAACTTCGTCACGTAGGCGTGCGAGAGCTCGTGGAAGACGCCGATCGAGACGAAGACGGCGAAGAACTGGAGGACCTGCAGGAACGGCTTCTCGTAGAACGCGTAGGTTTCGAGTGTCTGCCGCCAGATCGTGTCCCAGTGCTCGACGTAGACGCCGAGCGTCAGGGCGAAGAGCACGCAGGAGAACGCCACGGCGGGCGGGGTCCACAGCCAGCGCACGTACTTCTGCGTCCGGTCGAGGAATCGGTCCGGATCCACGGCGTGGAACGTCATGTACATGGGGTTGACGCCCTCGGCGTTCCGGTCCGCCTTCCGGCGCCGCGCGGTCTGGAGGCCCTGGAGCAGGTCGAGGCTCCGTTCGCGGGACGAGACGACGAGGACCTTGAGCGTGCGCAGGGACTCCTCGAGGTCGAGAACGTGCTGCAGCGGAACACCCTCTCCGGCGGCGAAGCGGCGGTTGTAGTCGTCGCGGATTCCGGAGCGGGTCCGGGTGCCGTCGTAGAGCTTTACGAGCTCCCACGTCGCCTCGTCGAACATGTGGATCTTGTTCGTCTCCGGGCTCCGGATCGCCCAGTTCACCTCCCCGAGCTGCACGAGCCTCCGGATCAGGAGGTCCGGCCTGAGGCACGGCCGGTCCGCGGCCATGGCCTCGCGCGCCGCGAGCGCCGCCACCCCTCCCGCCGGGCCGCGCGGGGCGCGAACGGCGCTCACGGGATCAGGGGCCAGAGCTTCAGCCAGGCGTAGCGGAGGGGCCTTCGGAAGAGCGCCGTGGCGAGGCTGTGGCGGCCGATCGAGACCTTGGCCTTCCCGAGCATTCCGGGCTTGAGTCGTGCGTCCGGATTGTCGATCCGGCTCTCGGCGAGGACGAAGCGCTCGTCGCCCTCCTCGTGCACCGCGGCCGCGATGTGCTCGACGGTCCCGCGGAACGTGCGGCCCGGGTACGGGTTCATCTTCGCCCAGAGAGGCTCGCCGACGCGCAGCTGCGCGGCCTCGCTCTCGGGGACGGCGACCTCGAGCGTGACTCCGGAAACGTCCGCGAGGGCGCAGAACTCCGCCGCGCTCGCGAGGAACTGGCCGTCCTTCTCGTCGAGCCGGGGCGTGACGATGACGCCCGCGACGGGTGCGCGAATCTCCGTTCGCTCGAGGTGGCTCCGGGCGAGTCGGATCGTCGCGTCGAGCGCGTCCCGTTTCGCGAGCGCCTGGTAGACGGCGGCCGCGTCGCCCTCGCTCCGCAGGCGGTTCAGCTCGCTCTCGGCGATCTCCCGGGCGGAAGTCGCCTCCGCGAGCTCCGTTTGGTAACGCTCGTCGCGCAGCGTCGCGAGGACGTCTCCCGCCTTGACCGCGTCGCCTTCGCGGCGGTGGACCGCCGCGAGGAAGCCGTCCACGCTCGACGTCACGGACACGCGCCGGAGCGGCAGGATCCGGGCCGGGCCGGAAACGCGGATCCGCCAGGGGACGAGGGCGAGGACCGCGAGGACCGCGAGCGCGGCGGCCGCCCAGGTGGCAGCCCGCCGGACGGGGAAGGCCTGCACCTTCCGCCAGCGCTGCAGGAGGGGCGCCCAGAAGCCGGCGAGCGGGACCTGCTGGTAGAGCTGCGCGTTCCTCAGGGCCACCGTGGCCTGGTTGACGAGGATCTGGAGCAGGTCGCGCGTGTCCGCTTCGAAGACGATGGGCTCGTCGCATTCGAACCCGAGGACTCCGAGCTTCCCTTCGTCGTCCCTCAGGACGACTCCGTAGAACGCGTTCCGGCCGCTCTCCTCGAAGAAGACGCGGAACTTCTCCTCGGTCTCGGGGCGGTCCGTGACGATCGTGCCGTCCTCGTGGCGCGTCACGGCCACGTCCTCACCGGCGAAGAACACCCACTCGAGGAGCGCCTCGGTCCGTTGCACGGACGCGTCCGAACGGTCGAGCTCCGCGAGGCCCGACACGGCCCCGAGGCGCAGGCGGCCGCGATGGAGGATCGCGAGGGCGCAGCGCTCGTACGCGATCAGAGCCGCGCTCGCGTTGACGATCGTCGCCATCACCTTGTCGAGGTCGAGAGTCGCCGTGATCTCGCGGCTGACGGTGAGGAGGGCGTGGAGCTCCTGGACCTTCTTCTCGGCCTCGTACTGGCGCGCGTTCCGCAGGGCGGCGACGGCCTGCCGCGCGACGTCCGCGAGAAGCTCCTCGTCGCCCGTGGTGAATTCCGGGTGGCGCCCCCGCTTGTTGGTCGCGACGAGGACGCCGACCGGGGCGTCGTCCTCGACGAGGGGAACGGCGAGGACCGAGCGGATCTCGTAGGCGGGATCGGCGCTCCGCAGCGGGTCGTCGGTCGCGAGGCCGTTCTTCCGCACGGGCACGCGGTCCGCGAGGACGTCGCCCACGAGGGGACCCCCGACGAACTCGGGCGGGCTCTCGACCTCGTAGTTTCCGTTGACGGCCGTTGCGGCCAGCGAGACGTCGCCCGCCTCGGCGTCGAAGAGCCAGAGAGACGCGACCTCGGCGACGGCGAAATCCGCGGCCTTCCGGGCGACGAGGTCCGAGAGTGCGCCCAGGTCGATCGTCGAGCCGAACGCCTTCGTGACGTCGTAGAGGCTCGTGAGCCGTTCGATGGCCGCGAGGAGGCCGACCGTCCTGCCTTCCACCTCGCGGGCCTTCTCGACGGCGGCCGCGGCGTGGCGGAGGAACCGTTCGAGGTACGCGAGGCGATCGTGCGGCGGCGCCTCGGACAGACCGAGGACGACGACGCCGGCCGCTCCCTTCTCGAGGAGGAGCGGGGCGACGAGGGCCGCCGCGGCCCGGCCCGGAAGCGCGGCGACGAGGGGGTCGGAGTCGTCTCCGCGCACGACGCGGGGCGCCCGGTCGCGCAGGACCTCAGCGGCGAGGCCCTCCTCCCGGGGGGCGGTCCGGCGCAGGCTCCGTGTCGCCCCTTCGCCGAACGCGCCCGTCGCGACGAGCGTCGCGCGAACCGGATCGACGACGAAGAGGACCGCGGTGTCTGCGGCGGCGAGCCGCGCGGCCCAGCGCACGGCCCAGGCCGAGCGCTCGGCGAGGCTTCCGGCGCGGGCGAGCTCCGCCAGCATGGCGAGTTCGGCCTCGGCGGCGCGCCCCGTTCCGTTGACGTCGCCCATCTGCACCGTACCCGGCGGCGAGCCGCCGGCGCCTAGAAGCTCGAGAGGGCCTGGTCGCGGTTGTCGAACATCTCGAACACGGAATCCAGCTTCGTGAGTTGGAGAAGCTTGAGAAGTGTCGGCGGGACGCCGAGAAGCCTCGTGCCGCCGCCCTCGTGCTGGGACGTCGTGAGGGCGCGGACGAGCGAGCCGAGACCCGACGAGTCGACGTAGCGCAGGCCGCTGCAGTCCACGACGAGCTGCACCTTGCCCTCCTCGAGGAGGTGGCTCACGGTCTTCTTGAAATGGGCCTCGGCGTCCCCGATGACGAGGTCGCCGGACAGCGTGACGACGGTGACACTTCCCTCTTCGTGAAGCGCGAGTTCCATGAGTTTGTGGCCGCGAGGATGTCAGAAGGAACGGGCGAAATCCAGAACCTTCAGCCCTCCCGGAGGATCCTCCGCGGCACGTCCGACGCGGCACGGACCGCGGCCTCTTCCGGAAGACCCGTGTCCGCGAGACGCCTCACGCAGCCGTCGAGGAGCGCCGTCGAGCCCGCGAGCGCGCCCGACGCGTTCCGCGCGGCGCCGTCCTTCACGGTGAGCGTCTCGCCCCAGACGGCGTAGTCGCCGTCCGCGAGGCCCGCGGCCGGCATCGCGTCGCTCACGAGCGCGACGCGTCCGTCGCCTTTTGCGCGGAAGACGAGCCTGAGCATCTCGCGGGAGAGGTGGTGGCCGTCCGCGATGACGTCGACCGACACGCCGTCCGTCACGAGCCCCCACCCGATCGGGCCCGCGTCCCGGTGGTGGAGAGGCTTCATCGCGTTTCCGAAGTGCGTCATGTGGCGGGCGCCGGCCGCGAGCGCCGCGTCCAGTGCGGGGACGTCCGCCTCCGTGTGGCCGATCGAGACGACGAAGCCGCGCCGGACGAACTCCTTCACGACCGCGATCCCGCCGGGGATCTCCGGCGCGAGCGTCGTCATCCCGCGCCCGGGCGCCGAAGACGCGATCTCGAAGAACGCGCCGAGCGCGTGCGTGTCGGTGCCGTCGAGGAAGTCCGCGCGGTGGAGCGCGCCGCAGCGCGCGGGCGAGACGAACGGCCCTTCGAAGTGCAGGCCGAGCGGCAGGGCGCCGCGGCCGTCGCCGTCGGAGCGCGTTCGCATCCAAGTCGCGAGGCGCGTCACGGTCTCGGCCATCGCGGGCAGCGGCAGCGGTACGAGAGTGGGGAGGAAGCCGGCCACGCCGCGGGCCCAGAGCCCCGCCGCCAGGCGGTCCATGTCGGCAGCGGACGCGGTGACGACGTCCACGCCGAACGCGCCGTGGATGTGGAGGTCGAAGAAAGAAGGGGAAATCTTTGCTCCCTCGCTCATGGTGCGCCGCCCTCGCGCGGCAAACTCACCGCAACCGCCACGTTGGATTTCTTCTTAGAAGGATAATTCCCCGCCCGCATCAGCGGCCTGTCTCCGTGGGCGTCGTCACCGCAGCCGCAATCTTCGGAGGACTCTTAGAAGGGTGATTTCCCGTTCTCATCCGCGGCTCGTCTTCGGCGGCTCGGTCAGTGCGGCCGCCACGTTCGAATTCTTCTGAGAAAGGTGAAGAGCGGCCGCCTCGGCATCGACCTTCCATTTCGCCGAGACGAGCGCGGTGGGCAAATGCCAATTAACCCTTCTAAGAAATCCCTCGGCGTTCTCTTCGGAGGTCCCGGCCAGCTTCGCCACGATCCTTCTTGCGCGCTTTCTCAGCTTTTCGTTCGTCGGCCGCATCGCGACCATCTCGCCCTCGTAGACGAGGCCGCGTTTCGTCATGACGGCCGTCGAAAGCATGTTCAGGGCGATCTTCTGGGCCGTGCCGGCCTTCAGGCGGCTGGATTCGGCGAGGACCTCGGGGCCGGTGTCGAGGAGGATGCCGATCCTGGCCTCCTCCAGAAGGGGCGCACCGGGGCGGCACACGACGGAGACGGTGAGGGCTCCGCGCGCCTTCGCCTCCTTCAGTGCGCCGCGGACGTAGGGCGTCGCGCCGGACGCGGCGATCCCGACGACAGCATCCTTCCCGGTCAGGCCGGCCGCGACGAGGTCCCGCGCGCCGGACGCGTCGTCGTCCTCGGCGCCCTCGACCGCCTCGAACATCGCGTCCTTTCCCCCCGCGAGGAGCGCGACGACGAGCGACGGATCCGTCCCGAACGTCGGCGGGAGCTCGGCGGCGTCGAGCGCCCCGAGCCGCCCGCTCGTCCCGGCGCCGACGTAGAACCAGCGGCCGCCGGCGTCGAGCCGGTTCGCGATCGCGTCGGCGGCGCGCGCGAGCGCCGGCAGCGCGGCGCCGACGGCGGCGTGGACGGCGTCGTCGGCCTCGTGCATCCGGGCGAGGAGATCCGCGGTGCCGCTCATCGGTCCAATCGGTCCGCCGCCGCGTGGGCGCGGGCGAGCCGGATCGCGCCGATCTCGGGCGGGTACGCGGGCGGGCCGATGATCGCGCCCGGTGCGACCGCGTGGAGCGCGGCGGAAAACGGTCCGAGGAGCAGGTCCTCGGCCGCGAAGACGCCGCCGACCGTCGAGACCGGAAACGTCTCGCCCTCGAGGCCGAGCTTCCGGACGACCGTGATCGCGGCGAGCGCGAGCTCGCGCCCGGCGTCGGCGAGGATCCGGCACGCCTCCTCGTCGCCGCGCTTCGCGGCCGCGAGGACGACGGGAAAGTACGCGGCGACGTCGCCCGCGCCGCCTTCGGAACGGTAGACTTTCGAGAGGAGCTCCTCGAGCGTGTGGATGCCGCGGTTGGACTGGAAGAGAAGCTCGCGGATCGCCGTCTTCGGCCCGCGCCCGTCGAGGTCCCTCACGACGGCCGCGAGGCCCTGGCGCGCGATCGCGTAGCCGGAGCCCTCGTCGCCGAGGAGCGGCCCCCACCCTCCCGCGCGCTCCTCGCGGCCGTCGCGGCCTCGCCCGTAGGCGATCGCGCCCGTGCCCGCGATGAGGACGACGCCCGGCCCGTCGGGGTCGCCGGCGGAGGCCCCCGCGAGAGCGATGCGCGCGTCCGTCGTCACGTAGACGCGGCCCGCGCCGACGTGGTCCTCGAGAGCGGCCGTGAGCGGCGCGGCGAGGCCCGCGGACTCGACGCCCGCGAGGCCGACGCCGACGCCTTCCGCGCGCGCCGCCGCCACGACCGCCGACACCGCCGCGTCGCCGACCGCCTCGAGAATCGTCTCGACGACGACGTGGAGCGGCCGTGTCGACGCGTTCGACGGCCCCGAGGAGCCGCGCCCCATCGGGACGAGGTCCTCGCCGGCGACGACGGCGCGCGTGCGCGAGCCGCCCCCGTCCACGCCGATCCAGAACGCGGGCATGCGGCCAGCTTAGCAAGGCGCGCGGGAGGTAACCTTGCCGGGTGACGCGGCGGCTTCTCCTCCTCCTGGCGGCGGCGCTCGCCGCCAAGGCGGCCGTCCTCGCGCGGCTCGGGTCGCACCCGCTCCTCCAGCCCTATGGCGACATCGACGGCGGCGTCTACGCGCGGCTCGCCGCGCGGATCGCGCACGGCGACGTCCTGCTGCGCGGCGAGGGCCCCGTGCCGTACTTCGTGAGCCCGCTCTACGCGTACTTTCTCGCGGCGTGCGGCGCGAGCTTCCCCGTGGCGCGCGTCGTCCAGATCCTCCTCGGGACGGCCGCCGTCGCCCTCGTCTTCCTCACGGCGCGGCGGCTCTTCGGCGAGCGTGCCGCGCTGCCGGCGGGAATCCTCTTCGCGCTCGCGGGCGTCGTGACGTTCCACGAGGTCGTGATCCTGCAGGCGGCGCTGGACCCGTTCCTGACGGCGCTCTTCCTTTACCTGTTGGCTTTGGGGATCACGGAAGAGGAAGAGAAGATTTCTTTGAAGGTGAAGAGGGGAGGGGAGCGGGCGAGCGGAGCCGCTCACTGGGGGACGTTCGTGGCGGCGGGTGCGGCCGGCGGTCTTCTCGCCCTCAACCGCCCCAATGCCCTCCTGTGCGTCGCGGCGGTGGCCGCAGCCTTCTTTCTCTTCCTTTTCAAAGAGAATCTTCTTCGACGGGTGGGGATCGTTGCGGCTTTCGTCGGCGGCACCGCCCTGGCGATCGCTCCTTTCACTCTCAGAAATCTCGTCGTCTCCCATGAACCCGTCCTCATTTCCTCTCACGGCGGCCTGAACTTCCTCGTCGGGAACGGGCCCGGCGCGACCGGCGTCTATCGCGCGATCCCGGGAATCACGCCGGACATCGGGGGCCAGGCGCGGGACGCCAAGAAGGTGGCCGAGGCGGCCGAGGGACGCGAGTTGTCGACGCGGGAAGTCTCTTCGCACTTCGCCCGCGAGGCCCTGCACTGGATCCGCACGAACCCAGGCGCCGCTTTCTCTCTCTTTCTAAGAAAAATCCGGTACTCCCTCTCCGGCGACGAAGCCCCGCTCAACTTCAGCTATCCGTGGTACCGGGACCACAGCCTCGTATTGAAACTGCTCTGCGTGGGGCCGGGCCTCCTCGTCCCGCTCGCCGGCGCGGGGTTCGTCTTGGCTCTCTTCGCGTCGGCCGGGGCCTCGCGTCGCGCTCTCCTCGTCTGGTCCACGTTCGTCCCGGCGTACGTCCTCGCCGTCGCGGTGTTCTTCGTCGCGACGCGGTACCGCCTGCCGCTCCTCGTCGCCCTCGCGCCGCTCGCGGGTGCGGCCGTGGCCCGGCTGCCCGAGGCACTTCGATCGAGGAGGGGCGGCCTCGCGCCCGCGGCTGCGGTCGCCGCCGTCCTCGCGGCCGTCTCGCTGTGGCCGACCGGGCTCTATGACGGCGCCGCCGACGAGGAGATGCAGCTCGTCCTCTGGGAGATCGAGAAGGGCGACGCCGGGGCGATGGCGCACGCCGAGGCGGCCGCGTCGGCCCACCCGGACCCCGCCCTCTTCTGGCTTCGTGTCGGGCGCTCGTTCGAGTCGGCGGGGAAGCGCGACGAGGCGATCGCGGCGCTCTCGAGGTCGCACGGGATCGACGCCTCGCGGCCGGACGCGGCGGCCCTTCTGTCGTCGCTGCTCGAAAAGCGGGGCCTCGCGCGCATCCTCGCCGGCGACGCGGTGGGGGCGCGTCCCGACCTCGAGGAGGCGGTCCGCGTCGACCCGCCGAATGCCTCGGCCCTCCTCAACCTCGCCGTCGTCCTCGCGGAGGGGGGAGAAAAGGATCGCGCGCGCTCCCTCGCGCGCCGCGCGCTCGAGGTCCGGCCGGACTACGCGAAGGCGCGCGCCTTTCTGGACGCCCTCGACCGGGTGAAATGAAAGGGCCCGGCGTTTCCGCCGGGCCAGTTGAAACGAAGCCAGAGAAGGGGTCCGGGGAACCTTTTTCAGGCCGCGAAAGCGGCCGGTTCCCCGGAGTCAGATCAGAAGTCCACGCGCGCCGTCAGGATGAACCGCCGGGGAGCGGACCAGGTCGTCGGCGTCCCGTAGAGCGGGTTGGGCTGCGACGTGCCCTGCGCTCCGTACGTGGGGTTGCTGGCGGGGGGACCGTCCGCGTAGCCGTCGAGGTACTTCGTCGAGTTGACGGAGAGGACGGTCTGCGTGTCGAACACGTTCTGGACGCGGGCCTCGAGGCGGATGCCGAGGTTCGCCATCGGCTTGAACGTGTAGGCCGCGAGAAGGTCGAAATTCGTCCACGTCGGCAGGCGGTGCGAGCCGGCCGGCTCGAGGTATCGGCCGTCGTTCGTGGACGGCGTTCCCCCGCGCGCTTCCCACGGGGTGCCGCTCTGGACGCGGAGGAAGCCGCCGACCGTGACGCCGAACGGAATGTCGTACGTGCCCATGAGCTTGAAGATGACGGGGCGGTCCTGCCGCAGGAGGCCGTAGCGGTTCGGGTCGTCCGTGTAGAAGCCCGGCTCGTCCTCGAGGAACGACGACGTGTTGAAGAGGCCGGTGCCATAGTCCTCGTCGAAGTTTCCCGAGAGCTTGCTGAACGTGATGTTCGCGTCGGCGTACCAGCGGTCCGCGTAGCGCTTCTGCAAATCGAGCGTGACGGCCACGTACTTGCGCCGCGCGTCGGGGAAGTTCGCTGCCTGAAAGCCGCCGAAGTACGTGTTCGAGTCGTAGATGTTCGCGCCGATCCCCGTGTCCTCGAACGGGTTCTTGAGGTTCCGGTACTGGTAGTAGACGTCGAACGTGACGTCCTTCGAGGCCGCGGCCGAATAGCCGATGATGAATTCCTGGTAATACGGGGGCTTGAGGTTCTGCGGGATGAACTTGCCGCCCGAGGAGCCGCGGTACTGCGACCCGAGGAGGGCGCCGTAGGCGGAGGTACCGCATCCCGCGGAAACGTTGCAGAAGTACGCCTGGTCCTGACGGATGCGGAACGGCGCGAAGGATCGCGCCGTGGACTTCTGGTCCATTCCGGCGTACTCGCCGTAAGTCGAGTAGAGCTTGTCGCTGCCGAGGAGGTTCGGGTTCCACGTGATGCCGAGGCGGGGCTGGATCTGCTGGCTCCAGTCGAACGTCATGAAGTTATAGCGAACGTCGGACGTGTTCGGCGCCGTCGTCGCCGAGCCGCACACGGCGCCCGCGGGGCAGACCTGGGCGAAGTCGTCCTTGTTCACGAGGACGCCGGCGTAGATCGTGAGGTTCTTCAGCGTCAGGGTGTCCTGGATGAACGCCGAGTACGTCCGCGCCAGGGAGTTCTGCGTCGGCTGCGACGTGTAGTAGCGCGCGCGCACCGAGGGATAGTTGTGGCCGCTGCCGCAGATCGCGGTCGGGCACGTCTGGCCGGTCGCCCAGAGACCCCAGCCGTTCGTGGCGCGGACGGTGTCGTTCGTGTCGTCCTCGAATCCGCCGCCGATCTTGAACTGGTTCTGCGTCGTGCCGATGTCGAGGTACTGGCTGAGCGTGGCCTTGATCTCGTTGCGCTTGTACCGGTCGCCGGTCTGCTGGAACTCCGCGACGCCCGCGTTGCCGCCGTTGCGGGCCGGGTCGGCGTACTTGCCGAACGCCCCGAGGTTACCCGGGTTGATCGTGAGCGGCGAGAACGGCGTGATGAGCGTCTGGCCGTCTGACGTGTCGTTTTCCTGCAGGGCGACGTACTTCACCTCGACGACCGTGTCCTTCGACGCGAACCAGTCGACGGACGCGTTCCCGACGTAGTTCGTCGTGTCGGTCCCGTACGCGGCCGTCGGCGCGTCGTAGACGGAGTCGAACTGGTCGGTGCCCTTGTTCGGCAACGCGCGGAAGCCGGCGTTGACGAGGAGGCTCTGGCCGCCGAAGTAGGTCAGCTTTCCGAAGTAGTCGCCGCTGTGCGACTTCGAGTCGGGCTGCGTCGTCGTGACGCCGCCGATCGTGGCCGACTGGCCGGACTTCTTCGTGTCGTAGTAGGCGGCGGAGACGTAGCCGAACAGCATGTCCTTCACGATCGGGAAGCCGAAGTTCGCCTGGGCGTTGTTCAGGCTCGTGTCCTGCTGCGTCTCGAACTTCCTGTTCGCCTGGAAGGAGGACGGGGAGAAGTTTCCTTGTACGGCGCCGGCGATTGCGTTCGTCCCCGACTTCGTGACCGCGTTGATCATCGCGCCGGACGTCCGGCCGAACTCGGCCGAGATGCCGCCCTTCTTCACGTTGAAGTCCGCGATGTCGAGCTGGTTCGTGTCGACGCCGAGGAAGCCGTAGCCCGGGTTCGTGATGTTGACGCCGTCGAGGAGATACTTGTTGTCCTGTCGCGTCCCGCCCGAGATCGAGACGAAGCCCTGTTCGCTCGTGTCGGCGGCGGCGCCCGGAATGATCTTCAGGACTCCCTCGTACGTCCGCGAAAGCGGGAGGTCCTTGAGCGTGTTGTCCGTGTAGTTGAAGTTGACTTCCGAGGCCTTCTTGTCGATGTCGGCGGCCGCGCCCGTCACGACGACTTCGGCCTTCGTCGACTGAACGAGCGCGAGGGAGAGCTGCGCGTCGTTGTCGACGAAGACGTGGACCTTGTGGCTCGCCACGCCGAGGCCCTGCAGCTCGGCGGAGACGACGTAGTCGCCGGGGAGAATCGTGGTGAACTTGAACGCGCCGTTCGCGTTCGTGACGGTGTTGCGCGGCGCCTGCGCGCCGGTGAGCTTCACCGTGGCGCCGGGAACGGCGAGCCCGGTGCCGTCCTTCACGACGCCCGAGATGGAGCCGGTTTCACCGGCCCACGCCGGCGTCGTCATGACGGTGACGAGGAGCACCATGAGGATCCGCGAGATCAACCTCATTTGAAAAAACCTCCTCCTGAAACAGTAGAAGTACGGACTGAGTCTTACCACGATTTAACGAGGGGGACGCGACAACTTAAGGTGTGTCCAAGTGCTTGGATCGGGTACAGTCCGCCGCCGCAGGATCTTCGACCAATGTGTCGAAGACCTGAGGGACGAGGCGTCGCTGCTAGAGTCGCCCTCGTGGCGGCGACGTCGAGGATCCTCTACCTCCACGGCCTCGCGTCGTCGCCCCGGGGGCGCAAGCGGGCCGTTCTCGAGGACCGCTTCGGCCCGGACGGCATCGAGGTCGTCGCGCCGGATCTCAACGTCCCGTCGTTTCGAAAGCTGAGTTTCGAATCGATGGTCGCCGCCGCGCGCGCGGCCTGCGACCGCGCCAGGCCTCGAGCCATCATCGGCAGCTCGCTGGGCGCCCTTGTCTCTCTTTCACTAACAGAATCCCTCTCTTCTTTCTCCCCTCCGCTCGTCCTCGTCGCGCCGGCACTCGGCTTTCACGAACGATGGAAGGAGAAGCTGCCTGACGCGGACGAGTTCCTGCTCTTCCACCACGGCGCCGAGCGGGAGCTTCCGATTCACAGGCTGTTCTTCGAGGAGATGGCGCTCGTGCGCGTGGACGACGGTCCGCCGCCCGTCCCCGTCTCCGTCGTCATGGGCACGGACGACGAGTCCGTCCCCTTCGATCAGGTCGCCGCCGCGTGGGCGCGCTGGGAAGCGTCCGGCCGCCTCGCGGAGGGCTCGCGCTTCCACCGCGTCGCGGGCGGCGACCACGGCCTCGTCGCGCACGGCGACGAGATCGAGAGCGCGATCCGGGAGAGAATGGCGGGCTGAAGTGAGAATGCCGGGCCGCCTCGCCGCGCTCGTCGGAGGCGTCGGCGTCGCGTGCGCCGCCGCGCTGCCCGCGCGGGCCGTCCTTGAGTTCCCGCTGCCCGTGAGCCGCCTCCCGAGCCAGATCGCAGCCGGGCCGGACGGGGCGCTCTGGATCGCCGAGACCGACCGGATCGCGCGCATCACGACGGGCGGCGTCGTGACGGAGTTCGCCGTGGGCGCCGTGAGCAACGCGCAGGGAATCGTGGCCGGCCCGGACGCTGCGCTCTGGTTCACGGAGAACGCCGCGATCGGGCGGCTCACGACGGCGGGCTCTCTCACGCACTTCCCGGCCCCGGGCGCGCCGCAGCGGATCGCCGTCGGGCCGGACGGGGCGCTCTGGTTCACCGAGTCGAGCAACAAGATCGGGCGGCTCACGACCGCGGGAGGCCTGACGGAGTTCCCGATCCCGACGGCGAACAGCGGTCCGCAGGGCATCACGGCCGGACCGGACGGCGCGCTGTGGTTCGCCGAGTCCGGCAAGGCGCGGATCGGGCGGATCACGACGGCGGGCGTCGTGACCGAGTTCCCGACGCCGACCGCGTCGTCGGCTCCGTACGGCATCGCCGTCGGCGCGGACGGGGCGGTGTGGTTCAACGAGTCGGGGGCGGGCAAGATCGGGCGCGCGACGACGGCCGGCGCGATCACCGAGTTTCCGCTTCCGGCCGTGACGCGCAGCTTCGACATCGCGGCGGGACCCGACGGCGCGCTCTGGTTCACCGAGTTCGACGCGGAGAAGATCGGGCGGATCACGACCGCGGGGGCCGTGACGGAGTTCCTCGTTCCCACGGCCGACTCGGGCCCGTACGGCGTCGCGGCGGGTGCGGACGGCAACATCTGGTTCACGGAGTTCTCGGGCGGGCAGATCGGCCGGTACGCGATCGGAGAGAGCCCGCCGCCGGAGGTCGACCGCGAGTTCCCGCTCCCGGCCGGCTTCCTGCCCTACGGCATCACGGCGGGACCGGACGGCGCCCTCTGGTTCGCCGAAGGGGACCGGATCGGACGCGCGACGACTGCGGGCTCGATCACGAGCTGGGTCGTCGGGCAGGTGAGCGCCCTGCAGGGCATCGTGAAGGGCCCGGACGACGCGCTCTGGTTCTGCGAGTCGACGAAGAGCCAGATCGGTCGGCTGACGACCGGCGGCGCGCTCACGCACTATCCGGTCTCCGGCAATCCCCAGGACGTTACCGTGGGGCCCGACGGCGCGCTGTGGTTCACCCAGTCGAGCAACAAGATCGGCCGGCTCACGACGGCCGGCGCCTTCACCGAGTTCCCGATCCCGACCGCGAACAGCAGCGCGCACGGCATCGTGGCCGGACCCGACGGGGCGCTGTGGTTCGCGGAGGGGAGCGCGAACAAGGTCGGCCGCGTCACGACGGCGGGGGCGTTCACCGAGTTCCCGATCCCCACGCCGGCCGCGGCTCCGTACGGGATCGCGTCCGGCCCCGACGGGAATCTCTGGGTCACCGAGTCGGGCGCGAGCCGGATCGCGCGCCTCACGCCGCAGGGCGGTTTCACCGAGGTCCTCCTCCCGGCAGAGACACGGCTCTTCGACATCGCCGCGGGGCCGGACGGGGCGCTGTGGTTCACGGAGTTCGACGCGAACCGTGTCGGGCGGATCACAACGTCGGGCGGAATCACGGAGTTCCTCGTGCCGACGCCGGACGCGGGCGCCCTCGGGATCGCGGCCGGAGCGGACGGGAACCTCTGGTTCACGGAGTTCTTCGCCGCGGCGATCGGCCGCGTCGTCCCGCCGCCGCCTCCCGTGGGCGCGAGTTTCTTGCCAGTCACGCCGTGCCGGATCCTCGACACGCGCCGCGCGAGCGGCCCGTCGGGCGGCCCCACGCTTCTCGCGAACACGGACCGGCTCTTCACGCTCGCGGGCGCGTGCGGCGTGCCGGCGAACGCGCGCGCGCTCGCCGTGAACGTCACGGTGACCGCGCCGACCGCGCCCGGCGTCGTCACGCTCACGCCGGCCGGGATCGTCCCGATGGGGGCGTCGACGATCTCCTACGGGCCGGGGCAGACGCGCGCGAACAACGCCGTCGCCGCGCTCGGCGAGGGCGGCGCCGTCCTCGTCCACTGCGCGCAGACCTCCGGGACCGTTCACCTCGTCGTGGACGTGAGCGGCTACTTCAGGTGGGAGGTTCCCGCCGCCCCACCGTCAGGTAATACACCGGCACGCCCGCGGCGACGACGCCGAGGACGGCGAGCGTCGACCAGCGGCTCTCGGGCTCGGCGATCGCGTTGCCGAGGAGGTAGAGGACGGAGACGAGGAAGACGAGCGGGAGAACCGGGTAGAGCGGCACGCGGAAGGACGGCGCGTAGCCGGGCCGCTTCCTGAGCCGGAAGATCGAGGCGACGGCGAGGAAGTAGAACGGCAGGAACGCGGTCACGAAGACGTCCGCGAGCTGCTCGAAACTGCGCGAGAGGACGAAGAGGACGCCGAGGCCGGCTGTCATGAGGATCGACACCCAGGGCGTCCCGAACCGCGGGTGGACGGCCGCGACCGAGCGGAAGAAGAGCCTGTCCGCCGCCATCGCGAAGAAAACGCGCGGGCTCGTGAAGAGAACCGTGTTGAGCGTGCCGAACGTCGAGACCATGACGGTGACGGAGACGAACGCGGCGCCGGCCGTCCCGAGGACGACCTGGGCGGCGTCGGCCGCGACGAGCTTCGAGACCCGGATCTTCTCGATCGGGAGGACCGCGAGGTACGCGACGTTCGCGGCGAGGTAGATCGCGACGACGAGGAGCGTTCCCCCGATGAGCGCGCGCGGCAGGTTCTTTCCCGGGTCCTTCACCTCGCCCGCGTTGTAGGCGAGGTCGGCCCAGCCGTCGAACGCCCAGAGCGTCGAGACGAGGGCGAGCCCGAACGCCGCCATCGAAAAGCTCCCGGCCGGCGCGGCGGGCGTGAAGTGGCCGCCCGTCGCGGGGAGGCCGAGCGCGAGTGCGACGATGACGATGAAGACGAGCGCGCCGTACTTCGCGAGGACGGTCACGTTGCTGACGTTCGCGGCGAGGCGGACGCCGAGGACGTTGAAGAGGGCCGTCAGCGCGATCGCGAACGCCGCGAACCAGCGCACGGCCATGACCTTGCCGGGAGCGAGGGGGTCCATCCCCGCGACGCGGAAGAAGTACTCGGAGAACGTGATCGCGATCGCGCCGAGGGACGCCGCCCGGATCACCGAGAACTGGCCCCAGCCGAAGAGGAACCCCGCGAGGCGGCCCCAGCCGTCGCGGCAGAAGACGTAGAGGCCGCCCGTCTCGGGGAGCGCGCTCGCGACCTCGGCGAGCGTGAGGGCGCCGCAGAGCGCGAAGACGCCGCCGGCTGCCCACACGGCGAGCATCGGAAGCGGGCCGGGGAGCTTGTCCGCGATGCCGGCCGGTGAGCGGAAGATGCCCGAGCCGATCGTCGAGCCGATCACGACGGCGACCGCGCTCCAGAAGCCGATGCGGCGCGCGAGCACCGGAGCCTCGTGACCGGAGACGGCGTCGGGCATCCGGGAATGTTACGTCGGAACCTTCAGCGCCCGCGCGCCGCGGCGCCGAAGAGGAACGCCGCGAGCGACTCGGCCGCGTAGAGGCCCGGCAGAACCGCGACCGTCTCGCCGACCGTCGCGCGGTCGAAGACGAGCCAGAGCCACAGGAGCGTCCCGGCGCCGACGACCGCGCCGCGCGCGGCCTCGAACGGGTTCGAGGCGAGGCGCCGTGCGGCGCCTGCGAGGAGGAGGAAGCCCGTGAGGAAGAGCGCGCCGGCGGGGTAGAGCGCGAGGACGAGGGCCGGGCGCGGCCACTCGCCGCGCGCGACCTCGCCGGGCGCGACGGCCGCGAGGAGCGGCAGGGAGACCCAGAGGACCGCGAGCGCGAGCTTCCCGAGCCCCGAGGCGAGCCGCCGCCCGCGGCGCGCGGGGCGCGCCCGCCCGCTCCGGGCCGCCTTGAGGTCCTTCGCCGCGCTCGCCGTGAGGCCCGTCTCCTTGGCGAGGCGCGACGGGTCGAGGAGGTCCGCGATCGACAGGCGCAGGCAGAGGAGCCCCCAGAGCGCCGCGGGGCCGAGGACGCGTCCCTCGCGGAGGAACGCGGCCGCCGCCGCGAGGCAGAGCGCGATGCCGGCGATCTCGAGGAGCCAGCGCGTCCCCTCGAGGAAGCGCGACGCGGCGCCTTCCTGCCGACGGCGCGCGAGCGCGCGGTGCAGGAGGCCGGCCGCGAACGTGGCCGTCAGGACGGCGCCGCCGAACGGGCGCGCGAGGCCGGCCGGGACGAGCCGGGCCGCCAGGAGCGGCAGGACGCACGCGACAAGAAACGTCACGACGCGAAACGCGGCGACGCGCCGGTCGGGCCCGGCCGCGAGTGCCGCGTAGAGGAGGAGGACGGCGGCGCCGATGACGGCGAGCGCCCAGGCGGCGCGCGAGGCGAGCGGCATCGCGGGTGGGAAGAGCGGCAGCGCCGCGAGCCGCGCGGCCACGCCCGTCCGGTCGAGGACGAGGAGGGCGAAGTCGAACGCGCGGCCGAGAAAGTCCGTCAATGAACGCGACGATACCGGGAAGTGCCTCGCCTCACGCGTGCGCGGAAACCGACGGCGTTACCTCTTCGCGAGTCTCTCCTGGATCTGCTTCAGATGGTTGATGTCGTGCCCCGCCAGCATCTCGACCGTGCGCCTGACGGTCTCCTTGCCGCGCTCGGCGTGCCTTCCGTAGGACTCCCAGCTCTTCCGCGGCAGGTTCCTCAGGAGGCGCAGCGTCCGCTCCCGCATCGCCCGGAACGCCTCGAGCGACACTGCCGGATCGTGCTTGGGGTAGTTCGAGAACTTCGCCCACGTGTTTTGGTCGTACGCCTGGAGCGACGTGCCGCTCGCTCCGAGGATGAGACGAATCCGATATCCGACAACGAGCTCGGCGTCGGCAAGGTGAGCCAGGATCTCCGCGACGGCCCACGTCTTCGGAGCGGGACGGCGCGACAGCTTCTTCCTCGGGACGCCCGCGACGAGCCGCGCGATCTGCCGCGGAGTTGCGGCAAGGACCTCCATCGGCTTCTTTCCCTCGACGTTGCCGAGGATCCTCCGGGTGTACTGCCGCGCCGTTTCCTGCATGGCCGATCTCCTTCGTGCCGGCGCCAAGTTATCAGAGTGCGGGCCGCTTGACCCGGGGCCTTTTTCGCCGCACCCTCTGGCCGCCTCATGGCCGCCACCTACACCGCCCGCGACATCACCGTCCTCGAAGGCCTCGACCCGGTCCGCAAGCGCCCCGGCATGTACATCGGCGGCGTCGACGCGCGCGGCCTCCACCACCTCGTGAACGAGATCGTCGACAACGCGATCGACGAGGTCATCAACGGCTACGCGACCCGCCTCGAGGTCACGCTCTTTGCGGACGGGAAGCGAGATCGAGGTGTCGGACAACGGGCGCGGCATCCCGGTGGACGTCCACCCGAAGTACAAGAAGAGCGCGCTCGAGCTGATCCTCACGACGCTGCACGCGGGCGGCAAGTTCGAGCAGGGAAGCTACGTCCATTCTGGCGGCCTCCACGGCGTCGGCGCGTCCGTCGTCTGCGCGCTGTCGTCGGAGATGACCGTCACGGTGAAGCGCGATGGCCACACGTGGCAGCAGACGTACGCGAAGGGGAAGGCGACGTCGAAGGTCATGAAAATCTCGGGTGCCGAGAAGGTGCGCGGGTCGGGCACGACCGTGCGCTTCCGGCCCGACCCGGAGATCTTCGGCAAGCTCGCGTTCGAAGCGGCCGAGATCCGCGAGCGGCTCGAGGCGAAGACGTACCTCCACCGCGGACTGCGCGTCGTCTTCCTGGACGAGACGAAGAAGCCGCCCGTTCGCGAGGAGCTCTCGCACGAGGGCGGGCTCTCCGACTGGCTCACGCACGTCGTTCCCCAGCGCGGGAAGCCGGCGTCGCACGCGGGGTCGTTCGTCCTCGAGCGGCCCGACGGCCCGCGCCTCGAGCTCGCGCTCGTGTGGACCGAGGCGACGGACGAGCACGTCCGCTCGTTCGTGAACGGGATCTCGACGCCGTCCGGCGGCACGCACGAGAACGGGCTCAGGTCCGGCGTCACGAAGGCGGTTCGCAACACCGTCGAGACGCACGAGCTCCTCCCGAAGGGCGTGAACGTCACCGCGGAGGACATCCGCGAGGGGCTCGTCGCGCTCCTCTCCGTCTACGTCCTCGAGCCGCAGTTCCAGGGCCAGACGAAGGACCGGCTGAACAACCCCGAGGTCGCCGCGCAGGTGGACGGCGCCGTGCGCCCCGCGCTCGAGAAGTGGCTGAACGAGAACCCGACGCTCGCCGAGCAGATCGTCGGGCGCATCGTCCTCGCGGCGCGGGCGCGCGAGGCGAGCCGCGCGGCGCAGCAGGTCGCGCGGAAGACGGCCGTCTCGCACCGGCTGAACCTGCCCGGCAAGCTCGCGGACTGCTCCTCGACGGACCCCGGCTCGTCCGAGCTCTTCATCGTCGAGGGCGACTCGGCCGGCGGCTCCGCGAAGCAGGGCCGCGACCGGCGGACCCAGGCGATCCTTCCTCTGCGCGGCAAGGTCCTGAACGCGGAGCAGGCGAATGCCGCGAAGGTGACGGGCAACCGCGAGCTTTCCGACATCGTCTCGGCGCTCGGCTGCGGCGTCGGCGCGGCGTTCGACATCGAGAAGCTCCGCTACGGGAAGATCTTCCTCCTCATGGATGCCGACGCGGACGGCCACCACATCTCGACGCTCCTCCTCACGTTCTTCTGGCGGCACCTGCCGAAGCTCGTCGAAAAGGGTCACGTCTACCTCGCGCAGCCGCCGCTCTACCGCATCGACGCCGCGAAGGAGACGCACTGGGCGCTCGACGAGAAGGAGCGCGACGCGATTCTCGCGAAGCTCCCGAAGAACGTGAAGCCCGAGATCATGCGGTTCAAGGGCCTCGGCGAGATGATGCCCGAGCAGCTCAAGGCGACGACGCTGGACCCCGGGCGCCGGCGCGCGCTGAAGGTCACCGTCCCGAGCGTCCTCGAGGCCGAGAAGACGCTCGGCGAGCTCATGGGCAAGGACGCCTCCCTGCGCTACAGGTTCATCATGGAGCGGGCGAAAGAGGCCGACGACCTCGACGTCTGACGGCGACCCGTGTCCTCAGAAACACCCCATTCGAGGCGTGGACGATCCGGGCGCGCAATCGGTCACTTGCGCTCGGGCGGCCCCGGATTCATCTGGACCGCCGGCAGGTCGAACGAAATCCAGCAGGGGTTCGAGCGGTTCGGGTGCGGGTTGTTGCTGCAGGAGATCTTTCCCGCACCGCCGCCAAACGAGACCTTGCTCGACACGTCGAAATGGACGTCTCGCGGGGCGGCGTTCTTGCGGACCGAAATGTCGTGTCCTTTCGTCGCGCCTCCCGGGGGATCTGCCGCATTGCCGCTCGGGTCGGACGGATCGACGACGACCGACGTGAGCCGCCCCGCCACCTCGCCGACGCGCTTTCCGTTCCGGAGGAGGCCGACGAGGATTCCCTGCGGGGTCCGCGCCACCTCGAAGTCGTAGACGCCGGGCGCCTGCGGCTTGCCGTCGAGGCCGCGGAACGACGTCGGGACCCGCACGTTGCGGATCGTGAGCGTGGGCGGATGGAAGACCGGGCGGAACGGCTCCGCGGCGGGAACCGGCGCGACCGCGACGGCGAGGGCGGCGAGGGCGGCGAAGGCGGGAACGCGAGAACCCATAGCTGCCTCCGTGGTTGGTTATTTGCGCTCGGGCGGCCCCGGATTCACCTGGACCGCCGGCAGGTCGAACGAAATCCAGCAGGGGTTCACTTCGCCCGGGTGCCGGTTGTTGCAGGAGATCTTCCCCGCGCCGCCGGCGAACGAGACCTCGCTCGACGGGTCGAAATGGACGCTCGAGTCGATGTTTTGCTTGAGGAATCGGACGCTCCCGTCGCCCATGTGGGCCTCGGTCCCCGCGGGAGAGGCCTTGCGGTCCGACGCGTCGTGTCCCTGCGTCGCGCCGCCCGGTGGGTCGCCGACCCTCGACTCGCCGGTGCTGAACCGGTTCACGATCCCGGCGAAGAAGCGGCCCTTCATCTCGGCGACCTGCTTCCCGTCCCGGAGGAGGCCGATGAGGATGCCCTGCGGTGAATTCCGGACGCTGATTTCGTAGGCGCCGGCCGGATGCGACTTGCCGTCGCTGCCCTTGAACGCGGTCGGAACCGTGACGCCCCGGATGAGCGTGTCGGGCTGGATCTTCACGTGCCTCTCCCAGTCGTCCATCGCGCGAAGGGCGGGGGCGGCGAGGAACGCGAGCGCGGCGGCCAGGACGAGCGTCGTCGTCTTCATGGGTCCTCCGTTCGGCAATCAAGATGGGGTCGGGGGCGCCCGGCTGCAAGACCGGCGTGTGGCCCTGCCGCGACGAAGTCCGGTCCGGGGACGCCAGGGCGCGGATCCGGATGACGGGGATCACGGAGCGAGCCGCCGCCTCACCGCCGCGAGCGCGCCGAGAAGCAGCGTGACTTCGCGGGCGGTCGGCTTCCCACGCTTCACGAACGACTCGATCTCGCTCAGCACCTCGCGGGAGTGGCCGCGGCCCGGGTAGCCGGAGAGGGAAAGAACTTCTTCGAGTGAAGAGAGGAGGCGGCGCACCTCTTTCGTAGGCGCGGGCCGCTCTTCGGGTTGGGCGGGATCGCGCCTTCGGCGCGAAGATTCTTCGAAGGGAAAGAGATTCGCGAGGGTTATTGCGACGGCTTGCGCGACGTTGAGCGTTGGAAGCTCGGACGCCGTGGGGATCGTCAGTCGCGCATCGCACGTCCTGAGTTCCTCCGTCGTCAGCCCCCCGCGCTCCGGCCCGAACACGAGCGCGACGCGGCGGCGGGCGCGGAGCGCCCGCCGCACGGCGGCGAACGCCGCCGCGGGCGGCAGCCCGCGCGTCGCCCTCCCGCGGAGAGACGTCAGCGCGACCACCTCGTCCGCTCGCGCGCCCAGATCCTCCAGCGTGCGGAGGCTCTTCGCCCTTCTAAGAAAATCTTCTGCTCCTGAGGCGAAAGCCACGGCGTCGGGATGAAGCACGTCCGCGCGCGGATCGACGAGCAGCAGCTCCGCCCCGAAGTTCTTCGCCGCGCGCGCGGCCGCCCCGATGTTGCCGGGGTTGTGCGTCCGGACGAGGACGGCGAGAACGGGCATGCGCGGCGATCTTGGGTCAGAATCCGCGGCATGTCGAAGGGACGCTCCGACGACGAGCAGAAGGCCGTCGAGACGATCCTCTGGGCGCTGGGCCACAAGCTCCAGCGCCTCCGGGACGAGTACACGATGAAGGTCCAGAGGGGCGAGGAGCCCGCGGGCATCGAGAAGGGCTTCGACCTCGCGCTGCGCGAGGTGAACGACCTCCTCCCGCGCCGCAAGCGCCTGAAGGGGTAGTCTTTACCCCGTGAACAGCCTGCATCATGGCCGGGCCTCGGCCCGGGGCGCGATGCTGGCGGAGCCGCCCCTGGGGCGGCAGGAGAGCGGTCGAGACCCATGTTGAAGCCCGTCGAGCTCGAGATCGAGCTGTTCTGCCTCGGAATGCGCATCGACGAGTCGTGCCAGGTGGACGAGGACGGCCGGCGCATCGCGCGCACGCGCGCCGGGCTCGGCTCGGGCCTCGAGCTCGTGCTCCCGTCCCCGCGGAAGAAGATCTGGATCAACGTTCCCGTGGTCGAGCCGTTCGCGGCGGCGTCCCCGTTCCTCCTCGTGAAGACCGGAAGCTCCTACGCCGTCGCGGACACGCGCACCGGAGATCACTATCCCGTCGAGATCCCGCCCGAGCCCGAGTGGTATTCGTGGAAGACGAAGGCCGGGGCCGAGATGAGCCGCATCGGCGTCCTGCAGGGGACCTACCTCGGCATCTACGTGTCGAACTCCTGCCTCTACTGGAACCTGCCGGCCTCGCCCGCGTGCGCGTTCTGCACGACGGGCCGCAACGTCGGCGACGCCGAGGAGTCCCGCAAGAAGGTCGAAGACGTGGTCGAGGTCGCGCGCGCCGCGCGGGACCACTCCGGCTCGATCTTCACGCACCTGAACACGGGCTACCACTTCGAGGACGTCGACAAGCTCGAGGCGCTGCACGGCCTGAGGCAGTGCGAGCCGTTCGTGAAGGCGATCCGCGCCAAAGTCGGCGGCTTCATCGGCGTCCAGGCCGTGCCCGTCCCGCGCCGACAAGTTCGGGGAGTACGACGACCTGATCGCGGCGGGCACCGATCACTTCTCCTTCTGCTACGAGTTCGAGGACCCCGAGGTCTTCGCGAACCTCTGCCCCGGCAAGGCGCAGACGGTCGGACAGCACGCGTTCTTCGAGGCGATGGAATACACGGCCGGAAAGCTCGGCGCCGGAAAGGTCTCGGGCGAGATCATCGCGGGCCCCGAGCCGATCGACGCGACGAAGCGCGCGATTGACCGCATCGTGAACGCGGGGGCGTTCCCGACGGTGTGCATCTTCCGCCCGACGCTCGGGAGCGCGATGGAGAACGTGCCCCCGCCGAAGCCCGACGAGATGAAGGAAGTCTTCGCGTACCTCTGGCGGGCCGTCACGCGCGTCGGGCTGCCCGTCGGGATTCTCCCGGGGATCCAGGTCTCGCTCGTCGTCCAGCCCGAGGAGGCCGCCGAGCTCGTGCCGCAGACGTTCGGGACGCGCCTCTACGAGACGAAGCTCGCGGCGCTGCGCACCCTCGCGAAGCCCTACGTCGCGTGGAAGAGGCGGCCGCGGGGCGGCGTCTCCGCCGGCGCCTGACGGACCGCGAGGCGATCCGAGGAAGTCCGCGAGCTCGTCGAAGCGCCTCATGCGCTCTCCCGGGGCGTCGGCGGCGGGAGCCGGCGGGGCGGGGCGGAGCCGAGAGACCACCAGTCCACGCGGCGCGTGCCGAGCATGACGGCGGCGAGGATCGCGAAGAGGACGCCCGCGCCGAGCAGGAGAGCCCAGTCCTCGAGTCTCAGGAGGACGTAGAGCGTCCCGTAGAGCGCCGCGAGCGCCGTGCCGAGGAGAGCGCCGCGCGCCGCGCCCGAGAGCGCCCACGCGGAGTACCCGGCGACGAGGAGCGTCGTCGCGGAGGCCGCCGACAGGTACGCGACCCCGAAGCCCGCGTGCTCGGCGAGCGAGAGGAGGAGGAGGTAGAAGAGCGCGAGGGCGAATCCCACGAAGAGGTACTGGAGCGGGTGGAGCCGCGCGCGTCCGAGGACCTCGAAGAGCGCGAACGCGAGGAACGTCAGGCCGACGAAGAGGACGGCGTATTTCAGCGCGCGCGTCGTCTGCTGGTACTCGTCCGCGGGAAGATAGAGGCGCGCGCCGAACGCCGACGCGGCGATCTGGTCCTTCGGAGGACAGGCGCGCCATGCCTGGGCGTACGGCCGCCCGAACGACGAGACGCGCCACTCCGCCCGGAAACCCGGGCTCCCGATCGTCCGCGTCTCGGGCGGGAACGCCCCCGTGAAGCTCGGAGTCGGCCACGTCGAGGAGAGCGCCGCCTCCGTCGAGGCGCCGAGGGGCGCGACGGACAGGGACTCCGTGCCCCGAAGCCGGAGCGTGAACGCGAACGCGTGCGCCTTCGCCGGGTCCAGGGAGGCGAGTGGCGCGTTCAGGCCCGCGTCCCCGAGACCCGACGGACCCGGGCCGGGACGGAACCGGACGCTCGAGCCGTCCCAGGAGACCGAGGCCTCCTCGCGGATCCCGCGCGTGTCCGACACGGCGACGGAGAGGAACGCGCCCGGGAGGTCCGGCGCCTCGGGGTCGATCTCGAGGGCGCGGAGGTCCGCGGCGGGGAAGGTGCCCGTCGCCTTCAGCTCGACCGCGTAGACGACCGCCTCGAAGAGCCCACGCCTCCTCCGCTCCGGGACGAGGCGGCCCTCGAATGCGAGGCGGTCCGGAAGGAACGTCGCGTACGAGGTCTCGACGCGCGTTTTCTCGACGGGCGACACGACCGTCGACGCCGGCATCCCGGGCGCGGGAGGTGGGACGACGACCTCCTTCCTCACGACGCGGTGGGGGACGACGAGGACGGGGCCGAGGACCGTCTGCGGGCCGCCCCACGCCTGCGCGATCTCACCCACGGCCTCGCGGCGTCGGGACTCCCGCTCGGCCACGAGACCTCGGATCATCGCGAGCGGAACGAGGAGGAGGGCGAAGACGAGGAGCGTGACGGCGGCACGCGCGAGGAGCGAATCTCTCATAATAACTTTGTAACGCAAAGTACATGCCGATGCAAATGGCGGAGGCACCGCGCGGCGGGGCGGATTCCGCTCCGTCCCGGAGAACGCTCTCCATGCGGGAGGAGGGAGCGCCGTCAGAACTTCAACCGGGGAGCTGGGTCGATCAGACGGGCAGGTTCCCGGACCAGGTCTTTGCAGCCGGTGGAGCTTCTCTCGGCGCGAAGGTCCGAGAAGTCAGGTCTGCGACACACACCGCGGACTCCACAGGCGGAAGCTCGCGATTGTGCAAGCGCCGAAGGCGAAAGAGCATGCCGTTCTTGGCGAGAAGCACATCCCCCTCCGGGCTCCACTCCACCGAGTCGCATCGACCGAGATCGATGACTTCGTCGCGCTCTCCCCGCACCTCGTAGTTCGTCACATACCACGGACCGTCACGCTCTTTGAGTCCGTTGATACTCATCCACAACTCGTATCGGGGACGCGAGCCTGGCTCCGGTTTCGACCACTGAATGGGCGGGGAATACTCAAACCAGGTCGCAGAGCCATACGGGTGTTGGATCTCCTGTCCCGGATGCCGAGACATCCATCCGTCCCGGCGGATCCGCTCCTCCCAGATCGGGCTGTCCTCCCCCCAACCGGGACGGCTGCCGAGGCGTCTCACTCGGATCCGCAAAGGCAACTTGAAGGCCGGAGCGAGCCTTCTTTCGTTGTCGCGGTGGTTGAGATGGATTACATGTTCTGACGAAAAGAGCCCTCCGCCGCCCCATGCGTCGCCCTTCGGCCACAAGGCAAGGGCCGTGAAGAAGGGCGGCCGACTTACGGCCGTCCATGAGAAGTAAGGCTCCTTGTAATTCGCTGCGAAGTAGATCAGTCGTTTCCCGCTGGGGGAGAGGTCACAGCGTCGTTCGTAGACACGCCCCTTCAGCCATTGGCCTTCGATGACCTCGTCGCGGTCGGTGCGCCACACGCACAGCAGGACCTTCTTCGACGGGCCGCGCCGAAGCACCACGGCAACCGGAGCCTTCCGCGCGTGAATTACGGAGAGTCGGACCGCCATTCGGCAGATCCTATTCCCGCTCGGGGACTCGTACGGAACTCCCTACAGTCGGCTCGATTCAATGACCTTCAGATCCCGAGCGCCATCACGACGAGACCGGTCGCGACGATGAGGCCGCCCGCGACCGCGTCGCCCCAGTGGTCGAGCCACGGGAGACGCAGCCTCGCGAAGCCGGCGCGCGCCGGCAGGACGAGGGCGATCATCGTCGCGATGGTCGCGGCCTCGTAGAGGAGGACGATCCCGACCGTCGGCGCCGCGCCGAGAGGCGCGGCCGCGAAGAGGAGCGGGATCACGGCGACGCAGGGATCGGCCGAGAACAGCAGGAAGAGGGACCACGCGGTCGTCCTCGAGGCGTCGTGCACGTGGTCGTAATGCGCATGCGCGTGACCGTGCACGCGCCTGCCCGCGGCCCGACGCATCCCCCAGACCCCGTATGCGAGGCCGAAGCCGACGAGGAGGATCCCCGCGACGGCCTCCATCCGCGCGCCCGCGCGCTCGAAGATCGCGCGCCCGAACAGGAGACCGAGAAGGCCGAGGAGGGCCGAGACCGTCACGTGGCCGAAGCCGCAGAGGAACGTGATGCGCGCCGTCCTTCCCGCGGACCATTTCTGGGCCCGAGCGAGCGCCGCGAACGGCACCCAGTGGTCGGGCGCGAGCGTGTGGAGCGCGCCGACGCCGGCCGCCGCGCCCGCGAGCGTGAGGAACAGGCCGCCCATCATTCAGGTTCCGACGACGATGTCCGGGCCGACGACGGACACGGGAACGTTCGCGAGGGGGACCGTTGGCGCGCCGGAGAGGACGGCGCCGTTCGCGTCGTACACGCCTTCGTGACACGGGCAGAAGTACCGCTGCCGGCCCCCGTCCCACGCCACCGTGCAGCCGGTGTGGGTGCACAGGAGCGAGCGCGCCGCGACCCCCTGAGCCGTGCGCCGGAGCTCGACGGGCTTGCCGGCCACCCGGATCTTGAGGCGGCCGCCGAGGGGCAGGTTCGCGAGAGGGACCCGCGTCGTCGTCGAGGCGGTCCCGCCGCAGGACGTCGCGCCCGTCGCGAGGAGCGCTCCCGCGCACGCGGCGCCCGCGAGGAGCGCACGCCTTCCGAAGCGCGTCCCGCTCACGACGAGACGCCTGCGTTGACGGCCGCGCGCTTTGTCGCGAGCGCGCCCGTGAGGAGCGAGAGCCAGACGTCCATCCCGGCGCCGGTCGTCGCGGAGACCTCCACGAGACGGCCGTCGGGCGCGAGCGTCGCCACCTGCTCGCGGACGGCGGCGAGGTCGAACGGCACGTAGGGAAGGAGGTCGATCTTCGTGACGACGGTGACCGCCGCGCGCGCGAAGATGGCCGGGTACTTGAACGGCTTGTCCTCGCCTTCCGTGACCGACAGCAGGACGATCTTGAAGTCCTCTCCGAGGTCGTAGCCGGTCGGGCAGATCAGGTTCCCGACGTTCTCGATGAAGAGGACGTCGAGGTTCGAGAGGCGCCCGGCCTCCTCCGCGAGCGCGCGCGCGACCTGGCGCGCGTCGAGGTGGCAGGAACCGCCCGTGAGGATCTGGCGCGCCGGGATGCCCATCTTGCGGAGGCGGTCGGCGTCGCGTTCGGTCGCGATGTCGCCCTCGAGACCCCCGAGGCGGAGCGAACCCTTGAGGGCCGCGACGGTCTTCTCGAGAAGCGTCGTCTTGCCGGAGCCCGGCGAGGAGATGAGGTTCACGACGAGCGTCCCGGCGCGCGCGAACGTCTCGCGCAGCTCCGCGGCCGCCGCGGCGTTCGCCGCGAGGACCTTCTGCTTGACGTCCACCTCGGTCATGTTGGTCCTCCCTCCGCGGCCCGCTCGACGGAATTGTCCTCCTCGAACACGACCTGGAGGACGTCGAGGTCGTCGCCGCCCGACACCCGGAGGATGCCACCGCAGCGCGGGCAAAGCCTCAGCCACGACCCGGGCGCGCGCCCGGGCAGGTCGCCACAGACGCGGCAGGTCTGCCGCGCGGGCCGCCAGTCGACCTCGAGCGTCGCGCCCTCCTCGGGCGTGCCCGCGACGAGCGCCTCCCACGCGTACGAAAGGAGCTCGGGTTCGATGGCCGCGAGGTCGCCCACGGCGAGTCGAACGCACGTGATCCGGCCGGGGCCGCGGTTCGCGACGGACTGCCGCGCGATCCGCCGCACCTCGGCGGCGACTCCCATCTCGTGCACCTCAGCAGATCCTCGGGAGCTGCTCGCCCGTCAGGAGGTCCACGACGCGGACGCCGCCGATGCGGCTCCTCAGCGTGACGCGGCCCGGCCCCGCCGCGACGACGGCGCCGATCGCGGCGGCCTTCGCGCCGAGGGGGTGGGCGCGCAGCGCCGCGAGCGCGGCGTCGGCGGCGGCCGGCGCGACGATTGCGAGGAGCTTGCCCTCGTTCGCGACGTAGAGCGGGTCGAAGCCGAGGATCTCGCAGGCGCCGCGCACCTCCTCGGAGAGCGGGAGCTTCGCTTCCTCGAGGTGGATCGTGACTCCGGCCTGGGACGCAATCTCGTTCAGCGTCGAGGCGACGCCCCCGCGTGTCGGATCGCGCAGGACGTGCACGGAGTCGCCGGCGGCCGCGAGGAGATCCTTCACGAGTCCGTTCAGCGCGGCCGTGTCGCTCTCGAGCGTCGTCGTGAAGCGCAGGCCCTCGCGGAGGGACATGATCGCGATCCCGTGGACGGCGATCTCGCCGCTCACGAGGACGACGTCGCCCGGCTTCGCGCGCCGAGGCGAGATCGTCACGCCCTCCGGGACGATCCCGACGCCCGTGACGTTCACGAAGACGCCGTCGCCCTTGCCGCGGTCCACGACCTTCGTGTCGCCCGTGACGATCGAGACGCCGGCCGCCGCGGCCGAGCGCTGCATGGACGCGACGATCCGTTCGAGGTCCGCGATCGGGAGGCCCTCCTCGAGGATGAGCCCCGCCGAGAGCGCGAGCGGCTGCGCGCCGCACATCGCGAGGTCGTTCACGGTGCCGTGCACGGCGAGAGACCCGATGTCGCCGCCCGGGAAGAACAGCGGGTGGATCACGAAGGAATCCGTCGAGAACGCGAGGCGGACGCCGCCGGCCTCGAGGATCGCCCCGTCGTGCAGCTCGCGGAGGGCCGGGTTGTCGAAGCTCTTCAGGAAGACGCTCTCGATGAGGCGCTGCGTGAGGCGGCCCCCGCCGCCGTGCGCCATGAGGATCGTCCCGGCCCCGGAGGCCGCGGGAACGGGGCAGGACGCGGCCGCGAGGGCGGCGCCGAGATCGGGGGCGGGAGACGGAGAGTCCGGCGTCCGTCCCGCCATCAGGCCCTCGCGTAGAGCCAGTAGGCGGCGCAGGCGCCCTCGGAGGAGACCATCGGCGCGCCGAGCGGGTGCTCCGGCGTGCAACGCGTCCCGAACGCGGAGCACGCGCTCGGCTTCTTCAGGCCCTGCATGATCTCGCCCGCGATGCACTCTTTCGGCTCCTCGGTCGTGATCGCGCCGACCTCGAACTTCAGAGTCGCGTCGTACGCGGCGAGCTCGGGGCGGAGGCGGTAGCCGCTCTTCGGGATCACGCCGATGCCGCGCCACGCGCGGTCGCACGTCTCGAAGACCTCGTTCACGACGGCGCGGGCGGCGGGGTTCCCGTCGCGCGACACCGTGCGCACGTACTGGTTCTCGACTCCCGAGCGCCCGCTCTCGAGAGCGTCGACGGCCATGTGGATGCCCTGCAGAAGGTCGAGGGGCTCGAAGCCCGTGACGATCATGGGGATCCCGAAGCGCGTCCCGAGCGGCTCGTACTCGGTCCATCCCATGATCGTGCACACGTGCCCCGCGAGGAGGAAGCCCTGCACGCGGTTCTGTGGCGACGAGAGGATCGCCTCCATCGCCGGTGGGACGAGGACGTGCGAGGCGAGGACGGAGAAGTTCGTGAGAGAGAGCGCCTTCGCGCGCTTGACGGCCATCGCGTTCGCCGGTGCCGTCGTCTCGAAGCCGACCGCGAAGAAGACGACCTCCTTGTCGGGGTTCTGCCGCGCGAGTGTCACGGCGTCGAGGGGCGAGTAGACCATCCGCACGTCGCCGCCCTTTGCCTTGACCGTGAGGAGGTCCGTCGTCGAACCCGGCACGCGGAGCATGTCGCCGAAGGACGTGAAGATCACGTTCGGGCGCCCGGCGATCGCGAGCGCGCGGTCGATCTGCGTGAGCGGCGTGACGCAGACCGGGCAGCCGGGGCCGTGGACGAGCGTGATCTCCGGGGGGAGCATGCGGTCGATCCCGGAGCGCAGGAGCGTGTGCGTCTGGCCCCCGCAGATCTCCATGAGCGTCCAGGGACGGGTGACGCGCGCGCGGATCGCGCGGGCGAATGCCTGCGCGTCCTCCTCGCGGCGGTACTCGTCCACGAACTTCACGGCGTGCCGCCCCCGGAGGGCTGCGGGATCTCGAGGCCCTCGAGCTCGCCCATCTCCTTGAGCGTCCGGAAGACCTCGAGCGCGTGGTCCTCGTCGAGCTTGCTGATCGCGAACCCGACGTGCACGAGGACGTACTCGCCGACCTTGACGTCCGGCGTGTACGCGAAGCAGACGTCTTTCGTGATCCCGGCGAACGAAACGACGCCCATCGGCATGTCGACCGCGCTCGCCTCGATGCTCACGACCTTGCCCGGGACGCCTAAGCACATCGTGCACCCCACGCGAGGAGGTTAGTGCGGACCGCGTCTCAGTCCCCCCGATGCAGATGCTTCAGGCCGGCCGCCGCGACGAGAACCTGGCCGACGCCGATTCCACCGTCGTTTGGCGGGACGGCGCCGTGAAGGAGGACCTCGAAGCCGCCGGCCTTCAGGCGCGCGACCGCGAGCTCCGTGAGGAGCTTGTTCTGGAAGCAGCCTCCCGTGAGGGCGACGCGGTCCGCCCCGGCGTGCCGCGCAGCTGCCAGGATTCCGTCCGCGAGCGCGGCGTGGAAATGGGCGGCGAGCAGCGAAGGGGAGACGCCCAGGGAAGATCTTCTTAGAAGGTAAGAGACCAGCGGCTCCCAGTCGAGGACGGCCGAGCCATCGGGCGAGACGGTGAGTGGCAAGGAAAAGAGAGGGTGCGCGCGTTCGGCCTCACCCGCCGCGGCGATGGCCGCCGCTTCGAGCGCCATCGCCGCTTGACCTTCGAAGGAAGTCTTCTGGGCGATTCCGAGAAGCGAGGCGACCGCATCGAAGAGGCGGCCCGCGCTCGTCGTGACCGGCGCGTTCAATCCGGCTTTCTCCATCTTCGCGAGGATTTCACGCTCGCCTCGCGAGAACGACCGCACGCATTCGAGGTCCTCGCGCTCGAGAGCGCTCTCTCCGAGGACTTCGAGGAGGATCGCGAGCACCGTCCTCCGCGGCTCCTTTACGGCGGCGTCGCCTCCCGGCAGGCGGAACGGCCTGAGGTGCGCGACCCTTTCGAAGCCTCTCGCGTCGCCGAGGAGGAACTCGCCGCCCCAGATCGTCCCGTCGGTCCCGAGGCCCGTGCCGTCCCAGCAGACGCCGAGCGCGGGACCCTCCGCCTCGTTCTCGGCGAGGCACGCGGCGAGGTGGGCGTGGTGGTGCTGGACGGCGATCGCGGGAATGCCGCGCTCGGCGGCGAAGCGCGTGGCGAACGCCGTCGACGCATACCCGGGGTGGAGGTCGTGCGCGACGGCGGCCGGCGAGGCGCCCCAGAGCTTCTCGAAGTCCGCGATCACGCGCGCGAACGCGTCGAGCGCCTCGGGCGTTTCGAGGTCGCCGACGTGCTGCGAGAGGAAGATCTGCCGCCCGACGGAGAGCGCGACGGCCGTCTTCATGTGCGCGCCGACGCCGAGGATCACCGGCAGCTCCGCGCGGACCGGCACGGGCAGCGGGGCCCAGCCGCGCGCGCGCCTCATCAGGCGCGGCGCGCCCGCGACGACGCGCGCGACGCTGTCGTCGACGTGCCGCGCGATCGGCCGGTCGTGGACGAGGAAGAGGTCCGCCATTCCCCCGAGGCGGCAGAGCGCCTCCCTCTCGTCCGTGCAGATGGGCTCCTCGCTGCGGTTGCCGCTCGTCGCGACGACGGGGAAGCCCGTCTCGAGGAGCAGCAGGTGGTGGAGCGGCGTCGCCGGGAGCATGACGCCGAGCTCGGGCCGGCCGGGGGCGATGTTCGACGCCACCGGAGCGCCCGTGCGCCGGTTCAGGAGGACGATCGGCGCCTCGGGGCCCGAGAGCAGCGCCTTGGCCTCGGAGGGAATTTCTACGAGCATGAGTCCCATCGCCACGTCGCGCACCATCAGGGCGAGCGGCTTTTCTTCTCTCGATTTCCTTCTTCTGAGGTCGGCCACCGCGTCCTCGCTCCGCGCGTCGCACATGAGGTGGAACCCGCCCAGGCCCTTCACGGCGACGACGCCGCCGCGCCGGAGCGCGGCGGCCGCCGCGAGGAGCGCCTCGTGGCGCCGCGCGAGGACCGCGCCGTCCGGCGACCACGCCTCGAGTGACGGTCCGCACGCGGGGCACGCGATGGGCTGCGCGTGGAAGCGCCGGTCGCGCGGGTCGTCGTACTCCGCGCGGCACTCCGCACAGAGCGGGAAGCCCGCCATGGTCGTCGCGGGCCGGTCGTACGGCAGATCCGTCACGATCGTGAAGCGCGGACCACAGTTCGTGCAGTTCGCGAAGGGGTAGAGGTAGCGGCGGTCCCCGGGGTCGAGTACCTCGGCGAGGCACGCGCGGCACGTCGCGACGTCCGGCAGGACGAGCGTCGTCTTCGCGCCCGCGTTCTCGCTTGGAAGGATCCGGAAACCGGATTCCTTCGCCGGCTCCGTCGAAGTTTCGACGATCTCCCGGATGCGCGCGAGAGGCGGCGGCGCGGACCGAAGCTCGCGGCGGAATGCCGCGAGAGCGTCGTCCGTGCCCTGCAGCTCGATGAAAACGCCCGCGACGTCATTCCGCACCCAGCCCGCGAGGCCGAGCTCGTGAGCGACCCGGAACACCCACGGGCGAAACCCGACGCCCTGCACGGCGCCTCTCACCTCGAACCTCGCCCGACGCATGACGCCGACTGTATGCCTTCGAAGAATCTCCAAATGATTCATCTGCAGGATGCAAACGCGCTCGCCGGAAGAGCTTGATAGCTCGATAAAGCGGGGAGGTCCACATGTACCTTGACGGAACAAGCGGTTTCGAGCCGCTCATCGTCGACGATGAAGGGTCCGACCGGCGCGACTTCATGAAGGTGTGCCTCATGGCAGGCGCCGCCGTCGGACTCCCCGCGGCGCTCTCGGCCCGCATGGCCGAGGCCGTCGTCAAGGGCGTCAAGCCCTCGGTCATCTGGCTGCACTTCCAGGAGTGCACGGGGTGCACGGAGTCGCTCCTGCGCACCTCGCACCCGGACGTCGCGGAGCTGATCCTCGACCTCATCTCCCTCGACTACTGCGAGACCCTCTTCGCCGGCGCCGGGCATCAGGCCGAGGCGGCGCTGAAGAAGGCGATGAAGGAGAACGAAGGGAAGTACGTCTGCGTCGTCGAGGGCGCGATCCCGACGAAGGACAACGGCGTCTACTGCCAGATCGCCGGGCGCACGGCCGTCGACATGCTGAACGACGTCGCGGCCAAGGCCGGCGCGATCGTCGCGATCGGCTCGTGCGCGTCGTGGGGCGGGATCCCGTCCGCCGACCCGAACCCGACCGGCGCGACGGGCGCTCCGATGATCCTCAAGGGCAAGACGGTCGTCACGATTCCGGGCTGCCCGTCGAACCCGTACAACTTCCTCGGGACGGTCCTGCAGTTCGCGACGCTCGGGACGCTCCCCGCGCTCGACGAGAAGGGCCGCCCGAAGTTCGCGTTCGGCCAGACGATCCACGAGCACTGCCCGCGGCGCGCGCACTTCGACGCGGGCCGCTTCGTCCAGAAATTCGGCGACGAGGGCGCCCGGCAGGGCTGGTGTCTCTACAAGACGGGCTGCAAGGGACCGGCGACGCACGCGGACTGCTCGGTCCTCCCGTTCGGCGAGGTTCCGGGCGCCTGGCCGATCGGGATCGGGCACCCGTGCTTCGGCTGCACGGAGCAGGCTCTCGCCTTCCGCGTGCCTCTGCACACGACCGTCGACATCGAGCGCCCGACGCCGCCCGACACGTACCCGCCGATCCGGGCCGAGCAGGGCCACGTCGGCGCGGTGGCGACGGGCCTCGCCGGTCTCGCCGTGGGCGCGCTCGTCGGCGCGGGGTGGGCCGCGTCGAAGAAGGCGGGCGAAGCCGAGCCGCCGAAGGAGGGTTGAGCCATGACGCTCGACCGCCGCACCCTCCTGACGAGCGCCGCGGCGGCCGGCGCCGCCGTCGTCGCCGGCCCCGCGGACGCCCGCGTCGCGAAGGAGCCGCCGCCCGGTGCGATGGGGATGCTCTACGACACGACGCTCTGCATCGGCTGCAAGACGTGCGTGGTCGCGTGCCACGAGGCGAACGACCTGAAGCCCGAAACGAACCTCTCCGACGGTCTCTGGGACATGCCCGTCGACCTCTCGGGCGAGACGAAGAACGTCATCAAGCTCTACAAGGAGCCCGACTCGCCGAGGCGGTCGTACTTCAAGGCGCAGTGCATGCACTGCGTCGATCCGGCCTGCACGTCGGCCTGCATGCTGGGGTCGATCAAGAAAGACCCGAAGACGGGCGTCGTCGGCTACTCGCCCGAGTACTGCGTCGGATGCCGGTACTGCTCGATGGCCTGCCCGTACCAGATCTGCCGCTTCCAGTTCGACAAGGCCGCTCCGAAGATCGTCAAGTGCGAGCTTTGCCGCCACCGCGTGAAGGACGAGGCGAAGATGACCGCTTCGGGCTACACGCGCTACCCCGAGGGGCAGGGGCCCGCGTGCGCCGAGGTCTGCCCGCGCGGCGCCGTGATCTACGGGCGCCGCGACGAGCTGCTCGCGGAAGCGAAGCGGCGGATCGCCGCGCACCCGGAGCGCTACGTGGGGTACGCCGAGGGCGAGCCCGCCCGCATCTTCGGGGAGACCGACGGCGGCGGGACGCAGGTCCTCTACCTCGCCCACGTCCCGTTCGAGAAGCTGGGCCTTCCGAACCTGGGGACGCAGGCGGTCCCGCACACCGCGAACGTCGTGCAGGAGGGCCTCTACAAGGGCTTCATCGCGCCCGTCGCGCTCTACGCGGTCCTCGCCGGCGTCCTCCTCAGGAATCGCAACGCCGGTGAAAAGGGCGCGGGCGAAGGGGACAAGCCGTGAGAGACGCCACCCTCCATACCCCGGTCGGCGGGCCGCTCATGACCCGCGCCTTCCGTGTCCTTCTCGCCGTGGCGGCGATCGGCGCCGTGACCGCTCTGTGGCGATTCACGCATGGCCTCGCGAGCGTGAGCGCCCTGAACGACGGCTATCCGTGGGGAATCTGGATTGCAATCGACGTCGTCACGGGGACGGCCCTCGGCTGCGGCGGCTACGCCGTCGCGCTCCTCGCGTACGTCCTGAACAAGGGCGAGTACCACCCGATCGTGAGGCCCGCCGTCCTGACGAGCCTCCTCGGCTACGGCCTCGCGATGCTCGCCGTGACGATCGACCTCGGGCGCTTCTGGGAGCTCTGGAAGGTCCCGATCTACTTCTGGCGCTGGACCCACTCGCCGCAGCTCGAGGTCGCCCTCTGCGTCGCGATCTACGTCCTCGTCCTCGTCGTCGAGCTCTCACCGGCCGCGCTCGAGAAGTGGAAGGGCGGACCCGAGGGGAGCCTCAAGCGCCTCGCCGAGAAGACGCTGCCGGCCCTGAACCGGGCGATGCCCTTCATCCTCGCGCTCGGCCTCCTCCTGCCGACGATGCACCAGTCGTCTCTCGGGACGATGATGCTGCTCCCGGCGTCCAAGCTGCACCCGCTCTGGTTCACGCCGTGGCTCCCGTTCCTCTTCCTCGTCAACTGCGTCGGGATGGGGTACGGCGTCGTCGTCCTCGAGGCGAATTTCTCCGCGCGGGCGTTTCACCGCGCGCGCGAGACCGAGATGCTCGCGAAGCTGTCCCGGGTCGCGATGTTCGTCGCCGCGTTCTGGACGGCGTTCCGCGTCGTCGACGTCGCGGTTGCCGGCAAGCTGCCGCTCGTCGCGTCGAAAGCCGGGATGTGGTTCCTCGCGGAGATCGGGCTCCACGTCGCCGCGATCGCGATTCTCGCCTCCGCGGCACGGCGCCGGAGCCCGATGTGGCAGATCCGCGCCGGGGTCCTTCTCGTCCTGGCCGGCGCGGTCTTCCGCGTCGACACGTACCTGATCGCCTTCAACCCGGGCCCGCAGTGGTCGTACTTCCCGACGGTCCCGGAGCTGCTCATCACTTTCGGCATCGTCGCGGCGGAAGCCGCTCTCTACGTCTGGGCCGTCAAGACGTTCCCGATTCTGGCGGGCGAGCCCGCCGGTGCGAGGGGGTAAGAAACTCATGGCACGCATCACCGTCGACCCGATCACCCGCATCGAAGGCCACCTCCGCGTCGACGTGGAGGTCAACGGCGGAAAGGTCACGAACGCGTGGTCCTCGGGCCAGATGTTCCGCGGGATCGAGACGATCCTGAAGGGGCGCGATCCCCGCGAGGCGTGGCTCTTCACGCAGCGCTTCTGCGGCGTGTGCACGACGGTCCACGCGATCGCGTCCGTCCGCACCGTCGAGAACGCGCTCGGCCTCGAGATCCCGCTGAACGCCCAGCTCATCCGGAACCTCATCGTGATCGCGCACGCGCTGCACGACCACATGGTCCACTTCTACCACCTGTCCGCCCTCGACTGGGTGGACGTCGTCTCGGCTCTCAAGGCGGACCCCGCGAAGGCGTCCTCGCTCGCCGAAAGCCTCTCCTCGTGGCCGAACAACAACACGAAGAAGCTCGCGGCCGTCCAGGCGAAGCTCAAGGGCTTCGTCGAGGCGGGCCAGCTCGGCATCTTCCAGAACGGCTACTGGGGACACCCGGCGATGAAGCTCCCGCCCGAGGTGAACCTCCTCGCCGTCGCGCACTACCTCGAGGCGCTCGACTACCAGCGCCGCATCAACAAGGTCGTCGCGATCCTCGGCAGCAAGACGCCGAACATCCAGAACCTCGCGGTCGGCGGCGTTGCGAACGCGATCAACCTCGACAACGACGCGACCCTGAACATGAACAAGCTGTTCATGGTCAAGGACCTGTTCGACGAGGTCGTCGGCTTCGTGCAGAACGTCTACTTCCCCGACGTCTGCGCGATTGGCGCCCTCTACGCGCCCTGGCTGTCCTACGGCGCCGGCGTCAAGAACTACCTCGCCGTGCCGGACCTCCCCATCGACGCGAAGGCGACGAAGTTCGACCTCCCCGGCGGCACGATCATGGACGGCGACCTCGGGAGCGTGAAGGAGATCAAGAGCTTCGACGATCCGTATTTCCGCGACAACGTCACGGAGTCCGTCGCGCACGCGTGGTACGAGGGTGCCGCGACGAAGCATCCCTTCGAGGGCGAGACGAACCCGAAGTACACGAAGTTCGAGGACAACGGGAAGTACTCCTGGGTCAAGGCTCCGCGATTCGGCGGCAAGGTCATGCAGGTCGGACCGCTCGCGCAGGTCCTCGCCGGGTTCGCGCTCAAGCACGAGCCGACGGTCCGGTGGGCGTCGAAGACGCTCGAGACGGCGGGCTCCATCGCGAAGACGAAGCTCTCGCCGGCAGTCCTCCACAGCACGCTCGGCCGCCACGCGGCGCGCATGATCCGCGCGAACGTCCTCGCCGAGCTCGGCGTCAAGCACTGGAAGATGCTCGTCGACAACATCGGCAAGGGCGACACGACGATCTTCAACGAGCCCGTGTTCCCGAAGGGCGAGCAGCGCGGCTTCGGCTTCCACGAGGCGCCGCGCGGCACGCTGTCGCACTGGATCGTCATCAAGGACGGCAAGATCGACAACTACCAGGCCGTCGTCCCGTCGACGTGGAACGCGGGCCCGCGCGACGAGAAGGGCCAGATGGGTCCGTACGAGGCCTCCCTCATGGGGAACCCCGTCGCGAACCCCGAGCAGCCGCTCGAGGTCCTGCGCACGATCCACTCGTTCGACCCGTGTCTCGCGTGCGCGATCCACACGCTCGATCCCGACGGCAACGAGATCGCCCGCGTGAAGGCTCTCTAGGGGGAAACACCATGGACACCGGCGCGCCGCTCGTCCGCGTCCTCGGCCTCGGCAACGTCCTCATGGGAGACGACGCGCTCGGTCCGTGGGTCATCCACCGCCTCGAGGCGGCCTACGCGTTCCCGCCGGAGGTCTCCGTGATCGACGTCGGGACACCGGGCCTCGACCTCGTCCCGTACGTCGCGGGGCCCTGCGGGATCATCCTCGTGGACACCGTGAGCTCGAACAATGCCCCGCCTGGAACGATCAAGCTCTACGACCGCGACGCGCTCGTGAAGCACGCCCCGAAACCGCGTCTTTCGCCGCACGATCCGGGTGTCACGGAGGCGCTGCTCGCCGTCGAGATGGCGGGGGAACCGCCGGCGTTCGTCACGCTCGTCGGCGTCGTGCCGGGTGCGGTCGCGACGGGCGTCGGGATGACGCCCGAGGTCCAGGACGCCGTGGCGCGCGCGGCCGAGGCCGTCGTCGTGGAGCTCCTCGCGCGCGGGTTCGACGTGAGGCGCCGCGCGCCGGACGACGCGTCCGTATCTCTCCCGTGGTGGGAGACGCCCGTGATCGCGCCGGTCCCCGCTCCCGCGGCGGTCGCCGCTCCCGTCCCGGCCGACGAGCTCGTTCTCGTGTGAGCGCCGCGCGCCTCGAGCGCCTCGCCGTCCACCTCGTCGCGCTGCACAGCGTGGTGGTCGGACTCGGCCTGATCTTCCTGACGCGCTGGGGCGCCGCCGTCGGCGGCTGGCCGGACGTGACGCCGCTCTTCTTCGCGCGCCAGGCCGGCGTCTTCCACTTCGTCGTCGTCGCGGGCTACCTTCTCGAGTACCACCGGACGGGCGGCGTGACGTTCCTCCTCGCGACGAAGTCGATCGCGGTCGTCTTCCTTCTCGCGATGACGGCCCTCGACGGCGGGCCCTGGATCGTGCCCGCCTCGGCGGCGGCGGACGCCCTCATGGGCGCCGGCGTCTGGGCGCTGCACCGCCGGGCATCGGCCGGCCGGGCGCGGTCGGGCGCGTCAGCGGCCCGGGACTGACGCGGCCTCGGCGGCACGCGCGCGCCGCGCGTCGGCGGCCGCGAGCGTGTCGTACGTCTCCTGCACGCGGTCGACGCCCCACTTGAGCGGCGTCGTGACGTCATCGACGATCTCGGGCGCCAGGCTCTTCGACTCGGCGTCGTGCGCGAGGACCCTCGCGCAGACGCCGTCGAGCGCCTCGATCGCCCCGCAGAGCTCCTCGACCTTGTAGCCCTGCCGGTACCGGCGCTCCGCGAGGTCGCCGCAGTAGGCGGCGAGGACGTGGCGGTCCTGCGTCCTGACGGCGTTCAGGAGCTGGCGGAGGATCATGCGGTGGTTCCACTCGTGGTCCTCCTCGCTGACGCGCTGGTAGGACGGGAAGCGGGCGCCCTGGAGGACCTTCGTGTACTCCTCGACGAGCTCGGCCTGGTGGCGCTCGAGGAGCTGGTAGAGGCGGAGATTCTGCGGGACGTGGACCCTCTTCATCGCGGCGCGGTTCAGCCGGTGCCAGTCCAGCGGATACATGCTCCTGTTCTCGAGCAGGAACGGGAGCCGGCGGAGCGCCTCGAGCCGCGGCCGCGGCGACCAGCCGAGCCGAGCCCGCGTCTTCGAGGCGTCGATCGCCATGACGGTGTCGATGTACTCGGCCATCCAGGGGCGCTCGAACGGGCGCTCGCCGGTGATGCGTCCCGCGAGGTCGCGCAGGAGCATTCCGGGGCCGCACAGGGGTTTCGGAATCAGCACGGGCGCCACCGGGGCAGGAGCCTCGTGTGCCATCGTCGCGTCGAAGAGGTCGCGATGGGACGTCGAGCCGTCCGGACTCGCGATCAGAACCTCGGACGGCTTCCATTCTCCCCGGCGCTCGAGGAGGCGCGTCAGGAACGCGACCGCATCCGACACGTGCAGATAGGGGATCGCGCTCTGCCCCCGGCCGCCGAGCATCCGGCGGTTCCACGCCTTCGAGAGCCAGGTCTCGAGGAACATGTAGAGCGGCGGGTACTCGCACCAGTCGGAGAACAGCGCGGCGAAGCGCACGATGACGGGGGTGAAGCGGTCCTTGTACCCGCCGACCATGGTTTCGCCGATCCGCTTCGTCTGGGCATAGACGTGCCGGCCGTCCGGCGGGGTCGCCTCGTCGAGCGTCCGTCCGGGTGCGGGCAGCTCGCACGCCGCGACGGAGCTCGAGAAGAAGAACTGCCGGATTCCGGCCTCGGCCGAGAGGTCGAGCGTGTTCCTCAGCCCGTCCACGTTCGTGCGGAAATACTCGGGGTGCTCCTCGCCCGTGAAATCGTAGTGCGCCGCGAGGTGCACGACCACGTCCGCGCCGCCGGCGCCCTTGATCCTTCCGAAGACGTCCGCGAGCGCCTCGCGGTCCCCGATGTCGACCTGGAACCAGGAGAGGTTCGGGTGCGTCGGCGCGCCACAGCGCGCCTGCGAGCGGCGCGCGATGCCGTAGACGATCCAGTCGTCGCAGATCGCCTCGAGGAGATGGCGTCCGACGAAGCCGGACGCGCCCGTCAGGATGAGGCGCGGCAGCGTCATGCTCTCGCGCCCCCGTAGCCGCCGCGCGGCGCCGTGACATGATCGGGACGATGACACGCGAGCAGATCGCCCTCGTTCGGGAGACGTTCGAGGCGCTGCGGCCGATCCCCCGGGGGGTCGGACGGGTGTTCTACGAGAAGCTTTTCGAGCTCGACCCGTTTCTCAAGGCTCTCTTCAAGGAGGACCTCGACGCGCAGGGCGCCATGTTCGTGAGTGCTCTCGGCCTGGCGGTCGCCGGCCTCGACGAGGGGCACGGCGGCGAACGCTCGCTGCGCGAGCTCGGCCAGCGGCACGCAGGCTACGGCGTCACGGATGCGCACTTCGCGACGTTCCGCGAGGCGCTCGTACAGACGCTCGCGGCCCAGCTCGGGCCGCGCTTCACCGAGGCGCATGCCGTCGCGTGGCGCGCCGCGTTCGACCGGATCGGCGCCGTGATGCGTGACGCGGCGGCCGGCCGCACCTGACTCGCGCATTTCCTCTCCCTTCACGCCGAAGCGAGCCGCCCGTCGGCGGCTCGCCTCCTCGCCCGGCTGTGGTGCGCGGCCGGAGCGCGCGGGGACGTTCGTCAATCGCCGTGGCGGACGTGCGCTTCCTTCTGCGCCGGCGTCACGACGGGCTTGGCGGCCTTCTTGAAAGCCGCTCCCGCGAGGAGCGCGAAGCCGATCACCGGAAGGAAGACGACGAACGCGGCGCCGAGGACGGGCGCGGCCGCGAGCATCGCGAGCGCCGGGATCCTCAGGTAGCCGGTCTCGGGGTCTCCGGGCAGAAGTCCGCCCTTCTTGCCGCTGACAGTCACGATCTCCCAGTTCCTCTTGTTGAAGTAGAAGCCCGCGGGAACCTTGTTGCCGCCGTTGGTGTTGTTGGTGTTTTTCATGACGTCCCCCTTTTCTCTATCCATAGTGAAGATGGGGCCCCGGGGCCGTGGATTCACTCCGGAAAAGGGGGCGAGTGGGAGGGAAAAAGTCCGGAGAAGTCAGGGGAGAATGCCTTAGAAAGGTGCTGAGAGGAGGGTGTGGCCGGAGCTCCACCGTCGGCCGGTGAGCTACGGCGCTGCCCGCCTAACCCTTTCTAGGAAAACTCTTTATCTTCGTCTCCTCCTCCCCCCAGACCGTACTTCTCGATCCTGGAATACAGCTGCGCGCGGGTAAGGCCCAGGAGCTTCGCCGCCTTGCTCTTGTTGAATCGGGCCTTCGCGAGCGCCTCCTTCACGTACTCCCTCTCCAGCGACTCGAGGTCCACGCCGCCCGGAGGCAAGGCCGGCGCCGCAGCCGCGCCGAGTCCCGCCGGCGCGCGGCGGTCCGCCTCGTGCCCGGACACGGAGATCGGGAGGTGCGCGGCCGTGATGAGGCCCCCGTCGCAGAGGATCGCGGCCCTTTCGAGCGCGTTCTTCAGCTCCCGGACGTTGCCGGGCCACGGGTAGGCGAGAAGGAGGTCCTTCGCCTCCTTCGAGACTCCCGCGACGGGGCGGCCGATCGCGGGACCGAGCTCCGCGAGGAAAACCTCCGTGAGCGGGAGTATGTCCTCGACGCGCTCGCGCAGCGGCGGCAGCGGGATCTCGAAGACCGAGAGACGGTAGAAGAGGTCCTCCCGGAACTCCCCGCGCGCGATCGCCTTCTTCAGGTCGCGGTTCGTCGCGGCGACGATGCGCGCGTCCGTCTTCTGGACCTTCGTGGCGCCGAGGCGCTGGAACTCGCGCTCCTCGAGGAGGCGCAGGAGCTTCGCCTGGACGGGCGGGCTCATCTCGCCCGCCTCGTCGAGGAAGAGCGTGCCGCCCGCGGCCTGCTCGATCCGCCCGGGCTTGGCGGCGGTCGCGCCCGTGAACGCGCCCTTCTCGTACCCGAAGAGCTCGGATTCGAGGAGCTGGTCCGGGAGCGCGGCCGCGTTGATCGCGACGAACGGTCCCGAGGCGCGGCCGGATGCGCGATGGATCGCGCGCGCGAGGACCTCCTTGCCCGTGCCGGACTCGCCCGTCAGGAGTACGGTCGTCTCCGTGGGCGCGACCTTCGTGACCTGGACGAGGATCGACTTCCAGCTGTTCGCGACCCCGACGATTCGCCCGAACCCCGAGCGCGACGCGAGCTCCTCCGTGAGCGTCGCGACGCGCTGCTCGAGCTTCTTCGCCTCGGTTTCCGCGTCGGCGGCGCGGCGGGCCTCTCCCGCGAGGCGTTCGTGCGAGAGGGCGAGGGCGATCTGGTCCGCGACGTGCTGCGCGAGGGGAGCGTCGTCCTCGCGGTAGGTGCCGGGCGTGCGCGACAGGAACAGGAGGCCCCCGGCGAACTGCCACTGGCCCTCGAAGAAGATCGGAACCCGCATGAGCGAGCGGATTCCGTCAGCGGTGAGGTGCCGGCACCGGTCCGAAGCCGGATCGACCTCCGCGGCGACGTCGCGGACGATCTCCGTCGACCAGTCGTGTCCCCGCTCGCGCTCCTTCTTCGAGAGCCGGATCGGCTCACGGACCTCGGGAAATCCGCTGCCCGAGACCGCGTAGACACGGACGGCGTCCCGGGTCTCGTTGAGAAGGCCGAGGGCCATCCGGTCGTGCGGAATCACGGGCCGTACGATCTCGGAGATCGCGTCGAAGACCTCGCGGACGTCGAGCGCGCGGGCGAGGACGGGGGAGAGCGCCTGGAGCGCCTCGTAGCGCCGGCGCCGCTCCATCTCCTCGGACGCGAGGCGCGCGTGCGCGACGGCCATGGCGACGACGTCGGCGATCGGCGTCAGGAGGCCGAGGTCCTCGGCGTGGAAGGCGCCCGCCTTCAGGCTCAGGAGGGACAGGTAGCCGATCGTTCCCGACCCGCCGTGGAGGGAGGCCCGCAGCATGCCGTGGACGCCGGTCTCGCTCAGCTCGCGGTCGCGCGGGTAGGCCGGGTCGCACGCGATGACGACGTCGTCGATGACGCCGGCTCTCGAGAGGACGGCCCAAAGGCCGGGCGAGTACTCGGTCCGGGGCACCATCCGGGCGTACGTTCGGCGCGTCTCGTCGGTGACCTCGGCGCCGCCGATCGAGTACAGGGCGAAGCCGTCCCCCTCGTCCGTCAGCGTCACGGTCATCGCGTCGAAGGCGAGGGCGCGACCGGCGGCCATCGCGATCCGGTGGAAGACCTCCGGGAGGTCGAGCGTCTCGCCCGCGACCCGGGCGATCTCGGAGAGGACGGGCACGAGGTTCGGGGAACGCGCGACGGCGGCCATGGGGCCGTCATTCTAGGCCCGCCCCGCTCGTCTACACTCGGCGCATGCCCCCTCCCGAGACGTCCGCAGCCCTCGCCGAAGGAGTCCTCGCCGGCCGCGTCCCTGCCGTCGCGCGCGCCATCTCCTGGGCCGAAAGGGGGGACGAACGCTTTCCGGACCTTCTGACCGCGGTTTTTTCGGCCACGGGCCGCGCACGGGTCACGGGCCTCACGGGCTCGCCGGGGGCGGGCAAGTCGACGCTGACGGCGGCACTCGCGCGCCGCGCCCGCGCGCGCGGGAGGAAGGTCGGAATCGTCGCGGTCGACCCTTCGTCGCCGTTCTCGGGCGGCGCGATCCTCGGGGACCGGATCCGGATGCAGGACCTCTACACGGACCCGGGCGTCCTCATCCGCTCGATGGCGACGCGCGGCCACCTCGGGGGCCTCGCGCGCGCGTCGGCCGACGCCGTGGACATCCTCGACGCAGCGGGTTTCGACGAGGTGCTCGTCGAGACGGTCGGCGTCGGGCAGGACGAGGTCGAGGTTTTCCGGCTCGCAGAGTCTTGCGTCGTCGTCCTGACGCCGGGGATGGGTGACGATATCCAGGCGATCAAGGCGGGCCTCATGGAGGTCGCGGACCTTTTCGTCGTGAACAAGTCCGACCGCGACGGCGCGGACCGTGTCGTCCTCGAGATCCTCCAGATGCTCGAGCTCGGCGAGCACGGCGCGTGGATCCCGCCGGTCGTGAAGACGGTCGCGACGACGGGCGCCGGCCTGGCCGAGCTCGAGGCGAAGCTCGGGGAACATCGCGCTTTTCTTGATGGCTCCGAGGGCGCACGCCGGCGCACCGAACGGACGCGGATCCGCATCGAAGGGCTGGTCAGAGAAGATTTTCTCAGAAGGGTGAAGAGCCTCGGGGGCGACCACGGGGCGCTCGACGAGGCGGCGAGCCGCGTTCAGGGCCGCTCGGAGGACCCAATCACGGCAGCCCGCGGCCTGGTGAGCCGCATCGACCGCGGCGCCGCGGTCGCCTCACCCCGCCTCTCTTCGCCTTCTGAAAAATCTTCTTCTTCCTCTCTCGTCTCGAAGATTTCCCACCTCGGAATCTCCGCGCCTTCGCTCGAGCAGGGCGGAAGATTCTGGGATCTCCTCGGCCTCGTCGAGGAGCACCGCGAGGAAGTGCCGTCCCAGAAGGTCGTGACGTCGTTCCGCGCGGTCGGGGACTCGCACCTCGAGCTCCTCGAGCCGACGGCGCCGGACAGCCCGATCGGCAAGGCGCTCGCGACGCGCGGCCCCGGGATCCACCACCTGTGCCTCGAGGTCACGGACGTCCGCGCGGCGCTCGCGCGTCTCAAGGCGGCCGGCGTGCGCCTCGTGAACGACGAGCCGTTCGACGGGGCTCACGACTGCCTCGTCGCGTTCGTGCATCCTTCCGCGACGGGCGGCATCCTCCTCGAGCTGTCCGAGAAGAAGCGCTAGGGGCCGGGCGAGAGGACGGGCCGTGTCAGTTCGGGCTGTCCGAGTCGGACACCGGCGGGGCGGGCCGCAGCACGTCGCGCACGTCGCGGCCGACGATCGTGAAGAAGCGCTCCGCATAGCTCGCGACGCTGCCGACGCGCGTGTCCTCGAAGATCTTCTCGACGCGGTGGAGCGGGACGAAGAGCGTCGTGACGCCGAGCTCGGGGTCGGCGCCGGGACGCTGCTGGCGCGCCCATTCCTCGAAGAGGTCGAGCTCGAGACCGCGGAGCGTCAGGCCCGCCGGAGTGAGCGCGACGAGCATCCCCCAGTACTTCTCCTTCGGCGCGACGAGGTGAACGAGAACGAGCGTTCCGGCTTCCACGAGCCCGTCCCCTAGAAGATGACGTTCGTGACGAAGTAGCGAGAGGGCTGGACGCGGCCCGTGAGCAGGTTGTCCGCGTCGTTCGGGCTGAGGTCGAAGCGGGCCGCGGACTCGCCCGTGGACGTCGCGAAGACGACCTCGGCCTTGTCGAGCGGCTTGCCCGCGGCGCGGGACTCCTTCAGGCCGCGCGCGCAGGCGACGAGGGCGAGGAAGACCTGCTGCTCGGATTCCGTCGTGGCGTGAACGTGGATGCCGGACGCGATCTGCGTGAGCTTGACGCCCTTGACGTTGCTCCCGTCGAGCGCCCGCATGAACGCTTCCGTGATCTGCGGGTCCATCACGATCGGCGGCGGCTCGGCGGCCGCCGCGCGGACGGCCCGCTGACCCTCGGCCCGGGGCGACCTCACGAGCTCGCCCTCGGCGGGCTCGGGGCGCGACGTGTCCATTGTCTTGCGGCCGTGCTGGCGGATGTACTCCGAGAGCGACGGCTTCTTCGCATCCGGGTTCGGCAGCGTCGAACGCGAGCCGCCCGGATCGTCGAGGATGTAGGCGTTTCCGAGCCCTTCCTTGTTGACCTTGTCGCTGCGCGGCTGGTCCCACTCGTCGATGGCGATCGACTGGGGCGTCCCGAGCGGAGTCGTGTAGACGACGCGCTTGCCCTGAACGACCGGCTTCGCCTGCGCTTCGATCCGCTTGCCGTCCTTCGTGTAGATGATGTAGGTGGCCGAGGCGGTCCCCGCCACGCCGAGGGCCGTGGCCAGAAGGACGGCGGCAACGCGCGAGCTGGCAGACATTGGGACCTCCGGGCCGCGGTGGAATCGGGGATCGCGGCAACTTGAAGTATAAACGCGCGTCCGGTCCGCTCGGGGCGGGCCGCCGGGAAAGGGAAGGCCGCCGTGCTCATCGTCATGGACCGCACCGCCACGGGAGACGACGTCGAGCGCGTCGTCGCCGCTGCGGCGAGGCTCGGCCTCAAGGCCCATCCCATCCCGGGCGCCCAGCGCACGGCCGTCGGCATCACGGGGAACAAGGGCACGGTAGGGCCGGCGGCCTTCGAGAACCTCCCCGGCGTCCTCGAGGTCATCCGGGTCTCGCATCCCTACAAGCTCGTCTCTCGCGAGTTCCACCCCGAGGACACGGTCGTGTCGATCGGAGGCGTGCCGGTAGGTGGAAGGGGCGTCGTCGTCATGGCGGGCCCGTGCGCCGTCGAGAGCCTCGAGCAGACCCTCACGATCGCGCGAGCCGTCAAAGACCTCGGCGCGCAACTCCTGCGCGGCGGCGCGTACAAGCCCCGCACGTCGCCGTACTCGTTCCAGGGACTCGGCGAGGAAGGGCTGAAGATCCTCGCTCAGGCGCGCGAGGCGACAGGCCTTCCCGTCGTGACGGAGGTGCTCGACACGGCGACGGTGGACCTCGTCGCGCGCTACGCGGACTGCCTGCAGGTCGGCGCCCGCAACATGCAGAACTTCGAGCTGCTCAAGCTCGCGGGCCGCTCCGGGAAGCCCGTCCTCCTCAAGCGGGGGATGTCCGCGACCCTCGAGGAGTTCCTCCTCGCCGCCGAGTACATCCTCGCCGAGGGGAACCCGAACGTCGTCCTGTGCGAGCGCGGCGTGAGGACGTTCAACGACTTCACGCGAAACACGCTCGACCTCGCGGTCGTGCCCGCCGTGGAGCGGCTCAGTCACCTCCCGATCCTCGTCGACCCGTCGCACGGCACCGGGCGCCGCGACAAGGTCCTCCCGATGTCGCGCGCGGCGATCGCGGCCGGTGCGGACGGCGTCGCGATCGAGGTGCACCACCGGCCGGCCGAGGCACTCTCGGACGGCCCCCAGGCGTTGACGCCGGAGCTCTTCGCGGACCTCATGGAGAAGATCCGCCCCGTCGCGGCCGCGGTGGGGAGGACGCTCTGAGAGCGCGCGCGGTCCTCCTTCTCGAGGACGGCCGCCGCTGGGACGGTCGCTCCGTCGGCGCGGGAGGCGTCTCTTTCGGCGAGGTCGTCTTCAACACGGGCATGGCGGGCTACCAGGAGACGCTCACGGACCCGTCGTACAACGGCCAGATCGTCGTGATGACGGCGTCGCACATCGGCAACTACGGCCTCAACGACGAAGACGTCGAATCGGACAGGATTCAGGTCGCGGGATTCGCGGCGCGGCACTTCCCGGACCGCTTCTCGAACGCGCGCGGCCGGGAATCGGTCGCGGAGGCGCTCGCGAAAGCGGGCGTGCCCGGGATCGACGGGCTCGACACGCGAGCCGTCGTGCTCCACCTGAGAAGCGCCGGCGCGATGCGCGGCGCCCTCTCCTCCGAGGTCGCGTCCGAGGCGGACGCGGCGGCCCTCCTCGAGAGGGTGAGAGCCCAGCCGACGATGGCGGGCGCCGCGCTCGCCCTCACGGTCGGCACGACGGAGCCCTACCCGTTTCCGATGCCGCTGGGCGTCGCCGCGAAGGCGCGCGTCGCGGCGATCGACTACGGGATCAAGACGAACATCCTCCGGATGCTCGCGGCCCGCGGCCTCGAGCCGACCGTCTTCCCCGCGACGACGCCGGCCGCGGAGATCCTCGCGCAGCGCTTCGACGGCGTCTTCCTCTCGAACGGCCCCGGCGATCCCGACGCCCTGCCGGGGCCCGTCTCGAACGTGAAGGCGTTCGTGGCGTCGGGAAAGCCGGTCTTCGGGATCTGCCTCGGCCAGCAGCTCCTCGGTCTCGCGATCGGCGGGACGACGTACAAGCTCAAGTTCGGGCATCGCGGCGCGAATCACCCGGTCAAGAATCTCCTGACCGGGCACGTCGCGATCACGTCGCAGAACCACGGCTTCTCGGTCGCGGCCGAATCCCTTCCGAAGAATGCCCAGCTCACGCACGTGAACCTCAACGACGGCACGTGTGAGGGCTTCCGCCTCACGGACAGGCCCGTCTTCGCGGTCCAGTACCACCCCGAGTCCGCCCCCGGCCCGCACGACTCGGACGCCCTCTTCGACGAGTTCGTCGGGCTCGTGACGCACGAAACAGGAGGACCCCCATGAGCGTTCCCTCGCGTACGACTCTCGCCGTTGGCGCCGTCCTCGGGCTCCTCGCCGCACCCGCCGCCCGTGCGGCCGACGGGACGGCCCAGGGGACCGTCACCGTCAACGGGACCACGACGAAGCTCTCCCACGCATACGCGCGTGCCGTGCCGGGCTTCTTCGACAAGACGAAAGAGGACGTCGTCGTGATCCTCACGGACGTCCCGCTGGAGCCCAAGGCGCTCGAAGACGATTTCGAGCGCATCCACATGGCCGACGCCGGGAAGCTCCATGCGTTCGAGATCACGCTCGGCGCCGACGGCAAGCCGATCTCGACTTCGTTCCGGGACAACGGCTTCAAGAAGGCGAGCCCGAGCGGGCTCTCCAGCGCGGACGTCTTCACGAAGAAGATCTTCGACGAAAAGACCGTTTCCGGGAGCTACAAGAGCGACAAGCCGCACGAGTTCTTCGGTGACACGTACGCGTTCGACGTCTCCTTCGAGGCGGAGATCACCCGCGCGCCGAAGATTGTCCCGCCGACCGCGGCCGAGACGGCGGCCGCGCAGAGACACCCCGCCACGAAGGTCTACACGGCGTACCTCAACGCCGTGCAGAAGGAGGACCTCGGCGCGCTCAAGAAGCTGTTCACGAAGGAGCAGGCGTCGCAGCTCGACGATCCGGACGCGAAGAAGATGGTCGGGATGGTGAAGATGATGTCCGCGACGAACATCAGGGTCCTCAAGGTCTCCGAGACGGGCGACGGGGCGGACCTCACGGTCACGGGCAAGCAGGACAATGCCGTCGTGCACGGCGTGGTCCACATGGTCAAGGAAGGCGGCGCCTGGAAGGTCCAGCGCGAGGAGTGGAAGAACTAGCGGCGGACGCCGAGCACGGGCTGGGCCGAATAGTAGATCCGGGCGAAGCAGGGCGCGTCGGCGCCGTCGGCGTGGGGATCTCCCGCGCACGTCGGGAGGTTCACGAACGGCACCTTCGACGCGACGTCGGCGACGACCGGCCAGTTCTGGCAGCCGATCCTCAGGGGGTCGGGCGATGACGGCGCGCACCCCGCCGGCTTGAACGCGTAGGGCTTGCCGACGGAGAGGAGGGACGGCGCCGCGCCGCTCACGGCGACGTTCACCTTCCCGGAGTTCAGGATCTGGACGACCTGCTGCGCCCTCGTCTTGCCCTGGTCGAAGCCCGGATCGGGCTTCTCCTTGCAGAGGACCTTGTCGTTGACGCCCGTAGGCGTCCCGGTGTCGACGAGTCCCTGGCATGTCTGGGTCTTCCACGGGCGGCTGCACTCGATGATCTTGTGCTCCCAGCCGGCCGGGCCCTTCGTCGCGCAGCGCTTCGCGCCCAGCTTCGCGAGGATCTCGTCGGCGAACGCGAGTGCGGCCTTGCTCTGGTCGAGGACGCAAGAGCCCGGGTGCGTCGGGAGGATCTTCCGGCACGCCGCGTTCCCGGCGTAGTTCGGGCAGTAGAACGTGCCGTTCGTCGTGATGTTGCACCCCTTCTTGAGGACGGGCTCCGTCTCGATGAAGAGGACGATCTTGTTCTTCTCGATCTCCGCCTTGACGATGTCGCCGACCTGTCCGCACGTGATCGCCCACGGGTTCGGGTTCGCCTCGGCGTCGCCGTCACCGGACGGCAGCGGAAGCTGGTGGTAGAAATCCTGCGTGCAGTTGCCGGTCCCGCCCCCCGTACTGCCCTTGGCCGCGACGTAATGAAGATAGTGGTAGAGGAGATCGGGCTTCAGATGCGCGTTGTAGTACGGCAGCTCCAGGGACTGGAGCGCCGTGACGCCCTGGTTCACGGCCTTCCCGAACACTGACGTCATCGCGTCGCACGGCGCCGACTTCCCGAAATATCCGGGACAGTTGTACGTGAGCTTGAACATCAACTGCCCGTACGCCGGGTCCGCGTGGCTCATCTTCAGGCCCGTCGCCTTCGCGAGATACGGGGCCCAGAACACGGCGAAGTACTGCTTCGGCGTGAGCTTCTGCACGTCGCTGCCGAGGAGCCTGTCGCCGGCGGAAAGGAGTGCGTTCACGTCGTTCCCGAGCCCGTCGAGCATCGTCTTGAAGGCCGCGAGGCTTCCCTTGAGGATGTAGTCCAGACCGGTGCACGCGGGGACGCGGATCTCGGACGGGATGATCGAGAGGCTGCACGCGATGGACGGGCCGATGGTCGTGATGAGCTTCGGCCAGTTCCCGTCGCGGACGCATTCGAGAGCGGTCCTGAGGACGGGCTGTGCGAGCTTCGCGAGCTCCGACGTCGCCGAGCTGCAGAGGAAGTCCTTGAGCGGTCCGGCCGGTGGCATGCTGACCGAGCACGCGATCGGGAAGAGGAGGCCGGTCCCCCCGACGTCGAGGACCGTGATCCAGTCGTGTTTCTGGATCGCCTTGACGATGCTCACGGCCGCCGCGAGCTTCGGGTTCGCGCTTGTTGCGGCCGCCGCCTTCCCTTTCGCGAAATTCAAGGCACAGGTCTGCGCATTGCCCGTGCTCACGACACACCGGACGAACGGCTCGGCCGTCGCGAGATCGTGGTCGATGAGGGGAAGGACGACGTTGAGGATCTGGTCGAGCGTGTCGCCGCGTGCCGCGGAGGATGAGAGCACGAGCGCGAGTGAAAAGAGGATTGCAGATTTTTTCATCCGCGCCTCCCGCGTCCACGGGCCCGTGCCCCGTGGACCCTCGTCAAGCTAGGACCGCGCCGCGGACCGCAGCAAGGGTGAGGACGTGGCATGCCGGCGACAGGCGATGGTCTCCTCGCGCCAGGTGTGCGCGCGCTCCCATTAAGATGCGTCCCGATGAACGTACCCGCCTTTCTCGCGAAGCGTTTTCTCGCGGGCTCGCGCCGGGGACTCCCGAAAACGGTGTCGCTCCTCGCGCTCGGCGGCGTCGCCCTCGGCGCCGCGTCGCTCGTCGTCGCGATGGGGCTCATGTCCGGCTATCGCCACGATCTCGCGGAGCGTCTCGCGGGGACGAGCGCGGAAGTCATCGCGATGCCCGACGCCGACAAGACGCCCGCGGAGGTCCGCGCGGCTCTCGCGAATCTCCCGAACGTCGCCGCGGTGGCGCGGACCGGGTTCGCGCCCGCGCTCGTCCTCTCGGCGGCCGCGCCGCAGGGCGCGGATGCTCTCGTGAAGGCGCTCGACATGCCGGCAGGCCTCGCGACGACGCGGCTTCTCGGCCGCGTTCCGGGCCTCGAGGCGGCGTTCACGCGTCTGCGGGCGCAAGGCGAGACACCCGTCCTGCTGGGCTCGGGCCTCGCACGGCGCCTCGGCGTCGGGGCGGGGGCGCGCGTCGTCCTCGAGACAGCCTCCGCGGCGCTGTCGTCGGGCGTCGCGCCGCCCGCGCGCACGCCGCTCGCGGTCGCGGCCGTCGTCGAGACGGGCTTCTCGGAAGTGGACGACGGCTGGGCCGTCCTGTCCCTCCCGGACTTCGAGCGCCTTGCGCCACCGGACGCGCGCCTGGGACTCTGGGAAATGAAGCTCGTGCGCCCGTCCGAGTCCGCCGAGACCACCGCCTCCGCGCGCCGGCTCCTCGGCCCGGGTTCCACGGTTCTCGACTGGAAGGTGCTCAACCGCGACCTCTTTCAGGCGCTCGCCGTCCAGCAGACGCTCCTGTTCGTCGTCCTCACGCTCATCGTCGCCGTCGCGGCGGGGACGGTCGTCTCGTCGCTCGTCGTCCTCCTCGCCGAGAAGACGCGCGACGTCGGCGTTCTTGCGGCGCTCGGTGCACCGCCGAAAACGATCGCGCGGACGTTCCGACTGTCCGGACTCCTGCTCGGGGGCGGGGGGCTCGTCCTCGGCGTCGTGTTCGGCCTGCTCGTCTGCGCGGTCCTGACGCTCTTTCGCATCGTCCGATTTCCACCCGAGATCGCGAAGGTGTACTACCTCGCCTGGATGCCGTTCCGTCCCGAGCCGCTCCACGTCCTCGGGATCCTCGGCGTCGGCATGCTCCTCGTCCTTCTCGCCTCCGCGCTGCCGGCGCGCCGCGCGGCACGGCTGAACCCGTCGGACGCGCTGCGGTACGAGTAGGTCCGGCGTAGACTGCGCGGCGTGAAAACCGTCGCGCGCGCCCTCGCCGAGCGGCCCCTGCCTCTCGTCTTCCCGTTTCCGGGCCGCAGCGTGACGGTGGACCAGGTCGCGCTCGAGGAGCGCGCGGCGTCGCTCGGAAAGCGCTCGATCAAGAAGGCCACGAAGGTCGCCGGGATCCGCCTCGCGATCTCGATGTGCGACCTCACGACGCTCGAGGGCAAGGACTCGCCGGGGAAGATCCGCCAGATGTGCGCGAAGGCCGTGCGTCCCGATCCCTCCGATCTCTCCGTGCCGCCCGTCGCCGCCGTCTGCATCTATCCCGACCTCGTCGCGATCGCGCGGCGCGCCCTCTCGGGCTCGACCGTGAAGGTCGCGAGCGTCGCGACGGCGTTCCCGTCGGGTCGCGCGCCGCTGCCCGTGAAGATCTCCGGCGTGAGGCGCGCCGTCTCGGCGGGCGCGGACGAGATCGACATGGTCATCGATCGCGGCGCGTTCCTCGCGGGCGATCTGCGCAAGGTCTTCGACGAGATCGCGGCCGTCAAGGGCGCGTGCGGCGAGAGTCACCTCAAGGTCATCCTCGAAACCGGCGAGCTCGAGACGTACGACAACGTCCGCCGCGCCTCGGACCTCGCGATCGCGGCGGGCGCGGACTTCATCAAGACGTCCACGGGCAAGATCCAGCCCGCCGCGACGCCGGCCGTGACGCTCTGCATGCTCGAGGCGATCCGTGACCACTGGCTCGCGACCGGCGTGAAGATCGGGATGAAGCCCGCGGGCGGGATCCGGACGAGCAAGCAGGCGCTTCACTACCTCGTGATCGTCAAGGAGACGCTCGGGTCGGACTGGCTCACGCCGGACCTCTTCCGCTTCGGGGCCTCGAGCCTCGTCAACGACCTCCTCATGCAGCTGAAGAAGGAAGAGACGGGGCGGTATCGCTCCGAGGAAGAGTTCACGAAGGACTGAAAGAGATTGAGAGACGAGAGAAGAGGGAAGAAGATTTTGCTTAGAAAGGGAAGATCGCAGGGCCGCCGCCGCGCTGCGAGCGCATCGAAAGCCCTCCGACCATTCGAAGAAAAATCCACCGTCGCGAAGCGCGGCAATGGCCGCTCGCGAGCCCTCGCCGTTCCCGAGCCCGATTTCGTCGGAACGTGGGAATACGCGCCGGCCCCGGAGTCGACGTCCCATCTCACGATTCGTTCGTCCTACGACCTGTTCATCGGCGGAAAGTGGGTCTCTCCCCGTTCGAAGAAATTCTTCTCGACGATCAATCCCGCCACCGAGGAAACTCTCTCCTCCGTCGCCGAGGCGGGCGCGGCCGACGTGGACGCCGCGGTCCGCGCGGCCTCTCGCGCATACGAGAAGTACTGGCGGCGGATGCCGGGAAAGGAGCGGGGGAAGTACCTCTACCGCATCGCGCGCATGCTCCAGGAGAAGTCGCGCGAGTTCGCCGTCCTCGAGACGATGGACGGCGGCAAGCCGATCAAGGAGTCGCGAGACGTCGACGTGCCGCTCGCGGCGGCCCATTTCTTCTACTACGCGGGCTGGGCCGACAAGCTCGAGTACGCGCTCCCCGGCCGCGCGGCGCGCCCGATCGGCGTCTGCGGGCAGGTCATCCCGTGGAACTTCCCGCTCCTCATGGCCGCGTGGAAGCTCGCGCCCGCGCTCGCGTGCGGGAACGTCTCCATCCTGAAGCCGGCCGAGACGACGCCGCTCACGGCGCTCCACCTCGCGCGCCTCTTCGAGGAGGCGGACCTCCCGCCGGGCGTCGTGAACGTGATCACGGGGGCCGGGGCGACGGGCGCCGCGCTCGTGACGCACCCGAACGTCCGCAAGGTCGCCTTCACCGGGTCCACGGAGGTCGGCAAGCGGATCCAGAAATCGGCCGCGGGAACGGGCAAGCGCCTCACGCTCGAGCTCGGCGGCAAAGCCGCGAACATCGTGTTCGCGGACGCGCCGCTCGACCAGGCCGTCGAGGGGATCATCAACGGGATCTACTTCAATCAGGGCCACGTCTGCTGCGCGGGCTCGCGGCTCCTCGTCGAAGAGTCCGTGCACGACGTCCTCGTGCGGAAGCTCGCGCTCCGTATCCGCACGCTCCGCCTCGGGAATCCGCTGGACAAGAACACGGACGTCGGCGCGATCAATTCGAGGATGCAGCTCGACAAGATCAGGGAGCTCGTCCAGTCGGGCGTCGACGAGGGGGCGGTCCTGACGCAGTCGGGCTGCGCCCTGCCGTCGAAGGGCTACTGGTTCCCGCCGAGCTTCTTCACGCACGTCGCGCAGAGCTTCCGCATCGCGAACGAGGAGATCTTCGGGCCCGTCCTCGCGGTTCAGACCTTCCGCACGCCGGACGAGGCCGTCGAAAAGGCGAACAACACGATGTACGGCCTCTCGGCCGGCGTCTGGACCGACAAGGGCTCGAAGATCTTCAGGATCTCGCAGCGGCTCCGCGCGGGCGTCGTCTGGGCGAACACGTACAACAAGTTCGACCCGACGTCCCCGTTCGGCGGCTATAAAGAGTCCGGCTTTGGCCGCGAAGGCGGAAAGCACGGGCTCGCGGCATACCTCGAAGCGGACTGAGCGGCACCCTCAGAGGTCGTAGTAGAGCTCGATCTCGTACGGGTGCGGGCGGTTGCGAACCTCGCGGTCCTCTTCCCTCTTCTTCTGGATCCAGCGCGGGACGAGATCCGCGGGGAAGACGCCGTCCTTCACGAGGAACGCGTTGTCCCTCTCGAGCGCGTCGAGCGACTCGTCGAGCGCCGTCGGCAGGGCGTGGATCCTTGCCCGGACCTCTGGCGGCAGCGCCGCGACGTCCCCGTCGAACGGCCCGAAGCCGAGTGCCGTCGGGTCCATGCGTCTTTCGACGCCGTCGAGCCCGGCGAGGAGCTGCGCCGCCATCGCGAGGTACGGATTGCACGCCGCGTCGGGGGGGCGGAACTCGAAACGGGCGGTCTCGGGACGGTTCGCGTACTTCGGGATGCGAATGGCGGCGCTGCGGTTTCCGAGGGAGTAGATCGCCGTCACGGGCGCCTCGAATCCGGGGACGAGGCGGCGGTAGGAGTTCGTCGAAGGGTTCGTGAACGCCATGACGGCCGCCCCGTGGTGCAGGAGCCCGCCGATCGCGAAGCGGCCCGTCTCGCTCACGCAGCCGTAGCCCGCGGCGTCGAACGTGACGTTGCGCTCGCCGTCGAGGAGGAGCTGGTGGCAGTGCATCCCGCTCCCCGCTTCGCCGTAGAGGGGCTTCGGCATGAATGTCGCCGTGAGTCCCATCTTCCGGGCGGCGCGCCTCACGACGTACTTGACCATGAGGACGGCGTCGCAGGCGTCGAGGAGGCCGCAGCAGGGGGATCTCGATCTCGCACTGGCCGGGGCCTCCCACCTCGTGGTGGTGGTACTTCACGGGCACGCCGACGGACTCGAGGACGCGCGAGATCGTCGTCCGCGCGTCGTCGAGGTGGTCCTGGGGCGGCAGCGCGTGATAGCCGCCGTGCCGCGGGATCGTGAACCCCGAGCCGAGCTCGTGGCTGCGCCAGTCCGCCTCCGACGACTCGACACGGTAGCTCGCGACGTTGACGCCGTTCTCGTACGCGATGCCGTCGAAGAGGTAGAACTCGAACTCGGGTCCCCAGAGGCTGCGCGTCCCGACGCCGCTCGCGCGCAGCCGCTCCTCGGCGCGACGCGCGATCGTGCGCGGGTCGAAGAGAACGGGGGAGCGGTCGTCGGCCTCGAGGATGCCGCACAGAAAGCTCAGCGTCTTCTCGGCGGGGAACGGGTCGAGGAAGCCGGTCGAGAGGTCCGGGACGAGGACGAGATCGCCGGACTTGACGGATCTCGAGGCCGACGGACGAGCCGTCGAAGCCGACGCCGTCCTCCATGAGCTCGGGCGTGAACCGCTCGGCGGGAAGCGTGACGTGCCGCCAGCCGCCCGGCGAGGTCGCAGAACTTCAGGTCGACCATCGTCACCCCGTGCTGGCGGACGTACGCGGCCGCCTCGTCGAATCGCTGGAACATCCGTTTCCTCCAGTTCGACCTTAGGCCTCAGAATGGCCCTCGGGCCATGGGCCGTTTGAACCAGACACACGCGGGCACGGAGGGGTCGATCGTGAACGGGACCCCCGACGTCTACCGGAAGCTCCAGGAGCACCTCGACGTCATGCCGGTCGGCTTCCCGGCGACCGAGAGCGGCGTGGAGCTTTCGATCCTCCGCCGGCTCTTTACGCCCCAGGAGGCCGAGGCGGCACTTCTCCTCTCCGCTCTTCCGGAGCCGCTCGCGCGGATCCACCGCCGCGCGCCGAGAGGGCGCTGGACGGCCGCCGAACTGGAAGACCTTCTCGACCGCCTCGCCGCGAAGGGCTCGATCATGGGCGGCGGCCACCACGGCGCCGGGCGGAAGAAGGCCTGGAGCAAGGCGATGCTGGCCGTCGGCATGTACGAGTTCCAGGTCGACCGGATGACGCCCGAGATGCAGCACGACATGGAGGCGTACATCGCGGAGGGCTTCGCCGGCGCGTTCCTCGGGCCGAAGACGAAGCAGATGCGGACGATCCCGGTGAACGCGAAGGTCGTCGTGGAACGCACGGTCGGCTGCTACGACGACGCGCGGGAGCTCGTCGCGGCCGGAGAGGGCCCGTGGGCCGTGATGAACTGCGTTTGCCGGCAGGGGCGCGACGCCACGGGCGAGCCGTGCCGCCAGACGGACGAGCGGAGGACGTGCCTCGCGCTCAAGGGAGTCGCCCGCCATCTCCTCGAAACCGGGTCCGCCGAGGCGCTCTCGCGCGACCAGGCGCTCGCGCTCCTCGAGAGGGCCGAGCGCGACGGGATGGTCGTTCAGCCGGAGAACGCGCAGAGCCCGCTCTTCATCTGCTTCTGCTGCGGCTGCTGTTGCGGCGTCCTCCGCATGGCGAAGCAGTTTCCCCGTCCGGCGGACGTCATCCACTCGAACTTCCGGGCCGAGGTGAACGCCGAGACGTGCATCGACTGCGAGGCGTGCCGCCCGCGCTGCCCGATGGACGCGCTCGGAACCGTCGATGGGAAGACGGCCGTGGACCACGCGCGCTGCATCGGCTGTGGCGCCTGCATCGGCGTCTGCCCCTCGGAGGCGCTCCGCCTCGTCGGGAAAAAAGATCCAGCCGCGCCGCCGGAGAGCCACACCGCGCTCTACAGGAAGATCCTCGTCGAGCGGTTCGGGGTCCTTGGATCCGCCCGGATGATCGGATCGGCGCTCCTCGGCCGGCGGGTCTGAGGCGTTCCTTCGCGGGCTCCGGAACTCCGGGCTTCAGAAGACCGGTCGTCCCGTTTCGGCCGTTTGAACCAGTCGTGTCAGATCAGGCCGACGGCACGGGAGGCGAGAACCGCAACGACCAGCAGGGAGATGAGTGACTGCAGCATCGTCAGAACCTTCGCCCAGCGCGACAGGACGGGCGTGTCGGTGGGGGAGAAGGCCGTGCTGTTGTTGAAGGCGAGGAAGAGATAGTCCACGAACCGCGGAGACCATCTCTTCGGCCCCGGGGAGCCGTCCATCATCTGCGGGAAGAAGAAGTCGCCCTCGGTGTGGGCACCGCGCCCGTCCCGGGCGAACGGGCCGCCCGCGTCGAGCCTCCAGAACCAGATCGCGAAGACGAGCACGTTCGCAATCCACAGACACGCCGCGGACGGTCGGGACGGCGAGGACGACGAGAACGGCGAGGACGACCCAGCGCGGGCCGAGGATGAGCGTCGTGGGCAGCGCGAAGTTGAGAAGGCCGAGCGCGAGGAGCGCGACGAGGACGGGCCACCGTGCCTCCGAGGGGATGGCCTTCGGCGCCGTCATGCGGGCATCTTAGAGCGCGCCGGCGGGAGCGGCGCACGGGCTAGAATGCGCGGCGTGCCTCGCCTCGATGTCCGCAAGACGTACAAGCTCCTGATCGGCGGCGCGTTCGTGCGGACGGAATCCGGTCGCGCCTACGCGGCGACCGGAGGGGCCAAGGAGTTCCTCGCCCACGTGCCGCTCGGCTCGCGCAAGGACGTGCGCGACGCCGTCAAGGCCGCGCGCGCCGCGTTCGCCGGCTGGTCCGCGCGAACGGCGTACAACCGCGGCCAGATCCTCTATCGCGCCGCGGAGATGCTCGAGCAGCGTTCGATCGAGTTCGTGGACGCGATCCGCGTCTCGACGGGAACGTCCGCCTCGGCGGCGCGGCGCGAGGTCGCCGCGTCCGTCGACCGGCTTGTGCACTTCGCCGGCTGGGCCGACAAGATCTCCGCCGTCCTCGGCAGCGTGAACCCCGTCGCGGCCCCGTACTTCGACTTCTCGACGCCGGAGCCGACGGGCGTCGTCGGAATCGTGGCGCCGGAGGCCCCCGCGCTCCTGCCTCTCGTGACGCGTGTCGCGGCCGCGATCGTCTCGGGCAACACGGCCGTCGCGATCGGCCCGGAGGAGACCCCCATCCCCGCCCTCCTGTTCGGCGAGGTCGCCGCGACGAGCGACCTGCCGGCCGGCGTCGTGAACATCCTCTCCGGGAGGAAGAAGGAGCTCGTGACCGCGCTCGCGACGCACCGCGATGTCGACGCGATCGACGAGGGCTCGGGAGATCCCGCACTCGGGACGCTCGTCGAGGAGGAAGCCGCCGACCGCGTGAGGCGCGTCTCGCGCCCGAAGGCCGTCACCGCGTCCGACTGGTACCGCGCGGGGAAGGCCGAGGGGCTCGCGGCGCTCGAGCCGTTCCTCGAGATCAAGACGACCTGGCACCCGGCCGGGGTCTGAAGCCCCCGCCGGCGTGAAGCCTCTCTTCTTCTTCGATCTCGACGACACGCTCGTCGACCACCATGCCGCCGAGGAGGGCGCGCAGCGCGAGACGCACGCCGCCCACGCGCCGCTTTTCGGCGGCGTCCCGTTCGAGACCTGGCTCGCCGCTTACCGGAAGAGCAACGTCGCCCTCTGGGAGCGGTACGGCCGGGGGGAGATCGACCGGCCGACCCTCTCGAGGCACCGCTTCGCGGATCCTCTCGGTTCGCTCGGCCTCGAAGCCGGACACGGGTCGAGGATAGGAGACCACTACATGGAGGCTTACGGCCGCCACTGGACGCTCGTCGACGGCGCCGAGGAGGTCCTCGCGCACGCCGCGCGGTTCGGCGTCGTGGGGATCCTGTCGAACGGATTCAGAGACACGCAGAGGCGGAAGGTCGCGCGCTTCGGGCTGGACCGGTGGGTGCAACACGTCGTCCTCTCGGAGGACGTCGGCGCCATGAAGCCCTCCCGCGAGATCTTCGACGCGGCCTGGAAGGCCGCCGGAGGCGGCGCCGGTCGCCGCGTCTACGTCGGCGACTCGTTCGCGACGGACGTCGTCGGGGCGAAGGCGGCGGGCTGGTTCCCGATCTGGTTCGACCGCCACGCGCGCGGGGCGCCGCAGCCCGTCGTCTACGTGCGGCGGCTCGTCGACCTGCTGCCGCTTCTCTCCTAGCGCTTGCCGGGCGTCGAGGGCGGCGTCATCGCCGAGGGGAGCGTCTTCTTCATCGCGGCGAGGACGGGCTCGTTCCCCGGCGGCGGCACGAAGCCGTGGTGCGTGAGGATGTGCCAGATCCGGCCGACGACGGCCTCGTTCAGGAGCGGCTTGCCGATCACGTCCGTCGCGCCCGACTGGATCGCGAACGCGAAGTGGCTGCGGTCGAGGCGCCCCGTCGTGAGGACGACGGGCAGGGCCGCCGTCTGGGGCTGCGCCTTGATGACACGCGTGACGTCGAAGCCGTCCATGCCGGGCAGCTGAACGTCCATGAGGAGAAGGTCGACGGTGTCCTGCAGGAGCCGCTCGAGCGCCTCGGGGCCGTCCTTGGCCTCGAGCGTCCGGCATCCGTGCCGTCCGAGGAGGTCTGCGAGCATCTTGCGGCCCCGCGCGTCTCCCTCGACGAGGAGGATCACGGGCGGGCGGTTCTTGACGATGGGCGGCGTCGGAACCACGCTGGCCGGCACGGCCGTCATCGGCCGCACCGGCGTCGGCATACCGGCCATGTCGAGGATCGCGCTCGCGTGCGTGACGGCGGGGGTGGGAACGGCCGGGCTCGGGATCGGCGCGACCGGGGGAACCGTCGGGCGGGGCGCCGGCGCCTCGCTGGACGGCACGCCCTCTCGGAACGGGGGCAGCATCGCGAGCTCGGCCTCGAGGTCCGCGGCCGCGGAGAAGCGCGCGGCGGGGTCCTTCGCGAGCGCCTTGTAGACGATCGCGATGAACTCGGGCGCGACGTCCGTCTGGTGCCTCAGGTCGTCCGGTGCCGGCTCGGACACGTGCTTCATGGCGATGACGAGCGGCGACTCGCCGTCGTAAGGCACGTGGCCCGTGAGGAGCTCGTACGCCATGACGCCGATCGAATAGACGTCGCTGCGAGCGTCCGTGGGGCGTCCCAGGGCCTGCTCGGGAGACATGTAGTGCGGCGTCCCGACCATCACGCTGTCGAGCGTGAGCTGCTCGGTCGACTTGCCGCGCGCGAGCCCGAAGTCGAGGATCGCGACGGCGCCGGAGTCTTCCAGCATGACGTTCTGGGACTTGAGGTCGCGGTGGATGATCCCGAGCTTGTGGGCGGCGTCGCTTCCGAGGGCGATCTGGCGGAGGATCGAGATCGCGCGTGCCTGCGGCAGGCGCCCTTCCGCCTGGATGACCGTCCGGAGGTCCCTGCCCGGGACGTACTCCATCGTGATGTACGGGAAGTCGCCGCTCATCCCGAAGTCGTGGATGCGGGCGACGTTCGGGTGCTTGATCTTCCGATTGAGGTTGATCTCGCGCTTGAACCTCTGGAGGAGCTGCTGGTCGTCCGTCTCCCAGTCCGGCGAGAGAACCTTGATCGCGACGACTTCCTCGAGGTCCAGGTCCTGCGCCTTGAAGACGATGCCCATACCGCCGCGCCCGACGGTTTCGAGCCATCGGTAGCGTGTGAGGCCTTCGAAGAACTTCTGGCGGAGGCGGTCGAGGTTCATGGTCGCGGCCGGGCCGGCGCCGTAGCGTAGCAACTTCGGAGGCGGGACGGGACGGGCTCCGAATTTACCCGGCCTGAGCGTAATCCCCGGCAATTCGATTGCGTCCGATTCTCAGGATCGCGAGGATCGACACATGAAATCGCCGGCCCGACTCGTTCTCACCGTCCTCCTGGCGCTCGCCTGCGGGAGCGGTGCCGGTCTCGCGGCCGGACCGGAGGCTCCTGAGGCCCCGGACCCCGGGCCCGCGCGGGTTCCGGATGCCCCGCCGCCCCCCGCGGCGGCCGACTGCGCGTTCGTGGCGTCCCACTCCGATCCGGACGGGCTCCTGGGGCGCGAGGCCGCTTCGCGCGTGACGCGCTCCTTCGCCGCGTCCCATTCCGCGGCCGACGCTTCCCTCCCCTTCCAGCCCGTCGCGCCGATCCGGCGGGTCAACTTCGTGGACGACGAGATCTTCGGGAAGATGGACGCGGACCACGTCGTCCCGGCGCCGCTCTGCTCGGACGCCGAGTTCCTCCGCCGCGTGACGCTCGACCTCACGGGCCGCATTCCGGACGCGGCGACCGCCGCCGCGTTCCTCGCGGATCCCACACCCGACAAGAGGTCCCGGATGGTCGACGCGCTCCTTGCGTCGGACGCCTTCGTGGATCGCTGGGCGTTCTTCTACGACGAGATGTTCCAGAGCACGGCGTTCGCGTCGAGCGGGCGGCTTTACCCGCAGGGGCGCAACGCGTTCCACGCCTATTTCCAGGACGCGGTGCGCTCGCACAAGCCGTGGGACGTCATGGCGCGGGAGATCATCGCCGCGGCGGGCGTGAACACGACGGTCGGTCAGGCGAACTACGTCGTGCGCCAGATCCAGACGAACGGCCCCGCCCAGGACACGTACGACAACCTCGCAGCCTCGACGGCGACCATCTTCCTCGGGACGAGCGCCGTCTTCTGCACGTCCTGCCACAACGGGCAGGGTCACCTCGACACGATCAACCTCTGGGGCTCGACGGTGAGACGCCAGGACTTCTGGGGCATGGCGGCGTTCTACGCGCGCACGGCGGCGCCGCGCTCCGGCACGACGAACGCGACGTACGCCTACACGGTCGGCGAGCGCCCGGGCGGCGCGTATCTTCTGAACACGACGACGGGCAACAAGACGGATCGCACCGCCGCGTACTACACGACGAACCCTCCTGGATTGACGTCGATCGGCCCGGCGTACCTCAGGACGCCGCTCGCGCCCGCGGGTGGCGGGCCCGGGAGCGGCGAGGGCTACCGGCAGGCGCTCGGGCGGCTCGTGACGGGTGACGCGCAGTTCGCGCGCGCGGCCGTCAACTATCTCTGGAAGGAGCTGTTCAAGGTCGGGATCGTCGAGCCCGCGGACTCCTTCGATCCCATGCGGCAGGACCCGGCGAATCCCCCTCCCGGCTTCTGGTCGATCCAGCCCACGCACCCGGCGCTTCTCGAGAAGCTCGCGCAGGACTACGCCTCGCACGGCTACGACCTGCGCCACCTCCTCGGGGCTCTCGCGAAGTCCAGCGCGTACCAGCTCTCGTCCTTCTATCCGGGAACGTGGAGCGACGCGTACGCGCCGTACTTCGCGCGTCACTTCGCGCGCCGCCTCACCGCCGAGGAGGTCTTCGACGCGATCGCGCGCGCGACGGGAGTCGGCGCGGCGATCCCTGTCAGCGGCGGCCTTCCTCCCGTCGCCTGGGCGATGCAGCTGCCCGACGTGCAGGAGCCCGGGGCGGCGTCCGTCGTCGGCAACTTCCTGAACGCGTTCCTGCGGGGGGACCGGGACGGAGACGCACGCTCGAACGGGTTCTCGGTCTCGCAAGCTCTCCTCATGCTGAACGACACGACGGTCACGAGCCGCATCCGGGCGACGACGCCGGGCTCGGCCGTGAACCGGCTCGTCGCCGCGAATGCGCCGCCCGCGCAGATCATCACGTCGCTCTACCTCTCGACGTTGTCCCGCACGCCGACCGCCGCCGAGCTCGCGGCGGCGGCGGCGCTCTTCGCGAACCCGCCGAACGGCGAGACGAAGGCCCAGGTCGCCGAAGACCTGCAGTTCGCGCTCCTCAACAAGCTCGACTTCCTCTACGACTACTGAGGGCCGACATGAACTCGCTGCTTCCGACCCTTCCGGTGTCCGGCGCGACCCCGGTGAACGGCCCCGACCTCTCGCGTCGCGGCTTCCTGCGGCTCGGCGCGACCGGCCTCGTGGCCTCGTGGTTCCTGAAGTCCCCGGCGGCGGCGTGGGCCGCCGAGTCCGCGGGCGTCGTGACGCGCAACACCGCGCGCAACGTCATTTTCGTCTTCCTCCCGGGCGCGCCGAGCCAGATCGACACCTGGGACCTCAAGGAAGGCGCCTGGACGCCCGCGAACTTCGCGCCCGCCGGCTTCGGCGCGGGCCTGCGCTTCCCGGCCGGGCTCATGCCGAACATGGCGAACCGGCTCGGCGACGTCGCGATCGTGCGGTCGATGATGTCGCACGCTCTCGTACATGGCCTGGGGCAGACGTGGCTGCAGATCTCCCGCAACCCGACCGGTGCGACGGGCTCCGAGGCCCCGAACATGGGTGCCGTGGCGGCGCTCGAGCTGGAGGGGCAGCGCGGGCCGGACGACGTGCTCCCGGCGTTTCTCTCGCTGAACACACAGCAGAACCTCTCGGGGGCGGGCTACTTCCCGTCGACCTACGCGCCGTTCGTCGTCCAACCGACGGCGGCCGGACTCCCGAGCCTCTCGCATCCGGACGGGGCGGCCCGCCTTCAGACCCGCTGGAACGACCTCGAGGCGCTCGACGCCGCCCTGCGCGCGGGGCAGCCGCTCGGCAAGGACGCGGCGGACGCCGTGAACTTCTACGACCAGGCCAAGGTGCTCGTCGACACCCCGGCCGTCAACGACCTGTTCAAGTTCTCTTCGGCCGACTCGCAACGGTACGGCGGTTCCTCCTTCGGCAACGGCTGCCTCGTCGCCAAGCAGGTCCTTGTCGGAGGGCGCGGGGCGCGGTTCGTCATGGTGTCCGTCGGCGGCTGGGACATGCACAGCAACATCTACGGCTCGGCGGGGACGAGCCTCTACACCCAGATGGGCCAGCTGGATCCCGCCCTCGCGAGCCTCATCGGAGACCTGAAGGCCGCTCCCGGGAAGACGCCCGGAAAGACGCTGTTCGACGAGACGCTCGTCGTCGCGGCCGGCGAGTTCGGCCGGACCGTCGGGAATCTGAACGGGCAGGCAGGCCGCGACCACTACGCGGTCTACAGCGCGGTCTTCGCGGGCGGCGGCGTGAAGGGCGGCCAGGTTCTCGGCGCGACGGACGCGACGGGCGCGACCATCACGGACTCGGGCGTCCCCGGCCGGACGGAGCTGAGGGCCGAGGACCTCGCCTGCACCGTCTACTCCGCGCTCGGCATCGACTGGACGACGATGCGGCACGACGACCCGCTCGGCCGCGGGTTCGAATACGTGCCGGGCGCCGCGGCGGGTGTCTACGCGCCGATCGACCGGTTGTTCCTGTGATCGGCGGGCGGAGGCTGACTTGGGAGACGGCGATTCGCGGGAAAAGATAGAATTTTCTGCGAATGAGAGAGAGGTCGATTCGCGGCGGCCACGCCTCGTGGGGTGGGTGGCGTCGGTGAAGCCTCTCCTTCCCCTCGCTCCCATGCTCGCGACGCGCGTGAAGGAGCCGTTCACGCGGAAGGGATGGGTCTTCGAGCCGAAGTACGACGGGTGGCGGATCGTCGCGATCCGGCGGAAGGGCCGCGCGACCCTCGCGACCCGGAAGGGCTTCGACATCGCCGAGGAGCTGCCGGAGATCGTAAAGGCGATCGAGGAGCTCCCGGCGGGAAACCTCGCCGTGGACGGCGAGCTCGTGGTCCTCGACGACCGGGGCGTCGCGAGCTTCCAGCTTCTCCAGAGAAGGAACGAGCCGGGCGCGAGGAAGCCCGTTCTCGTCCTCTTCGACTGCCTCGACGCGAACGGCGTCTCCCTCGTGTCGCGCCCGCTCGGCGAGCGCCGGGCCGCGCTCGAGGCGCTCGTCGGGACGAACCCCGCGCCGCCGCTCGCGCTCGCCGAACGGCTCGGGGCGGACGGCGTCGCCGCCTATGCGAAGGCCGTGAAGAAGGGGTGGGAGGGAGTGGTCGGGAAGGATCTCTCGTCGCCGTACGAGGCGGGCCGGCGTTCCCTGCGCTGGCTGAAGGTCAAGGTGCGGCGCGAGCAGGAGTTCGTCATCGGCGGGCTGACGCTCCCGAGCGAGCCGCGTCCGCACTTCGGGGCTCTTCTCGTGGGACTCTACGAGGGAAGGAACCTTCGGTACTGCGGCTCGGTCGGAACCGGGTTCTCCGCCCAGGTCCTCCTGCCGCTCCTCGAGAAGCTCGAGCCGCTCCATCAGGACGCGAGCCCGTTCCACCCCGTGCCGCACGAGGTCAAGGACGCCGTCTGGGTCGCGCCGAAGCTCGTCGCTCAGGTCGCGTACGCCGAGTGGACGGGCGACCAGAAGCTCCGCCAGCCCTCGTTCCTCGGGCTCAGGGAGGACAAGAACCCGAAAGAGTGCGTCTGGGAGGAGAGGGAGACCTGAGAGAAAGAGCGGCCGCCTTCGCGGCCGCCCGGGATTTTCTTAGAAGTTAAAGAGGCTCACGGAACGACCGTGATCGTGCCCGTCATGGCGTTGTGCACAGCGAGGCTGGGCGCGCACAGCGTCTGTGTGCAGCCGTAAGTGTAAGTGGGTCCGGGGGAAGCAAGCAGGCCTGTTGTCGGCGTGAACGTCACGGTGCAGGGATGCGACGCGGTGATCAGGTCTTCACCGTCGTCACAGTGGGGAGCACCCATGAAGCCGATGGGAACGACACCGTGCGTCTTCGCTTCCCCAGCCGGAGTCGTCCACGTGATCACGTAGGGCTGGCCGACCTTCAGCGTCGCGTTGTTGTTTCCCGCGCCGTTGCAGACGGAGGCCGGAGACTGGCAGACGAACGTCCACTTCGTGTTGTTCGTCGTCGTCGCCGAGATCGTGACCGCGATGGGAGCTGCCGTCCCGACGACGACGTCCTTCGTCGTGCTGTTCCCGCCGAACGCGTTGTCCACGAAGAGCCAGGTCTTGTAAGTGCCGGGCGACGCATACGTCTTGACGGTCACCGGATCGGGCCCGACCTTCGTCGTGCCGTCGCCGAAGACCCAGAACCGGCCGACGACGCCTCCCGTCGACGTGTCCGTGAACGTGACGGACTCGTTCGGCTGCGGGCTCGACGGCGAGACCGTGTAGCTGGCCTGAGGAGCCGCGGTCGAGACGTTCGGCTCGGCCGTCATGACGATCGCGAACGGGTCGCCGGACGCGTTGTTGATGACGGAGGCGAACGAGAGGACCGGCTGGTCGCTCGTGAACTCGAGCCAGAGGTTCGTGTCCGTCGTCCCCGCGACGCCCGGAAACGTCGAAGCGTCGTCCAGGCGGCGCTGGACGAGCGCGTTCGCGGGGACGGCGATCGTGTTCGAGGAGAGCTGCGAGCCGTCCCCGCGCCGTACCTTCACGGTGACGCTGGCCGTGGACGCTCCCGGGTTCATGAAATCGACGTTCGTGCGGTAGCCCGTCGCCGCGTCCACGCTCACGCCGAGCTGGACGAGCGTCCCGGCCGAGAGCGCCTGCGTGGTGTCGATCCCCGGCAGCCACTGGCCCGAGACGGCGCCCGCTCCGCAGGCATTCACGTTGTTGACGCCGGTCGAGACGACGAGCGGCGCGCTCGCCTGCAGCCGAACCGGGCCGAAGACGCCCTTCGCCTGTCCGAAGAGGCTCGCGAGCACGTTGTCGTACGCGACCTGGCTCCGAGGGGGAACGGTGAAGGCCGTCGCCGTGACCGTGTTCGTGACGTTGCCGTTCGCGTCGGACTGGTAGAAGACGGGCGTCACGAGAACCGGCGACGTCGTCGACGGGTTGAAGATCCTCACGTCGCTGTGAAACTCCGCGTTGTTCGCGCCTCCCGAGAACGCCGTCGAGGGGATCACGACGTCGGCCCGGGCACGCGCCGGCGCGAGCACGACGGGCGCGAGCACGAAGGCGAGCGCGAGCGATGTGACGGAGCGCACGGGCGTCTGTGTCGTCATCGAGTTCCTCTCCTCGTCGCGTCGCAAGGAGCGGGCCGCGACGCGTGTCCCCCCGAAGTGGCGCTCCGGGACGTTTCCCACGCATCTTCGACGGAATGAGTCGCGTGCGGGTTGACCGGGGTCACTGGACTTACACTTCCGCGCGCATGACCTTCTGGACCGGCCGCCGGATCCTCGTCACCGGGGGAGGCGGCTTTCTCGGCCGCTCGCTCGTCGAGGCGCTGCGCCGGCACGGGGCCGCCGACGTCCTCGCTCCGCGGTCCGCGGAGCTCGACCTGCGCGAGCGCGACGCCGTCCGCTCGGCGCTCGCGAGGGAGAGGCCCGACGTCGTGATTCACGCGGCGGCCGTCGTCGGCGGCATCGGCGCGAACCGCGCCCATCCGGGCCGGTTCTTCTACGAGAACGCGATCATGGGGATCCAGCTCATCGAGGAGGCGCGGCGCGCGGGCGTCGGCAAGCTCGTCTGTCTCGGGACGATCTGCGCGTACCCGAAGTTCACGCCGGTGCCGTTCCGCGAGGAGAATCTCTGGAACGGGTACCCCGAGGAGACGAACGCGCCGTACGGTCTCGCGAAGAAGATGCTCCTCGTCCAGCTCCAGGCCTACCGCCAGGAGTATGGCTTCGACGGGATCTACCTCCTGCCCGTGAACCTCTACGGCCCCCGGGACAACTTCGACCTCGAATCGAGCCACGTGATCCCCGCGATGATCCGGAAGTTCCTCGAAGCGACGGCGACGGGCGCCTCCGAGGTCGTCCTGTGGGGCGACGGATCGCCGACCCGCGAGTTTCTCTACGTCGACGACGCGGCCGAGGGAATCGTCGCCGCAGCCGAGGGCTACGACGGCCCCGACCCCGTCAACCTCGGCTCGGGGGAGGAGATCGCGATCCGCGATCTCGCGAAGCTCGTCGCGGGCGCCACGGGTTACACGGGGACGATCCGCTGGGATCCGTCGCAGCCGAACGGCCAGCCGCGCCGGCGGCTCGACGTCTCGCGCGCCGAGCGGCTCTTCGGCTGGAAGTCGAAAACGAAGCTTGCCGATGGCCTCGCTGCGACCGTCGCCTGGTTCCGAAGAGACCGCGGCCTCTGAATCCTGTCGCCGGGAGCGATCCAGGCCGACACTTTCTGTCGTTTGAGCGTCTCACGGCCAGCCGATGACACAATCATCTACGCGTTAACTCATAGTGATATATAGTGCGTTAGATGCCTTATTATTTTTATCTAACTCTCTATAGATAGTGCGATTAACATCGATATATTGGCCTTGTTGCGAGGTGTTCTCAGGCGTATATCATATATGGCAGCTATTTTGCTGTTGCTGTGTCAGAGACATGAAAACAACAGCTTCAAAGCTCGCAACCCTTCAGGAGGACATCATGAAAAAGCTTCTCATCGGCGCCGCGGCCTTCGCGCTCATCGCCCTCGCCCCGGCCGCTTTCGCGGCGGGTTCCGCGACCGGCACGCTCACCGTAAACGCGAGCGTGGCGGCGAACTGCACGATCGGCGCGGGGACGCTGAACTTCGGCGCATACGACCCCGTCGTGACGAACTCCGCGACCGCCCTCGATGCCTCGACCACGATGGCGGTGGCCTGCACGAAGGGGGTGAACCCCAGCATCACGACCGCCACGCCGGGTGGCGCCATGACCGGCGGCGGCGACTCGCTGAACTACCTTCTCTTCTCGGATTCCGGCCGCTTGACGTCCTTCGTCCCTGGCTTCTCGATGGGAGCGGCACCGGGCAAGGCTTCCCGCAACCTGAACATCTACGGCCGGGTCGCCAGCGGACAGGACGTCGGCGTCGCGGCTTACAGCGGAACGATCACCTTCACCGTCAACTTCTGAAACTTTCCTTCCGACCTGACGCCGCCCCGGGTCTTCGATCCGCGGGCGGCGCAGCGCTGACGTCCGAACCGAGGTCCGCATCCAGCCGTGACTGAAATGGAGTCCGACCCGTGAAACGACCGCTCGCCCTCGCCCTCGCTTTCGCCGCCGCCCTCCTCGAGGCCGGCACGCTCGCCGGAGCAAGCGCCACGGCGAACCTGAGCGTGTCGGTCACGGTCTCCAGCAACTGCCGGATCTCCGCCTCCCCGATCGGGTTCGGCACGTACGATCCCGTCGTCGCGAACTACGCGGCGCCGGCCACGGGGAGCGGAAGCGTCACGATCACGTGCACGCGGGGAACGGCGGCGTCCCTCACGCTCGGCCCCGGCTCGAACCCGTCCGGCTCCAGGCGGCGGATGCGGGGAGGGACGGGCTTCATCGCGTATGAGCTCTACATCCCGTCGTCCGAGGCCCCGGGAGCTCCGTGCGCCTTCGCGTCACCGAAGGCGTGGGGATCGGCGGGCGACGCCGTCTTCACGCCCTCTTCCGCCCCCAGCCGCGAGCCCAGGTCGTACAATGTCTGCGGTCGCATTCCAGAAGCTCAGGACGTTCTCGCCGCCACCTATTTTGATGCGGTCGTGGCAACGGCCAACTTCTGAAAGGGGGCTCGGTCTTGGACTCAGGCCAATCCGCCGTGCAGGGTCGGCTCCGCTCAGCGGGGATGGCCGTGGCGCTCCTTCTCGCGGCCCTTCCGGGCGCCGCGGCGACGTTCAAGGTCTCGCCGATCCAGATCTACCTCACGGCCGGCAAGACCACCGAGCTCCTCTCGGTCGAGAACCAGAGCAACGAGATCGTGCGCCTTCAGGTGACCGCCTTCGCGTGGAACCAGAGCCTGCGCGGCGAGATCGAGCTGACGCCGACGGAGGACGTCGTGTTCTTCCCGGCGCTCCTGACGCTCGAGCCAGGGAAGGAACGGAAGATTCGGATCGGCGTCTCGAAACCCGCGGGAACCGTGGAGCGAACGTATCGCGTGTTCGTCGAAGAGCTCCCGCCCCTAGAAAGACCGTCCGAGGCGGGGAACAAGTCCGAAGTCAAGGTCCTGACGCGCTTCGGCGTCCCGATCTTCGTCCAGCCGGCGAGGATCACCCGCAGCGGAGCGATCGAGAACGCGAAGCTGGAGTCGGGCACCGTGATGTTCCGGGTGAGGAACACCGGCAACGCCGCGTTTTCGCTCATCTCCGTGCGCGCGACGGGGCTGAGAGCCGACGGGAAACAGACGTTCGAGAACCAGGCGGCGGGCTGGTACGTCCTCGCCGGAGGCGAACGCAACTACGACATCGCCATTCCAGCCGGACGAATGCCGGCGGACGAAGACGATCTCCCTCGAGGCAAAGAGCGAGCGCGACGCCTGGAAGGTCTCCCTCGCCGTGGCGCCGGAGGCGTGCGGGCCGGCGTCGCGCTGAAAGGGGCGTCCCGTGCGCTCCGTCTTCCTGTGAGAGCGCGAGGTCTTCTACCGGCCCTCGCCCTGATGCTCTACCCGCGGCCGCGGCGGCCGCGCCGTCCCAGCGCGCCGTGCTTCCGCTCTCCGTCAACACGGTACCGAAGGGTGACGTGCTCGCCCTGCTCGCGGGCGAGGACGTTCTTCTCCGGGTGCGCGATCTCTCGTCGGCCGGCGTGAAGCGCTTCAAGGGGCGCCGCGAGGTGCGCGACGGTGAGGACTGGGTCTCGCTCTCCTCGCTCGCCCTGGACGTCTCCTACCGGTTCGATCCGGAGAACGTGACGCTCTCGGTGACGGTCCCGCCCTCGTGGCTCGCGAACGAGGTCTTCGACCTCAGGATGGCGCGGCCCCCCGACCTCGTCACCCTCTCGAGCACGAGCCTCTTCGCGAACTATGCGGTCAACGTCACGGACCTGAAGACGTGGAACGCGTTTGGCGAGGCGGGACTGAGCCTCGGCGGAAACCTCTACTACGGCTCGGTGATGCGGGCGGACGACGGGAGCGTCGTGCGCGGCCTCACGAACGTCACGCACGACGACCGCGAGCGTCTCGTGCGATGGATCGCCGGAGACTCCTTCGTGACGGCGGGTGGCGTCGGAGGCGCGCTGTTTCTCGCAGGCCTGAGCGTGTCGCGCAGCTTCGACCTTAATCCCTACTTCTCGCGCTATCCCGGGTTTGCGCTCACGGGCGCGGCGACGACGCCGTCCACGGTGGACGTCTACGTGAACGGCAACCTCGTGAAGCGCGAGGCGGTCGCGCCGGGCACGTTCCAGCTCTCGAACATCGTCCTGCCGGCCGGCAACGGGACGACCCGGGTCGTCGTCCGGGACGCGTTCGGGCAGGAGCGGGAGATCACGAGGCGGCTTCTACGCGTCGACCTCCGTCCTCGCGAAGGGGCTGTCGGAGTTCACCTACAACCTCGGATTCCGACGAGACAACCTCGCAACGGAGAGCTTCGATTACGGCTCGCTCTCATTCCTCGGCCGCCACCGATACGGCTTCACGAACTCGCTTGACGGCCGAGATGCGCCTCGAAGCGGACGATCGGCTCGTGAGCGGGGGCCCGGGGTTCGCCTGGCGCCTTCCGTTCGGCGAGATCGAGGGATACGCCGCCGGCGAGCCGCGAAGGAGGGCGGACCGGTGGCGCGGCGTCGCTCTCGTATCGCTACGTCGGTCTGCCCGTCAACTACGGGGTCTTCGCGACAGCGCTCGGCCCCCATTACGCCGCGCTCGGCCTCTCCGCCGACCAGGACCGGCCGCGCTGGAACGGGAAGCGCCTTCGTCGGAATCCAGGTCGGCCGGCTCGCGAGCCTCACGCTCGAGTACACCGGAACCGATCCCGCGCGACACCCCGTCTTCGCAACGCGCGTCGATCGCGAGCTCTTCGAGCCTCACGCGCGACCTGAACCTCTTCCTCTCCGTCGCGCGCGTCTTCCAGGGATCGACGCAGGGCAACGAGGCGTACGTCGGGCTGAGCCTCTTCCTCGGCAACGGCACGACGGCGCTCGCCTCGTACGGACACCAGGACGGGCTGGACGCGGGGTCGATCGACGTCCAGAAGTCGCTGCCGATCGGAACGGGATTCGGGTACCACGTCAACGGGACCGGCGGCGAGGGGCCCGCCAGCGCGACCGGCGACGTCCAGTACAACGCGTCCTTCGGCCGCTACGAGGCCTCGGTCCTGCGCCTCAGCGGCGAGACGACGACGACGCTCGGCGCGTCCGGAGGAATCGTGGCGCTTGGCGGCACCGTGCTACCGACGCGACCCGTCGTCGATAGCTTCGCGCTCATTCGCGTTCCGGGCGTTCCGGGCGTTCACGGCACTGCGAGCAATCAGGACGTCGGAACGACGAACGCGAGCGGCGATCTCCTGCTTCCGAGCCTGATCCCGTACTACGGCAACCGGATCGGAATCACGGATCGCGACGTGCCCCTCGACTACGAAATCGGCTCGGTAGAGCGCACCGTCGCGACGCCGTATCGCGGGGGCGCAGTCGTCGAGTTCCCCGTCAGGCGCGTCACGACCGTCACGGGACGCCTCCTCGTCGTCGCGGCGGGGGCGGCGAAGGCTCCGGCCTACGGGGAGCTCACCGTGCCGGCCCGGACGGCAAGGACCAGGTCTCGCCCGTGGGCGGCGACGGAGAGCTTTTACCTCGAGAATCTGCCGCCCGGCCGATACCCGGCCTTGGTCGAGCACAAGGAAAAGGTTTGCCGGTTCATGCTCGTCGTTCCGGTGTCCACGTCGGCGTTTGTCAACGTCGGAACGGTGCGCTGCGCCGCTCCCGAGGAAAGCGGGAAGAACCCATGAAGAAACTCACCGATCCTCTCGTCTCGTCGTGCTCCTCCCGCTTTTCGTCGCTCACGCCCCGCGCCGACGCGCTCAATTGCACCTTCGGCACGATCGCCGGCGTGAACTTCGGGTCCTATGACGTCTTCAACGCGAGCCCCACGAAGGCCACGGGGTCGATCACGTACTCGTGCAAGGCCGTGAACAAGACGGCCCTCATGGTGATGAACCTCTCGGCGGGCTCGTCCGGGACGTTCGCGAACCGCACCCTTCGATCGGGCGGCAACGTCCTGAACTACAACCTCTACTCGACGGCCGCGAACAGCCAGGTCTGGGGCGACGGCACGGGGACGACGTACCAACTTGTCGTCGACCCGTCGGACAAGAACTCTCACACGCTCACGGTCTACGGGACGATCCCCGCGGGTCAGGACGCGGGTGTCGGGAACTACAGCGACACGATCACCGTGACCATGAACTTCTAGCGTGGTCGACCGCTGTTCCAGGGACGTATCCGACATGTTTCAGCTGTGTCTCACGCGAACCGCCGTGGACCTCTAACTCGTTGAAATCAAACGGGGAGTGAGTCGAAGCAGCTCCGGCATGACTCCCGCATCTCCACGCCGGGAGATGCGAAACATGCGAGATCGAGATTCCGGACCCGCGCGGACCCCCGCGAGCGTCGGAGCGTCACACGTCTTCGTTTTGGCTCTCGCAGCCTTCCTCGTCCCGGCGATCCCTGCGCGGGCGGGGATGGTCTCCGCCTCCCTTTCCGTCTCGGTGGTGGTGCCGGCGCGGGCCCTCCTCTCCGTCGAGACCCAACCGCCCGGCCTCGAAATCACGGAGGAGGACGTGGCGCGCGGATGGGTCGAACCCCCGCCATCGTCCGTCCGGGTCCGGACGAACTCCCCGAACGGCTGGCTCCTGGAATTCGAGCCGCTGCACGACCCCTATCGGTCCCTCCTGGTCACAGGCCTGGGTTCGACGGCGCAGGTAGGCGGCGCCGGAGGCTGGCTCGCCCAACCGTACACGGGGAAGACCGTCGTCACGGCCGAGCTTCGCTATCGCATCGTTCTCTCGAAAGACGCGCGCCCGGGCGTCTACCCCTGGCCCGTCGCCCTCTCCGCGACGCCGCGCTGAACCCGCAGCTACGGGGTCGTCTTCCTGAGAAGCCGGTACAACGTCGAGCGGCTGATCCCGAGGCGCTTCGCGGCCTCGACGCGGTTGCCGCCCGTCTTCACGAGCATCTCCTGGACCTTTTCGGGGGTCGCCTCGCGTACGCCGATCCCGGAAGCGCTCTCCGGAGCGGAGGCCGCGTCCGCACGCGCGAGCAGGAGCGGGAAGTCGTCCGGAAGGAGCTCATCCCTCGGGGTCAGGGCGCAGGCCTGCTCGATCGAGTGCTTGAGCTCGCGGATGTTGCCGGGGAACGGGTCGTTCAGGACGAGGTCGCGCGCCTCGGACGAGAGACGCCGGGGAAACTGCGACTTGCCGGAGAACATCCGCAGGAAGTGGTCGGCGAGGAGGAGCTTGTCATCGCCGCGGTCCCGGAGCGCCGGAACCCAGAGCGTGACGACCGCGAGCCTGTAGTAGAGGTCGTCGCGGAACGTGCCGCGCTTGACGGCGGCCTCGATGTCGAGGTTCGTCGCCGCGAGGATCCTCACGTCGACGTTGACGTTGCGGTTGTCGCCGACGCGGCGGATCTGGAACTCTTCGAGCGCGCGGAGGACCTTCGCCTGCGCCGCGAGCGGCATCGACCCGATCTCGTCGAGGAGAAGGGTCCCGCCCTCGGCCTCTTCGAAAAGGCCCCGGCGTGCATTCGTCGCGCCGCTGAACGCGCCGCGCACGTGCCCGAAAAGCTCGCTCTCGATCAGGTCGTCGGGAATCGCGGCGCAGTTGAGGGTCACGAAGGGCTTGCCGGCGCGGGGCCCGAAGGACGCGATGTACTTCGCGACGACTTCCTTGCCCGTGCCCGTCTCACCGCGGATGAGGACCGTCGAGGAGAGTTCGGCGACCCGCTTCGACTTCTCGAGCAGATTCTTCCACGCGGGCGAGTGGCCGACCGCGAAGTTCTGCTCCTTCTCGCGCTTCCAGACTCCCGAAACCGAGCGGGGGTTGACGTCCCGCGTCAGGCGCGCGACGAGGTCGAGGAGGCTCTGGAGCCGGAAGGGCTTCACGAGGAAGTCGGCGGCTCCGGCCTTCATGGCCTCGATCGCATCGGGAACCGCCGCCTGACCGGACATGATGACGAACGGCACGGACGGCGCCTTGGCCTTCACCTCGAAGAGGAGGTCGATCCCCGAGAGGCCGGGCAGCATGAGGTCCGAGAGGATGAGGTCGTACTCCGAAAAGACTGCGCGATCCATGAAGAGCTGTCCGCTCGCGTACGTGTCGACCTTGGCCTCGGCGCGCTCGAGCGCCGTGCGCACGAGCTCGCGGACCGGCTCCTCGTCGTCGACCACGGCGACTCTCAGGCTTCTTCCTCCGATGGGGCTCACGTGGCCTTCATTCTAGTCGCTCGGCATCCGCGCTCGGCCCCCGGGTGCGCTATCGTCGGGATCGTGGTCGTCGATCGGGATCTCCGCCTGGACGTTCCGGCGCTCGATGCGGAGCACGCCCTGCAGATCGACCTCGTCGAGGCGCTCGGGCGGGCGGTCGCGGAGGGCAAGAGCGCCGAGGTCGCGGACGAGATCCTCGAGAAGCTCCTCGACTACACGCGAGTCCACTTCCTTGCCGAGGAGCTCATGATGCGGATGGAGGGCTACCCGGCGTACGAGGCCCACCTCGCCGAGCACGGCGAGCTGCTCGCCGAGCTCCACAAAGTCCGGGCCGCCCACGACCAGGCGCAGCCCATGACGAGCGACGCGGTGGATGGGCTGCGCTCTTGGCTCGGAGGCCACGTCCGCACGCAGGATCGCGCGTTCGCGAACTTCCTGTCTGCGCGCGCAGCCGGGCGCTCGGCCGTCTAGACGGAGACGCCGTCTCAGGTAAGTCGTTTCACGTCAATGCGTTGTACGTTTCGTCCCTCCACGCGATAGGTGTGGACACTACCCCGTAGAGATCCAGGTCACAGTCAGTTCGAATTGTCGCCCCCGATTGTTCGGAAAGCACCGATGTGCGGGTAATCCGCGGGAGTACCGGATGAAGATTTGTCTGGCGCGTCTCTCTCAGGCAGCCGCCCTGCGTGGCGCTCATGCCGGCCGGCCCGGCCCTGGACAGGCGTCGCCCCAATCGAAGCTCTACCCGATCTCGCCCTGCCGGCGCGTCGACACGCGCCTGACGCCGAACGGGAACAGCGCGGGCCCCGGTCCTTGCAGGCAGGTGCCGCGCGCGCGTTCCAGCTCGCGGGCACCTGCGGCATCCCGCCACGGCGCGCGCCGTCGTCCTGAATGTCACGGCCGTGAACGCGACGGCGAACGGCACCTTCGCGATCTTCCCGACGCGGCACGCGCCTCGCCCCTCGGAGCGACCGCACTCAGCTACCGCGCCGTCAAGGCGCGCGCGGCGAGCTTCATCGCGCGACTCGGGACGACGGGCGACATCGTCGTCTGGCCCACCCAGATCGAGCGGGACCGTGCACCTGATCCTCGACGCGTCGGGCTACTTCGAGGATCCGCCGTCGACACCGATCGCACAGCTCGAAGCCTTCGCGAACATCGCGACGTTCGGGTCCTCGCCCCAGATCATCGCGCACCTGAGGGACGTCGGCATCAACGGCTGGCTGAACGAGCAGTTTGCGATGCCGCCGAATCCCTACCCTGCGATGGCGCTCCAGCCGGACACCATTCCGGGAACGTGCACGGGCACGTGCCAGCGGGACAACTACACGATGTACCCGCTCCAGAACGCGTTCTTTTACAACGCGCTCTACGCGCCGGACCAGCTCCGGCAGCGCGTCGCATGGGCGCTGCACAAATTCCTCGTGATCTCGGGCCAGCAGGAGATCCAGCCCAGCCACATGGTGCCGTACCTCAACATCCTCGTGAACAACGCGTTCGGGAACTACTGGGACATCCTCTACGACCTGACCCTCAGTGCGACGATGGGCGACTACCTCAATATGGCCGGGTCGACACTCCAGAACCCGAACGAGAACTACGGCCGGGAGGTTCTGCAGCTCTTTTCGATCGGGGTCGTCCAGCTCAACACGGACGGGACGCCTAAGGGGGGCGGGACCCCGATCCCGACGTACACGCAGTACGATATCAACGAGCTGTCGCGCGTCTTCACGGGATGGCGGCTCGCGCCGCCGCCCGTGCCCGGCACGTCGAACTTCTCGAACCCGATGGTGCAGGTGAACACGCCTGCGGTCGACAATTTCCACGACAAGGGCAAGAAGTCCTTCCTCTGCGACTGGACGGACCCGGCCAACCCCGCCAGCTGCGCCACGACTTTCCCGATCAATCAGTCGGCAGCCCAGGATGTGGTTCAGGCGGTCAACACGATCATGGCGCAGCCGAACGTGGCGCCGTACGTGAGCACGCAACTCATCCATGGTCTCGTGACGTCCAACCCGAGCCCGGCGTACGTCGGGCGCGTGGCGGCCGTCTTCAACAACAACGGTTCGGGCGTGAAGGGCGACCTCAAGGCCGTCGTCCGTGCGATCGTGACGGACGCCGAGGCACTCGCAGGTCCCGCGAACCCGAACTTCGGCGTGCTCCGCGACCCCGCGATGTTCACGATCGGGTTCCTGAGGGCCCTCGGCGCCCTGTCGGCCAACAGGTCGGCGCTCTCGGACGGCGTCCTCGCGCCCCAGGTCCTGAGCCTCGACCAGAACCTCTTCAACCCGGACACCGTTTTCAGCTACTACCCGGCGGATAATCCTCTGCCCGGCAGCTCGACCCTTGTCGGGCCGGAGTTCGGGGTCCAGTCGGCGCTCACGGCGCTTCGCCGCGCGAACCTCGTGAACACGCTCGTCTACTCGACCATCCCGGTGGGCACGAACAACCCGAACGGGACCTCGCTGGACCTGAGCGGCATCCAGACCCTCGCCGCGAATCCGGCCGCCATGGTGGAGGAGCTGAACCAGCGCCTCTGCCACGGACTCCTGTCCGCGAGCGCGAAGGCCGCGATCGTCACGGCCGTCAACGCCGTCCCGGCGACGAACGCCCGCCAGCGCGCCCAACAGGCGACGTACCTCGTCGCGACCTCCTCACAGTTCCAGGTCGAGAGGTAACCATGACGAACCGCAGGGATTTCCTCAAGCTGTCGTGCGGGGCCTTCGGGCTCGCCGCGTTCGAGCAGAGCCTCGACCGCTTCGGCCTGCTCGCTCACGCCGCCTCCGCGGCGCCGCCGAACCCGTATCGGGCGCTCGTCTGCATCTTCATGTTCGGGGGCAACGACGCGAACAACATGATCGTCCCCGTGAACGCCGGGGGATCGGCGGGATACAACGCCTATGCGTTGTCGCGAGGGGCTTCGCTCGCGCTCCCGGCGCTCGGAGCCACGGCTTTCGCGGCCGCGCTACCGAGCACGGGGCTCAACTACGGCGTGCATCCGGCGATGCCCGAGCTGAAGACGCTGTTCGACCAGGGCAGGCTCGCGGTCGTCGCGAACGTCGGCCCCCTCACGCGCTGGCCGACGACAAAGGCGCTCTACCGTTCGAACGCGGCGTACCGTCCCTATCAGCTCTTCTCGCACAGCGATCAGCAGTCGGCGTGGATGGCTCCGCGCTCGGACCTCGCGACGACGACCGGATGGGGCGGGCTGACGGCGGACAACCTCGCGAGCCTGAACACGGGAACGTCCTTCCCGGCGTCGCTTTCACTCGCGGGGAACAACCAGTTCAACCGGGGCCAGACGACGAAGTCCCTCAACGTCGCGCCCGCGCCGACCGCCCTCAACCAGATCTTCCCGTTGAACGGCTTCGCGAACAACGCGATCGACAACGCGCGGAAGACCGCCTTCAACGCGCTCCGCGGCTTCGACACCGGCGTCCCGCTCGTCAAGGCGACGAGCGACATCACGCAGCAGGGCATGGACATCCAGGCCTCTCTTTCTGTCGACCCCACCGTCACCGCGGCTTTTCCGAACACCGGCCTTGGCAACCAGCTCAAGCAGGTCGCGAAGCTCATCAAGCTGAACCAGACGTCGCTCAACGTCAGCCGGCAGGTCTTCTTCTGTTCGATCGGCGGCTTTGACACGCACCAGGACGAGCTCGCGTCGCACACGAAGCTCTACGGCCAGATTTCCAAGGCGATGAAGGCCTTCCACGACGAGATGGTCACGCAGGGTCTCGACAACAGCGTCACGACGTTCACGATGTCGGACTTTGGCCGCACGATGGCGCCGTCCGGCTCGGGCGCGACGGTCGGCTCGGACCACGCGTGGGGCAGTCACCAGTTCGTGATGGGCGGGGCGATCAAGGCCGCCGACTTCTACGGGAGCGGAGGCAACCCGCTCGCGGGCCTGAACGGCATGGCCTTCCCGGATCTCGCGCTCGGGAGCGCCTACGACACGGACTCGCGTGGCCGCTGGATCCCGACGACGGGCGTCGAGCAGTACGCCTCGACCCTCGGTCTGTGGCTCGGCGCCAGTCCGGCCCAGCTCAACCTGATCTTTCCGAATCTCTACCGCTTCCCGGACTACGACCTCGGCTTCCTGAACGCCTGATCGCGACCTGACCGCGCGGGGGGGGCGCCCCCCGCGCGGCGCGTCATTCCAGGTACGCGTACGCGGGCAGCGTGAGGAACTCGGCGAAGGAGTCGTCGAGGACGAGGGCGTCGAGGATCCCGACGGCGTCCTTCATCCGGCCCGTCGCGAGGCCGCCGATCTTCGGGAGCTCCTCGTCGCGGACCTGCCGGTAGAGGTCCTTCGTGACGGTCCGGCCGTCCGTGAGCGTCGCCTTCCGGTCGATCCACTGCCACAGTTGCGCGCGCGAGATCTCGGCCGTCGCCGCGTCCTCCATGAGGTTGAAGATCGCGGCCGCGCCGTTTCCGAGGAGCCAGGAGTTCAGGTACTGGAGCGTCACGTTCACGTTGAGGCGCAGGCCCGCCTCCGTGATCGTGCCGCCGGGCACGGCGAGGTCCGTGAGCTTCTTCGCGTCGGCGACGACGTCTTCGCGCATCCGGTCCCTCTGGTTCGGCCGCGTGCCGAACGCCTTCTCGAAGACCTCCCAGGCCGTCGGGACGAGGTCGGGATGCGCGACCCACGTGCCGTCGAAGCCGTCCGCGACCTCGCGGTCCTTGTCGGCCCGGACCTTCGCGAGAGCCTTCGCGTTGAGGTCCGCGTCCTTGCGCGTCGGGATGAACGGCGCCATGCCGCCCATCGCATGAGCGCCACGCCGGTGGCACGTCTTCACGAGAAGCTCCGCGTAGGCGCGCATGAAGGGGACCGTCATCGTGACCTGCCCGCGGTCGGGCAGGACGTCCGCGTGCGCGCGCAGCTTCTTGATGAGGCTGAAGAGGTAGTCCCAGCGTCCCGCGTTCAGACCGCTCACGTGGTCCTTGAGCTCGAAGAGGATCTCGTCCATCTCGAAGGCGGCGGGCAGCGTCTCGATGAGGACGGTCGCACGGATCGTCCCGTCCGGGACCGAGAGCCCCTCCTGGGCCGTGAGGAAGACGTCGTTCCAGAGGCGCGCTTCGAGATGGCTCTCCATCTTCGGAAGGTAGAAGTACGGGCCCGTGCCGCGCTCCTTCAGCGCATAGACGTTGTGGAACAGATAGAGGCCGAGGTCGAACAGGCTCGCCGAAACCGGCGCCCCGTCGACGAGGACGTGCTTCTCGTGAAGGTGCCAGCCGCGCGGCCTCACGAGGAGCGTCGCGATCTGCGGGTTGAGCGTGTACTCCTTCCCCTCCGGGCTCGTATAGGCGATCGTCCTGCGGACCGCGTCCTTCAGGTTCTGCTGACCCTGGACCACGTTCGTCCATGTCGGGGAGAGAGAGTCCTCGAAGTCCGCCATGAAGACGCTCGCTCCCGAGTTGAGCGCGTTGATCATCATCTTGCGCTCGACGGGCCCCGTGATCTCGACCCACCGCTTCAGGAGGCCCGGCGGGGCCGAGGCGACCGTCCAGTCGCCGTCGCGCACACCCTTCGTCTCCGCGAGGAAGTCTGGCCGTTCGCCCGCGTCGAACCGCTTCTGGCGCTCGGCGCGGCGGGCGAGCAGATCGACCCGCCGCGCGTTGAAGGCACGGTGAAGGCGCGCGACGAACGCGAGCGCTTCCGCCGTAAGGATCGCTTCCGCCGCCTCCGGCGTGCGCGACAGAACCTGGATGCCTTCCATCGAATCTCCCTCCGAGCGCCCGGCATTATGGAGGCTCGGCTCGGCCGGTCCTCCCGCCCTGGAATGTAGGACATCCGCCGGGATCCCGCCTCTCTCCCGGGAGATCCCGGCGTCAGGACGGGCGCGTCGCGCTCTCGAGAAGGAAAACGAAGGAGCGGTACGTCGAGCCGGTCGCGCGCGTGAGGCCGATCTCGCACGTGCGGCTCGTGGACCAGTGTCCGGCCGCTCCCGCCGGGACGCCGGCGGCCTCGGGGAGCGTGGCGGAGGCCGCCAGCTCCGGAAAGAGGAATCCGCGGTCGCCCGCGAAGCCGCAGCAGCCGGCGTCCGGCGGAACGATCGTCTCGTCCGCGCACGCCGCGACCACGGCCGCGAGCTTCGACGCGAGTCCCAGCTTCACGAGCGAGCACACGGGATGCACGACGGCGGATCGCGCGCGCACCGTCACGGCGAGCCGGGGCAGGAGGACGTCGTGGGCGAACTCCACGGCGTCGAGGATCGTCATGCGGCGCCGCCGCGTCCGGTTCTCCTCCGTGAGCGCCTCGTCGGCGTGGAGGAGCCCGTACGTGCAGGGAGAAGTGTCCATCACGACGGGGAGCCGGCCACCGTCCGACCACCGCCACATCCTCTCGACCGCGCGGTTCAGGGCGATCCCGTGCGCCTCGTCGAAGCCCTTGGACGAGAACGGCACCCCGCAGCACGTCCCGGCGACGTCCGTCGGGATGAACACGGGCGCCCCTGCCCGGGCGGCGACGGCGACGAGCGCCTCGGGAAGCGACAGGTCGTCGGGCTCGCCGGGCAGCGTGCCCATCGTGCGCGTGAGACACGAGGGGACGTAGACGGCGGCGGCGCCGGCGGCAGGCGTGCGCGGCATCGCCCGCGCCGGGCGCGGCATCGGAGGGGACCAGAGAGGCACGCGCAGACCGAGGCGCCTCACGGCGCGCGTCGACGCGCTCGCGAGCGGCCCGAACGCGTGTCCGGCCGAGAGCGCGAGGCGCAGCGCGCGCTCCGCCGCCGCGAAGGCGTGTGCCACGGTGGCCGCGGTCCGGCTCGCGGCCGGCGAAAGGCGCAGGGCGCGGAAGCGCTTCGCGAGGCGGCCCGTGTCGATTCTCACGGGGCACGCGGTCGCGCAGAGTCCGTCCGCCGCGCACGTGTCGAGGACGTCGTACGGAAAGTCCGCCTCGAGCGCGGCGCGCAGCGCCGGGTCGGTCCCGGCCGCGTCGAGGCGCGCGATCTCGCGCCGGACGGCGATGCGCTGGCGGGGCGTCGTCGTGAGGTCCCGGCTCGGGCAGAGGGGCTCGCAGAAGCCGCACTCGATGCACCGGTCCACCTCCTCCTCGACGGACGGGAGCGGCTTGAGGTTCTTCAGGTGCGCCCGGGGGTCGGCGTTCAGGATCACGCCGGGATTCAGGAGGCCCCGCGGATCGGCAAGCTCCTTGACGCGCCGCATGACGGCTGCGGCCTCCGGGCCCCACTCCGTCTCGACGAAGGGCGCCATGTTCCGGCCCGTGCCGTGCTCGGCCTTGAGCGCGCCGTCGAATCGGTTCACGACGAGGTCGACGACGTCGTCGATGAATCGCGCATACCGGGCCACCTCCGCGTCGGTGCGGAACGATTGCGTGATCACGAAGTGGAGGTTCCCGTCGCGCGCGTGGCCGAAGACGATCCCTTCGTCGTAGCCGTGCTTCTCGAAGAGCGCGTTGAGTGCGACCGCCGCGTCCGCGAGGCGTTCCACCGGGAAGGCGACGTCCTCGATGATGACGGTCGTTCCGCTCTTGCGGACCGCGCCGACCGACGGGAACATTCCCTTGCGCACCTTCCAGAGGAGCGCCTGGCCGGCCGGGTCGTGCGTGAAGAGGGGCGGCGAGACGAGCGCGAGCCCGGCGACGGCGCGCGCCGCGTCGGCTTCGAGCGACGGGCGGTCGCTTTCGGCCTGCGCCTGGAACTCGGCGAGGAGACACGCCGCGCCGGGAGGAAGCGCGCGCAGGACGTCCGGGACGCCCGTCTCGTCCTCCACGGAGCGCAGCGCGGCGCGGTCCATCACCTCGAGAGCCTTCGCGCCCGCCGCGTTCAGCGGGACGATCGCGCGGCACGCGGCGTAGAGGTCCGGGAAGAGCAGCAATCCCGTGTACTTGACGGGAAGGTCGGGGACCGTCCGAAGGACCGCCTCGGCGATGAACCCGAGCGTTCCCTCCGAGCCGATGAGGAGGTGCGCGAACACGTCGACGGGCCGCGCGAAGTCGAGAAGCGCGTTCAGCGCGTAGCCCGTCGTGTTCTTCATCCGGTACTTCGCGCGGATGCGCGCGGCGAGCGCCGCGTCGGCCTCGACGCGGGCCTTGAGGTCGCGGAGGCCCTGCCACAGGACGGGCTCGGCGCCGCGCAGGAGGTCGTCCGCCTCGGGCCGAGCCGCGTCGATCGTCGTGCCGGACGGCAGGACGAACGTGAGCGACTCGAGCGTGTGATACGCGTTCTCAACGACACCGCAGCACATGCCGCTCGCGTTGTTCGCGAGGATTCCGCCGGCCGTGCACGTCGCGATGGACGCCGGGTCCGGCCCGATCTTGCGGCCGTAAGGCGCGAGCGCCCGGTTCGCGTGGGCGCCGATCACGCCGGGCTGGAGGCGGATCAGCCGGCCCCCGTCCTCCACCGCGAGGCCGCGCATCCCCCGGGCGACCTCCACGAGGATCCCGTCCGTGATCGCCTGCCCCGACAGGCTCGTTCCCGCGGCCCGGAACGTCAGCGGCACCCCGTGCGCCTGTGATGCCGCGAGGAGGGCGCGCACCTCGGACGCGCTCGAGGCATGCACGACGGCCCGCGGCACGAGCCGGTAGAAGCTCGCGTCGCCCGCCCAGGCGATCCTGTCGATCGGGCGGGTCGAGACGCGCGCGGGCCCGACGGCCGCCTCGAGAGCGGCCCTGAGTCCGAGGGTGACGTCCGGGAGCACGACGGGATGCTAGCGCCCCGGCCCGCGGGCCTTCGTCTTGCATCGCGCTCGTCGTCGCGCCATCCCGTCCGCAGGAGGGGTCCACATGTCCCGTCGCCCGCCGCTTCCCGTCGTCGTGGCTGCCGCCTTGTGCGCCGTCGCCGTCTCCCGCGGCGGACGGGCACGGGGCGCGTCGGACACGCTCGTCCGGCCGGTGCCCGCCGCGGCTCCCGCGACGGCCGGCCCGTAGCGCGGCGCGCCGCGCTCTACGCGCGCGCCCCGAGCAGTGTCGGGAGCGTCGACGCGTCGACGAGGCCGTTCACGCCGTACATCGCCGGCAGGACCTCTTCCGGCGGATGTTCCCGGCGAAGCCTCGCGACGAGTTCGGTGCCGGCGCGGTAGGCGGGTAGGTACATGCGCCCGAGGAGCGGGTGCCGGCCCCACGCGCCCGAGAGCTTGTCCGCCCGCTCCTTCGAGACGAGGAAATCGTTCCGGAGCGTCTTCGCGACCTCGGCCTGGGAAATCTTCTCCTTCCACGTCAGGTAGGACGAGTGGTTCTTCGCGTCGTCCTGCAGGAGCGCGAGGAGGACTCCGATCTGGAGGTCCCGGTCGGGCAGGTCGTGGACCTCGGTGATCCCGTGCGCGACGAGGACGCCGTTGTTCGCGATGCCCTCGAAGAGGACGGCCGCGCGCGTGTTCATCGTGAGGACGGACGCCTCGAAACCGACGAGCCCGCGCACGAAGAGGTCCTGCAGGTACGCGAACGTCGTGACGTGTCCCGGCACGACCTCGTGGCTCACGAGCTGCTGGAACTCGGGGACGGAGATCTGGAGCGAGGCGTTCAGCTCGTACGTCGCCTCGTACTCGGGCGAACCGTCCGTCCGGCGCGCGTGCCCGAGGTAGTTCATGGAGCCCGAGAACCACGCGTTCTCGATCGCGAGGAACTTCACGTTCGCGCGCGGCACGCGGCCGAGCTCCGGCGGGAGGAACGGAAGGAGGTTCTTCGCGCTCAGCGCGTCGTAGTGCGCGATGAAGGCGTCGCCGAGCGCCGGGATGGACTTGCCCGGCACGAGCCGTTCGCTCCGCCAGGCGTCGACGGCCGCGAGGAGCGAGTCGGATCCGTTCGAGGCGTGACCGGCGGCCTTCAGGAGCTCCGCGACGCGCCGGCGCTTCTCCTCGGGCTTCGAGGGCTCGGGCGGCGCACCCGTGATCGTCCGGACGCAGCGGTCGTAGGGAACCTCCGGCCCCCTGCCGAGGATTTCCATCCCGAGATCCCACATGACCTCGCTGCACGATCCGAGGCCCTCGAGGTACGCGCCGCGCGGGCCGCCGGTCTTCCGGCCTCCTTCGATCACGCGCGCGATCGCGCCCTTCACGTCCACGGCGGCGACGTACGCCTCGATCGACGCCTTGTCGGGGGCCTTCGCCCCGACGCCTCCGCTCGCGCGGAGCGCGGCGGCCGCGGGATGGGTGTACGCGGCGGGGAGCGGCTCGTCCGAGAACCAGCAGTCCGCGATGAAGCGGCCCGTCCCGGACGGGTTCATGACGTCTCCGCCCCAGAGCGTGTCGATTCCGATGAGCGCTTCGGCGGTCGCGGCGTCCAGTCCCGTGAGCGGCATGTTCACTCCTCCCGGACCTTTCGGGTCGAGTCGAACCAGATGTAGAGGCAGAAGCCGGCGAAACCGAGGATCGACACCGTCTGCGAGACCGGCTCGTTCGCGTAGAACGGCGTCGAGATGACGTCCTCTCGATACCAGGAAAAGAGCCGGAACGAGGCGCCGAGGACGCCGCCGAGCGCGCCGCCCGCCATGAGGCCGGAGGCGATGACGACCGCGCGCTCCCTCATCGTGCGCCCGCGCGCCCCGCCCGCCTTCTCCGACTTCCGCGTCACGTAGTACGAAAGGATTCCGCCCACGAGCGCGGGCGTGTTCAGCTCGAGCGGCAGGTACATCCCGAGAGCGAAGATGAGGGCGGGTACCTCGAGCATCTCCATGACGACGGCGATCGCGGCTCCGGTCCCGAACAGGAACCACGCGACGGGCTGCCGGTTCATGAACGTCTCGACGAGCGCCTTCATGATCGAGGCCTGGGGCGCTGCGAGCACCGGGCGGACGTCGCCCGCGGCGGCCTCACCGAACTGGAACGCCTTCGCGAGCATCACGATCGTGAGGCCGACGGCGATCGCGGAAGCGAGGACGCCGACGAACTTGACGCGTTCCTGGGCGCGGGGCGTCGAGCCGAGCCAGTAGCCGGTCTTGAGGTCCGTGATCATCTGCCCCGAGACGGACAGCGCCGTGCACACCATCCCGGCGAGCGCCATGACGAAGAACATTCCCGTCGTCCCCGAGACGCCGAACCTCAGGAGAATCACGGACGAGACGATGATCGTGAGCATCGTCATCCCGGAAACGGGGTTGCGCGCGGTCGTCGCGATCGCGTTCGCGGCGACGGACGCGAAGAAGAAGGAAAAGGCGAGCGCGAGCGCGAGCGCGATGAGCGCCGCGGCGAGCGTCGACTTCAGCGTCCCGAAGAAGACGCCCGTCACGACCGCCGCGAGGACCGTCCCGGCGAGGAGGGACGCGAGGGACACGTCGCGGTCCGTCCGGTCGCCCGCGGCGCCGCCCGCGGCGCGGAACGCCTTCGCGGCGGTCCCGAACGAGCCCGCGACGATCCGAAGAGACTTCAGGATCCCGAAGATGCCGGCCGTCGCGATCGCGCCGACCCCGATGAGGCGCACGTACTTCGCGAAGATCGCGGCGGCGCTCATCTGGGCGATCGGCACCGTGCCCGGGTAGACGGCCTCCGGCACGTGCCGGCCGACCATCCAGATGATCGGGACGAGGACGAAGTTCGCCGTGAAGCCTCCGGCGCAGAGGAGCGTCGAGGCGCGCAGCCCCATGACGTAGCCGAGGCCGAGGATGAACGCGATGGCGTCGAACTTCACGATGACCTTCGCCTTCTCGGCGGCGTCCTTCATGAACGGGAGGAACTGGAAGTCGACGGTCTCCTTCCAGACCTGGAACGTCGTCACGAAGAAGTCGTAGATCCCGGAGAGGAGCGTCGCCTGCAGGAGGAGCTTCGCCTGCGCGCCCCCCTTCTCGCCGGTGACGAGGACCTCCGTGATCGCAGTTGCCTCGGGGAACGGGAACTTCCCGTGCATCTCGCGGACGAAGTAGCGGCGGAGCGGGATGATGAACAGGACCCCGAGACAGCCGCCCGCGAGGCAGATGAAGATCGTCTGCAGAGGGTGCGGGTGGAGGTTGAGCGCGTAGAGAGCGGGAAGCGTGAAGATCGCGCCCGCCACGATGCCGCCCGCGACGCCACCGATCGTCGTGATGATCACGTTCTCGAGGAGGTGAGACCGCCGCGCGAAGACGCGCGCGAGGCCGATCGCGAGGATCGAGATCGGGATCGCGGCCTCCATGACCTGACCGACCTTGAGGCCCGAGTACGCCGACGCGACCGTGAAGACGACGCAGAAGAAGAGACCCCAGAGGACCGAGCGGACCGTCGTCTCGGGGGGGCTGGATTCCGTGGCGACGACGGGCGCGTAGGTCTCCCCGAGCGCGAGCGGCTCGTAAGCGTTCTCGGGCAGAGACTTCGAGTCGGAAGCGTCCATCGGTCCTCCGTTGCGCGGGATCTTGGCAGACCTTGCCAGATGAGCGTACGGGGCGCCGTTGCGGGGAGGAAGTGAGGCAGGTGAACTAGCGGAAGCGGCATAGACTCACCGCCGGGAGAGCCCGATGAACAGACGCCCGACGTTCGCCGCCGCACTCCTGGCCCTTTGCGCCCCGCTCGCGGTCCTCGCCGAGACCGTCGACAAGGACACCCCGAGGTCGACGCCGGCCGGCGCGACGTTCACGGTGCCCGCCGGCTGGTCCGTGAGCGCGAAGGGACCGCTCGTCGTGCTGCGCCCGCCGGAAGGCGACCTCGCGGCCGCGATCTTCGACGCCGCGGGCGCGAAGGACGCCGGCGCGGCGGTCGCGGCCGCCTGGGCCGCGTACGCGGGCGGCGCGAAGTGGCCGCTCAAGCTCGCGACGCCGCAGGCCCCGCGGGATGGCTGGGAGGAGCGGAAGGCGTTCACGTACGAGACGTCGCCGAACGAGAAGAAGACCGTCGTCGCGCTCGCGTACCGCGCGGGATCCGCCTGGACGGTCCTCCTTCTCGACGCGGCGGACGCCACGCTCGAGAAGCGGGGCGCGCCGTTCTCGCTCGCGGCGGCGAGCCTGCGACCGAAGGGCTACGCGAAGGAGTCCTTCGCGGGAAAGAAGGCGAAGCCGATCGACGCCGCGATGCTCGCGTCGCTGAAGGAGTTCCTGTCCGAGGGGATGAAGCTCTACGACGTGCCGGGCGTCGGCTTCTCGCTGATCCAGGCCGGCAAGCCGGTCTTCGAGGGAGGCCTCGGCGTGCGCGAGCTCGGGAGGAGCGCCCCCGTCGACGCCGACACGCTCTTCATGGCGGCCTCGAACACGAAGGCGCTCACGACGCTCCTCATCGCCGAGCTCGTCGACGACAAGAAGCTGCGCTGGGACGAGCCCGTGACACAGGCCTATCCCGCGTTCCGGCTCGGGGACGCCGCGACGACGAAGCAGGTCCTCGTGAGGCACCTCATCTGCGCCTGCACGGGCCTCCCGCGGCAGGACCTCGAGTTCCTCTTCGAGTACGAGCACGAGACGCCCGCCTCGGCGATGAAGCTCCTCGGGACGATGCAGCCGACGTCGAAGTTCGGGGAGGTCTTCCAGTACAGCAACATGATGGCGGCCGCCGCGGGCTTCATCGGGGGCACGCTCGTGTCCCCCGGCCTCGAGCTCGGCGCCGCGTACGACGCGGCGATGCAGGCGAAGGTCTTCGGGCCGCTCGGGATGACACGGACGACGTTCGACTACGCGAAGGCGCGCGGCGACGCGGACGTCGCGTTCCCGCACGGGAGCGACGTGGACGGGAAGACGGCGCGCGCCCCGGTCACGTTCAACGACAGCGTCGCGCACGTGCGGCCCGCGGGCGCCGTGTGGACGACGGTGCGCGATCTCGACCGGTACGTCGCGATGGAGCTCGCGAAGGGGACGCTCCCGGACGGCAGGCGCCTCGTCTCCGAGGAGAACCTCCTCGCGCGCCGCGCGCCGCAGGTCCAGCTCGGCGAGGACGGCTGGTACGGCATGGGTCTCATGACGAGCAGGCGCTACGGCATCACGCTCGTCCACCACGGAGGCGACGTCGCGGGGTTCCACAGCGACATGTTCTGGCTGCCCGAGTACGGCGTCGGCGGCGTGATCTACGCGAACTCCGACGCCGGCGTCGCCCTGCGCGGGCCGTTCGAGAGGAGGCTCCTCGAGCTCCTCTTCGACGGCAAGGACGAAGCGGGGCCCGGGATGCGCGCCGGCGCCGCGAACCGGAAGGCGGCCATCGCGAAGGAGCGCGAGCGTCTCGTCGTTCCGGCCGACCCCGCGCTCGTCGCGAAGCTCGCGTCGCGGTACGTGTCGGCGGGGCTCGGGCCGCTCGCCGTCGGGAAGTCCGGTGCGGCGACCGTCTTCGACGTCGGCGAGTGGAAGAGCGCGGTCGCCTCGCGGAAGAACGACGACGGGACGGTCTCGTTCCTCACGATCGACCCGACGCTCGCCGGCTTCGAGTTCGTCGTCGCGGACAAGGACGGGCGGCGCCGGCTCGTCGTCCGCGACGCGCAGCACGAGTACGTGTTCGAGGAGGCGGCGGCGCCGGGCGCGAAGGCGCCGTGAGCCTCCGGGTCCCGCCCGTCCTCGGCGTGCCGCGAGCGTAATCGCCGTTTCGTGCTGCATCCGCAGGGTTTACGCGGCGGTTTGCGGGCGCTGATGCACGTGCTTCGTGGCCGGGAGCCGGCCGCGCGCTCATGCTCGGTTCGGGGAGGACCGCGAATGGCTCGCTATCGAATCGGCTGGCTCCCGGGCGACGGCGTCGGCGTGGAGGTCATGGACGCGACCCGGAGGGTCCTCGACGCCGTGGGCCTCGACGCGGAATACCCGCACGGCGACATCGGCTGGGAGTTCTGGTGCGCGGAGGGCGACGCGTTCCCGAAGCGGACGATCGACCTCCTCGGAAAAATCGACGCCGCGATGTTCGGCGCGATCACGTCCAAGCCGTCGAAGGCGGCCGTCGACGAGCTGGCCCCGGCTCTTCGGACCCAGGGTCTCGTCTACCGCTCTCCCATCGTGCGGATGCGCCAGCTCTTCGACCTCTACGTCTGCCTGAGGCCGTGCAAGGCCTATGCGGGCAACCCGCTCAACTTCCGGGAGGGTCTCGACCTCGTCGTCTTCCGCGAGAACACCGAAGACCTCTACGCGGGAGTCGAGTTCTCGCCGGTCCCGGCGGAGCTCTCGCAGACGCTCGCGAGGCTCTCGCCGTCCTTCGCCCCGTTCAAGGACCTGCGGCCCGACGAGTTCGCCGTCTCGTGCAAGGTGAACACGCGCCGGGGTTCCGAGCGCATCGTGCGCGCCGCGTTCGAGTTCGCGAAGACGCACGGGCGGAAGAAGGTCACGATCGTCCACAAGGCAAACGTCGTCCGCGCGTCGGACGGCGTCTTTCTCGAGGAAGCCCGCAGGGTGGCGAAGGACTATCCCGGAATCCAGACCGACGAGGCGAACGTCGACGCGATCTGCATGTGGCTCCTGAAGAACCCTTCGAACTACGACGTCCTCGTCGCCCCGAACCTGTACGGCGACATCATCTCCGACCTGTGCGCGCAGATGGTGGGCGGCCTCGGCTTCGGCTGCTCCGGGAACATCGGGACACGGCTCGCCGTCTTCGAGCCGACGCACGGCTCCGCGCCGAAGTACGGGGGACAGAACAAGGTGAACCCGATCGCGACGATCCTCGCCGCGAAGATGATGCTCGACTGGCTCGGCGAGGGCGCAAAGGGCCGCGCCGTCGAGGCGGCGGTCGCGCGGGTCCTTCGCGAGGGTAAGGTCCGCACGTACGACATGGGCGGCTCCGCCACGTGCTCCGAGATGGGCGAGGCCGTGGCCCGGACGCTGACGAAGAACGAGGGGGGAATTCCATGAAAAAGACGGCCTCGGGCGCCACCGCAGTCGAGAAGATCCTCGCGCGCGCGTCGGGACGGCGCGCGACCAAGGCGGGCGACGTCGTCGAGCCGCGCGTGGACCTCGCGATGTCGCACGAGAACGCGGCGCTCGTGATCAACCAGTTCAAGGAGATCTACGAGGGAACGGGCCTCCCGGCGAAGCCGTGGGACTCCTCGCGGATCGCGATCATCTTCGATCACCGCGTTCCGGCCGAGTCGGCCAAGACCGCGACGAACCAGAAGCGGGTCCGCGCGTTCGTCGCCGAGCACGGCATCGCGAAGTTCCACGACGTCCGCGGCGACGTCGGCGGCATCTGCCACCAGATCCTCCCCGAGCGCGGCTACGTGCGGCCCGGGATGGTCGTCGTCGGGACGGACTCCCACACGACCAGCCACGGCGCGCTCGGCGCGTTCGCGTTCGGAATCGGCGCCACGGAGATGGCGAGCGCGTGGGCGCTCGGCGTCGCCCTGAACATCGAGGTGCCGTCGACGATTCGGGTCGACGTTTCCGGCTCGTTCCAGAAGTACGTCGGCCCGAAGGACCTCATCCTCCACCTCATCGGGCATCTCACGGCGCAGGGGGCGAATTTCCGCGTCCTCGAGTTCACGGGCGAGACGATCGCGAGACTCTCGACGTCGGGGCGCCTCGTGCTCTGCAACATGTCCGTCGAGGCCGGGGCGACGGCCGGCATCGTGCCGGGCGACGCGGAGACCGTACGGTACCTGCGAGAGGAGGTCGGCGTCACGGATCCCATCGACCTCGTGACGAGCGATCCCGACGCCACGTATGAGAAGACCGTGTCGGTCGACGTCTCGAAGCTCGAACCCCTCGTCGCGTGTCCGCACACGGTCGACAATGTCAAGCCCGTGTCCGCGGTCGCAGGCAAGCCCGTGCAGCAGGTCGTGATCGGCTCGTGCACGAACGGACGGCTGGACGACCTCGCCGAGGCTGCGGCCATCATCCGGGGACACCACGTGGCCGCCGGGACGCGCATGCTGGTCTTTCCGGCTTCCGGGAAGATCTGGGCCGAGGCGATGCAGCTCGGCTACCTGTCCGACTTCATGTCCGCCGGCGCTGTCGTCATGAACGCGGGCTGCGGCCCGTGCCTCGGCGTCCACGAGGGCGCGCTCGGCGACGGCGAGACGGCGATCTCGACGACGAACCGGAACTTCAAGGGACGAATGGGAAACCCGGGCGCGGAGGTCTACCTCTCGTCTCCCGCCGTCGCGGCGGCGTCGGCCCTCACGGGCGTCATCACGGACCCGCGGAAGGAGCGCTGACATGGCCCGCGCGAAGAAGGCGGACGCGGTCCGCACGAAGAAGGCCGACGGGGCCCGTGTGATCCTGAGCCTGGGCGACGACGTCTCGACCGACGTGATCTACCCGGGGCGATTCATGGCGACGGTCCTTCCCTCCGAGACCCCGGCCCTCGCGTTTGCGGACCATGCCGCGTTCCAGGCCCTCGTGAAGGCGAAATCGATCCCGAGCGGCGCCGTGATCGCCGGAGGGGAGAACTTCGGCTGCGGGTCGTCGCGCGAGCAGGCCGCATCCTGTCTGAAGGGGCTCGACGTCGTCGTCGTCGCGAGGAGCTTCGCGCGGATCTTCCTCCAGAACGCGATCAATCTCGGGCTCAGGGTCGTCGTCGTGCCGGGTTTCGCGGCGGACGAGGGCGACGAGATCGCGTTCGACGCCGGGGGCGTCGAGAACCGCACGAAGCGCACGGCGTTCGACGTCGTTCCGCTCCCGTTCGCGCGTCAGGCGATCATCGACGCGGGCGGGCTCATTCCGTATACCCGGGCGAGATTGATGGCGCCGGCCTGATCCGAGGGATAAGCTGGGACAAAGGGGGTCGATATGAGCGACTCCACTCCGGCGTCCCTCGCGGCGCCCTCGACATTCGTCTTCGCCGAAGGACGCGAACCCCACGTGGCGCGCGCACGGGAGATCCTGAAGGCGCACGTCGGCATCCGTAAACTCGCAGGGCGCAACCCGTGGAGCGCGGTCCTGATCGGCGCGATCGTCGCGTTCCAGACGGCGCTCGCGTGGCTCCTCTCCGGACAGCCCGTCTGGGTCATCCTCCTCGCGGCCTGGGCCGTCGGCGCGTTCGCGAGCCACGCCCTCTGGGTCCTCATCCACGACTGTGCGCACAACCTCGTCGTGAGGAGCGGCGCGTGGAACCGGATCTTCGCGATGGCCGCGAACCTGCCGCACCTCGTTCCGAGCGCGGTGTCGTTCCAGAAATACCACCTGAAGCACCACGCGTTTCAGGGCGTCTACGAGCTGGACGCGGACCTGCCGAGCCGGTGGGAGGCGCGACTCGTCGGCCACTCCGCGCCCGCGAAGGCCCTGTGGCTCCTCCTCTTCCCGTTCTTCCAGCTCACGCGGCCGCCGCGCCTGAAGGAGATCTCCCTTTTCGACGGCTGGGTCTTCGCGAACATCGTCGTTCAGGTTGCCTACGACGCGGCCGTCTTCTTCCTGCTCGGCCCGAAGGCGCTCCTGTTCCTCGGGGCCGCGTTCATCTTCTCGGTCGGGCTCCACCCGCTCGGCGCGCGCTGGATCCAGGAGCACTACCTCGTCCACGGCACGAACCAGGAGACGTCGAGCTACTACGGAATCCTGAACATCCCCGCGCTCAACGTCGGCTACCACAACGAGCACCACGACTTCCCGTGGGTGCCGTGGCATCGGCTGCCACGCGTGAGGAAGGAAGCGCCCGAGGCCTACGACACGCTCGCGTCGCATCGTTCCTGGACGAAGCTGCTGTTCCGCTTCCTCTTCGATCCGAGGATCTCGCTCTGGTCGCGCGTCGTGCGGGCGGACCGGGGAGGGGTTCCGGTCGTCCTCGCGGAGGCGACGGTCAGCGCGCCGGCGGTGCCGGCAGAAGCCTGAGCGTGCGCTCGTCGTAGAGCGGAACGTCCTGGCCGACGCGGACGAAGAGGACCTTCTTCGCGCCGCTCGTGGGCTGCGCTTCCCAGTACTGGATTCCGTCCGGCGCCGTGCCCCAGTCGCCGCACGGCGGGTCGCCGACCGCGTTCGGGTCGGCCTTCCTCTCGAGCTCCGCCGCGTACGCGGCGTCCGGCACGAACGTGTACCGTTTCGTGCCCACCGGCGGCTTGCCGTCCTTGTAGGGGGCGAGCCGGCACCGCGATCCGAGAAACCGGCTCGTGCGCTCGGCGAAGAGGCGCCGGATGCCGGGCTCGATCGCCTCGCCGTCCTCCAGGTCGAGGATCTCGACGACGGGGTCGGGCTGTCCGCCGTCCGAGTAGCGGATCGCGAGCGCGCGGTGCTCGAGGAGAAAGTCGATCCTCCGAAAGCCGAAATCGCAGCGCTGGACCCACGCCTCGAGTCCGGCGCCAGGATCGGACAGCTTCTCCCACGTGCAGCCCTTGAGCGGCTTGCGCGAGGGCTTCGACGCGGGGATGGAACCTGCCGCGAGGAGAGGGGAGAAGCGGAGATTCCATGAAAGGAAGAGGAGGGTGGCGGCGCGGAGACGCATGGCGGGGGAGATTCTAGCGGCGCGCGGAGCCGCGCCGGCGTGTTGCGCGCCTTAGGTCGTCGCGGGCGGCGCCGGCTCCGCGTACAGCCCTTCCAGGACGTCCCGGTAACGCTGCTCGACGAGCCTCCGGCGTACCTTCAGGCTGGGGGTGAGCTCTCCCTTCTCGACCTTCAGCTCCCCGGGCAGGATCGCCCACCGGCGGATCGCCTCGTGCCGCGCCAGCCTCGCGTTCACGTGCTCGACGTGCCGGCGCACGAGCTCGACGACGCGAGGATCCCGCACGAGGTCCGCGTAGCCGGCGTCGATCCCCTCGGCGCGCGCCCACACCGGAAGATCCTCCTCCGACAGCGCGATGAGCGCCGCGCAGAAGCGGCGTCCCTCGCCGAGCAGGAGCACCTGGGCGATGACGGGCGTCTCGAGCTTCAGCATCGTCTCGATGAGCTGCGGCGCGACGAACTTTCCCCCCGAGGTCTTGATCAGGTCCTTCTTCCGGTCGGTGATCACGAGGTGGCCGGCATCGTCGAGGGCGCCGACGTCGCCCGTGTGCAGCCAGCCGTGCACGTCGAGCGCGCGGGCCGTCTCGTCCGGCATTCCGAAGTAGCCGCGCATGATCCCGCGACCGCGGAGCAGGATCTCGCCGTCCCCCGCGAGCGAGACCTCGATGCCGGGGATCGGGATTCCGACCGTCCCCCAGCGATTGCGGTCCGGGAGGTTGGAGACGGTCATCGCCGTGGACTCGGACAGGCCGTAGCCCTCGAGGATCGTGAGTCCGAAGGCGGCGAAAAACTCGGTGAGCTCCCGCGCGAGGGCGACGCTGCCGCAGACGAAGAAACGGAGGCGCCCGCCGAAGCTCCGGCGCATCTTCGCGAAGACGAGGGCGTCCGCGATCCGGCGGCGGACCTCCAGGAGAGCCCCGAGGCGCCGCCCCTCGCTCCGGCGTCTCGCCACGTCGATTCCGACCGACAGCGCCCAGTTGAAGATCGCGGCCTTCGCCTGCCCGCCCGCGCGCGCCTGCTCGAGAATCTTCGCGTGCACCCTTTCGAAGATGCGCGGGACGACGCAGACGAACGTGGGCCTGACGGACGCGAGATTCGCGGCGATGCGGTCGACACGGCCGTCGACGGCGGTCGGGAAGCCGAAGCCGATCCCAAGGGTCACACACACCTTTCCGAAGACGTGCGACAGCGGAAGCCAGAGAAACTGCAGGTCGGAGGGCCCGAAAATGCCGAGCGAGCCGATCGACTCGATCTCGAAGAGCCAGCAGTCGTGTGGAAGCTCGACGCCTTTCGGGCGGCCGGTGGTCCCGGAGGTGTAGATCAGAGTCGCGAGATCGGAGGGCCCGGCGGCCGCCGCGGCGGCTTCGTACGCGCCCGGGTGGGCCGTGTCCCATTCGCGGCCCAGGGACTCGAGATCCCGGAGGGACATCGAGTCTCCCGGAAGACCCGCCGACGCGTCGAACAGGACGAGACCGCGCAGGAAGGGGAGCGCGCCCCGGCGGCTCAGGATCCGCCGGGCCTGGGCGGCGTCTTCGGCGAAGGCGATCGCGGCGCGCGAGTCGGACAGGATGAAAGACGTGTCGTCCTCGGTCGAGACGGGATAGACGGTTGCGGTGACTCCGCCCGAGCACGCCACGGCGAGGTCCGCGAGGATCCACTCGACGCGGGTCGACGACGCGATCGCCACGCGATCGCCGAGGGAAATGCCGAGAGAGAGGAGGCCGCAGGCGAGCTCGCGGACGCGCAGGGCCGTCTCCCGCCACGAAAGGGTCTTCCACGCCCCGTCTTCGGGGTGGAGGAACGCCGGGGCGTCCGGCGTCGCGGCCACGCGGGCGAGGAAGAGATCGGGGATCGACCGGTACGGGAGAGGTCGCAAGGGGAAAGGCGAGTCTATCCGGCGGCCGCGAGAAGGGAAGAGAAGACGAAGAGGGGGATTTTCTTAGAAGGGAAGAGGGGGAGGGCAGGGCGCGGCGGCATGATGGGATCGAACGACAAGGGCCGCCAGCGACGGCGACCGTGCCATGATCCGCCGTCTCAAGAAGAAGCCGGAGGTCGCCCGTGCCTACTCTTTCTAAGAAGATCTTCTCTTCTCTTCTTCTCTCCGCATCGATCGCCTCGACGGGGTCCCTGGCGCAGTCTCCCGCGGCCCAAGCGTCCGCGCCTCCAAAATATCCCGCCTACCCGAGCGAGATCCCGCCGACGTTCACGCCGACGTACGACGGCTGGGACTACGTCAGGCGCACGGAGGAGATCCCGATGCGCGACGGCGTGAAGCTGCACACCGTGATCCTCGTCCCGAAGAGCGCCCTCGGGACGAAGGTGGCCCCGATCCTCCTGACGCGCACCCCGTACGACGCCGACGAGCTCACGAAACGCAACGACAGTGCGCATCTCGGGATGGCGCTCGACGGGTACGACAACCCGGTCGACGCGGTCGTCGAGGGCGGCTACATCCGCGCCGTCCAGGACGTGCGCGGCAAGCACGGCTCGGAAGGCGACTACGTCATGAACCGGCCGCTCCACGGGCCGCTGAATCCCACGCCCGTCGACCACGCGACGGACACGTGGGACACGATCGACTGGCTCGTGAAGAACGTCCCCGAGACGAACGGCAGGGTCGGGATCCTCGGGATCTCCTACGACGGGTTCACGCCGCTCATGGCGCTCGTGAACCCGCACCCGGCGCTCAAGTGCTCCGTCCCGATGAACCCGATGGTGGACGGCTGGCGTGGCGACGACTGGTTCCACAACGGCGCGTTCCGCCAGCTCGGCATGTCGTACTTCTACGACCAGGAGGCGACGAGGAAGAGCGACGTGAAGTGGTGGTCGGGCGCGTTCGACGAGTATGCGACGTTCCTCGAGGCGGGCTCGGCGGGAGAGCTCGCGAGGCGCCGCGGCCTCGAGCAGGTCGGGATGTGGCGGAAGGTCCACGCGCACCCGGCCTACGACGCGTTCTGGAAGGACCAGGCGCTCGACCGCATCCTCGCGGCGCAGCCGCTCAAGGTGCCGGTCCTCCTCGTCCACAGCCTGTTCGACCAGGAGGACATCTACGGGGCGCCCGCCGTCTACAAGGCGATCGAGCCGAAGGACGCGAAGAACGACATGGTCTTCCTCGTCCTCGGCCCGTGGCACCACGGGCAGGAGATCCGCGAGGGGAGCGCGCTCGGGGCCGTGAAGTGGGACGCGGACACGGCGCTCTGGTTCCGGCGGAACGTCCTGGGACCCTTCCTCGACGAGCATCTCAAGGACGGCGCGCCGAAATCGGGGATCGCGCCCGTGACCGCGTTCGAAACCGGAACGAACACGTGGCGCCGGCTGAACGCGTGGCCCGCGGGCTGCGCGGAGGGCTGCCCGCCGAAGCCGACGCCGCTCTACCTCGGGGCGGGGCAGAGAGCCGGCTTCGCCGCGCCGAACGCGGGCGACGCGGCATACGACGAGTACGTCTCCGATCCGGCGAAGCCCATCCCGTTCCGCGGCCGGCCGTACGCCGTCTCGAGCTACGAGAACAACAACGCCTGGCGTTCGTGGCTCGTAACCGACCAGCGCGACGTCGCGACGCGCACGGACGTCCTCGTCTTCGCGACGGACGTTCTCACGGCGCCCGTCAAGATCGCGGGAGAGCCCGTCGTGAACCTCGTCGCCTCGACGAGCGGCACGGACTCCGACTGGGTCGTGAAGGTCGTCGACGTGTACCCGCCGGAGGTTCCGGGCCAGCACACGATGGGCGGCTACGAGCTCCCGATCGCGATGGACATCTTCCGCGGCCGCTACCGCGAGAGCTTCGAGACGCCGAAGGCGCTCGAGGCCGGCAAGCCGCTTGTCTACCGGTTCGCGCTCCCGAACGCGAACCACGTGTTCCGGCGCGGGCACCGGATCATGGTGCAGGTACAGTCGAGCTGGTTCCCGCTCTACGACCGCAACCCGCAGACGTTCGTCCCGAGCATCTTCGACGCGAAGCCGGGCGACTACGTGAAGGCGACGCAGCGCGTCTACCACGCGCCGGGGCAGGCGAGCTTCGTGGAGCTGCCGGTCGTGACGACGCCCTGAAGGGACTCCGTCTGCGATAGAGTCTCAACGGGGAGGTCGAGATGGGCCTCGTTTTTCCCCAGCTGCTCCCTTTCGGTGACGCGGCGCTGCTGGGCCTTCGGCTCATGGTGGGAGTGGTCTTCTTCTACAGCGGAATGCAGCATGCCCGGGATCCCGTCGGCCGGGGCAAGAGCGTCGGCCTCAGCCCCGGAGCCACTCGGATGCTGGGGATCGCCGAGATGGCGGGGGCGCTCGGCGTCGCGCTGGGCGTCCTCGCGCAGGTCGCCGCGCTCGGCCTGATCCTGGTCATGCTGGGCGCCATCCAGAAGAAGGTGTTCGTGTGGCACACGGGTTTCTGGGGCGACAAGACGTACGGCTGGCACTACGACCTTCTGTTCCTGGTCGCCAATCTCGTGATCCTGACGACGGGCGGCGGCCACCTCGTCCTCGTCTGATCCACCCGGCTCTTTCGACACGAACGGACGCGCAACGAGACCCGGCCCGCCAGGAGGCAGGCATGAACGATTCGGTCGCGATGAAGCTCGAGGTCGTCACGATTCCCGTTCGGGACGTCGACCGCGCGAAGGAGTTCTACGGCGGTCTCGGATGGCGACTCGACGCCGACTTCACGAAGGGCGGCGGCCGCGTCGTCCAGTTCACGCCGCCGGGCTCGCCGTGCTCGGTGCACTTCGGCGAGAACCTCACGCCGGTCGCACCGGGCTCGGCCCAGGGCCTCTTCCTGATCGTGTCCGACATCCAGGCGGCGCGCGAGGCGCTCGCGAAACGCGGCGCCCCGGTGAGCGAGGTGTTCCACTTCGCGGGCTTCAACCGTGTCGACGCCGGCGCGCGGCTGAGCGGTCCCGCCCCGGACCGGAGCAGCTACGGGTCGTTCGTTTCGTTTCGAGACCCGGACGGGAACGGCTGGCTGCTCCAGGAGATCACGACGCGTCTGCCCGGGCGAGTCGCCGGCGGGACGTCCTTCACGTCGGCCGACGACCTGGCGAAGGCGCTGCGGCGCGCGGCGGCGGCCCACGGCGAGCACGAGAAGCGCATCGGCGCGGCCGATCCGAACTGGCCCGACTGGTACGCCGCCTGGCTCGTGGCGGAGCAGGCCGGCGAGAAGCTGCCCGCGTGAGGGACGACCATGCGCTCTGACATCGTGCCCGGCGCCATTTTTCCCGACTACGAGCTGCCCGACCACACGAAGACGCCGCGCAAGCTCAGCGCGCTCCAGGGGAACGACCCGCTGATCCTGACGCTCGCGCGCGGCCACTACTGCCCGAAGGAGCACCAGCAGCACCAGGAGCTCGCGGCGTTCTACCCGAAGATCGCCGTCGCCTACACGCAGATCGCCACGATCTCGACGGACGAGCACCACACGCTCCAGGAGTTCCGCGCGTCCGTCGGCGCCCCGTGGACCTTCCTCTCCGACCCCGGCCGCACGGTCCAGAAGGACCTCGACATCCAGGAGTACACGGACCCCGAGCACGACCCGATGATTCCGCACACGCTCGTCCTCAAGCCCGGCCTCGTGATCCACCGCATCTACAACGGCTACTGGTTCTGGGGCCGCCCGTCGGTCGTCGACCTCTGGCACGATCTGCGCGCCGTGTCGAGCGAGATCCGGCCCGACTGGGACCTGGGCAAGCCGGGGCTCCGCGCGGCCTGGGACGCGGGCGACCGCTCGCTTTTCCACGGCTGGGACAAACGCGCGGGCCCGAAGCCGGAGGAGAGATGACCGCGGAAACCGCGCGACGTTCGACATCGACGGCGGCCAGCAGCTCGTCCAGGGCTGAGGAGCTCTTCAGGAGGAGCGCTTCTTCGCGAAGCGGATGAAGGCGAAGACGAAGGAGCTCCCATGTTCGACGAGAACGATTTCGACCGGCGCCGTCTTCTGGGCCTCGCCGCCCTGAGCGTGACGGCCGCGCGCCTCGGCCTGTCGACTCGCGCCACGGCGACGATCGCGTCAATCGGCCCGCTCAAGCAGATCGACGCTGGCGCCCTGAACGTCGGGTACGTCGAGGCCGGCCCCGCGGCGGGGCCGGCCGTCCTCCTCCTGCACGGGTGGCCCTACGACATTCACAGTTTCGCCGACGTCGTGCCGCTGCTGTCGTCGAAGGGGTACCGGGTCATCGTTCCCTATCTGCGCGGATACGGCCCGACGCTCTTCCGGTCGGCGGACACGATGCGAAACGGCCAGCCGGCGGCGCTCGGCTCCGATGTCATCGCGCTGATGGATGCCCTCGGGATCCGAAAACCGATCCTCGCGGGCTTCGACTGGGGCGCACGCACCGCCAACGTCGTCGCGGCCCTCTGGCCCGACCGCTGCAAGGCCATGGTCTCCGTGAGCGGCTACCTGATCGGCAGCCCGCAAGCGGGGCGGAAGCCTTTGCCGCCGGAGGCGGAGCTCCAGTGGTGGTACCAGTTCTATTTCGCGACGGAGCGCGGCCGCGCCGGCTACGACAAGTACCGGCGCGAGTTCTCGAAGCTCATCTGGAAGCTCGCGTCCCCGAAATGGCGTTTCGACGACGCCACGTTCGACCGCACGGCCGTGTCCTTCGACAACCCGGACCACGTCGCCATCGTCATCCACAACTACCGCTGGCGCCTCGGACTCGCCGAAGGCGAATCGAAATACGACGATCTCGAGAAGCGGCTCGCCGAGAGCCCGGTGATCACCTCACCAACGATCACCATGGAGGGCGACGCCAACGGCGCGCCGCACCCGGAGCCCGCCGCCTACGCGAAGAAGTTCTCGGGCAGGTATGAACACCGGCTCGTCACGGGCGGCATCGGACACAACCTGCCTCAGGAGGCGCCGCGGGCCTTCGCCCGGGCCGTCATCGACGTCGACGGGTTTTGACCGATGAGACCTCGACGCCGGCACCGGCGTCGGGAAGGCTCCCCGCTTCGTATGCGATAGAGTCTCAATTGCCATGATGGCCTCGCCTATTCCTCCCGGGGAGATCTTTCCGAAGCTGTCCGAGGAACAGCGGCGGCGAATTGCCGCGTTCGCTCGTGAGCGCCGCTTCGCCGACGGCGAGTTGCTCTGGGACCAGGGCGACGACGGGCGCCCGCTCTACGTGGTCCTCGAGGGGAAGATCACGATCCTCTCGGGGGCGGACGTCTTCGTCACGGCGCACGAGGAGGGCCAGTTCAGCGGCGACGTCGACATGCTTGCCGGACAGCCTGCCGTCGTGAGGGGCCGGGCGACCGGCGACACCCGCGTTCTCGAGCTTCCTGCGACGCGTCTGCGCTCGCTCGTCCAGACGGACCCGGAGCTCTCGGAGATTTTCCTCAGGGCCTTCATCTACCGCCGGCTGCTCCTTCAGACCGAGCACTCGGAGAGCATCGTCCTCATCGGTTCGCGTCACTCGGCCGGCACGCTCCTCCTCGAAGACTTCCTCACTCGGAACGGCCAGCCCTTCACGTATCTCGACGTGGACCGCGATTCCGACGCGCAGAAGACTCTCGACGCCTTGAACGTGGGCGTGGACGACGTCCCCGTCCTCATCTGCCGGGGCACCCGCGTCCTGAGGCGGCCCACGATCGAGGAGGCGGGTGAGTGCCTGGGCCTGAACCGCCTCGATACGACCTCGTTGCACGACGTCGCGGTCGTCGGCGCCGGCCCCGGCGGACTCGCGGCAGCCGTGTACGCGGCCTCCGAGGGTCTCGATGTCGTGGTCGTCGAAGCCAACTCACCGGGCGGCCAGGCCGGCTCCAGCTCGAAGATCGAAAACTATCTCGGCTTTCCGCTGGGAATCTCCGGTGAGGAGCTCGCGAATCGGGCCTTCATCCAGGCGCAGAAGTTCGGCGCTTCCATTGCGGTCGCACGGGCCGCCGCGCGCCTCCACGGCGATCGACGTCCGTACGAAATCGAGCTCGCGGACGGCGTCCGCATCAAGGCGCGCACCGTGGTTCTCGCGACCGGCGTGAGGTACCGCAAGCCGGACCTGCCCGACCTCGCGAGGTTCGAAGGTCTCGGCGTCTATTACGGTGCGACGCGATTCGAGGCGAGCCTGTGCGAGGGCCGGGAGGTCATCGTCGTCGGGGGAGGGAACTCGGCGGGCCAGGCTGCGGTGTTCCTCTCGCGCGGGGTCCGCCACCTGCACATGCTCGTGCGGGGCGAAGGGCTCGCGGCGACCATGTCGCGATACCTCATCCGACGCATCGAGGAGACGCCGAACATCACGCTTCGCACGCGGACGAGGATCGAAGCGCTCGAAGGCGACGACGCGCTGAGACGCGTGACATGGAGCGACGCGTCGGGAGTCCGGACGACGGTCGACGTGGAGCACCTCTTTCTCATGACGGGCGCAAACCCGAACACCGCGTGGCTCCAGGGCTCCGTGGCGCTCGATGAGAAGGGCTTCGTCAAGACCGGGCAAAGCCTGACGCCGGACGATCTCGACGGCTCGAAGTGGCCGCGCGCGCGTCCTCCGCTCCTCTTCGAGACGAGCCTTCCGGGCGTCTTCGCGATCGGCGACGTGCGCGCGTCGAGCGTCAAGCGCGTGGCGGCGGCCGTCGGCGAGGGCTCGGTGTGCATCCAGCTCGCCCATCAGGTTCTTGCGGAGTAATCGATCGCGGTTGCACCTGCGTCTCAGGCGTGGTTAAGCTTCGCGGCTCATGAGCGACGAACGCTGGCCGCCCCTTCCCTACGACGCGTGGAAGGACACGTACGCGACGCTCCACATGTGGACGCAGATCGTCGGGAAGGTCGCGCTCGCGCTCGTGCCGCCGCTGAACCACTCCTGGGGCATCGCGTTCCAGGTGACGCCGCGCGGCCTCTCGACGCGGCCGCTGCCGCACACCGGCCGCACGTTCACGATCGAGTTCGACTTCGTGTTCCACCGGCTCGTCATCCGGACGTCCGAGGGTGACGAGCGTTCGCTCGCCCTCGAGCCGCGCACGGTCGCCGACTTCTACGGCGCGACGATGGCGGCACTCTCCGACATGGGTCTCGGCGTGAGGATCTGGCCGGTCCCGGTCGAGCTCCCGTCGCCCGGGATCCGGTTCCCCGACGACACGGTGCACCGTTCGTACGACGCCGTTCAAGTCGGGAGGGTCTGGCGGATCCTGAGGCAGGTCGCGGAGACGTATACCCGCGGCCGCTGTACGTTCGTCGGCAAGTGCAGCCCCGCGCACTTCTTCTGGGGCGGCTTCGACCTCGCCGTCACCCGCTTTTCGGGCCGGCGCGCGCCGCCGCGGGAGGGCCCGGCGTTCATGCAGGAGGCGTACTCCCACGAGGTCATCAGCCACGGGTTCTGGCCCGGCAGCGGGCTTCTCCTCGAGCCGGCTTTCTATGCGTACGCCGTCCCGGAGCCGGCCGGCTTCCGGGACGCCCGGCCGCGGCCGGACGCCGCGTACTACCACCGCGAGCTGGGCGAGTTCATCCTGCCCTACGAGGCCGTTCGTTCCGCGGACTCGCCCGAGGAGGAGATCCTCGCGTTCGTCGAATCGACTTACGAATTCGGCGCGGATCTCGCCAGGTGGGACCGCGCCGCGCTCGAAACGCCGGGCGGCCCTCGACCGGGGCCCGCGCGTTGAATCGGGCCCGCGCGTCGTGTCCAGCGTCCTGAAGTTCCCGTGCGACGAAGGCCCGGCTCTAGCCGGAAAGCCGGACGCGCGCGCGTTCGGGGCGGGGCGCTGGGTGCTCGCCGTCTCGATCCTCGGCTCGAGCATGGCGTTCATCGACGGCACAGCGGTCAACGTCGCGCTCCCGGCGCTCCAGACCTCACTGCACGCGACGATCGGGCAGGTCCAGTGGGTCGTCGAGTCGTACGCGCTGTTCCTCGCGGCGTTCCTGCTCGTGGGCGGGGCGCTCGGCGACCTCGTGGGCCTCCGGAAGGTGTTCGCGCTCGGCGTCGCGGTCTTCGCGCTCGCGTCGGTGTGGTGCGGCCTCGCTCCGAGCGTCGCCCAGCTCGTCGTGGCGCGGTCGCTTCAGGGGCTGGGCGGCGCACTCCTCGTGCCGGGCAGCCTCGCGCTTCTCGGCGCCTCGTTTCCCGACGAGGAGCGCGGCCGCGCGATCGGCACGTGGTCGGCGTTCACGTCGATCACCGCCGCGATCGGCCCGGTGCTCGGCGGCTGGCTCGTGGAGCACGCGTCCTGGCGATGGGTGTTCTTCCTCAACGTGCCGGTCGCGGCCGTCGTCGTCGCGCTCACGATCACCCGCGTCCCCGCGTGCGGCTCCGGAGGCGGCGCGCCGCGGAAGCTGGACACGCTCGGCGCCGCGCTCGCCGCGGCCGGGCTCGGCGGGATCGTCTGGGCGCTGATCGAATCTGCGCCGCTCGCGGCGGCGATCGGGACGGCGTCGCTCGCGGCGTTCGTGCTGGTCGAGAAGCGCGCCGCCGCGCCGATGCTTCCGCTCGACGTCTTCCGGTCGCGGCCGTTCACCGTCGCGAACCTCCTGACGTTCTTCCTCTACGCGGCGCTCGGCGGGATCCTGTTCTTCTTCCCGCTGAACCTCATCCAGGTGCAGGGCTACACGGCCACGCAGGCCGGCGCGGCGCTGCTCCCGTTCATCTTGCTCATGTTCTTCCTGTCCCGCTGGTCCGGCGGCCTCGTCGCGCGCCATGGGGCGAAGCTCCCGCTCGTCGTCGGTCCGCTCGTTGCCTCCGTGGGCTTCGCGCTCTTCGCGAGGCCGGGGATCGGAGGTCCTTACGGAACGACGTTCTTCCCGGCGGTCGTCGTCCTCGGCCTCGGCATGGCGATCACCGTGGCGCCCCTGACGACGACGGTGATGAGCGCGCTGCCGCGCGGGCGCGCCGGGATCGCGTCGGGAATCAACAACGCCGTGTCGCGCGTTGCGGCCCTGCTGGCGGTCGCCGTCTTCGGGTTCGTCCTCGGCCGGGTCTTCGACCGGGCGCTCGACGAAAGGCTGGCCTCGTGGAGCGCGTCGCCCGCGGTCCGGACGCAGATCGACGCGCGGCGGTCGAGGCTCGCCGCGGCCGAAGTCGCGGACGCCGGAGGCCGCCGGGCCGTCGCCGAGTCGTTCGTCGCCGGCTTCCGCGTCGTCGCGTGGATCGCGGCCGGGCTCGCCGTGGGAAGCTCCTGGAGCGCCCTGGCATTGACGGACCGTGAGGGCGAACGTGCCCCGGCGGAAAGGAGAGGGTGAGGGAATGGCGATCAGAACCGTGAAGCGTCTCGTCAAGGCCAAGCCGACGCTGGAGGGGGCGGGCGTGCACCTCCACCGCGCGTTCGGCTTCGGCACGACGTCCGACACCGACCCGTTCCTCCTGCTGGACGACTTCCGGAACGAGCGCCCGGAGGACTACCTCGCGGGCTTCCCGTGGCATCCGCACCGGGGGATCGAGACGATCACGTACGTCCTGGCCGGAACGGTGGAGCACGGCGACAGCATGGGGAACAAGGGAACGATCGCCGCCGGCGACATCCAGTGGATGACGGCCGGCCGCGGGATCATCCACCAGGAGATGCCGAAGGGGGACCCAGACGGGCGCATGCACGGCTTCCAGCTCTGGGCGAACCTCCCGTCGTCGCTCAAGATGACGGAGCCGCGCTACCAGGACGTGAAGGCCGGCGACGTGCCGATCGTCGTGGACGACGACGGAACGGAGGTGCGCGTCGTCTGCGGAAGCTATCGCGGGACGACCGGGCCGGTTGACGACGTTGCCGCCCGGCCCGTCTATCTCGACGTGACGATCCCGGGGGGAAAGAAGAAGCTCCTGCCGGTCGAGACGACGAGCCACGCGTTCGCGTACGTTTTTTCGGGCGGCGGGAAGTTCCCCAACGCGTCGGGTCCGCTCGCGGTGCCGAGTGAGCCCGCCGGGTGGGCGGACGCGCAACCGCCGTCGCACGCGGACAACCGTTCCCTCGTTCTCTTCGACCGGGGCGAGGAGGTGGAGATCCATGCCGGCGACGACGGCATCCGGTTTCTCCTGATCTCCGGACAGCCGCTCGGCGAGCCCGTGGCCTGGTACGGGCCCGTCGTCATGAACACGCAGGAGGAGCTGAGGCACGCGTTTCAGCAGCTCGAGGACGGCACGTTTCTGCGCGCCGACGCGCGGCGCTAGTTCCGTTGTAAGGTTGGCCCGTCGGATGCGGCACGAGTGTCGCAGCGCATGGGTCTCAAGGGGATGAGCATGACCGCTTCGCACTCCTCGACGCTTTCCCGGTGGCGCGCGGCGCGGATCGCGACCTGGCGCTTCTTCGACGAGACGCTCGCGCCGGGAGCGTACGAGGCCCGGCCGATCGCTCTGCGCCATCCGTTCGTCTTCTACGAGGGGCACCTCGCGGCCTTCACCGTGAACACGCTCCTCAAGGGCGCGCTCGGCCGGCCGGGCCTCGACCCGTCGTTCGAGGTTCTCTTCGAGCGCGGCATCGACCCTCCGGCCGAGGGTGGGGCGCCCGCCGACGTGCGCTGGCCTTCGCGGGCGGCCGTAACGGCCTACGTCCGACGGGCCGAAGCGGCCGTCGAGGAAGCGCTCGGATCCCCCGCGGGAGCGGCCCGCGAGGACGCGGCCCTCACCGTCCTCGAGCACGAGTTCATGCACCAGGAGACGCTCCGGTACATGCTCCACCGGCTGACGTACGCGCAGAAGAGGCCTCCCGCGGGCGCGCGCGCTCCCGAGACGGGTGGCGAACGGGCGCGGGGCGAAGGCGTCCGCATTCCCGCCGGCGTCGCGACGCTCGGGTCGCGGCGCGGCGAGATCCCGTTCGGCTGGGACAACGAGTTCCCGCGGACCTGCCGGATGGTCCCGGCGTTCACGGTCGACAATCTGCCCGTGACGAATGCCGACTTCCTCGAGTTCGTCGAGGCCGGCGGCTACACCGACGCGTCCCTGTGGTCCCCCGGAGACATCGAGTGGCTCGTCTCACACGGCGTCGCGCATCCCGCGTTCTGGGTGAAGGAGGGCGGCGCCTGGTCCTGGCTGGGGCAGTTCGGCCGTGTCCCGCTGCCGCCCGCATGGCCGGTCTGGGTCAGCCAGGCAGAGGCGTCGGCATACGCGCGGTGGCAGGGCGCGCGTCTCCCGACGGAGGCCGAGTTCCACCGCGCGGCGTTCGGGACGCCGGACGGCGGGGAGCGCGCGTTGCCCTGGGGGACGCGGAGCCCGCCGCGAGGCACGGAAACTTCGGCGCGGATCGCGATGATCCCGTCCCCGTCGGCTCGCGGCCCGAGGGCGCCAGCGCCTGGGGCGTGCACGAGCTCTTCGGGAACGGATGGGAGTGGACGTCGACGCCGTTCGCCGGCTTCGACGGATTCGAGCCGATGGAAACGTATCCGCGGTACTCGGCGGATTTCTTCGACGGACACCACTTCGTCCTGAAGGGCGCCTCGCCCGCTACGCCGGGTGCTCTCGTGAGGCGGACATTCCGCAACTGGTTCCAGCCGCGCTACCCCTTCGTCTACGCGAAATTCCGCTGCGTGCGTCCGTGAGCTTCGCCGGCGACGTGCAGGCCGGATTCGCGAGGAGGCCGCGTACTCTTCCGCCGAAGTACTTCTACGACGCGCTCGGGTCGCGGCTGTTCGAGGCGATCGGCTGCCTGCCCTGGTATCGGATCACGAAGTCCGAGACGCGGCTCCTGCGCCGGGCCGCACCGGCGCTCGCACGCGCGCTCGCGGGAACCGTTCGCGTCGTCGAACTCGGCTCGGGCAGCGGTGAAAAGCTCGCCGTCGTCGTCGAGGCACTCCGCGCGCGGCGGAGGTCGCCCGACGTCCACGTCGTCGACCTCTCGCCCGCGGCCGTCGCGGCCTCTCTCGAGCGGCTCGGAAAGATCCCGGGTGTGCGAGCGCGGGGACACCGCGCGACCTACGAGCCGGGGCTCCGGGCCGCGACGGGCGGGCGGCGGCCGCGCGAGGAGTGCCTCGTCCTCTTCCTGGGCTCGAACATCGGGAACTTCGATCCCGAGGACGCGGAGCGGCTCCTCCGCGCCGTCCGGCGCCGCCTGAGGCCGGGCGACGCGCTTCTTCTCGGGACGGACCTCGTGAAACCCGAGAGCGACCTCCTCGCCGCGTACGACGACCCGCTCGGCCTGACCGCCGCGTTCGACCGAAACCTCCTCGTGCGCCTCAACCGCGAGCTCGGCGCCGACTTCGACCTCGCGGCCTGGAAGCACCGCGCGGTATGGAACGGCGAGGCGCGCCGCGTCGAGATGCATCTCGTGAGCCTCGGCGCGCAGTGCGTGCGGATCCCGAAGGCCGCTGTCGTCGCCGCGTTCGCGGCCGGGGAGACGATCCACACGGAAAGCTCGTACAAGTACGAGCCGGAGGACGTCGACCGGCTCGTCGCGTCCGCGGGCTTCCGCCGCGAGCGCCGCTGGCTCGACGCGTCCGCCCGCTTCGCCCTGACGTTCTGCCGCGCCACGAAGGAGGTGCCGTGAAGATCTCCGGAGCCTGCCCCCACATCACGAACCTCGAGTCCGTCGTCCGGCCGAAGAAGCTCGAGTGCGAGGACTGCGTGAAGATCGGCTCGAGCTGGGTCCACCTCAGGACCTGCCAGACGTGCGGCGGCACGCGCTGCTGCGATTCGTCTCCGAACCGCCACGCGTCCAAGCACGCGCGGAGCTCCGGTCACCCCGTGGTCTGTTCCGCCGAGCCCGGCGAGAACTGGCTCTACTGCTATCCGGACGACGACTTCGTCGAGCTCTGATGGACCGCGTCCACGTCTCGCGGGGGCGGCGCGATGTGGCAGGCCTTCGAGACCCGGTAGCGATTCTCGGCAAACGTGCGATACCCACGGTCGAAGAGGCGTCGCAGGCCGGGCGTCACGGAAAGCAGATGGAGAGGCCGGGCCCACCAGATGCGACGGAAAGCGAAACGGTAGGCGTCGGCACCCGGGATCACGTCGCCCGTGGAGACGACGAGGATGCGGAGGTCGTCGAGCAGATTCTCAGTCGGAATGCCCCGCTCCAGGAGACGCTCGACGACCCAGGGCTCCTGAAGAGACGCGATTCCGATGCCGCGCTTCGCGAGCGTGTTCTTCCAGAACGGAACCCAGCGACTGCAGAACCCGCATGCGCCGTCGTAGAGGACCCACGAGTCGGGAGCCGGGGCGGTCACGACGAGACCTTCGTCCCGCGTCTGACACGGATGGCGGACCCTGCCGCAAGGAACGCGACGTCGGGCGGGCGACCGAGCGCCCGGACGAACGCGTCGCCGTAGAGGGACTGCACGTCGGCGTCGAGCCGGGCATCGTCGGCGGGCCACACCTGCCAGCGCGGATGCTCGACGGCGTACTCCAGCGTGGCTCCGTCCGGCTGCCGGACGTACCCGTAGTAGTGCTCGGCCAGGAACTCCTCGACCGAGCCCGGAGCGAGGGGCCGCAGACCCCGAGCCGCGGTGAGCGCGATGCGCCCGGGAGCGCCCGCGTGCGTCCACGAGTACGCGACGCGAGCCGGGGACCCATCGGCGCGGACGTCGATCGCGTGCGCCATCGGGACGGCTGTGTAGTTCTCGTGGTAGACGCGTCGGGCGATCAGCGCGACGAGCCGGCGGGGCACGAGCTCCCTGACGAAGACGACGCCGCGTCGGAAGCCGCCCCCGACCTTCCGTCTCACGTAGAACCGGAGATTGACCTCTTCGAAATTACCGTGAAACGGGACGGAGACCCCGAGGACACGCGTCCTCTCGAAGAGAAACCCGACGACACTCGCGTAGAGGACTCCATTGCAGTCGTCCAACTCGGTCGCGGCCGGGACGAACGCCTCGAGCACCGAGCGCTCCACCTCCCAGTTCAGCATCGCGAGAAGATGCCACTCGGCCGTGAGGAAGGACCGTGCCGGTGCCCCGTCCATCCGCGCCAGTCTACGGGCCGTCCTCGGGCCGCCACCGGTACTTCGCGAGCGGGATGCGGCCCCTTCGGTCGAATCGCACCTTCTCGCGCTCGAGCACGAGGCGCTGCAGGCGGTCGTGCCCGGAGCCGTCGCGGCGAGGGCTCACCTCTCCCTTCGCGTTCACGACGCGGTGCCACGGGACGGGGCTCAGCGCCGGCAGCGCGTGGAGCGCGTAGCCGGCGAGGCGCGCGTGGTTCGGGAGACCCGCGAGTCGCGCGACCTGTCCGTACGTCGCGACGCGCCCGCGCGGAATTCCGCGGACGACGGCGTAGATCGCGCCGTACGTGCTCAATTCGTCTCCTCGACCGGCACCCACGACGCCCACGTGACCTTCCAGCCGCCGGATCGGGACTCGAGGCGCACGTCGAAGGCCCACCGGGAGGAGCGGGGAAGAATTCCCTCGAGGCCGCCGGCGGCTCGCGGCGTGCCCGACATCCGGACCCGGAACTTCGCGTGGGCGGCCGCCGGCCCCCGCTCGATCACGACGTCCGAGAGCGACAGCGAGAGGCTCCGGTAGGCCGCGAGCGTTCGGCGGACGAGCTCCGACGCGTCGCGCCGGTCCCCGCCCGCCGCGTCGCGGAACCCCTCCCCGATGCGGCGCATGACGCCGTCGGCGTCGCGCTTTTCGGCGGCCGCGACCGTGTGCACGAGGCAGTCCCTCACCGGGTCGGCTGCTCGCCCGCAGGAAGTCAGGAGAAGCGCGGCAGCGAAAATCGCGGTCTGCGCGGGAACGCTCATGGAGGAATCGTACGCACCCGCCGCGTCGCGAGGACTATCGGCTCTTCCTTCTTCCCGGGGCCTTTCCCTTCGAAGGATTCTTCTCCTCTTCCTTCGCGTCTCCGACGACCGTCTTCAGGGGACAGAACGAAAACGCGGGGCATTTCTTGCACCCGACGGCGAGGGCGATGGGGCAGAGCGTCATGGCGGGCTCCTCGGGCGCAGGGACGCGCCCGGGAGAGCCTACAGCCGATCCGGATTCAGCGCGCGAGCCAGACGGCGGCGAGCGCGAGGGCGCCGGGGAGCGCCTGGACGAAGAGGATCGTCCTCTTCGCCGTGGCGGCGCCGAAGACGCCCGCGACGACGACGCAGACGAGGAAGAAGACCCGGACCGGAAATCCCGCGGGGCCGAGCAGGAGACCCCACACGAGACCGGCGGCGAGAAAGCCGTTGTAGAGGCCCTGGTTCGCGGCGAGCGGCGCGGACGCGGCCATGACGTCCGGCGGCAGGCCGAAGACGCGTCTTCCGGTCGGCGTCTTCCACAGGAACATCTCGAGGACGAGGAAGCCCGCGTGGAGGAGGGCGACGAGGCCGACGAGGAGGCTCGCGAGGGTGGTCATGAGCGCGAACCATATCGCGACGCGAGGGAGCGCTCCTCGGGCTCCCGGACGTTCGTCACGCGAGGAAACGCAGGCGCTGCTTTCCGAGCTGGACGACGTCGCCGTCCGCGAGAAGGTGCTTCGCGATCCGGGCGCCGTTCACGACGACGCCGTTCTCCGAGCCGAGGTCGACGATCGTGCACCCGTCTTCGCCGAAGACGAGTTGCGCGTGCCGGCGCGACACGTCGGGGGTCGGAAGGTGGATGTCGCTCTGCGGGAGGCGGCCGACCGTCGAGATGCCGGGCTTGACGGGAAACTCCCGCGCAACGGTTTCGCCGTCCAGGAGCGCGAGCCGCGCGCGGGGGAGAACGTGCGTCGGCTCGCGACCCCAGGTCGGCGCCTCCGGCGCGGCGGGCGGGACCTTGACGAGCGTCTCGTCGGGCGCCTCGGGCTCGAGAGCCGAGCCGAAGATCGCGGGCGCCGGACGGGGCGCCGGCGGAGGGGAGCCGCCCTCGAGCTCTTCCGCCGAGTGGAAGGCCTCGAGAAACCTCTCCCGCGTCCGCTGGACGTCATCGAGTTCCTCTTTCTCCCCGGCGAGACGGGCATCGCAGGCCGCGAGCCTCTCGCGGTATTCGGGGTCGGGGAACTCTCCGAGGTCGTTGCGGAACTCGAGCTCCTCGAGGTCCAGCGTCGCGGCTGCGACGGCCTGCGCGACCTGCGCGTGCAGGGCCTCGAGACGCCGGAATTCGGCGCGCGCCCGGTCCTTGAGCGGGCGCGACTGCTCCTCGAGCGCGAGCCGGCGCGTCTCGTAGTCGCGTTTGACCCGGTCGTAGACCGCCGGCGAGACCTTTCCGGCCCGCTCCTCGATCTTGGTCAGGCGCTCGGCGAGCAGCTCCTCCTCCTGCTTGATCGTCACGAGGTCCGCGAGGGGCGTCAGGTCGATCCGGCTCAGCTCTTCCCGCATGGCGACCGTGCGAAGTCTAGCAGCGACGCGCGGGGCTCACGGCGCGCGTGGCCCTCGGCGTTGCCGCGGTCGGGCGGCGAAGGCGGCTAGACTCTCCGGCACGAGACGCGATGGGCGACCCTCTCTTCCTCCACCGGCTCCAGTTCGCCTTCACGATCCTCTTCCACTACCTGTTCCCGGTCCTCACGATGGGGCTCGCGCTCCTGATCGTCGTCATGAAGGCGCTGGCTCTGCGCGCGGGCGGCGAGCGCTGGAACGACGCCGCCCGCTTCTGGATCCGCATCTTCGGGATCAACTTCGCGATCGGCGTCGTGACCGGAATCCCGATGGAGTTCCAGTTCGGGACGAACTGGGCGCGCTTCTCGCGCTACGCGGGCAACGTGATCGGGCACACGCTCGCGATGGAGGGCCTGTTCGCCTTCTTCCTCGAGTCGACCTTCCTGGCGCTGCTCGTCTACGGCGAGAGGCGGCTCTCGCGTTTCGGGCACTTCCTCGCGGCCGTCGCGCTCTTCGTCGGGAGCTGGGTCTCGGGCTACTTCATCACCGCGACGAACGCGTTCATGCAGCACCCGGTGGGGCACGGGGTCGGCCCGGACGGCATCCTGTACCTCGAAAGCTTCCGGACGTTCCTCCTGAACCCGTGGGCGCTCGCGCAGTACGCGCACAACATGACGGCGAGCGTCGTGACGGCGTCCTTCGTCGTGGCGGCGCTCGGCGCGTTCTACGTCCTCCAGGGCCGGCACCTGCCCGAGGCGCGGCTCTTCCTGAGGCTCGGGACGTCCGTGGGACTCGTGTCGAGCGTGCTGGTCGCGTTCCCGACCGGCGACACCCAGGCCAAGCTCGTCGCGCGACACCAGCCCGTCGCGCTCGCCGCGATGGAGGGCCGCTTCGAGAGCGGGCCGCGCGCGGGCCTGAACATGATCGGCCAGCCGAACGTGAGGGAGCGCCGACTCGACAATCCCGTCACGGTGCCGGACGTCCTGTCCGTTCTCGCGTTCGGGCACGTGGCGAGCACCGTCAAGGGCCTGAACGACTTCCCCGTGGCGGAGTGGCCCGACAACGTCGAGCTCCTCTACTACGCGTTCCACGTCATGGCGGGCCTCGGCACGCTCCTGATCGTCGTCATGGCGATCGCGAGCTTCCTCGCGTGGCGCGGGACGCTCGAGGTCTCGGCGCCGATGCTCTGGGTGCTCATGCTCGCATTCCCGTTCCCGTACATCGCCGTTCTCGCGGGCTGGCTGACGACGGAGCTCGGCCGTCAGCCGTGGCTCGTCTATGGCCTCCTTCGGACCGCCCAGGGCTCGAGCCCGACCGTTCACGCGGGGACGGCGCTCTTCACCCTGCTCGGCTTCTGCGGGCTCTACACGGTGCTCGCGTTCCTCTTCGTGTTCCTCGTCGGCCGCGAGATCGCGCACGGGCCTGCCGCACGCGCCGGCGCCGGGCCGGACCCGCAGGAGGCGGTCCGTGGCTGAGATGTGGTACGGCATCGTCGTCCTCATGCTCACGGCGTACGTCGTCCTCGACGGATTCGACCTCGGCGCGGGCGCGCTCCACCTGTTCGTCGCGCGGACCGACGCGGAGCGCCGCCAGGTGCTTGCCGCGATCGGCCCGTTCTGGGACGGCAACGAGGTCTGGCTCCTCGCGGCCGGAGGCGCCCTCTTCGTGGGCTTCCCGCGCGTCCTCGCCTCGGGGATCTCCGGCTTCTACTTCGCGATCTTCCTCGTGCTCTGGTGCCTGATCCTGCGCGGGATCTCCATCGAGTTCCGCAGCCACGTCGCGAACACGATCTGGCGCAAGACCTGGGACGCGGGCTTCGCCGTCGCGAGCATCCTTCTGCCCGTCTTCTTCGGCGCCGCGCTCGGCAACCTGATGCGCGGCGTCCCGCTCGACGCGGACGGCTGGTTCGAGCTCACGCTCTTCACGAGCTTCCGGCCGACGCCGCCGCCCGGCATCCTCGACTGGTACACGGTCCTCGTGGGGACGTTCGCGCTCGCGGCGCTCGCGGCGCACGGTGGGACGTATCTCGCGTGGAAAACGGACGGCGCGGTGCGCGAGCGCAGCCGGCGTGCCGCGCGCGCCCTCGGTCTCGCGGTCGCGGCGCTCTGGGTCGCCGTGACGCTCGCGACGGCGTCCGTGAATCCGGACTTGCTCGCGGCGCTCCCGCGGCGTCCTCTCGCGGCCGCGCTCGCGGCGCTCGCCGTCCTCGGCCTCGGTTGCGCGCTCGTCCTCCCGGGTCGCGGGCGCGACCTCGCGGCCTTCCTGTCGTCGTGCGCGTTCGTCGCGGGGCTTTCCGTCGCGACGGCCGTCTGCGTGTGGCCCGTCATGCTGCGCGCGACGCCGAACGCCGCGCTCTCGCTCACGGCCGCGAATGCGGGCGGCGATCCGGCGGGTCTGAAGACCGCGCTCGTCTGGCTCGCGCTCGGCCTGCCTCTCGTCGCCGCGTACTACGTCTTCCTCTTCCGGTTCCACCGCGGCCGGGCCGCCGCATCAGGCGAGGGCGAAGGATACTGAGGCAGAGGCCCGGCGGGCGCGCCCGCCGGGCGGTGCAATCCGATTCCGTCAGCCTCCGATGGGCACGCCGCCGCGGCCGGGGTCGCCGGAGCCCGAGTCGTCCGTATCGGATGTCGTCGCGTCGGAGCCGAAACCGATCAGAGTGAGGAGCAGCGTGAGAGCGTCCATGAGTCCCTCCTGTTGGCGCGCCGGTTCCCGGCGCGACCGTGGAGGCGGGAGGCATGAGCGCTCAGGCGGTTCCGCCTGTTACTCCTGCAGACGGTTTCCGGGGGTGGTTTTCAACCGCCGGCGAGGAACGAAGTGAAAGAAAAGGGCGGCGACTACGCGCGCCGGGCGGCGCGGAAGGGCAGGACGAACCCGTCGCGCGCGGCCTCGAGGTGCTCGCGCACCCGAGAGACGAGACCCACGTCGACGTCGCCAGGATCTAGGCGCGCGGCGATCTCGCACCACGCGGGATTTCCCACGAGGTCGGTCACGGCGACGAGCCGCCCGATCGCGCGCAGCGCGCGCATCATCTCGTCCCGACGCCCGAGGCGCCCGAGGCACTCGGCGGCGGCAAGACGCGTGACGACCCGATCCTCTTCGAGGCCGAGCCTGTCCGCCTCGGCCGCGACGACCGTGTACGAGGCGTGGGCCCGCTCGAGATCGCCCCGGAGGAGCTCGAGCTCGGCGAGGTTCTGCCGCACGGAGAAGACGAGCATGTCCAGCCGGTGCCGACGCGCGACCTGAAGAGCCTGTGCGAAGCCCTGCTGCGCCCCCTCGAACCGGCCGAGCAGCGCGAAGCAGCGCGCCCGGTTCAGCAGCAGGGCGGCGAACGCGTTTGCGTCGCGCTCGGGATCGAGACGCTCGATCGCGGCGTCGAAGCTCGCGAGCGCGCGGGCGCGGTTGCCGCGCTGAACGAGCATCTGAGCGAGCATGCCCTCGGCGCGGCCGACCCAGTGGTCCTGCGCGAAGTCGGCGAAGGTGCCCGCGGCGGCCTTGAACAGGCGTTCGGCGCGCCCGAACGCGCCCTGGAAGCAGAGGACGCTCGCCTCGAAGTAGTCGCAGAGGGCGGCACTGAACGGATCGGCGCCGAGCGTCGCGAACTCTCGCCGCGCCGCATCGGCTGCCTCGCGCGCCTCGGCGAGCCCCCCTATGTTCAGGAGGGCCTGCGACGCGAGGAGACGCGCCTCCGCGCGCAGGAGGGCCGCCGGAACGGCCGACGCTCGTGCGTCGGCCGAAGGCTCCGCGGCGCCCGCGGCAGCTTCGACGGCTTGGGCGAGGGCGAGGGCGCGCTTCGGAACGGCGGCCGCGAAGGCGCCGCGCTGCGCGGCGTAGAGAAGCGTGAGGCGCCCGGCGCTCGACGCGGCGAGCTCCCGGACTCTCCCGGCGAGGTCGCCCTGTCCGTTGCGCGCGAGCTCGAGCAGCGCGTCGACGTCCCGGAACGAGGAGTCCGCGCCGGCGACGAGGCGCGCCAGGCGATCGCGCCGCTCCGCCGTTCCCGGCGACGCGGGATGGGGCGCGGCGGTCTCGAGCTCCTCGTCCACCCGGCTCTCGAGCGCGATCGCGCCCGAGAGTTCCCGCAGCTCGGCCTCCCGGCGTCCGCACGTGGGGCAGGCCGCGACGTGGCCTCGGGCTCCGTTTGGCGCGTCGTCGGCGCGACCCAGAGCGAGCGCGAGGAGCGCGACCTCCGCGGGGTGCGCGCTCACTCGGCCAGACACGTTCGCATCCTCTTGATGCACTGGTCGATCCGCTTCCAGACGGCCGGCACGGTGCAGCCCGAGTCCGCCGCGGCCTCGGCGAGAGAGACCCTCATGACGCAATACGTTCGGATGAGACGCCTGCAGACCGGCGTCAGCCGGCGGAAGGCGCCGCGCACGTGGAATGCGTTCAGGAGACGGCCGGTCTCGTCCTCGCCCGTGGGCGCGGCGTCGAGGGGGAGCTCGAGCATGAGCTGTCGCGCGCGTCTCTCGACGCGGTCGAAGCAGCGCTTGAAGAACGTGCTCACGAGGTAGCTCCTCACGTTCCTCACGCGAGGGCGCTTCACGAGCACCGCCTCGAAGACGTCCTGAACGAGGTCCTCGGCTTCCTCGTGGGTGCACCCGAAGCGGCGCACTCCGACCGTGACGAGGCGAGGCCTCAGGTGCCCGTCCAGCTCTTCCCAGTCCCAGGCATCGGGTGTCGTTCCTTCGGGAGCGTCTTCCCGGGGAGACGTCACGACTCCCAAAATGTCATTTTGGCTCGCCCGGGACGACATGGGCACCTCGTTTGCTTCTCCGAGCCTACGTCTTGGCCTGTCGCAATACAAGAGATCTGCGTGCGGCGGTTGAAAACCTCCCCTCAGAACCGTCAGCAGGGATGGAGGGATCTCCGGCTGCCTGGCTGGAGCCTCCAGGGAGATCGAGTGGAGCTGGACGACCGAGAGCGGATCCGGGATGAGGCGCGGCAACGGCAGGCGTCCCGGATGGAAGCTGTCGGCCAGCTCGCCGGCGGGGTCGCACACGACTTCAACAACCTCCTCACCGCGATCCTTGGTTACGCCCAGCTCCTGTCGGAGCGTCCGCTGGGCGAGGCCGCCCTCTCGGAGGTCGCCGAGATCCTCAGGGCCGCCGAGCGAGCGGCCGTGCTGACGCGGCAGCTCCTCGCGTTCAGCCGCCAGCAAGTCCAGAGGATCGCGGTCTTCGTCCTGAACGACGTGGTCGTCGACACCGAGTCCATGCTCGCGCGGCTCCTCGGCGAGGACGTGAGGATCAACAAGGATCTCGCGCCCGACCTCGGTCGCGTGAAGGCCGACCCCGGCCAGATCGAGCAGGTGCTCGTCAACCTCGCCGTCAACGCGCGCGACGCGATGGAGAAGGGCGGAACTCTCCGGATCGAAACGCGCAACGTGGATCTCGACGAGGCGTACGTCGCGGCGCACGCCGCCGGGAGCCCCGGGTCGTACGTCATGCTCGCGGTGAGCGACGACGGCTGCGGGATGGACCCCGCGACGCTCGCGCGCATCTTCGAGCCGTTCTTCACGACGAAGCCGGCCGGGAAGGGGACCGGCCTCGGTCTCTCGACGGTCTACGGGATCGTGAAGCAGAGCGGCGGCTTCGTCTGGGTCTACAGCGATCCCGGCCACGGGTCGACGTTCCGGATCTATCTCCCGCGCGCCGACGAGCCCCTCACGGACCGGCGCCCGTCGGGCACGCCGCGGCGCACCCCGCCGGGAGGAACGGAGACCGTGCTCCTCGTGGAAGACGACGACGCGGTGCGCCGCTTCATGCGCAACGTCCTCGAGCGCCACGGCTACACGATCCTCGAGGCCGCGTCCGGCGCCGAGGCCGTCAGCGTGGCCCGCGCGACCGCCGGCGCGATCCGGATCGTCGTGAGCGACGTCGTCATGCCGGAGATGAGCGGCACGGTCCTGAGGCGCCGCCTCGAGGCCCTCGGCGTGAGGGCCCCCGTCCTCTTCGTCTCGGGACATCCGACGGACGCCGTCGCGATCCGGGGCGTTCAGGCTTCCGGCGTCGCGTTCCTCCAGAAGCCGTTCACGCCGGGCGACCTCCTGTTCAAGGTGCGGAGGGTGCTGGACGAACCCTGACGGCGCACAATAGCCGGCCATGCTCCGCGCCCGGACCGCCGCCCCCGCCGCCGCGCTGCTCCTCGCCGCGCTCGCGAACGCCCAGAAACCGGAGTGCTCCGTCCACGTCCCGCACGGCGCGACGGAGGCGGACCTCCGGCGCCTCGCGAAGGTGCCCGTGAAGGACGCCGAGGCGACGGCCGTGGCCTCCGTCGCGCCGGACCGGGTCAACTCGATCATCTCGGGGAACGTCGACGTCGTGGATGGATGCCTCGCCTGGACGTTCCTTCTGCGCTTCTCGAACAAGGGGGGCGTGACCGAGGTCGCCGTGGACGCCGGCGAAGGCAAGATTCTCTCGTCGGAATACGAGCCGCCGAAAGGCGGGACGAGCGCCGCGGGCGCGCCCGCACCGGCGCCCGGCGCCGGGGCGCCGGGCGCGGCCGGCCCGGGCGCCGCCGGCCCCGTCTTCGACCCGGCCATGGAGGAGCCCGCGCTCCGCAAGGCGATGGACGACGAGGAGTCCGCGTGGAATCGCGGGGATGCGAAGGCGCTCGCGGCGGCGTTCCGCGATGACGCGACGTACGCGGATGCGTTCGGCGGCGTCGCCCGCGGGCGAGCCGAGGTGGACAGGAGGGTCGGCGAAGTCCTCTCCGCGTGGCCCGGCGCCCGGATCGCGCTCAAGGTTCGCAAGCTCCGCGTCTTGAAGCCCGACGTCGCGCTCGTCGAGGCCGACGTCGAGCTGACGGGATGGAAGAAGCTCCCGCCCGGCTTCCGTGCCGAGGACGGGACGACCGTGCGCAGCCGCCTGCTCCAGGTGTTCCAGAAGGAGGCCGGAGCCTGGCGCATCGCGGCGTCGTACGAGGTGGACGTCAAGACGAAGCTCGAGTTGCCGCCGGTTCCCGAGGAGCGGTCGATCCGCGGCCGGTGAGTCCGACGTGAGCGACCGCCCGCCCGCCTACGAACGCGAGCCCACCCGCCGGACGCTCGCGACCGCCGTCGTCGCGGCCGGCGCCGAGGGCGGCCGTCCGTGGGTGGTCCTCGAGGACACGATCCTCTACCCCGAGGGTGGCGGCCAGCCGTCCGACCGCGGCACACTGAACGGCGTCTCCGTCCTCGACGTCCAGAAGCGGGACGGCGTGATCCGCCACACGCTCGCGACGCCGGTCGCCGTGGGGCCCGCGGACGTCGTCCTCGACTGGGAGCGCCGGTTCGACCACATGCAGCAGCACACGGGCCAGCATCTCCTGTCGGCCGTCGCCGAGGACCGCTTCGCCTGGGAGACGACCGCGTTCCATCTCGGTCCCGACGTCTCGGACGTCGAGCTCGCGGCCCCCTCGCTCTCCTCGGCGGAACTCGCGCGGCTCGAGGAAGCCGTCGCCGCCGAGATTCGCGCCTCGCGCCCCGTCGTTCCGCGGCGCGTGTCGCTGGAGGAGTTCCGGACGTTGCCCGCCCGCACCCGCGGCCTGCCCGAAGGCTTCACGGGAGACGTGCGCCTCGTCGAGATCGCGGGCGTCGACCTGAACACGTGCGGCGGGACGCACCTCGCGAACACCGCGGAAATCGAGACGGTCGCGCTCCTGTCCACCGAGTCGATCCGCGGCGGCACGCGGGTCTTCTTCGCGGCGGGCGGGCGGGCGCGCCGGCGCCTGAAGCGGCACGAGGATCGGAACGCAACGCTCCGCGCCGCGCTCGGCGCGCCCGACGAGGCCCTGCTCGCTGCGGCAAATGCGAAGCTCGACCAGCTCGCCGACGCGCAGAAAGCCGTCCGGCGCTCCGAGGAGTCCCTTGCCGAGGCCGCCGCGGAGTCACTCCTTTCGGGAAGCGGCCGCGTGACGCACGCCCACTGGGACGGCCGCGACATGGCGTTCGTCCAGACCGTTGCGCGGCGGTTCGCGGGTCGGGCCGGCGCGCGCGCGGCGCTCCTGACCGCGACGCGGGACGGCCAGCACGTCTTCGCGCTTGCCCTGGGCGACGGATTCGGTGACGCGCAGGCGCTCGGGCGCGAGGTCGCCGCGCTCCTGGGCGGAAAGGGCGGCGGCTCGGGCGCCGTCTTCCAGGGGAAGGCCGCCTCTCTCGACGGCGTCGACCGCGCGGTCGCGCGCCTCGGGGCTACTTGACGCCGAGGAGCTTCTCCCGCCGCTCCCTCTCGGCCTTGTTCGCCTCCTCGACGATCGGCTTGCAGACGATGTAGAGCTCGCCGTTCGACGAGGGCCCGTCGAGGTCCGTCACACGGAAGAACGCGAGCGTCTCGCTCTCGTCCCTCCACACGAAAACGTTCGCGGCCGCCTTGTGAGGCTCGCCCCATTCGGCCGTGAGCCCATTGAGGAGCTTCGCCCCCTGGCCGACGTCCGTCTGGACCGTCACGGAGCAGAGCTGGCCCTTGAAGTAGCCGTAGACGATGCTCTCGAGGACGGCACCGTTCATCCTCTTCGCGTCGGACGGGCGCGTATACGCGGCGTTGTCGCCCGCGGAGACTTCTTTCTTGAGCCTCATGCCGGGGGCGACGGGCGAGCGCCACTTCAGCCCGCGGAAACCGTCCGGGAGGGGATTGGGCGCCGCGGGCGCCCCAAGGACGGCGAGGAGAAGGGAGAGAGCGAGACACGGGGTGACGAGACGCTTCACGGGGATCTCCTTTGGAGGCGCCATCTTCGCTCAGGAGACGTCGACGCCGTCGGGGAGCTCGTTCGAATGCCCGTCGGGCCCGGCCGGGAAGTGTGCGGAGAGCGCTCGGCCCGCCGCGTCGATCCCGCGGACGAGGCCGCCGGTGAAGTCCCCCGCGCGGAAGAGCTCCTCGATCGCCGCGGCGACCTCCTTCCAGAACGAGTCTCCGACCTTCGCGTGGATCGCCGTGTCGCCCCAGACGAGGAACGCGCGGCGCGACGGCTCGACGAGGATGAGCACGCCGTGGCGGCCCGAGGTGCGCGTCATCCCGAGCCGCTCCGCCGCGGGGCGGACGGCCTTCCCGAGCCCGCCGTGGACGCGCGGGAGGACGGCGACGCGGATCTCGCCCGTCGTGGACCGTTCGGCCTCGCGGATCGCCGCCTCGACGGCGGCGAGGTCGAGGCCGGCAAGGAACCGCTTGTGCGTGCGTCGCAGCATCGTGCTTCTCCTACCAGCTCCCCGAGGCGCCGCCGCCTCCGAAGCTGCCGCCGCCGCCCGAGAACCCACCGCTGCTCCCGCCGCCTCCGAAGGCGCCGCCTTCCGCGAGCCTCGCGATCTCGCCGACGGCGCGCGCGAGCGTCCTCGACCACGTCGCGTTCGTCGTCGCGGCGTCGATCTCCGCGAGAATCCGGCGGCGCTGCTCCTCGGGAAAGCGGTCCGAGAACGCGTCGGGGACGGAGAGAAACGCGGCGGAGTCCGGTCGGAACGCGACGAGCAGGATCCGGCCGGGCCACGCCTTCTCGAGCCGGGCGGCGCGCTCGGCGGGGGAGTCGAGGCCCTTTGCCGGATCCAGGCGAGAGATCCGCGAGCGCCGCGTCGCTCGCCCTGGGCGCGCCCTGCCCGAGCATCACGAGCGCCTTCTTCTCGTCCCGGAAGACGAAGACGGTCGCGAGGCCGTCGTAGAGCTCGCGGTCCCGCATCTTCCAGCGCCTGTAGAGCTCCTGGATCGCGTCCGCGGCGCTCGAGCCGTTTGCCGAGCGGAGCGTGTAGACGTAGACCCTGACGAACGCGTGCGCGTCCCGGAACGCGCGCAGCTTCGCCTCGAGCCGCGCCCGTGACTCGGGCGGCAGCATCTGCGCGTTGTCCGTGACGCCGTCGACGGGGGCCGGCGGGAGCGCGCCGTGAAGATCGGAGGCGCCCCGTCCGCGGCCGTTGCCTCCGGGGCCCGCCCGCCGAGCAGGCCGAGGGCGAGCAGCGCGAGGGCCCCGCCGACCCGTGTTCTCACGGCGCGCATCTCAGGACGGCGAGCACGGCCGTCACCGGAACGTGACGAGGTCCTCCCCGGCGAGGTGGGAGTGGTCGTTGAACGTCCCGAGCGCGAGGACGCCGGAGCTCGCGTCGAGCGTCGTGACGCTCGCGTTCGCGAGGCGGAACGCGTGCGCGAGGACATCGGGAGCCTGCGTCGCGCCGAGGAGCGCCCGGCAGGCGGCGGCGATCGGGCCGCCGGACGTGAAGACGAGAACGGCGCCGCCCCGGGCGTCCGAGAGGCGCGCGAGCGCGCCGTCCACACGCGCGAGGAAGCCGGGCCACGTCTCGCGGTACTCCGCGTCGTGGGCGCCGCCCGTCCAGCGGGCGACCGCGGCGCGAAACGCCCGCTCGAACGCGTCGGGACGGGCGGCGGCCTCGAGGTCCCGGCGAAGCTCCGCGGCGTCCGCCCAGCGCGGTTCGTACACGCGCAGGACCTCCTCGTGGTCGAACTCGTTCCACGCGGCGTCCTCGGTCGTCGGGACGTCGAGATCCATCGCGGCGATGCAGGCGGCGGCCGTGTCGCGCTGGCGCCTCATCGTGCCCGTGAAGACCCGTCCGACCCCTTCGAACCGCCCGCGGAGCGCCGCGCCCGCGGCGCGCGCCTGGCGCCGCCCGAGCTCCGAGAGGACGTCGTAGTCGTCCGCGCCGAACGAGGCCTGGCCGTGCCGGACGAGGACGAGCGTGGAGCGCATGCGCGAGGAATTATGCGAGACGGTCTGCCGCTTTGCGCCCGTCGCGCGGCCGGCGCACACTCGCGCCGCATGTCGACGCTCGAGATCGGCGAGGCGACGGCCGAGGAGCGTCTCTGGGCCGGGCGCCTCATGGCGTCGAGCGAGCCGTGGATCACGCTCGGTCGCGGCGAGGACGCCTGCCGCGCCGCGGCGCTCGACCCGGAGTACGTCACGCTCGTCGCGCGCGCGTCCGGAGCGCCCCTCGGCTTCGCGCGGCTCCACCCGCGCGGCGTCATGAACATGGGGAGCAACCTCGGCGGGCTCGTTTCTCCCGCGCTGACGCCGGTTCTCGCGGCGTCGATCGGATGGGAGAACGCGCTTCACGTGGCGTCGGTGCTCGCGGCCGTGGGAGGCCTTCTGTGGCTCGGAATCGGGCCGCGGTCCCAGGCCGCTTGCGGGTAGCCGGCCTTCTCAATATCGTGCCGCGCATGAAGTCTGCAAGCCTCGCCGCCGCGCTCCTGCCCGTCGCCTTCCTCGCCTCCGCCTGCGCCCCCGCCGCGAAGGAAACGCCCGCGAAGGCCGCCTCGACGCCCGCCGCGCCGGCCGCCTCCGCGCCCGGCCTCGACCTCGACGGGATGGACCGCACGGTCGCGCCCGGCGACGACTTCTTCCGATACGCGAACGGGACGTGGCTGAAGAACGCCGAGATCCCGGCCGACCGCGCGGCCTGGGGCGCGTCGAGCATCCTGGACGAGCTGACGTCGAAGCGGACGCGCGAGCTGATCGAGAACGCCGCGAAGTCGTCCGCACCCGCCGGATCCGACGAACGCAAGATCGGCGACACGTTCGCGACGTTCATGGACGAAGCCGAGATCGAGGCAAAGGGGCTGGCGCCTCTGAGGCCCGCCCTCGACCGCGTCGCCGCGATCTCCGACAAGGCCGATCTCGCCCGCGCGCTCGGCGAGACGCTGCGCGCCGACGTCGACGCCCTGAACAACACGAACTTCTTCACGCAGAACGTCCTCGGCCTCTGGGTCGCGCAGGATCTCGACGCGCCCACCCAGTACGCGCCGTTCCTCCTGCAGGGCGGCCTCGGCATGCCGGACCGCGACTACTACCTCGATCCGTCTCCGCACATGGCCGAGATCCGGACGAAGTACGCGGCCTACGTCGAGAAGATGCTGACGCTCGGCGGGATCCCCGACGCGGCCGCGAAGGCGGCGCGGATCTTCGCGTTCGAGAAGAAGATCGCGGCGAGCCACGTGAGCCGCGAAGACTCGGAATCCGTCGCGAAGGGCAACAACCACTGGGCGCGGGCGGCCTTCGCGACCCGCGCGCCGGGACTCGACTGGCCGAAGTTCTTCGAGGCCGCCGGCCTCGGCGGCCAGGCGTCGTTCGTCGTCTGGCAGCCGCGCGCCGTCACGGGCCTCGCGGCGCTCGTCGCGAAGGAGCCTCTCGCGACGTGGAAGGACTACCTGACGTTCCGAACGCTCGCGCGGGCCGCGACGTATCTCCCGAAGGCGTTCGTCGACGAGCAGTTCTCGTTCTACGGGACGGCGCTCACGGGCGCGCAGAAGCTCCGCGACCGCTGGAAGCGCGCCGTGGCCGTCACGGACGTCGCGCTCGGCGAGGCCGTCGGCCGCCTCTACGTCGGGAAATACTTCCCGCCGGCCGAGAAGGCCCGCGCCGAGGAGATGGTAAAGAACGAGATCGCGGCCTTCGCGTCCCGCATCGACCGCCTCGAGTGGATGGCGCCTGAGACGAAGGCGAAGGCGAAGGCGAAGCTCGCGGCGCTGAAGGTCGGCGTCGGCTATCCGGACGCGTGGCGCGACTATTCGGGCCTGGAGGTCGTGAAGGGCGACGCGCTCGGGAACGCGCAGCGCGCCTCGCTGTTCGAGTACAGGCGGAACGTCGCGAAGCTCGGCCGGCCCGTCGACCGCGGCGAGTGGGTCATGAACCCGCAGCTCGTGAACGCCGTGAACCTCCCGGCGATGAACGCGCTGAACTTCCCGGCCGCGATGCTCCAGCCACCGTACTTCGACCCGCGGCGGCCCGTCGTCATGGACTACGGCGCGTCGGGCTCGGTGATCGGACACGAGATCAGCCACAGCTTCGACGATCAGGGCGCCCTCTTCGACGCGGAGGGGCGCCTGAAGAACTGGTGGACGAAGGGCGACTTCGAGCACTTCACCGCCTCGGCGCAGGCGCTCATCCGGCAGTACGACGCCTACCGGCCGTTCCCGGACCTCGCCGTGAACGGCAAACTCACGATCAGCGAGAACATCGCGGACGTCGCGGGCCTCTCGGCGGCCTACGACGCGTACCGGCTCTCCGGGGGCGGCAAGGAAGCGCCCGAGTGGCGCGGCCTGACGGGCGACCAGCAGTTCTTCGTGTCGTTCGCCCAGAGCTGGCGCGCGAAGTTCCGCGAGACGGCGCTGCGCCAGCGGATCGTGATCGACAGCCACGCGCCCGCGGAGTACCGGAGCGACACGGTCCGCAATCTCGACCCGTGGTACGCCGCCTTCGGCGTGAAGCCGGTGCAGAAGCTCTACCTCGCGCCGGGGGACCGCGTTCGCGTCTGGTAGGCGCGCCCGCTAGCGCGTTTGGCGGACACGACCGTTCTTCGATATCTTCGGGCAGGCCGGGACGCTGTCGAAATGCGGACCCGGTCGCCGCGGAGGCACACCGCATGCGTCGACACGTGTTCGCCCTCGCCCTCCTGACCACCCTCGCGATTCCCGTCTCCGCCGACGAGGTCCTGCGCATGCCCGGCATGCGCGTCGGCGGCACGGTCACGCGGGACTCGCGCGGTATCCCGCACATCACCGGCTTCACGGAGTGGGATGCCCACTTCCTGACCGGCTACACGCAGGCGCAGGACCGGCTCTTCCAGATGGACTATCTCCGGCGGCAGGCGAGCGGCACGCTCGCGGAGCTGCTCGGGCCTGCCGCGCTCTCGAGCGACGTGCAGCTGCGCGCGATCGGCCTTCGCCGCACGGCGTCGAGCGCGATGAACATCATTTCGACCGAGTCGCGCGAGGCGCTCGAGGCCTATGCGCTCGGGGTCAACGCGTGGGCGCTTTCGCACCCGCTGCCGCCCGAGTACGCGGCGCTCGAGATCACGAAGTTCGAGCCGTGGACGGCGCTCGACAGCCTCGCGTTCGCGAACCTCTTCCTCCTCGGGCAGTTCTTCGACGACGGCGACGCGACCCGCACGCAGACGCTTCTCACGTACCAGGGCACGGGCGCGGCCGCGGGTTTCGACGGGACGAAGCTCTTCTTCGAGGACCTCGCCCGCTTCGAGCCGTTCGACCGCACGACGACGCTCCCCGCCTCGGCGCGGGCCGGCCGGATGGCGGGCGCCGTCGTCGCGCGGCCGACCGCGTTCTACGCCCGGGTCGAGGCCGAGGGGCGCCGGCTCGCCGCGCTCGGCGTCGAAGGGCTCCTCGCGGACTGGCTCGCGAAAGTGGAGGCGGCGCCGTACTTCAAGCAGGCAATCAACATCGACCGGGACCGCGGCTCGAACGAGTGGGGCGTGTCGAAGTCGCTCTCCGCGACCGGCAACCCGATGATCGCGAACGACCCCCACCTCTCGCTCGGCTGGCCGGCGACGTGGTACCCCATGGCCGTGAAGGGCGGCCCGATCGACGCGACGGGGATGGGAGCCGCGGGCGTCCCGTTCGTCCTCGTCGGACAGACGCCGCGCGTCGCGTGGGGGGCGACGAACAACCCGACGGACGTCACGGACATGTACGTCGAGGAGCTCGTCCCCGATCCGGGCTCGCTCGCCGGCTTCGCGACGATCTACGAGGGACAGAAGGAAGCGGTCCTCGCGCTGCCGGAGGTCTTCCGCCAGAACAACCCCGGCAACGGAGTCGCCGACGACGTCACGGTCGTCTCGGCGACCGGGGCGATTCCGCCCGCGACCATCGTCGTCCCGCGCCGCAATCTCGGTCCGATCATCTCGCTCGACCTCGCGCACGGGACGGCGATCTCCCTGCAGTACGCGGGAACGGCCGCGACGCGCGAGATCGACGGCTTCCGGACCTGGAACACGGCGAAGAACCTCGCCGACTTCGAGCGCGGGATGTCGTACCTGACCGTCGGTTCGTTCAACTGGGCCGTCGCGGACGCGGACGGGAACCTCGCCTACCTGACGTCCGGCGAGCTGCCGCTGCGCGAGGACCTGCAGGCGAACGCGCCGAAAGGCCTGCCGCCGTACTTCCTGCGCGACGGCGCCGGCGGCAACGAGTGGCAGACGCGCACGAACGTCTATCCGAACCAGGCGCTCAACTACGAGATCCTCCCGCCGACCGAGCGGCCGCAGTCCGTGAACCCGCCCGCCGGGTGGTTCGCGAACTCCAACAACGACCCCGTCGGCGTCACGCTCTCCAACAACCCGCTCGGAAAGCAGCGTCCGGGCGGCGGGATCCTCTACCTGAACTACGGGTACGACGGCTTCCGCTGCGCGCGGATCACGCAGCTCATCCAGAAGAAGCTCGCGAACGGCGGCAAGATCTCGTTCGACGACATGAAGGCGATCCAGGCCGACAACGTGATGCTCGACGCGCAGGTCTTCGTGCCGTACATCCTCGCCGCGTGGGACCACGCGTCCGCCGCCGGGGCGGACCCGGCCCTCGCGGCGTTCGCAGTCAACCCGATTCTCTCGGGCGTGATCGGGTACCTGAGAACGTGGGACGACTCGACGCCGACGGGCCTCACCGAGGGTTACGACGCGGGCAAGCCGTCCGGCACCGCGCCGACGCAGGCGCAGATCGACGCGAGCGTCGCCGCGACGTTCTACTCTACCTGGCGGAGCCGTTTCGCGGCGAACGTGATCGACAAGACGATCTTTCCGTTCCACCTGTCGCCGCCCGGCAACGACCAGAACTCGACGCTGCCCGGCCTGAGGCGGATGCTCGACGACTTCGACACGCAGCAGGGCGTGGGCGCGTCCGGACTCGACTTCTTCGCCGTCCCCGGAGTGCTGAAGGCGGAGGACCGCCGTGACGCCGTGATCCTCCAGAGCCTCGCGGACGCCGTCGAGCTCCTCCGGAGCGACGCGTTCGCGCCCGCGTTCGCGAGGTCCGCGAACCTCGCGGACTACCGCTGGGGCAAGCTCCACCGCATCACGTTCTCCCACCCGCTCGGCTCGCCTTTCAGCGTGCCGCCCGGGAACGGCCTCTTCCCGGCGCCGCTCGCGGGCCTGCCCGGCATTCCGCGCTCGGGCGGGATCGGGACGCCGGACGTCGCGAACCATCCGGTGCGCGCCTCGACCGTGAACGGCTTCATGTTCGGGAGCGGACCGTCCCGCCGCTACGTGGGCGAGGTGTCCGCTTCGGGGATCCACGCGGAGACGAGCCTGCCCGGCGGCGTCAGCGCGCTCCCGACGTCGCCGTACTACGTGAACCTGCTTCCGATGTGGCTCACGAACGCCACGTACCCGGCCGAGCTCGCCGGCGGCCCGACGCTCCCGTGGGCGCCGTGAGGGAAAGCGCCATGAAGAAGATCACGATCGCCACGCTCGGCCTCGCCTCGATCCTCCTCGCCTCGCCCGCCGCCGCGCAGGTGAAGACCGAGATCGGGTTCCTCGGGACGTGGGTCCATTCGACGACGAGGACCGTGACGGACCCCGCGTATGACATCGCGATCGAGTTCGAGGACGGCGGGGGAGGCGGCGCCTTCCTCGACGTGCGTCCGTGGCGTCTCGTCTCGTTCGAGCTCTCCGGATTCTTCACGCGCCAGAGCGCCGCGATCACGGCGAACGGCTCGACGCTCGTGTCGGCGGGCTTCCTCGAGGCGACGACCGGGGTCCTCGAGGCGAAACTGCACCCGTTCGGCGACGGGACGTTCGACCCGTACATTGGCGGGGGCGGAGCCTACGTCGGGTTCGGAGACCTGTCGGACCCGTCGCTCGACGCGGCCGCCATCGGGACCGTGACCCTCAAGAAGACGGCCGGCTTCGTCGGCTGCGCCGGCCTGAGGATCGCGCTCGGAAAGACCGCGGGGTTCGTCGTCGACGCGAAGTACCTCGCGGTGAAGCCGCAGTCGCGCGGCGCTTTCGGGCAGCCCGTGGACCTGAAGTGGAACCCGCTTCTCGTGTCCGGCGGATTCGGTTTCCGGTTCTGACCGGTCGCCACGGCGCGAGCCGCAGGCCTTCAACCCGCGTACCCCGATGCCGCGCTGAGGTTCCGGACGCTGGCCGTGATCGTCTCGATCCTCGCGGCCGCCGCTTGCGCCCGGAAGCCGGCACCCGCCGCGGCGAACGCGCCCGTGCCCGCCGCTCCGACGCCGCTCCCGGACGAGGCCGGTCTCGGCAGGATCACGTTCACGCACTACTGCAGGACGTGCCACGGCGAGTCGGGCGCCGGGGACGGCTTCAACGCCTACAACCTCGACCCTCATCCGCGCGACCTCTCCGACCCGGAGTTTCAGAAGAAGAAGACGGACGCCGAGCTCGCGGATGCGATCCGGCGCGGTGGGGCGGGAGTGGGGCTCTCGGCGCTCATGCCGCCGTGGGGCCACACGCTGTCGGACCGTCAGATCGGCGACCTCGTCCTCTATCTCCGTACGCTCCCGGCGCTTCGAAAGCCCGCGTCCTGACGCCGCGTACGACTTCGAGATTGGGCTTCCGAGCGCGCCGGGGGCCGCGGGAAAGAGCGGTTCCGCGTGAAACGCTCGCTCACGGGCGCCACGCGGGCCGGTTTTCCCGGTTCAGGTCAGTCTCTTCGCGACCAGCGGTGAGTACTGATTCGACGTCGCGTTCATCGACGTCGCTCCGGCCCGGGCGTTGTAGAACGTCTCGATCGTCGCGGCCAGCCCGGGCAGCGCATTCCAGTGGCAGACGAGATGGCCGGACGCGGTGAACGTGCAGCTCCCCTTGTTGTGGGGAACGGCCGGCGCGGGCGCCGCCGCGCCGTGCGGCTTCGATTCGACGTAGACGACCCGGCCGCCGTGGTCGAAGTAGTAGTAGTAATAGTTTCCGTCCCAGACTTCCCACCAGCCCAGCAGCCAGCCGAGGTCGGATCCCGCCGCGAGCCCCGCGTAGGCGTCGTCGAAATTGCGTTGCGTGTAGCCCCGATAGAGCTTGACCGCCTCCGCCGACCAGGTCCTGCAGAGCCCTACGTAGGCGGCGGTAAAATCGGCCGGAACCGGACGATCGGCCGCGGGGTTCGTCGTCATGGCGACGTCCTGACCGTAGCCGCCCACGGTCTTCGTCTTCACGCCCTGGCCGTCGAGATAGGTGAAGGAGGCGAGCGCCTTCGAGCGCACGGTCTTCGGACCGTCCACCCAGTCGACGTGGATGTGGTCGAGGTGCGGATCGTCGGGGATCCCCATTCCGGAACCCACCAGATCGCGCCACGTGACGGTGATCATGGCTGACGGGAGATTCTGTCGAAAGGGTCCCGGAACGTCAATGGAGGCTCCTGCGTGATGTCAAGCGTGGGCGAGTCCTCGGCGCTCGGCTTTCTTTCGAGACTGTGATCTTCTCGAGCGACCGGCCGATCTCCTGGACGGAAAGCCCTGTCTTCACGAGTGCCTTCACGAGAAGGTCGATCGAAACGGTCTTGTCGGCGGCTTCCATCTTCGCGACGCGCGGCTGGCTCGATCGGACGATCTTCGCAACCTCGACCTGGCTCAGCCCGAGGCGTGTCCGCTGTGCCCGCAGCCTTTTCGCGAGAGCGACCTTCACCTCGATGATGGCCATGTCCTCGTCTGAGAGCCCGAGGAATTCCTGGACCGTCGTCGTCTTCCAGCCGGCTTTCTCGAGACGGGCTGCCTTCCTGGCTTCCTTGCTCTCGCTCATGTTTCGTCCCGGACCAGTCGCCGGTGCTCCCGGACGCGCTTGCGACAGACTTCCTTGACCTGTTTAGGGGTCTTCTTCGAGTCTTTCCCGAATGCCTCGAGGATCAGGATCGCGTCCCTTTCGACCGCGTTCGAGCGACATCGGTGGCGCCTTGATCTCGCCGTGGAGAATCCGAAGCGCATTCGCCACGAGGGGACTATATCAGAACTGATATCGACGGCACCGAAAAGACTGCCGGCCGCCATGCCGAATCGCTGTACCGCGGACCCAGAGATCTTTGTAAAGTGGTGGAGCGTCGTGTCCGATTATCGAACTGCCATTCTCGTGGCCAGAGATGCAGCGGTCGCGAGCGTTCGCGCATAGCCGCACAGGGGTTTGACCGGATCAAAGACGGTCGTGCGCACATCGGGCGCGATGCCCCGGGCGTCGTAGTTCTCCCCGTCTGCCGACATCACGACTTCGTTCGGCAGGCCCAGGACCGCGCCGTTGGGCAGCGATTTCATCTGAATGTCGGACAGTGCGCCGGGGCTCGTGTCACCGAGAAGCGTCACATACGGCAGCCCTTTGAGAATGAGCGGCAGCTCTTCCCCGGAGCTCACGGTGTTGTTGCTCATGAGGATCACGACAGGACCGGTAAACCGAATCGAGGTGGATGGCTCGATGCGCATCGTGAAGACGTCCTCGGACAGTCCGCTCTCTGTTCGAGCGCGTTTCGTCCAGGCGACCTTCGGTTCGCGGACGATCCGCCGGGCGATCGCATTCGGGATGAACCCTGCGCCTCCGGTATTTGTGCTGACGTCGATCACGAGAGCTTTCGCGTCCCTGAAATCGCCGAAGACCTCGTCCAGTTTCCCCTCGAGTTTGGGCAGCATGTCGTCCCGTTTCATGCCGGTGAAGAGGCCGACGAACGCCGACGCCCGCAGATAGGCGACATTCGGGTCGAGCCTCCCCCATGTCAGCTTGTCGTTGAAGGCGGTCTTGAAGCGGCCGCCCAGAACCTCGTATCGAATCAGCGCCTCGATTCCCTCCTCGATGTGGTGCGACGCCCGGTGGTAGAACGAGTCGTCGTGGCCCGGCTGGGCGACCGCGAGCGTCCGCGCGATGCCATGAAGGTCGCGTGAGCTGAGGACAACGGCGTCAGCACCTTGCTTGCGGTTGCTCACGAACACGTGAGGATCGTTGATCATCGCGACGATCTCGCCGAGAGCCGCATACAGCTCGGATTCGGTCGTCGCGGTCGTGATCCTCGGCCGGTATCGGGTCCGCACCGCCTGCCAGTCGATGCCACGGGCCTTGAACCCGACGTAGTTCTCGTCGAGATAGCTCCAGAACGCGTCGAAGGTGTCTCGAGCATCCGGTGTCTGCCGTTTGATCGTGCACGCTTCCGGGAGACCGTCCACCTTCAGAAGCGAGTACCGGTAGGAGCTGCCCTCGACCACCATTTTCTCGGCGGACGGGTACGTCACTGAAGGGAAGTAAGGCTCCGCCGGGTTGATGACTCCGTGCTCCCGTTCGATGCACGACGCCCGGGTCACGTCGTAGAACGTGTACTGACCGTCGCCGACGACCAGCACCTCCGCGTAACCGACGGATTTCCAGATCCCCGAACGCATGGGTTCGGCGCGGGCGGTCACCCCGACCGCAAGAAGCAGCACGGCATGAGTCATCAGGGATTTCATACTCAGTGAACGTACGAGGTGAGTCGCGAGGTGTCTTGGATCTCCGGAGCGCGGTTGGACGGAGATTGCATCGGGACGAGTCGGGCCCGGAAGCGCGGTGTTAGCCTTTGAATGTGAGCGGCATCATGGGCTCGAGCCGTGTCACCGCGACCTTCCGGATCGGGGAATTCGAATTCGCGCGGGTGGCACCGGGGAGGAGGAGCCCGCTCTTTGAACCCACTCGGGGTCTTCCGCACCTGCAGCTCGTCATGCGGGGTCACTTCTCCGAGTTCGTACAGCGGCGGGAAATTCAGAGGCGGCCGGGTTCGGCTTTGTTCCGGCCGGCCCGCGCCGGCCGTCCGGCCCGGTACCCGACGGGCGCGGAGCTCTTGTTGATCGTCGTGCCGCCGACGCGCGCGCTCGCGAGCGTCGTCGTCGAGCGAACGGCGCGGGCCTGGGCGCTGAATCTGTTACGGGAAGTGCAGGTGCGGGACGTCGGCTGGGAATCGATCGTGGAAGGGCTGGCGATCGAGGGGCTCGGCCACATGGCCCGTCAGGAGTCTCTCGCTCGTGAGCGACCCTCCTGGCTCGATGACGCCGTCGATCTCGCGATCGCTCAGCGCCCTCTCGCCGAAATCGCCGCCCGGCTCGGCCTTCATTCGAGCCACGTCGCGCGTGTGTTCCGCCGTCACGAAGGAGTCTCCGCAGGAGAATATGCGCGACGATGCCGTCTCGAGCTGGCAGCTGACGCGCTCCGAACGACGGATGAAGCCCTCGCATCTCTTGCAGAGCGAGCGGGCTTCTTCGACCAGAGTCACTTCACCAACGCCTTCAGGCAGGTCTTCCACGTGACACCGGCGGAGTACCGCCGCTTGATGAGCGACGGTTCTCGGCACTCCTCGAGTCGGACGGACCTGATCCCGTTCAGCTCCAATGAGGGACACTCGTCGCCGATCAAGGGAGCCGTTTGATCTTTGATTTGATGGTGGAGCTGAACGGGATCGAACACGCCCGCCTCGCGCCCTTCGGGCGCGCCGCACGCGCTTCGCGTTGAGGCGGGCTGATCGGATCTGTCTCCGGGGAAGAGGTCCCCGGACCCCTCAGGTCGACGGTTCGATCCCGTTCAGCCAGAGGGACACTGAGCCGGCGTTTGCCGGAGTGAAATGTGGGGTGAAACAAGTGGTGGAGCTGAACGGGATCGAACCGTCGACCTCCTGAGTGCGATAAAGGCTGACATGAGTATTTTCCCCCAAAAAGCGAGGCCTTACGAGTGGGTGAGCCCGTTTCCTAGAGCAAATACCCCTGACCGCGTGCTGTACCGGCCGGCCATCGTGATTACCCAAGTCTTATGTAATCTCGCAAGTCGGCCTGGTCGTTGCTTCGCCGAAGCGCTCCTAAACTTGAGGCGATGGCACGGAAACGGAAGAAGAAACCGGGCAAGACGGAGACGCTCGGTGACCGGATCCGACGCTTCCGGATCGCGAAAGGTCTGACTCAGGCCGAGCTGGCCGCGCAGATCGGCGTGCCGCAGCAGACCATTACGTACTACGAGGTGCGCGGCGTTTCGCCGCCACCGGAGCTGCTCGTCGCGATCGCCGACGCGCTCGACGTGTCGACTGACATTCTTCTCGGCCGCAAGAAGGCGCCCGAGCGCGGCGGGGGGGCTGCGCCCGCGACGAGCGTGCAGCGGCAGAAGCACCTGAAGCGACTCGACGAGCTGCCTTCGCACGACCAGAAGGCCGTCTTCAAGATCATCGATGCCCTGGCCGAGCGCCGGGCGAAGAATCGCGGCGCCTGACCGTCACGCCTCGGCTGGGATTGCATTTCCCTCGCTGACGGCCCGCGACGTCACGCCGCTTGCTGCGGCTCGCGCGCGACCACCTGCGCGCGCGAGTACACGTGCTCGGTCGTCGCGCTCTCGCGCAAGCGGCGCGCCGCGCTCCCGGCTCTCGACTGCGGCGCGCTGATCGGCTTTCCTCTCGGCGTACCCGGCGCACCATCCGCCCCCGCGCGCGCGAGCTCCGGCGTGCGGGGTGTTGGCGCCGGGCGCTCTGCAGCGCGCGCGCCGGGCGGGGCCCCACGTTCCCCTGCCCGTCACGCGCGCTGCATCCGCGCGCTCCGCGCGCGGCCGCTGGCCGGTAATGGCCTATTACCGTCCCCGGGCCTTTCATTTCCCGCTGCGCTTCGCTCCGCGGGGGCACCCCGCACGCCTCCGGGGCGCTTTCGCGCCCTTCACATAACGCGAGCGCTATGTGCTGAGGCTGCGCGCCGTAGCGCGCACCAACTCGCGCGCGCGGGGGCTTGGCGTCGGCGCTTCTTCGAGGTCGGTGGCTTCGAGGATGCGGCGCGAAGAATTTTCGCGCGCGCCTTCGGCGCGGGCGCTGTAGGCGCGTCACGCTCCGTGCTTCGCTTCGCGCGCGGCATCTGCGGTTCTCGTTCCTGCGCGTCCTCGATCCCGCGCGCGGCACGGTTCGCGCCGCGCCCCGAGAGCACCGCTACTCGGCGGCCTTTCAAGAACTCGTTCCAGTCTCGACGCCGGCGCTTCGCAGCAGCGACCGCAGGGTTCCACGCGCCACCTCGCGATGGTCGCGGCACCGAGAGCGACGCGATGTGTCCGGTCTTGACGAGGATGATGTGGCTTCCACGCTGGCGGGCCACCTGCCACCCGAGCCTGACGAAGGCCTGCGCGACTTTCCGTCCCGAAAGGAGCGGCAGCTTCTCCGTCAAACGGAGACGTCCACCTGGTGGACGGCGACGGTCAGGGGCATCCCCTTCTCGGCCCTGACCTCGAGGCATTCGCGGATCGCGTCCTCGATGTTCTTCAGGGCCTCGTTCTCGGTCACACCCTGGCTGACGCATCCGGGAATCGCCGGGCACTCGGCGACGAAAACGCCATCCTCGTCCCGGTTGACCGTCACGACGAACTTCATACGTTGGATTCTACGGCTCTCGGACTTCGTCTTCGGCCGTTTTTCCGCGGTCGGCCTACATGCCGAATCGCTGTACCGCGGCGTCAGAGAGCGACGTAAAGTGGTGGAGCTGAACAGGATCGAACTGACGACCTCCTGAGTGCGATTCAGGCGCTCTCCCAAACTGAGCTACAGCCCCACCTGTCCGGAGAGGAGGCGGAGTTTAGGGGGAACGGCCGGGGGCGTCAAACCGGCGAGGCCGGCGGTCAATACCCGCGTGACGACTCCGTGAGCTTCCGCTTCACGGCCCGGAAGATCCCCTCGACGAGGGAGTCGTCGAGGCCGAACGTCCGGACGGCGAAACGCAGGAGCCGTCCGTGGACCTCCGCGTCCTCGACGACCGTGAGCTTCGTGAGCTGGTCGCCGTCGGGCTCGAGCGTGAACGTCCAGGTCCCGCCGTAGGGGATGTCGGGATCATTCGTCTTCACGACGAGACTGCGCGGCGGCCGGAAGGTCTCGATCTCGATCTTGACGGGTGAGCCGATGACCTCGACCGTCTCGGGCGGGTGCGTGGAGATTCCGAGGTCCACGGTTCCGAGCTCGGAGCGGTCGATCGGGAGCTGGCGGATCGAGAGGAGCGCCGACCAGACCTTCTCGGCTGGCACCGCGAACGACTTGTGGCGCGTCACGACGTGGTGCGTCGCCATCCCGGAGCCGAGCATGAACATGACGATCACCGCCGCGACGCAGAAACCCAGGAATTTGAGCAGGAACTTCACGGCGTGACGAACCCCTTGACGAGAGGATTCTGCTCTCCCGAGCGCGCGGTCGCCAGGTCATGGAGGCTCGTGCCCTGCAGGACGGCGCGCTCCTCGCGGGCGGCCTTCCCGAAGATCCGATGGAGGCTGACGGCGACGGCGTCGTTTCCCTTCGGCACGGCACGGGCGCTCGACTCGCCGATCGCGCGCGCGACCGCGTAGAGGGAGATCGTCTCCGGGGTCCGCGTGAGGGAGAAGACGCCGCCCTCACCCGCCGCGACGAGCCCGGCCTGGCGCAGGTCGCGCACGAGAGGAACGACGTCGGCTTCCGCGCGCCCGAGGTCGTGCGCGAGCGCCGTCAGCGTGCGCGTCGCCCGGTCGTTGCGCCAGGCGACCGTCAGCACGAGGAGAAGCCGGACCGAGTCGTAGAGCCGGCCGCCCTCCTCCGTGCGCTCCTCGAGAATGTCGTGGTCGAGAAACTCGGCGCGGAACTGGATCGCGTGGGCGAGCGAGATCCCGAGGAGGAACAGGACGAAGACGAAGCCGACCGCGACGACGAACACGATCGCGGCCGTCAGCGGCCCGTAGACGGTCCCTGCGCCGGCGAGCTTCGCGACGCCGCCTGTGATCGCGACGCGCAGCCCCGTGATTGCCAGGGAGGCGAGCGTCGCGGACACGAGAGCCGGGATCCAGAGGACGGACGCGCCGGGAAGAGTCCGGTACAGGTAGACGAGGAGGACGAACGTCAGGACGGACCCGAGGGGGCGGAAGCCGGAGATGCTCGCCCCGCTCTCGAGGAGGAGGGAGGTCAGGATGCCGATCGCGACCGGCCCGAGGATCATGACGGAGAGGGCCCTTCCGAGCCGCCGGAGCGGCGGGCGGGGCGTCACGGTCGTGCCCCACAGCGCCTTCGCGGCGCCCTCGACGAGGTAGTACGTGCGGATGGACGTCACGAGGAAGAAAATCGTCGCGCTGCCGGACACGGACGCGTAGCGCACGAGCGTCTGGAGGTCGGCGACGACCTCGCGGCCGGCCCCCGGGAGGGCGAGGCGGAGGATTCGGTAGATGCCGGTTCCCGAGAGGCCGAAGAGCGTCGAGGTGAGGACGGTGACGGACGCGATGAGCGGGACGAGCGTCAGGAGCGACGAATAGGCGAGGCTCGCGGCGAGATCGAAACCGCGGGCGTCCAGGAAGCGGCGCGCCGTGCCGCGCGCGACGGCGCCGAGCGTTTCCCGAACGCCCTCCCGGGAAGATCGTGCGAGCCTCGTCTGCGCGGTTGTCGGGAGCATGCCGCGTCGCATCGTAACCTTCCGTGCACGCGCGGGCTGTGACAAGATCGCGCTCCCCGAAGGAGGCTCCCATGGCCAACAACACCGTCGAAGACGCCGCCCGTGCGGTGGAGGAGAAGATCGACGCGACGCGCGAGGCGGCCGCCTCGGGCGCTGGCCGGGTGCGCGAACGCGTCTCGGAAGTCGCCGACAACGTGAAGGCGCGCGCGTCCGCGCTGCGCGAGAAGCTCGCGGACACCGAGTGGGAGGACGTGAGGTCGAACGTCGCCGGCTACGTCCGCGACAACCCCGGCACGTCCCTCGCGATCGCGCTCGGCGTCGGCTTCGCCCTCGGCCTTCTCATGCGGCGGAGGGACGACTGATGGACGACACCGTCCGCGCGCCCGCCCCGCACGGCGCCTCTCCAGAGGGCCCGGTCGGGGCGCTCGGCGAGCCGTTCGGGCTCGTCGCGTCCGGCGACTGGCAGAAGATCGCCTTCGAGACGGTCCGCAAGCACCCGCTCCCCTGCCTTCTGGGCGCGGCCGCGGTGGGCTTCCTCGTCGGGCGGTACCGCGGGCGCGCGATCGTCGGCGCCGTCGCCGGCGTCGCCGCGAACATGATGCTGCGCCAGATCGGCGAGTCCTTCGTCGGCGGCGACGCGTAGGACTCGGATTCGGATTTTCTTAGAAGGGTCGGAAGGCTGGGCGCGCTCTCGCACGGCCCGCAGTTGTCCGCTGCCCCGGCCCGCATTCACCTTCTAAGAAATACTCCGTGGCGCCCCGCGAGATGTCTGCTCGAGTGAGTAGACTCGTCCCATGGAGAAGTCTGCGAAGGCTCATCCGTCGATCCTGACGTTCGCGTCGTCGGCGGGTTGAGCGTGCAAGCTGGGTCAGTCTGACCTGGTGAAGCTGCTGGAAGCGCTGCCGCGGGCTCACGACCCGCGCGCTCTCGTCGGATTCGATTCCTCCGACGACGCGGCGGTGTTCCGTCTCGGCGAGGCGGACGACGCCGACGCCGAGTGTCTGCTCGCGACGACGGACTTCTTCACGCCCGTCGTGGACTCGCCGCACGACTTCGGCCGCATCGCCGCCGCGAACGCGCTGTCGGACGTCTGGGCGATGGGCGGCGAGCCGCTTTTCGCGCTCAACCTCGTCGGTTTCCCGACGAAGGCGCTCCCGCTCGAGGTCCTCGGCGAGATCCTCGCGGGCGGCGCCGCGGTCGCCACGGAAGCCGGAATCCCGATCCTCGGCGGCCACTCGACGGACTTCGACGTGCCCGTGTACGGGATGGCCGTCACGGGGCGCGTGAAGGCCTCGCGCCTCCGCCGCAACGTCGGCGCGCGCGCGGGCGACGCGCTCGTCCTCACGAAAGCGCTCGGGACGGGGATCCTGACGGCCGCGCTGCGCGCCCGGGTGCTGCGCGAGGGCTCGTTCCGCGCGCTCCTCGGCCGCGGCGAGGGCCCGACCGCCGAAGAGGAGACGGACGCGGTCGCGTCGATGGTCCGCCTCAACCGCGCGGCGGCGCGCGCCGCGGACGCGTTCGACGTCTCCGCGTCGACGGACGTGACGGGCTACGGTCTCCTCGGCCACCTGAAGGAGATGCTCGGAGCGGGCGGGCTGTCCGCCGAGATCTCCGCGTCCGCGCTGCCCGTCCTCCCCGGCGCGCGGCGCCTCGTCGCGCACGGCTTCGCCCCGGACGGGTCCAAACGGAACCTCGCGGCGGCGCGGCCCACCCTCGACGTGGCGCCGGGAGTCCCGGAGACCGACCTTCTCCTCGCGGCGGACGCCCAGACCTCGGGCGGGCTGCTTCTCGCAGTCCCGGAATCGCAGGCCGAGGCTCTCGTGTCGGCGCTGCGGGCCGGCGGCGACGCTCCGGCGGCGGTCGTGGGACGATTCCGGAAGTCGGAGGCGGCGTCCCCGGCGATCCGGGTCGTCGCCTGAAGGAGGCGGACATGGACGACACGAGCAACACCGAAGAGCGCTGGGAAGGCGTCGCGGCGGCGGCGAACGAGGCGGAGGCCGCGCTCATCGCGGGTTTTCTCGAGAGCCGCGGGATTCCGGCCCGCGTCGTGGACAAGAGCTTTCACCAGACACCGACCGAGAGCGATGACCTGACGGAGATCGAGGTCGGGGTGCCGGCCGCGCGCGTCGCCGAGGCCCGCGAGGAGCTCGCGCGCCGCGAGAAGGCGTACGACGCCGCGCCGGCTGGCTCCGAACTGATCACGGACGACGAGCCGAAAGGCCGCTGACCGACCGTTGTCCGGGCGCGTCCGCTAGAATCCGGCGCCGGAGTCTCATTGCAGCCAGAGAAGATCGGTCGGTACGTCATTTTGCGCACGCTCGGGCGGGGCGCGATGGGCGTCGTCTACCTCGCGCGCGACCCGCAGATCGAGCGGGAGCTCGCCCTCAAGACGATCCGCTTCGACGACGCCGAGAAGAGCTTCAGCGCCGACGAGGCCAAGGCCCGCTTCCTGAAGGAGGCGAAGATCTCCGGGCGCCTCCAGCATCCGCACATCGTGACCGTCTTCGACGTCGGCGAGGACCAGGGGATGCTCTACCTCGCGATGGAGCTCGTCCAGGGCGGAAGCTTCTCGCAGAAGCTCGCGGAGCCCACCGGGTTTCCGGTTCGCGACCGCATCCGGATCGTCGCCGAGGTCGCCGAGGCGCTCGCCCACGCCCACGAGCGCGGCGTCCTGCACCGCGACATCAAGCCCGCGAACATCCTGCTGACACCCTCGATGCTCGCGAAGGTGACGGACTTCGGAATCGGCAAGCTCCTCACGGGAGACACCGAGCTCACGTCCACGGGACAGATGGTCGGGTCGCCGGCGTACATGTCGCCCGAGCAGATCAAGGGAGACAAGCTCGACGCCCGGACCGACATCTTCTCGCTCGGCGTCGTTCTCTACCAGGCGCTGACGCTGCGCAAGCCGTTCCCGGCCGACACGCTCACGACGCTCGTGTACCAGATCCTCCACGAGGAGCCCGCGGACCCCACGGTCGTCGCGGGGGAGCTGCCCGAGGGGCTCGGCGCGATCGTCCGCCGGTGCCTCGCGAAGGACCGCGCGAATCGGTACGTCGACGCCGGCGAGCTCGCCGACGACCTGCGCGAGGCGCTTGGTTTTTCCGCCGTCGGCTCGACGGCGAACTACTCGGACAGCCGTCTGAAGCGCGGGCGGTCCTCCCCGTCGTCGCCGTCGATGCCCCCTCCCGCCGGTCCGCTGCCGCCCTCGATGGCGCCGACGGCCGCGATACCACTCTCGGCGTCCGGGCCCGTCGGAACCGCGCCGCTCCCGCCCACCGACGAGATGGCCTTGCCCGAGTCCGAGACCCCGACGATCACGACCGGCCGCCGGATGGGCGAGGTCGCCGCGAGGGCTCAGGCAAAGCCGCCCGCCGCCCCGGCGCCGGGCAAGGGGATCCCGCCGGCGGCGCTCGCGGCCGGCGGCCTCGCCGTGATCGCTCTCGCCGTGGTCGGCCTGCTCCTCGGGAGGAAAGGGAGCGGCCCGGAGGGAACGGCCGAGCCGCCGCCGCCGGTCGTGACGGCGCCGCCGACCGTGGCCGCGCCTCCGCCGGCTACGGCGGCCCCCGTGCCCGCGACGGCGGGGCCCGCCGTCGCCGTCGTCGAGACGCCGGCACCGCCCGTCGCCGCCGTTCCGCCGCCGCTCGAGGCACCGACACCGTTGCCGAAGCGAACCCGGACGAAGCCGACGGCCGCCGCCGACGCGGCCGCCGCCGCCTCGGCCACGGCCGCCGCGAAGCCGACCGCGACGGCCGTCAGGCACGCGGACCTCACGATCACGATCCGACGCTTCCTGAAGATCAACGTGTCGCCGAGCCAGGCGCGCGTCTACCTCGACGGAAACTACATCGGGATCTCGGACGACTGGGACGACGCGGGAGGCGGCTCGCTCCTCACGTTCAACCTCGAGGGCCAGCATCGGCTCCGCATCTGCTACCCGGAGCATCGCGACCTGCGCGTGGACGTCGTCGTCCGCTCTACGGCGGCCGACGACAAGGTGACGATCGAGCAGGACCTGCCGAAGGGCACGCCCGACGGCCCGACGGGCCCGGAAGGCGCGCTCCACCGGCCGAACTACAAAACGGTCGGCGCCGTCACCTTCAACGTGGAGCCGCCGGACGCGATCGTGTCCATCAACGGCAAGGAGTACGGGCCGGCCTCGAAATGGGCCGAGGACGAGATGCTGTTCCGCGACATGGCCGTCTATCAGATCAGGCTCGCGGCCCCGGGTTACGAGCCGAAGACCGTGCGCCTCCTCGTGGCGCCGACGGCGGGCGAGCTCCGCGCGACGATCAGAGAGAAGCTCAAGAAACAGTAGTCAGATCGGCCCGGAGAGGATGCGGAATCCCGCCGCCTTCCTGATCGCGTCCTCGAGCCGCCGCGCGAGGAGGAGCGTGAGGCCGCCGAGAAGGGGCGCGCCCACCGGTGCGCCGCTCTCGAGGAGGCGCTGGAAGACCTCGCGCGTCAGGACGTAGACGACCGCGGGGCCGCCGTGCGCGTACACGTCCGCCGAGCGCGGTCCGGCGTCGACGAGCGGCATCTCGCCGACGATCTCGCCCGGCTTGAGGATCGCGAGGGCCTCCTCTCCCGCTCCGGCGATGTCGAGCGAGACGCGCAGGCGCCCCTCGACGAGGAGATACGCCTCGTGGCCGGCGTCGCCCGCTCTCACGAGCGCGGATCCCGACGGGACGGTGCGCGCCGTGAGGCCGAGCGCCGGAAGGAGCGCGGGGTCGAGGCCCGCCGTCTCGAAGAGGTCCCGCGCGCGGGACGGATCGACGTCGGTCTCGATCGTGTCGGTGCGCGTCGGGCCCGGCGCGCCCGGCCGGCCCGGGACGCCTTCGAAGAAGAGCGCGAGCGAGGCGTTCGTCTCGCGGATGAGCGTCGTGAGGCACGAGAGCGCGAGGCGGCGAAACGCTCCGCCCGCGTCGCCCGGGTCGAAGACGAGGGCGCGGACCGCGTCCGCCGGAAGGAACACCGCCGTTGATCCGGGGTCCGGCCGGAGGCGGCCGACGCCGGGCGACCCGCCGAGGGCCGTCCGCGGGTCGGCGAGCGCGGGCGCCGCGAGGCGCGCGACGGGATGCGGGCCGAACGGCGTCTCGGCGAGGAGAGCCGCGGCGCCGGCGAGGAAGAGGAACACGCCCGACGGGGACGCGCCGTCCGGAATCTCGTCTCCCGCGGAGAAAGTCCTGCGGGGGCGCGTCCCGGCGAGGATCTCGGCGTCGCGAACGCTTCCCACCGGGAGATTATCCGCCCTTCACGTGCATCGGTTGACGGCGCCGGGGGCGGGATCTATCGTCCCGGCGCGGCGATGAGCGCTCCCTCCTCGGATTCGGCCCAGGCCCTCAGGCGCACGCCACTCTGGGAGAGGCACAGGGCGCTCGGCGGCAAGATGGTTCCGTTCGGCGGGTGGGACATGCCCGTCGAGTACTCGGGCCTCTCCGACGAGCACCGCGCGGTGCGCGAGCGGGCCGGCCTCTTCGACGTCTCGCACATGGGCGAGATCCGCGTCAAGGGCCCGAAGGCGTTCGACACCGTCCAGCGTCTCACGTGCAACGACGTGGCCGCTCTCGACGACGGGAAGGTCCAGTACTCGGCGTTCCTGACGCCCGAGGGGACGTTCGTCGACGATCTCCTCACGTACCGGATCGCGCCGGACGACTACCTCCTCGTCGTGAACGCCTCGAACACCCCGAAAGATGTCGCCTGGGCGAAGGCCGCGGAGTCGGCGGGCGCGGCCGTCGAGGACGAGTCGTCCCTCTGGGCGCAGCTCGCGCTCCAGGGTCCGCGCGCCGAGGCGATCCTCCAGACGCTCACCGAGACGCCGCTCGCGCGCATCACGTACTACCGCTTCGAGGCGGGCAAGATCCTCGGCGTCCCCGCACTCCTCTCGAGGACGGGCTACACGGGCGAGGACGGGTTCGAGGTCTACCTCCACCCCACCCACGCGGGCGACGTGTGGGACGCGATCCTGACGGCGGGGGCTCCGCACGGCATCCTTCCGGCGGGACTCGGCGCGCGCGACACGCTGCGCCTCGAGGCGTGCCTCGCGCTCTACGGCAACGACATCGACGACGCCCACACGCCGTGGGAGGCGAACCTCGGCTGGATCGTGAAGATGAAGAAGGGCGAGTTCACCGGCCGCGAGGCCCTCGAGAAGCAGAAGACGGCGGGCGTCGCCCGCAAGCTCGTCGGCTTCGAGGTCACCGGGCGCGGGATCGCCCGGCACGGCTGCCCGCTCACCGTCGACGGCGGAGCGGGAATCGTGACGTCCGGGACGCAGACGCCGACGATCGGCAAGCCGATCGGCCTCGGGTACGTCCCCGCAGCGGACTCCGCGCCGGGCACGCCGCTCGAGATCGACGTCCGCGGCCGCAGCGTTTCCGCCGTCGTCGTGCCGACGCCGTTCTACAGGAGAAGGACATGAGCAACTATCCGGACGACCGCCGCTATACGAGGAGCCACGAGTGGATCCGCGTGGACGGCGACGTCGGTACGATCGGCATCAGCGACCACGCCCAGAAAGAGCTCGGCGAGATCGTGTTCGTCGACCTTCCGGACGTCGGCGAGATTTTCGACGCTGGCCAGGAGTTCGGGACGATCGAGTCCGTCAAGGCCGTGTCGGAGGTCTTCCTGCCCGTCGCGGGCGAGATCCTCGAGACGAACAAGGTCCTCGCGGACGAGCCCGGCGCCGTGAACGAGGACCCGCACGGCGACGGCTGGCTCGTGAAGATCAAGCTCACGTCCGACGCGGAGGTCGACGCGCTTCTCTCGGGACCCGACTACGAGAAGTTCGTCGAGGAAGAAGCGAAGGCCTGACCCCGCGGCGCCCGGCGCCGCGCCCGCGGCTCGGACCGGGCCGGGAAGGAATACCCCGAATGCGTTACATCCCGAACAGTCCCGACGAGCGTGCCGAGCTGCTCGCCGCCGTCGGTGCCTCGTCGGTCGACGACCTCTTCGCGACCGTCCCGCGCGCCGTCCTCCAGCGTGAGGCGCTGACCCTGCCGCCGCCGTCCTCGGAGATCGAGGTTCGGCGCGACTTCGGCGCCCTCGCGGCGCGGAACGCGTCGCTCTCGGATTTCACGTCGTTCCTCGGCGCCGGCCTCTACTCCCACCACGCGCCGGCGTTCGTCTCCCAGCTCCTCCTGCGCGGCGAGTTCCTGACGGCCTACACGCCGTACCAGCCCGAGGTCTCGCAGGGGACGCTCATGGCGATCTACGAGTTCCAGACGCACGTCGCGCTCCTGACGGGCATGGACGTCGCGAACGCGTCGATGTACGAGGGCGCCTCCGCGTTCGTCGAGGCGATCCTCATGGCCGAGCGCCTCACGAAGAAGAGGACGAAGGTCGTCGTCTCGCAGGGTGTCCACCCCGAGTACCGGAGGTGCCTCAGGACGTACCTCGCGAACTTCCCGTTCGCGATCGTCGAGGTCCCGGTCGGGGCGGACGGCGCGACGGACGCCGCCGCGCTCGCCGCCGCCGTCGACGCGTCGACGTTCGCCGTAGCCGTCCAGTCCCCGAACGTGTTCGGCGTCGTCGAGAGCTGGGACGCGCTCGCGGCGACCGCGCACGCCGAGGGCGCGCTCGCGGTCGGCGTCGTGAACGAGATGTTCTCCCTCGCGGTCCTCCAGCCGCCCGGTGCGCGCGGCGTCGACATCGCGTGCGGCGAGGCCGCGTCGTTCGGCGTCCCGCCCTCGTTCGGCGGGCCGCTCGTCGGCTTCCTCGCGTGCCGCGACGCGTTCAAGCGCCAGATCCCCGGCCGCCTCGCGGGCAAGACCGTCGACGCGGACGGCGCGCCCGCGTTCTGCCTCACGCTCTCGACGCGCGAGCAGCACATCCGCCGCGAGAGGGCGACGTCGAACATCTGCACGAACCAGGGCCTCTTCGCCCTCGCCGCGACGATGACGCTCTCGGCGCTCGGCAAGCAGGGCCTGCGCGCGACGGCGCTGCAGTGTCTCGCGAAAGCCGAGTACCTCAAGGCGGCGGTGCGAGACCTCCCGGGTCCGTTCGCGCTCGCCTTCTCGGGGAGGACGTTCAACGAGTTCGCCCTGCGCTGCGGACCCCCGGTCCACGAGGTCCTGAGAAGGGCCGAAGAATGGAGGATCCTCGCGGGCGCGCCGTTCGCGCGACTCGATCCCCAGGGGTCCGGGCACCGCGACGTCCTCCTCGTCGCCGTGACCGAGCGCGTGCCGCGCGCCGGGCTCGACGCGTTCCTCGGCGTCCTGAGGAGCTTCTGAGATGAGCGACGGCACCCTCACGGCCGACCCTCTCGTCCGCGCGGACGCGCGCCTCGACCGGCGCCGCCGCTTCGGTTCGCTCTTCGACGCGAAGCGGACCGGCCGCACCGGCGTCCTTCTCCCGCCGCTCGACGTGCCCGAGGCCGACCCCGCGGCGCTCTACGGGGACGCGCATCGTCCCGAGGTCGCGGGCGAGGTCGAAGCGAACGAGGTGGACGTCGTGCGCCACTTCACGCGCCTCTCGCAGATGAACTTCGCGATCGACACGGCTCTCTACTCCCTCGGATCGTGCACGATGAAGCACAACCCGCGCATCAACGAGGAGATCGCTCGGCTCGCGGGCTTCAACGACACCCATCCCTACGCGCCCGTCCACCTCGCGCAGGGGAACCTCGAGCTCATGTGGCGTCTCGAACAGGCGCTGCGGGCGCTGACCGGCTTCGCACGCATCACGCTCCAGCCCTCGGCGGGCGCGAACGGCGAGCTCACGGGCGCCCTCATGATCCGCGCCGCGCACGTCAAGGCGGGAAACCCGCGCAAGGTCGTCCTCGTGCCGGACTCGGCCCACGGGACGAACCCGGCGACCGCCCATTTCGCGGGCTACGGCGTCGTCGAGCTCGCCTCGAACCCGCACGGAACGCTCGACCTCGCGGAGCTCGCGTCGAAGCTGAACGAGGATGTCGCGGCCCTCATGATCACGGTCCCGAACACGCTCGGCGTCTTCGAGGAGCGGATTCTCGACATCGCGAAGATGGTCCACGACAAGGGCGCGTTCCTCTATCTCGACGGCGCGAACTTCAACGCGTTCGTCGGCAAGGTGCGGCCTGCGGACATGGGCGTGGACGTCATGCACATGAACCTGCACAAGACTTTCTCGACGCCTCACGGCGGCGGGGGACCGGGCGCCGGGCCCGTCGGCGTCGCGCCGGCGCTCGTCCCGTTCCTCCCGGTCCCGACCGTCGAGAACGCGGGGGGCGCCTTCCGCTTCGACTTCGACCGCCCCGACACGATCGGCCGTATGCGGACGTTTTACGGGAATTTCGGCGTCCTCGTGCGGGCGCTCACGTACATCGTGTCCTACGGGAACCGGATCCACGAGGTGGCCGAAAACGCCGTCCTGAACGCGAACTACATCCGCAAGAAGCTCGAGCCGTTCTACCACCTGAAGTACGTCGCGCCGACGTATCACGAGGTCGTCTTCGACGACAAGAAGCAGGCCGCGCACGGCCTCCACAACATCGACGTCGCCAAGCGCCTCATGGACTACGGCTTCCATCCCCCGACGATGTCCTTCCCGCTCATCGTCCCGGGGGCGCTCATGATCGAGCCGACGGAATCCGAGCCGAAGGAGGAGCTCGACGCGTTCATCGACGCGATGATCGCGATCGCGAAAGAGTGCGAGGAGTCGCCCGAGATCGTCCACGGCGCCCCGTACACGACGCCGGTGCGCCGGCTCGACGAAGCGGGCGCCGCCCGCGAGGCGAGCCGGCCGGGCAGCTTCGCTCCCGTCCTGCGCGCGAAGGTCTGATGAGAAGACGAGAGAAGACGAAGATTTCTTAGAAGGTGAAGAGGGCCGCTGTCCGTCTTCCGCAGCCGCCCCTCGCGTGGAACGCCTTGGCGCCCGCGTTCTTACCTTCTAAGAAAGTCTTCTCTTCTTCTCTCTTCCTGTGTTTCCGAAGCAAATAGAATTCTGCGAATGCCCCGCGTCCGAGTCGCGTTCCTGGACGGGCGGCGCCTCGCGCGCGCGCTCGCCGCCGGGGCGCGCGCCGTCGCGGAGCGCCGCGAGGCGATCGACCGCATCAACGTCTTCCCGGTCGCCGACCGCGACACGGGCTCGAACCTCTCCGCGACGCTCGACCGCGTTTCGGCTGCCCTCGCCGGGACGCGCGAGGCGAGCGTCGCCGCCGTCGCGCGTCTCGCGGCCGACGAGGCGCTCCTCGGGGCCCGCGGAAACTCGGGCGCGATCTTCGCTCAGGCGCTCGAGGGGCTCGCGGAGGCCGTTCGCGACGACGCGCGCCTCCCCTCGTCCGCCTTCGGCCGTGCCGCTCGTGCGGCGGCCCGGGCCGCACGTGGTGCGATGGCACATCCGAAGGAGGGGACGCTCCTCTCCGTGATGGCGGCGTGGGCGGAGGAGGCCGAGCGCGCCGCCGACGCGGGCGCGGACTGGGCGCGCGCCTTGCCTTCCGCGCTCGGGGCCGCGTGCGCCGCCCTCGCGAAAACGCCCGACCAGCTCGCGGTCCTCAGGAAGGCGGGCGTCGTGGACGCGGGGGCGCAGGGCTTCGTGGACTTCCTCGAAGGGATCGCGAGCGGTTACGCGGTTCGGGGCATCCCGGCGCGCCGCGCGCCGGCGGACCGGGTCGAGGCCCGCATCCGCGAGGCGAAGGAGACGCTCCTTTTCCGTTGGTGCACCGAGGTTCTCCTGTCCGGGCCGGGGCTGGATCGCGACGCGCTCCGGCGCGCCGCGGCGCCCCTCGGCGATTCACTCGCCGTCGTCGGAAGCGCGACACGCGTGCGGCTCCACGTCCACGTCAACAGGCCGGAGGACGTCTTCGAGGTCGCCCGGCGCTTCGGGCGCGTCGAGGAAACGAAGGCGGAGGACATGCGCGCCCAGAGCGACGCGGCGGCGGCCGGTCGCCCGCGGCCCACCGGGCGCGTTTCGATCGTGACGGACACCGCCTGCGACCTGCCGGAAGCGGTCCTCGAGGCCGAGTCGATCGCGCTCGTACCGCTCCGCCTGATCATCGGCGAGGAGACGTTCCTCGACCGCGTCACGATCACGCCGGCCGAGTTCCACCGGCGGCTCCGCGCGGACGGCGTCGCCGCGCGCACGTCGCAGCCGCCTCCGGCCGATTTTCGCGAGGTGTACGGCGCCCTCGCCGCGCACGGCTCGCCGGTCGTCGGGATCCACGTTTCCGGCGCTCTTTCGGGGACTGCGTCGGCCGCCCGCATCGCGGCCGCGTCCCTGCGCGGCCAGGCCGGGTTCGCGCCGGTCGAGACGGTCGACTCGCGGACGGTCTCCGTGGCCCAGGGCCTCGTCGTGCGCGAGGCGGCCCGGGCGGCGGGCCGCGGCGAAGGGCTTGCCGTGGTCGTGCGGGCGGCCGGCGAGGCCGCGGCGCGCGTCCGGCTCCTGGCGGCCGTTCCGTCGCTGGACTTCCTGGTCCGCGGCGGCCGGGTGACGCCGGGGCAGCGCCGGCTGGCGGATCTCCTCGGAGTCGTCCCGCTCCTGACGGTGGACGCCCGCGGCCGAGCCCGCGCGGGCGGGGCGGCCCGCGGCTTTCCGCGGGCCTGCGCGAGGCTCGTCCAGCGGACCCTGCGTTCCGTCCGGGACGTTCCGGCGCCCGTGTTCGCGATCGCGCACGCCGACGCGCCCGAACTGGCCGCTCGGATCGCAGAGGAGCTCCGCGCCCGGGCTCCCGGCTCCGAGCACTACGTCGTGGAGGTCACGCCCGCGCTCGCGGCCCACACGGGACCCGGCGCGATCGCCGTCGCGACCCTCGTCCGGGACCCGCGTTGACGCACATGATGCCGCCTGCCCCTTGACGCCGGGGCAGGAAGATCACAAGACTCCCGGTTATCTGTAGAATCGGCGCCGAAACGACCATTTCCCGTCTTTTGGCCCAAAGCGACGTGAAGGAGGATCCGGTGTTCAAAGCGATTGGGACCCGGCTGGCGGCTCTCGTGCTCGTCGGCCTCGCGGTCGCCCTCTCGGCGGCCCGGCTCGAGGCCGCGGGCTTCGCGCTCTTCGAGCAGAGTTCGAAGGGCAACGCGATGGGTGGAGCGTTCGCCGCCACCGCCGAAGACCCGTCGGCGATGTTCTACAACCCGGCCGGTAACGCCTTCATCGACGAGACCATGGTGGATGGCAGCCTCTTCGGGGTCCTGCGGCCCACGGCCCGCCTGGACGGCCTGAACCCGTTCCCGGGGGAAGGCTATTCGGCGAACATGAGCAAGTCCCTGTACTGGTTCGGGAACCTCTACGCCGTCACCTCGCTGAGCAAGGACGTCAAGCTGTCGGTCGGCATGTGGTCGCCGAACGGCCTGGGCGTGCCCTGGCAGAACCCGGACACGTTCCGCGGCCGCGCCATCAACCAGCGCGTCGACCTCCGCCAGCTCTCCGTGAGCGCGCAGCTCGCGTGGAAGCTGTCTGACGCGATCGCGATCGGCGCCGGCCCCGAGTTTCGCTTCACGGACGTGAAGTACTCCCTGAACCAGCAGGCCGTAAACCCGTTCACGCAGCGCGTCCAGGACGTCGCCCACATCAGCCTCGTCTCGACGGGCACGCCGGTCAAGGTCACCTGGACCGCCGGCCTGCTCGTCAAGCCGTGCGACCGCCTGCGCTTCGGCATCTCGTACCACGCGCACGTGGACGTGGACCTCGAGGGGCCCACCCAGTTCTACCAGATCTCCTCGGGCAGCGCGCAGTTCGACGCCGCCGTTGCCCAGCAGCTTCCCTTCGGCCAGACGCCGACGGGGCACGCAACGATCCAGTTCCCCTCCGTGACCGCCTTCGGCGTCGCCTACGAGGTGACCCCGAACCTCACGCTCGAGGTGGACGGCAACTACGTCACGTGGAAAGTGTTCGACCAGCTCGTCCTCCGCATCGACGGGCTGCCGGACAAGGTCATCCCGGAAGGCTGGGAGAACACGTGGGCCGTCCGGGCCGGCGCGCTCTACAAGGGATCGCACGGCTGGGTCGCCGCGGGCTTCGTCTACGACCAGACGCCGCAGCCCGACGCCTCGGCCGGGCCCTTCCTGCCGGACAGCAACCGGACCGGCGTGACGATCGGCGCCGGCCTCCGCGTCCTGAAGGGCGTCGAGCTCAACGTCTCCTCGCTCTTCCTGTGGTTCCACGAGCGCACGATCACGGACAACAGAGACAACTTCAGCGCCACCTACAAGACGTTCGCGATCCTCCCGAGCGTCGGCATGAAGACCACCTTCTGAGGGAGCCAAGGACGAACATGAAAACCCCTCACACCCTCCTCCGCCTCCTCTCCGCCGCCGCCCTCGCGGCCGCCGCCGCCCTCCCCGCCGCCGCCCAGGTCGACGTCAGCAAGCTCGTCTGGATCGGTGACTCCGAGGGCGCAGGATTCTCGGCCGGCTGTCTCACGAAGCGCGTCCAGGTCGACTCGCCCGGTGCCGTCATCGCGCGCGCCAACGGGGGAGCGGACTACCAGCAGCCCATCATGGGCGATCCCGGCCTGGGCGGCTGCATGGTGCTCACGTCGCTCGCCCCGTCCTTCGGCAACGAGGCGTCCACGGTCAAGCCGGAGAACCTCGCGCTTCCGCGGCCGTACAACAACCTCTCGGTCGGCGGCTGCGCGATCCACGACATGCTGTACGCCACCACGGGCGCAAACGCGTCCGCGGGCACGTGCCGCAACACGATCGACCTCGTCCTGAGGAATTCGTCCCTCGGCCTCGGCTCGCAGGTCGACCAGGCGGTCGCCCTCGGACCGTCGTTCGTGATCCTCGCGAATTTCGGCAACGACTACCTCGGCGCCGTTCTCTCGGGGACGGTCATCGACGGCGTCACGGTCACGCCCGTCGCCTCGTTCTCGGCCGACACGAACGCCGCGCTCGCGAAGCTCAAGGCACGGCAGCCGAAGGGCCTCGTGACCGGCGTTGTCGACGTGACGAACATCCCGTTCACGACGACGCTTCCGCCATTTCTCACGAGCGGCGGCAAGCTCGTCATCGGCCCGTCCGGGCCGATCCCGCTCCTCGGGCCGAAGGGCTGCGGCGCGGCCCCGGCCTGCCCGATCCCGGCGAACACGATCGTCACATTGAACGCGGCCGCATACCTGCCGTTCGGTTACGGCATCCCCTGCGCCGTTGCCCCGACTCTTCCGAAGTGCAACAACCCGCTCCCGGCGGCGGCCATCGACGCGTCCCACCCAGGCGCCCTCATCTACGCCGCCGACGCCGCGCTCCTCAAGCAGCGCGGCGCCGATTACAACGCGGCCACGAAGGCCGCGGCCGCCGCGAACGGCTACCTGTACTACGACCCGAACGTCCTCCTCAACCGCCTGAAGGCCGGCCTGGACTACGGCGGCACGACGATCAGCGCCTCGTTCCTGACGGGCGGCGCGTTCTCGTACGACGGCTTCCACCTGACGCCGATCGGATACGCGCTCCTCGCGGACGACATGATCAAGTTCATCAACGCGAACATGCCGGGCGCGAACCTCCGGGAGCCCGACCTGAGCCCGTACCTCTACGCGGGCGGCACGGCCGGCGGGCTCTCCGGCCCGTACACGGCGCCGTTCGCCTGGGCTCCCCTGAACGACGCCGAGAAGGCGACGGCGATCGACCAGATCTTCACCCTCGACTTCGCGGCCCGGCTCGCCGCGATGATCGCGCCCCATCGCGCCTTCGTCTCGGCCGGCCCCTCCGAGCCCGCGCGCCACGTCGAGCGCGCTCCGCGTCTCGACACGATGCCCTGAAGAGGAGGATTGACGTGAAACCGACCGCTCCCCGATCCCCCGCTCGGCGCGCCGGCGTCTCCCTGATCGCCGTCGCCGCGCTGTTCCTCGGCGCCTGCACCTGCACGACGGGACCGGTCTTCCGTGTCACGGCGCCCGCGGACGGCGACACGCTCTCCGCGGAGGCCTGCCGGGCCGTCGCCGTGGCCGTCACACCCGTGCCGGGGGACTACTGCACGTTCCCGCCGAAGGCGTACGAGATCTCCGTCGACGGCGGCAAGTCGCAGATGGTCCCGGCGGACGCGACGCCGGTCGCCGCGACGTTCAACGACCTCTCGACCGGCCCGCACACGGCGACCGGCTGGGCGATCGGCCAGGACGGCAAGCGCCACGAGACGGCATCCGCGAAATTCACGTGTGCGCCGCCGCCTCCGCCGCCCCCGCCGGCCGAGGTCACGCCGCCGCCCCCCGCGACGGTCATCGTCCTCGAGGATCCGATCGAGAAGGGCTACATCCAGGACATCTTCTTCGACTACGACAAGTCGGAGATCCGGCCGGACTCGCGCGAGAAGCTCGAGAAGGCCGCGGGCTGGATGAAGGCGCACCCGGAATCCGAGTTCCTGCTCGAGGGACACTGCGACGAGCGCGGAACCCGCGAGTACAACCTCGCGCTGGGCGACCGCCGCGCGAACGCGACGAAGGACTACCTCGTCTCGCTCGGCGTCGACGCGGCGAAGCTCCAGACGATCTCCTACGGCAAGGAGCGGCCCTTCGTGGAAGGCCACGACGAGTCGGCCTGGTCGAAGAACCGCCGTACGCACTTCGTCCAGACGAAGAAATAGGGAGTCTCGTTTTTCCGGTCACTTCGGCGGCCCGGGTCCCTCGACCCGGGCCGCTTGTCTTTCCGGCGGGGGGTGGGTTAGGCTGTGCCTCCGCCAGCGGGTCGGGTCGGGTCCTTCGTCAGCCCCGGTGCGACTAGCGCCTCCGGCGACTCCAGAACTCTCGGAGAACCAATGATTTCCGCCACCGAAATCCGCCCGGGCATGATCATCATTCACAACGGCGAACTGCACCGGGCGCACAGCGTCCTGCACAAGACGCCCGGAAACCTCCGGGGATTCGTGCAGGCGAAGCTCCGGAACCTCAGGTCCGGCGCCATGAACGAGCACCGGTTCCGGTCCGAGGACAAGGTCGAGAAGGCCTCCCTCGACACGCACCAGATGCAGTACCTGTACTCGGACGGCGAGGGCCACCACTTCATGAACCAGGAGACCTTCGACCAGATCCGCCTGGACGACGAGGTCGTGGGCGAGTCCATGAAGTATCTCCTGCCGGAGACCGTCATCGAGGTCGACTTCTACGACGGGAATCCGGTGTCCGTCGAGCTTCCGACGACGGTGAACCTCAGGATCGTCGAGGTCGAGCCCGGGATGAAGGGCGCGACGGCCTCGGCGTCCTACAAGCCGGCGAAGCTCGAGACGGGTCTCATGGTCCAGGTGCCGCAGTTCGTCGAGTCGGGGACGGTCGTCAAGATCGACACGCGCGACAACAAGTATCTCGAGAGGGTGAGCTGAGCCTTCTCGTCGCGGCCGCCCTCGCGGGAGCACTCGGCACGGCTGGACCCGTGTCCGCCGCGCCCGCCGACCCGCCCCAGTACGTGGCCGCTGCGGCCGGCGCGCCGGCCTTCGGCGGCCGCACGCAGGCCGGGGACGAGAGGCCGGCGCCGTGCCCCGCGCGGGACCCCGAGAACGGAAAGTGCTATCCGTCGGCCGACGCCGCCGACCTCGCCTGGCTGAAGCGGCCGGTCGATCCCGCCGCGGCGCGACCCGAGGTCGAGGAGGACCCCGACGAACCGGCGGCCGACGCCGCGGAGACCGACGCCGTCCCCGCGGCCGCCGCGAGGCTCTCGCCGGCGCAGTTCGCGTTCTGGAGGGACCTCGCAAGAACCGTCCGGGGGCTCGTCGTGAGGAAGACGAACAGCCGGCCCGCCTCGCTGCCCGAGGAGGAGATCGCGAGCCTGCTCGCCTCCGACTTTCCGCTTCCGCTCGGGTCCTTCGATCGCGCGAAATTCCGGGACACGTTCCTCGCCAAGCGCGGTCGCCGGAAGAAGCACCACGCGATCGACCTGCCCGCGCCGCGCGGAACGCCGGTCCTCGCGGTGACGGACGGCGTCATCGAGCGACTCGGCCGCGACCGGCGGGGCGGAAAGGTCGTGTACCTGAGGGACTCGACCGGCCACTACACGTTCTTTTACGCGCATCTCGCCAGGCACGAGAAGGGCCTCCACGCCGGGGACCACGTCGTGAAGGGGCAGCGCCTTGGAGAAGTCGGCGCGACGGGGCACGTGATCGGCGGTCCCCACCTTCACTTCGCGATCTTCCGGGACGACGACGACGCGTCGGGCGCTCGCGCCCTCGTCGTGAATCCCTACCTCGTGTTCAGCCCGCTCCTCGCCGCCCGCTGAGCCCGGCGCCCCGCGGATCGCCCGCGGGCCGCGGGAGCGCGTCTCGGCGTGGCACGCCGGTGGATAATCGACGCTCATGAGCCGGGACGCGCCTCCGGCCGCCGAAGGCGGCGTTCGGGATCGTTTTCTCTCGGAGTTCGCGCTCGCGCTCGTCGAGGGCGTGCAGCTCCAGGAGTTCCTGAACTGGTCGGTCTCGCAGATCGGACGGATCCTCGGCGTGGACCGCCTCACGCTGTTTCTCTTCGGCGGCGAGGCGGGCCCCGCGTCCCTCTCCGCGCGCGCGGCGTGGGCGGCCGAGGGCGCGCCCACGCTTTCGGCGCTCGTTCCGCCGGGCGTCGTCCCGAGGGTGCCGCCCTCCCTCCGCCGCTTCGAGCCCATCGTCGCGGCCGACGCGTTCGCCGAGCCCGAGCTCGTCGACCAGCACGATGCCTTCCGCCGTCACGGAATCGCCTCGATCCTGCTCGTCCCGATTGGAATCGACGGCGTCCTGCGCGGGTTCGTCGGCGCCGCGACGACGGGCCGGCGCTACGACTGGCCCGCCGAGGACGTCGCGTTCCTCGAGTCGGCGGTGCACCACCTCTCGGCGGCGCTCAAGCAGACGGAGCTCGTCGAGGAGCTCGGCCGCGAACGCGACCGCCTGTCGGTTCTCTTCGATCTCGCGTCGGCGGTCCAGCGCTCGACGACCGTCAAGGACGTCATCGAGACGGCGCTCACGGGCCTGAGGGACACGCTCCTCCTCCCGATCGCGGTCTTTTCGCTCCTCACCCCCGAGGGCGACGCCGTCTCGGCTCTCGGCGGTTACGGAGGCACCCGGGACGACGACTTCAGCGGCCGCGATCCGCTCGAGCCCGAGAGACCGACGTACGCGTTCCGGGTTCTCGAAAGCGGGCAGCCGATGATCCTCACGGACGTCCGCCTCGAGCCCGAGAGCCCGTCGCGGGACCGCTTCGTGAGGATGGGCGCCTGCTCGCTCGGCATCTTCCCGATGCGATCCGCCGGCCAGACGATCGGCATCATGTCCGTCGCGACGCGCGACGAGGCGCGCCGCATCGAGTTCGACGACGTCGAGACGCTCCAGTCCCTCGCGGACTTCGTGGGCGTCGCGCTCGAGCAGCGCCGCTCGGCCGAAGCGGTCGCGCAGTCGATGCGCGAAGCGCGGAGCCTCGCGGACGCCTCACGCGCGCTCCTGACGCGCACGGCGGACCGCGACGTCCTCCTGACGCAGGTCCTCGACGCGCTCGCGACCCACTTCGGCCGCGAGGCGTGCAGCCTTCTCCTCGTCGAGGCGGACCGGAGCGCGCTCGTGCAGTTCGGGCGCCGCGGGAAGTGGTGGTCGCCGGGGGATGCGGTCTCCGTGATCGCGCTCGACGGACCGGGGCTGATCCCGCTCGCGGCACGAACCGGGCGCGTCGTGAACGTCCCGGACGTGTCGCGCGATCCGGACTACGTCGTCGGCTGGCCGGAGGCGCGGTCCGAGCTCGTCGTGCCGCTCGTGCTCGACGAGCACGTGATCGGCGTCTTCGATCTCCAGGCGGGAGGGGCCGCCGCGTTCACGGCGGCGGACGTGAGGAACATCTCAGCGTTCGCGGAGCGCGCGGCGCTCGCCATGCGTCTCGCGGAACTCGTCGGCGCCTTCGAGCAGCGCACGCGCGTCCTCGAAGCCGTCACGCGCGCGACGCAGCTCCTGAACTTCCGCCTCCACGCGCCGGACGTCCTCACGTCCGTCGTCGAGGAGACGACGCGCGCGTTCCCTGCCGCGGACGGGGCGGTCGCGTGGGTTGCGGACGCGGCGGCACGCCACCTCTCCGTGGCGGCCGTCTTCGGAGTCGGGGTCATGACGCTCCACGGAGGGGGGACGAGCCCGAGGCCGGTCGGGCGCCTGAGGAGCGCGGGACGCGCGTTCCGCGAGAACCGCCCGGTATTCACGGACGTGAACGGGCTCGACGAGCTCGCCGAGGGCGAGCCTGTCGAGAGTCGGGCTCGCGCGCGCGCGGCCGTCGCGAACCCGGACGTGCGCGCGCTCATGGCCGTGCCGATCCGCGTCGGCGACCAGCGCCTCGGGGTTCTCGAGGTCATGTCCTACAGGCCCGGAGCGTTCACGCGCGAGGATGGCGCGACGCTGACGCTCCTGGCCGAGCAGTGCGCGATCGCGCTCCGCAACGCGCGCCTCATCGAGGAGCTCCAGCGAAGCAACCGCCTCAAGGACGACTTCCTGGCGAACCTCTCGCACGAGGTGAGGACGCCGCTGACGGGGATCGTCGGCTGGGCCGAAGTCGTCCTCGACTCGCACGGAGAGGATCCCGCCGTGAGGCGCGGCCTGGAGGCGATCCTCGGGCAGGCCGACACGCTGAGCCGGATGCTCGCCGATCTCATCGACCTCTCGCGGATCGACAACTTCGGACTCGAGCTGAGGCGCGAGCGCGTGCGACTCTCGGAGACGATCGCGGCCGCGCTCGACGCCGTCGCCCCCGGAGCCGCGAAGAGGGGCGTCTCGATCCGGTGTCACATCGAGCGCGACCTGCCCGCGTTGGAAGGCGACCCGGCGCGCCTCAAGCAGGTCGCGTGGAACCTGCTCGCGAACGGCGTCAAGTTCTCGCGCCCGGGAGGCGCCGTCGACGTGACGGCGCGCCGGGCGGAGGGCGGCGGACTCGAGATCGTCGTTTCCGACGAAGGGCACGGAATCGACCCCGAGTTCCTGCCGCACGTCTTCGAGCGCTTCCGGCAGGAGGAGACGTCCTCGAGCCGGCGGTACGGCGGCCTCGGCGTCGGCCTCTCGATCGCCCGCGCGATCGCCCAGGCGCACGGCGGGTCGATCACGGTCGAGAGCGAGGGCCGGGAGAAGGGGAGCCGGTTCCGCGTGACGTTCCCGCCCGAACGCGTCGTGCCCCTGGCGGCTCACGGGACCGCGCCCGGGGGCCGGCGATGACCCCCGGCCGCCGGACGCTCGAGGAGCGGCTCCGACAGGCCGAGGAGCGCATCGCGGCCCTCAATCGGATCGGCATCGCGCTCTCGGCCGAGCGCGACCTCGAGCACCTCCTGGAGACGATCCTCGCGGAGTCGCGGCGCTTTTCCGGATCCGTCGCGGGCTCCCTGTACCTCGCCGAGGAGGTGCCCGGAGGCGGGCAGCGCCTGCGCTTCCGGCTCGCCCAGAACGAAGCCGTGACGTTCGCCTTCAAGGAACGGACGGTCTCGGTGGACGAGCAGAGTCTCGCGGGCTGGGTCGCGGTGCACGGTGCGCCGATCGTCCTCGCGGATGCCTACGAGATCCCGGCGGGCGCCCCGTTCCGGCACAATCCCGCCTTCGACGAGGCGACGGGGTTCCGGACGCGCGCGATGCTCGTCGTCCCGATGAAGGACCACCGCGGCGACCTCGTCGGCGTCCTCCAGCTCATGAACCGTGTCGGTCCCGCGGGGCCGGAGCCTTACCCGGAGGATCTCGTCTCCCTCGTCCTGTCGATCGCGACGCAGGCCGCCGTGTGCCTGAAGGCGAACCAGCTCACGGCGTCGATCCGCCGCCTGTTCGAGGACTTCGCGCAGGCCGCGATCGTCGCCGTCGAGCAGCGCGATCCGACGACCGCCGGCCACAGCAACCGGGTCGCGACGCTCACGGTCGGGCTCGCCTCGCTCGCGGACCGCGCCGCGGACGGGCCGTACGCCTCCGTGTCGTTCTCGCGCGAGGAGATGCGCGAGATCTTCACCGCGGCGCTTCTCCACGATTTCGGCAAGATCTCGATTCCCGAGCGCGTTCTCGTGAAGGCCAAAAAGATCGAGGGTGGGGGGCTGCGGCGCATCCGCGACCGGTTCGACTACGTCCTCGCCGCGGCGGAGTCCGAGGACGCGCGAGCTCTCCTCGAGCGCCTCGCGCGCACGGGCCGGCCCGTCACCGGAGACGACCTGCGCGCGCTCGCGGACGCCGCCGAGGCGCGGGGCCGCGAGCTCGACGGCGCCTTCGAGGAGGTCCTCGCCGCGAACGAGCCCACGATCCTCCCGAGGGACGCGCGCGGCTCCCTGGAAACGCTCCTCGCGAGGACGTACCGGGACCGCCGCGGTCTCACGGGAACGCTCCTCCTGCCCGAGGAGTTCCGCTTTCTCTCGATCACGCAGGGGAGCCTCTCGGCGGACGAGCGACTCGACGTCGAGAGCCACGTGACCCACACGTGGCGTTTCCTCTCGACGATTCCGTGGACGCCGGACCTCGCGCGGGTCCCCGAGATCGCGTATGCCCACCACGAGAAGCTCGACGGGTCCGGCTACCCTCGCCGGATCGGGCCGCCCGACATTCCGCCCGCCGCGCGGGCGCTCACGGTGTGCGACATCTACGACGCGCTCACGGCGTCCGACCGGCCCTACAAGAAGGCGATGCCCCGCGACCGCGCCCTCGCGATTCTCGAGGCCGAAGCGGAGCGGGAAAAGCTCGACCGCTGGCTCGTGAAGGCGTTCATCGAGGGGCGCGTCTGGACCGCTCTCGCGGGATGAGGGATGCCGCGCGCGCGGCCGCGGCAATCGCCGCCGTGCTTCTCGCCGCGGCGCCGCCCGCGTCGGCGGCGCCCGCGAGGTGGCATTTCACCTTCGGGAAGGCGTGGGAACTTTCGATTTTCTTCGAAAGGGAAGAGGGGCGAGGCGACACGACGCGGCTGCTTCTTCGGGCCGGGGCCGGGCGGTTCGTTTTCGTGTCTTCGCAGGATCCCTCGGGGCGGGACTCGACGGAGAGCATCCGGCGCTTCCCGGACGGCGAGACGCTCGTCCGCCGCCTCGTTCTTTCTTCGTTCGAAGAAATTTCCTCCTGCGCTTCCATACGCCAGCCGGACGCGTGCGTCGTTCTGACGAGTCGGAATGGTTCGCTGTCGGCCCCGATCTCCGCCTTCGCGGGCGCGTCCGCGGTGTCGCTCCGCGGGAAAGCGGCGGACCTCGTGTCGCCCGGGATGCGCGACGCGCTCTTCGCGCTCGCGCCGGTGCTGCCGGCCGTCGCCGAGTTCGGTTCGTATTCGAAGGACTTCCTCGCCCTCGTCTGGCCGGAGCGCTTCTCCGGCGCGCAGAAGCTCGTGCGGGGTGTGCGCGGTCCGGGCTGCGCTTTCGACGCGGCCTTCGGCTACCCCTGCTCGGCCGAGGAGAAGGCCCGTGAAGCGAAGCGGTTCGCGGATCCCGATCGATAGCGCCCGGGGGCGTAATCTCCGCACGTGACGGACGGCCCGCCCGCGACCCGCAGGTACGTGCTCCGGCGCGCCGCGGCGAAGAGCTACCGCGTCGACTACGGGAGAGAGCTGAACGAGGAGCAGAAGGCGGTCGTCTTCGCGCCGGACGGCCCGACCCTCGTCGTCGCGGGTGCGGGCTCGGGCAAGACCCGCACGCTCGTCTACCGCGTCTCGCGCCTCATCGAGGACGGCGCCGACCCGGCTTCGCTTCTCCTCCTGACGTTCACGAACCGCGCGGCGCGCGAGATGAAGCGGCGCGTCGAGTCGCTCATCGGCGCGGATCTCATCCGGGCGACGGCCGGGACGTTCCACTCCGTGGGCGCGCGCCTCCTGAGGCCGTACGCCGAGCTCCTCGGCTACAAGCCGAACTTCACGATCCTCGACTCGGAGGACACGAAGGACCTTCTCGAGTCCGCGACGTCGGACGTCGGCGTGCCCGTGACGGAGCGCCGCTTCCCGCGGGGCGACCTCCTGCGCGCGATCGTCTCCCTCTGCGTGAACACCGGCCGGAAGCTCGACGACGTCGTTTCGGAAGAGCACCCCCACTTCCTCGGGCAGCTCGACGCGATCCGCGAGGTCGTCCACCGGTACCTCGCGCGCAAGGTGCTCGCGAACGGGATGGACTACGACGACCTGCTCCTGAACTGGAAGCGGCTCATGCACGAGCGCCCCGAGGTCCGCCGGTCGTTCGGCGCGCGGTTCCGGCACGTCCTCGTGGACGAGTACCAGGACGTGAACCGCCTGCAGGCCGACCTCGTGGACGCCGTCGTCGAGGACGTCGAGCGGCCGAACGTCATGGTGGTCGGCGACGACGCGCAATCCATCTACTCCTTCCGCGGCGCCGACTTCGAGGCGCTGCTCGGATTCCCGGACCGTCATCAGGGCACGGCCGTGTACCCCCTCGAGACGAACTATCGCTCGACGCCCGAGATCCTCCGTCTCGCGGACGCCTCCATCGCGCGCAACGCGCGCCGCTTCGAGAAGACGCTCCGCCCCGTGCGGCCCTCCGGCGTCCCCGTCGCCGTCGTCGGCGCCTCGGACGTCGGCCAGCAGGCGGAGTTCGTCGCCCAGCGCGTCCTCGAGCTGCGCGACGAGGGCACGCCGCTCGGCGAGATCGCGGTCCTCTACCGGGCGCACCACCAGGCGCTCGAGCTGCAGATCGAGCTGACGCGCCGCGGGATCCCCTACGAGATCCGCTCGGGCCTGCGCTTCTTCGAGCAGCAGCACGTGAAGGACGTCCTCGCGTACCTGCGTCTCCTCGTGAACCCGAAGGAGGAGACGTCGTTCAAGCGCCTCCTGAAGCTCCTCCCGAAGGTCGGGGAGCGCACGGCCGCGACGCTCTGGACGGCCGTCGGCGACCTGCCCGACCCCGTCGCGGCGTTCTGCCGCACCGACTTCCGGAAGGCGCCCGCGGGCGCGCAGGGCGGCCTGAAGAAGCTCGCCGAGACGCTCGAGGCGCTGCGCCGCCCGTCGCTTCTCTCGTCGCCGGCTGAGGCGATCCGGTTCGTCGTGGACGACGGCGGATACGCGCACGTCGCGCGGTCGAAGTTCGAGAACCACCAGGCGCGGCTCGACGACCTCGAGGCGCTCGCGCAGTTCGCGCTCCCGTACGACGGCGTCGAAGGCTTCCTCGAGGAGATCACCCTCTTCGGCGAGCCGTCGGGCGAGACGACGGTCGCGGGAGAGAAGGACGACGAGCGCCTCGTGCTGTCGTCCGTGCACCAGGCGAAGGGCCTCGAGTGGCGGGCCGTGTTCGTGATCGGGCTGATCGAGGACCGCTTCCCGAACGTGAGGGCCTCCCGCACCGCGGCCGGGCTCGAGGAGGAGCGGCGCCTGTTCTACGTCGCCACGACGCGGGCGAAGGACGAGCTCTTCCTCGTGCATCCCCTCGCGGCCTTCGACCGCTACGGCATCGTCGTCGTCACGGAGCCGAGCCGCTTCCTGCGCGAGCTCGAGGAGGGCCTCTACGAGCGCTGGGTCCTCGAGCCCGGCGCCCCTCTCCCCGCCGTCCCGGGGGCGTCGCCCGCCCCGCGCCTCGCCGGGTCCGACGACCCGACGCTCGAGGCGGACGAGGACGGGCCGGTGAACTGACCCGTCCCCGCCTCCCGGTCTACTGGATCTTCCGGCTGTTGTTCGTCTCGCTGACCTCGGTGATCGCATTGTCGGAGTCGACGACCACCTCGATGCCCGTGTCGTCGATGGCGACCGCGCAGTAGGTGCAGACCCTTTTCGGCCCGATCTGCTCGACGCAGACGTTCGAGTTCGTCCGGTGGAACGTGAACGTGGCGGTCGCGTTCGCCGCGAGTGTGGGCACCGTGACCTTCTGGAGCTGAGTGCCGTTCTTCCGGAGAAGGACCGCGAAAGGCGTCGTGACGGCCACGTTCGAGATGTTGCGGACGCCGAACTGCAGGTCGGGCTGCGTGAACTTCCGCTGCCCGGTGAACGCGCCGTTGCAGTCATCCGGATTCGGGACGCACGTCCCGAAGCTCGTCGTGTTGCACGTCCGGAAGTGGACGAAATCCGTCGGGACGAGGTCGGGCTGAGCCGTCGGTGCGGTCGCGGCGCCCCCCGAGACGACACGCGGAAGGGGCGGCGGCGGGTGGGAGCCGCCGGCCGGAAGCGGCGTGGGGGTCGGGGCCGGGTTGCAGGACGCGACGATCGTGAGCGGAATGATCTCGTGCCCCGTGAGCCAGTTCACCTGGACGTTTCCGTTCCCGAGCGCCGCGTGGAGGCCCACGACGATCTGGACCTTGACGAATCCCGTCTGCGCCGCTCCGCCGAAGAACGTGCCGCCCGAGGGGCTGTTGTGGGTGCCGTGTCCGGCGAACGCGGCGCTCAGGCCCGAGATGCCTTCCGTGAGGCTCGTCGCGAGGTCGGCGCCGAAGCCGTCGAGCTCCACCCGGAACGTCGCGCCCTGCGGGACGGTGATCCGGTGGTGCTGGGACATGAAGTTGCCGTAGGCGATCTTGGGGTTCGTCGCGAAGGACCCGCACAGGGCCGGTCCCGACACGTGATCCACGAACATCGTGTCGATCGTGGCCTCCGCGGTACCCGAGACAAGGAGTGCCGTCGCGGCGGCGAGGAGGAGCTTGGGAGCCGTGGGGTGCATCTGGTTCTCCTTTCGAGATCACGTCTCCTCCCGTCAACGCGAAATCCGGCCGGACCGGCTCAGGAGCGGAGGCCGAGGCGTCTGATCCGGCGGCAGGGGGCGCGGCGGAACGGCCGCCGCACCTCTACAATCGCGGCGTGAGCGAAGGCCGGACGGTGCGTTTCGACGGCCGCATTCTCTTCCTGACGGAGGATGCGGGCCCCCTGCGGCGGCAGCTCGCGGGCACGGACCTCGCCTGGGACGCGAACGACGCCGCCCACGCCCTGCGCCACGAGATCTCGACGGACGAGATCACGCCCGGGTGGGTCTGCCTGCACCACGACAGGACGCTCGGCCGGTTCGCTTACGTGGGCGTCACCGCCGCGGAAGGGGAGCGGCGCGTCACGCCGGTCGGCGAAGACGCGGTGCGCTCCGGCGGCTTCGCCGTCTCCGTCGCGGGGCGGCGCCGCGGCAAGGGCTCCTCGCGCGAGCAGGCGCCGTTCGCCGAGCGCGCGGCGGGGATCCGGCTCCTCGTCGCCGAGAGCTTCGAGCGCATCTACCGGGAGAACGCGATCAACCTCGGGATGCTCGTGACGACGGATTTCTCCGTCCTCGAGAGGGTGCGCCGCGGAGAGGAGATCCCGCTCTCGTTTTTCACGGACGGCGAGGACGCCGTGACCCGGGGCGTCGTCGAGGCCGGCGGCCTGCTGCCGTACACGCGCCGCCGCCTCGCGGGTGAGGCGTCGCCGCCCGCCCTCGGGTCGCCCGCGGAGCCGATGACGCTCGCCGAGAAGATCCTCGCGCGTCACGCCGTGCGGGACGCCGCCGCCCACGCGTGCGGGGTCGCCGCCGTCGCGCCGGGCCAGGCGGGCTATGTCCGGGCGGACTGGCGCTTTTCGCACGAGTACGTCACGCCGATGGCCGCGAACGCGTTCGAGGAGGAGCTCGGCGCGGCGGCGCGCGTCGCGGACCCGGGGAGCGTCCTCCTGTTCCGCGACCACCTCGCGCTCCTCGGCGAGGTCATGCCGGAGGAGCGGAAGCGGCGCGGTCTCCTCGCCCTCGCCGAGGGCCTCGCCGCGCGGCAGGAGGAGTTCGCGCGCGCGCAGGGCATCCGTCTCCACGGCGCGGGCGACGGGATCTGCCACGCGCTCGTTCTCGAGCGGTACGCGCTTCCCGGCCAGCTCGTCGTCGGGTCCGACTCGCACACGACGCACGCGGGCGCAATCGGCGCGCTCGCGTTCGGGATCGGAACGACGGAGGTCGCATGCTCCTGGCTGTCGCGGGACGTGCGCGTGCGGGTGCCCGCGACGATCCGCGTCGTGCTCACCGGGGCGCGGCCGGAGGGCGTCGCGGCCAAGGACGTCATGCTCGCTCTCCTCGCGCATCCGGCGGTGCGGGGCGGCGGCGCGATCGGAAGGGTCCTCGAGTACGCCGGCGAAGCCGTCGAGGCGATGTCCGTCGACGAGCGCGCGACGCTCACGAACATGGCGGCGGAAGCCGGCGCCTTCGCCGGGATCGTCGCGCCCGACGAGACGACCGCGCGTTTCCTCGCGGAGCGGCGCGGCATTTCCCTCGGGGAGGCGCGCCGCGCGTGCGCGGGCCTCGCGTCCGACAGTGACGCGGTCTTCGACTCCGTTCTCACGCTCGACGTCTCGGCCCTCGGTCCCCTCGTCGCCCTGCCCGGTGACCCCGGAAACGGCGTGAGGATCGCCGACCTCGCCGCGCCCGTCCCGATCGACATCGCCTATGGAGGGTCGTGCACGGCGGGCAAGCGTGAGGACATGGAGATGCTCGCGGCCGTTCTCGCCGAGGGACTCGCCCACGGCCGCCGCGTCTCGGCCGGCGTGCGGTTCTACGTCCAGTTCGGGAGCCGCGACGTCCGTGAGTGGTGCCGGGAGAACGGGTTCCTGGACCTCTTCGAACGCGCCGGCGCGATCCTCGTCGAGCCGGGCTGCGGCGCCTGCATCGCCGCGGGTCCCGGCGTCTCGACGCGGCCGGACGAGGTGACGGTCAGCGCGATCAATCGGAACTTTCCCGGACGGAGCGGACCGGGCTCCGTGTACCTCGCGAGCCCGTACGTCGTGGCGGCGTCCGCGCTCGCGGGTAGGATCGCGGCGTGGACTCCAGGCGCCTGACCCGCTCCGCCGGCGTGGCGGCGCTCCTCCTCGGTCTCTGCGCCTGCCGCTGGGGGTGGAACCTCTGGGCGCGGGGAGACCTCGCACGCGACGTGAAGTCGCTCCTCGCGCGCGAAGGGATCCTCGTGCAGAACGTGAAATGCCGGATGTTCGGGACGCTCGACTCGGGCGCCTGCATTCTGCCGCTGACGGCGGAGCAGACGACGGCCCTCGTCGCGGCCCTGAGGCTGCGCGTCCTCGTCCCGACCGAGCCGATGCGGGAGTTCAAGGGCGGCTGCTCGGACACGCCGCCCTTCGACACGGGCTTCGTGCGGATGTTCCGATCCTCGGCCGTGCGCCCTGCCGAGCTGAAGCTGCGCGGCGGTCGGTCGTTCGAGTACCTCTACCTCTTCCACCACCCGACGTCGTCGACCGCGTGCGTCCAGGTCCTCTACACGCCGGAGGGCGTCAAACTCCCCGAGCACTCGATGGCGCGCTGACCCGCCCTCCGCGCGCGGGCGGCAGGCAGAACGAGTCCGGCGGACCTTTTGTCCGGACTCGGAACCTTCGCACGGCCCGGGCGTATCCAGATTCAGACGTCGGGCTCCGCCCGGGAGGCATCGGACATGGCCAAGCTGTTGAAAATCCTTCTCGGACTGGTACTCCTGGCCGGGGCGGCGACCGGGGTCTACGCCTACAGCCGTGCCTCGAGGAAGGCCGACGGCGGCATGAAGCTCGTGGACGCCAAGGTCGCCTCGATCACGGAGAAAGCGGTGGCCGTCGGCCAAATCCAGCCCCGCCAGAAGTTTTCCGTGAAGTCGAAGATCTCGGGAATCGTCCGCTTCTGCAAGATCGAGGTCGGGGACCGGGTCAGGGCGGGCGATCCGCTCTTCGAGATCGGCCCGGACCCGACGCCCCTCGAGCTGACCGAGGTGGATCGGGCGGTCGAGTCGGCGCGGGCGACCTTCCAGCGCGCCCAGCTCGACTTCGACCGGTCGCAGGAGATGTTCCGCCAGGGGATCACGCCGAAATCGGACGTCGACCAGAAGCGCGAGAGCTTCGAGCTCGCGAAGGTCGCGCTCAACAAGGCCGAGCAGGACCGCGACCTCACGCGCAAGGGCCGCCTCGCGAAGACGGACACGACGGGCCTCGAGTCGATCATCCGCGCGCCCGCGGCCGGGACGATCCTCACGCGCCTCGTGAACCCGGGCGACCCGGTCGTCCCGCTCACGTCGTACCAGCCCGGGACCGAGCTCGCGACGATCGCGGACATGAGCGACCTCATCTTCAAGGGCACGGTCGACGAGATCGACGTCGGCAAGCTCCACGTCGACCTTCCGGCCCGCATCAAGGTCGGGGCGCTGCCGACGGATGTCGTGACGGGAAAGGTCTCGCGGATCGCTCCCCAGGCGCAGCAGAAGGAGGGGGCGACCCTCTTCGACATCGAGATCGAGCTGGACCGGAACCCGAAGATCACGCTCCGCGCGGGCTACTCCGCGAACGCGGACCTCATCATCCGCGAGAAAAAGGACATCCTCACGATTCCCGAGCGTCTCGTCCTCTGGGAGGACGGCGGCAAGAAGAGCTTCGTCGAGATCCCGGACGAGAAGGCGAAGGGCAGCAAGCTCGAGCCGAAGAAGATCGAGGTCAAGCTCGGCATCTCCGACGGAATGAACGTCGAGGTCGTGAGCGGCCTCGCCAAGGGTGACAAGGTCGTTCAGCGGCCGCCGAAGGAGATTTCCTAGGGAGAGGAAGAGAAGACTTCCTAGAAAAGGGGATCAGGATGAGCTCGCTCTCTTCCTTTCAAAGAAATTTGCAGGGCGTGACGAGACAAGCAGATGGCTACATTTTCTGAGGTCCTCAGGCAGCTCCTTCGCGACGTGCGCAGCCAGAAGCTGCGCACGTTCCTGACGGTCTTCGGGATCGTCTGGGGGACCGTCGCCGTCACGCTCCTCCTCGCGTTCGGGACGGGTCTCAAGAAGCAGTTGATCAAGAGCACGGCCGGCCTGGGCGACCGCATCTGCATCGCGTGGCCGGGCCTCACGTCGATCCCGTACCAGGGCCTCGGCAAGGGCCGCCGGATCCGCCTCGTGGAGGAGGACATCGAGGCGATCCGTCGCGAGGCCGGGGGCCTCTCGGGCATCTCGAGCGAATACGACCGGTCGATGAAGCTCCACCTCGATACGAAGACGTGGCCCGTGGACGTCTCGGGCGTCTCGCCGGAGTTCGGGCGGATGCGCAACCTCATCCCGCAGGCCGGCGGCCGGTTCATCGACCCCGTCGACATGGCCGAGAAGCGCCGCGTCGTCTTCCTCGGCGACAAGCTCGCCGCGAACATCTTCGGCAAGGCCGAGGACGCCGTCGGGAAGACGCTCATGATCGGGAGCTCGCCCTTCCTCGTGATCGGCGTCCTGAAGCCGAAGACGCAGGACTCGAGCTACAGCGGCCGCGACAACGACAAGGCGTCGATCCCGGGAACGACCTATCTCGCCCTGACGGGCGAGAAGTACGTGGACAACGTGATCTTCCAGGCGACGTCGAATTTCGACACGGAACCCCTCAAGGCCCGGATCCTCGAGATCCTCGGCAAGCGCAAGAAGTTCGACCCGACGGACAAGGAGGCCCTCTCCGTGTGGGACACGACGGGCCAGTTCAAGTTCTTCGACACCTTCATGCTCGCCTTTACCGGGTTCCTCGGCATCGTCGGGTCGCTGACCCTCGTCGTCGGCGGGATCGGCGTCTCGAACATCATGAACGTCGTCGTCGAGGAGCGGACGAAGGAGATCGGAATCAAGATGGCGCTCGGCGCCAGGCAGCGCCTGATCCTCGGGCAGTTCCTGCTCGAGACGCTGCTCGTGACCGGGATCGGCGGCGCGATCGGGTTCGCGGTATCGCTCGGCATCTGCGCCGTGTTTCCGCGGTTCGGCCTCACGGACTCGATCGGCGTCCCCGAGGTTTCCTCGGGAGTGGCCGCGATCACGATCGGGATCCTCGGGCTCATCGGATTCCTCGCCGGGTGGTTCCCGGCGCGCGAGGCGTCGCGGCTGGACCCGGTCGTGGCGATGAAGCTCTGATGCGGACCCCCGCCGTCGTCCTGACCCTCTTCGCGCAGTCCTCGAGGCTCGCGAAGAAGCGGGCGTTCCTCACGATCGCCGCGATCGCGTGGGGGACGGTCGCGATCCTCCTCCTCCTCTCGTTCGGCGAGGGTCTCAAGCGCCAGATGGACCGCAACCGGCGCTCCACCGGGGAGAACCTCGCCGTCATGTGGCCGAACGAGACGTCGAAGCCCTGGAAGGGGATGAACCCCGGGCGCCCGATCCGTCTCACGACCGACGACGTCGCCTTCGTGAGGGAGCGGATGCCGGAGCTGACGGCGGTGATCGGGGAGACCGTCTCGTGGCGTACGGCCCTTTCGTACGGGAGGAAGACCGTGAACGGCCGCGTCCTCGGAACGAACGCCGTGTACGGCGAGGCGCGCAAGCACTACCCGATGGCGGGCGGCCGATGGCTCACGCCGGGAGACGAGGCCGAGAAGCGGCGCGTCATCTTCCTCGGCGACGAAATGGCGAAGGACATCTTCGGCAAGGAGGATCCCGTCGGCAAGACGCTCCTCGTGAACAATTCGCCGTTCACGGTCATCGGCGTCATGCAGCACAAGACCCAGATGGGCGTGTACGGAGGTCCCGATCAGAGCCACGGCGTCATCCCGTGGACGACGTTCAAGGCGCTGTTCGGCCGAGACCGTCTGAACGTCCTCGTGATCCAGTCACGCACGCCGGAGGAGATGGAGGGCGCGCTCAGGCACCTGAACGAGATCCTCGGCGCGAAGTACGGCTACGACCCGACGGACGAACGCGCCCTCTCGACCTGGAACATCGTGAAGAACACGGTGAACGGCCGGAAGATGTCGATCGGCATCCAGATGTTCCTCGGCCTCATCGGCGCGATGACGCTGCTCGTCGGCGGCATCGGCGTCGCGAACATCATGTATGCCGTCGTCAAGGAGAGGACGCGCGAGATCGGGGTCAAGATGGCTCTCGGCGCGAAGGCCCGCTGGATCACCTGGCCGTTCGTCCTCGAGGGCCTCCTCTATACGCTCGTGGGCGGCGTCGCCGGGATGGCGATCGCGACGCTCATCGTGACGGGTCTCGGCCTCATCCCGGACGGCTCGAATCGCGTCCTCGCGTTCCTCGGGCGCCCGACGCTCTCGCCCGTCATCGCGGCGACGACCGCGGGCATCCTCGGCGCGATCGGCCTCATGGCCGGTTACTTCCCGGCGCGGCGGGCGGCCGCCATCGACCCCGCGTCCACGCTTCGTTACGAGTAGCAAGAGCAGAGAAGGAGCAAGGAGACCGCATGCCCCGCGACGCCAGGACCGCCGCCCCGTCCACGGACGACATCGTCGTGATGGACGAGATCCGCAAGGTCTACGACACCGGCAAGGTGAAGGTCGAGGCCCTCAAGGGCGTGAGCTTCACGATCCGCAAGGGCGAGTTCGTCGCGATCGTCGGGCCGTCCGGCTCCGGCAAGTCGACGCTCATGAACCTCCTCGGCTGTCTCGACACGCCGACGAGCGGGACGTATCGCCTCGCGGGCGAGATGGTGGCGGGCCTGACGCGCGACGCGCTCGCGGACGTGCGGAATCGCCGTGTCGGGTTCGTCTTTCAGGCCTTCAACCTGCTGCCCCAGATTTCGGCGCTCGAGAACGTCGAGATGCCGCTCCTCTTCGGCGGCGTCTCCCCGAAGGAACGGCGCGTCCGGGCGACCGAGCTCCTGACGAAGGTCGGGCTCGGCGATCGGCTCGACCACAAGCCCACGGAGCTGTCCGGAGGCCAGATGCAGCGCGTCGCCGTCGCGCGGGCGCTCGCGATGAAGCCGGACATGCTCCTCGCCGACGAGCCGACCGGGAACCTCGACTCGACCTCCGGGAGCGACATCATGGGGCTCTTCACGGAGCTCTGGAGCGCCGGCGGCACGCTCGTCGTCATCACGCACGACATGACGCTCGCCCGGCGCGCGAGCCGGATCATCGAGGTCCACGACGGGCGGATCCTGAAGGATTCGGCTCGCGAAGCGGCCTGAGCCCCGGCGGGGAGGCGCGCGCCTTACTTCTTGGCGGCGGCCGCCTTTCCGGTCTTGTGGCAGGTTTCCTCGTCGCCCATCATCCACTTGCCGTCGGCGCCCTGCATCTCGCCCTTGTGCTTCAGCTCCGAGGCGCTCACCTTCGTGAACGTGTCGCGCGCCCCCATCTTCTGGCCGCCCATCATGGCGCTCCCCTCGAAGACGAGATCGTCCCCCTTCCAGCCGGCCGAGGTCTGCGTGCAGGACCCGCCGAACACGTCGAAGCAGGCGGAGTCGAACGCCTTCGCGCCGGCGTCCCACCCCATGACCTGCAGGACGTGATACGGCATCGGGTTCAAGGCCGTCTTCGTCTCGTCGTAGTTGATGACGAGCCGGAAGCCGCCCAGCGTCATCTGTCCGTGCGCGGTCCCCTCTGTGGCGTGTTCGGGGCCCATCGGGGTTGCGAACGTCTTGCCGGAGCAGTGCCAGGAGCCCGCGAAGTACCCGAGCTGCGCCATCTCCGGGGCCGGCTTCGGCGGGCCCATCGGCTTGTCCGCGGCCAGGAGCGACCCGGCGCCCGCGAGCGCGACGAGGGCCAGGGCGAAGCGACACACGTTTTTCATCGGGATGTCCTCCTGGCGGAGATCCTATATCGCCCTGCGACGGAATCTCAAAATGGGAGGAAATCCGCGACGGGCGTGGGCGCCCCCGGCTGCCTTACTTCCCGACCTCGAGCGTCTTGACGATGTTCTCGAGGCCGTTCTCGACGGCATCCTCCATCGTGGAGCCCTTCGCCTTGTGGCGGATCTCGAAGATCGTCTTGCCCGACTTGTCCTTGCCGATGAGCTCCATCCCCACGCCGGGATTCGCCGCCCAGCCGCCCCAGAAGCGGGCGCCGCCGCTCGGCTCCCAGGCATTGAAGATGTTCCCCTCGATCCGCAGGTCGCCACCTTCCTTCACGACCTCCCAGCCCAGGTTCTTGGACCTCTTGATCCACTGCTCCAGGTACTCGGGGCCCGACTCGGCCGCGTGCTTGCTGCGCGAGTGCAGGTTCGTGGTGCCCCATTTCTTCAGCGAGACGGTCTTGAACGACTTGAGGTTGGCGCCTTCGGCGAAGTAGACCCAGTCGGCCTCCTTCCCCTTCGTCAGCTTGTCGTAGTTCTTCAGGTACTCCTGGGGCTCGTCCTTCTCCTTCGCATCGTCCGACTCCGTGAACTTCTTGGAACTGGCCGCGGCGGGAACGCTGACGGCGAGCGCGAAGAGCGAGGCGAACGACAGCAGGGCGAAGCGGCGGGTCGTCGTATTCATGGTCGGACCTCCTCCTCAGGACGGCTTTGGTTTCGCTGGACAGGGGATTGTAGACCCCGCTGTTACTCGGGCGATCCGCAGATGCAGATCCTTTCCTGGAACTCGGACCTTCGCGGCATTGACCGGGTCTTCTTCGACTTGCTAAGATCTTCTCCGGAGGCGCGCACTCACATCCGACCCGACTCCATTCCTCTCACACTTCCCGAGGCCGGGCTCGGCGCGCTCTTCGGTGTCCACGACGAAAACCTGAGGCTTCTCGAGGACGCGTTCGGCGTCGAAATCGCCGCGCGCGGGCGCGAGGTCTCCGTCTCCGGCGATCCCGAGGGGACGGCCCACGCGGCCCGTCTTCTCTCGGATTTCGCGAAGCTCATCGAGCGCGGCTACACGCCGAAGAAGCCCGACCTCGAGGCCGCGATCCGCATCCTGCGCGAGGAGCCGACGACGTCGCTCGTCGACTTCTTCGAGAACCGGTCGGTCGGGCCGGCGCTCCGCCAGGTCGTCTCGCCGCGCAACGTGCGCCAGAGCGAGTACCTGCAGGCCGTCCTCGAGCACGACATCGTGTTCGCGATCGGGCCGGCGGGCACGGGCAAGACGTATCTCGCGGTCGCGATGGCGGCGGCGGCGCTCCTCGAGAAGAGGGTCAAGAGGATCGTGCTCTGCCGTCCCGCGGTCGAGGCGGGGGAGAAGCTCGGGTTCCTGCCCGGCGACCTCGCCGAGAAGGTGAACCCCTACCTGAGGCCGCTGCACGACGCGCTCTACGACATCCTCGGCTACGACAAGGTCGGGCGGATGCTCGAGAGGAACATCATCGAGGTCGCGCCGCTCGCGTTCATGCGCGGCCGGACCCTGAACGACGCGTTCGTGATCCTCGACGAGGCGCAGAACACGACGTCCGAGCAGATGAAGATGTTCCTGACACGCCTCGGCTTCGGGAGCAAGGCGGTCGTGACCGGCGACGTGACGCAGATCGACCTGCCGCAGGGGAAGATCTCCGGCCTCAAGGAGGCCGACCGCGTGCTGAGCGGCGTCGAAGGGGTCAAGATCGTCCGTTTCGACCACCGGGACGTCGTCCGGCATCGGATCGTCCAGTCCGTCGTGAACGCCTACGAGATCTTCGAGAAGCAGAAGGCCGACGACGCGGCCGCCGCGGCCGCGAACGGCAACGGCCACGGCCACGCGAACGGAAACGGCAGCGGGAACGGGCACCGGGCCGAGTAACGCTTCGGTTTCCGCCGGGGCGCATTAAGATTTCTTAGAAGGTGAAGAGAGCGATGCGGAGCGCCGCGGCGGCGGCGGAGCGCGCGAGGGGCGTCGGTACCGTCGACGTCCTTTGCGCCGTTGCCGGAGCGCCGCCGGCGGCTCGGGTGCGCGCCTGGACCCGCATCCTCCTCGCGAAGGCGGGCGCGAAGCGCAATCCCCCTCCTTCTGTTTCGGTCCTCCTCTGCGGAGACCGGCGGATGCGGACTCTGAATCGGACTTGGCGCGACGCTGATCGCCCAACCGACGTCCTCTCTTTTCTTCCGTTCGCAGAATCTTCTTCTTTCTCTTCTTCTCTTCTTCCTCTCCCTTCCTCGGCGATCTCGTGATCGACGTCCCGTACGCGGCGCGGCAGGCGCGGCGGCGGGGCCACGCCGTCTCGCGGGAGGTCCGGATCCTCCTCGCCCACGGCCTTCTCCACCTCCTCGGATACGATCACGAGACGGACGACGGCACGATGCTTCGCCTGCAGAGACGCCTCATCCTCTCGGCCTTCGGCGACGGGCCGGACGGCGTGCCGTGACGGGCTTCGCGCTCACGGCGGGGGCGGGCCTGTTCGTGGCGGCGCTCTTCGCCGGAGTGTTCGTTCTCTTCTCCGGCTTCGCGCAGGCGCTCGAGAGCCTGTCCGTCCTCCGGCGCAAGGCGCTCCTCGAGGCGGACCCGAAGCGTTACGGGACGCTCCTTGCCCCCGAGCACGTACGCGTCTCGCGGATCGCCGTGCGCCTCACGGCCCAGGGCGCGGTTCTCGGCGGCCTCCTGTGCCTCGGTTCGGCCCTCGCGGCGATGGGCGTGACCGAGCCGTGGCTCGTCTCCGCCGTCGTGATTCTCCTCGGCTGGATCGTCGCGGAGAGCCTCGTGATCCGCTGGATCGCGCGGCGCGGCGGCGACGCGCTCCTCCAGGGCTTCTCGTGGCTCGTTCCGCTCGTGGACTTTCTCTCGGCGCCGCTCACGCCGCTCCTCTCGCGCCTCGTCGAGGTCGAGGAGGACCCTCCCGACGGCGGCGGGCCGCCGGATCCCGCGCGCGAGGAGGCGACGAAGGACGCCGAGGTCCGCGCCCTCCTGGACGTCGCCCGCGAGGAGGGCCTCCTCGAGGAGCACGAGGAGGAGCTCGTGTCGCGGGCCGTGGACTTCGGCGACCGGACGGTGGGCGAGGTCATGACGCCCCGGCCGGACATCGTCTTCGCGCCGGCCGACGCCGCGCTCGACGAGATCGCGGACCAGTTCGCGAAGACGAAGTTGACGCGGATCCCGCTCGTCGAGGGCGGCATCGACAAGCCCGTCGGGATCGTCCACGTCAAGGACGTGTTCACGGTCCTGAGACAGCCGAACCCGCCGGCGACGGCCCGGCCGCTCGCCCGCGAGGTCTTCTTCGCGCCGGAGTCCCAGACGGTCGCGACGCTCCTCTCGGATTTCCGCAGGCGCCGCAACCCCTTCGCGATCGTCGTGGACGAGTATGGCGCCGTGACGGGACTCGCGACGCTCGAAGATCTCGTCGAGGAGCTCGTCGGCGAGATCGCGGACGAGCACGAGGACGAGGCGCCGCCCGTCATCGCGAACGGCGACGGCTCGTGGTCGATCGCGGGGCGCGTGCGCGTGCCCGAGATCGCGACGCTCCTCGACGCCGTGTTCCCTCCCGCCGAGTACGACACGGTCGCGGGCCTCGTCTCCGAGAAGCTCGGGCGTATCCCGAAGCCCGGGGAGGTCGCGCACGAAGCCGGCCTCTCGTTCACGGTCGAGGAGGCCGACCGCCGCAGGATCCGCCGCGTCCGCGTGCGCCGCGAGGCGGCTCCTCCTCTCGACGACGGCGGGGCGGGCACCGAGTGAAGGCCGGCACGGTCGCCGTCGTCGGGCGTCCGAACGCGGGGAAGTCCACGCTCGTGAACGCGCTCGTCGGGACGAAGGTCGCGATCGTGTCGGACAAGCCGCAGACGACGCGGCGCAACCTCCTCGGGATCCGGAACGACGACGAAGGCCAGATCGTGTTCGTCGACACGCCCGGCCTCCACAAGCCCCTCCACCGATTGAACAAGGCGATGGTCGCCGAGGCCGAGGACGCCCTCCGCGAGGAGGACGTGCGCCTGCTCGTCGTCGACGTCGCCGTGCCGACGGGTCAGGGAGACCGCTTCGTCCTCGAGCTCCTGAAGGCCGCGCCGGCGCCCCGGATCTGCGTCCTGAACAAGGTCGATCTCGTCGCGCGGAAGGAGAAGCTGCTTCCGCTCCTCTCCGCCCTCGGCGAGAGCGCCGTCTTCGACGCGATCGTCCCGGTCTCGGCGCTCACGGGCGATGGGCTCGACCTCCTCCTCGCGGCGCTGCGGCGTCACCTCCCCGAGGCCGACGCGCTCTTCCCGGCCGGGCTCGTCACGACCGCGGACGACGCGACCCGGATCGCCGAAGCGATCCGCGAGAAGTTTCTCGAGCGCACGCGCGAGGAGATCCCGTACGGCCTCGGCGTCTTCATCGAGGAGGTGCGCCGCGAGCCCGCGAAGAGCCTGACCGTCGTCCGCGCCACGGTCGTCGTCGACCGCGACTCCCACAAGGGGATCGTGCTCGGGGCCGGGGGGCGCCTCCTCAAGGAGGCCGGCACCGCGGCGCGCGTCGAGCTCGAAAGGGCCCTCGGTGGAAAATTCTTCCTCGAACTCACGGTCGCCGCACGCCCCGGCTGGCGCGAGGACCCGCGCTTCCTCTCGACTCTGTCAAGCTGATCGTTGACGCGGAACGGCCCTTGCCGTAAGACTCCCGGGAGAGGACCTCTACTGGCGACATCGGGAAAGAAACCGGGCGGGGAGGACAGCAGGCGCGCGCCGCGCCTCCCCCTCGCGAAGGGCACGAAGGCCCAGATCAAGTCGACGGTGCCGGTCGACCTGCTGAACCTCTCGGCGACGGGGCTCCTCATGCAGGTGCCGACGGCCCTCCGCCCCGGCTCGACGTGCGACGTCTCGGCGACCCTTGCGGGAGTTCACTTCGCGGCTCTCGTGCGCGTGACGCGCTGCCGGGCTGGCGGCTACGCGGCGGACGACGAGGGGACGCGCGCCCTCGTCTACGAGGCAGCCGGCGAGTTCGTGGGCCTGCGGGAGGACCAGATGCTGAGCCTCTCGCGGGCCATCGAGAGGATCGGTGGCGCGAAGCTCGCGAGCCAGTCCTCGGCGTTCCTGAAGGCCGTGAAGCCCGTCTAGGACGAGAGATCGCGCAGGGCCGAGCGCAGCGCTTCCTCGAGACGGCGCGCCCGCTCTCCGGCCGCATCCGCCGACGCGCGTGACTCGTCCGTCGCGGTCTTCGCCGCCTGGAGCTGCTCGGTCAGGCTCGCGACCTGAGCCGCGAGGGCCTCGTGGGCCTCCCGCGCCGCCGCTTCGCCGCTTTCCCGCGTCGCGCGCTCGGCGGCGACCGCCTCGGAGAGGCCGCGGCGGTTGACCTCGGCCTCGGCCTTCAGCGAAGCGAGCTGCTCCGCCACGGCCGCGGAAGCCTCCCGCGCGGCGGTGTCGACCGCCTCACGTCCTGCGCGCAGGGCTTCACGGGCCTCGGTGAGCTCCGCCTTGAGCGCCACGATCGCGTCCTGTGCCTCGTTCGCGCGCGCGGCGGCGTCCGCGGCGCCGGTCTTCGCGGTTTCGAGCGCTTCCGCGGCCCTGAGGGCTGCGACCTCTCGCGTCGTCTTTTCGGCTTCGAGCGTCGTCGCGAGCTTGCCCCGCTCGTCCCGCTCCGCGTCGACCAGTGACGCAAGCCGCTGGCGCTCGTCGCGCTCGGCCTCGAGTGCCTTCTCGAGGGCCTCGACGCGCTTGAGGTCGGCCTTCCCGGCGTCGGTGGGAACGACGTCGTCCCGCTTGAACGTTCCGGAGCGCCCGGCCGCGGCGCGCCGGGCTTCGGCGAGGACGGCGTTGAGCTTGTTGTCGAGCGGCGTCACCGGCGCCGTCGTCTCGGACCGAACGGCCCGGCGCTCGCCGGACGTTCCGGTCGGCGCGCCGAGGAGCGTCTCGGGGCTCGAGACCCGGCGCGTGGCGGCGGGCGCGGCGGCCGCCGCGCCCTCGAGGCGCGCGGGCGAGGCCGCGGACTTCTGCGAGTCATCCGAGAGGTCGGCGAAGGTGCCCTCGGCCGACGGCGGGACCCATTCGGCAGGTTCCTCCTCCGCCGTCGCGCCGGACGCACCCGCCATCGCGAGGATGGGCGCCACGGCGGGCTCCTCCGGCTCCGGGGCGGGGGCCGAGATCGAGACGGCCGGCCCCGCGAAAAAAGGCTGCGTCGACCCGCCCGTGCCGGAAGAGGAGCCGACGGTCTGGGACGACGAGCCGAGCGACGACTCCGCCGACTGTGCGTCCGCGTCGAGGGGCGGCTGCCAGCCGCGTTGGAGGCGGCGCAGGAGATCGACGAACGTGAGCTTGGACGCGAGCTTGAACGTCTCGAGGACGCCCATTCCCTCGGACGCGACGGCCTCGACGTACGGATACGACTGGAACCCGAGCGACTCCTGGAGCGCCTCGACGGAGAGCGCGCTCGGGAGGTCGCGCTTGTTGTACTGGATGACGACCGGGAGCGACTCGAGAGGAACTTTCTCCTCCGAGAGATTCTCGCGCAGGTTCTGGAAGCTCTCGAGGTTGTGCGAGAGCATCGACCACTGCGAGTCCACGACGAAGACGAGACCGTCCACGCCGCGCAGGACGATCCGGCGCGTCTCGTTGTAGAAAACCTGTCCGGGAACGGTGCACACCTGGAAGCGAACCGTATAGCCCTTGATGTTTCCGAGCTCGATCGGGAGCAAGTCGAAATAGATCGTCCGGTCCTGCGCCGTCGAAAGCGACAGAAGCTTGCCGGCGCCGCGCTCGAGGCGCTGGTGGAGGATCTTGAGGTTCGTCGTCTTTCCGCAGAGCCCAGGCCCGTAGAAGACGATCTTGGCCGTCAGCTCCTTGGTGGCGTGGTTGAACAGGGCCATGGTGCCTCCGGACCGTTTGAGACGCCGTCCGAGTATACGCGCGGGTATCCTCCCCGTCGTGACGGCCGACGCACGAGCCCGGCGCATCGAGGCGACGTACGCGGGGATTCCGCTGCGTGGCTCGTCCGTCGCGGGACGCGAGACGTGGTTCCACTTCCCGACGCTCGGCTTCGCGTTCGACTTCGGCCGGACGCCGTGGGAGCTCGTCTCCGTCCCGAACGTCTTCCTCACGCACGCGCACCTCGACCACGGGTCCGGGATGGCGTACTGGTTCTCGCAGCGGCGGCTCCTGCGCCTTCCGGGCGGCACCGTTCGCACGCATCCGGCCGCCGTCGAGCGCTGGCGGCGGATCCTCGCGCTCCACGAGGAGCTCGAGGGGACCCATTACGACGCGCGGCTCGAGCCGATGGAGCCTCTCTCGCGCGTCTCGCTCCGCCGCGACCTCTCCATGACGTGCTTCGAAGCCGACCACCGCGTGCCGACGCTCGCGTACGTCGCCTCCGAAGAGCGGCACCGTCTCCTCCCGGAGTACGAATCGAGGACGCGCGAGGAGATCAAGGACCTCGCGGCGGAGGGAAAGGCCGTCGCGGGACGCGTCGCGATTCCGCTCGCCGCGTTCTCGGGCGATACGAGCGCCGCGATCCTCGATCGCGCTCCGCACGAGTTCTTCCGCGCGAAGGTCCTTCTCCTCGAGTGCTCGTTCGTGGAGGAACGGGACCGCCACCGCGCCGCTCCGTTCAAGCACATCCACCTCGACGAGATCGCCGAGCGCGCGGACCTCTTCGAGAACGAGGTCGTCGTCCTGACGCATCTGACGCTCCGGACGTCCCCCGACGTGATCCGGCGCCTCGTGAAGAAGCGCCTCCCCGCGCGCCTCGCGGCGCGCGCGGTTCCGTTCCTGCCGGACACCTAGGCACGGCCACTCAGGGCCAGAGAGACCCGTCGGCGAGGGAGTCGAAAAACTCCCGGAGAGGGAGCACGTCGATTCCGTCTTCGGTCCGGACCCGGTCCTTCGAGTCGAGGACGAGAACCCGGCGGACGAGCCCCGCAAGACCCGCGACCGCCCGGAGGCCGCGAAGGCCGTCGTCCGGAATGCGCCGCGAAGACTTCACCTCGATGGCCAGGAAGCGCTTTCCCCGCCGGAGAAGGAAATCGACTTCCGTCCGGACCGCGTCGGCGGGCGCCCAGTACGTCATCTCGTCGAAGAGGCGGTCGTATTCCCCGTGCGCGCGGAGGCAGGTCGCGACGAAGCCTTCGAGAAGAGGCCCGCGCTCCGGGATGTCCAGCTCGCCGAGGGCCTTTCGCGCGGCGCGCGCGAGACCCGGATCGATCCAGTAGAGCTTCGGGTGGCGCCGCTCGCGCACCCTCAGCCGGGACTCGAACGCGGGAAGCCGGTACGCGAGCAGCGTGTCCTCGAGGACGCCGAGATAGCCGTCCACCGTCGACCGGGAGACGCCGCAGTCGCGGGCCAGACTCGAGACGTTCACGGTCTGGGCGTGGGCGAGCGCCGCCACCGGAAGGAACCTCGCGAACCCCGGCAGGTTGCGCGCGAGCGCCTCCGCCTGGATCTCTTCCTTGAGGTACGTCTGGACGTAGGCGCGGAGCGTCGCCTCGCGGTCCTCCGAGGACCAGACGAGAGGGAGGCTCCCATGGGACAGAGCGGCCTCGAGGTCGAAGTCCGAGCCCAGCTCGGAAGGGAGGAGCGGAAACATGAACGTCTGGAGCGCGCGTCCCGCGAGGAGGTTCGTCCCCGCGCGCCGGAGCTTGCGCGCGCTCGAGCCGGACAGCAGGAACTTGAGCCGGCGCTCCTCGATGTGCCGCTGGACCTCGTTGAGGAGCGACGGCAGCCGCTGGACTTCGTCGATCCAGACCCACGAGGAGGCGGGCACCGTCCGGAGGCGGCCCGCGAAGAGCCCCGGATCCGCGAGCAGGGACTGGTAGAGCCCCTCGTCGAGAAGGTCGAAGCGCAGCGCCTGCGGGAAGGCGGACCGCGCCCACGTGCTCTTTCCGGTCCCGCGCGGGCCGAGGAGGAAGAAGGACTGCTTCGGCGCGCTCAGACGCCGCGGGTAGAGCTTGACAACCACACCGTCATTTTACGCCGCAAAATGACGACATGGTATGCAACGTCAGGTCGCGGCCGCCCCCGGGATCCGGCCGCGGTTCGCCGTCCACTCCCCGAGCGCCTGCCGCCACTCCCACGCGTGGCCGGGGGAGACGACGAACTCGACAGCGTCGCCGGAGACAGGGGTGACGCGGAGGACTTTGCTTCGGAGAAACCCCCGCCCGCTCGACAGGCGGTCGTCCGTCTCGAGGCGTTGAATTTCATCGAATGAGTAAGAGCCCGATCTTCCCCAGAGCCCGTCCCACGAGAGCCCGGCCGGCGTGAGGGCGACGGTGCCGGGGATCAGCGCGCGTCCGCGCGCCCCGGAGCCGGCGCCTTCGGCGCCGGCCGGGGATTCGGAATTTCCTAGAAGGTGAAGAGGACTGGACGCTAGGAGGCAGGGCGTGCCAATCCGCACCACCCCTCCTAACCCTTCTAAGAAAATACGGCCTCGGCGTCTTGCGATGAGTCTCGTCGTGAGGACGAAGCCTTCGGTTGCGAGCAAAAGAAACCCGACTGCGCCCGCGGCCCAGAAAACCATTACCGGAACAGCTTCTTGCGGTTCCGGATGTAATCCCGGAACACGAACGTCGCGAGGTCGGTCGGGGACGCGTAGTACGCCCTCCCGCGTGCGATCTTCGTCATCGTGTCGACGAAGTCGACGAGCGCCTCGTCGGTCGCGATCATGAACGTCGTGAGCTGGATCCCGTCGCGCCGGAGCTTCTCCGCCTCCTCGAGCGTGCGGTTCACGATCTTCAGGTCCAGCCCGAACGGGTTCTTGTAGAGCCGGCCGCCCTCCCTGATGCACGAGGGCTTGCCGTCCGTGATCATGAAGATCTGCCGGTTGCGGGAGCGTCGCCGCATGAGGAGCTTGCGCGCGAGGGAGAGTCCGTCCTTCGTGTTCGTGTGGAACGGCCCGACCTGCGCCTTGCTCAGGTCCTCGAGCGGCACGGAGCGCGCCTCGTCCCCGAAAAGGACGACGTCGATCGTGTCCTTCGGGTACTTCTGGAGGATGAGCTCCGTGAGCGCGAGCGCGACCTTCTTCGCGGGCGTGAAGCGGTCCTCGCCGTAGAGGATCATCGAGTGCGAGACGTCGATCGCGATCGCCGTCGCGCAGGCGCTCTGGTCCTCGACGTCGAAGACCTCGAAGTCCGACGGCACGAGCGCGAGGCCGTCCGGGTCGCGGCGCGCCGCGTTCGCGACGGTCCGGATCCCGTCGAGGCGGGACGGGTCGTCCCCGAACTCGTACGGGCGCGTCTCGGGCAGCGTCTCGGAGCCGGTGCCGGCGCGCGGGATCGAGTGGAGGCCGGGCCCGGCCTTCTGGAGCGACGAGAAGATCTCCTCGAGCGCGTTGCGCCGGATGCGCCTCTCGCCGGGGCCGAGGAGCGTGAGGTTGCCCTGGCCGTCCCGGCCGACGATGCCCTGCTGCTCGAGCGCCTTGCGGAAGGCCTCGAGGTCGACATCCTTTCCGATGATCCCGCGGCGCTGCAGCTCCTGCATCCACTGCATCGCCTCCTCCACGTCGCCGCCGAGGCGCGAGACGAGGTCGAGGAAAAGCTTCAGGAGCTCTTCCCAGGACAGGAGGGACTGGAGGAGGTCGAGCGGCAGCTCGCCGTACCGGTAGTCCACGCCTCATCGTACGCCGGGCGCCGGGAGATGGTCTGCGGTATGGTCACTCCGAGCCATGGAAGTCCGCGATCGCCGCGCCGGGCTCTGGCCCGTCCTCCTCGCGCTGCTGCCTCTCCTGCCATCGTGGTGGTTCGCGCTCGCGAAGCCGTGGCCCCCCATGAGCGTCGACGACGACGACGCCGTCATCGAGATGGCCGAGCGGCGGGCGCTCCACGGCACGCAGCTCACGGGCGTCTACTCGCGCTTCGGATGGAGTCAGCCCGGCCCCGCGCAGCTGTACCTGATGGCCCCTCTCTACGCGGCGACGGGGCAGCGCAGCGCGGGGCTCTCGCTCGCTTCACTCCTTCTCTCGACGCTCTTCGTCGCGGCCACCGCCGGCTCGGCGGCCCGGATCCTCGGGCCGCGCCGCGCGCTCGTCGTCTCGGCGGGGCTCGCCCTCCTCCTCGCGCGAATGGGGCCGGGCCTCGTCGCGCACGCGTGGGGGCCACATGCCGTCGTCCTGCCGCTCGCGCTCCTCTTCGTCCTCGCGCTCGGCCTCGCGCGCGAGGGTGTCGCGTGGCTCCCGGCGGTCGCGTTCGTGGCGACGTACCTCGTCCAGACGCACCTCGGCGCCGCGCCCGTCACGGCGTGCGTCGTCCTCGCGGCCTTCGCCCTCGCCGGCCGCTTCGGACGGCGACTCCTCGCGCCCGGGCCACTCGCCGTCACGGTCCTCCTTCTCGCCGCGCTCTGGGTGCTCCCGGTCGTCGAGGAGACGCGCGGCACACCCGCGCATCCCGGCAACCTGACGCTTCTCTGGCGCTTCTTCCGTGACCACGGCGCCTCGCACACGTTCGTCGAGGTCTTCGGTCCTCTCGCTCACGAGCTGGGCGGGATTCCGATGGCGCTCGCATCGGCGATCGTTCCCTCGACGTCGGACGAAAGGAGCGTCGGCGCCGGGATCTTCGCGCTGCTCCTCGTCGCGCTCCTGCCGCTCGGCCTCGCCGCGGCGCGCCGTCGGCGCGACGACGAAACGGCGACGCTCGCGTGGCTCGCGCTCGTCGCGGCGGCCGCGTCGTACTTCTCGGGCCTGAGGATCGTCGACGCCGTCCTCGACTATCTTCTCCTCTTCGCGGCGGCCGTCTCGTTCGCGGGATGGACCGCGCTCGCGCTCGTCGCGACGCGCCCCATCGAGGAGCGCGGGCGCGGCCGGGCCGTCGGAATCGGCTGCGCCGTCGTCGCGGTCCTCTGCCTCGTCTCGAACGCGCGCGGCCTCGCGCGGCAGCAGCCGAACCCGATCGGCACGACGGACGGGGTCCGGACCCCGGTCACAGGAGGACACTAGTGGAACACCCCGAAGACGTCCTCGCACGCATGCGCGCCGACTGGGACCGGCGCGCCGCCGAGGACCACAAGCTCCATATCGCGACGGGACACGCGGGTTCGGAGGAAGTGTTCCTCGCGTCGGGCCTTCAGGATCTGGAGAGCGTCGTCCTCGACGGTCTCGTCCTGTCGCCGACCGCCCGGACCCTCGAGATCGGATGCGGCGTCGGGCGGCTGCTGCTGCCTCTGGCGCGGCAGGTCCAAGCGGCGCACGGCGTGGACATCTCGCCGGTCATGGTCCGGAAGTCGAAGGACTATACGGCCGAAACGCCGAACGTCGACATCGCCTTGACGGATGGGAGCCTCGCCCGCTTCGAGGATGCCTCTCTCGACTTCGTCTTTTCCTTCATCGTCTTTCAGCACATCCCGGAAAGAGCGCCGATCCGGCGGTACGTCGAGGAAGCGGCGCGGATCCTGAAGCCCGGCGGCGTCTTCCGGTTCCAGCTCGACGGTCGGTGGTGGTGGAAGCACGAGCGCGGCGGTCCCGACACGTACAACGGCCTGAAGTTCTCGCCGCGCGATGTGCGCGAGCTGATGGCGGGGACGCCGCTCTCGATCGTCGACGAATGGGGCGCCGACGGCCATTACTACTGGATCACGGCGCGCAAGGCCGGGGAGGGCGCGGCGATCTCGCTTCTGAAACGGGACTGGGACGTCCCGCTCCTCGAGTCGCTGCTTCGGCGCCTCGGGTCGAAACGTCCGGAGGAGGACGCCGGAGGGATCCGCCACGGGACCGCGTCTCTCCGACCCCGTCTCCTCGCCCTCGTGGACCGGCTCTCCGGCACGGGCGACGCCGCGTTCGTCCTCGAGGCCTACCGCGCGCTCCTCGGCGGCGCGCTCGACGAGGCGGGACGCGCGTTTCACGTCGAGATCCTCCGGAAGGGTTTCGAGGACCGCGCGGCGCTGCTGGACACGATCACGACGTCCCGGGGTTTTCTCGACATGTACCGGCCCCACGGGTCGGAAGTGCCGTGGTTCGTCGCGTTCGAGGTCCTGGCGCGGCTCGGGCTCCCGCCGCGCCCCGCGACGATCCCCGAGCTGCTGGGCCTTCTCGAGCCCGGGCTCGAGGGGCAGACGGGCGCGGATGCCGTCCGATTCGGTTTCCGGGCGGTGCTCGGGTACGAACCCGACGAGGCGGCCCTCCGGCACCATCTCGCCGCCGTCGAGAACCACCCCGACGGCCGGCGCCTCATGCTCCGCGAGCTGCTCGCGAGTCGGAGGGCGCCCAAGCCCCCGGCTCAGGAGGACGAGGCGGCACGTCTCCCCGGCGAATCCGCGCCGGGGGAGGCCGAACGTGCGTTGCGTCTTCTCGAGGAGGGGCACGACCTCGAGGACCGCCTCTTCGTCCGGCTCGCCTACGAGCGGATTCTCCAGCGGGAGGCCGACGCGAGCGGCGAGGAGTTCTACCTGGGCAAGCTCGTGTCTTCGGAACTGAGCCGCGCGGGGCTCCTGCGCGAGCTGCTGTGGAGCGAGGAGGCTCAGGGCCTCCAGACGAACCGCCGCGGCGGGTAGTGCCGCTCGCGTCCGTCCTTCGACCGGAAGATGACGACGATCTCGTGCGGCCCCGCGTCCCCGGGCTCGAACGCGAACGAACCCTCGTACCCGGCCCAGGAGCAGTCCCCGAGCGTCTTCACGACGGAGCAGACGTCCGGCCGCGGGACGCGTCTTCCCGTCGCGGGCGCGCGCTTCTCGCCGTCGACGAGCACGGTGACGACGAGGTCCTCGCCCGGGATCCGCGCCCAGCCCGAGACGCGCAGGGGGCCTTTCACGACGGCGCCCTCGGCGGGTACGTCGATCGAGCCCGTGAGCGCGGCGTCCTCGCGCCACGGAAGCCCCGTGTCCGTGACCCACGAGGACGGCGCCCACGGGAGCGGCTCGAGCGTGCGCGCGCCGGGCTCGTTCTTCGCGACGGCGTAGAGTTCGTTGCGGGCGTTTCCGTCGAACCGCTTCACGAAGACGAGACGGCCGGACGCGAGCGCGCGGCCGATCCATTCGCGGTGCGTCGCGCGCAGCTCCGGGCTCAGCCATGAGTCGTGGACGACGATGAAGGACGTCGGGATGCCCTCGAGGAACGCGAGAAAGTCGTCGGGGATGGGCGACTTGCGCTCGTCCTGCTCGATGCGGCTCACGATGGGCGACGAAAAGCCGGAGACCGCCGTCACGAGGGGCTTCCCGTGGTCCGCGGCCCGCAGCATCGCGCGGTAGTTGCCGTGCTCCACGGTCCCGGCCGGAAGCTCGACGATGCCGCCCGTCATGGGCGTCTTCGCGAGGAAGCGCGTCACCTCGTCGGGGTCGGTCTCGCCGCGGTAGAGGTCCAGCGGGGCCGCCCGGTCCTCGAAGAGGAGCGCGAGGCACGCGAGCGCGAACGCGGCGCCGGTCCGCGCGGCCGGCCGACGGCGCTTCCACGCCTCGGCGAGAGCGAGAACCCCGGCGCCGGCGAGGACGGCGAGGCCGAGATAGGCGACCATCGCCCAGCGCACGGGCCCCCGGATGCTCCGAAAGAGAAAGATCGTCTCGAAGAGCAGCCGGTGAAACGGAAAGCGCACGCCGAACGAGCCGAAGAAACCGAGCACGGCGAGAAGCGAGCCCACGAGGATCGCGTCCGGCCTGCGAAGGGAGCGGACGCTTTCCCGGAGGCTCCCCGCCCTCACGAACGGGAGCGCGGCGGGGTACGCGAGCCACCACCGGATGCCGAGCGCGACCGCGAAGATCGCGAGGGCCCGCCAGGGCTCGGTGGCGCGGAAGACCTCCCGGCCCGCGACGCGCACGTGGATGCCCGCCGGGCTCGCCGCGAAGAGCGCAAGGAATCCCGCAACCAGCGTGAGCGCGTCGAACCCCCGCAGCGCGCGGGGATCCGGCGGCGGCCCCTCGCGCGCCACGGGCGGGACGTCGCGTGCGGCAGGGGAGAGGAGGAGCGCCGCGAGGGGGAGCACGAGGAGGAGGAGGCCCGGAAACAGCGCGCGCTCGCCCGGCGTCGGAAACTCGGAGAAGCCGGCCCAGAGGCGGTTGCGCGGGTCGGCGTTCATCCAGTCGTGGAGCTGCGCCGAATACTCGCGCGTCTCGTCGACGCCGCGCGTGAATCCGTAGAGCTTTGCGGCGCGCTGGTAAGGGAGGAGAAAGGGAAGGAGGGCGACGCCGGCGACGGCGAGCGCGAAGGCGCCGCGCTTCCAGCCCGCGCGGTCGCGGTCGGCGCCCGTGCGGAACGCGAGGACGAGGGCGACCGCCGCGAGCGGGACGAGCGTGAGGACGAACCAGTGGATGACGGAGAGGGCGTTCAGGAAGAACGCGGCGCCGAGCCAGGCCGCGCGCCGGCGGCTCCGGTTGCGCACGAAGAGGACGAGCGCCTCGAAGAGGACCGGGATCCAGCCCGCGAAGAGGTAGTTGACGTGCGGGAGGTGGCCGAACCGGTAGGGCACAAACGCGAACGCGACGCCCGCCACCCATCCCGCACCCGTCGATCCGGTCAGGGTTCGTCCGAGCCGGAACGCCCCGTAGCCCGAGAACGCGAAGCCGAGGAGCGTCAGGATTCCCTGCGCCGTGAGAGGCCTCAGCCCGAGCGCGAAGAGCGGGAAGAGCGGCAGCGCGAGGCCGTAGTTGTTCTCGCTGAAGGCGAGGCTGAGCTTGTCAGGAAAGAAGACGTTGCCGTCGAACAGGTGGAGCGGGTCGTGAAACGTCCCGTGGAAGTCCCACCACAGGATCCACGAGTTCAGGTACGGATCTCCGGGGTCGGCGCACGTGTCGTAGAGGTGCTTCGCCCACGGCCACGTCATGGCGACCGTGAGGGCGAGGAACGCGAGGAAGACGAGCGCCTCGTGCCGGAAGGGGCGGCGCGGGGCGGGCGGTTCGGACGGCATCGCCGGGATGATAGCGGCGCCGCGCGACCACGCGAGCGCGGCGGAACGCGCCCGCAGGCCGGCACGCAGCGCGAGCGCGACGAGGAGGCCGAGCGGGATGGAGAGCTGGAGGAGAAGCCGGTTCCACGTCGGGTGGACCTGAACGACGCCCGGCCACGGCGTCACCAGGAGCGCCCCGAGATAGAGGAGGAAGCACCCGCCGAGGGCGACGAGGACCGGGGGGACGAGACGGCGCCCGAGCCCTGACGCGCCGGCGAGGACGGCTACGAGGGCGGCGAGCCAGAGTCCGGACCAGTCCTTCCATGACGTCGTTTCCACAACGATCACGGCGGGCAGAAGCGGCAAACGTGTCGCGGCCTCCTTCGCGAGAGAGACCGTGTGGATCCTTGCCGCGTAGTCCTCGTCCCAGCGCTGTGGGATCTTCGCCTTCCAGGTGTGGGCCGCGGCCGCCGCGAGGAGGACGGCACCCGCCGCGAGCGCGAGAGCGCGGAGCCGCCTCGGACGGAAGGCAGCGCGGTCGAAGAGGGCCGCGATGCCGCCCGCGACGAGAGCGACGGCCGCGAACGGCAGGCCCTCGTTCTTGGTCAGGACGGCGGCGCCGAGAAGGACGGCCGCCGCGAGACCCTCGGAGAGGCGCGCGCGCCCGAGGAGAAGGACGAGCCCCGCACCCCAGAACGCTCCGAGCGGGACGTCCGAATACGCTCCCGCGGCGCCGCCGGAGCGCTCGAACGCGAGATAAGGCGCGACCGCGAGGGCGAGCGCAGCGAGCGCGGCTGCGGCGGCGCCCGCGTGCCGCCGTGCGAGGTCGAAGAAGACGAGGAGAAGGGCCGGGAAGAACGCCGCGTAGAAGGGCTTGATGGCGCGCGGGTCGTCCCCCGCGTCGAACGTCTCCTGGACGACGACCTGCGCGACGGGTAGGAGGAGCGGGTACTGCGGGTGATCGACGAAGACGCGCGCGTCCGTGAGGGCGCGCGGCGTCACGCTGCGGTCGGCGCGCACCCAGCGCGCCGCGGCGCACCACGTCATCTCCGCGTCCCAGCCGACATCGCGTTGCGTCGCCGCGTCCGCGAGGAGTCCGGCCGCGACGACGGCGGCGATCCCGAACGTGACGCGCGCGGCGAGCCGACCCCCCGGCTGCGGGCGGAACGTCTCGTGAGGCGTCCGATGCCGCCGCAGCGCCCGCGCCGCGAGGCCCGCGAGAACGAGAAGCACCGCGGGAGCGAGGACGACGCCGCGCCGCAGGCGCGTGTCGAACGCGATTCCGAGAAGGTAGACGATCCCGGGCACGGCCGCGGCGCCGAGCAGGTACGCCCAGCCGAGCCGCGCGGCGAGGGGGCGCGCGCGCAGCGCGGGCAGCAGCTCGACGAGACCGAGACCCGCGGCGAGGAACACGAGGACGCCGCCAAAGCCGGCCGCGAGCGGCGCGCCGCTCAGGGGAGAGTCCCCCTCTCGGCGAGGAGGCGCGTCTCGACGAGGCGCGGCCCGGGCGGGTCGAGGCTCGGGATCACCGTCCATCTCGGGACGGCGGAGACCCTTCCCAGCGCCAGGAGCGACGCGGCGTCCTTCACGCTGCGCCCGGAGAGCGCGCGCCGCGGGGCGAGGTCGAATCGGACGATCTGTTCGGCGCCGAGTCGCCCGGCGAGGACGAGGTACTCGGCGTCCCCGGGGAGGCGTTCGCGGATGCGCCGGATCGCGGCCGCGTACTCCGGACCGCGCAGCCTCGCGAGAGCCGCCTGGGCGTCGTCGCGGCTCGCCGGCCCCGCGGCCTCGAAGCGCGACCACGACGCGACGAGGGCGGACGGGACGTTTCCGAGGAGGTAAGCGGCGACTGCGACGAGGCCCACGGCTGGCAGCGCGCGGCGCCATCTCGGGGAGCGGCGGATTTGCACGGGCGCCCGGATGATATCGGCGCCGGGACAAATCGGTATGCTCCCGGCGTCTCTATGTCCGCGAGCCCCGCGTCCCGCCGCGAGCGTATTCTCGTCGGCGCCGCCTTCGCCGTCCTCGCGCTCCTGCGCCTCGCGACGCTCGCCCCGGACCCGTGGGAGTGGGACGAGGTCCTCTTCATGGAAGGCGTGCGCGACGGGCTCGACGTGCGCGTGAACCACCCGCACGCGCCCGGCTACCCGGTCTTCGTCCGGCTCGGGCAGGGCATTCGCGCGCTCGGCGTCGAGCCGTTCCGCGCGACGGCGCTCGCGGGCGCGATCGGCGGCTACCTCTCTGTCCTCGCCCTCTACCTCCTCCTGCGCGAGCTCGGCTCACGCCGCGCGTGGGCGCTCGTCGGCGCGCTCTTCTACGCGCTCACGCCCTCCGTCTGGCTGCACGGCGTGCGTCCGCTCTCCGACGGGCCGGGAGCCGCGGCCGCGCTGCTGGCGGCGGTCTTTCTGGTACGCGCGATCGGCCGGAGGGCGGGGCCCGACCTCGTCGTCGCCGCCGTCTTCACGGCGCTCGCGGCCGGCGTCCGGCCGCAGGTTGGCCTCGCGCTCGTGCCGGCAGCCGTCGTCGCCGCGGTCGCCGTCTTCGGGCGCGGCCGGAGCGTGCGGCCCCTCGTTCTCGCGCTCCTCGCGGGCATGCTCCTCTCGGCCGCGATCTGGCTGCCGACGTTCCGCGGCTCGGGCGGCTTCGGGGCGTGGAAGGACCGTTTGGACGGCCAGATGAAATACGTGACCGAGTTCGACAGCCCGAAGGCCGGCGACCTCGCGCGGCCGGCGTTCTGGAAACGATGGTGGATCGACCCCGTCGGGCACGACGGCGTCGCGGCGGCGTTCCTCTCGCTCGCGCTCGCGGGCGTAGTCGCCGGGAGGAGACAGACGGGCCTCGTCCTCCTCCTGTTCGTTCCCGCCGTCGCGCTCACGCTCGGCGTCCTCTCGGTCGACTCGGCGCCGCGCTACGTCCTCGCGTTCTGGGCGGGCCCGTGTGCCCTCGCGGCGTTCGCTCTCGAGCGAGCCTCGTGCCTTCGTGGGGGGAAGTTCGCGGCGCCCTCGGCGGCCCTCGTACTCCTTGCCGCATTCGCGGTGCTCGGCGCGCCTGCGGTCGCCGAGGTTGCCTCGCGCGAGAGCCCCTCCGTCGCCGCGATGCGGGCGCTGCGAGCCGCCGGGATGCCGGCCGGCGACGTCTTCGTGACGGAGCCGCTGCGCGTCCACGCGTCCGAGTTCTTCCCGCACGAGTCGCATGTCGTGAGCGAGACGATTCCCGTCGCGATCCCGCGAGGAGGCGCGCTCGCTGCTTCCGACCGCCGGCCGTTCGGGGTGGTTCCGCAGCGCGTCTTCGCGTTCGACGAGCCGCTCCTCGCGCGCATCTCGCGCGCCCGGTACCTCCGCACGGAGATCTACGAGGGGCGGTCCGGCGCGGGCGTCTTCGTCCCGGTTGTCACGGCGCCGGGCTGGCGGACGCCGGCCGGGGTCGAGCTGTTCCAGGGCGGCACGCTCTCGGTGTACGCCGCGACGCCGGCGAACGTCGTGTTCTCGGGGACCGCGAGGGGGGGGCCGGCCGAGATCGAGATCGCATCGTCCGCCGGCACGCGACGTGCGAAGCTGGTCGCGGATCGCGCTCAGGCACAGGAATTCCGCGCGGACGCGGACCCGTCCGAGAAGCTGTTCGTCGTCTCCTGTGTCAGCGGCCACGCGATCCTGGACGCGTTTCAGATCGTCGCGCACGGAACCGCGCCCGTGTACCGCTCCGACGACGGGATCCCGGCCTCGATCGACGAGCCGGCCGAAGGCGCACGTTTGACGCCGCCGTTCCGCGTCCGCGGATGGTGCCAGGAGAGAGGCGGCGGACGCGTCGACCCGGTGGTCTTCAGGATCGACGGCCGCCTCCTCCTGGGAGTCTCCGTGACGCGTAGCCCCCGGCCCGACGTCGCGTCCGTGCTACCAGAGATCGGCGATGCGAGCGCCGCGGGCTGGGAGGCAATCCTGTCCTCCCGGGTGGAGCCCGGCCGCCACGGCCTCACCATTACGTTCCAGGCCGGCGATCGCCGACGCGTCTACCCGAAGCGCACGATCGAGGTCGCGGCGCCCGGACCGTAGCGGGCGCCCCGCCCTCAGCGGATCACGGCCAGCTCGTAGAGATAGTCGACGAACGAACGCGCGGCGCCGTCGAACCCCGAGACCTTCGGGTTCGTCGACTCGATGACGTAGTACTCGTCGGGCGCGTGCGCGCCGCTGCCGTGTCCGAGGCCGAAGTGGCCGGAGGCCAGCTTCAGCGGCGCGTCCGTGAAGACGTAGCCCGGATACGAGCCCGCGTTCCGCACCCACAGGAGCGGGTCGAGGCCCTCGCGCTTCAAGGTCACGATCTGGGCGCGGATGAGCGGCGCGTCGGCGGAAGTCTCCGTGGGGCTGTAGCCGCCCGAGACGTTCACCTCGATGTCGCCGAAGCCGTGTTTCGCGAGGTGGGCCTTGAGCGCCGCGATCGCGCCGTCGAACGTCATGTCCGGCACGAGGCGCAGGTCGAGCTTCGCGACGGCCCTGTTCGGGAGCATCGTCTTGCCGCCGGGCCCGATGTACCCGCCGACGAGGCCTTCGATGTTGACGGTCGGGGAGAACGTGAGGCGCTCGAGCGACTCGCGCCACGACGCGTCGTGGATCCAGTGCGTCGCGCCGAGCATCTTCTTGGCCGTGGCCTCGTCGAGCCGCTTCGCGGCCGCGTCGAGGAGGGCTTTCTGCGCGGGAGTCGGCGGCTTGACGTTCGCGGTGAGGCCGTCGATCGCCGGGTCGCCGTCCTTCGTCACGAGCGTCGCGAGCGCCTGCACGAGGTGGAACGCCGGGCTGTCGAGGCGCGCGCGGTTCGCCGAGTGGACGTCCTTCGTCGGCCCGCGGCCCCACTTCGCGCCGCTCGAGACGAGCTCGCACTCGACGACGCCCTTGGCGCCGAGCGAGACTTGAACCGAGCCGTCCGGGTCCTGGCCCGCGCCGGGCATGAAGACGCCCATCGTCTTGCCGAGCGCGGCGAGGACTTCGGGCTTGCGCACGATCTCGGGGATGTGCGGCGAGCCGATCTCCTCCTCGCCCTCGGCGACGAGGACGAGGTTGACGGGGAGCTTCACGCCCGCCCCCTTGAACGCGTGGAGCGCCGCGAGGAATGCGGACTCGGGGCCCTTCTGGTTCACGGCGCCGCGGCCGACGAGGACCTTGCCGAAGCCCGGCTTGTCGACGATCGACGCGTCGAACGGCTTGCCGGTCGTCCACTCGGCGGGGTCCGCCTGCTTGACGTCGTACATGAAGTAGAGGCCGACCGTGCGCGGCGCGCCCGCGTCGTACGTCGCGAACACGCCGGGAATGTTGGACGTCGGCATCCTCACGGCCGTCTGGAAGCCCGCGTCCTTCACGAGGGAGATCATCTGGGCGACGCCCGTCTCGACGCCGCGGCCCTCGGCGGCGATCGTGGGGTTCTTCACCCAGTCCTGCAACCGCGCGACGGCCTCGCCGTGGCGCTTCTCGATCTCGGCGTAGACCTTTGATTTCTCGTCGGCGGCGAAGGCGAAGCGGGGGAGGGAGGAGGCGGCGGTGACCGCGGCCGTTGCGGCGGCCGCGCCCAGGATTTCGCGTCTGTTCATTGGCATGGGGTGAGTCTACGACGGAGAGATTTTCGACGGCCGGGCGGGGCGCTTCACGACGCGCGCGATGCTCCTCGGCCCCGAGGCCGGCTTCGACGTCCTCGAGCGTTCGCCCGGCGTCGACGGACGGTGGCGAGGTCCGCGCGACGACGGGGCGTCCGCCGGAGGACCTGAGCGGCGTCCGCGGCCGGCTCAGGCGTGCGGCACCTCTCCCCTCACGACGATCCGGTTCTCGACGCGCTTGACCCCGAAGACGCTCCGCGCGTCGAACGTGGCCTTGAGCCGGTCCGCGTCGCGGTCGACGATGCCGTAGAGCGTGACGTGGCCTCTCTCGACGACGACGTGGATGGCGTAGTTGCCGAGCGGCTCGAAGGCGGACGACCCGACGCGGTCGAAGCCGCGGAACGAGCGCCTCGACACGGGCGTCCCGTACCGCGAGAGCATGTCGTCCCGGTAGATCCTCTGGAAGACGGCGCGGCGGAGCCGGTCATCTTCGAACGAGAGAGGCAGGATCTTGATCGAGTTGACGACGCGTGCGATTCCCGGCACGGCCCCGGCGGCCTTTCCGGCCTCCGCCTTGAGGGTCGGACGGACGACGACTCCGCCGAGGGTGACGGTGTGGCCCCTCACCTCGATGCGAATGAGATCGAACGGCCCGTAGCGGGGAGATTCGAGGATCGCCGAGCGCACGCCCTGCGCGAGGCTCGCCTCGGCGGGGCGCGCCTGGCTCGCCGAAAGAGGTTCGGCGACGAGGAACGCCGCGAGGACCGGCAGCGCCTTCCCGATTCGAATGCGTTTCACGAGAGTCTCCTTCCCGTCGGGCGCCGCGCGACGGACGGCGCCCGGCCACTTCGGCCCGGCTCCCGGAAGACCCGGCCGACGATCGGAGAGCTGCATGAAACGTACCAGGATCCGCTTCCCGTTCCGGGGACGGAGCGCGGCCGTCAGCCCCGGCTGCGCATGAGGTTGAACTTCGCGAGCTCGGCGTACGTGAGCGTCGAGTCGAGGTCCTCGCGCGCGATCCTCAGGTTCTGGACGAGCCCCTCGAGGACGAGCTCCATGAGGAGCGCCCGCTCGTAGTGGTCGCGCGGCTTCGCGTGCTTGAGGACGAAGTCGGACAGACCCGAGACGGTCTCGAGCGTCTTGAGGTGCTCGGAGAACGGGCTCTGGTCCGACAGCACGATCTTTTTCCCCTCCGCGAACCACCCGGCGATCGCGTCATAGGGGCCCGGGGGGGGCGCGGCCGCGGACGTGCGGCGGCTCTCGGCCCTTTCGAGCGTCGTCGGCCCGCCGCCCTCGTCGTCCTCGAAGTCGCCGCGCGGGCGCCTCGGCCGCTCGGAGCGCGCGCGCGGCCCCTCGACCGGCGGGAACTGCGCCTCGAACAGGTTCTTGACGGCGTCGCCGATGAGCTTCTTCGCGACGATCTCGGCACCCTGCTGCTCGCCCTCGAAGACCATCTCGACCTTGCCCGTGATCGCGGGCAGCGTCGCGAAGAGATCGACGAGGCGCGGCGCGACGACGGTCTCGCCGGTCTTGAGGGCCCGCCTCTCGAGGTTCGAGATGAGAAGCTCGCGCGCCGCGATCGGGAGGCGCGCCGACACCCCGGACGACTGGTCGACGAGCTCGCTCCTCCGGGCGACGAACGCGATCTCCTCCACGAGGAGCTTGACCTCCTCGCCGAGGAGGACCGTGACCCCGTGCAGCGTGCGCTCCGTCCACGCCTCCTGGTCCGTGATCGCGGACGCGACCTTCGGGTCCTGCGGGTAGTGCGTGAGGATCTGGGACGCGATGCGGTCCTTCAGCGGCGTGATGATGTTCCCGCGGTTCGTGTAGTCCTCCGGGTTCGCGGAGAACACCATGAGGACGTCGAGCGGGATGCGCAGCGGGAAGCCGCGGATCTGCAGGTCGCGCTCCTCGAGGATGTTCAGGAGGCCGACCTGGATCCTCGGCTGAAGGTCCGGGAGCTCGTTGATCGCGAAGATCCCGCGATTCGTGCGCGGGACGATCCCGTAGTGGATGACGTCCTCGTCCGCGAACGTCTTCTTGAGCGTCGCCGCCTTCACGGGATCGACGTCGCCGATGAGGTCGGCGATCGTGACGTCCGGCGTCGCGAGCTTCTCGCGGTAGCGCGCGTCGCGTGCGAGCCACGCGACCGGCAGGTCGTCGCCGGCCGAGGCCGCGATGCGCCGCCCGTACGCTGTGAACGGCGCGAACGGCGACTCGTTCAGCTCGGAGCCCGCGATCACGGGGATCTCCTCGTCGAGGAGGTTGACGAGAGAGCGCAGGATGCGCGTCTTCGCCTGCCCGCGCAGCCCGAGCAGGATGATGTCGTGCCGGGCGAGGATCGCGTTCTGGAGCGCGGGGACGACCGTCTTCTCGTAACCGAGGATGCCGGGGAAGACGTTTTCGCCGGCCTTCAGCTTCGCGACGAGGTTGTCGCGGATCTCGTCCTTGACGGTCTTCGGCGCGTAGCCGGCGGCTTTCAGCTCTCCGAGGGTGGTCGGGCGGTTCGGGTTCGACGACATGGAGTCCCTTCCATGCCGAGGTTACGACAGGACCGGCGCCGCGGGATGCCGAAACCGGCGGATGACATGATCAGCCGATGGATCTGAGGCGGGTCCTTGGGCTCGTCCGTTCCGCGTGCGCTGGAGCGGACGCCCGTTGGGTCGTCATAGGCGGGGTTGCCATGAACGCGTACGGCCACGCCCGGGCGACCTACGATTTCGACGTGGCCTCCGAGGCGGAGCGCCGCGGGGAGATTCTCCGAAGGTTAGAGGGGGAGGGATTCGGCCTGCTGAACGATGTTCCCGCGTTCTCGAACCTTCTGCACCCCGATCGGGAGATCGGACGCCTCGATTTTCTCTGGCTCGACCCGATGACCGGAAGGAAGGTCTTCGCGGAATCCCGGGCACTTCCGCTCGAGGGCGGTCCCCCAATCCCCGTCGCTTCTCCGGAGCACCTCGTCGGAATGAAGGTCGCGGCCATCGCGCAGCAACCCACTCGCGTGTTCCGCGACGGCGCCGACCTCCAGCACCTTCTCGCCGTGCCCGGAATCGACGATAATCGGGTTCGTGGGTTCTTCGAGAGCGCCGGGCTTCTGGAACTTCTTGGACGTCTCCGGACTCCCCGTGGCTGAGGTCGACGGTTTGCGATTTCCGCGCCCGACCCCCGAGGAAATGGAAGCCATGCGGAAAACCGACCCGGGCTCTCTGCCCTGGGACGAATACTTCGACTTCCTGAAGCAGTTCACGCCGACGAAAGAGCAGTTGGACGCCTTGCCGCTCTCGCCGGACGTCCCGCCGTTCCGGCTCGACTGAATCGGCGGATTCGACTCGGACTGACCGGACCGGTCAGTGCTGGTTGCGGCCCAGTCAACCCGACTGGAAGTCGCGCACGGGGTCGCCCGGCGGGACGACCGGCACCCGCGCGAGGGAGCGTCCGCCGGCGACGCGCGCCCCGAGCGCCTCCATCTTCGCTTTCGACCAGCCGCCGAAGACGTCTTCGACGACGCCCGCGGCAGAGATCAGGACGAAATGGGGAACCGACTCCACCTGGAAGGCGTCGGAGGCCGCGAACGCGGGCTCCGGGTCCAGAACCAGGTCGAAGGTCGCGTTTCCGAACTCCTCGAAGAATCTCCGGCTCTCGTCCTTCGTGTTCTGGGAGACGCCCACGACGTGCGCGGCCTTTCCGCCGTATGAGGCGTGCAGGCGCTGGACGTACGGCCACGAGAGACGGCACGTCGGGCAGCTCACCTTGAAGAAGACGAGGAGGAGGGGAAGGCCTTCCGCCTCCGCGAGAAGTCCGGCAGTCGTGACGGTGCCGCCGCCGGGCCGGGCGAACGTGACGGTGGGGGCGGAGCGGCCGGGAGAAAGGGGGGAAGGGATGCCCATGCCCAAGTGTAATCCGCGCTCAGTTACCCCCGGACGGTATCGACACGTCGCCGGCCGCCGGCGCAGGGGTGGTCCGGAGGGGCCCCGCCTCCGCGACGCGGAAGAGAAGCGCCTTCGCGCCCTGGGGCGTCGCGACGTAGCGCGCGGTCACGTGGTCCTTCGCCTTGAGGTCCGAGAGCGTCACACGCTTCCTGCCGCGCGTGACGGGAACGTCGGGCGCGACGCTCACGGCGACCGTCTGCCGGGCCGGCGGCTGTCCCTGCACGCGTGTCGTCTTCACGGACTCGCGGATGAGAACGAGGTGCGTCGGGAGGTCGACCCACACGATTTCGCCGACGATCGTCCGCGACTCTCCCGCGGGGGCGGATGCCGCTTTCGCGGCTCCTGCGGCGGGCGGCGCCGGGGAAGCGGCAAGCAACAGAAAGAAGAGGACGAGGCCTGCCACGCCTTTCCTCGAAGCAGGACACGTGCCGCCCGCCGCAGGCGCTTCGGGGACCGCTCCTGCGTCTTTTCGGCGCGCGAGAGGCCGATTCGGGCCCGCGAAGGGTCGACGGACTGCACGATTCGGGGCGGTCGGGTTCCAGATTGGGGCGGCGACGAGAGTCCTGTCGGACGGCACTTCGGTGTGTGCGGCTCCGCGCCTCCCCTCCTCCTGACGGCCGCCCTTCTGCCGCCCGGACTCGTACCGATCGTCTTCCGGGAGACCCGTCCCGCGCGGAACGCGGCTGAGGACGCGGGACGGCAGGTGTCGTGGGTCAGCCCGGCTTTTTCAGGCCGAACTTCTCGAGGCGGTACTGCAGCGTCCGGTACGTGAGCCCGAGCAGCCGCGCGGCCCTCGCGATGATCCACCCGGACTTCTCCATCGCCTGGACGATGAGCTGCCGCTCGAACTCCTCGATGTCGATCCCGTCGGCCGGGATGTCGAAGCCGTAAGGCCGCGCCGCGGGCGCCGTGTTCAGGCGGACCTCGGCCGGAAGGTCCGACGGCTCGACGATGGTTCCCTCGCAGAGGAGGACCGCGCGCTCGACGACACTCTCGAGCTGGCGCACGTTGCCGGGCCACCCGTGGCGGGCGAGGAGCTCCATGGCCTCGGGCGACACGGACACGACGGACGTCCCGTGCGACGCGTTCGCCTTGTCGAGGAAGCGGCCCACGAGGGCGCGCACGTCCGAGGCGCGCTCGCGCAGCGGCGGCAGCTCGACGGGGATCACGTTCAGCCGGTAGAAGAGGTCCTCGCGGAACTGGCCGGCCTTCATCATCGCGGCGAGATCGCGGTTCGTCGCCGCCACGACGCGCACGTCGACGGGGATCGTCTCGTTTCCGCCGACGCGCTTGACCTCCTTCTCCTGGAGTCCGCGCAGGATCTTCCCCTGCAGCGGGAGCGTGAGGTCGCCGATCTCGTCGAGGAACAGCGTCGAGCCGCTCGCGGCTTCGAAGAGGCCGATCTTCCGGGAGTCGGCGCTTGTGAACGAGCCCTTCTCGTGTCCGAACAGCTCGCTCTCGAGGAGGTTCTCCGGGATCGCGGCGCAGTTCACGGCGAAGAACGGTTTCGCGGCGCGGTTCGAGCGCGCGTGGATCGCGCGCGCGACGAGCTCCTTGCCCGTGCCGGACTCGCCCCGGATGAGGATCGTCGAGTTCGTCGGCGCGATCTTCTCGATGAGGCGAAAGACGTCGCGCATCGCCGGGCTGTCCCCGACGATCGCCTCGAGGCCGTCGCCTCCGAGGCGCCGCTCGAGCCGCAGGGCTCTCTCGCTCAGGCGGAACGCCTCGACGGCGCGCTCGACGCGGAACAGGAGCTCGTCGGCTACGACGGGCTTGGACATGTAGTCGAACGCGCCCAGCCGGTGGGCCTCGCGCGCGCGCTCGACCGAGCCGTGCGCCGTCACGAGGATGACCTTCGGGGGCAGCGGGTTCTCCGCCGAGGAGCTCAGGCTCTTCACGACGTCCATGCCCGTGAGGCCGGGCATCTTGAGGTCCGTGAGGACGACCTCGGGCCGGATCTCCGCGGCCTTCGCGAGCGCCTCGCGCCCGTCCGCGGCGGCGGTGACCTTGTATCCCTCGTCTTCGAGGATCAGGGTCAGCGACTCGCGCTGGTGCTTCTCGTCGTCGACGACGAGAAGCGTCGCCCTGGGTTCCTTCTCGGCCACGGGCGTGAGGTTATTACAACGCCCCGGGGAGGCTCGCGGGAACTCTTTCGGCCCCGTTGCGGTCAGAATCCTGGATCGCCGGGTTCTTCGCCGCGACGAACGGCATCTCCGGAATCATGTTTCCGTTCTTCGAGGGGTTTTCCATGCCGGGCGGCATCCGGCTCGTCACGGCGCATGCTCTGGCCGTTCTCGCCGGCTCCGTCCGGGTCTTCCTCGCGCTCGCGGGGGCGCAGGGAGTCCTGACGGCGGTCCTGCCCGCCGGGGTGTTTCGGCGGGTGTCGGCCGCGCTGCAGACCCTCGCGGTCGTGGGCCTCCTCTCGATGCTCCTCGGCTTTTCGGCCCTTGCCGAGCGCTTCGCCTACGGAAGCGCCTCGGCGCTCCTGCTCGGGCGGCCGTTCGTCTTCGTGACCTTCGTGGCGGGGACTGCGTCGCTCTCGGCGATTCTCGCTTCCCGTCGCCGTCGTCTCGTCCGCCGCCTCGGCCTGAGCTTCGAGGATCCTCCGGACACGCCGTCGATGGGGCTCGACGACTGATCGGGTCTCAGGCGCTCACGGGGAGCGAAACGCGGAAGACAGCGCCCGCCTTGCCGTCCGCGCGGTTCTCCGCGGTGACGCGTCCGCCGTGCTCCTCGACGATCCGCTTCACCATCGCGAGGCCGAGCCCGACGCCGCCCTCCTTCTTCGAGAAGTACGGGTCGAAGAGGCGCGGAATCTCCGCCTCGGCGAGGCCCGTACCCTCGTCCGCGACCGTCAGGACGAGGCGCCGGCCCGCGTCGTCGGAGCCGGCTTCTGAGGCGACGGACACGGCGAGCGTCCCGCCGTCGTCCTCCATCGCCTGGATCCCGTTCTGGACGAGGTTCCACACGGACGACTTCAGGAGGTTCGCGTCGGCGGGGACGCTCGGCCGCGCCGCGGGGAGTCGCACGTCGAACGTGACGTGGGCGCGCGCGGCGGTCTCGGCGAGGTCGGCGAGCGTCCGCGCGACGACGGCCGAGAAGTCCGTCGGCGCGAGCGTGAGCTGGAGCGGGCGGCCGTAGGCGAGGAAGTTGTTGATGAGGGCGGCGAGGCGGCTGATCTCCTCGCGCAGCACTTCGATCCGCCCGACGTATTCGGCGGCTGCGGCCGCGTCGGCCGGCGCGTGGCGGCGCCTGAGGACGTCGAGTCCGAGGGAGAGCGCGTTCAGCGGGTTCTTGATCTCGTGCGCGAGGCCCGAGGCGAGATGGCCGATCTCGGCGCGCCTCTCCGCGGCCGCGAGGCGGAGCTCGAGCTCCTGGCGCTCGCGGAGCTTCTCGGTCATCCGGTTGAACGTCGAGGCGAGCCGGCCGACCTCGTCGTCGCGGTCCACGGGCACCGTCACGTCGAGGCGGCCCTCGGCGACTCGCGCGGCGCCGTCCGCCAGGTCGTCGAGCGGCCGCGTCGCGTTGCGCGTGATGACGAGCATGATCGCGAGACCGAGCGCGAAGACCCCGAGGAGGGCGAACAGGCGCCGGCGGAAATTGTCCTCGAGCAGCACGCGGATGTTCTCGAGGTTGTACGCGATCTCGACGTGCCCGCGCAGGCGCCCCTCGACGACGATCGGGACCGTGAGGCTGCGGTTCGTCGGGCCCGAGCCGATCACGCCGGAGATCACGATGTCCTTCGGTCCGTTCGGCTTCCGCGGGCGACGCTTCGCGGCGGACGGCGTCGGCTCGAAGAGCGGCTTGCCGGCCTCGTCCGTCACCTTGATGTCGCGCAGCCCGCGCGCCCCGAGGGCGGCCGTGTAGTCCTCGAGGACCTTCGGGTCCTTCCAGCCTTCGGGGCCGATCTGGGTCTGGCCGACCTCGATCGCCTTCGCGATCGCCTGGTACGAGGCGTCGGCCTCGTCGAGCGTCTCGTTGCGCGTCTGGAAGTACACGAGCGTCTGCGCGAACGCGGCGAGGACGAGGATTCCCGCCCACGTGAGGCCGAGGCGCGTGGAGAGACGCATCCCGCGGAAGCCCTCGGGCGCGGCCATCACCTCACCGCGAACGAGCGCCAGGTGAAGAAGACGCCGAAGCCCACGAGGAGAACGCCCGCGAGGACCGTCGAGCGCGAGACCCACGCCCCGGCCCTCATCTTGAGGCGCTCGACGAGCTCGATGAGGACCGTGAACCAGACGAAGACTCCGATGCCCACGCCGAGCGCGAAGCCGAGGGCCGAGGGGACGGACGGGACGAAGAGCCGGTGGGACACGAGGAAGGAGACGAGGAGCGTCCAGTTCACGAACAGCGCCGGGTTCGCGGCGGCCTGGAGGAGTCCCGTCGCGAAGGACCGGATCCCTGCCGGCGCGCCGCTCTCGGGCTCGTCCGGCGGAGGCGCCACGCGCGCGACGAGGTCGCCACGATCGCGCCGGCGGTCGACGAACAGGAGCTTGAGGCCGTAGCCCACGAGGAACACGGCGAGGATCGAGCGCACCCACGGGTTCGTGACGACTCTCTCGAGGATCCAGCCGAGACCGAGGCCGATCAGGAGGCACACGAGCGTATCCACGACCGAGCCGCCGACCGCGACGCGATACGCCTCGCGGCGTTTTCCCTGCAGGCCCTTGCGCAGGCACGTCACGTTCAGCGGGCCCGGGGGGATCGCGCCGAGGAACCCCGCGAGAAACCCGACCACGAGGGACAGCGGGAAGTCCGCCACGGGGCGGTATCGTCTCACGGCGATTGCGGCTCCCCGCGGCGAGGCGTACATTGCGCTCCGTGAGACGGGTCCTCTTCCCTGCCTTCTTCGCGGCCCTTCTCGCCGGCCTTCACGGCCGCGCACAGGCGCCGCTCGAGTTCGAGCCGAGGGTGGGCGCCGTGGGCGCCCGCGTGACGCTTCACACGACGGTGCCCGAGGGCGCGCAGGTTCTCTTCGGCGCGAGGCCCGTCGGCGTCATCGAGGAGGCGAAGGGGATCTACAGCTTCCTCGTTCCGCCGACGGCGTTGAGCACGGCCTTCATCGAGGTCGTCCGGGCCGGCAAGCCGCTCGCGAAGAGCGCCGTCCCGTTCGTCGTCTCCGGTCCCTCGGTCGTGACGGTCCCGAAGCTCGTCGGCCTCAAGGAGGCGATCGACGTCTTCGGCTATTCGGACACCCGGCCCGAGGGGGGCGGCAAGCCGGAGACGAAGGCGCGCCCGATCCTCAAGTTCGACGAGGACGAAGTCCTCACGATCGGCGAGCCCGCGCCGTTCCGTCTCGGCCCCGCGGTCGAGTTGGGCGATCTCTCGAGCGCCGGCAAGACCGGGATGGCGGGGACCGGCCTCCTCATCACCGCGCGGCCGCCCAAGAGGAAGACTCCCGTCCCGCTTCCGCCGCCTCCGCCCGAGAACTGACGCGCGCGAGCGCGCCGGCGAGGATCGCCCCCGTGGCGTCCGGCTCGAGGAGGAAACCGTCGTGCCCGTGGATCGAGTCGAGCTCGGCGTACGTGGCGCTTGCCGCGTGCACCCAGCCCTTCACGACGTCCTCCGGGTAGAGGCCGTCGCCCGGGATGCCGACTCCCGTCAGGCGGTCGGCGACCGGCGCGAGGGCGGCCGCCGAGCCGCCGCGTCCGCGCCCGACGTCGTGTGCGTCCATCGCGCCGAGGAGCGCGAGGTAGCTGTTCGCGTCGAAACGCGCGACGAGCTTCGCCCCGTGCCGCGCGAGGTACGTCTGGACCGCGAACGGCGCGTCCGTGCCGCCCTGTCGCCCGAAACGGTCCTCGAGCTCGCCCGCCGTCCGGTACGTGAGCATCCCGGCCATCCGCGCGATCGCGAGGCCGGCCTCGGGGCCGCCGGCCTCGAGCGCGCGGCGCTGGACGTGGTTCCAGCCGATCGCCCAGGCCGTGTGTGCGGCGGGGGCGGCGAAGACGGCGGCGGCGCCGAAGCGCGCCGGGAAGGAGGCCGCGAACTCCAGCGCGACCATCCCGCCCAGGGAGCCTCCGGTGACGAGGGCGGGAGAGGAGACACCAAGAGAATTCAGAAGATTCTCGATGAGGTGTGCCTGATCGCGCGTCGTGATCGTGGGCGGTGCGTCGGCATTCCCAAGCCTTCCACGAAATCTCTTGAATTCCGTTCCATAGCACGACCCCAGCAGGTTTGGGCACAGGACCGCCCACTTGTCCGTATCGATCGCCTTTCCCGGACCGATCACGCTTCCCTTCCATCCGCCGAGAGTCTCCGGCGATCCCGTGAGCGAGTGGAAGACGAGGACGAGGTTGTCGCGCTTCTCGTTCAGCGCGCCCTCGAGGACGTACGCCTGCCGCACGTCGCGCAGGACCTCTCCGGACTCGAGCGCGAAGCGCCGCGTGACGTGAAAGCGGACGGGCGCCGGGGGGGCGGTCACGTTCGCACCGCCTTGCGGAGCGCCTGGTCGAGGTCCTCGACGAGATCCTCGACGTCCTCGATGCCGACCGACAGCCGGATGAGGTCGGGCGTGACGCCGGCGAGAAGCCGGTCGGCCGGGAGGAGCTGCTCGTGCGTCGTCGACCACGGGTGGATCACGAGGCTCTTCGCGTCGCCGACGTTCGCGACGAGCGAGAAGAGCCTTGCCGCCTCGATCACGGCCTTCGCCTCGTCTTCGCCGCCTTTCACGCCGAACGTGAGGACGCCGCCGTACCCGCCGCTCAGGTACCGCGTCGCGGGCTCGTGGGCGGGATGGGACGGCAGCCCGGGGTAACGGACCCACGCGACGGCGGGATGCGCCTCGAGGAAGCGCGCGACCTCGAGCGCGTTCCCGCTGTGCCGCTCGATGCGCAGCGCGAGCGTCTCGAGGCCCTGGAGGAACAGGAACGAGTTGAACGGGGAGAGGGCGGCGCCCACGTCCCTGAGGAGGACGACGCGCAGGCGGACCGCGAAGGCCGCGGGGCCGAACGCCTCCGCGAACGAGAGCCCGTGGTAGGCGGGCTCCGGGTCGCGGTAGAACGAGGCGAAGCGCGCGTTCTTTCCCCAGTCGAACGTGCCGCCGTCCACGACGACGCCGCCGATCGCGGTGCCGTGCCCGCCGATCCACTTCGTCGCCGAGTGGACGACGACGTCGGCCCCGTGCGCGATCGGCCGGCAGAGGAGGGGCGTCGCGAACGTGTTGTCGACGACGAGGGGAACGCCCGCGGCGTGCGCGACGTCCGCGAGCGCGCGGAAGTCGGGCACGTCCAGCTTCGGGTTTCCGATCGTCTCGACGTAGACGGCGCGCGTCGTGCCGTCGATCGCCCGCTCGACCTGCCGGGCGTCGTTCGCGTCGACGAACCTCGTCCGGACCCCGAGGCGCGGCAGCGTGTGCTGGAACAGCGTGAACGTCCCGCCGTAGAGCGCGGACGACGAGACGATCGTGTCGCCCGCCTGGGCGAGGTTCAGGAGCGCGAGCGTCTGCGCGGCCTGCCCGCTGGACGTCGCGACCGCGGCGACGCCGCCCTCGAGGGCGGCGATCCGGCGCTCGAAGACGTCCGTCGTCGGGTTCATGAGTCGCGTGTAGATGTTCCCGAACTCGCGCAGGCCGAAGAGGCGGGCGGCGTGGTCCGGCCCGTCGAAAACGTAGGACGTCGTCGCGTAGATCGGCACGGCGCGCGCGTTCGTCGCGGGATCGGCCGTCTCCTGGGCGGCGTGCACGGCGAGCGTGCCGGGGCGGTAGCGGGCTCTCGGTTCGGCGTTCGTCGCGGGCGTGGCGGCCATCGTCGTTCTCCTTCGTCGGTTTCGCGGCGCCAAAAAAAAACCGGCCCTCTCGTGCGAGAGGGCCGGTCGGGTTCCGAGTCTGGCTCGGGCCGCTGGTTCGAGGACGCTTACGTCGTCGAGCCTCCGTCCGCCTCGCGCGAGGCGCAGGGAATGCACGCGCACATGCACATGCAGACGGCGGGGGAGGCGGAGCGGACGTTCATCGTCGGAGGACGGTAGAGATCGCCGGAGGCGCTGTCAAGCCGAAAGAACGCCGACACGCGCCCGGAAACGGGGCTCAGTAGCGCTCGCGGCCGTAGCCGCCGCCACCGCCGCCCGCGTAGCCGCGGCCGCCGCCACCCGCGCGGGGCTCCTGCGGCCGGGCCTCGTTCACGCGCAGCGAGCGGCCCTCGAGCTCCTGGCCGTTGAGCGAGCTCATCGCCTTCTGGGCGTCGGCGTCCGCCATCTCGACGAAGCCGAAGCCCTTCGACTGGCCGGTCTCGCGGTCGGAGATGACGCGGGCCGACTCGACGGCGCCGTAGGCCTCGAACGTGGAGCGGAGGACGGAATCGTTGACGGAGTAGGGAAGGTTTCCAACGTAGAGCTTCATGAGAACGAGTCCTATTCTTACTTTCCGTTCGGATACGGTTGGGCGGACCGCACGGGCGGCCAGCGGTGGGGAAGATGGTGGGGAGGTGTCGGAAGTCGGTGCGGCGGGTCCTCTGGTGCTTCTGCGTGTCCCCACCGCCGATCAGGACCGGGGGACGGACGCGAATATGACAGCATCGGCCCACGTGAAAGTCAAATCGTCCGGGCGTTCTGCGGCGTAGAAGAAAGTGCCGACGCTCACGTTCGCGCTGGATCTTCCCGGCGTTACGCAGCGCGCCATCTGGGACTATCACGGGGATCCCTCGGTCCTGACTCTCCTTACGCCTCCGGAGAAAGAGCTTCGAATGATCGAGAGACCCGAAGCGTTGGGGCGGGGGGCGCGCGTCGTCCTCGAGGTGCGGCAGTTCGGAGTCCTCGTCCGCTGGATCTCCTCGTTCGCGGAGTGGGAGCCTCCGGCCCGCTTCGTCGACGTTCAGGAGGAGGGGCCGTTCGCCTCGTGGCGGCACGAGCATCTGTTTGCGGACGGGCGTCTCGTGGACCGCGTCACGTACGAGGTCCCGCTCGCGCGTTTCGGAGGGCGTCTCGTCGATCTCCTCGTCGTGCGTTCCGAGCTCGTCCGCATGTTCACGCACCGCCACGCCGTCACCCGGGAAGCGCTGCTCCGATAGGATCGCGGCATGATCGCCTCCACGCTCTTCGCGATGGCCCTCTCGGCATCCTCCGTTTCCGAAGCAAAGGCCGCGCTCCTCGCGGTGCACGGCGAGGCCCAGCGCCCGCGCGTCGAGCGCGGCGTGAGCCAGGCCGCTGCGCTCTGGCGCGCCTCCGACGGCGACGCGGACGCTTTCCTCGCGTTCGCGAAGGAGAACTTCGCATCGGATCCGAAAGTCCTGGACGGTCTTCTCCTGCGCTTCGAGGAGAACCTGGAGTCGCTGGACGGGCACATGCTCGAGATCGGCCGCGACCTCTCCCGGCGAACGGTCATCGAGATGGGACCGATCCTGCCCGTGGACCGGCTCTTCGGCGCGTGGGAGCCCGCGGCCCACGTCGGAGAGGACCTGTTCGCGCAGAAGATCGCGTTCGTCGCGCTCCTGAACTTCCCGCTCTCGACTCTCGAGGAGCGCCTCGAGAGGGGCGGTTCCTGGACGCGCCGCCAGTGGGCGGAGTCGCGGCTCGCGCGCCGCTTCGAGACGCGCGTGCCGGCCGACGTGTCGCAGGGGATCGCGCAGGCGGCAGCCGACGCCGAGCTCTACATCGCCCAGTACAACGTCTGGATGCACCACGTCGTGGACGCGGAAGGCACGCGCCTGTGGCCGAAGGGCCTGAAGCTCCTGTCGCACTGGAACCTTCGCGACGAGATCAAGGCGAACTACGCGTCGAAGGACGGCCTCGCGAAGCAGCGCACGGTCGCGAAGATCATGGACCGCATCGTGACGCAGACGATCCCGGCCGCCGTCGTCGACAACCCGGCGGTCGACTGGGATCCGTTCACGAACGCCGTCACGGCGGCGCCCCCCTCCGAGGTCGAGACCGGCGGCCGGCCGAAGCCCGTATCTCCCGAGCGCGAGCCGGACACGCGCTACGCGCGGCTCCTCGCGTGCTATCGCGCGGCCCGCGCCGCCGACCCCTACTCGCCCACCGAGCCCACGCTCATCCGGCGGCGGTTCGACGTGGACCGCGAGATTCCCGAGGCGCGCGTGGAGGCGCTCTTCAGGGAGATCCTGTCGTCGCCGCTGATCCCCCGCATCGGCTCCGTGATCCACAGGCGCCTCGGCCGGAACCTCGAGCCCTTCGACGTCTGGTACGACGGGTTCCGCCCGCGCGCCGAGCATCCAGAGGCGGAGCTCGACGCGCTCACGAGGGCGAAATACCCGACGGCGGAAGCGTACAAGGCCGACCTCCCGCGCCTCTTCGAGGGACTCGGCTTCACGAAGGACAAGGCCCGCTGGCTCGCGGACCGGATCGTCGTCGACGCGGCGCGCGGCTCGGGGCACGCGCTCGGCGCGCAGATGAAAGGGGACTTCCCGCACCTGAGGACGCGCGTCGAGCCGGGCGGAATGGACTACAAGGGCTACAACATCGCCGTCCACGAGATGGGCCACAACGTCGAGCAGCTGTTCTCGCTCTACGAGGTGGACCACTGGCTCCTCGCGGGCGTCCCGAACAACGCGTTCACGGAGGCGCTCGCGTTCGTCTTCCAGGCGCGGGACCTCGAGCTCCTCGGCCTGAAGGGTCCCGGCGCCGGCGCCCGGCGCCTCAGGGCGCTGAACGAGCTCTGGCAGACGTGGGAGATCGCGGGTCCCGCCCTCGTCGACATAAAGGTGTGGCACTGGATGTACGACCATCCCGACGCGACGCCCGCGGAATTGAAGGACGCCGCCGTGGCCGTCTCGCGGGAGGTCTGGAACCGGTATTACGCCCCCGTGCTCGGGGGGAAGGACGCGACGCTTCCGGGCATCTACTCCCACATGGTCGGCTACTTCCTCTATCTCCCGGACTACGTCCTCGGCCACCTGATCGCGAACCAGGTCGAGGAGAGCTTCGGGAGGTCGGGTCGGCCGCTCGGCGAGGAGTTCGAGCGCGTCGCGAAGTTCGGCTCCCTCACGCCCGACCTCTGGATGAAGAACGCGACGGGCGAGCCCCTCTCGGCCGCCCCCATGTTCCGGGCCGCCGAGGCGGCGCTTCAGGCCGAGGAAAGGAAATAGCGGCGCGGAGGGAACTTCCCGCGTGCGCCGGGGTCCAACCCGTCAGGAGACGATGTCGTGCCCGCCCGAATCCTCGCCTTCGACACCTCCCGGGGGGACGACGCCGGTGGGAGAATCGACCCCGTGAGCGCGACCGTCCACGCGAGCGAACGGGACTGGCCGGGCGACGAGCGGGCCGTCAGCCGCTTCCTCTCCGGGGACGTCCTCGGGTTCGAGCAGATCGTGCGCCACTACTCGGGGATGGTCTTCGCGCTCGCGGCGCGCCTCGTCGGGCCCGCGGACGCCGAGGACGTCGTCCAGGAAACGTTCCTGAGGGCGTGGCACGGCCTCGAGCGTTTCCGCGGGGACTCCAGCCTCAAGACGTGGCTCTACGCGATCGCCCTCAACCGTGCCCGGGCGCGCCACGGGGCCCTCGCGCGCCTGAGGGCCGTCCTCACGCCGGGAAGGACGCGCGGCGACGAGCCGTTCGCATCCCTGGACGACGCGACGGATCCCGCACTCTCGCCCGAGGAGAACGCCGTCGTCGCCGAAAGGCGCCGCCTGCTGCGCGCGGCGCTGGGAGGCCTGCCCGACGAGTTCCGCGTGGCCGTCGTCCTGCGCGACCTCGAAGGCCTCTCCTATGAGGAGGTCGCCGAGATCCTCGCTGTTCCCATCGGCACCGTTCGGAGCCGCCTCGCTCGCGGGCGCGCCCTTCTAAAGGAGAAACTCTCGTGAGCGCCCGTCCCGACGTCCCGCGCCTCGCCGAGGAGGATCTCGACCTCCTCATCTCGCGCTCTCTCGACGGCGACCTCTCGCCGGAGGAGGAGCAGCAGCTCGAGCGACTCGTCGCCCTCGATCCCGCCGCCGCCCGCCGCAAGGCGGAGCTTTCCGCGCTCGTCGCGGACGTGAAGGCGCTGCCGGAGCCGGCGACGCCGTTCGCCCTCGCGACCCGGGTGAACTCGAACCTGTCCGAGAGGGCGGGCCGCCCCGGCTCGCTCGGAGGGCGCGTCGGGTTCTTCCCGGCACCCGGCTTCGCGAAGGCCGCTCTCGTCGTCCTCGCGATCGTCGGGGCCGCCATCGCGGTTCTCCGCCCGGCCCCCCGGCGGCTCGCCGAAGGCCCGGTGGACGTCCTTCTCTACTCGCCGCAGCGGCCCGCGGCGCCGGCGTCCCAAATCGCGGAGGCGAAGCCGGACTCGATCGCGAAGGAGCTCCGCAAGGAGAAGGCGTTCGCGCCGCAGGCGGACGAGCGGCGGAACGAGGCGCCGGCCGGGGAGACCTCGCGGAGCAGGAGCTCCGAGAAGAAGACCGCCGTGAAGCTCGAGCAGGCCGCCGGCAACGCGCCGGCCGCGTCCGACGCGTCGGCCCTGGTCGCCGACTCCGCGGCCCGGCAGAACGCCGATCGCGAGGACGGCGCCGCGACCGGCACGGTGCGGGAAGAAGCTCCCGCGAAGGTGACGAGCGCCGGCGCGCTCGCTCCCGTGGCGGCCGCTCCGGCCGCGGCTCCCGCGCCGGCCCTCGCGTCGGGCGCGCCGGGGCGCGACGGCTTCGCCCGGATCCCGGGCGGCTGGACCGTCTCCGTCCGCGGCGACGCGGTGCGCCGCTGGTCCCTCCAGCGCGCGCCCGACAACCCGCCGCCCGCTCACGGGACGGCCGTGTACCGTGTCACGCTTGACGCCTCCGGCCGCGTGTCGGCGCTCTCGCGGGTAGGAGCGGCCGCGCCGGATCCGCGGCTCGACGCGTTCGTCCGTGGCATGGTGTTCGAGCCGATCGCGTCCCGCGCCGAGGCCCAGGCCCGGATCGCCGCCAAGGACGCCGCCCGGCCTCCCGCCTCCGACTTCGAGATCGAGCTCACGCCGCGGTGAACGCCGCGCCGCAGGGTGCGAGAATCCCGGCGACGCCCGCATGATCCGGCTCGCTCGCTCTTGTCTGAGAACGCTCGCGACCCTCGCGGTCGCGCTTGCGCCGCTCGCGCGCGCGGACACGGCCCCGGTGCAGAAGCCCGTTTCCGAGCCGTACCCGGTCGTCTACCGCGGCGTGGAGCTCTTCCGCCTGTCGTGTTCGCTCGGGAGCTACCCCGTCTCGGATCGTGCGAACGGCGTCCGCGCGCGTCTCGACGAGATCGCGCGGGACGCCTCGTTCGACGCCGGGAAGATCACGACGGGCGACGTCGACATCGGGACGGCGATCTTCGCGGGCGCGCGGCCCCTCATGACCGTCACGGACTGCGACGCCACGGCCGAGGGCGTCTCACGGGTGGCCCTCGCCGGCCGCTGGGCCGGGCAGATGCGCGCGGCTCTCGAGAAGCGGCACCGTGACTTCAGCGGCGCCCACCTGAGAAGCGCCATCCTCGACACGGCTCTCGCGACGGCGGCGCTCGTTTTCGTCGTCTGGCTCTACCGCCGCCTGAGGCCCGTGCTCGTCCGGCGTCTCGAATCGTGGGAGAGCCGTTTCGCCGTGACGCGCCTGAAGTTCTACGTGGCGATCCGGCATGCGGTCGTCGTCCTCGTCCGCATCTCCATCGCGTGGCTCTTCATTCTCGCGATCTTCGGCTGGTTCCTCCTCGTCCTCGGCGAGCTGCCGTGGACGGCCGGGAGCGCGCGGACGATCGTGGGCTGGGCGCTCAAGCCCCTCAGGACGCTGGGCGACGCCTTCGTGGGCTATCTCCCGAGTCTCTTCTTTCTCTTCGTGATCGCGCTCCTCGCCTGGGGCGTCATCCGGCTCCTGAGACTGTTCTTCGAGGAGGTCGGCGCCGGACACATCCCGATCGCGGGATTCGACCGGGAGTGGGCGCCGTCGACGTACAAGATCGTCCGCGTCCTCGTCCTCGTGTTCGCCCTCGTCGCGGCGTTCCCGTACATCCCCGGGTCGAACTCGGAGGCGTTCAAGGGCATCTCGCTCGTCCTCGGCGTCCTCGTCTCGTTCGCGTCGAGCTCCGCGATCTCGAACGTCTTCGCCGGCCTCACGCTCACGTACACGAAGGCGTTCCACGTCGGCGACTGGGTGCAGATCGGCGACGCGTACGGGGACGTGACGGAGACGACCCTTCTCGTGACGCGGATCCGGACGATCAAGAACGTCGCGATCACGATCCCGAACTCCAGCGTCCTCTCGAGCCAGGTCCACAACTTCACGGCCGCGCTCGGCCAGGGCGGCCTGCGCCTGCACACGTCCGTCACGATCGGCTACGACGCCCCGTGGCGGAAAGTGCACGAGCTGCTCATCGTGGCGGCACGCCGGACGAAGGGCGTCCTCGCCGAGCCGCCGCCCTTCGTTCTCCAGCGCGAGCTGAACGACTTCTTCGTGACCTACGAGGTCAACGCGTACGTCGGCGACGCGACGCGGATGGTCGGGACCCTGTCGGACCTGCACGAGGCGATCCAGGACTCCTTCAACGAGGGCGGGGTCGAGATCATGTCGCCGCACTACACGAGCGTGCGCGACGGGAATGCCGTGACGATCCCTCCCGAGAAGAGGCCGCCGGGCTACGAGGCGCCGGCGTTCCGCGTTTCGCTCGGCGGGGAGAGTCCCGCCGCACCGCCTCGCCGGGACCGCTAGGAACGCCGCCCGACGCGGGCCGGCCGCGCATCGTCGATCCGGACGGGGAACGAGAGGAGGCGCGCCTCGGGCGGAGGCGTCTGCCAGAAAACGGGGATCGCGGGGAGACCAAAAAGCTCCCTGAGACGGTCCGCGTCCGCCCGGGCGCGCAGGAACCCCGCGGCCTCGAGGCGCCGGCGCGCGAGGGTGGCAAGGACGCTGCCGGCATCGGACGGAAGCGGAGAAGGCATGCGGGCCGAGACGTTTCCGCCTTCGACCTGGAACCGCCAGCCGTTCTGTTCGAGCGAGCCGATGAGTTCCGTCATCGTCATCGCGGGCCTCCCGGCGCGATCAGACGCGCGCCTGACCGAATCAACAGCAAGACCCGCGCCAGCATTCCCGTCCGCGCCTTGACGCCCCACACGCCTCCGCCTACACTCCCCGTCCCTTCGGAAAGCGAGCCGAAGTAGCTCAGTTGGTAGAGCAACTGATTCGTAATCAGTAGGTCCCCGGTTCAAGTCCGGGCTTCGGCTCCAGTGTTTACCCGGCTCAGTACCCGACGGCCTGCGCCTGGGAGAACTTCGACCTCGGCGCCGCAGTCGGGGAGGGCTTCTGCCTCTCGACGCGGGACGCGGCCTTGTTCGCGGGGTCCTCCTCGAGCGGGATCCGCACGGCGACGGGGTCGCCCGCTCTCAGCCCCGCGTCGACCGACGCCCCGCGCGCGAGGGGGACGGTGCGCGAGCGCCCGTTCCGATCCACGATCGTGACGGCGAGCCCCTTGTCGAGTGAGGACAGCGTCCCGCGCAGCGTGAGAAACGCGGCTTCGACGAGCGCCGGCCCGACAGGGCCGGAAGCGGGAGGCGGGAGAGGCGGGAGGTAGAGACTGCCCGTGGAAGCGGCGGATTCCGGCATCCAGATGCCCGCGGGCGCGACCGTCGTCCGGCCGGGACGCCGGACGGGCTCTCCCTGCAGGACGCGGCCGCAGCTCGCCTGCTTCAGCGTGGCGCCGGGCTCGACGACGGCCTCCTTGTTCTGCTGGCCGAGCGGCGCCGGGACGGTGACGTGCTCCGCGGCGGCGGCCGGGCCCCCGAACGCGGCCGCGCACGCAGCGGCGCAGGCGAGACGGGAGACCGCTCTCACGACGTCAATGTAGGGCGCGCCGTCTCGCCGCGCATTCCCCGCGCCCCGTCACAGGCCGAGCATCCGCGCGAACTCCTCCGGGTTGCCGAGGAGGGCGCCGGCCTGGTGCTTCCGAACGCGGCCGCCCGGGCCCGTGACGAGGAAATGGGGCACGCCCCGGATTCCCATCGTCCGGGCCCACGAGCCCGACTCGTCCACGAGGACCTCGCGCCCGATCGCCCGGGCCATCTCCTGGCACTTCGGCATCGCGTCCATGCCGACGACGAATGTCGTCTCGACGCCGCGGCCCTTCACGAGGTCCGCGAGAGCCCGGTCGTGGGGAAGCGAGGCCTTGCACGGACCGCACCACGGGGCGACGTAGACGATCAGACAGCCCTTCGCGCCGAGACAGCGCCCGGCGGCGACCGTCTCGCCCGTGAGCGAGCCGTCGGCCGCGAGGCGCGGGAGTGCGGCGCTCGCGATCTGCTGCGGCCGGTGCGTGAAGAACCACGCGGCCCCTGCGACGAGCGCGAGGACGAACAGAATCGTCCTGCCGGAGGGACCCATCGGCGGTGTGGGCCCGGCCGGAGCGAACCGGGACGGCGGAGCGGCGGGGGCCGCGCGGCCGGGGGAAGGCGTGACGGAGCCCACGTCAGTTCGGCGACTGTGCGGCCGAGAACTTGGACTTCGGCGGAGCCTTCGGCGGCTTCTGCTTCTCGACGCGGTCGGCGGACTTCCCGTCCGCGGGCTTCTCGAGCGGGATCCGCACGGTCACCTTGTCGCCGACGACGATTCCCTCGTAGACGAAGGCCTTGTCGGCGAGAGGCACGGTGCGAGCCTTGCCGTTCGCCTCCCGGATCGTGACCGAGACACCTTTCTCGTACGCCTTCACGACGCCCCGCAGCGTGAGGTTCGCGGCGGCGACGACGGTCTTTCCGGGGGGTCCGGAAGCGGGCGGCGGCGGCATTGCCGGAACACCGATGCCGGGGCCGGGGGCGGTGCCTCCGGGAGGCGGCGTCTTCGGAGCGGCCGTAGAGGTCTTCGGAGCGTTCGGGTCGATCTGGCCCATGTCCGTCTGGACATTGCCGGCGGCGTCCGACTTCATCGCCCCTCCGGGCTGGATCGTGCCCTCCTTGTTCTTCTGGTCCGGCAGGGACGGCACGACCACGGTCTGGGAAACGGGAGTGGGGGCCTGCGCGAGAGCCGTTCCGGCCGCCGAGAGGGCGAGGAGAAGGACCGCGGCGTTCTTCATGAGGAAATCTTACGCCGTGGCCCTCCTTCGCGAGCGGTCCGGGCGAGATCAGCCGCCCTCGGAGGCCGCGAACTTCGCGAGGTCCTCCTCGCGCAGCTCGAGCGCCGTGCGCGCATTCCCCGCGACGAAGGCGTCGGCGGACGCCTTCAGCTCGGTCAGGGTCGTCTCGATCCGCTCGCGCTGGGCAGTCGTGCTCTTGAAGCGCGCGTAGCCGAGCATCACGATCGCCTCGCATCGAAAGCGGCGGTCGGGCGAGCTTTTTGTCGTCCCGATCAGGTCGTCCACTCTCTTCTCGGCGATCGAACGACTCTCCCCGGGTTCGACCGACAGGCGGGTCAGGATCTGCGCGGTTCGCAGGCGCTGCGAGGATGCCTCGCCCTGCACGATCGCCGCGGCGAGCATGAGCGGCTGGTCGCCCCGGCGCGCCGCGAGCCAGTAAAGCTCCTCGGCGCCGATCCGGATGGACGCGAGACCGATGAGGTCCTGGATGACCGTTGCGTCTTCCTGGCGAAGGAGCCGCCCCCACCGGATCGCGCGGCGGCAGTCCTCGATCGCCGCCGGCGCGTCGGGGTTTTCGGCCGCCCGGGCGGCCCAGGATTTCGCGAAGGAAAGCGCAACGAGGAGGTTCGGAATCGGCGTCGAGGCTCCCTCGCCGCCCCACACGTCCGGGTAGAAACGCATCGTCGCCTGGTCGGCCCACGGCTGGGCTTCCCTGAGGAGCGGATCGTCTCCGGGCAGGACGAGACCGAAACTCGCCGGCCCTTCGACGCGGCGCTTCATCGCGGCCTCCGCTTCGACGAGGCGCGCCCCCTGCGGCTTCGCAAAGTCCTTGAGCCAGAGCGCGGCATTCGCGGGGCCGTCGCCGAGTGGCGCAAGGGCGTCGAGGTCCGTCCGGAACCGGATCGGCCACGTGTCGCTCTTGGGGCAGGACCAGCACGGGACCGTCGGGACGTCGACGCGGATCGGCGTTGGAACGTGCGCGGGCGGCGCGGGCGCATCCAGGCGCGCGAGCGGCGGTAGCGGCGCGGGCGGCGCGGAGGGCCCGGCAAGGGCCGCCCAGCGGAATCCGAGGGCGGCGGCCAGGAGGACGACGACGCCGAGGGCGCCGAGGACGAGCGTGCGGTTGCGGTTCACGAGCGACCTCCTTCCAGAGCGGGGAGAGTGTGTTCATCGTTGCGGGGCAGGCGCGCGATGGAGGCGAGCTCGGGGTCGGGCCGTGCGGCCGTCGAGGCGATGGGCGCCTCTCCGTGCCGCACGATCCTCGGAAGGATCGCGTTCGCCACGGCGAGTGTTGCGACGGAAGCGGCCCATGCGAGGCGTGCGGCACGGCTCGCGAGGAGCCGCGTCCAGGGGTCGGGCCGCGGCGGCGACGCGAACGCCGTGCGCGCCGCCGCGAGCGCGTCTTCGCGCAAGCCGCGGGGAACGTCGGGTGGGGCGAGATCGCGGAGGAGAGGGTCGTCGCTCATCGGGAGCCTCCCATCAGGCGTCGAAGGCGGGCGAGCGCGAGACGACAGCGGCTCGCCGCCGTGAAGGCCGGAACCCCGCTGATCGTTCCGATCTCCCGAAACGAGCATCCGGCGACGTGGTGGAGGAGAACCGCCTCGCGCTGTTCGGGGGAAAGCTGCGCGAGCGCGCGAGACGCCGCAGCCGCCGCGGCGGCTCGCTCCGGATCGATCCGGGGAGCCGAGACGTGGGCGGCGCTTTCGAGCGGTTCCATGCGGCGGCGCGTCTTCCGCCGCATGGCGTCGACCGCCGCGTTGTGGGTGATCGCGAGGATCCACTCCCCCGGACGTGCGACGCGGCGCAGCTCGCCGCGCCGAGAGGCCAGGCGCACGAAGACGTCCTGAACGACGTCGCGGGCGTCCTCCTCGCAGCCCGTCCTCCACAATGCGAGGCCGTACACGCGGCGCGACGCGATATCCCAGACCATTTCGAGCGCGGTGGGATCGCCCGCTGCCAGGGCGTCGAAGGGCGCCCGTAACGCCTCTCCCCAAGGAGCATTTCGGGTGGGGAGGGCCTCGTCGAGCGGTCCTGCCAAGGCGTGCATCCTATGGAAGACGCACGAGAAGCGCGATCTGGTCAGACCGCGGCGCCGGGGGTTCCGCCCCGGCGCCGGCCGGCCTCAGGGCTCCTGCTTCTTCTCGGCTCCCGCGTAGAACTGCTCTTCCTCCGTCGAGCCCTTCAGGGCCGACGTCGAGACCTCGCCGCCCGTCACCGTCATCTGGACCTGGTCGAAGTAGCCGGCGCCCACGAAGCGCTGGTGCTTGACCGCCTGGAATCCCGCGCTCCTCTCGAGCTCGAACTCGTGCTCCTGGAGCTTCACGAAAGCCGACATGCCCTGCGCCCGGTAGCCGTGCGCGAGGTCGTACATCGCGGCGTTCAGCGTGTGGAACCCCGCGAGCGTGATGAACTGGAACCGGTAACCCATCGCGCCGAGCTCGTCCTGGAACGCGGCGATCTCCGCGTCGGAGAGCTTGCGTTTCCAGTTGAAGGACGGCGAGCAGTTGTAGGCGAGCAGCTTGCCGGGGAACTTCTCGTGAACGCCCTCCGCAAACGCCTTCGCCTCGCCGATGTCGGGCGTCGACGTCTCGCACCAGATGAGGTCGACGTACGGCGCGAACGCGCAGGCGCGCGCGACGGCGTATTCGAGCCCGCCCTTCACGATGTAGAAGCCGTCCGCCGTGCGGTCGCCCGTCAGGAAGTCCTGGTCGACCTTGTCGATGTCGCCGCGGATGAGGCTCGCGCCGAGGGAATCCGTGCGGCCGATGAAGACCGTCGGAACGCCCATGACGTCCGCGGCGAGCCGCGCCGCGATGAGCTTCTGGGTGAAGTCGTGGATCGGGACGAGAACCTTGCCGCCCATGTGGCCGCACTTCTTGAGCGAGGAGAGCTGGTCCTCGAGGTGGATGCCGGCCGCCCCCGCCTCGATCATCGACTTCACGAGCTCGAACGTGTTCAGCGGGCCGCCGAAGCCGGCCTCGGCGTCCGCGACGATCGGCGCGAAGTAGTAGATGTCGGTCTTCCCCTCCATGTGCTGGATCTGGTCCGCGCGCATGAGGGCGTTGTTGATCTTGCGGATCACGCTCGGGACGGACGTGACGGGGTAGAGACTCTGGTCCGGGTACATCGTGAGCGCGTCGTTCGCGTCGCCCGCGACCTGCCAGCCGGAGAGGTAGATCGCCTTGAGGCCCGCCTGCACCTGCTGAACGGCCTGGTTTCCCGTGAGCGCGCCGAGCGCGCGGACGAACCTCTCCGTGTGGAGGAGGTTCCAGAGCCTCTCGGCGCCCATCCGGGCGATCGAATGGTCGAGCTGGACGGTCCCGCGGAGGCGGTCGACCTCCAGCGCCGTGTAGGGGCGGACGATGCCCTTCCACCTCAGGTCGTTGGCCCAGGAGCGCTCCAGCTCGTTGATGGATTGCGTGCGGTACATGGGAGGCACCTCCTGAGGACGGTCCATCGATCCCAACATCGGGGTCGGCGGACATTACCGCAAGTGGCTCTTTCTAGAATTTGTAGACGAGCGCGGCGATCAGGGCCGTGTCCGTCTTCTTGAGCGTCGGCGGGTTCGGCTTGTTCTTGATGTCGACGAGGTACGCGACCTTCATCTCGAAGTTCTTCACGAGCGAGGCCGAGAGGCCGATCTCGAAGTGGTAGAAGGCGTCGGAAGTGTTGTCCGTTTTCCAGAGGCCGGAAGCCTTTTGCGTGAGCGTCGCGGCCGGCGAGAACTTCCAGCCGAACGACTCGCCCACGCTGAACGCGCCGCTCGACTGCGCGTCGTAGCCGCTGTCCTTCTCGAACGCGCCGCCGATCGAGCCGTCGAAGGCGAGCGTGAGGTCCTTCTCTTTCACGACGTCGTAGCCGGCGCCCACCATCGGCGTGATCAGGTACGTCGTGTTCTGGAAGCGGTCGCGGAGGTAGCCGACCTGCGCGAAGCCGTAGATGCGTTCCGTAATCTTGTATTCGTACCTCACGGACGCCGCCGCCTTGTCCGTCGTCGCGACGCCGTTCGAGGCCGAGCGCAGGTAGAAGGCGTCGGCCCTGAAGAGGCTGTGCGTCTTCGGGTCGTACACGAGGCCGAACGAGAGGTTGAAGGCGCTCGTGTCGGAGTTGCCGCTCGTGATCGAGAGGCCGGCGCCGACGGAGCCCGTGAGCGGCGGCGGCGGCGGCTCGGGGCACGGGCACGGGCACTTGCAGGCCGGCGGCGCGGGCGGCGCGTCGGTCTGCGCGAGCGCGGGGGCGGAGAACGCGAGGCCCAGACTAATCACGAGGCAGAGTCTTCTCTCGCTCATCGAATCCCCTTCGTCGATTGAGTGCGGGCGGCCACGTCCGCCCACCTTCTTCCGGAGGATATCTTCTCAGAAACGGTTCGTCGTCAGTCCGATACAGTGACGGGATGCCCGGCTTCGCTTCGCCAGGTCGCTCCTACGCGCTTGTCTACGACGGCGACTGCCGGTTCTGCGCGCGGTCTGCCGATCTCGTCGCCTCGTGGGACCGGCGCGGCGTCGTCGAGATCGTCCCGTTCCAGAGGAGCGGAGTGAAGGAGCGCTTCCCGTGGATCTCGGACACGGCGTTCCGGGAGGCGATGCAGCTCGTCGGTCCGGGCGGGGAGACGTGGGCCGGCGCCGCGGCCGCCGAGCGGCTCGCGCGGATCCTGCCCGGAGGGCGGCTCCTCGGCTGTCTCTTCGCACTGCCCTTCGCGCGGCCCCTCGCGGACCGCGCGTACCGGCTCGTGGCCCGCAACCGTTATCGCCTCGGCTGCGGCGACCACTGCGCGCGCTGAGGCGGCCGGACCGTCAGTCGGGGAGGATGACCTCGGTGCGCCGGTTCAGCGCGCGTCCCTCCGCCGTCGAATTCGGCGCGACCTCGAACTGCTTGCCGAAACCCTCCGTCTTGAGGCGCACGGAGTCCACACCCTGGTTCACGAGGAAGTTGCGGACGGTTTCTGCCCTCTGGAGCGAGAGCTTGTCGTTGAACGCGTCGCTGCCCGTCGAGTCCGTGTAGCCGCAGACGTAGACCTGCGCCTTCGGAAAGTAGCGATTCAGGATCTCGGCCTGGCGCGCGAGAACCGGGATGGAGTCCGGCTTGAGGTCCGCTTTCGCCGAGTCGAAGCAGACCTTCTCGGCGTACTCGAAGATGAGGACGCGCGTCAGGTTCAGCTTCTTGGCGACGGGCGAGACGCCGCCCTTGCCGAGCCGGAAGACGACGACGGCCTTGTCCGGGGCGAGGATGCGGATCCGCTTCTCGACGACGTCGAGGTCCGGCTTCGACGCCGTGATCGAGGCGACGTCGTCGAACGTCGCGACGTCGAGGGCCTGCGGCGTCTCTCCGATCACCTTCCCCTTGTACGTGACCTCGGCCTTCTCGGGCTCCGACACGACGTCGAGCGCCATCTTCATCTGGACCGTCTTCGTGGCGCAGCCCGCGGCAAGGGCCGCGGCGGCGAGGAGCGAAAGGCGCAGGGTGGTTCGGCGCATTCATCACCTCCGGCGAGCGGCGCCGATTATTACGCTTGAGGCCCTAGAACTGTACGGTGAATGCGAAACGCCCCTCGACGGGGGCTCCCCGGTCGTCTCGGGCGGGGCGGAAGCGGTAACGCGCGAGCACCTCGAGGGCGAGCGCGTCGCAGGCCGGCGAGACGGACGAGATCACGCGCTTCGTCTTCAGGGAACCGTCCGCGGCGACGACGACGGAAACGCCGACGACCTGGCCGCCGCAGGAGCGCTGCTGCTCCGGGGAGAGCGCGACCGTCGCGACCTCGTCGACGTCGGGCGGCATCACGATGCGCCGGCCGCGCGGGAGGGCCGCCGCCGGCTCCCGCGTCGGCCTGGCGGCGAGGCGCGGAACCGCCGTCGGCGCGGCCGCCGCGGCCCTCGTGGGCACCGGAGCGTCCGTCGGCCGGGAAACCGGCGCCGCGAGCGGGGGAGGCGTCGCGAGCGGGGCCCGGCTCCGGGCGGGAGCAGGCGTGTCGAGGGGAGCCGGCGTCGCGAGGGGAGGCTGCGTTGGGTGCGCGACCGGCGTCGGAAGCGAGGCGGGCGCCGTGTGGGGAGGCGGGGCGGCGGCCGCGGCTGGAGCCGTCGGCGCGGGCGCGGCATCCGGCGCGGGCCGCGCGCTCGGGTGGGTGAGCATGTACGCGCCCACGGCCGCGAGGACCCCTCCGACGACCACGAAACCGATGACCGCCGCGCGTGCGCGGGCCGCGGGGGAGGGCGCCGGGGCGATCGGCGGGGGCGAGGCCGGCACCGCGACCACGGAGGAGACGCGTCGGGAGGGCCGCGGCGTCGGCCGCGCCTCCGGGGGCGGCGGCAGGGGAGGCGCGATCGGCGGAACCGCGAAGGCCGGAACGGCCGCCGTGTCCTCCAGAAACGCGGCTTCCGCGTCGGAGCGGGGCAAGGCTGGGGGCGTCGCACGCCGGCCCTCGAGGAATGCCTCGAGGTCCTGCCGCATTTCACGCGCCCCGGGGTAGCGTTCGTCCCTCTGGCGCGCGAGCGCGCGGGCGACGATGCGGTCGAGCTCGGGGCTGACGCCGGGCATCCGAGACGCGAGGCGCGGCGCGTCCATGACGAGCCGATTTGCGAGGTCGGCGATGCGGTCGGACCGGAATGGGACGCCGGCCGAGACCATCTGGAACAGCGAGACGCCGAGGGAGTAGACGTCCGTCCGCCCGTCGAGGCGGTCGCCGCGGAGCTGCTCCGGCGAGATGTAGGCCGGTGAGCCGAGGACGAACCCCGTCTGCGTCTTGACGAGGCTGTCGTCCGTCTTCGCGATGCCGAAGTCCATCAGGTAGGGCCGGTCCCGCCTGTCGAGAAGGATGTTGTCGAGCTTGATGTCACGGTGGATGACGCCGCGTCCGTGGCTGTACTCGAGCGCGTCGAGGAGCGGGATGACGATCCGCACGGCGGCGACCTCCTCGAACGTGCCGCGGTTGCGGAGCGCGACGGTGAGGGTCGGGCCGTCGACGAACGGCATCGAGTACCACAGCGTTCCGCCGACGTGTCCGAAGTCGTAGACCTTGAGGATGTTCGGGTGCTCGAGCGAGGCCGCGACGCGCGACTCCTGCTCGAAGCGCCGGAGGAACTCGGAGTTCTCCTCGTGGGAGCCCTCGACGACCTTCATCGCCTCGAGCCGCTGCAGGCGGAGGTTCCGGACCTGGTAGACCGCAGCGAAGCCGCCCTTGCCGAGCAGCCCGAGGACCTCGTACCGGCCCTCGAGGAGCCGGGAGACCTCCCGGCCTCTGTCGTCGACGGGCAGCATCCGGTTACTTCTTCGCGTCCGCCTTCGCGTGCGCGAAGTCGCCGGCCCTCACGACGGAGATCTTCGCGGGGTCGACCCACTTGCGGAACGCCTCCATCACCTCCCCCGGCGTGAGCGCGGCGACCTCCTTCTCGAGCGCGGCGTCCCACGCGAGCGTCCGGCCGAGGTAGAGGTGCTGTTCGAGGAGGCCCGCGAGGAAGCCGTCCTGCGAACGGCTCACCTGCTGGCTCTGGAGCCAGCCCGACTTCGCCGCGGCGACCTCGTCGGCGGCGAAGCCGTCCTTCCGGGCGCGGTCGATCTCCTCGCGCACGGCGGCCTCCAGCTTCGTCGTGTTCTGCGGCGCATGGATCGCGTAGATCGTAAACCGGCCGGCCGCGTCGAGGGCCGGCACGGTCAGCCCGGAGCCGACGCCGTAGCTCAGGCCCTCCTTCTGGCGGATCCGCACCGCGAGGCGGGAATTCAGAAATCCGCCGCCGAACATGTAGTTCGCGAGGAGGAGAGCCGGATAGTCCGGGGCGTCGTCCTTCAGGGCGAGGTTCTCGCCCGCGAGGAAGAGCGCGTTCGCCTTGTCGGGCGTCTCGAGCTTCACCGAGCCGGAGGGGACGTCCGAGAAGACGCTCGGGACGCGCGCGTACGGGTTCGGGCTCTTCCACGACCCGAAGAGCGCGGCGAGCTGCGCGGCCACCGCCGCCTCGTCGAAGTCGCCGACGACCGCCGCGTCGGCGTTCGATGCGCCGTACGACGAGCGGTAGAACGCCTTCACCTCGTCGAGGGTCGCGGCCTTGTACTCCGCGAGGCTCTCCTCGGGAGTCTCCGTGTAGCGCGGGTCGCCCTTCGGGTAGGGCCTCATCCGGCGGGCGAACGCCGTCGAGGCGACGGACTCGGGCTCCGTCCTCGACTGTTCGATGGCCGTCAGGTTCTCCTGCCTGAGGATCTCGAGCTCGGACGCGGGGAACGACGGCTCCTTCAGGATCTCGGCGACGAGGTCGAGGACCTTCGGGAGGTTCTCTCTCGTCGTCTCGAACGCGGCCGAGGCGCTGCCCCCTCCGCCGGAGATCCTCAGCCGGGCCTTGAGACGGTCGAGCTCGTCCTGGATCTGCTGGCGCGTCCGCTTCGCCGTCCCCCGGGTGAGCATGTCCGCGGTGAGGTCGGCGATCGCGCTCTCGCCCGTGAGGGACTTCACGTCCCGGAAATGCAGGACGATCGTCCCGCGCACCGAGGCGCCGCGCGTCTTCTTCGGAAGGAGCGCGACCTTCATCCCCGACCCGAGCGTCGTGCGCTTCGTCCGCGCGTCGACGTTCGCCGGCGATGGGTCGAACGCCTCTCCTGCCGCGACGGCGGCGGCGCCCGTGTAGCCCTTGAGCATCGCCTCGACGTCCTTCACGGGCGGGATCTCGGCTCGATCCGGCTTCGCGGTCGGGACGAAGAGGCCGAGCGTGCGGTTCGAGGGCTTCAGGTACGAAGCCGCGACCTTCGCGACCCCCTCGACGGAATACGCCTTCAGGCGGTCGCGGTACAGGAAGAAGAGCCGCCAGTCGCCTTTCGCGATCCAGTTCGAGAGGCGCAGGCCCACCTGGGAGGAGTCGTTGAGCGCGAGGTCGATCTGCTTGAGGAGCTGCGTCCGCCCGCGCTCGACCTCCTCCTTCGTCGGCGGGTGGACGGCGGCGTCCTCCACCGTCTTGACGAGGATGTCCTTCGCCTCGTCGAGCGGCTGGTCCTGCCGCACCTCGGCGCCAAAGAGGAGGAGCCCCGGCTCCTTGACCGGAGGGGAGAAGTCGAAGACGGAGGACGCCTTCTTCGTCTCGACGAGCGCCTTGTGGAGGCGCCCCGACGGCGTGTCGGCGAGCGCGAACGCGAGGAGGTCCACGCCCGGCGCGTCGGCGTCGCTGCCCGCGGGGACGTGATACGCGGCGGCGACGAGCTGGACGTCCCCGACGCGCCGGAGCGTCACGGTCCGCTCGCCGTCCTGCACGGGCTCGACGGTGTACGTCGGCCAGAGCGTCCGGGTCGGCTTCGGAATCGCGCCGAAGTGCTTTTCGACGAGCGCGAGAGTCTTCGCCTCGTCGATCTTCCCGGCGACGACGAGGACGGCGTCGTCGGGCTGGTAGTACGTCCGGTAGAAAGCCTGCAGCCGCTCGATCGGGACGTTCTCGATGTCCGAGCGGGCGCCGATCGTGTCGCGGCCATACCCGTGCCAGAGGTAGGCCGTCGCGAACATTCTCTCGATGAGGACGTTGCCCGGGTCGTTTTCGCCCATCTCGAACTCGTTGCGGACGACCGTCATCTCGCTGTCGAGGTCCTTCCTCGCGATGAAGGAGTTCACCATTCGGTCCGCCTCGAGGTCGAGCGCCCAGTCGAGGTTCGCGTCCGAGGCGTCGAACGTCTCGAAGTAGTTCGTCCGGTCGAACCACGTGGACCCGTTCGGCCGTGCGCCGTGTGCCGTGAGCTCCTGCGGGATGTTCGGGTGGCGCGGCGTCCCCTTGAAGACGAGGTGCTCGAGGAGGTGGGCCATGCCCGTCTCCCCGTAGCCCTCGTTGCGGGAGCCGACGAGGTACGTCACGTTCACGGTGATCGTGGGCTTGGAGGGGTCCGGGAAGAGGAGAACGCGAAGCCCGCTCGAAAGGCGGTACTCCGTGATGCCCTCGACGGACGTGACCTTGACGGGCGCCGCTGCAGCCGCGTTGGCGGCGACGAGAGGACCCGCGAAGGCGAGCGCGAAGGCGAGGCCGAAACCGGCGCCGGCGGCGCGGGCGGGGTGCGTCATGGAGCTTCCTCCGGGGCGCGTCGGAAGCGCCCTCGCGAGGAAGTCTAAGCCGACCGCGATTCGCGCCGGATCAGAAGGACGGCGCCTCCGGCGAGAAACCAGGGGACGAGGATGAACGCGCCGACGATCGGCCAGACGTTCGGGTCCTTCGGCGAGGAGGAGGCCGCGCAGGACGGGCACGCGGCGGCGAGGGGGGCGAGGAGGACGCTCGCGGCGCCGAGAACGGCGAAGGAGCCGGCAAGGAGGGCGGAGCGTAGGGAGGTTCTCTTCACGGCGCGCCTCAATGGTGGACCCACGGAAGGGTCGTCGCGCGGAGGAGCGCCGCGCCGTCGAGCATGAGATAAGCCGCGTAGAAGCCCGCGAGCGGCAGCGGGAGCGTCGCGAGCCAGAGGAGGGAGCGCTTCTCGTACCTCAGATGCATGTAGTAGAGGCCGACGAACGCGGCCTTCGAGAGCGCGAGAGCGACCATGACCGTCGAGATGATCCGCTTGTCGATCTTCAGGTACGACGTCGCGACCTCGACGATCGTGAGCGCGAGGAGGACCCAGAAGATCCGGAAGTAGTCCTTCCGGTGGTCGGCGTGGGGAGCGGCCGCCGCCGCGGCGTGAGAAGAGTCGTGTTCCGTCATGCCGTCCCTTTCACGGAATGAGATAGACGAGCGTGAAGACGAGGATCCAGATGAGGTCGACGAAGTGCCAGAAGAGGCCAGTGATCTCGACGAAGTTCGCGTTGTTCTCGAGGTGCTTGCCGCGGAAGACGCCGAACGCCGTGATGAGGAGGTAGCAGACGCCCGTGAAGACGTGGCCGCCGTGGAAGCTCGTGATGACGTAAAACGTGGCCGGGAAGTTGCCGGACGGCAGCGTGAAGCCGTGGCGGATCAGGTGCGTGTACTCGTATGCCTGCCCGCACAGGAAGAAGATTCCGCCGAGCGCGGTCAGGAGCAGCCACTTCACGGCGTTGAGGCGCTCGCCCTTCTTCGCGGCGTCGAGCGCGAGGACCATCGTGAGGGAGCTCACGATCAGGTCGAACGTCATGACGGCCGTGAACGGAATGCCGAGGACGCTCGTCGGCGTCGGCCAGTGCGGGTTGCCCGCGCGCAGGATCCCGTATGCGAGGAGCAGCCCTCCGAACGTCATCGCGTCCGTGACGAGGAAGATCCACATCCCGACCTTCCCGGTCGTGGCCGCGCCGAAGGTCGGCGGGTTCACGGCGGTCGCGCCGGGTGCCAGGGCGACGTCTCCGTCCATGCTCATCTACAGCCCTTCCATGTTCGCGAGGAGTCCGATGTCCCGCATCATCAGGTCGACGTTCTCCGGGGTCGGCGGCTCGACGCGTCTCACGCGCCCGTGCGCGTCGGCGAGGAGCAGGTAGCCGTACAGGGGGACGTCCGCCCGGCCGCCCGCGGCCTTGCGGATCGCGGACTCCACGGGCCCGAGGTCACCGCCCGCGAGCGTCCAGCGCGGGGCGGCGGCGCCCGCGTGCTCGGCGAGGTCGGCGAGAGGCGGCGCTCCGGGCGTCTCGTCCACGAAGCTCACGAGACGCAGCGCCTGGCCCGTGTTGCGGACGCGCTTCTGGAGCTCGGCGAGCGGCGTCGGCCGGCCGGAGAGGCGGTCCGCCGAGACGAACTCCGCGAGGACGAGCGTCCCGCGCAGGGACGCGTCCGTGACGGCCCTGCCGTACTGGTCCCTGAGCGCGAACGACGGCAGAGTCCCGAGGACGGGCGCCGTCTCCGGCAGGGGGCGGTTCACCGAGCGGACGATGGGAAAAGCAAACGCCATCGCCACGAAGACGGCCCAGAACCACGGGCTCCCGGTGAGCGCCGCGGCGACGCGCTGGAGAAGATAGGAAGAAGAAGAGGAAGACGAAGATTTCTTGGAAGGTGAAGAGGGGAGGGGAGGCGCGCCCCCGAGCGGCGAAGCTCCGCCCGCCGCGGATGCGGCTGCGGGAGGGGCGCCGAAAGAGACAGGTGCGTTCAATTCAGCCCTCTTACCTTCTCAGAAAAATCTTCTTCTCTTCTCTTCTCTTCTCTCAATTCGGCTTCTCGCCGTCGCCGTGCGACGGGACCGCAAGCGCCGCGATGAGCTTGTCGCGGCGGTCGTCGGCCTCGCGCGTTCCCTTGAGGTCGATGAGGGACCGCACGTAGTACGCCATCGCCCAGATGTCGTCGTCAGGCAGCGCGCCCTTCCAGGTCGGCATCGCGGTTCCGCCGATGCCGGACGCGATCGTCCGGTAGATGTCCGTGAGCGCCTCGCCCGACCGGACGTGGTCGCGCGTGAAGTCGGGCGGCATGATCTTGACGCCGTAGTCGCTCTCCTTCAGCTCGGCGTGGTACGGGTCCGGGCGGAGCGTCGCCTCGCGCTTGGACAGCTCCATGCTCGCCTCGTCGATCGTCGCCTTCGACTCGTACGCCGGATGGCACGAGAGGCACTGCGCGAGGCCGTGGTAGACCTTCATGCCGCGCGTAACGGCCTCGGCCTTCCGCGCGTCGCCCCACGGGTCGGGCCCCGGCACGATCGGCTCGCCCGGCGTCTTGTCGACCCACTTCGGTGAGAGCGTCTTGATGTACTGGACGATGTCGAGGATGTCGCGCTCCGGGACGTCGTTCCACGGGAGCATCGCGCTCCCGTGCAGACCCTTCTGGATGATGCGGAGGAAATCCTCGTCGTTCGGGAGCTGGCCGCTCGCGACGGCCGCGAACTTGAACTGGCCCTGCTTGAAGTTGCGCGGCGGCGGGCGCAGTCCGATGGAAGCGGGCCCCTTGCCGTCACCCTCGACGCCGTGGCAGGCGGCGCAGTACGTGAGGAAGAGCTCGTGGCCGTGGTTCAGGCGCCGCGCGGAGACGCGCTTGCCCCCGAGCGTCTGCGACTTCACGAAGTGCGTGCCGGGGGCCGAGCAACCTGCGGAAGAGAAGAGAAGGAGTGCGGCACCGAGAAATGCCCAGCCCCCACCTGCCGCGATCCGCTTCCCGACCTTCATGGAAATCTCTGCTCTCCCCGTCCTTCCGACCTTCATAGAAATCTTCTCTTCTCTTTCTTTCTCTTGGTCCGAGCTCAGAGGAGATAGACCGCGACGAACATGACGACCCAGACGGCGTCCACGAAGTGCCAGAACATCGCCGAGAGCCTCACGGACGTCTGCCGGCCCGAGCGGAGCCGGCCCTTGCGGGCGCCGGGGACGAGCGCGAGGAGGACGCCGAGCCCCGCGAGGACATGGAGCGCGTGGAAGACGGTCAGCCCGTAGAAGATCGACCCGTAGACGCCCGACGCGATCGTGAAGCCCGTCCGCCACAGCGGAACCCAGACGGCGAGCTGCAGGACGAGGAAGAGCGATCCGAGCGCGATCGTCACGCGCAGCGCCGCGCGAAGCGCGCCGAGCCGGGCCTCCGCCTCGCGGCGCACGCCCTGGTGAAGCGCGGCGCTCGAGCCGAGGAGGACGAGCGTGTTCACGAACGGGAGGAGGCGCGGCAGCGGCGCGACGCCGGCGGGCGGCCACGCGCCGGCCTTCAGACGCAGGATCGCGTACGCGAAGAACAGGCTCCCGAACATCATCGTCCACGACGCGAGGGCCATGACCATGCCGACGAACGAGGTCCTTCGGGATTCCTCCCGCGAGGGGAGGCGCGCGGCGGCCACGGCGGACATCAGCGGCCCACCGCTCCCAGCACGACGGGCTCGCCCGCGATCTCTTCGTTCTGCGCGAGCCAGTCCTTGCCCTTCACGTCGGGATGGCTGAACTCGTGCGGGCCGTTCACGACGAGCGGGATCTCGTCGAAGTTGTGGTGCGGGGGCGGCGACGGAATCGTCCACTCGAGCGTGCCGACCTCCCAGGGATTCTCCGACGCCTTCTTTCCCGCGACGAGGCTCGAGAGGAAGTTCACGACGAAGAGAAACTGGGACGCGCCGAGGAAGAGCGCGGCGCGCGTGATCCACACGTTCACGGGATGCAGGTGCTGGAGAAACGCGTACGCGTCGGCGTTGTAGAGGCGCCGCTGCATGCCGCCGTAGCCGACGACGAGCATCCCGCAGAAGACGACCGTGATCGGGACGATCGTGAGCCAGAAGTGCCACTTCCCGAGCGTCTCGTTCATCATCTTCCCGAACATCTTCGGGAACCAGAAGTAGATCGCGGCGAACGCGCCGAGGAGGACCGACGCGGCCATCGTGAGGTGGAAGTGCCCGACGACGAAGTACGAGTCGTGGAGGTAGATGTCGGACGAGATCGCCCCGAGGTGCAGGCCCGTGAGGCCGCCGAGCCCGAAGACGAAGACGACGCCCACCGAGAAGAGCATCGGCGTCGCGAAGCGGATCGCGCCGCGCCACATCGTCCCGAGCCAGTTCAGGAAGAAGACGGCCGACGGGATCGAGATGAGCATCGTGAGCGTCATGAAGCCCTGCGAGAGGAGCGGGCTCATCCCCACGACGAACATGTGGTGCCCGTAGACGACCATCGAGAGGAACGTGATGACGCTCATCGAGATCGCGGTCGCCTTGTAGCCGAACGCGGGCTTGCGCGAGAAGAACGAGAGGAGGTCCGACACGATCCCCCACGCGGGAAGGATCAGGATGTAGACCTCCGGGTGGCCGAAGATCCAGAACAGGTGCTGGTAGAGGATCGGGTCGCCTCCGCCCTTCGTCACGGCCGCGCCCGCGAGGAAGAAGTGGCTCCCGAACGTGCGGTCGAGGAAGAGGAGGAGGACGCCCGCGGCGAGGACGGGGACGAAGAGCGCGTTCAGGATCGCCGTGAGCCAGATGCCCCAGACGGAGAGCGGCATCTGGAAGTAGCCCATTCCCGGCGCCCGGAGCCGCACGACGGTCGTGATGTAGTTCACGGCGCCCATGATCGAGGCCGAGCCCGTGAAGAAGACGCCCACGATCCAGAGCGACTGCCCGGGCCCGGGCTGCCCGACGAGCGTCGAGAGTGTCGGGTAGGCCTGCCATCCTCCGGCCGCGGGGCCCATCGGGACGAAGAACGAGACGATCATCGCGGTGCCCGCGAGGACGTTCGTCCAGAACGAGAGCATGTTGAGCGTCGGGAACGCCATGTCCCGCGCGCCGATCATGAGAGGGATCAGGAGGTTCCCGAACGCGCCGATCAGGATCGGCGTGATCGCGAAGAAGATCATGAGCGTCCCGTGCATCGTGAAGAAGGACGCGTAGGCCTGCGGAGGCATCACGCCGCCGCTCTCGGGCCACAGGAGCTCGCCGAGCACCGGAAACGCCGTGCCCGGGTGGCCGATCTGCCAGCGGATCATCATCGCCATCGTCCCGCCGACGGCGAGGAAGAAGAGGCCGTACCAGAGGAACTGCTTCGCGATGACCTTGTGGTCCGTCGAGAAAACGTACCGCCTCACGAAGCTCGTGGGCTCGGGGTGAATGTGCTGCTCCGCGTGGAAGTCGGGCCCGGCGTAGAGGAGGTTACCGCGCGGTTCGGCCATTACTGCAGCCACTCCCATCCCCACATCTGCTCGGTGTCGGCCGGATCGAAGCGGCGTTTCGCGTCGCCCTCGGCCTCCTTCATCCAGCGCGAGAAGTCCGCGTCGGAAAGGACGAAGAGGTCGCCCTTCATCTTGTAATGCGCCCAGCCGCACATCTGCGAGCAGGCGATCTCGTAGTCCCCGGTCTTCAGGGCCTTGAACCAGCTGCGCGTCACCGTGCCCGGGTTCGCGTCCTGCTTGAGCCGGAAGTTCGGGAGGTAGAAGCTGTGGATGACGTCCTTGGACTTGAGGTTGAGCATCACGGCGCGTCCGACGGGGACGCGCAGCTCGTCGAACGTCACGACGTCGTCGGGCGTGTTGAAGACGCCGTCCGGGCCCGCGTAGCGGAAGTTCCAGGCCCACTGCTGGGGCATGACCTCGACGCGGACGGTGTCCGGCGCCGTCGGCCAGTTGTACGTCGCGTCCCGGATGTCCCGCTGCGAGACGCGCACGAGGTTCATGTCGATCGTGACGAAGACGACGGCCGCGAGGACGCCCGTCACCATGAAGCTCTTCCGGTCCGTCCCGTGCGTGTACAGGGCATGCACGCCCGGACCCGCCCGGTACTTCCACGCCGAGTACACGAGCGCAATCACGACGAGCGTGAACGCGATCACGGCGAGCGTCGTCGTGTACCAGAACAGGCCGTCAGCCCGCCAGCCGTCCTGAGAGATGTCCGGGGCCGGAAGCCACGGGAAGGGCCACGTGTGCATGTCGGATCCTCGCTGCGCGACATGATAGGGGAACGGAGACTGAGTTCAAGACGCAGCGGGCAATTCCCCGTCCGGGCCGGAAAACGAAACCGAGACTCAGTCCCAGAAGTGCGGTAGGATTTTCGCGTCACGACCAAGGAGGCGCCCATGCACGACGCGCACGAGAAGAAGGGCCACAAGGCCGTCCTCGTCCTGCTCGCCGCGTTCTGTCTCTACGCGCTCGTGCCCGTCTTCGGCATCGGGCGCTACCGGAACGGGTCGGGACAGGTGTTCTTCGAGAACTGGTACATGCTCGGCTTTCTCGTCGTCTCCTTCTTCCTCATGCACGAGCTCATCACGCCGCTGCCGCCGAAGAGTCCGTCGAGCGACTGAACCGGAGCCGGCGCGCCGCGGAGGCGCCATGCGAGGACCCGCCACGACTCAAGTGAGCCAGCGGATGGCCGTCGTCTTCATGCTGGCCATGGCCCTGACGGCGCGTCTCCTTGCCGCCAACGACAAGACGACGATCAACCTCTCTAACAAGAGCGGGGCCGTGGGCGAGACGATCACGCTCGAGGCTTCGCTCCTGTCGGTGCCTCCCAGTCCCAACGCGAATGTCCTCGGACGCGAGATCAAGTTCCTCGTGGACGGCAAGGAGGCCTGCGCGGGTAAGGTCGCAACCCTGAATCTGGCCTCGTGCAAGTGGAAGGTGCCGACCCTCACCCAGGGCACCAGGCCGCTGGAAGCCCGGTTCGCCGGCGACGGCACCTGGGCCGCATCGAAGGCGTCCGCGCAGATCGTCATCGCCAAGGCCCCCACGACGCTCCACATCGGCAAGTCGGAGGGGGGTTACGACCAGAAAGTGGTACCCGGCGGTTCGCTCCAGTTCGAGGTCTATCTGAAACGCACGACCGACAAGGAGGCTATCGAGGGGCGAGTCGTGTCGTTCACCGTGGACGGGCAGCCGGCGGGCAAGGGCAGGACCGGTTACGGCGGCTCCGCCTATCTCGAGTACTCCGTCCCGCCGCATTTTCCCGGCGACGTCAACGTGGAGGCCTTCTTCGAAGGCGACGACTCCTACGTGGCGAGCAGCGCCAAGCACAGCTTCCCTGCTCCCCCAAAGCCGGGCGCCACGATCCTGAGCTTGAAATGCGGCGGCGGCCTGACCGTCGAGGTGCACGTCCTGATCGAGAGCCTCTCGGGGATCTGCGCTTTCACATCTGGCCTGCGTTTGGCGGACACGGACAGCTCGACGTCGCGCTCCCGGCTCCATTTCCCACGCGCATCGATCGGACCGTGACCCTCGACGAGCAGACGCCCGACCTGTTCGACAAAGAACACCAGTGGGGCCTCGAGGTGGACGGCCCGGGCATCCCGACGCCGATTCGGACGTTCCAGTTCGAACCCAGAGGCGCCGACGGAAAACAGCGCTGCCCGGGTCATTACCGCAAGCTGCCGGCGCCGCCGACGCCGCGAGGCTAAAGGAAATGAACGGGCGCGCTCAGTCGAACCGGACCGAGACGAGCTTCGAGACGCCGGGCTCCTCCTGCGTGACGCCGTAGAGAGCCTGCGCGGTCTCCATCGTCCTCTTGTTGTGCGTGATGAGGACGAACTGCGTCTCCTCGGAGAGCTCGACGAGGAGGGACGTGAAGCGGTCGATGTTCGCCTCGTCGAGCGGGGCGTCGACCTCGTCGAGGATGCAGAACGGCGACGGCTTGTACTTGAAGATCGCGACGAGGAGCGCGATCGCCGTGAGCGCCTTCTCGCCGCCCGACAGGAGGCCGATCGTCTGGTTTCGCTTGCCCGGCGGCTGCGCCATGATCTCGAGCCCCGAGTCGAGCGGGTCGTCCTCGTCGAGGAGGTGCATCGAGGCGGTGCCCCCGTGGAAGAGGCGCTGGAAGACGGCGCCGAAGTTCGCGTTGACCGCCGCGAATGCCTCCGCGAAGCGCGCCGAGGACGTCTGGTTGATCGTCTTGATCGTCTCGACGATCTGGGCGAGGGAGCTCTCGAGGTCGGTCTTCTGCGCGGAGAGCGCGACGAAGCGCGCGTGCTCGGCCGTGTACTCCTCGAGCGCCGCGTGGTTCACGGGGCCGAGGCGCTCGAGGGAGAGCGTCCGTTCGACGACGCCCTCGGCAAGCGCGGCCTCGAGGGCGTCCTCGGCGAGCGCGCGCTCCTCCTCGGTCCTCTCGAGCGCGGGGAGCTCGTCGGGGAGGCAGCCGAACTCGGTCCGGCAGGTCTCGACGAGATGATCCTGGTCGGCGCGGCGGCGCTCGAGGCCGAGGTCCGCCTCGAAGCGGCCCCGCCGCGCGGCGTCGAGAGCCTCGCGGGCGGCGGCGCTACGGGTCTCGGCGGCGGTGCGCGCCTCGCGGCGGGCCGCGGCGGCGCCGTCCACGTCCGCACGGCGGGCCTCCGCGGCCGTCGCGGCGGCGGCCGCCGTGGAGAGTGCGGTGGACGTGGAGGCGCCCGAGTCGAGGAGACGCGCGCGGCGGGACTCGAGATCGAGAAGGGCGTCCGCAAGCTCGGCGACGCGCCGGGCGGCCTCGCGGGAGCGGTCCTCGGCCGCGGCGGCCGCGTCGGCGAGCGCACGCACGCGCTCGGTCAGGACGTCGCGGGCGTTGCGCGCGGTCGCGTCGGCCTCGGCGGCCGAGAGGCGCGCGGCGCGCGCCGCGTCGAGGGAGGCCTCGAGCTCGGCGAGCGTCCGCTCGACGGTCGCCATCTCGGACGCGCGCGCGGCCGCGAGCCGGGCCGCCTCCGAGCGGCTCTCGCGCGCCCGGCCGAGGTCCGCCGCGTGTCCCCGCTCCTCGTCCTCGAGGACGGCGGTCTCCCGGCGGGCGCGCTCCTCCTCCTCGCGGGCCGCCTGAGCCTTCGCGAGGGCCTCGGAGTGCTCGCGCTCGGCGGCGCGGGCCGCGGCGACGGCCTCGTCGAGCGTCGCCGCGAAGCTTCCCGCCTGCCGCGTGAGCGCGGCGATCGAGGCGTCGGAATCCGCGAGCTTCGTCTCGAGCGCCTCGCGCTCGGCGTCGAGGCCCTTGAGGTCGCGCCGGACGGTGAAGAGGCCTTCCCCCGGCACGTCCGTGCCGGCGGCCTCGACGACCGCGCCGCGCACGACGACGCCGGACTCCGTGACGACGGTCCGCTCCGGGTGCACGGCCGCGATCGCGAGCGCGTCGTCGACGCTCGCGACGACGATGGCGTCGGGGAGCGCGGAGGCGGGGGCCTTCTCGGACTTCGGCGTGAGGAGGTCGCGGGCGATGCCCTTCACGCGCGGGTCCACAGGCCGGAGCGGAAACGGCGTGTCCGGCAGCGGGTGGACGAACCGCGCGGTGCCGAGCTTGCCTTCGCGCACGGCTCGGAGGGCCGCGTCGAGATCCGTCCGGCTCCCGAGCACGGGGGCCTCGAGCGCGGCGCCGAGAGCGGCGTCGAGCGCCGTCTCGAATCCGGAAGCGGCCTCGAAGTGGTCGGCGAGGACGCCGGAAGCGGTGACGCCCGCGCCCTCGAGGGCGCGGCGCGCGGACTCGCCGCCGGCCTCGCGCGACGCGAGCGTCGTCTCGAGCGCGGCCGTCCGCACGGCGACGGCGTGGAGCGAGGAGACGAGAGCGTCGCGGGAAGTCTTGAGGACGGCGAGCTCCTGCTCGGCGGCCCGGCGCCCGTGCGTCGCGCCCTCGAGCCGCGCGCGCGCGGCGTCGAGAGCCGCGGACGCGGAGGCGACGAGGCGGGCCGCCTCTTCGACGGCGGCGCGACGGCCCGCGAAAATCTCGGCCGCGCGGCCCTTCCTCTCCTCGAGCTTCGCGAGCGCGAAGGCGAGGCGGTCTTCGAGGAGCGCCGTCTCCCGCTCGCGATTCGCCGCCTCCGCGGAGCGCCCGGACGCGGCGAGGAGGTCGCGCCGCGCCCCTTCGCGGCGTCCCGTGACGTCCGTTTCCTTCGCGGCAGAGTCCGCGAGCGCCTGCGCGGCCGCCTTCGCGGCCCGGTCGGCCGTCGCGAGCTCGGTGCCGGCCTCCGCGCGCGCCTTCGCGCCGCGGCCGGCCTCCTCGACGAAGCGGACGTGGTCCGCCTCGGTTTCCTTCTTCTGGCCCTCGAGGAGCTCGCGGCGGGCTCCCGCCTCCTCGGCCTCGCGCACGGCCGCCGCCGCGGCCGCCTCGGCCGCGAGCAGGGCCTCGCGGGCCCGCGCGTACGCGTCGCCCGCCTCGCGCACGGCCCGCTCGTCCTCGTCCGAGAGGCGCCGGGTCTCGGCGAGCTCGGCCTCGAGCCGGCCGACCTCGGCGAGCCTCTCGGCCTCGGTGCCCGTGGCGGCCGCGAGCGCCCGCTCGCCCTCGGCGAAGCCGGCGAGGAGCCGGTCCGCGCGCAGGCGCGCGAGGCGGCGCTTCTCTCCCGCGAGGACGTCGGCCTGCTCCTTCCAGCGCGCGGCGCGCGAGGCCTGCCGCTTCAGGGATGCGCACGTGCGCTCGATCTCCGAGACGATGTCCGTGAGGCGCAGGAGATTCGCGCGGGTCTCCTCGAGCTTGATTTCGGCCTGGCGCTTGCGGATCTTGTACTTCGAGACGCCGGCCGCTTCCTCGATGAGGCGGCGCCGGTCCTGCGGCTTCGTCGAGAGGATGAGGTCGATCTTCTGCTGCTCGATGATCGAGTACGCGCGGACGCCGAGGCCCGTGCCGAGCAGGACCTCCTGCACGTCCTTCAGCCGCGAGCGCTTGCCGTTCAGGATGTAGTCGCTCTCGCCGTCGCGCGTCACGCGCCGCGCGATCGTGACCTCGCCGCCCGTCTCGGCCCACTCCTCGCCGCTGCGCGACTCGAGGGTGATCGTGACCTCTGCCATCCCGAGCGGCCGGCGCCGGGCGGCGCCGTTGAAGATGACGTCCTCCATCGTCGTGCCGCGCAGGTTCCGCGCGGACTGCTCGCCGAGGACCCACTGGACGGCGTCGCAGATGTTCGACTTGCCCGACCCGTTCGGGCCGACGATGGCCGTGATGCGCGTCGGAAGCGTGAGGGCGGTCCTTTCCACGAAGGACTTGAAGCCCTGGATTTCGAGTTTCTTCAGTCGAAACATGAACGCCTTTTTTCCGCAGTTCCCGACGTGTCTGACGTTTCTTCGGGGCGGGACGGTACCATGCGCTCGCGGGACCTCACCACTACATTTTGAGGGTGCGGCGGTGCCGGGACTCAACCGGCTGGGGTCTGGTGGGGCGCGCGTCGTCCGGGCAGGGAAATCCGGGGCCGGCGTCGAGCGCCCTCAGGAGGCCGCCGCGCGAGCTGACGCGGAGCTTCGAGAAGACGTGTTTGAGGTGGTCCTTGACCGTCCACTCCGTGATGAAGAGCCGCCGCGCGATCTCGGCGTTCCGCAGGCCCTCGAGCACCGCCCCGACGACTTCCGCCTCGCGTCCGGAGACCCCGCGCTCTTCGAGGCGCGACCGCACGTCCTCGGGCGAGATCGTCGAGAGGAGGCGCAGCGTGAGGACGGCGACGTCCTCGTCCTCGTCGGAGAAGCGCGCGACCGAGGCCTCGAACAGCCGGCCGTCCGTGAGCGCCCCGCGGCGCCGCGTGCCCGCCGGCGCGCCCGCCGCGAGACGCTGAAGGTAGCCGCCGAGCGGGAGCTCGCGGCCGGCGTCCGTGACGACGTGCGGAGCGGAGCGGGGCGTCGAAAGCAGGGCGGCCGCCGCCGCGTTCGCGTAGAGGACCGCGCCGGACACGCGGATCAGCAGGACGGGCGTCGACGTGGCGTCGGCGGCGCTTTCGAGACGCCGCCGCGCGGCCCCATGAATCTCGCAGGCGGCGGCGAACTCGAGCAGCTGGGCGAGCATCGGCCGGAGGACCTCGAACCGGAGCGCTTCGGGATCCGTCCAGGGCCGCCGCGGCCCGCGCACGAGCGCGAGGATTCCGCGGACGAGGCCGGGAACCGCGAACGGGGTCGAAAGGACGCCGGGCCCGCCGGCCCGGATGGCGGTCCGGACGGTCCTGAGTGGGGAGACCTGGGCCCCGGTCATCCGCCACCGGTATCGCTGGCCCTGGGGCTCGAAGACGTACTCGAGATTCACGACGTCGGGCTCGAGGACGGAGCGGATCGTGTCGACGATCCGCTGGAGCGCCTGGGCGTTTCGGCCGCGGAAGGGCGGTCCGTCGAGGGGGGAGGCGGGCATATCGGGCGGCGGTCAGCCTTCCCTGGGATTCTACGGCCCAGGCGTCCGGCAGCGTCCAGATGTGTGTCGTCCAAATCGTGTCGTCGCCCTCTGGACAACGAGCGGCCGAGTGATAGTCTCGTGTTTGACCAAAGCATCCCCCCTTCCTCTGTCGGAGGACACTTCCCATGTTGAGCTTCGAGGTCCGCAAGACGGGCGGCGAATCTGAAATTCGAAAAGTCCACCGGGACGTCATTCACATCGGCGCCTCGACCGGAAACGATCTCGTCGTCCGCGCCCGCGGCGTGCTCGGGCGGCACGCCCGCATCTCCGTCGCGGGAGAAGAGCTCCGTTTGGAGGTTCTCGGGACTTCCCCGGGAACGGACGTCACCCTGAACGGCTCCGTCGTCAAGACCGCGGCGCTCGCGGCGGGCGACCGGATCAGCATCGGCGAAGCGACGATCACGCTCCTGAACGGCCCCGCCCCGAACCCGAATCGCATCTCGGCGCCGCCTCCGCGCGGCCGGGACGCGTTCTCCCTCGCCCAGGCGGCGCTGGCCCCCATGCCGCAGGCCGCTCCCGCGGTGCTCGTGGCCGCCGCGCCGGGCCGGCCGGTCGCGCCCGTCCCGGCGCCGCGCCCGAACGCCGGGGCCGAGGCTCAGCGCGCCGAGGAACGCGCCGCGGCCGATCCCTGGTCTGGTTTCTACGAGGTCCTCCGCAGGCCCGTCCCGTTCGAGGAGGTCCTTCAGGAACTCGTGACGTACGTCGCGTCCGCGACGCCGCTCCACAGCCTCGCGTTCATCTCGCTGCAGCCCGCGAACGAGGGCGAGGCGATCGCCGCGGTCTGGAAGGGCACGCTCCCGAAGCTCTCGAGCCGGACGCTCGCCGAGGCGCGGGGGCTGTCGGGGCCGTCCGACGTCCTCGAGGGAGGAGCGCGCCTGAAGGTATTCCCGGTGCCGCGCCAGGCCGCGGACCCGGTCGGGCTGCTCGTCGTCCCGGCCGAGACGCTCGCGGATCCGGCGCTCCTCGACTTCGCCGCGCACGCGGCCGCGGCGGTTGGGTTCGTGCACGCCGAGCGCAGCGAGGCCGCGTTCGGCGAGCGCGGGGGGGCGGGCGTTTCCGCGGCGCCTCCCGCCTCGGGACTCGACGACCCGCTCGGTCTCCTCGTGGGCGCGTCGATCGCGATGCAGAACCTCAAGGCGTCGCTCTCGCGCGTCGCCTCGGCGCGCGCGCCGCTCCTGCTCGTCGGCGACGTCGGCTCGGGCAAGACGCTCGTCGCCGAGACGCTGCACGCCCTGTCCCCGCGGCGCCACCGGCCTCTCGTGCGTGTCGCCGCGACGGCCGCCAGCCCGCAGGCGCTCGAGGAGGACCTCGTCGGGCTCGCCGCGCCGGCCGGCGACCGCCGGCGGCGCAGCGGCCGGCTCTTCGAGGCCGACGGCGGCACGCTCCTCATCGAGGAGGTCGGGGACCTGCCGGCGCCGACGCAGGCTCTCCTCTTCCGCCTCCTCGAGGCGCGCGAGGTCACGGCGCCCGGCGGGCGCACGGTGCCGCTCGACGTGCGGGTGATCGGAACGACGTCGCGGCCCCTCACGCGCGCGGTCGAGGACGGGCACTTCCGCGACGATCTCTACTTCCGCCTCTCGGCGCTCACGCTGCGCCTGCCGCCGCTCAAGGACCGCAAGGAGGACATCCCGGCCCTCCTCGACTCGCTCGCCGCGCGGCACGCGGGCCCGACGGCGGCGCGGTTCGACGTCGAGGCCATGAACGCGCTCCTGAACTATCAGTACCCGGGCAACATCCGCGAGCTCGAGAACGAGGTCCGGCGGCTCGCGGCCCAGGTCGGCTCGGGCGCCGTGTCGCTCGCCGATCTCGACCAGAAGTTCTCGGGCGAGCACGTGGAGCTCGCGCTCAAGGAGAGCGACGATCTCAAGGAGATCGTCGAAAAAGTCGAGCGTCAGGTCATCGAGCGCGTCATGCGCAAGGTGCGCGGCAACCAGTCCCTCGGCGCGCGGCTCCTGAACATCTCGCGGGGCAGCCTCATCGCGAAGATGAAGGAGTACGACATCAAGGACTTCCGCTACTTGAAGCGGGGAGACTGAGCGGTCTCGGTGCGCCCGGTGAGGTGAGACCGGTTCGCAGCACTCCGGAAGAGCTGCCGGAGGTTTGCGATGAATCCTGGGCGTGCTTTCGCTTCCCTGATCCCGCTGTTCCTGGCCTCCTCTCTCGCCCTCGCGGAGGAATCGCCGCCCGCTGAAAAGGTGGCCCCCGCCGCGCGCGAGGCTCCCGCCTCCCCGGCCCCTCCGGCGAAGGGCCTCGTCGTCTTCGTCGACCCGGTGACCGGAAAGATCCGCCAGCCGGACGCGGCGGAGATCGGCGCGCTGACCGCGCCACCGGCTGCGACGAAAAACGCGACGCCCGCCCCCGAGGCGCCGCTTCTCATGAAGTACGGGCCGGGCACCGCCGTGGGCGTCGTCCTCGACAGCCGCTACGAGAGCTTCATGGTCGCGACGAAGGCTCCGGACGGCAAGCTCGCGACAGCGTGCGTCACGGGCGGCCGCAACGCGGACGCCGCCGTCGCGGCCGGCGCGCCGCCGGCCGGGAAGACGGAGAAAACGTCGGAGAAGACGTCGGAGAACACATCGGAGAAGACATCGGAGAAGACATCGAAACGAAGAAGGGGAGCACGGAGGCGGTCCATGTTCCGTAAGGGGTCCGGCCTCGTCCTCCTCGTCGCGCTCCTCGTCCTTTCTGTGCCCGCGTTCGGCGCGGCGACCATCACGATCGTGAACAACGACGGCCCCGGCGTCGGCTTCAACGACCCGACGGTCGTCGCCCCGGTCGGGGGGAACACCGGGACGACGCTCGGCCAGCAGCGGCTGATCGCGTTCCAGGCCGCCGCAGACAAGTGGGGCGCCACGCTGACGAGCGGAGTGACGATTCGCATCCGCGCCCAATGGTCGGCATTGACGTGCACTTCTACGTCGGCAGTCCTCGGCAGCGCGGGCGCGCTCGAGGTCTTCCGCGACTTCACGTTCGCCCCGGTTGGAGGCCACTGGTACGGGAAGGCGCTCGCGAACAAGCTCTTCGGGAACGACCTCGACGCGCCGACGCCGGACATCAACGCGACATTCAACGTCAACCTCGGTCAGGCGGGCTGCCTCACGGGAGTCTTCTTCTACCTCGGCCTCGACAACAACCACGGCGCGAACATCGACCTCGTGACCGTCCTCGAGCACGAGTTCGCGCACGGGCTCGGCTTCCAGACGTACACGAGCGGCTCGACGGGCGTCCAGCTCTCGGGCTTCCCGGCGATCTGGGACGACTTCCTCCTCGACACGACGACGGGGAAGACCTGGACCGACATGACGGACGGCGAGCGCGTGACCTCAGCCCTGAACACGCGTCGGCTCGTCTGGACAGGCGCGAACGTGGCGGCGGCCGTCCCGACGGTCCTCCAGCCGGGCACGCCGCTCCTGACCGTCACGGCGCCCGCGCCCGTCGCCGGCGCGTACTCGATCGGCACGGCCTCCTTCGGGCCCGCGCTGAACAGCCCGGGCGTCACGGGGGAGGTCATGCAGGTCGTCGACACGGCGCCGAACGCCGGCCTCGCGTGCAATCCGCTCTCGGCCCTGAACGCGGCCGCGGTGAACGGGAAGATCGCCGTCGTGGACCGGGGGGTCTGCACGTTCCCGGAGAAGGTGAAGGCGGCACAGAACGCCGGGGCGGTGGCCGCCGTCGTCGTGGACAACGTCGCCGGCTCCCCGCCCCCCGGGCTCGGAGGCACGGACGCCACCGTCACGATCCCGTCCGCCCGCGTCTCGCTCGCCGACGGGAACACGCTCAAGGCGTCGCTCGCGACGCGCTCGCGCCTGCACTCGGGGATGACCGCGAGCCTCGGGATCAACCTCGCGATCCGACAGGGCGCGGACGCGCTCGGACGGGCGCTCCTCTACACGCCCAATCCGTTCCAGTCGGGATCGTCCGTCTCCCACTGGGACACGATCGCCTTCCCGAATCTCCTGATGGAGCCCGCGATCAACGGCGACCTCACGCACGAGGTCACTCCGCCGAACGACCTGACGCTTCCGCTTCTCCAGGACATCGGCTGGAACTGAGGAAGGAGCCGCGCATGCGAAACCCGACACCGCGCCTCCTCTCCGCCCTCGCCGCGGCGGCGTCCCTCGCGCCCGCCCTCGCGCTGGGCCAGCCCCTGACCGAGAACTTCGACTCCGTCGCCGGCCTCGCGGCGGCGGGCTGGGTCCAGGTCGCCAACGGCAATCCCACGGGCACGACGGGCTGGTTCCAGGGGAACCCGGCCGTCTTCCCCGCGCAGAACGGCTCGCCCGGCAGCTACGCCGCCGCGAACTTCAACGGCACGACGTTCGGCGGGAACGTGAGCACGTGGCTCCTCACCCCGCTGCTCCCGAACCTCCAGAACGGCTCGGCCCTGTCCTTCTATACCCGCGCCGAGCCGTCCGCCCCCGCCGCGGACAAGCTCGAGGTGCGCCTGAGCACGAACGGCGCGAGCACGAACGTCGGCGCCACGGACGCGAGCGTCGGCGACTTCACGACGCTGCTCGTGACCGTGAACCCGTCGCTGACCGTCGGCGGGTACCCGGCCGTGTGGACCCAGTTCACCGTCACGCTGTCCGGCCTTCCGGCTGGTCCGACCGCGGGGCGCATCGCGTTCCGTCACGTCGTGCCGGATAGCTCGACGAACGCGGACACGATCGGGCTCGACACGCTGGGTGTGTCCAGCACGTGTCCCATCCCGCCTCCTCTCGTCATGACGGCGCCCTCGGAAGTCGGCGCCGGGTCTCCGAACCGCGTCGCGAGCGTCGCCTCGATCGTGGGAGCGACCTACGACTGGTCGATCACGAACGGCACCATCACGGGCGGCCAGGGCACGAACCAGGTCACGTTCACGGCGGGCACGCCCGGGACTCTCATGCTGAACGTCAGCCTGACGAAGGACTTCTGCCCTTACGGCGGCGCCTTCGCGAACGTCGACGTGCTGCCGGCCGGGAGCGCGGTCCTCTTCAACGCGATCACGCCCTGCCGGCTCATCGACACGCGCAACCCGACCGGACCTCGCGGCGGGCCGGCGCTGCTGCCCGCCCCGTCGCCCGACCGCACGTTCGCGATCACGGGCGTCTGCGGCGTTCCGTCGGACGCGCGCGCCGTCTCGCTGAACGTGACGGTCACGAACGTGCAGACGGGCGGCTCGCTCCTCCTGTACCGCGGGGACGGCGCGCCCACCACCGCCTCGTCGATCAACTTCCGGCCGGGTGTCACGCGCGCGAACAACAGTCAGACGCAGCTCGCGCTCGACGGGGCGGGGACCTTCAATGTCCAGAACGCGTCGGCGGGGACGCTGGACTTCGTCGTGGACGTGAACGGCTACTTCCGCTGAACGCGGGGAGAGGGCGGGCCGGCCGCCCTCTCCCACTTTCAGATTGAGACGTCGTCTCCCGCGAGGTACCCTGCCGGGGCAATCGACCGGGAGGAAGCATGACCTACGAAGCGGTTCTCCGCCGGGCTGCCCGCGTGCTGGGCGCCGGATTCCAATCCGCCGCCGTCGCGGCCCTTCTCTTCTTCTTCCCGGCCGCCCGGGGAGCGGACGGCGTGTCCGACCAGACCGTCCAGCAGATCCAGGCGCTCCTCGTCGAGAAGAGCGCGCGGACGCCCGCCCAGCAGAAGATGGACTCGCAGCTCCTGCAGGCCGTGCGCGAGTCGCGCGGGCAGCCGATGGCCGCCGGGGTCTCTCGCGCCCGCCAGCGTCGGGACGGACACGAACGGGCGGGTCGCGGTGGACGTCAGCGTCCGCACGATGGCGGCGCTGGACGCGGTGACCGTCCAGATCGAGGCGCTCGGTGGGGAGATCGTGGCCCCGTCCTGGCGGTACCGGACGATCCGGGCGCGCATCGACCTCGCGCAGGCCGAGGCGGTCGCCGGGCTCCCGGACGTGACGTTCCTCCAGCCGGCCGTGCGTTCCCTGCACGCGCAGGGGGCCCGGCGGGCTCCCGCCGCGGGCGCGGGGTCGTTCGAAGCGCGGGCGGCGCGCGTGAAAACGCGTCTCGCCGAGGCGCTCCGGCGGCCCCTGATCGGGACGGTCACCTCGGAAGGCGACCGGACTCACCGCGCCGACGACACCCGCAACGCGTTCGGATACTCCGGCGCCGGCATCCGGATCGGCGTCCTCTCCGACAGCTACAACGCGCTGGGCGCGGCGGCCGCCGACGTCGCGGCGGGGAACCTCCCCGGCCCGGGCAACCCGTACGGGCACCTGACCCCCGTGACCGTTCTCGAGGACATCCCGGGCGCCCCCGACGAAGGGCGCGCGATGCTGCAGATCGTGCATGACGTCGCGCCCGGCGCGCAGCTGTTCTTCGCGACGGCGGACGTCAGCGAGGCGGACTTCGCGGCGAACATCCTGGCGCTGCGCAACGCGCCGAACAACTGCGACATCATCATCGACGACGTCGCCTATTTCGACGAGCCGGTCTTCCAGGACGGGATCGTGGCTCAGGCGGTGAACACGGTGACGGCCGCGGGCGCCCTCTACTTTTCCTCCGCAGGTAACGAAGGCAACCTCGCGAAGGGCACGAGCGGCGTCTTCGAAGGCGACTTCAACGACACCGGCTCGCCCGCGTTCACGTTCCCGGGCGGCGCCAAGGCCGGGACGATCCACAACTTCGGCACCGTTGCCACGCCGATCGACGGAGACGTGATCACCGCCCGAGGCGTGCGCTACATGCTGAACTGGTCTGACCCGGCGGGCGCGTCGAGCAACGACTACGACCTCTTCCTCGTGAGCTCGGCCGGGACCGTGAAGGCGTCGTCCACGAACATCCAGAACGGCACGCAACTCGCGTTCGAGCAGATCGTGCCGCCGGCACTCGTCGCGGGCGACCGGCTCGTCGTCTTCAAGACGGCCGCCGCCGCCGTCCGGGCCTTCAGCGTCAACACGTTCCGAGGCGCCCTCACCCTGGCGACGACGGGCCAGACGCACGGCCACTCGTCCGCCGTCGACGCGTTCAGCGTCGCGGCGACGCCGGCGGCGGGCGCCTTCGGCGTGGGGTCGCCCGCCGGGCCGTTCCCGGGCCCGTTCGGCTCGTCCAACCAGGTCGAACTGTTCACGTCCGACGGTCCGCGCCGCATCTTCTACGACGCGGCCGGCACGCCGATCACGCCCGGGAACTTGCTGTTCGGCACGAACGGAGGAACCGTGCGCGCCAAGCCCGACATCACGGCGGCCGACGGCGTCTCGACCACGCTGCCGCCGACCTCCGGGCTGAATCCCTTCTACGGGACGTCGGCGGCGGCGCCGCATGCGGGCGCGATCGCCGGGCTCCTCAAGTCCGCGAGCCCCGCGCTCACGCCCGCGCAGGTCCGCACGATCCTGACGACGACGGCCGTCGACGTCGAGACGGCCGGCTACGACAGCATCAGCGGATTCGGCATCGTGCAGGCGTTCCAGGCCATGCAGGCCTTCTCGCCCACGCCGCTCGCGACCCTCCTCCTCGGGACGGTGACGCCCGCAGAAGGCGCGTTCTCGAACGCGAACGGCTTCATCGATCCGGGCGAGGTCGCGACCCTCGTCGTGCAGCTCACGAACCCCTCGATCACGGGCGCGACGGCCGTCCAGGGCACGCTTTCGACCTCGACGCCCGGCGTGACGGTCACCCAGGGCGCGGCGTCGTACGGAACGATCGCGGCCTCGGCCAGCTCGAACGGGACGCCCTACGGCTTCGTCGTGGATTCGGGCGTGCCGTGCGGCACGCTGATCTCGTTCTCCCTGAGCGTCGCCTTCGGAGGCGGGACGAGCCCGCTGATCTTCCCGTTCACCGTCCCGGTCGGCAAGGTGCAGGCTCCGATCTCGTCGACGCTGGGAACCGCGCCCCCGTCCGGGCCGGGCTTCACGTCCACGAGCGGTCAGCAGACGGGGCGCATCAATCGGAACGGCGCGGGCTCCACCTGCGCCGCGCCGAAAGCGAACCCCGGCCTGCTGACGGCCGTGGGTTCGCGGCAGTTCGATGCCTATACATTCACGAACTCGAGCGCGAGCACCGAGTGCGTGACGGTCACGCTGTCCTCGACGAACGGGATCAACCTCTACACGGCCTCCTACACGGGCGCCGGATTCGTGCCCGCGGACCCGAGCGCGAACTTCCTTGCCGATCCCGGCTCGTCGGGCGCCCTCGAAACGTACTCCTTCAACGTCGCCGCCGGAGCGGCGTTCACGACCGTCGTCCACGACATCAACGTCCTTCCGACCTCCGGCTCCGCCTACACGCTCACCGTCGCGGTCGCCGCGTGCTCCTCCGGGCCCACGTGCACGCCCGTGACGATCACGACGCCCGCGATCGCGTCGGGGACGCTTGGCGTCCCGTACGCGCAGTCCTTCACCAGGACCGGTGGAAGCGGCGCCGTAGCCTGGTTCGTGACCGGCGCGCTGCCGACGGGCGTCACTCTCTCGGGAAACACGCTTTCGGGAACCCCGACGCAGAGCGGCGACTTCCCGATCTCCGTCACGGCGACGGACCTGGCCGGCTGCCCGGGCGACACGAAGGGCTACACGCTCTCGATTGCGACCTGCCCGCCGCCGCCGCCCCTCGTCGTGAACGCGCCCGCGTTCGTGGGCGCCGGATCGCCGAACCGCGTGGCGAGCGTCGCGTCGATCCTCGGCGCGACCTACGCGTGGGTGATCTCGAACGGGACGATCACGTCCGGCCAGGGAACGAACCAGATCACGTTCACCGCGGGCGTGGCCGGGACGCCGCTCATGCTGACCGTGAGCACGACGGTGGGCCCCTGCCCCTTCGGCGGCGGCTTCGCGAACGTCACGGTCCTGCCGGCCGGGTCCGCGGTCCAGTTCTACACGCTGCCGCCCTGTCGCCTCGTCGACACGCGGTTCGCGAGCGGGGCGAACGGGTCCCCGGCGCTTGCGCCGGCGGGAGGCCCGGATCGCGCCTTCGTGCTCACGGGCACGTGCGGGATCCCGGCGGGCGCGACGGCGGTCTCCGCGAACGTGACGGCCGTGAATCCCCTCGCGGGAGGGTTCCTCGCGATCTACCGAGGCGACGGCTCGCCGACGGGAACGAGCGTGATCAACTTCGACGCGGGCCGGGCCCGCGCGTGCGACACGATCCTGCAGCTCGCGCTGGACGGTTCGGGCACCGTCAAGGTGAGCAACGCGGCGGCAGGCACGGTGGATCTCGTCCTCGACGTGAGCGGCTACTTCCAGTAACGCCGGGTCGGCCCCGGCCGGAGTCCCGCTAGACTCCGGCCGTGGCCGATCCCGACGCCGTCCGGTTCCGGCGCGTCATCACACTCGTCCTCGTGGCCGTCGGCCTCCTGACGGCGGGCGCCGTCTTCCTGTTCGGGCACCTGCTCTTCAAGTCTCTCTCGAAGGACGTCGTCAACGACGCGATCCTGAACACGAAGCTCGACGCCGAGCGCCTCGCCCGCGGGATCGCGGAGCGTTCGGCGGGAGACCCATACGTCCTGAAGCTCAAGCGGACGGAGATCGACCGCCTGATCCGCTCCGGCGTCGCCGAGCGGCAGATCCTCACGGAGGTCGAGGTCCTCGACGCGGCGAAAAAGGAAGTCCTCTACTCGTACACGGGCACGCTGACGGTTCCGGACCGGACGCGCACCGCGCCCGACGAGTCGAAGGTCGTCAACGTGCGGCCGCTCGAGCCGGGGACGACGTCGCGGAGCTGGGAGTTCGAGGCGCCGGAGGCGAACCCCTACGACCTCGAGGTGCCCGTCGGGGACTTCGCGGTCCTGCGCTTCGGCGTCTCGCGCCGGGTCCTCGCCGAGCGCGTCGAGAAGCTCCGCCGCGAGCTCTACCTCCGGACGTTCGCGGCCGCGACCGCCTCGCTCCTCGGCATCGCCGCGGCGTCGGCCGCCGTCCTCCTCCTCGTCCGCCGGACGCGCCGCGCCGAGGAGGCGCGGGCCGAGGCCGAGCGCCTCGCCGAGCTCGGGGAGGTCGCCGCGGGTCTCGCCCACGAGATCCGCAACCCGCTCAACGCGATGGGGCTGAACCTCGAGCTCCTCGAGGAACGGCTGCGCGAGGCGGGGCGCAACGGCCCTCCGCCGGCCGACCTCGCGCTCGCGGCGCGGCAGGAGACGTCGCGTCTCTCGCGTCTCCTCGGAGACTTCCTGTCCTACGCGCGACCCTCGCCCCTGAGCCCCGTCCCGTCCGATCTCAACGACGCGGCGGGGGAGGCCGTGTCGTTCCTCGCGCCCGAGGCCGCCCGTCGGCAGGTCCGGCTCGCGTTCACGCCCCACGCGGGCGGCGCCCCCGCGCGGCTCGACCCGGCGCGGGTGCGGCAGGTCGTCCTGAACCTCGTCGCGAACGCGCTCGACGCGGTCGAGGCGGAGGGCGCTTCGGCGCGCGAGGTCGACGTGCGGATCGAGGACGCGGGCGCGAAGTGGAAGCTCGCCGTGACGGACAAGGGGCCGGGGGTCCCTCCCTCCCGGACGGCAGACCTCTTCAAGCTCTTCGTCTCGACGAAGCCGGCCGGGACCGGCCTCGGCCTGCCGATCGCCGAGCGCATCGTGAAGGCGCACGGCGGCACCCTCACACTGACGTCCCGGCCCGGGGAACCGACGCGCGCCGAGGCGACGTTCCCGAAGGGCGCCTGACTCAGGCCGGCGGGAGGATCTTCGCCGCGACCGGCTCGGCCTCTCCCCGCTGGAACGCGAGGACGCGTGCGACGAGCGTCTTCACGGGCGCCGGGAACGTCAGGAGAAGCTGGCCGGAGGGGTCGAGGATCACCTGCTCCGTCGCCCCCGACGCGAGGAGCTCGTCCGTTTCCGCGCGCCGGACCTCGTACGTCATCGCGAGCTTCGCCGTGGTGGGCGCCTCGAGACGGGCCGTGACGGACAGACGGTCGTCGAGGCGGGCAGGCCGCCTCAGCTCCATCGTGACTCGCGTGATCGGGAACCGGTATCCGTGCGCGAGCGCGTCGGCGGGCGTGAGACCGAACGCCGCGCAGAGCGCATTGCGGGCGACCTCGAAGTACTGGACGTAATGCCCGTGCCAGACGACGCCGTAGGAGTCGACCTCGGGAAAGCGGACCTCGAACGTGACGGAGAACGTCCGGCCGCTCATGGCGCGGTGAGCACCGCCGCGAGAAAGTTCCCGCCGGCTCCGAACGCGTTCACGAGGACGGCGCCGACGGACGGCGACTCCCTCAGCGCGTCGGCCGCGAGCACGAGCTGGACGGCCACGATCGCCGGGTTCTCGCCGAGCGCTTCCTTGATCGCGACGGCGGGCGGCTGCGCGAGGCCGAAGACGGCGGCGAGCGCCGCCTCCTCGGCCGCGTCCGTCGTCGGAAAACCGTTCCGCGAGAGGTGGACGAGCCCGACGTCGCGGGGCGCGACCCCGGCCTCGTCGAGGGCGGCGCGCATGACGGCGGCGAGCGTCGAGGGGTCGGCGCGCCGCCGCTGCGGCGAGACGGGCGCGCCCCGGGAGACGACGGAGGCGACGCGCGCGAACGCGTGCGCGCCGCGCGTGCGGGCCGTCGTCTCGTCCTCGACGAGGAGCAAGGCCGCGCCCTCGCCGAGGACGAAGCCGGGTCGCGCCGCCGTGCGTGTCGCGCGGACGCGCTCGTACGCGAGGTGGTAGTCGAGGTTCCACTCGTCGGCGGCTCCGACGAGAAGGGCGTCGGCCCGTCCGTCCGCGAGCAGCATCTGCGCATAGAAGAGCGCGTTCAGTGGCGCGGGGTCCTTCTGCGTGATCGTGACGTTCGGTCCCTTGATGCCGAGCTCGATGGCGACCTGCGAGGCCGGCGCGTTCGCGACCGTGTTCGGGAAGAGGAAGGGCGACGCCGACTCGGGCGACTCGGCCATCTGGCGCTCGAATTCCGTGAGGGGCCCCACGCCGGCCGAGCCCGTGCCGAGGAGGATGCCCGTCCTCTCCCCGCGCCCGGCCATCGAATAGCCGGCGTCCACGAGGCACTGCCGGGCGGCGACGATCGCGTACTGGCTGCCGCGGTCCAGGCGCCGCGCTTTCGACTTCGGGAGCTCGGGTTCGGTCGTGAATGCGCCGATGCGCGCCGCGGGGGATGCGTCGCGCCGCTCGGGCACGCCCGGACCCTCCACGGGGGCGACGGCGACGCGGCCGTCCGCGAGGGCGGCGCGCGTCGCGGCGAGCGTGCGGCCGAGCGCGGTGACCGCGCTGGCTCCGGTGATGACGACGCCGGGCTCCTTCACGTTCGCTCGGCGATGGCGGGCGACTTCACGCAGCCCCGAACGCGACGACCGTCGAGTTGCCGCCGAAGGCGAAAGAGTTCGAGAGCGCGACCCTGACGCGGACCTCGCGCGCGACGTTCGGGACAACGTCGAGGTCGCACTCCGGGTCGCGCTCCCCCCAGTTGATCGTCGGCGGGACGATGCCCGTCTCGATCGTCCGGACGGTCGCGACCGCCTCGATCGCGCCGGCCGAGCAGAGGCAGTGGCCGAGCATGGACTTGACGGACGAGACGGGGATCTCGTAGGCCCGCGCCCCGAGCGCCCGCTTGATCGCGGCCGTCTCGGCGGAGTCGTTCTGCGGCGTCGCGGTCCCGTGCGCGTTGACGTAGTCGACGTCCCGGGCGTTCAGGGACGACGCCTTCAGGCAGGCCGCGATCGTGCGCGCGCCCGCCTCGCCCGTGGGCTCGGGCTGCGTCATGTGGTGGGCGTCCGAGGTGACGCCGTAGCCGAGGAAGCGGGCGCGGAGGCGCGCGCCCCGCCTCCGCGCGTGCTCCTCCTCCTCGAAGACGAGGATGCCGGCGGCCTCCCCGATCGTGAGCCCCTTGCGGCGGAGGTCGAACGGCCGGCAGGGATCCGGGTCGACGGACCTGAGCGCGTTGAAGCCGCCGTGCGTGAGGCGCGAGAACGTGTCGGCGCCCCCCGTCACGACGACGTCGCAGAAGCCGTGCCGGATCAGGTCCGCGGCGTACCCGAGCGACGTCGCGGAGGACGAGCACGCCGTCGTGATCGACGAGCGGGGCCCGAGAAGGCCCCAGCGCTCGGCGATCCGGTCCGTCGTCTGGTCGGGAGGATGGTTCAGGACGCGCGTCGGCCGGGCGCCGCGCGGTCCTTTCGCGAGAAGGTCCCGGAGGTAGTTCTCGCTGTCGAGAAGGCCGGACACGCCGGCGCCGAGGACGACGCCGATCCGGGAGGGGTCCTCGCGGCCGAGGTCGAGGCCGGAGTCGGCGAGCGCCTCGGCGGCGGCGCCGAGGCCGGCAACGTCCGTGCGCGAGAGCCGCCGGCGCAGCGACGGCTCGAACCCTCCCGGCAGCTCCTTGATCTCGGCGCCGAGCCTCGTCCGGAATCCGGAGACGTCGAAGAGCGTGATCGGACCGATGCCGCTCCGGCCCCCGGCGAGCCCCTCCCACGTGGACGCGAGGTCCTTCCCGAGAGAGGTCACGGCCCCGAGGCCGGTGACGACGACGCGGCGTTCCTCCATTCGCCGGATCTTACGGGGTCGCGCACGTTCGACCGAGTCGTCTATGCCCGGAGTCCCCGGGAGGAGTCTTTCGACGAGAACGATATGGAGCCCTCGCGTGCGACGGCGACTCCGTGGCAGGATTGGCGCACCTGAGGGGGGAGACAGGATGAGACGAGGCCTCGGCGCGCAGAGCCTGCGGATCGGTCTCTTGGCGATGGCCGCCCTCTTCGCGGGCGCGCGGGCCGAAGCCACGGTGACCCTCGCCCCCAACGCGGCGAGCCTGTACCCGACGCAGAGCGTCGCCGTGGCGGCGACGATTTCGAATCGCGGTCAGCCGCTCCCGACCGGGACGCACACGCTCACGGTCACGGGCCTCCCGGCGGGCGTCACGACGTCGCCCGCGACGCTGAGCTACACGATCTCGCCGCTTCTCATCCAGACGGCCGGCGTCGTGAACTTCCAGTTCCTCGTCGCGGCCAACGCCGCGGCCGGAGCGTCGACGATCACGGTCACGGACACGACGGTCGGGGGCTCGGCGACGTTCAGCCTCACGCTCCTCGAGCCCCGGCTCGCCCTTTCGATCACGACGCCGACGATCACGCTCGGCGCGACCGCCGTGAACGTCTTCGTCCGCGTGCAGCCCGATCCGGGCTTCGGCGCGCGGGTCCCGGCCGCCGGCGTGCCGCTTCTCTTCGCGGTGGACGCCGTTCCCCCGGGACCGCCGGCGAACGTGACGGCAGGCGGCCAGAAGAACGAGATCAGGCCCTACAACGCGACGCTCACGTTCCCGTTCAGCCGCACGGGACCCGTGGCGGGCGGAACCTACACGGTGCCGGTCGTCGCGACGTGGCCCGGCACGACGGGCGCGACCCAGACCGCGAGCGCGAACCTCACGCTCAACATCCCCGACATCTCCATCATCCCGCCCGCGACCCCGACCGTCTGCAACGGGGGAACGGCCGTCCGGGTCCTCTATACGTTCAACAGCGTCTTCGGGTACGCGGGAACGGCCGTGATCAACGCGACGTCCGTGCCCGCGGGAATCGGCGAGGTGGGGCCGAAGGCGATCACGCTCACGAGCGGCCAGAGCCTCGGCGGCCAGGCGTTCTCGCTTCAAGCGGCCGGCGCGGCCGTCGGCGCGCAGGCCGTCACGTATCGGATCCAGGACGCCGCGTCCGCCGTGGACAAGACGTTCCCCGTCGGCCTCAACGTCATCAACCCCACCGTCACGGCGACGACGACGAGTCCCTCCATCTCCCTGCAGGCGGGCGGCGCGAGCCAGGCGTTCACGGCGAACACGACCGGGCCGCCGATCAGCTGCAACGCGTTCAACACGGTCGACTACACGGTCATCGGGCTTCCGGCCGGGTTCACGCTGCCCGGCACGGTGAGCGTCAACAGCGCACCGGGCGTTGCCTACCCCGCGGCGAACCTGCCGATCTCCGCGGCCGCCAGCGTCGTGCCGGGTTCGTACCCCGCGAACGTCCACTTCAGCGTCCCGAAGACGGGTCAGTCCGGCAACGTTCCCGTGACGGTCAACGTGTCCGCGGGGCCGGACTTCAGCCTCGGCGCGAGTCCGAACCCCGTCACGATCAAGCAGGGACAGTCCGGCACGGTCGCGATCTCGCTCACCGCCCTGAACGGGTTCAACGGCGCCGCGAACGTGACGATCCCCGCGATCCAGAGCGTCACCGCGAATCCGGCCTCGTTCCGGCTCGTCGCGAGCGCGCCCCAGAACGTCGTCTTCACGGTTGCGGCGAACGCGGCGCCGGGGACGATCCCCGTCGTGATCAGCGGCGCGGCCGCGGGCGTCCCGGGGACGCGCACGGTCACGCTGAACATCATCGTTCCGCCGCCCCCCGACTTCTCGCTGTCGGCGAGCCCCGTCACGCTCACGCTCGTCCCGGGCGCGACGGGAAAGATCACCTTCACGATGACGGCGCTGAACGGGTGGAACGCGGCGACGACGCTCGCGATCCCCGCGATCCCGAACGTCACGGTGGCCCCGACCTCGGCCCCGTTCCCGGGTACGGGCGGGTCGGTCGACGTGCTCTTCACCGTCTCTCCGGCTGCTCCGAACGGAACGCTCCCGTTCACGGCGACCGCGACGACGGTCGCGACAGCGGGCCCGCCGATCGTGCGTACCGCGAACGCGACGCTCGTCGTCCAGCCGCCGCCCGACTTCTCGCTCTCCATCGCGCCGCTCGTCGTCCACGTCTTTCCGGGCGACACGGCTCCCGTGACCGTCACGGCGAACCCGCTCTACGGGTTCACGGGCGCCGTGGACGTCACGACCCCGAGCCTCCCGGGCGTGTCGTTCAACCCGCCGGCGTTCACGGTCGCGGCGGGCGCGACACAGGTCGTGCAGGTGACCGTCGGGGCCGGCCAGGCTCCGGGGACGAGCACGGTCACGTTCTCGGGCACCTCGAAGGCGACGGCCGGATCCCGCACGGCGGCCTTCTCGCTCGCGGTCGACCCGAAGCCCGACTTCCAGCTGCAGGTGTCGCCGCCGTCCGTCACGATCGGACCCTCGGGGACGGCGCAGGTCACGGTGAGCGCCCAGCCGCTCAACGGCTTCACGTCTCCCGTCAGCGTCACGGCGCCGCTGCTCGCGGGGATCACGTTCAACCCGGCTTCGTTCTCGGTCCCCGCCGGCGGCAGCCAGACCGTCGACGTCGTCGGGACGAACGCGGCGGCCGGAACGTTCGCGGGTGACTTCTCGGGGACCGCGGTGAACCTCCTGGGCGCGCGCACCGCTCCGATCAGCGTGACGGTGACGGGCGGTCCGGACTTCCAGGTGCTCCTCGCGCCCGCGTCCCTCACGCTCCAGCCGGGAGGAACGGGGACGACGAACGTCTCGATCGCCGCGCTCAACGGGCTCGGCGGGACGTTCAACGTGACCGTCGCGCCCCCGGCCGACCTCACGATGTCTCCGACCTCGTTCACGCTGGCGCCGGGCGCCGTCCAGGCCGTCACCGTCACGGCGGGCCCCGCCGCGGGAGGCGTTCTCGGCGCGACGTTCTCGGGGACCTCGACGCAGACCGGGGCCGTGAGGACCGCCGCCCTGAGCGTCTCGGTGCCCCGGCCCGACTACGTCCTGACGCTCGCGCCGTCCTCGCTGCGGATCGCGCCCGGCGGGTCGTCGCCGGTCGCCGTCTCGGCGACGCCGCTGAACGGCTTCGCCGGGGTCGTGACGGTCGTCCCGGCTCTCCAGGCGGGCATCGACGTCGACCAGAAGTCCTTCACCCTCGGGCCGGGGGAGTCGAAGGTCGTCACGGTCTCGCTCGCGGCCGGCGTCGGGACCGGCTTCCTGACCGTCCCGTTCAACGGGACGACGCCCGGCGGGCCGTCGCACGCGGCGAGTCTCGCGATCTCCGTCGAGACCTCGCCCGATTTCACGCTCGCCGTCACCCCGGCGGTCGTCACGCTCGCCGCGGGAGGCCACGCGGCCGCCCAGGTGACGCTCGTTCCGCTGAACGGCTGGTCGGGCGGCGTGGACGTGACCGTCACGGGCTCGGCGGGGATCAGCGTCGTGCCGTCCGCGTTCCCGCTCTCGCCCGGGGTGCCGTTCCCGGTCGACATCCGCGCGGCGGACGACGCGCCCGCGGGCGCCGTGACTCTCCTGTTCAAGGCGTCGGGCGCGAACGGCGGTGCCGGCGTCAGCGTGACCCGGCTTGTGAACGTCCAGGTCACGGTCTCGCAGGCGGACTTCAACGTGCGCGCGACGCCTCCGGCGCCGTCCGTGCTCCAGGGCCGCTCGACGGATCTGATGTTCCTCCTCGATCCGATCAACGGCTTCGCGGGCATGGCGACGCTCACGGCGGTCTCGCTGCCGCCGGGCGTGTCGCTGACGCCGCCCCAGCCGGTGCTGACGCCGAACGTCCCCCAGGCGGCGACGCTCGCGATTCCGCGCGGCCTCGCCGCCGGCACGTACACGCTCGTCTTCCGGGCGGACGAGGTCCCCTCTCCCAACGCGCGCCGGCGGCCGCTCCTCATCTCGAAGACGCTGAACGTTCCCCTCGTCGTGCAGCCGGCCGCGGGCGGTTTCACCGTGACGGTGTCGCCGACGACGGTCCTCTCCTCGCCGGACCAGCCCGTCGCCGTCCGCTACGAGCTGCGCAGCCTCAGCGACGCGCCGCTCGCGATCACGGGCGATACGTTCGTCCTCAGGGACCGGTCCGGGACGGGCCTCGGCGTCGTCGAGGAGCCGCTCGCCCTCACGCTCCCCGCGCGCGGCACGCTCGTCGTCTCGAACACGGTCCTCGTGACCGGCAGCCAGTTCTCGAGGGCGGGCTCGCCCCCCGTCGTCCTCGCGGATCGCACGTTCCGCTCCGTTCCGGACGAGACCGGCTACATCCCGAACGCGACGGCGACGGTCACGGTGACGGCCGCGAACTCCCTCCTCTCGACCGCGTCCGCGACGCGCCTCTCGATCGTGTACCCGCCGTCGGGCACCCTCGTCGGGCGCGGCGACTCGCTGCGCGCCCAGGGGCTCGTCATCGGGAGCGGCACGGGCAACCTTCTCGTCGGCTGGTTCTTCGACGGCGTCCTCGTCGAGACGGCGACCGTCCCTCTCCAGAACGGGACGCCGACTTCCGTCTCGAACGCGGTCACCCTCCCGACCCTCGTGTCCGGAAACCACGAGATCGTGCTCTCGGTCCTCGCCCCGAACTCCCTCTCCTCGCCTCCGGTCCAGATCTACGTCGAGGAGGGGCAGCAGACGCTCCGCCTCGTGTCTCCGTCGGCCGGCGCGATCCTTCCGCCCGCGTTCGGCGCCCCGACTTTCTCGTGGATTCCCGTGCCGGGCATCGCGCGCTACGGCGTCGGGATCCGCCGCCGGGCCCCCGGGGCGCCCTGGCGCTGGTCCTACACGACGGACACGCGCTGGAGCCCGCCCGCGTCGCTCTGGAACGGACTCGCCGAGGGCGAGTACGAGTGGGGAGTCCGCGGCTTCACGAACGCCGGCCGGGTCTTCCTGGACTCGCAGAGCGGCGGCGCCTCGGCGCCGCCCACGAGCGAGGGCACGCTCGACATGGCGGAGGGATGGACCGTCTCGTCCGCCCAGGGCCGCTTCGCGATCGGGGGCAGCGTTGCGACCCTGCCGGACCTGAAGGGTCACGCGACGTCCGACGCCGCGGGCGTGCGGTTCGTCTGGCAGGAGATTCCGGGCGCTTTTTACGTCCACGCGCTGTACGAGCAGGGCCCCGGCGGGCCCCGTCGCGTCCGAACGGAGATCGTGGACAAGCCGACGCTCCTCCTCCCGGCGGCCGCCCTGCCGCGCGGCGGCCCATTCCTGTGGCGCGTGTCCGCCGTCGACAAGAACGGGCACGCGCTCGGCGCCATGGACCTCGTGCCCGTCCCGGCGGTCGGAGCGGCGCGGTGAGGCGCCTCGCCCGGGGAACCACCGCCGTGCTCGCCTTCGCGTTCGCCGCGCCCGCTAAGGCCCAGGTCACGCCGCTCGGACCTCCCCCCGTCGCGGCGGCGTCCGCGTCCTCCGTCGCGGCGCCCGCCGAGGCGCCTCCGTCCGCGGCGGCTGTCGCGGCGCCGCCCGCCGGATTCGTCCTCGTCGAGCCGCTCGGCGAGGTCACGACCGTCCGGCCCGTCATCACGTTCCGCCCCGCGGCGTCCGACTTCAAGCTCGTCCAGATGACGCTCGACGGCGTCATCGTGACGCAGCTCGTGTCGGCGAACGGAGGCATCTGGCGGTTCGAGCCGTTCGTCGAGATCGCGGGCGGTCCCCACACCGTGGAGATCGTGTGGTCGTCCCGTGGCGTCTCGGCGTCCGGCGCCTGGACGTTCCAGACGGCCGCGCCGCCGCCGCGGCCTGAAGCGGCGTTCGGCTGGTCGTTCGGCGCCGAGGTCGCACGCACGCACGGGGAGCCCGTCGGCCGCGAGGGCCCGACGACGAACGCGACGTCAATTACCGGAGTGCCGCACCTCGAGGGCTCCGTCAACGACCCCGTCTCCGGCGTGCAGACCGCGTTCAACGGGACCCTGGCCCAGAACGTCGACGCGAACGCCCTGCCGGCGCACGTCGCGCCGCCCGCCGTCGTCGTGACGGCAAAGGCGGGGATCGTCTCGGGAGCCCTCGGCAACGGCCCGGCGGAGACGTTCGCCCCGTCGCCTCTCCTCCAGACGATGTCCACCCGCCGCGGCCTCGAGCTCGGACTCGACACGAACTTCCTGTCCCTGCGCGCGTTCGGCAACATCGACGACGGCCTGCCCGCCTCGACGGGCGTGAACGAGTACCGTCAGTCGCTCTACGGCGTCTCGTTGATGCCGAAGCTCGGGACGGACCGCGTGAAGGTCCGCGTCCTCTATCAGTTCGTCCAGGACGAGAAGGACCCGCTCTATCAGACCCCGCCGGCGCTCGCGTCTCCTTACGGCGCGGCCGGAGCGCCCGCGGGCACGCCAGCCGCGCAGCCCGCGTACTACGGCTCGGCGCCGAAGAAGGGAAACCTGCTGTCGTTCTCGGCCGACCTCATGATCGAGCCGACGACGAACTTCATGCTGCGCGGCGAGGCGGTGCGCAGCGAGTTCACGAGCGACCTGAACTCGAAGCCGCTGCAGGACGACTGGGCGTACGCGGTCCTCCTGACGGCGAATCCCGCCGGGTTCTCGCTCGCGGGCGGGATCCGCCTCGTCGGCGACGAGTTCGGCGCGCCCGCGAACCCCGCGCTCATCGCGGGCCGCAAGGTCTACGACGGGTCCGTCTCTCGCTCGTTCGGGGCCCTCTCGCTGTCGGCGAACTACGCGCACACGGTCGACTCCGGCGGCGCCGGCTCCGCGACGACCGGGTTCTCGACGCCGGCCGGCCGCGCCGACGCGGGCTCGCTCACGGCGTCGTACAGCTTCGCGGCGAGCCGGACGTCCGTATCGGCGTCCGCCCAGGAGAACCGGGCCGACTCCGCGGGCTCGTCAAACCGCTCGACGAACCTGAACCTCTCGGTCGCGCAGCCCCTCGGCGACTTCCAGTTCTCCCTCGGCCTCCTCGGCGGCCGTCAGGAGACGGACGGCCTCTACTCGAGCGAGGCGGAGACGCGGGGCGCGACGCTCGGCATCTCGCGGCAGGGGAACGTCCTGTCCGTCCAGACGAGCGCAGGCGTGAACCAGTCGAAGGACCGCCTGACGGGCAGCCTCACGACGAGCTGGAACGTCGCCGTGACGCCCGACGTCGCGATCTTCAACCGGATGGTCAACGTGACGCCACTCGGCTCCTGGACGCGGCAGACGGCGACGGGAGGCCTGTCCAACTCCAGCTCGTGGAGCTGGGGTGGCCGCCTGACCGTGCGCACGTGGGGGAAGATTCGCGGCTTCGCCGTCTGGGCGCAGTACCTCGAGTCCGCGTTCGCGCCGGACGCGGCGGACCAGCCGATCATGCGGGACCGGCGCTTCGGCGCGGGCCTCGCGATCCTGTTCGGCGGCGGATCGCTCGCGCCGTCCGTCGCGCAGCAGACCGTCACGCCGCAGCTCGGGCTGCGTTGAGGGCGCCCGCTCCGCCGCGCGCTCCGGTCTATGATCCGCGCCCGATGGCGCCCCGCGTCGACTGGCACCGCTACTTCATGAACATCGCGCACGAGGTCGCGAGCCGCGCGACCTGTCCGCGCAAGCACGTCGGCGCCGTGATCGTCCGGGACAAGCGCATCCTCTCGACCGGCTACAACGGCTCCCTGCGCGGCCTCCCGCACTGCGACGAGGTCGGCTGTCTCATGGAGGACGGACACTGCGTCGCGACGGTCCACGCGGAGGCGAACGCGATCCTCCAGGCCGCGATGAACGGGGTCCGCATCGAGGGCGGCGAGATCTACACGACGGCCTCCCCGTGCTGGAACTGCTTCAAGCTCGTCGCGAACGCGGGGCTCAACGCCGTGTACTTCGGAGAGTTCTACCGCGAGGAGCGGATCCACGACTACGCCGAGAAGGTCGGGATCCAGCTCGTGGACCTCTCGGCCCTCGCTCCGGGCGCCTGATCAGCCGCGGCGGCGCGCGGCCCTCGCGAGGAACTCCTCGATGACGCGCGCGGCGGACTGCGGGAGCCGGAAAAAGCGCGACCCGAACCCCGGGCGCCCTCCCTCCTCCCGCCTCACGACGATGACCTCGCCGGTCACGATCTTGCCGCTGCGGTCGTGCGGCAGCGTGAAGCTGATTTCGAGGCGGGAGCCCACGGGAGCCGGCTCCTCGGTCGCCGTGAAGAAGCCGCTCGCCGAGAGGTTCGTGAGGCGCCCATTCCCGTGGTTCCCGTCGCGCCAGTACGTGAGCTCGGCGTCGAGGGGCACTCGGGTGGCCCGGAGGGATCGCGACGAATCGTCCATGCGCGTCGGAGTGAGTCGAGTGTACGCGCCGGCCGGGCCCCGGACCGTGCGGGCGCTCACCAGGTGAGACTGAAGCCAGCGAGGGCCGTCCGGCCCGGCAGCGGGACGCCGGGGACGTCCTCGTAACGGACGTTCCCGAGGTTCTCGCCCTCGAGGAAGATCTCGAAGATCCGGCCCTGAAACGCCTGCCAGGAGAGGCGCGAGGAGAGGAGCCAGACGCCGTCCGCGAAGCTGGGACGGGAGAAGTACGAGACGCGCGCCGTCAGGGAGAGCGAGACCGGAAGCGAGAAGACCGCCATGCCGTCCACCTTGACGTGGAGCGGATCGAGGACGTACCGCCCCTCCACGGCGCCACCCGCCGACCGGGCGAGGGCCGCGAGGTCCGTGAAGACCCACGCGGCCTGGAGCGAAATGGCCAAGAGGAACGCCGGCCGCCCCCGCGCCCACGAGGCGGAGACGTCGACCCCGTCCGTGACGGCTTTCCTCACGTTCCTCGCATGGAAGACGGGATCGCCGGCCGTCCGCACGAAGTCGATGAGGTCCGTCGCGTCGCGGTGGAAGTACTCCGCCTCGAGGTCGACGGGTCCCGCCGCCCACGTCACGCCCGCGTCGAGCGTCCACGCGGTCTCGGCGGCGAGGCCCGGGTCGCCGGCGGACTCAGGGTCTCGGTAATAGAGCTCGGTGAACGTCGGGACACGGAAGCTCGTGCCGAACGACGCGCGCAGCGTCAGAGGCGGCGCGATCGTCCACGTGGCGCCCGCGTACGGGGAGACGCGCGAGCCGTAGCCCTCGTACGAGTCCGCCCTCAGCCCGGCGCGGAAGCCGCCGGAAGAAGGCGCGGCCGTGTCCCAGGGGCGCGCGAGCTCGGCGAAGACCGCGCGGCGGCCTCGCCCGTGGTCCCCGAGGTTCGTCGAACGAATGGCGTCGCGTCCGCCTTCCACGCCGAGCGCGACCGAGCCGCCGAGGGCCGGGTGCGTGGCCGAGACCCGCGCCGTGGACGTCACGGTGTCGTGCAGATTTTCGTAGAAGGACGGGTCCGACCGGTCCAGGACGAAGTCGTCGTGATGAGCGCGCACGAAGACGGACGGCGAGAGCGTGAAATTCCCGAGCGCGAGCGACCCGGCGAGCGTCGCCGTCCGGGTGCGGGTGGACTCCTGCTGGTTCGGGAAGGCCGTCCCGTAGAACGCGTAGGCCCCGAACGCGCGCCGGGCGAGCCCGAGTCCGAGCGTGACGGGCCCCTTCCCCGTGTCCCAGCGCCCGGAGACGCGCAGGACGTCCGTCGACGACTCGGTGTCGTCGCGGAATCCCGCCGTCTCGGCCCGCCACCAGTCCACGCCGACCGTCACCGGCTCGGCGACGCGCACGGCCAGACGCGCCCCTCCCTCGTCGAGGGACTGCGTTCCGTGCGCGTAACGCCCCTCGAGCTGTACCGCGGCTCGCCCGATCGCGCCGCCGCGCGTCACGATGTTGACGGCGCCCCCGATCGCGCTCGAGCCCCAGACGGCCGAGCCGGGGCCCGCGAGGACCTCGATCCGCTCGACGGCCGCCACGGGAACGTCGAGGTCGAACGAGAGGTGGTTGCTCTCGGGGTCGTTGACGGGCTGGCCGTCCACGAGGACGAGCGTCCCGTTGACGTCGCCGCCGCGGATCCCGACGTCCGCCTGCACGCCGCCCGGGCCGCGGCGCCTCACGTCGATGCCGAGCACGGAGCGCAGGACGTCCGGGATCGTGCGGGCGCCGGGCAGCGCGTCGATCTCGTCGCGGGTCACGACGCGCACGACGGCCGTCGCGGGCGCGTCCTCGAGGCGGCTCGCGACGACGCTCACGTCGCGGCGGACGCGGGTGGGCTCCTCCTCGTCGGGCGGGTCCTGGGCGGCGGCGTGGCGGGCGAGGGCGAGGGCGAGGGCCGCGACGGCGATCCTCGAGCGCGGGCGGATCCTCACGCGAACGAGGATAGCGAAAAGCGGCGGCCCGGCTCTTGCGGGTAAAGTTCGCGGGTGGACACGCTGACCCACGGCCTTGCGGGAGCGCTCCTCGCGCGCGCCCTCCCGGGAACGGGCGACGCGGGGCAGGACCGCGCGTTCGCGCGGCGGGAGGCGTGGCTCGGCTTCTGTGCCGCGATGTTCCCGGACGCGGATGCGCTCGTTTCCCCGTTCTCGCCGGAGTTCTACATCACGCAGCACCGCGGCCTGACGCACTCCTTCGTCCTCCTGCCCGCGTGGGCGTTCCTCCTCGCCGCGGCCGCGTCGATCCGCCCGCCCGCCGCCGCGGGCCCCCCCGGCAGCGAGGGCCGCCGTGTCTTCCGCGCGCGGCTTCTCGCGGTCTCGGCCGTCGCCGTCCTCTCGCACGTCCTCATGGACTGGATCACGTCCTGGGGAACCATGTTCTTCGCGCCCCTCGACTGGTCCCGCTACGCGCTCGACTGGGTCTTCATCCTCGACGCGGCGCTCACGGGCCTGCTCCTGCTCGGGCTCGCCGGGATGTGGTTCGTGGCGCGCCGCGGCCTCGCGCGCTCCCGCCTCGCCGCGCGGGCCGGCCTCCTCGCCGCGACGGCGTACGTTGTCTTCTGTGGAGTGAGGCACGCCGAGGCCGTCCGGCTCGTCGCGCGCCTCGCGCCTTCCGCCGTCTCCCGCGCCGCCGTCCCGCAGCCGGGCTCGCCCGACCGCTGGCTCCTCCTCGCCGGCGACGGGAGAGACGTCACGGCATCCTTCGTCGACCTCGGCAAGCGCGGCGCCGAGGGCGCCCGCGCCGCGGGCTCGGAAGAGCTCGCGCGGACCGGGTTCGCGGGCGGGCTCCGGGGCCTCGCGGCTCTTCCCGGGCTCTATCGCTCGCGCGACGATCTGATGACGCGCGTGATCCCGCGGTCGAACGGGCCTCTCGCCTCGCGCACGCTCGAGTCCGGGGTCGCCGGCGTCTTCGGCCGCTTCGCGCGCTTCCCGGCGGCGCGCGAGGATGTCGACGCCGACGGGAGCGTCCGCGTCGTCCTGCGCGACGTGCGATTCGGCTACCTCGCGCGCGAGTTCGACCCGTTCTCGTATCTCGTCCGCTACGACAAGACCGGCCGCGTGCTCGCCGCGGGCTTCCCGTCGGGCCGCTGGATGCGCGGCGGGACCGCGACCGGCGTGGGGGCGACGCGTTGAGCCGGATGCCGGTTCTCTTCGTCGGGCACGGGTCCCCGATGAACGCGCTCGAGGACAACGTCTTCAGCCGCGGACACGCCGCGCTCGCGCGTCTCGTCCCGCGCCCGCGCGCGATCCTCGCCGTCTCGGCCCACTGGGAGGCGGACGGCACGTTCACGACTCTCGACGACCCGCCGGCCACGATCCACGACTTCGGCGGCTTCCCGCCGGCGCTGTACTCGATGACGTATGTCGCGCCCGGCGACCCGGCGCTCGCGCGCCGCGCCGCGGCGCTCGCGAGCGGTTCGGCCACGGAGGGCCGGGGCCTCGACCACGGCACGTGGGCGGTGCTTCACCGGATGTATCCCGAGGCGGACGTGGCCGTCGTCCAGCTCGCGCTGGACGTCCGCGCGACGGCCGGCGAGCACGCCGCGATGGGGCGCGCGCTCGCGCCGCTCCGGGACGAAGGCGTCCTCATCCTTGCGAGCGGGAACCTCACGCACGACCTGAGGGACGCGGTCGGCCGGATGCGCTCCGGCGACACGTCGACGCCGGACTGGGCGGCGGGCTTCGATACGGAAACCGCGCACGCGCTCGAGGCGCGCGACGAGGCGTGGCTTCTCGGCGCGCTCGAGACGCCGGACGGCCGCCGCGCGCACCCGACTTCCGAGCACTGGCTGCCGATCCTCTACGCCTTCGGCGCGTCGGACGCGGCCGACGCCGTCACGTTCCCGATGACCGGCTTCGACCTCGGGTCGCTCTCGATGCGCTCGGTCCTCTTCTCCTGAGCGTCACGCCGCCCCGTGGACGGCGATCTCGCGCGGGGGCACGGCGGCGAGCGCCGCCGCCTCGACGTCGAGCAGCTCGTCGAGGCGTTTCGCCGTCGCGGCATCGCCCGCGTGCGCCCGCGCGAGATCGAGGTAGATCGGGCCGTGCCGCGCCTCCGCCTCGGCGAGCTCGGCGTAGAGCTTCGCGAGTCGCGTGTCCGTGACGCGCTCGAGGAGACGCTCGAAGCGCTCGTGGCTCCTCGCCTCGATGAGCGCCGCCACGAGGAGGAGGTCGAGGCCGCGCGCGGGCTCGGCTCCGCTCCGGCATGCCGCGCGCAGGCCCGCGACGTAGTAGTTGCGGCGCTTCGTCGGCAGCGGCGCCCCGAGGCGTCTCGCCTCGCGTGAGACGCGGCGGAAGTGGCGGATCTCCTCGGCGGCGAGCGCCGAGAGCGCGTCGGCGAGCCCGGGGATTCCCGGATAGCCCCCGACGAGCGAAAGCGCGTAGACGGAAGCCTGCAACTCGCAGACGGCGTGGTCTGCAACGAACGCCGGGAGGTTCTCCCTCGCGAGAACGCGGTCCGCCCAGGCGGCTGGCGTCCTCGATCTCAGGGCGATCGCGCTCACGGCTCGGGCGCGGGCTCGCTCTCGGACGCGACCGTCGGCGCGGGAGCCGCGGCCCGTGCGGCGGCCTCGGAGGCACGGGAGAGGAAGGCGGACGCGGCGCCGAGGTGCGCGGCGCGGGCGAGGATCCTCACGAGGACGACCGCCTGCTGCCCGAGGACGACGAGAACGAGAGCCGCGCCGTCCCCGCCGTCCCAGACGGGGCCGAGAAACGCCCACAGAAGAAGCGGCAGGACGCCGAGCGCCCCGAAGAGGATCTCGAGCGCGAGCGTGCGCGCCGGACGCCGGACGAGGAGGCCGAGCGCCGCGCCGAGCGCGCCGGCCAGGTTCGTGCTGCCGGCGCGGCCCATGGCCGCGCGCGTGTAGAGCGCGACGAGGCGGACGGCCGCGGCGACGAGAAGGAACGCGCCGAGGCGCGCGAGAGAGAGGGCGATCGCCTCCCACTCGTACCGCAGGTCCTCGGGCTCGTAGAGGCGCCCCGTCGCGGCGTAGACCCAGCGCCAGGCCGCGGCGATGCCGACGAGCGTGAACGCCCCGAGGAGAAGAGAGGGGAGTGCGAAACGCGCCGCGTCGGCGCCGAACGCGGAGAGGTCACCGCGGTCCCGCTCGCTGCCGAACCGGCCGGCGAGGCCTCCCGCGAGGACGGCTGCGAGCGCTCCCGCGAGGAGCGCGAAGCCGGCGGCCGAGCCCGCGACTCCCGTGGTGGTCAGGAGGCCGGAGCCCGGCGCGCGCCGCGCGCCTCCGCGCGCGCTCTCCTCGCCGGTCGCGACCGCGTCCCACGCGGACGGGTCGCCGAGGACGTCCGGGCGCGCCCGGGTGATCTCGCCGTAGAACTCGAAGACTGGCGCGTTCGCCGACGCGAGGCGCGCCCCCCAGGGGCTCCGGTCCAGGACCTGGCGGAGGGCCGCGTTCACGGGGTGTGCGAACGCGTAGGCGAGGAGCAGGTTGAGGACGAGCGCCAGAACGATCGCCTTCCACGTCTCGAGCGCCGAGAGGACGCCGCGCGTCGCGAGGACGAGGACGGAGTCGCTCCTCACGGGGCTCCCGCGAAGCCGAGCAGCGAGAACGTCTCGAGGAGGTTCTGGGCCCAGAACATGAGGCGAGCCGTCCACGCACGCGACGCGCGGGTGTCGGGCCCGGTGCGGCGGCCGTTGTTCAGGGTGTTTCCGTCGAGCAGGCACTTGCGCGCCGGGTCGACCTCGGCCGAGACGAGCTTCGGGCCGCGCAACCTCCAGCGCACCCACCGCTCGGCGCCGGTCCACGGCCGCGTCAGGCGCGAGCCGTCCTGGAACGTGAACACGACGTCCACGGGCCAGACGGCTTCGCCGAACCTCTGGACGACGACGGTCGACAGGTACGTGCCCGTCGCGCCCTTGCGCGGGGTCTCGAACTTCCGCTCGGAGCCCTCGCCCGAGAAACCCGTGAGGCCGGAGTCCTCGTGCGTCTCGACCGAGGTCACGGCGTAGTCGACGGAGCCTGCGGTCGCGACGATCCCGGCGACGGACGCGGCGGCGCTCTCGCCCGCGACCTCCTTCACGACGGCCAGGAAGTCGGCCGTCGTCGGGTGCTTGAACGCGAAGCGCGTCGCGTAGGTCTTCATGACCTTCGCCCAGACCGCCTCGCCGAACGTCCTCTCGCACGAGAAGAGGAGCAGGGCGGTCCTGAGGTAGGCGTTGCTCCGGATCGCGTTCCCGTCGAGCTGCCGGTAGGACGGCACCGCCTGGGCGTCCGACCGCGAGGAGATCTCCCAGCGGTGGAACCGGTCCGTCACCCCGAACGGATACGGCACGACGACTCCCGCGAACGTGACCGGAAGGCCGTAGAAGCGCACGACGAGCGACGGGTCTCCGTAGGCCGCCTCGAGCGCCTTGAGCGTCGCGTACGTGTTGAAGCCCTCGTCGAGGTGCGCCTCCTCGAACTCGTTCGTCGCGAGCATTCCGTAGAAGACCTGGTGGCCGTACTCGTGGACCGTGACGCTCTCGGGAGACTGCGCCGCCCGCGGCGCGAGCTCGCGGCCCCCGCCCACGAAGAGCGTCGGGTACTCCATTCCCTCCGAGTGGCTGCCCCACGGCGGGTCGACGACCGTCACGACGGGATACGGGTACGGCAGATACCGCGTCCCGAAGTCCTCGAGGCCCACCTTCACGGCCTTCAGGTAGCGGTCGCGCAGCGGCCGGTGGTCCGGCTGCAGGAGAAGGACGATGTCGACGTTCGGGAGGCCCTTTCCGCTGAACGTGTCCTTCACGACGACGAACCGCGGGCAGGCCGCGAACGCGAAGTCGTGAACGTCCTCGGCGAGGAAGCGCTCGCGCACGACGTCGCCGGCGAGCTCCGTCTCCTCCTTGAGGACGCCCGTTCCGCCGACGCGGCCCTTGTCCGCCTTCGGGAGCGTGAGGGAGACGTCGTAGTCCCCGAAGTCCGCGAAGAACTCCGTGCCCGCGTGGAACTGATGCGCGTTCCAGCCGGAATCCGTCGCGGCGCAGAGCTTCGGGAACCATTGCGCGCCGAGGAGGTAGTCGTCCTTCCAGCCGGTCCGCGCGACGGCGCGCGGGAACTTCGCCTCCCAGTCCACGCGAAAGACGAGCGTCTCCCCCGGGGCGACGGGATGCGGGAGCGGAACCGAGACGAGCGTGCGGTCGTCCGGGTTGCCGTCGTCGGGAGAGACGTACGTCAGCCCGGGCGTCAGGTCCGTCCCGTCGTCGAGCGCGATGCGGTGTATCTCGGACCAGCCCCAGTGGGCGGTGTCCTTCGCGGACAGCCCGCGGTCGGGGCGGCCCCCGCCCTGCCTCTGCTCGAGAAGCCACGTCGAGCGGTCGTTCCGCCACGCGTTCAGGTAGAGGTGGAGCGCGAGATCCGGGAGGCTGGCCTTCGTGCGGTTCGTGAAGCGGACCGTCTCCTTGCCCGTCACGACGTGCTCCGCGCTCACGGCCGCCTCGATCGTGTAGGAGGCGACGGGCGGGACGCGAGGACCGGCGTCGAGGCGCGGCGCGGCGCAGAGGGCGGCGAGAGCGGCCAGCCGCGCGGCGCGGTGCGGGGTCACGGGGGCGAATGCTAGCAGGCGCAGGCCGCGGACGGGCGCCGGGAAGTCGACGCGCCGGGGGTCCGCGCCGCCTAGAATCCGGCCCGTGGCGAAGTCGAAGGGGCCGGCGGAGCGCGCGGCGGAGCTGCGCGGGACGCTCGCGCGGCACGCGCGCCTCTACTACGTCGAGGACCGTCCGGAGATCACGGACGCCGAGTACGACGCGCTCCTGCGCGAGCTCGTGGCGCTCGAGGAGGCGCACCCGGAGCTCGTGACGCCCGACTCGCCGACGCAGCGCGTCGGCGGGACGCCCGTCTCGAGCCTCCCGAGCGTCCGCCACGAGATCCCGCTCCTCTCGCTCGAGAATGCCTATTCTCCCGAGGAGCTGAGGGCATGGTTCAAGCGCGTCGTCGACCGTCTCGGGCGGACGCCGGAGTTCGTCTGCGAGCTGAAGATCGACGGCCTCTCCGTCTCGCTCGTCTACGAGGACGGGCGGCTCGTGCGCGCCGCAACGCGCGGCGACGGGACGACGGGGGAGGACGTGACCCCGAACGTCCGGACAATCCATTCGATTCCGTTGACGCTGACAGGGGGCGCCGCCGCTGGCGCGGCGGCCCCGGGGATTTCTGAGAAGGGTAAGAAGGGCGCGGCTGCGGAGGCGCCTGCTCGCGCGACGAGCAGCGCTCGCGCCGCGGGGCATTCACTTCCAAAGAATCTTCAAATCCCCGGCTTGCTCGAAGTCCGTGGCGAGGTGTACATGCCCAAGGCGTCGTTCGCGCGGTTGAACGCCGCGCGCGAGGAGGCGGGCGAGCCGCTGTTCATGAACCCCCGCAACTCGGCGGCCGGATCGCTGCGGCTCCTCGACGCGAAGATCACCGCGAGCCGCCGCCTTTCGGCTTTCCTTTACTCCATCGCCCGCTGGGAAGGCCCGGGGGAACCGGAACGACAGAGCGAGAGCCTTCTTTCACTCGAAGAATTCTCTTTTCCGGTGAATCCCCACAGAGCGGTCGTCTCCGACGTGGATGGGATCCTCGCGTTCGTCGAGGAATGGAAGACGAAGCGCCACACGCTGCCGTTCGAGACGGACGGCGTCGTCGTGAAGGTCGACTCGGTCCTCGACCAGCGGCGCCTCGGACAGACCGCGAAGTTCCCGCGCGGGGCGATCGCGTACAAGTACCCGCCCGAGGAGGCGACGACCGTCGTGACGGACATCGCCGTGCAGGTCGGGCGCACGGGCGTCCTGACGCCGGTCGCGGAGTTCACGCCCGTTCTCCTCGCGGGGTCGACGGTCCGCCGCGCGACGCTCCACAACATGGAGGACCTCTCGCGCAAGGACGTCCGCGTCGGCGACACGGTGGCCGTCGAAAAGGCCGGCGACGTCATTCCGAAGGTCACGCGCGTCCTCCTCGAGAAGCGTCCGAAGAGCGCCCGGCCGTTCGCGATGCCGGCGCGCTGCCCCGCCTGCGGCGAGAAGGTCGTCCGGCGCGAGGGCGAGGTCGCCGTGCGGTGCGTGAATCCGGCCTGCCCGGCTCAGATCGCCGAGTCGCTCCGCCACTTCGTGACGCGTCGCGCGATGGACGTCGAGGGTCTCGGGGACGAGCGGATCGAGCAGCTGCGCGAGGCGGGGCTCCTTCGGGACGTCGCGTCCCTCTACGACCTGACGGCCGACCGGCTCGCGCCGCTCGAGCGCTGGGGCGAGAAGTCCGCCGCGAACGTGATCGCCGAGATCGAAAGCTCGAAGGATGCGGGCCTCGCCCGGCTCCTCTTCGGCCTCGGGCTCCGGCAGGTGGGCGAGAAGACGGCGAAGGTCCTCGCCCGGCGCTTCCGGTCCATGGACGCGCTCCTCGCAGCGAACGAGGAGTCCCTCACCGCCGTCCCCGAGATCGGCCCCGAGACGGCCCGCGGGATCCTTGAGTGGTTCGCCCATCCGCCGAACCGGGCGCTCCTCGATAAACTCCAGGCGGCCGGCGTCCGTATGAGCGAGAACGTCGAGCCCATCCGGGGGGGCGGAGCCCTGTCCGGGGGCGTCTTCGTCCTCACGGGGACCCTGCCCCGCCGGACGCGCGACGAAGCCGCCGACGCGATCGAGTCGGCCGGCGGGAAGGTGAGTTCGAGCGTGTCGAAGAAGACGACTGCGGTCATCGCCGGCGAGGAAGCCGGAAGCAAGCTGGAGAAGGCGAAGGCCCTCGGGATCCCCGTGTGGTCCGAGGACGACCTCGACCGCGCGCTTCACGGGGAGGGCGACAGGCCGTGAGCGCGCAACCGCTCGTCCTCGTCGTCGACGACGACGCCGCCAGCCGGAAGGCGATGGCGCTGACGCTCCAGACGGACGGCCGCCGGGTCGAGGAGTTCGGGGACGCCGATTCCGCGCTCGAGCGCGCGGTCGAGGATCCGACCGTTGCACTCGTCGTGACGGACCTCAAGATGCCCGGCAAGACGGGGCTCGAGCTCGCGTCCGAGCTCGCGGCCGCGCGTCCGGACGTCGCGGTCCTCCTCGTGACGGCTCACGGCGACGTCGAGACGCTGCTCTCGGCGCGCGCCCTCGGCACGGTCGACTACGTGGCGAAGCCGCTCGCGAAGGACGACCTCCGCCTCAGAGCGGAGGCCGCGCTCAAGCGCGCGCGGCAGGCGGGCGAGATCCGGGACCTGCGCGAGCGCCTCGACAAGCGCTTCGGCTTCGAGGCGATTCTCGGGATTTCGAAGCCGATGGAGCGCCTGTTCGAGAAGCTGCGCGTCGTCGCTCCCGCGAAGACGACGATCCTCCTCGTCGGCGAGTCCGGGACGGGCAAGGAGCTCGTCGCGAACGCGCTCCACCACAACTCGCCGCGCCGCGCGCGCGCCTTCGTCGCGCTGAACTGCGGCGCGATCCCGCGCGAGATCATCGAGTCCGAGCTCTTCGGCCACGAGCGCGGCGCCTTCACGGGGGCGCTCGTGAAGCGGATGGGCCGCATCGAGCAGTCCGCCGGCGGAACGCTGTTCCTGGACGAGGTGTCCGAGATGCCTCCGGACCTGCAGGTGAAGTTCCTGCGCGTCCTCGAGGAGCGGCGCGTGACGCCCGTCGGCGGGAACGAGGCGAAGGACGTCGACTTCCGTCTCGTCGCGGCGACGAACCGCGATCTCGTCAAGGAAATCGAGGCCGGACGCTTCCGGCAGGACCTCTTCTACCGGCTCTCGGTCGTCACGCTCGAGATTCCTGCGCTGCGCGAGCGCAAGGACGACATCCCGCTCCTCGTCGAGCGGTTCCGGGCGGTGTTCTCGGAGGAGCACGGCAAGGCCGTCACGGGCGTCACGCCGGCGGCGCTCGCCGCGCTCGTCGCCTACGAGTGGCCGGGAAACGTGCGCGAGCTGAAAAACGTCCTCGAGAGCGCGATCCTCTTCTCGGCCGGGCCCCGGATCGACGTCGCGGACCTGCCACCCGCGATCCGCGCGCGCGCGCCGGGACGGCCGCGGTCCGGCGAGTGGGCGGCCGTGAAGCTGCCGATGCCCGTCGGCGCGCCGTCTGCCGCGCCCGCCGCGGCGGCCCCGGATGCCCCCGCCGCGGCGGCGCCGACGCCCGCCGCGGGGCCGGAGGCGCCGGCGTTCGCGGGCAGCCTCGTCGGCAAGACGATGGACGAGATCGAGCGCGAGGCGATCCTGACGGCGCTCCAGATCTCGGGCGGGAACCGACGCAAGGCGGCCGAGGCGCTCGGGATCGGCCTGAGGACGCTCCAGAGGAAGCTCAAGGAGTACCGGGGCGAGGCCGTCGGGGACGACGACGGCGACGAGGACGAGGGCGAAGACGGGCCGTAGACGCCGCTACTTCAGCGCCGCGACGACCGCGGCGTCCGCGTCCGTTGTCTTCCGGAGCAGGGCCGTCAGGACCTTGAGGAAGGCGCTCTTGCGCTCCGAGAGCTTCGCGATCGGGTCGCCCGCGGCGGGACCGGGCGGGGCGAGTCGGGCCTCGCTGTCGAGGTCGCTCACGACCTGGTAGACGGCCATCGCGGCGAGCGTGTCGGCCTGCCCGGGCGTCAGCGGGGGTTGCGCGGCGGGGAATCCCAGCCGGGCGTCGGCGGCGAGGGCCTCCGCGTCGGGCGGCGGCATGGGTCGCAGCTTCCGTGCCTCGGTGCCGGTCCAGGTTCGCACGGCGGGGGTCGCGCGCGCGAAGAGGCCGTTCATCCGCGCGGACACGTCGGGTGGGGTCGGGGGCAGCGTCGGACGCGGAGCGGCGGCGGCCGGGAGCGCCAGGACGAGGACCGCGAAGAACGTCACGCGGACATCGTCTCTCCCGGGGGCGCGGGGGGATGTGACGCAGCGCACACCCCGGTGCCCGCCGGGAATCGTCCTCGCGCTATCCTGTACGCCCGGAGAGAGAGCAGAGGAGAGCGCCATGGACGTCCCGTTGAAGGTCTACGTTACGTGCCCGATGGCCGATCTCAAGCAGGTGCCCGGGATCCTCATCGCCGTGTCGCCGCACGGTTTCTACGAGGTCAACGTCGCCTTCGGCGCGAATACCCACCTCATCGTCGTTCCGATCAACGCGACGACGCTCACGGCCCAGGAGCCGGTTCTCAACCCGCCCGCGAGCTTCGAGGTCGAGCGCTAGGCCAGGACGCCACCGGGACGTCAGGTCGTCGTCTCGACGGGCTCGGGGCCGGTCGCGCGCTCGACGGCCTCGAAGGCTTCCGCGCCGCGGCGCTGGAACGCCTCGACGGCCTTCAGGACCCTCCGGCGCGCGTCTTCGACGAAGAGCGTCTGGGAGTCCACGGCCGCCTCGCCCTCCTTCGGCGCAAGGCGCACGTACGTGCCGTCGGACTTCAGCTCCCGCGCCCGCACGTTGTCCTTCCACATCGTGTCGAGCGCCTCGACGACCTGCTTCGCGAGCGCGGGCTCGACGACGGGGAAGGAGATCTCGACGCGCCGGAAGAAGTTCCGCTGCATCCAGTCCGCCGAGGAGAGCCAGGTTTCCTGCTCGCCGCCGTTCTCGAACACGAACGCGCGGCTGTGCTCGAGGAACCGGCCGACGATCGAGCAGACGCGGATCGTCTCGGAGACGCCGGGGAGCCCGGGCGTCAGGCAGCAGATCCCGCGGACGAGAAGGTCGATCGGCACGCCGGCCTGCGAAGCCTCGTAGAGCGCCGCGATGACCTTCGGGTCGACGAGGGCGTTCATCTTCGCGCGGATGCCCGACGGCCGCCCCGCGCGCGCGTGCGCCGTCTCCCGCGCGATCGACTCGAGCACCCAGCGGTGCAGGTCTCTCGGGGCGGTCACGAGGCGTGCGTACGTCGTCTTCCCGGCGAACGCCGTGAGCGCGTTGAAGAAACGCGTCGCGTCCTCGCCGAACTCGGGCCGGCACGTCATGAGGCCGAAGTCCGTGTAGAGCCGCGCCGTCGAGGAGTTGTAGTTGCCGGTTCCGAGGTGGACGTACCTTCGGATCTCGTCCTTCTCGCGGCGCACGACGAGGGCGATCTTTCCGTGCGTCTTGAGCCCGACGACGCCGTAGACGACGTGGACGCCGGCCTGCTCGAGCGACTTCGCCCACGTGATGTTGTTCTCCTCGTCGAAGCGGGCCTTGAGCTCCACGAGGACGGCGACCTGCTTGCCGTTCTCGGCGGCGCGCACGAGGGCCGGGATGAGTCCCGAGTCGGGGTTCGTCCGGTACAGCGTCATCTTGATCGCGACCGTCTTCGAGTCCTCGGAGGCCCGCTCGATCATCTCGACGACCGGCGAGAAGGAGTCGTACGGGTGGTGCAGGAGGATGTCGCCCGAGCGGATCGCGGCGAAGATCGAGGTGTCCGGCTGGCTCAGGATCGCGGGCACCGCCGGCGAGAACGGGGCGTCCTTGAGGTCGCGACGCTCGAGCTTCACGAGGGACATGAGGTCGCCCGGCCCGAGCGGGCCGTCGATCTCGTAGATCTCGTTCTCCGTGATCTCGAGCTGCTTGACGAGGAGCTTGCGGACGCGCTTCGGCGTCTTCGGCGCCACCTCGAGCCGCACGACCGCGCCGAAGCGCCGCCGGCGGACCTCCTGCTCGATCGTCGCGAGGAGGTCCGAAGCCTCGTCCTCCTGGATCTCGATGTCGGCGTCGCGCGTGACGCGGAAGAGGTGCGAGGAGACGATTTCGAGGCCCGGGAAGAGGTCGCCGAGGTTTGCCTGCAGGAGCGACTCGAGAAGCAGGAACTCGGCCCTCTCCGGCTTCACCTTCTTCTTGCCTTCGAGGATCTCGCGCAGCGGCAGGAGGCGAGGGAGGACCGCGGGGACCTTGACGCGCGCGAACTTCACGTCGCCCGTGTCGGGGTTCCTCACCTCGACGGCGAAGTTCATCGAGAGGTTCGAGAGGAACGGGAACGGATGGCCGGGGTCCACGGCGAGCGGCGTGAGGACCGGCAGGACGTTGCGCCGGAAGTACTCGCGGGCGCCCGCGCGCTGCTCGTCGGGGAGGGCGTCCCACGTGAGCACGGCGATTCCATTCGCCGCGAGCTTCGGAAGAAGGTCCGCGACGAGACACGCGGTCTGGCGCGCCTCCATTTCCTGGACGGCCGAGCGGATGCGCGCGAGCGCCTCGGCGGGCGGGAGGCGGTCGTCCGAGTGCTCGACGACCTCCGAGGAGAGCTGGTCGAGGAGACCCGAAACGCGGATCATGAAGAACTCGTCGAGGTTCGTCTCGGTGATGCAGAGGAACTTCAGCCTCTCGAGGAGCGGCCAGCGCTCGTCAAACGCCTCGTCGAGGACCCTCTGGTTGAAGGCGAGCCAGGAGAGCTCGCGGTTCAGGAGGGGCTGCCCGGGTCCGGCGGGGGCGGGCGGCGCGGCGGACTCGGGCTCGACGAGAACGAGCTTGCGGCGGCGCTTGGGTCTGGGTTCGTTGTGGAACATGGCGGGGGTCCCCGGGACGCCGGGGGAGTCGGAGGATACCCCCGCCGCATGAAGGGCCCGGTTTACGCGCCGCCTAGGTCCGGTGCTCGGGCCTGAGGAGGTCGAGAACGGTCTTGACGGGCGCGAACGTCTCCTTCGGGACTTCGACGAAGGCTGTCTCCCAGAACGCCATCGCACCGTTCCACAACCCTGGCCTTTCCAATGCTTTGAGTGGTCTTCCCTCGTGCGTCTTGGCAGCGATGAAGACCGCCCTCTCGTCCACGAAACGGGGGAGGTCGAACGGCTTTCCCTCCCCGTCCCTGACCGAACAGGCGAGGTCCACGGGATTGAAGTGCGTGGCTGCCCGGAAGATCGCGGCCTGGCCGGGGTCGTGTGGATCCACCTGTGCGGATTCGACGATCTGGAGGCGCGGCCCGCCCGGTCCGTCCACCCAGAACGGCCCACCGCCGGGCTCCCCTTCGTTGCGCACGACGCCGCAGACCCGGATCGGCCGGTCCCGACGGCTCGAGCGCTCGAGCCTCACGAGGAGGCCCGTCAGGAGGCGCTTCCACAGGAGAGTCGGGCCGCGGCGCGCGTCGGGAACCACGTTGTCGACGTTCTTCACGAGGACGAGGTCGCCGCCCGATCGCGCCACGTCGCCGAGGTTCTTCAGCAGCGCTCCGTGCCCGCCGGGGCGGAAGAGGAGGCCGCCGGACGCCCTGCGGAACGGGCCTCCGTCCACGGCTCCCGCGACCGTGTCGGTCGCGGGGGATTGCTCCGAGAAGGAGACCGAAAAGCGCGCGCCCGTCTCGTGCTCCACGCGCGGCCGGACCTCCGCGAGCCTGTCCTCGAAAGCCTTGCGGTGCTCGGGCGACACGGTGAAATGGACGCGGCAGAGCCCGGACGCGTCGCGGACGGTCCCCGCGGCCTCGCGAAGATGTTCTTCGAAAGCGGTGCGTGGCCCGTCCGGATACATGTGAAAGGGCAGGAGGCCCTTGGGTGTCGCGGCGAGTCGGTCGAAGTCGAGGTCGCCCGAGAAGGCGAACGCATCCGCGCTTTCGAAGAATCTTCTCTTCTCCGGACTCTCCGGCCCGCCGTCGAGGAGGAACGCGAACATCCGGCTCGCGGCGCCGGAGGCGGGCACGAACTTCGTGAGACGTCCGGCCCGCGCGGCCTCGTCTGCGAGGGCGAGGAGGTCCGCATGCTCGCCCTTGGCGAGGCGCACGATGCCGTCGCCCGCGGTCGCGGCGCGGACGAGACGCGGGGGCGCCGGCGGGTCGCGGAGCAGCGCGAGCTGCCGCTCGACCTCGGCGACCGTCAAGCCGTGGGCCTCGATCGCGGCGCGGTCGGCGGGCGAGAGGTTCTCGAGCATCGCTCTCAGGATAACCTCCGCGCATGGACGTCCCGGCCCAGTTCGCGGCGCATCCCTGGCACGGCGTGGATCCGGGTCCCGACTTCCCGGACGCGTTCACGGCGTTCATCGAGATCGTGCCGACGGACACCGTCAAGTACGAGCTCGACAAGGCGACGGGCATCCTGAAGGTGGACCGGCCGCAGCTCTTCTCGAACGTGTGTCCGACGCTGTACGGCCTCGTCCCGCGCACGTTCTGCGGGCCGCGCGTCGCGGCGCTCTGCGAGGGAAAGACGGGCCGGTCGGGCCTCAAGGGCGACGGCGACCCGATGGACGTCTGCGTCCTCACGGAAAAGCCCATCACGCACGCGCAGATCCTCGTGCCGGCTGTCCCGATCGGCGGCCTCAGGATGCTCGACCACGACGAGGTCGACGACAAGATCCTCGCGGTCCTGAAGGGCGACGCCGTCTACGGCGCGCTCGCGGACGTCACGGAGATGCCCGGCTCTCTCGTGGACCGTCTCCGCCACTACTTCCTCACGTACAAGCAGCGGCCCGGCGGGCCGACGCAACCCGTCGAGATCACGCACGTCTACGGGCGCGACGAGGCCGTCGCCGTCCTCGCGGCGAGCCGCGACGACTACCGCGCCCGGTTCGGCTGAGCGGCCCGCGTCAGCCCTGCGCGGCCTTCCACGAGGCGTAGTACGTCGCGGACTCGTCCTCGAAGCCGCCGTGCGTCGGCTGCCAGCCGAGGCGCGCGACGGCCTTGCGCGAGTCCACGTGCTGGTCGAACGCGAGCGCGGACGCGAAGTCGCCCATCGTTTTCCGCGCCTCCTCGAGCGGGACCCAGCGGACCTCTCCGCCGAAGCCGGCCGCGCGCGCGGCGGCGAAGACGAGGCGGCGGAGCGGCGCGCGCGAGCGGTCCGTCACGTTGAAGATCTCGCCCGCGAGGCCGCTCTCGATCGCGCGCACGTAGGCGTCCGCGACGTCGTCGGCGTGGACGGTCGACCAGCGGTTCGACCCGTCGCCCACGACCTCGAGCTTGCCCGCCGTCGCCCCCGCGAACCACGCGGCCGTCATGCTCCCGCCGTAACCGTAGACGCACCCGGGCCTCATGACGAGACCCTTCACGCCGTGCGTCGTGAGGACGGCCTTCTCCGTCTCGATACGCGCGAGCGCCATCGGAAGCGGCGCGAGCGGTGACGTCTCGTCCACGAGCGTGTCGCCGGTCGAGCCGTACACCCAGACGCCGCTCGTGTAGACGACCGTCTTGACGCCGGCACCCCTTCCCGCGAGCGAGAGGAGCGAGTGCACGGCGGCCCGGTCGAGCGCGAACGTGTCCGTCGTGTAGTCGGCCGCGGCGTGGACGAGCGTCGAGCAGTCCTCCGCGCCCTTCCAGGAGCCCGGATCCTGCAGGTTCCCCTGGACGGCTTGAACCTCGTGCCGCGCGAGGCGGGCGGCGCCGGCCTCCGTGCGCGTGAGGCCGAGGACGTGGTGGCCGCGCCGGCGGAGGGCCGTCGCGACGCGGAAGCCGATGTGGCCGGTGGCGCCCGTGATGAAGATTCGCATGGCGGGATTATCCTTCCCCGCGCATGGACAGCCGCGAAGAATCGCCCGAGAGGCTCGAGGAGATCGCCCGGTCTCTCGGGATCGCGAACGCGCGCCGCCACGTGTTCCTCTGCTGCGACCAGACGAAGCCGAAGTGCTGCGAGAAGGACCGAGGCCTCGCGGCGTGGGCGTACCTCAAGGCGCGCCTGAAGGAGCTCGGCCTGTCGGAGAGCGGCTCGATCCAGCGCACGAAGGCGAACTGCCTGCGCATCTGCGCGGGTGGCCCGATCGCGCTCGTCTATCCCGAGGGTACCTGGTACCACTCCTGCGATCCGCCGGTCCTCGAACGGATCATCGTCGAGCACCTGATCGGCGGCAGGCCGGTCCTCGAGTACGTGATCGCCGAGCGCATGCTGCCCGGCGGCGAGGGCGCGTGACAGGCGACCCGGGCCCGCCATTCGTCGACGACCTGTTCGCGCGGCTGCTCATCGACGACGCCTGGGCGCTGAGGGACGAGCGGTCCTTCTCCTGGTGGCCGCACCGGGTCGTCCAGCGCGTCCGCGCCGAGGAAGCCGTGGGCGACGGCGAGGCGGCGGCGAGCCGCGTCCACGTCGAGACGGACGTCCTCTTCGCGGAGTCCGTCACGCTCCGGCAGGCCGGCGTCCTCGCCGACCTCATGCGTTACCCGCCGCTCGCGAGCTTCGTCGTGGACCGCGAGGACGGCGTCGTGCGCCTCTGGTCGGCCGCGCTCGTGACGCCGGAGACGGCTCCGCTCGCGCTCGGATTCCTCTCGGCGGCGGCGGCCCTGCAGGCGATCTACGCCGAGGGCGGCCGCGAAGGCCTCGAGGACGAGCTCGGCCTGCCCGCCGCGGCGAGCGAGCACCCGCGCTCGGGCTCGCGGCCGCACCCGGACGGGATGCTCGACCTCCTCTCGGCGCGGATCGCGCCCGAGGGGGTGAACGCGTCGCGCTTCAAGGACCCGCCGGACTGGATCGCGGCCGCGGACGCGCTCGGCGCGTTCGGCGCGCGCGCCGAGGCGTCGCCGCGCGGCCTCGACGCCCGCCTCCCGTTCCTCGATCCGCTGGAAGGGACCCACCCTCTCGGTCCGCGCGCCTCGGCGCTCCTGCAGGGCCGCCACTCCGAGCGCCACCCGGAGATGGGGACAGGGGTCTTCCTGCGCCTCTTCCTCCCGGCGGACGCGGCGCCGGCGACGGCGGACGTCGCCCTGAACCTCAATGCGCGCGAGCGCGAGGTGCCTTTCGCGATCGACGCGACGGGGGCCTGGACGCTCGAGTCGCCGGAGGCCGCGTTCGCGTTCGGCGCGATCTCCGGCGCCCCGCGGCTCTGCTACGTGCGGTTCGTCCCGAACGCGCTCCACCTGCCGGGGCTCCTGCCCGCGCTCGCGGCCGACATGGCGCGCCGCGCGGACGCGGCGCGCGAGCACCTGCACGAGGTCGTCGGGGCGGGATGAGCGTCGGGGCGGCGGTTTCGCGTCCCCGCGCGCGTCACTTCGCCGGGAGGAACTTGAGCGCCGTGCCGTTCATGCAGTAGCGCAGGCCCGTCGGCTTCGGGCCGTCGTCGAAGACGTGCCCGAGGTGCGCGCCGCAGCGCGCGCACTGGACCTCGGTGCGCACCATGAAGAAGCTCCGGTCGCTCACCTCGCGAACGGCGTCCGGCGCGATCGGCTGCCAGAAGCTCGGCCAGCCCGTTCCGGACTCGAATTTCGTCTCCGAGTCGAAGAGCGGGAGGTCGCAGGACACGCAGACGTACGTGCCCTTCGCGTGGTTGTCCCAGTACGGGCCCGAAAAGGCGCGCTCCGTGCCCTTCTGGCGGGTGACGTGGTACTGCTCGGGCGTGAGGATCTTCTTCCACTCCGCGTCGGTCTTGACGATCCGATCGGGGCGCTCGTGGGACGCGGCGGTCGAGGGGGCGGGGGTCATCGGGGCTCCTTTTGAGGCGCCCTGCGGCCGGGCGATAAGGACGGCGCCGGCCGCGAGGACGGGGACGGCGGCGAGGAGGACGAGGCGTCGGCGGGTCGTATCCACGCCTGTGTTAGTCGGTTTCGGACCGGTTTATTCCCCCGCGAGGGCCGCGGCCGCCTCCCGGAGGTCGTCCAGGGCCATGCCGATGCGATCTCGATGGGTCCGGAAGCTCAGGATGCACATGCGGATCGCGAATGTCTCCCCGAGGAGCGTCCCGGTCAGGAGCACCCGCTGGCGCGCGTTGACGCGCGCCATGAGCTCGCGGCTCAGGCGGTTCGCGTCCGCCAGCGACGCTCCCTCCGGAGCGAGCCGGAACGCGAAGAGCGAGAGCTCGGGCTCGGCGACGATCGTGATTCCCGGGATCGCCCGCACGGCGCCGGCGGCCTCGCGGGCGAGGTCGAGCTTCTCGTCGAGCGACGCGCGGAACGCCGCGAGGCCGCACAGCTTCACGGCGAGCCACACGGAGAGGCCACGGAAGTTGCGGGACAGCTCGGGGGAAATTTCACAGAAGTCGACGGAGTCGGCGTCGTCCTGCATCCCCGGCATGTAGTGGGCCTGGACGCTGTGCGAGCGGCGCAGCGCGCCGGGGTCCCTCACGAGGAGGCAGCCCGAGCCGTACGGCATGAAGAGCCCCTTGTGCGGGTCGAGGACGATCGAGTCGGCGCGCGAAAGACCGCCGAGCACGGCCCGGCCGCGCTCGGTGAGCGCGAAGAAGCCGCCGTAAGCCGCGTCGGCGTGCAGCCAGAGGTCTTCCGTCGCCGCGAAGTCCGCGAGCGCGTCGAGGTCGTCGACGGCGCCCGTGTTCGTCGTGCCCGCGCTCGCGACGACGAGGAACGGCTGAAAGCCCGCCGCGCGGTCCGCGGCGACGCGCGCCTCGAGCGCGTCGAGGCGCATCCGGAACGCCGCGTCGGACGGGATTTCGCGCACGTTCGCGGCGGGGAAACCGGCGAGGAGGGCGGCCTTGCGGATGCAGTGGTGGCCCTGGTCCGAGACGTAGAGCGTGCCCTTCAGGAAGTCCTCGGGCAGCTTTTCATGCCGTGCCGCGACGACGGCCGAGAAGTTCGCGAGAGACCCGCCGGACGTCAGGAACCCGCCGGCGTCCGCCGGGTATCCCACGGCGCGCGCGAACCAGCGGATCACGTTCGTCTCGAGCTGGACGAGCGCGGGGGCGGGCGCGAAGACGCCCGTGTAGCGGTTCACGGCGGCGGAGATGAGGTCCGCGGCGGCCGCGTAGGGCTGTCCGCCGCCGGGGATGTACGCGAGGAAGCCGGGGCCGGCGTTGTTGAAGCTCGCGGGGATCGCCTTCTCGAACAGGAGGTCGAGCAGCGGGCCGGGCTCGGCGCCTTCCTCGGGCGGCTCGCGCTCGATGAGCGCGCGCGCGACGGCGCCGGCGCCGGCCGTGCCGTCCGCGGGCTGCGCCGGAAGCGAGCCGAGGTGCGCGACGACCCGGCGGACCGCGTCGTGGAGGAGGTCCCTGAGCTGCGCGTCCGACGGCTCGAGCGGCAATCCCACGCGCGTCAGGCGCCGAGGCGCGCTCCGATGTGGGAGGCGAGGTCCGCCGCGACGGCGTCGACGAGCGCGGCGTCGGCCCCCTCGACCATGACGCGGGCGAGGGGCTCCGTGCCGGAGTAGCGCAGGAGGATGCGGCCGATGCCCGACATCTTCGCCTCCGCGGCGCGCCACACAGGCGCGAAGTCCGGGATCTCGTCGAAGGGGACCCGCTTGCGGACCCGGACGTTCTTCAGGACCTGCGGCGTGTGGACGAAGCGGGGCTGGGCGGAGAGCTTCCGGCCGGACGCCGCGACGAGCGCGGCGAGGTGAAGGCCCGTGAGCGTGCCGTCGCCCGTCGTCGTGAGGTCCGCTCGGATGAGGTGTCCGGACGGCTCGCCGCCGAGGAGCGCGCCGGACTTCTCCATCTCCTCGACGACGTACCGGTCACCCACGGCCGCGCGGATCAGAGCCACGCCACGTTCCTCGAGGGCCTTCTCGAGACCCCAGTTCGACATGACGGTCCCGACGACGACCTTCGGGAGGGCGCCCTCACGTTCCATCTCGAGCGTCCAGAGGAAGAGGATGTCGTCCCCGTCGAGGAGCGTCCCGGCGTCGTCCGCGACGATGATGCGGTCCGCGTCGCCGTCGAGCGCGATCCCGAGGTCGGCGCCCTCGGAGAGGACGGCGGCGCGCATGGCCTCGGGGTGGAGCGCGCCGCAGCGCTCGTTGATGTTCCGGCCGTCGGGCGCCACGCAGCGGGCGACGACCGTCGCGCCGGCGGCTTCGAACGCCGCGGGCGCCGCCTCGTACGCGGCGCCGTTCGCGGCGTCGATGACGACTCCCAGGCCGTCGAGGCGGTGGGGAAGGCTCCTGACGAGATGCGCCACGTAGTCGGCGCCGAGAAGGCGGTCACGGGGGACCGCCACCGGCGGGGAGGCCGCCGACGTCGCGATGCGCCGCTCGATGTCGAGCTCGACCTGGTCCGGGAGCTTGCGGCCCTCGCCCGAGAAGATCTTGATTCCGTTGTCGCGCCAGGGGTTGTGGGACGCGGAGACCACGACTCCCGCGTCCGCGTCCGTGAGGCCGACGAGCCAGGCCACGGCCGGAGTCGGGACGACGCCGGCGAAGCGCGTGGCGCCTCCGCCGGCCGAGATGCCACCTGCGAGCGCGCGCACGATTCCCTCCGAGGAGGTGCGCGTGTCGCAGCCGACCACGATCGAGATGGGCGGACCCATCTCGGCGTCCGTGAGGGCCGCGACGAGCGCGGCTCCGACACGGGAGACCGTTCCGTCGTCGAGAGGTGGCGCCCCCGCCTCGCCGCGGATGCCGTCCGTGCCGAAAAGTGTGCGCATTTCCGGTGCGATGTTACGCGAGCGCGGGCCGATTCGCGCGCCGGAGGGCCTCGAGGAACCGCAGCGTCTCGGCGACGTCGTGGACGCGGACGAGGACCGGGCGCGTCGGCGCGGCCTCGGCGCAGACGGCGACCGCCGCGAGCGACTCCGGGAGGCGGTCCTGGACGGGCGCGCCGGCGACTGTTCCGAGGAACGCCTTGCGCGAGGCGCCGACGACGAGCGGCACGCCGGGCGGAGCGAGGCGGTCGAGAGCGCCGAGGAGCGCGAAGTTCTGCTCCGGCGTCTTGCCGAAGCCGAGGCCGGGGTCCACGAAGATCTTTTCTGCCGAGAGACCGGAAGAAAGGGCGCGGGTGCGGGCGGCGTCCAGGTCGGCGGCCACCTCGGCGACGATGTCGGCGAAGGAAGATTCCTCGAAGGTGGAAGAGGGAGTGCCGCGGCAATGGTTGAGCACGATCGCGGCGCCGCGGCTTGCCACGAGCTCGAGAAGATCCTTCGGGACGTCGAGGCCCGTCACGACGTTGACCACGTCCGCGCCCGCGTCCAGGGCGGCCCGCGCCACGTCCAGCCGGCGCGTGTCCACGGAAAGAGGGAAAGACGGGAGATTTCTTCGAAGGTAAGAGAGAACGGGCAGGACGCGTCTCTCTTCCTCATTCGCAGAAATCTCTCTTGCGCCTTCTCCGTACGCGGCGCCTCTCGGTCGGGTGCTCTCGCCTCCGACGTCCAGAATCGCGGCGCCGAGCTCGGCGAACTTCACGCCCTCTTCTCCCGCCACCTCCGCGGACGCGAAGCGTCCGCCGTCGCTGAAGGAGTCGGGCGTGACGTTCAGGATCGCCATGACGCCCGGCAGGGGCCCGAGCGCGAGCGTGCGGCCCCCGGGGAACCTCAGACGGAACGGCGCGGGTTCAGACACGGGCGAGATCGACCGGCAGAACCGCCGCGATGCGAGTGAAGTCGGCGTCCCGCGTCAGCAGCGTGTGACGCGCCTCCGCGGCCGTGAGAGCGATCAGGAGGTCCACGAGGGCCGCCTGCCTTCCGCGGCGCGCGAGCGCGAACCGGGCCTCGGCGATCCGCGACCAGGAATCCGGCGGGTCGGGGAGGACGTCCACGCCCTCGAAGGCGGATCGGAGTCGCTCGAACTCGGCTCGGGTTCTCGCTCCCGAAAGCACCTCGGCGAGGACGGGGCCGCAAACGGCCACGCGGTCGGCCTCGAGCGCGGCATCGACGCGCGGGACGACGCGAGGGTTTCCCCGAAAGAACTCGACCCAGACGGACGAATCGACGAGGAGGTCGCTCACGAGGGACGGCGGCGGGACTTCCGGAGGTCGACGCGGAGGTCCATGCGTCCCGCGAGCCGTCTCAGGTCCTCCCGTTTCGCCTTTCGAAGCAGCTCCTGCAGACCGGCCACCACCGCCTCCCGCTTCGTCGCGAGGCGAGCGGCCTTCCGTGCGTCCTCGAGAAGCTCTTCGGGGAGATCGAAGGTGGTCCTCATGCATGAAGCATAAGAATTTGCTGCTTTTTATGCAAGCCGGAGAAGGAAAAGAGGAAGAGAAAGAAGGAGATTTTCTTAGAAGGTGAATGGGCCTCGTCGCTTCCCGCCCCTCTTCCCTTCTAAGAGATCTTTTCTTTTCCTCTTCTCTTCCGGATCAGGCCGGGACGGGAATCAGTCCCCCCGCCGGCGCCGCGCCCTCGTCCTTCTGCGTGACGGTGGCGGGCGCGGTGGGCTTCGGGGGCTCGGGCTTCACGGGAGGCCTTTTCCCGACCTCGTGCCCCGTGACGCGCTTGATGATCGCGTAGATCTCCTCGCCGTCGAGGGACTCCTTCTCGAGGAGGACCTTCGCGATCTCCTCGAGCGCGGCGCGGTGCTCGACGATGATCTTCTTCCCGCGCGCGTACGACGCCGTCACGATGCGGTTGACCTCGTCGTCGATCTTCCGGGCGGTGTCCTCGGAATAGTCGGGCTGGCGGCTGAAGTCGCGGCCGAGGAAGACCTCGCCCTCGGGCCGGCCGAAGGACATGGGCCCGAGCTCGCTCATCCCCCACTCGCAGACCATGCGCCGCGCCATCTCGGTCGCCTTCTCGAAGTCGTTCGAGGCACCCGTCGTGATGCGCCCGATGCAGACTTCCTCGGCGAGACGCCCGCCCATCATCACGGCGAGCTCGGCCTCGATGTACTCCTTCGAGTACGTGTACTTGTCCTCGAGCGGGAGCTGCTGCGTCAGGCCGAGGGCGCGGCCGCGCGGGATGATCGTGACCTTGTGGAGCGGGTCCGTGTGCTCCTCGAACGAGGCGATGAGCGCGTGGCCTCCCTCGTGGTACGCCGTGACGCGCTTCTCCTCGTCCGACATGACCATCGACTTGCGCTCGGCCCCCATGAGGACCTTGTCCTTCGCGTAGTTGAAGTCGGACATGTCGACCTTTTTCTTGTCGACGCGCGCCGCCGCGAGCGCGGCCTCGTTCACGAGATTCGCGAGATCGGCGCCGGCGAAGCCCGGCGTCCCGCGCGCGACGACCGAGAGGTCGACGTCGTCGGACATCGGGATCGTGCGGGAGTGGACCTTCAGGATTCCCTCGCGGCCCTTGACGTCCGGACGGTCCACGACGACGCGGCGGTCGAAGCGGCCGGGCCTGAGGAGCGCCGGGTCGAGGACGTCGGGGCGGTTCGTGGCCGCGACGAGGATGACGCCGTCGTTGCCTTCGAACCCGTCCATCTCGACGAGGAGCGCGTTGAGCGTCTGCTCGCGCTCGTCGTGCCCGCCGCCGAGGCCGGCGCCGCGGTGGCGGCCGACGGCGTCGATCTCGTCGATGAAGATGATGCACGGGGCGTTCTTCTTGCCCTGCTCGAAGAGGTCGCGCACGCGGCTCGCGCCGACGCCGACGAACATCTCGACGAAGTCCGAGCCGGAGATCGAGAAGAACGGCACGTTCGCCTCGCCGGCGACCGCGCGCGCGAGGAGCGTCTTTCCGGTGCCGGGCGGGCCCATCATGATGACGCCCTTCGGGATCTTTCCGCCGAGCTTCTGGAACTTCGCGGGCTCCTTCAGGAAGTCGATGATCTCGGAGAGCTCTTCCTTCGCCTCCTCGCAGCCCGCGACATCCTTGAACGTGACCTTCTTCTGGTTCGGCGTCAGCATCTTCGCGCGCGACTTCCCGAACTGCATCGCGCGGTTCCCGCCCGTCTGCATCTGCCGCATGATGAAGATCCACAGGCCGATCAGGAACAGGATCGGGGCCCACTGCAGCAGGATGACGAGGAACGAGCCCTCGCGCGGCTCCTCGGCCGTGATCTTGACGCCCGCCTTCATGAGGTCGGACGTGAGGTCGTTGTAGGCCGGGGCGTACGTGCGAACGGCGGGCTCGCGACCCTCGACGGCGCCCTTCTTGTAGCCCCGGATCTCCTGCCCGCGGATCGTGACCTTCTCGACGTCCCCCTTCTTGACCATCTCCATGAACTCCGTGAAGGAGACGGTCGCGGTGTTCGCCCGGCCGACGTCGACGAGGCGGAACAGGAGGAGGATCACCACGAGGATGACCATCCAGAGCAGGATGTTCTTGACGGTTGTGTTCACCTTGAGATTGCCCTCGGCTTCCTTATGTACGTGTCACGAGCTCACGCGGCTCAAGGCCGCGCGCGCCGGGCGATCTCGCCGCTCGTCTCGAACGGCGATTCCCCCTCGGTCCTCACCTGGGCGATGAAGGGGAGGTTTCCCCCTTCCCGCTGGTATTCCATGCCGTATCCGACGAGGACCCCTTCCTCGGACGGGAACAGGACGTAGTCGGCGAGGAGCGAGCTTTTCCTCTCCTGGGGACGATCCACCACACAGGCGAAACGCACGGATCGGGGCTTTTCTTCCCGGAGCTGGGAGAGGAGCCAGCTCTCGACGATCCCGCTGCGGATCACGTCCTTGAGGATGATCAGGTGCGCGTCCTTCACGTCGAAGGGCGCGAGGAAATGGTAGTTGACGACCTTCTCGGCCTCGCCGTCGCGGAGCACGTCGATGTACTCGCAGCGCACGGGGCGCGGCACCGCCCGCGCGAGGTCCGCCACGAAGAACCCGGCCCCCTTCAGCACCGCGATCAGGACGATGGGGCCGTCCGGGTAGTCGTGAGCGATCCGCCGCCCGATGTCCGCGACCCGCCGCTCGATGTCGGCGGGGCCATACCGTTCGTCGAAGGCGATTGCCACCGGGGAAGTCTATCAAGGGGGGCCCGGAGACCCTCGTCGTCGCCTGTTGCGGCGGTTCAGGCCGTTTCGGTGGTTTTCTTCTTGGAAGGTGAAAGACGGACGAAGCGGGGGGTGGCGGTGAGTCTGTTCCCCGCAAACGCCTCGTGGAACACGGGATCGCGGCGGAGGCGCTCGAGGACGCGTTGAATCTGCTTTCTCCCGGGAGGGCTGGTGGGAGGGCGGCCGGCGCCGGCGGCGCCGGGCGCCCCCCCCGCCCCGGCGAGGCGGACGAGGAGCCGACTCGCCTCCACGTCGGAGAGCCTGCTGAAGAATGCGCGGGGCAATTTCTTTCTCTCTAAGAAGATGCTCTCTTCCGCCATCGCCCGATCGAGGCGCTCGTCGAGCGCGTCGAGCCTCGCCGAGTACGCCTCTCCTGCCCGCGCGAGGCGCTCCGTCGTGCCCGGCATGCGCCGCTCGAGACCGGGGAGCACGGTGCGTCGCACGCGGTTGCGCGCGAAGCGCTCGTTTTCGTTCGTCTCGTCCTCGCGCCACGGGACGCCCTCGTCCTCCAGCCAGGCGCGGAGTTCGCCGCGCGAGAAGGGGAGGAGGGGACGGACGACGCCGTCGGGCCGCCTCGCCCGGATGCCGCCGCGGGCGCGGCCGAGTCTGCGTTCGAGATGGAGGAGGACGGTCTCGGCCTGGTCGTCGCGGGTGTGGCCCGTGACCACGACGGCGCCCATGTCAGCCGCCACGGAAAGCAGGACGCCGTAACGCAGCCTCCGCGCGGCCGCCTCGACGCTCTCTCCCTTCCTCCGCAGCTGGGGGACGTCCACCGAGAGGAACGCGTACGGGACGCCGAGCCGGGCGGTCAGGGCGGCGCAGAAACGGGCGTCGACGAGCCCGGCCTCGCCGCGCAGGCCGTGCACGACGTGGAGGGCGGCGACCGCGACGCCGCGGGGAGCAGCCCAGCCGTGGGCGAGCAGGAGGAGCGCCGTCGAATCGCCTCCGCCCGAGCAGGCCACGGCGAGCCGGCCGATTCCCTCGAGGAGGCCGGTGGCGGCCAGGTGCCGGGCGAATCGGACGGTCAGTCTCTCGGCCACGCTGCGCTATCATCCGCCCTCCGCCCCGGGCTCCGGGATCGATCAGGCGGCGTAGCTCAGATGGCCAGAGCAGGGGTCTCATAAGCCCTTTGTCGGCGGTTCGATTCCGCCCGCCGCCACCACGTTTCCCTCCTGTCCGGCCGTATGATTCCCGCGTGCGGCGGAAAGAGGTCGACGAGGACGAGAACTCACCCTACCTGTTCTGCGAGCAGTGCGAGCAGATGTACGAGCGTGCCCTGATCGCCGTATGTCCGTACTGCGAGAAGAGGTTCTGCCGCTCGTGCGCCGTCCGCTCGGGGTCGCAGTCGTTCTGCGGCCGGGTGTGCGCGAAGAACTGGTTCTTCGCCGACGACGAGGACGAGTCCGATGAGGCCGTCGATCGCGGGGAGCTCGACAGGGGAGACGGCTAGATCCGCGCCTTCTTCGCCGTGCCCGTAACGGACGCGGCGCTACGGCAGGCTCTCGGAAAGGCGCGCGCGGCGCTGTCCGGCGCGCGCGACCTTCGCTGGGTGCGCGAGGAGCAGCTCCACCTCACGGTGCGGTTCTTCGCGGACCTGCCCCTCGCCCGGTCGGAGGCGGCGGCGGAGGCCGCGCGTGCGGCCGGCGCGCGCGTGCCGCCGCTCGAGCTCGAGGTCCGCGGCATCGGGCGGTTTCCGGCGCACGGGCCTCTGCGGGTCGTGTGGGCCGGGCTCGGTGAGGGCCGGGACGCGCTCGTGGCGCTCGGGGCCGCGCTCGCCGCCGAGCTCGCCGCGCGCGGGTTTCCCGGGGAGGAGAGGCCGTTCGCGCCGCACCTCACGCTCGCCCGGGCCCGCGACCCGCGCGGGTCGCGGCTGGCCGCCCGCGCCGTCGCGGCGCTCGTCCCGGCGGTCGGCGGCCTCGGAGTCCAGGCGGTCGACGCACTCTTCCTCATCCGGAGCGACCTCGGCTCCGGGCCGCCGGTGCACACCCCGCTCGGCCGGTTCCCGCTCGTCGGCTGAGCGTCGCGGAGGGGCCCGCCGGAATATCCTCCGTTGCGATTGAGATTGACTCTCGACACGCGATCCGCAAAGAATCCGGCTCCGACAACACATCGCAGGGTGAATTTCGGAGGTGATCCATGGCGGTTTCGACGAACCCCGTGCTCACGGACGCCCTCCTCGAGAAATGCCGCGAGAGAGCGCCCGGCTACGACCGCGAGAACCGCTTCTGCCAGGAGGACTTCGACGAGCTGAAGGCCGCGGGGTACCTCCTCATGGCGGTCCCGAAGGAGTTCGGCGGGGCGGGCATGACGCTCGAGGAGGTTGCGCGCGAGACGCGCCGCCTCGCGCATTACGCGCCCGCCACCGCGCTGTGCCTCAACATGCACAACTACTGGGTGGGCGACGCGGCCGACCTCTGGCGCAGCGGCGACAAGTCCTGCGAGTGGGTCCTCAAGGACGCCGCGGCGGGCGAGGTCTTCGCCGCGGGCCATGCCGAGCACGGCAACGACATCCCGGGCCTCCTGTCGACCTCGAAAGCCGAGCGCGTCGACGGAGGCTGGCGCATCACCGGAAAGAAGGCCTTCGGCAGCCTGACCCCGGTCTGGACGCGCCTCGGGCTCCACGCGATGGACACGAGCGACCCGGCCGCTCCGAAGATCGTGCACGTTTTCCTGCCGAAGGGCACGAAGGGCGTCACCGTGAAGGAGACGTGGGACGTGCTCGGGATGCGCGCGACGAAGAGCGACGACACCGTCCTCGAGGGCGCGTTCGTCCCGGACAAGTACGTCGCGCGTGTCGTCCCCGCCGGCGTCGCGGGCGTCGACATGTTCATCCTCGGTTTTTTCACGTGGGGTCTCGTCGGCTTCGCGAACGTCTACTACGCGATCGGGCAGAGGGCGCGCGACGTCATCGTCGAGCAGCTCAGGACGAAGACCTCCATCGGACTGACCCGGCCGATGACGTACCACCCGGAGATCCAGCACGGCATCGCGGAGATCGCGCTCGAGCTCGAGGCGATCGGCCCGCACGTCGACGCGATCGCGCACGACTGGACGCGCGGCGCCGTCGGCCCCGACTGGTTCCTCAGGCTCGTCGCGATGAAGTACCACGCGGTCGAGGGAGCCTTCCGCGTCGCGGACCTCGCGCTCGACCTCTCGGGGGGCTTCGGCATGTTCAAGAAAAGCGAGCTCGAGCGGCTCTTCCGCGATTCGCGCGCGGGGCGCTTCCACCCCGCGAACTCGGCGCTGACTCACGAGGTCGTCGGAAAGCTGACGCTCGGGATCAGCCCCGACGAGCAGCCGCGGTGGGGCTGAGAGGTCCGAAGAAAACGGGGAGATTTTTCTTGGAAGGTTGAAGAGGCGAGCGGCTGAGTTTGACGTACGTTTGGGCGCATGGATACGCGTGAATACCTCCTGGCCTCCCTCCACCGTGCGTTCGACGGGCGGTCGTGGCACGGCCCGAACCTCCTCGGTGCCCTCCGCGGCCTGACCCCCGATCTCGCGTTCTTCCACCCCGGGCGCGAACGCCATTCCATCTACGACCTCGTGCTCCACGCCGCCTACTGGAAATACGTCGCGCGGCGACGTCTGACCGGCGAGAAGCGGGGCTCGTTTCCCGTGAAGGGCTCGAACTTCTTCCCCGAGCCAGGCGTGAAGGACGCGCGGGCCGTGCGTGCGGCGCGCGCGCTCCTCGAGGAGATGCACCGGGCGCTGCGCGACGCCGTGGACGGCGTGCCGGACGCCTCTCTCTCGGGACGGCACGGAAGGTGGACCGGTGAGGAGATCGTCACGGGCGTCGCGGCCCACGACCTCTACCACGCGGGGCAGATCCAGCTCGTGAAGCGCTTCCACGAGAAGAGGAAGAAACGGGGGCGCGTCCGGCTTACGGCCGCGCGTACTGCTCGATGACGCGCGTGATCGCGCGGCGGCAGACCGGGCAGAATCCGACGCTGTCACGCGTGAACATGATGCAGTCCGCCGAGGACCGGTAGAGGCCCTTCGCCTCGTACGCGGCGCCCTCGAACGCGCCGACCTTGCCGGACCACGGCATGGACCCGAGGAGCGCCGTCTCCGCCTTCGCCTCGTCTCGGAAGAGCTCGTCGAGGGCCGAGGGCGGCTTGCCGGCCGCGATGATCGCGTGGCGCGTCTTCTGGATCGCGCGGCTCTCCTTCTCGAACGCGTCCTTCTCCCACGGCGTCGGCAGCGGCGTGTCCGCCTGGACGAGATCCGCCCACTTGAGGCCTCCGCGGGCCGGGTGAGCGGTGACGTTCGGCTCCCACGGCTCCGGCTTCTCGCCGCCGGTCTCGTACGCGACGTCGGACGTGTAGTACTCGTCCGCGAGGCCCGCGAAGTGGTGGCCGAACTCGTGGACGAAGAGGTACTCGGCCCAGGAGGAGTCGACGGCCGCGGTCGCCTGGTCGTTGAAGATGCCGCCGCCGCCGTAGCGCGCGTCGTTCACGAGGATCTCGAGGAAGTCGCAGGGGGCCGCCGACGCCGCGTCGCGCAGGGCCCGCTCGTCGTACGTGAGGACGTAGCGCTCCGAGCCGAAGATCCCGTACTGAACCGAGAGCGGGGTCCGGCGGAAGATCTTCGAGTCGGGACGGAGCACCCCCGTCTCGGAGGACGGCAGGTCGAGCGCGCGCACGTTGAAGTCGGACCGGTGGGACCTGAAGGGCTCGTAGGAGAAGAGGAGGTCGACGAGCTTCTTCACGTCGGCGTGGAACTTCGGGAGGTCCTTCTCGGCGTAGCCCTCCCCGAGCATGAGGAGGTCGAGCTTCTCCGTTTCCGGTCCGTTCTCGAACACCGTCCAGACCCTTCCGGCCGCCGCGCGCGGCGCGGGATTCGCGTCGGCCGGGTCGACGACCGCCGTGAAGATCGGCTGGAAGACGTTCGCCGTGTCCCGCCGGGAGAGGACGACCTGGACGGGAGCCTTCGGCCACGGGAAGCGCAGCGACTCGGCGAACGTGCGCGACGCCTTCTTCGGCTCGCCCGTCGTCTCCCACTCCGCGTACAGCGAGGAGTAGCCGCGCGAGTACAGGGCGCGGTTCGTCTTCGGGTCGCGCAGCTCGAAAAAGTACGTCCCGAGGTTCGTGTCGTCGAGGAGACGCGTCAGGCTGCCCGCCCACGGGCCGTCGTCCACGGGGCCGGCGCGGTCGACGGCCACGACCTCGCCCTTCGGCCCGCCCGTGTGGAATAGGTCCAGCCGCATCGTCCGCCGCGTGAACGCGGCGTCAAAGGCGGACGGCGAAGTGGGAGATGAGGAGGAGAAGGAAGTTTCTGCGAAGAGGAAGAGGGCCGCGGCTCCGCCCAGCGCGAGGATGACGCCCCTGCGTTTGCTCATGCCGTCATCCTAATCATTTTCGAAGTAATTCTCGCGCGCCAAGCGTCCGGCGCGTTCAGCGCGTGATGGCCGCGCCCTGGCCCTCGTACGCGCGCTCGAGCATCGCGAGGTCCAGCTTCTTCATCGGGAAGAGCGCCGTCATCACGCGTCCGACCTTCTCGGGGTCGGGGTCGGTGATCATCTCGCGAAGCGCCTTCGGCACGACCTGCCACGACACGCCGAACCGGTCCTTGAGCCAGCCGCACTGCTGGGCCGCCGGGTCTCCGCCCGCCGTGAGCTTCGTCCAGTAGAGATCGATCTCCCTCTGCGTCTTGCAGAAGACCTGCAGGGAGATGGCCTCGGTGAACCGGAATTGCGGGCCGCCGTTCAGCGCCGTGAACGGCTCGCCGTCGAGTTCGAACTCGATGGTCAGGACGGACCCCGGCGGCCGCTGGTGGATCTCGTGCCCCGCCTCCGTGTAGTGCGAGACGTTCCGCGTCTTCGAGTTCGGGAAGACCGACGTGTAGAACGCGACGGCCTCCTCCGCGTTTCCGTCGAACCACAGGCACGGGGTGATCTTCCGATCGTTGAACATGAGCGCCTCCCGGACCTCCCGCACGCACGCGGTATGCCCGCCGGAATTGTAAAGTCGGCGCGCTGCTAGAGTCCCGAAACCGTGTCCGTGCAGAAGGGCCCTCCCTCGCCCGAGGAGTCGATCCCCGAGTTCACGGCGAAGGCCGTCGCCTCAGGGATCGTGCTGGGCCTCGTCTTCGGCGCCGCGAACGCGTACCTCGGCCTGCGCGTCGGGCTGACGGTCTCGGCGTCGATCCCGGCCGCCGTCATGACGGTCGCGCTGTTCCGCCTCTTCCGCGCGAAGGGCTCGATCCTCGAGGCGAACCTCTCGCAGACGATCGGCTCGGCTTCGACGTCGCTCGCGACGGGGGCGATCTTCACGATCCCCGCGCTCTTCCTCTGGGGCGTCGTGCCGCCGTACCTGCAGGTCGTCGTCCTGTGCTTCCTCGGCGCGCTCCTCGGCCTCTCCGCCATGATCCCGCTGCGCCGGCTCCTGATCGTCGACGCGCACGCGGAGCTGCCGTACCCCGAGGGCACGGCCTGCGCCGAGGTCCTGCGCGCGACGGCCGCGGATTCGAGCGGGAGCGTCTGGATCTTCCGCGGTATGGCCGTCGGCGCGGCCGTCAAGCTGATGGTCGGCCTGTTTTTCCTCGTCCCTTCGGAAGTCGGCGCGGCCCTGCCGTTCCTCCCGAAGGCCGAGGTCGCCGTCGAGCTCGCGCCCGCGCTCCTCGCCGTGGGCTATATCCTCGGGTACCGGCAGTCCGGCGTCCTCGTCGCGGGCTCCGTCGTCTCGGCCCTCGTCCTGACCCCGCTCATCGCGTTCTTCGGCGCCAGACTCGCGGCTCCTCTCTACCCCGAGACGGTGCGGCTCGTCTCGGCGATGTCGGCGGGCGACATCTGGTCGCGCTACGTGCGGTACATCGGCGCGGGCGCGGTCGCGACGGCGGGCATCCTGACGGTCCTGAGAGGCCTTCCGACGATGGCCGGGGCCTTCCTCGCCGTCGTCCGCGGCGTGCGCGGCGGTGCGCACGCGGGCTCTCGCGAGCGCACGGACCGCGACCTGCCCGGCTGGTTCGTCTTTGGAGGGATCGCGGCGGTCGTCCTCGTGGCGGGCCTCGTGCCCGGCGTCTTCGCGGGCGGCATGGGCCCGCTCCCGCGCGCCGTGTGCGCGGCGGGCGTCGGCGTCTTCGGCGTTCTCTTCGTCGCCGTCGCGGCCCGCATCGTCGGGATCGTCGGCGTCTCCTCGCAGCCGACGTCGGGGATCACGCTCGTGACGCTCCTCGGCGTCGCCTCGCTCTTCGCGGCGGCCGGGTGGACGGAGGGCGGCGCGCGCGCGGCCGTCCTCACGGTCGGCACGATCGTCGCGATTGCGGCGTCGAAGGCGGGCGACATCTCGCAGGACCTCAAGACGGGCTGGCTCGTCGGCGCCACGCCGGCCCGGCAGCAGCTCGGACAGCTCATCGGCGCGTCCTTCGCGTGCTGGGGCGTCGCGGCGACCGTCCTCCTCCTCGGGAACGCCTACACGTTCGGGACGAAGGAGATCCCCGCGCCGCAGGCGACGCTCATGAAGACGATCATCGAGGGCGTCCTCTCGGGCGCGCTCCCGTGGGGCCTCGTCCTGTCGGGCGCGGGACTCTCCGTCGCCGTGATCCTCTGCGGGATCTCGGGCCTCGCGTTCGCGATCGGCGTCTACCTGCCGCTGTCCTCGATGGCGCCGATCTTCGTCGGCGGCTGCGCGCGTGCGATCGTCGAACGCTCGCGCAAGGGCCTTCCGCCCTCCGAGAGCGACACGGGCATCCTCGCGGCCTCGGGCCTCGTCGCGGGAGAGGGGCTCGCGGGCGTTCTCGTCGCGGCGCTCGTCGCGCTCGGCATCGCGCCGAAGGGCCGCCCGCCGCTCGTCGGAGGCCTGCCGGGAGAGGCGCTCACGTTCGGGCTCGTTCTCCTCGTCTGCGCGTTCCTCGTGCGCGCGTCGCGCTCGGGTCTAAATGCCACCGGAAGGTCTTGAACAGAAGGCTCACCAGGCCGGCGGAATCGCGTGCTCAGGCTGGGACACACGTCAGCCGAACCGCGTCCTCGCCAACGCGATCGCTGGCAATGATGCGGAGCGGTGGCCGGGCGCCGGCAAAGTACGGCTTGCCGCCGCCAAGCACGAAGGGGCGGAAGTAGAGACGGTACTCGTCGATAAGACCGAGGTCGGTGAGGCTCGCCGCCAGGGAGGGCCCCGCGACGTCGATCGCAGTCCTCGAGGACGAGATGGTCCTTGAAGAGCGAGATGGTGTTCGTCTTGGAGGGCAACGACGAGACCGATTCCAGCGTGAAGTCATGCTGGTGGGCCCCATCCCCGTCGGAAACGCGAACGACATTCGGAGCCGGGCTCGTGATGCGCCAGCGAGGATCCCGATCGGCCAACCAAAGGTTCGGTCGCAACGTCCGGACATACGCCAGCGCGAAGGTCAGCTCGCCTCCCGTAAGCTCTGTGACCTCCTGAGAGCCCGGAAGAATCTCCCATCCGGAAGTGCCGTCGCAGTACAGAACGTACGTGGAGCCGGGGCCTACTTGATCCACACGGAGCTGGTTGGGGCGTATCCAGCGAGTCCGCTTCCGGACGTCTCCGATCAGCTCGCCGGTTCGACCGTTCCATGACTGAGCGCGCACCTGCTGCTCGAAGTCGTGGATGGCCGCGATCTTGTCGGCGCCGCCCAGCGCCTTCTGCATTTTGAGGAACAGCACCGTAGCATCTTCAGCAAGAACCGAAGTGCAGAGAGAAAGAGTCAGAAGAACGAACGCAATTGGGAAACGCGCTTGAGATCTCATCGGCCTCCCGCCTTCCCTCATAGAAAGGCAATTCACAATGATCAAAGCGATCCGTTAGAGCGCTCGTCGGCTGCTTTCGCCGCCTAACGACATCGAGTCCAGCGGCGAGAAGGAAGGAGGGCAGCGATTACGCCGAGCCGCTACATTAAGGTTTAGGTGGCTCTCACCGCGGAAGCGGACCGTGAGGCTGTTGCCATTGTTGTTTCACATCCGCCATCGCGAGCAAGCGGGCATCGCCGACGATGCGCGCGGACGCTCCGGCGCCTCCGGAGGAGCTGACTTGTTCGGCCGCGGCGACGGCGACCCATGGCTCTAAAGAGAAGAGTTCGTTGACCTGGCGGTAGGTGCCGGCACTCAGCAGGAAGCGGTGCGTCGCCATCTCGAGTCCGCCTTGTTGAGCTCAGCCGAGAAGGGTGACATGAGCAAGGAATCAGCGGGGTTGACGATCAGAAGATTGGCTGCGACAGGCTCGTTCCCGTAGGGAGCCACGGGAAGGTAGATCTCAGTGAGTGGGGCTCGGAGAAGACGAGACCCTCGATGATCGGGCCCGCGCCGCGAGGCGTCGAGGGGCAAGTCAACGGCGCGGTCTTACAGCCGCCATCGTAGGACGGGCACGGATAGGACACGCCACCGGTACCGATCCAGGACGCCGGAGAGAATGGCGCTCTGGACGAGGAGGTCCGTATCGGCGTCGCAAATAGCCAACCCGGATACACCCGAGGCCGCGAACGCGCCGAACACGTCGGCACCACCCAGGGACAGCGTGGAATGGGGCGCAACCTCGTACGCTGTAGCCTTCCATCCCGGCGTTCCAATCCAGTCGAGAACGCGAAACTGCTTCGAAACATCTCCTCGGTTAGTGATGCGCACCTCGGTCATCCATGAGGCGGCATTCTGCCCACGGGCGTACGCCACGATTGGTACGAGTACCGGCCCGGCGGATAGAGAGGAAGCTAGGGTCAGAACGGTCAGCGCGGCCGCTTGAATAGATGAACTCATGCGAGGTCCCTCTTGGAGTGCACAGAAACACTCGGGCCTTTCGGATGTTCGACTGCGGAAGGGAGCACCGCATTGATGCAGCCTAACCAGGCCACGTTCTGTTTGTTTGCCGCCTAACGATATCGAGTTCAGCGGCGAGAAGGAAGGAGCGCAGCGACTGACGACGAGTCCGCTGCAAGGATGAAGTGGACTCCTCCTTTATGACGTGAAACGGCATCGAGTGCCAACGTCATCGAGTCGGAGAGTGAAGCCGAAAAGGAGGAGTCCGTGGAGAATCCTACGACGATCGCGGTGGACCTGTCCAAGAGCGTATTCGAGGTGGCCGTCGAGCGGGAGGGGCGGATCTGCCAGAGGAAGCGGCTGACGCGGGCACAGCTGAGCGTGTTTCTTTCGCAGTCGCCCAGGGCCACGGTCCTGATGGAGACGTGCGGCACCTCGCACTACTGGGGGCGCAAGGCGCAGGAGCTCGGGCACGACGTGCGGCTGCTGCCGGCCCAGCACGTCAAGCCGTATCGCATCGGCCAGAAGACCGATCGGCGGGACACCGAGGCGATCCTGAGCGCGCGAAGCCGCAAGACGATCGTCCCCGTACCGGTGAAGACGGTCGAGCAGCAGACCATCTGCGCGCTGCACCGCATCCGGGCCGGCCTGATGAAGACGCGGACCGCCCGGCTCAACACCGTGAGGGGTCTCTTGAGGGAATTCGGTGTGACGATTGCCGAAGGGGTTGAGAGAGTACAGCCGGCGGTTCATGACGCGCTGTCGGAATCTCCCTCGCGCGTGCCCGAGCCGCTCCACGCGGCGCTTCTCTCGATGCTGGCCGAGGCCCGAGAGCTCGACGAACGAAAAGGGCAGGTCGATAAACAGCTCAAGGTTCTTGCCCGCACGGTGCCGCTCGTCGAGAAGCTCGAGACGATTCCTGGCGTCGGTCTTCTGAACGCCACAGCGTTTTCGGCGATGGTCGGGAACTTCCCGCGCTTCAAGTCGGGACGGAAGTTCGCGAGCTCGCTCGGGCTGACGCCGAAGGAGAGCTCGAGCGGAAAGAGGCGCTGGCTCGGGTCGATCAGCAAGGCTGGAGACCCGTACCTCAGGACGCTGCTGATCGGCGGGGCACGCTCGATGCTGCTCTCGGCCCACCGCACGAAAAGGCCGCATTACCTGCAGCACTGGGCACTCGAGGTGGAAAGACGGCGCGGGCGAAACCGCGCGGCCGTCGCCGTGGCCAACAAGCTGGCCCGGATCATCTGGGCCGTCGCGACCCGGTGTGAGCCGTTCAAGCCCCGGTTCGACGCCCCGATCGTTCCGACAACCGTCCCGGAGTAAACGAGAGAAACCGTCAGAGTGCCTTCCCGCCGACGAACGCGAAAGATGCGACAGATGAGCTCGGTCCGACCGACACGGGGCAAAGCCGATAACACCTCTGGCTCACAGAAGCCGCTGCACAACGATTGGCTCCCCGTGTGCGGATTTCATCCTGGCCCGGAGCCCATGAAGGCTCCAACACAAGAGGCCGTAGATACGAGTGCCGTCGCGACCTTCTCGGCTCATCGCCATCGAACGCGTGCCCAGGCCGGAAACGCCCTGACAAATCGACGCCACGTGATTTCTTAGAGGGAGAAAGACCAGAGAACGCCCGCACTTGATCCCAAGGAGGAGTCCAGATATGAGGTGTTAGGCGCCCGCTCGGGCTAAGGTTGCATTCGAGGTGGAAGTGAGACGGTTACCGGCACATGCACCGCGACCGGCCGCCGCTCATTCAGCGCCGGGCGGTAGCGCCACGTGCCTGACCGCATCTATGGCGAGCCTTGTCGAGTGATGCCGTCTGCCGACTTATGTAACGCCGATATCGGCTACAACGCCTTCCTTCGTGACGACAACGTCGAGTAAGACGATTCCCGACGGGTAGCCGACGGGCTGTGCCTGGATATGTAGGCTGAACGCCGGCTGATTGGAACGCGGTTCGGTTACCCCAGCGGGAAGAGGCCAAGGAATGGGCGTGGCCGCTGGGGCTCGGTACGCTCGGCACTGGGATCGGAGTGTGAAGCTGCTGCGCTGGTGGCGAGTGCGGCTTGCAGCCGACGGCGAGGAGGAGAAGAGCGACGGGGAGCGACGCAGCGACGCTAGTTGCAACGGTCTGTTAGTGCCTCACGGGGCCTAACGATATCGAGTTCAGCGGCGAAGAGGAAGGAGCGCGAGCGACTGACGCCGAGTCCGCTGCAAGGATGAAGTGGACTCCTCCTTTATGACGTGAAACGGCATCGAGTGCCAACGTCATCGAGTCGGAGAGTGAAGCCGAAAAGGAGGGAGTCCATGGAGAATCCTACGACGATCGCAATCGACCTGTCGAAGAGTGTTTTTGAGGTGGCCGTCGAGCGGCAGGGGCGGATCTGCCAGAGGAAACGGCTGACGCGCGGGCAGCTGGTCGCGTTTCTTTCGCAGTGCCCGCGGGCCACGGTGCTGATGGAGACGTGCGGTTCATCGCACTACTGGGGACGAAAGGCGCAGGAGTTCGGGCACGACGTGCGGCTGCTTCCGGCGCAGAGGGTGGCCAAGAACCGGATCGGCAACAAGACCGACCGGCGCGACACGGGTGCCATCCTGAGGTCGGGCACTGACGAGAGGGTCGTTCCCGTACCCGTGAAGACGACCGAGCAGCAGACGATCTGCGCGCTCCACCGCGTGCGTGCAGCGCTCATGAAGACCCGCACCGCCCGGCTCAACACCGTGCGAGGGCTGCTGAGGGAATTCGGGGTTGTGATCGCCGAGGGAGCCGAGAGAGTCGAGCCGGCGGTCCGTGACGCCCTGTCGGAGTCTCCCGCGCGCGTGCCCGAGGCGCTCCACGCGGCGCTTGTCTCGATGCTGGCCGAGGCCCGAGAGCTCGACGAAAGAAGCGGGCAGGTCGAAAAGCAGCTGAAGGCTCTTGCCAGAACAGTCCCTCTCGTCGAACGCCTCGAGACGATTCCGGGCGTAGGTGTTCTGAACGCCACGGCGTTCTCGGCGATGGTCGGGAACTTCCCGCGCTTCAAGTCGGGACGGAAGTTCGCGAGCTCGCTCGGGTTGACGCCGAAGGAGAGCTCGAGTGGAAAGAGGCGCTGGCTCGGGTCGATCAGCAAGGCCGGAGATCCGTACCTCAGGACGCTCCTGATCGGCGGGGCCCGCTCGATGCTGCTCTCGGCCCACCGCACGAAAAGGCCGCATTACCTGCAGCACTGGGCACTCGAGGTGGAAAGACGGCGCGGGCGAAACCGCGCGGCCGTCGCCGTCGCCAACAAGCTCGCCCGGATCATCTGGGCCGTCGCCACGCGAGGCGAGGCCTTCAAGCCACGATTCGACGTGCCGACCGCTCCAACAACCGTTCCTGTCTGAAACGAGAGAAACCGTCAGAGCCCTTCCCGCCGACGAACGCGAAAGATGCGACAGATGAGCTCGGTCCGACCGACACGGGGCAAAGCCGATAACACCTCTGGCTCACAGAAGCCGCTGCACAACGATTGGCTCCCCGTGTGCGGATTTCATCCTGGCCCGGAGCCCATGCCGGCTCCAACACACGAGGCCGTAGATACGAGTGCCGTCGCGACCCTCTCCGCTCATCGCCATCGATCGCGTCACCAGCCAGGAATCGCTCCGACGGCGGAGACCTTGTAATTCCTTAGAAGGAGAAAGACCAGAGACCGCCCACGCTTGATCCCAAGGAGGAGTCCAGATATGAGGTGTTAGGCGGCCGCTCGGTTGAGGACCGCGCCGGCCGAGAGGAAGCCGCAATGGCACGTGCCGCGCAAGAGAACTCGAAACGCGAGCGACGCCGACCCGAGCGAGCAACCAGTGGAGGCGGGTAAGTGAAAACGGGCGACCATGTTGGAGATGCCGATACGAGGCGAGACCCGACCGTAAGAGCGAGATGCGTCGCCCTGCGTGTGCCGTTCGGAGACTAGGCGAGGGCGCATAAATCGTGTGAAGGTGAGCCGGTGAGAGCCGCTTATGCGGAAGGAACTGCGCGGCCCGGCCACAGAGGCGGGTTCGGCCAAGTGCATGTGAACCGCTAGTAGCGAGCTCAGGAAGAGGCGCCGAGGAGAAATGCCGTGGCGCTACGATTGCCGTGACGTACCGACCGCTTCGGACACGTGAGCTAGAAGGCGCGATGTCACGTGCGAGCGTATGTCATCTTGGCCGCCTAACGATATCAAGCTCAGCGGCGAGCGCAGCGAGTCCGCTGCAGCGCGTTGTTAGCCGGCGCCCGGCCCCCCGAATGCAGGGCCTGCGCTGACTACCGCATCGCTCGCCGGCTCCTCTAGGTCCAGCAAATATCAGGGAGAGCTTACAGGGTTCGGCGTGAGCGCACGATCGTCGACTTGGATGAGAGTCCAGCTGCTGAGCCGCGATGACCGGCGCAGGCAGATGAGGCCGATAGACATGTGCAAGAAGGCGCGATGCCGGCGAGGATGGCGCGCAGCGATGCGAGCGCAGCCACAAGGCCGCGCGACCCCGTCGTGCTCGTACCACGAAGGATCGGCGACTCTAGCCGAGGCCGGGGTGCAGCCGAACGAAGACGTTGCGAACGTAGAGCGCAGGGGCGCTGAGATGCACGAGACTGACGCGTAGGCGACGAGGCGACGCCGACGGCGCGCACTGCGCACGAGCGCTGACTACAGGTTCATGAGGCGCCGCCGGCGCGGAGTCACAGGCCGAGTGATGCAGACCTAATGCGGCGCAGGTTGCGAGCCGGGCAGCCGAGAACCGCGGCTGATGCGCGGTGAGCCAGCACGAGAACGCCGTCGCGATGCTGAGGCGCAGACCGACGATGGAACGCGACGACCTGTACACCTTTCGCCGGCTAACACGTATTAGACGTCAACCAAGGTTGCCAGGGGTAGGAGCATTTGAGGAATTCTCCCTAGCCGTAGAAAGATTCGGATCGCTGCTAATAGAGATATTTTGGAGCTGGGCGGGCGCGGTTCGGCGGCCATCTGCCGGCCAAGCCAGGATCGCCGAGGAGACGGTCACGAGCGCGGCCCCGATGCTGAAATAGAGCATCTGCATCACGCGCGCGGGACCGGGAGGGAAACCGATGGCGAGGACCTCCACGAACTCGAAGGCCATGACGGCGAAGCCAGCGACGAAGGCGGTCGGAACGGCGAAGCGATTCCTTCTCACGAGAAGGACCGCGGCGGCAGCCGCGCTGCCGCCCACGAGGAACACGAGCGCCAGGCCGGGAATCACGAAGCTGGGGAAGACCGAGCCCTCCAGCTGCGCGAGAGGCGGTGAATGAAAACCGGCCAGCAAGGCGATCCCTCCCGGAATCGCGGACACGGCGACGAAAATCGCCATCCCCGTCGACAGGACCTCGAGGGAGCGTCGGAGCGACCGCACGTCCCGACAAGATAGGCCCCGGAGCCGACGTGCGCCCTTCGCGCGCGCAACCCTCGCCCCATTCCCGCCGTATTCTCCCTTCGATGAACATCCGCGCCCGCTCCCTCGCGCTCGTGCTGCCCGTGTGTCTCCTCCTCTCCGCTCCCTCCCTCGCGGCCGCGGCCGCCGACGGCCCGCCCGAAGCGCGCCTCCTGCGGTATCCCGATGCGTGGGGCGACTTCGTCGTCTTCACGTACGCCGGCGACCTCTGGCGCGCGCCCGTCGCGGGAGGCGCCGCTTACCGCCTCACGACGCACGCCGGCCAGGAGGTCTTCCCGAAGATCTCGCCGGACGGCAGGTGGATCGCGTTCTCGGGCGAGTACTCCGGCACGCGGCAGGTCTACGTCATGCCGTCCTGGGGCGGCGAGCCGAAGCAGCTCACGTTCTACAACGACGTCGGGCCGATGCCGCCGCGCGGCGGCTTCGACGACTGGGTCCTCGGCTGGACGAAGGACGGGAAGATCCTCGTGCGGATGAACCGCGTCCCGTGGAGCGAGCGGCTCGGGCGCTACTACGTCGTCGACCCGAAGGGCGGGCTCGAGACGCCGCTCGAGATCCCCGAGGGCGGCACGGCGTCGTTCTCGCCCGACGGGACGAAGCTCGCGTACTGCCCGCTGGGCCGGGAGTTCCGGACCTGGAAACGGACGCTCGGCGGCCTCGCGCAGGACGTCTACGTGTACGACTTCACCTCGAAGGCGTCCACACGGATCACGGACTGGAAGGGCACGGACAACTTCCCGATGTGGAACGGGGACACGATCTGGTTCACGTCCGACCGCGAGCACACGCTCAACCTCTTCGCGTACGACGTGAAGACGAAGGCGACGCGCAAGGTCACGGCGTTCACCGACTTCGACGTCCTCTGGCCGTCGCTCGCCGCGGACGGGAGCGCGATCGTCTTCATGAACAGCGGATACGTCTGGCGCCTCGACCTGAAGACGGACAACGCTGCCCGGATCCCGATCACGCTCGCGTCGGACCGCGCTCCCGTCGGGACGGCGTGGAAGGACGTGAAGGAGCTCATCCGCGGCGCGAGCCTCTCGCCGAGCGGCGCCCGCGTCGTCTTCGACGCGCGCGGCGACCTCTTCAGCGTCCCGGCCAAGGACGGCCCGACGCGCGACCTCACCCACACGCAGGGCGTGCGCGAGCGCGCGCCCGCCTGGTCCCCCGACGGGCACCGCGTCGCGTACCTGTCGGACGCGACGGGCGAGTACGAGATCTGGGTCCGCGCCTCGGATGGATCGGGCGCGCCGAAGCGGCTCACGAAGGACGGCGCACCCTGGAAGTTCGACCCGGCGTGGAGCCCGGACGGGAAAAAGCTCGCCTACGGCGACCGCAAGCACCGGCTGCGCGTCCTCGACGTCGACTCGGGCGCGATCACGGACGTCGACACCGGCACGCAGGAGGACCTCGACGTCTACACGTGGTCGCCCGATTCGAAATGGCTGGCGTACGAGAAGAGCCATCCGACGCGCCTGCCCGGGATCGCCGTGTGGTCGTCCGAGTCGAAGAGAGCGTTCCCCCTCGGCGATGGTCTGACGCCCGATCACGGCCCCGCGTTCTCGGCCGACGGGAAGTACCTCTTCTTCCTCTCCGAGCGCGACTACCCGCTCGTCTTCTCCGCGTACGAGTTCAACTATCTGTACCCGCACGCGACGCGCGTCTACGTGACGGCTCTCGCGTCCGGCACGCCGTCCCTGTTTCCTCTGAAGGACGACGAGGAGAAGGGAACGGACGCGAAGAAGGACGGAAAGGACGAGGGCAAGGGCGACAAGGACAGCAAGGACAAGGCGGAGAAAAAGGCCGCCCCTGCGACGTCGATCGAGCCGGCGGGCTTCGTCGCGCGGACGGAGGCGCTGCCGGGGGTCCCGGCGGGCGACTACCCGGACCTCGCGTCGACGGCCGACGCCGTCTGGTACGTCCGGGACGGCGACGGCGGCCGCGGCGGCCACGGCAGCCGGTCCCTCTACCGCTACGACCTCAAGGAGAGGAAGGAAGAGAAGGCGCTCGACGGCGTCGAGGGCTGGGAGATCTCGAACGACGGCAAGAAGCTGCTGTACCGCGTCGGCTCCGACTGGTTCGTGACGGACGCGAAGGCGCCGCTCAGGGGCGGCGACGGAAAGCTCGACCTCTCGGGCCTGAGGATGAAGCTCGACGTCGCCGCCGAAACGCGGCAGATGTGGGCCGACGGCCTCAGGATCGTCCGCGACTGGTACTACGACGAGAAGCTGCACGGGGTGGACTGGGCCGCGCTCGGGAAGCGGTACGGGGCGCTCGTGCCGTACGTCGAGCACCGCGCCGACCTCGACTTCCTGTTCGGCGAGATCATGGGCGAGCTCGGGTCCGGCCACACCTACGTCGAATCCGGGGACCAGCCGAAGGTCCCGCGCGTCGCGGGCGGCATGCTCGGCTGCGAATTCGTCGCGGACGCCTCCGGGCGCTACCGGATCGCGAAGGTCTTCCCCGGGGAGAACTGGGACGACGCGTGGCGCTCGCCGCTCACGGAGCCGGGCGTCGACGTGAAGGAGGGAAGCTTCCTGCTCGCGATCGACGGGCACGACCTCGCGACCTCGGAGAACCCGTACCGCCTCCTCGAAGGGAAGGGCGGAAAGGTCGTCTCGCTCCTCGTGTCGGACAAGCCGGCCGCGGAGGGCGCGCGGACGGTTCTCGTCAGGACGATCACGTCCGAGCAGAACCTGCGCTACCTCGACTGGGTGAAGAGCCGGATGGCGATGGTCGACAGGCTGTCGGGCGGCAAGGTCGGCTACCTGCACCTCCCGGACACGGCGCGGGCCGGCAACCGGATGCTCCAGAAGCTCTTCTACTCGCAGGCGGGCAAGCCGGCGCTCCTCATCGACGAGCGCTACAACGGCGGCGGATTCATCCCGGACCGCATGATCGAGTCGTTCTCGCGGAAGACGCTCGCCTTCTGGGCGCGCCGCGGGCTCGAACGGTTCACGGCGCCGGGGTTCGCCCACGACGGCCCGGAGGCGATGCTCGTGAACTCCTACTCGGGCTCCGGCGGCGACGCGCTGCCGTACTTCTTCCGCGAGAGCAAGCTCGGTCCGATCGTGGGGACGCGGACGTGGGGCGGGCTCATCGGCCTCTCGGGGAACCCCCACCTCGTCGACGGCGGCACGCTCGAGGTCCCGACGTTCCGGATCTACGACCGCGAGGGGCGCTGGGTCGTCGAGAACGAGGGCGTCGCGCCGGACGTCGAGGTTTTCGACGACGCGGGCTCGCGCGTGAAGGGCGGCGACCCGTCCCTCGAAAAGGGCGTCGAGATCCTCCTGAAAGAGCTCGCGAAGCCCGGCGCGTGGATGGAGCCGAAGACGCCGGTGCCGCCGGACATGTCGGCGCAGAAGCCCTGAAGCCGGGCCACGCCCTCCGTCAGGCTTCCTCGTCGTAGGAGGGGAACCACTGGCGGAGGGCGACGCCGGCGCGGAGCACGTCGGCGGATGCGGCCGGCGCGAGGCCTTCGCGCACGGCCTGCTCCGCCACGGCCACGGCCACCTCGACGGCCACGGCGCGCAGGTCGCCGAGCGGCGGGAGGAGAGACGCCGCGGGGTCGTTCAGGGCCGGCGACAGGGCGGCGAGCCGCCGCGCCGCCGCGATGAGCATCCCGTCCGAGACGCGCCGGGCGCCGGCGGCCGCGACGCCGAGGCCCACGGCGGGAAATACGAACACGTTGTTGCACTGCGAGATGAGGAAGGCGCGCCCGCCGAGGACGGCGGGCGGCGTGGGAGAGCCCGTGGCGACGAGCGCGCGGCCGTCCGTCCAGCGGATGAGGTCCTCCGGCTTCGCCTCTGCGCGCGCCGTCGGGTTCGAGAGCGGGAAGATGACCGGCCGCGGCGTCTTCGCGGCCATCGCGCGCACGATCGCCTCCGTGAACGCGCCGGCCGCGGTCGAGAGGCCGACGAGAACTGTCGCCTCGACGCTTCCGACGACGTCCGCGAGGCCGACCGTTCCACGATGGCTGCGCGGCCACCCGGACACCTCGGCCGCATCGCGCGCATAGACGCGCTGCTCGGGCGAGAGATCGATCCGCGGTTCGACGAGGAGCCCGTCCACGTCGACGACCCAGAACCGGCGGCGCGCCTCGGCGTCGGAGAGGCCCTCGGCGATCATCGCGGCCCGGAGGTAGTCGGCGACGCCGATCGCGGCCGAGCCCGCTCCGAGAAAGACGATCGTCTGGTCGCGCAGGCTCCGGCCCGCGACGCGAACGCCCGCGAGGAGCGCGCCGAGCGTGACGGCGGCCGTGCCCTGGATGTCGTCGTTGAACGTGAGGAGAGAGTCGCGGTACCGGTTCAGGAGGGGCCGCGCGTTCGGCGTCGCGAAGTCCTCCCACTGCAGGAGCGTCCCGGGCAGCTCGGCCTTGACGGCCTCGACGAAGCGGTCGACGAACTCGAAGTACGCCTCGCCGGACACGCGCTTGTGGCGGTACCCGAAGTACTGCGGGTCGCGCAGGAGCGTCTCGTTGTTCGTGCCGACGTCGAGGACGATCGGGAGAGTCTTCGCCGGCGGAACGCCGCCGACGAGCGTGTAAAGGGTGAGCTTCCCGATCGGGATGCCGAGCCCGCCGACGCCCTGGTCGCCGATCCCGAGGATGCGCTCCCCGTCCGTCACGACGACGACGTCCACGTCCGGGTTCGACCGGTTCCCGAGGAGCGCCGGGATCGCGTCGCGCATGTCGAACGGGATGAACAGGCCGCGCGGACGCCGGTAGATGTGGCTGAACTGCTGGCACGCCTCGGCGACGACCGGCGTGTAGACGATCGGCATCATCTCCTCGATGTGCGCGAGGAGGAGGCGGTAGAAGAGGATCTCGTTCGTGTCCTGGATCGCCCGCAGCTGGATGTGCCGCGCGAGCGGCGTCGGCTTCTCGAGGTAGGCCTCGTACGCCCGGACGAGCTGCTCGTCGATCGTCTCGATCTGGTGCGGGAGGAGGCCGTGGAGCCCGAGCTGCGTGCGCTCGGCGGCCGTGAACGCGGTCCCCTTGTTCCAGGCGGGGGACTGCAGGAGCTGCATCCCGCGCAGATGGGCGGGACGGTGTTGCGCGGTACTGGAGGTCGACATCGCGCCGTACGTTAACAAGATCGGGGCCGGCCCGGAGGCCGGCCCCGATCCCGCGAACTGATCGTCCGGAACAGCCGTCAGGGAATGGAGGCACTCCCCGCGCAGCTCTGAATGGCGCCCTTCTGGCCGCCGGAGATGATGCCGGCGCTCTTGAGGTCGTTCGTGAGATGCGCGACACAGCTCGTGAAGCGGCCGTGGTTCCCCGCGCCGGCCGCGCACTTCGCGATCAGGTCGGCGATCGTGCAGCCGTTCGTGAAGAACGTGTTCGGGACGCCCGAGTCGCAGGTGCCAACGACGACGGTGGGCCGGAGGTCGGAGTTCGGGCTGCAGTCGGCGTCGTCCGGGACGCCGTCGAGGTCCGCGTCCGGGAACCATCCGACGTCCCGCAGGAGCGGCAGCGTCAGGTCCTGCGGCGGCATGACGGCATGGGTGAGGTCGCCGTTGATGTTGGGCTCCATGAGCTGGTTCGGGAACGCGCTCGTGTCCCAGTGCGAGATCGTCGAGCCGGGCGCCACCGGGCTGGGCGTGTAGAGGAGCGCCCGGTCGCTCGCGTCCGCGCCGGCCCTCACGGAGAGGTCGACGCCGAGCGTCGCGACGACGCCCGCGCCGAGCTGGGCCTTGATCGCATTCCCGTCCGCCAGGGTGATGCGCACCGAGGGGATCGTGATCGTCGGATCCGACCCGCCGAGGCCGGTCGGCGGGCCGCCGGCGACGTTGTCCGCGACGAGGACGGCGACCGCGCCGGCATTCTGGGCGTTCTTCACCTTGACGACGAAGCCGCACGTCCCGCGGTCGACGAGGGCGATGTTCCCGGCGACGGCGGCCGCGTTCGTGAGCGGCGAGCAGGCGTCGAACGTCGTGGGTCCCGCGGCGTCGGCGGGATCGAGCCCCTGCACGACCGTGCCGGTGATCCCCGGCGACGAGAGCGGCGGGCCGAAGGAGGCCGCGCCGACCGAGTAGTTGCCGACGATCGCGGCGGGGCTGCTGACGTGGAGGAGCGGGGTGCCCGGCGCGAGCACGCCCGGAACGGCCGCCGTAACGGCCGGGCCGTCCCAGACGACCTTCTGCGGGTTGATCGCGGAGGCCGCGCGCTCCGCGTTCGACATCTCGGGCCAGGTCTTGCCGCTCGACAGGTCGAGGATCCTCTTTTCGAAGACGTCGTCGAAGCCTGCGAGCAGGGCGCCGGTCGAGACGTTCGCGAAGGACTGGAAGTTGAGGCCGTGGGCGAACTCGTGCAGGAGCACGGTCAGGAGGTCGATGTCACTTCCGTGGTTGAGGTCGAAGCCGTAATACCAGTTCAGGGTCGTCAGGCAATTCGCCGTGCCGATGTTGCTGTTGAACCGGGCCCGGATGTCGTCGGCGTTCGTTCCGGTTGGGCCGGGGATGGCGTCGAAGCCGAGGCGCTTGTTCGCGAGCGCGGTGCCGTACAGCGTGTTCGCCTCGAGGCCGGGGAACGGCGGGATGCCGCCGCCTCCGCCGTCGAAGACGACCTGGATCGCGCCCGCCGAGCCAAGCACGCCGGACGCTGGGGTGCAGGGGGTCAGCGGCACAAAGCTCGCCTGGATGGTGATCTCGACGCTGCTATCGAGCGTTCCGCCCCAGATCTCGGCGGCCTTCGTGAAGACGTTGAGGCGCTGCTCGCCGAGGGTCGTGCCGGGATTGCCCCCGACGGGAGCCGCGGGCGTCGGATCGTTGAATCCCACTCCGGGTGCGTTGACGTTGACGATCGTGATCGTCGCGGCGGCGGACGCGGCCGGCGCGGGGACGAGGACGAAGACGGCGAGGGCGAGAAGGAAGAGCGGGAGGCCGATCCTGGTTTTCATGGCCTACTTCTCCTCTTCAGCGGCCACGCCCGCCTTCGGAGCGAGCGCGCGCGTGAGCGCCCGCGCCGTCTCGGAGCGGGGCGTGCAGAGAAAGACCGGCTTTCCGTCGTCGCCGGTGCGCACGACGACGTCTTCCATCAGGTCCTCACCGACCTCGATGCTCACGATGCCGTTCGCATGGACGACGGGCACGCGCGCCGCCTGGGCCTGGCGAGCGGCCCTCGGCGGGATCGCGCGGACCAGCGCCTGCTCCTCTTCGCGCGTCGGCGCGCGGAGCTTGCCGGTGTCCGGGTCGATGAAGGCCCTCACGGAGCCCAGACCCTCGCGGTCGTCCGCGGGGCATTCCTGAAGGGGGACGTTGACGACCCTGACGGTCACGCGGGCGGGGAGCGTTGCCGGGACCGTCGCGACCTGGGGCCGTTGCGCCGGCGTGAGCGCCGCGCCTTCCGCCGCCGTCAAGGGGAATGTGGCGAGCGCCGTCGACGCGGCGATCACGCCGGGCCAGATACGGATGAGGCTCTTCACGGGGTTTCGTTTGGAGTGCATGCGTACCTCCTGGTGCCTGGGACAGGCAACTGAGACTCTGTCGCGGGAACGATCGGCGCGCAAGCGGGAAAAACTGGTTTCTTCCCGTTTACTTTTTTCGAATTGCCCAGCGCAACTTCGCCGCGGAGGAGCGCGGATTGCGCCCGCGCTCCTCTGCCGTCGCGCGGACGACGTCGTCCGTGACGCGTGCGTAGAGTCCGGCCTCGAGCCCGGCCCTGAACGCCTTCTTCACGCGCCGGTCCTCGCCGGAATGAAACGTGAGGATCGCGGCGCGTCCCTCGGGAGCGAGACAGAGCGGAAGGTCGCGCAGGAACGCGTCGAGGGCGGTCAGCTCGTCGTTCACGAGGATGCGGATCGCCTGGAAGACCCTGGAAAGGGAAGATTTCTTTGCTTCGGATGCCCCACGTGAGGTCCGTCCCTGGTAGGCGGACTCCACCGCAGCCGCGACGTCCGAAGTTCGGAGAAGATTTCTTGGAAGGTGTTTGTCGCCTGCGCCTGGGCGCAGTCCGTTCGCAGCCTGTGGCGTCGCGGCGCGCGCCGCCTCGGCCAGGTGCCGGGCGATTCCCGCCGCTTCCGGCTCGTCTCCTAACCTTCTCAGAAGATCTTCTATTTCCTCCTTCTTCATCCGAAGTAACAGCGCGCCCGCGGGCACGCCGCGCGCGGGGTTCATCCGCAGGTCGAGCGGGACGTCGTGCTTCCAGGAGAAGCCGCGCGCGGGGTCGTCGAGCTGCATGGAGGAGGCGCCGAGGTCCGCGAGGATCAGGTCCGCGCCCCTCTCGAGGCCCTCCTCGGCGAGGAGCTTCGCGAGCCCCGCGTAGTTCCGCCTTACCGTCTTCGCGGCGCCCGGCGCGCCGAGGCGCGCTGCGAGCGCCTCGAGCCGCGCGGCGGCTTTCGGCAGCTCGATCGGATCGACGTCCAGTGCGAGGAGGCGACCGCCCGGGAGAATCCTTTTCAGGATCTCGGCCGCGTGTCCCCCGTAGCCGAGCGTCGCGTCCACGGCGACGTCGCCCGGCTTCGGCGCGAGCGCCTCGAGCACCTCGGGCACGAGGACGGGCACGTGGCTCCCCGCGGGCGTCTTGCCGGAGGCGAGCACCTTCTCGCGCGTCTCGGGGAAACGTGCGGCGTCCTGCTCCTTGTACTTCTCGTCGAAGCGGCGCGGGTGCGTTCCGGCGTAGCGCGGGCGCCTCCTCCGAGGCGGCGCGCCTTCCTCGCTCACCGCGGCAGGTCGAGCGGCCGGCCGACGGCGTCCGGGAGCGTGACGCCCAGCCAGCGCCCGACGGTCGGGGCGAGATCGTACGGCGTGGCCGCGGCATCCGACGCGCCGGCCTTCACCGCGCCCCAGAAGACGAGAGGGACGTGGATGTCGTATTCGTGATGCGAGCCGTGCATCGCGCCGCGGCCGGGATTGCCCGAGCTCATGACGCCCCAGCGCGGGATCACGAAGACGTCGCCGGAGCGCTCGGCGTCGAAGTCGTTCCTCACGAACGCCGCCGTCGGGGTTTCCGGCCAGGAAGCGCGCGCGGACACGAGAAAGACGTCCTCGACCTCCTCGTTCCAGACGTGCTCGAGGATCTTCGGGAGGACGCGATCCACGTCGGCCGCGGTCACCGGCTTCCCGGTTGGTCCGCAGGCGCCCGCGACGGTTCGGTACGGGGAGGCCGGACGGTTGTAGAAGAGGTCCCATCCGTCCATCGCGCCGACGGGCTTCACGGAGCGGTCGAGGCAGAGCGCGTCGTCGAGGAGCCGGTTCAGCCGCTCCCGGTCGTTGTGCAGCGTCTCCTTGCCGATTTCGAGCCGGCCGCCCCTCGCGCCCCGGTCGAGCGCCTTCGCGACCTCCGGAATCATCGGGAACCCGTGGTCCGCCGAGAGCGCGACGAGAACGGAGCCCCTCGGGAAGCGGGCCTCGAGGGCGTCGAGGACGCGGCCGATCTGCAGGTCGAGGCGGCGCAGCGCGTCGCGCGCCTCCTCGCTTTCGTCGCCGTAGTCATGGGCGACCGGATCGTGGCCCGAGAACGAGATCGCGAGAAGATCGGGCGCGTCGCCGCGCCCGAGCGCGTACCCCGGATCGTTCAGGAACGCGAGAGCAAGGTCCGCGGTGAGAACGTCGATGAGCGGGCTGCGGTAGATCCCGCCGAAGTAGCCGTACGGGGCTCCGGCCGGGAGCCGCCCGTACGTCGAGAGATCGTGGGCGAAACCGACGCCGTGCGTCGCATACTGGAAGCGCGCGATGACGCCGAGCGGCACGGCGGTCGGGACGGGGCCCGCGCCCGACACGGCGGGCGGCTCGGGCAGCTTGTCCCACACGAGGCCGAATCGGGCCGGGAGAAAGCCGCCCGCCTGAGTGTCGTTGAACCTCTTCACGAGCGCCTCCGCCGGCGCCGGCGGGCGGTAGGCCGCGGACGTACGGAAGCGGCCGGTCTCGCCGTCGTACCAGTAGACGGCGTGTGCCGGGTTCTTCCCCGCGAGGAAGATGGCGCCGCGGTCCTTCGCCGAGACGGACACGACGCGCGCGCCCGGCGCCGCCGCGACGAGCCGGTCGCCGAGCGTCGGAACGCGGAGGTTGCCCGGTCCCGCGGTCTTGCGGCCCGTGGCCGGGTCCTTCTCGTCGGTGCAGTAGACGCTCTTCAGCGCTCCGTCGGGCCCGTGCTCGAACCAGGTGTTCAGGACGATTCCCGTGACGCGCGGGGGCGCGCCCGTGCCGAGCGCGGCATGGCCCGGCCCCGTCTCCGTGTTCAGGTGCCCGTACCGCGCCGCCCGGAAGGCGAAGCCCTCGTCGAGGAGTCGCTTGAGGCCCGACGTGTAGAGGGAGCGGTAGCTCTCGAGGCGCGAGAAGCCGAGCCCGTCGACCGAGATCACGACGGCGAGCCTCGGCCGGGGGGCGGTCGGAGGCGCGGGCGCGCCCGAAAGGGGAGCCGCCCAACAGGCCGCGAGGGCGCAGAAGAGCCTTCGAATGGTTCCCGACATGCGGCCATCCTGCCATGAACGCGCCGCAGGCCCTCGTGCCGGCGGCGTTCCCGCTCTTTCCCTTGAAGAAATCTCCCCTTCGACCTCGCCTGTCGATGAGGCGTCGGCTCGGTGAAAAGTCTTTGTTATCCTGCGCCCGCGAACACGGAGGCCTCGTGATCAAGCTGTTCCCCCGCGAGGAGAACTTCCTCCCGCAATTCGTCCGCGCGGCGGAGATCATCGTCGAGGCCGCACGGGCGCTCGACGCGCTCGCCGCCGATTTCACGGACGTTTCCCTCAAGGTCGCGCACATCAAGCACCTCGAGCATGAGGGAGACCAGGTCGCGCACCAGACGTTCGGGCTGCTGTCCCGCACGTGGATCACGCCGATCGACCGCGAGGACATCCACTCCCTCGTCAAGGCCCTCGACGACGTCCTTGACTTCATGGACGCCGCCGCGAACCGGTTCGTCCTCTACAAGATCCCCGAGCCCCGGCCGGGCCTCAAGCAGGCGACGGAGCTTCTCGTCCAGTCGGCCGAAGCGATCCGCCGCGCGATGGGCTTTCTCGGCGACCTCAAGAACTCGAAGGCGATCCTCGAGATCTGCGTCGAGATCAACCGGCTCGAGAACGAGGCGGACAGCCTGAACCGGATCTCGATCGGCGCCCTCTTCGACAGCGAGAAAGACCCGATCACGCTCCTGAAGTGGAAGGAAATCTACGAGGTCCTCGAGGAAGCGACGGACCGCTGCGAGGACGTCGCGAACGTCCTCGAGCAGATCGTCCTGAAGTCCTCGTAGCGACGCACGATGGGCTTCATCCTCTTCGTCGTCTTCGTCGCGCTCGCGTTCGACTTCATCAACGGCTTTCACGACGCGGCCAACTCGATCGCGACGGTCGTCGGGACGCGCGTCCTGACGCCGAAGATCGCCGTCGCGTGGGCCGCGTTCTTCAACTTCGTCGCGGCGTTCTCGCTCGAGACGCGGGTCGCGAAGACGATCGGCAAGGACATCGTGAACCCCGCCGTCGTGGATCCGATCCTCATCTTCGCGGCCCTCGTCGGCGCGATCGTCTGGAACCTCCTGACGTGGTGGTGGTCCCTGCCGTCATCCTCCTCGCACGCGCTGATCGGCGGATTCGCGGGCGCGGCGATCGTGAAGGCGGGCCCCGGCGTGCTCGTGCCGAGCGGGCTCGGAAAGACGCTCGTCTTCATCATCCTCTCGCCCGTGATCGGGTTCGTTCTCGGCTTCTGCTTCTTCCTCGCCATCACGTGGATCTTCCGGCGGGCGCGGCCCGAGCCTCTGGACAAGGGCTTCCGGAGGGTGCAGCTCGTCTCGGCCGCGGCCTTCTCGTTCGGCCACGGGATGAACGACGCGCAGAAGACGATGGGGATCATCGCCGTTCTCCTCTTCTCGACGGGTTACCTGAAGGTGCTGGAGATCCCCTTCTGGGTCGTCCTGATCTGTCACGCCGCGATCGGCCTCGGCACGCTCTCCGGCGGGTGGCGGATCGTGCGGACGATGGGCATGCGGATCACGCCGCTCAAGCCCGTCGGCGGCTCCTGCGCGGAGTTCGCGGGCGCCGTCACGCTCATCGGGGCCTCGCTCGGCGGCATCCCCGTCTCGACGACGCACACGATCACGGGCGCGATCATGGGCGTCGGGTCGGTCCGGCGGTTCTCGGCCGTGCGGTGGGGCGTCGCGCGGACGATCGTGATCGCCTGGATCCTCACGATTCCCGCGGCCGGCGTCGTCGCGGCGCTCGTGTGGCTCGCGGCATCCCGGCTCTGATCAGCGAGGCGGCTTCTTCTTCCGGAGCATCTTCCCGAGCGTGGCGTTCAGGGGATGACTCCGCGGGAGGAAGCCGATCGCCTTCCTCTCCCGCCACCCGATCTCGCCGCGGAGCTCGAGGAGGAGCTGGCTCTTCGGCATCTCCTTGAGGCCCCGGTCCACCGCCTGGACGGTCTTGAGGCGGTTCCGGCCCGCCTGCCAGATGCGCGCGAGGATCACGTAGTGCTCGGCCTGGTAGGACTCCTTCTGGATCGCGATCTCGCAGAAGCGTGCCCCTTCGGGGACGCGAGCGGGACTCGACATTGCGAGCGCGAGGCCGTAGTACGAGAACATGCGGCCACGCGCCTGCTTCCGGGCGGCGGGCTCCTCGATGTCCGTCTCGAGCCGGATCGTTCCTTCCTTGTAGGTCGGGTCGGCGGCGAAGAGCTTGTAGGCCTCCGCGAGCAGGACGAGCGCGGCCTTCCAACGCTCCTCCTTCGCGGCCGCGACCCCGTGTTTCGTGAGTTCCACGGGGTCCACCGTGCCGGCCTCCGCCAGCACTTGTGCCGGAATCACGTTGGTTTCGCGCACGGCTTCCCGCGGAGTTTCGGCCCCCGGGCGGGGTCGCGTCAAGGCGGCGGACCGCGGAGTATCGTGCCCGCGTGCAAATCCTGAGCATCGCGCGCGGCCGGGAAGCCGCCTCGCGTCGGCGTCACCCCTGGATCTTCTCCGGCAGCCTCGTGCGCGGCGCGCCCGTTGCGGCAGGCCCGGTCGAGGTACGCGATCCGGAGGGACGCTTCGTCGGGCGGGGCTTCGCGTCACCGGCCTCGCCCATCGCCGCGCGCGTCTGGACGTTCGAGCACCGGCCGCTCGACGCGGCGCTCGTCGCGGGGAGGCTCGACGCGGCCGCCGCGCTCCGGGCCGTCGTCGTTCCGGCTGCGACCGACGGCTACCGGCTCGTGAACGCGGAGGGTGACTTCCTGCCGGGGCTCGTCGTGGATCGCTACGGCGACGTCCTCGCCGTGCAGGCGACGACCGAGGGGACGGAACGCGCGAGGCCGCTCTGGCTTCCGGCGCTCGCGGAGCGGTTCCCCGGCGCGACGATCCTCCAGCGAAACGACCTTCCGTCCCGAAAGGGCGAGGGCCTCCCTCTCGCGGACGAGGTCCTCTCGGGCGGAGCGGCGCCCGCACGCGCGGCGTTCTCCGAGCGCGGGCTGAGGTTCGTGGCCGACCTCGCCGGGGGCCAGAAGACGGGCTTCTTTCTCGACCAGCGCGAGAACCGCCACGTCGTGCGCGCTCTCGCGGGGGGTCGGCGCGTCCTGAACCTCTTCTCGTATTCGGGCGCGTTCGGCGTCGCGGCGCTCGCGGGAGGGGCCGCGCGTGTCGTCCACGTGGACGTTTCGCGCGCCGCGCTCGACCTTGCCCGCGAGAACCACCGGGCGAACGGGCAGCGCGTGGACGAGACGGACGCGCCCGCGGCGACGGTCCAGGCGGACGTCTTCGAGGACCTGCGCGCGCGCGTCGCGGCGGGGGAGACGTGGGACCTCGTCGTCACGGACCCGCCCGCGTTCGCGAAACGGCGGGGCGACGTCGACCGCGCCTGCCGCGGCTACAAGGACGTGAACCGCCTCGCGCTCGCGCTCCTCGCGCCGGGCGGCCTTCTCCTCGCGTGTTCGTGCTCCGGTCCCGTGGCCGCCGACCTCTTCCAGAAGGTGCTCTTCTCGGCCGCGCTCGACGCCGGGCGGGAAGTGAGGATCCTCGAGCGGCGCGGCGCGGGGCCCGACCATCCCGTGTCGATCGACTGCCCGGAGGGCGAGTACCTGAAGGCGTTCCTCCTCTCCGGGTGACGTTCCCCTGTGGCACGCGTCCTGCTCCTTCCGGCCGCCGGATCCAGTCCATGAGAACGCTCCTCGCGCTCGCCCTGCTCGCTCCGGCGATCGCGCGGGCCGATGACCGCCCGGCCGCCGCGCGCGTCGCCGGGTCCGTCGAGACCTCCATCCTCGAGCTCGACGCCGTCGTGACGGACAAGTCCGGCCGGCCCGTGCCGGGTCTCAAGGCGTCGGATTTCGAGGTGAAGATCGGGGGCAAGCCCGTCGCGATCGAGAACTTCTACGAGCGCCGCGCGCCGCCGTCCGGGACGGAGCCGCCGGAACCGGCCGGAGCGGAGCCCGCCCCGGCGGCCACCGCGCCGGCGCCCTCCCGGCCGGTGCCCGCGCCCCGTTCGCCGCGCCACGTCGTCCTCTTCGTGGACCGGCTCCACCTGATCGAGAAGTGGAAGGCCGACGCGACGTTCGGCGCGCTGCGCGCGCTCGTCCGCAGGATCGTCGCCGCGCCGGGCGACGACGCGATGATCGTGACCTGGGACCGGGCCATCGGCGCCGTGGTTCCGTTCACGTCCGACCTCGCCGCGATCGACCGCGTCCTCGCGTACGAGCAGCGGATGAGCCGCAGCCCCCTCCCGGAGGACACGACGGTCCGCGGCCTCCAGGACGAGGCCGGCTGGTTCGCGACGCTTCCGACGTCGTCCGTCTCGAGCGGCGTCGAGGTGAGCACGCGCGCCGCCGCCGCCGAGGCCTACGCGAAGATGCAGGCGAAGGCGGCCGCGCTCAGGGGTGTGTGCGACGCGATCGGCGGGCTTCCCGGGAGGAAGATCCTCGTCCTCGCGAGCCACCGGTTCTCGGAGCTCGCGGGTCTCGAGTTCAGCCTGACCGGTCCGGTGCGCTACGGCGAGATCCCGTCGGACGCCCGCGAGTTCAACGCCCGCGGGCTCGTCGATTCCGTCGCGCAGGCCGCGAACGCGAACGGCGTCACCCTGTACACGTTCTTCCCGGCCGGCTGGCCGGACGAGGCGGCCGTGATTCGCGCGGACGCGTCGCGCTTCTCGAACCCGAAGATCGACTCTCCCGTGGAAGGCGCCCGCGGGGACATGATCGTCCAGAACGAAGCGGCGGCGCTCGAGCCGCTCGCGCTCGAGACGGGCGGGACGTTCACCCTCGGGTACAAGGAGGCGCCCGGCCTCGTGGAGCGGATTCTCGCGGACGTCGACGCGTCGTACTCGCTCGGCGTCGCCGCGCCAGGCGGCAAGCCGGGGCGCTCGCTCCGCGTGGACGTGAGGACGAAGGACCGCTCCCTCAAGGTCCGTGCGCGCCGCGCTGCCGTCGAGCGGACGCCCGAAGAGCGCCTCGAGGCCCGCGTCCTCTCGAACCTCTTCCGGCCCGAGCCCGTGTCGCGGCTGCGCGTGACGCTCGAATCGGCGTCCGTGGAGGCGAAGAAGAGGAAGGCGACGGCCACTCTCAGGGTGCGCGTCCCGATCGCGGGCCTCGCCAGGAAGCCGACGGTGGTGGGCGAGAGCGGCGCGTTCTCGGTCTTCGTCGCGTCGGCGGACGCGGAGGGGGGCTTCACGGACGTCGTGCGGCAGCGCCGGCCCTATGTGATTCCGCGCGAGGACGTCGCGAAGGCGGAGGCCGGACACTTCACGTACGAGCTCCCCGTGGTCGTGAACGCCGGGGAGGCGCGCATCTCCGTCGGGGTGTGGGACGAGGTCGGCAAGGACGCCGGCTTCCTCATCGTCGAGGTCCGGGACGGCAAGGCCTCGGCCCGCCCATAATCGCGGGGCATGCCTCCCGCCGCCCCTCGCGTCGCCCTCGTCGGACCGTTCCCGCCGTGGCGCAGCGGAATCGCGGACCAGAACGGCCGCCTCCTCGCCGCGATGCGGCGGCTCGGCGTCGATCCGGTCGTCGTCGGCTTTTCCCGCATGTATCCGAAGTTCCTCTATCCCGGCACGACGGATTATTCGGAGGAAGAGAAGACGAGAATCCTCCTGGAGGGTGATGACGGGAAGGGAGCCGGGCGAGAGGGCACCGAGCCGCAATCCGATGGGCGGTTGACGGTGTCCCTCGACGGCATGAACCCGTACTCGTTCGTGCGGGCCGCCCGTCTTCTCTCACGCGAAGAAATCTCGCTCCTCGTTCTTCCCTGGTGGACTTCGTACTTCGCTCCGCACGCATCGCTGCTCCTTTCCACGCTCGCGGCCGAACGGCCCTCCGCCGTGCGCCTCCTTCTCTGCCACAACGTGTTCGACCACGAGCCTCACCCGCTCAAGGACGCGCTCACCCGCGCGGTCCTCCGGCGCGCGGACCGCTTCGCCGTCCAGAACGCGCGCAGCGCGCGGGAAGTCGCGGGGGAGCGCCCGGACGCGCCCGTCGCGGTCGTGCCCCACCCGGCGGAGCCCCGGGCCGTCCTTCCCGACCGGGACTTCGCGCGGGGGCAGCTCGGCGTCCCTCTCGAGGCGATCGTCTTTCTCTTCAGTGGCCTGCTGCGGCCGTACAAGGGATGGGACATCCTGCTCGACGCGTTCGCGGCGCTGCGCCGCCACATTCCGAGCGCGCTGCTCGTTCTCGCGGGAGAGCCGTGGGGGGATGCGCGCCGGCTGGAAGCGTGGGCTCCGGCGGGCGTCCGCCTCGAGTTGCGCTATCTCCCGGAGAAGGAGCGCGGCCTCTGGTTCGCCGCCGCGGACGCGGTCGTGTGTCCGTACCGGCACGCGACCGGGTCGGGAATCGCGGCGGACGCGCTCGCATACGGCCGGCCCGTCATCGGGACGAGGGTCGAGGGGCTCGAGGACGTCGTCGAGGACGGGCACAGCGGCCTCCTCGTGCCGCCGGGAGACACGGCCGCGCTCACGCACGCGATGGCCCTTTTCGTGCGCGAAGGACTCGGGCCGCGGCTCGCGGCGGGCGCCGCCCGCCTGAGGGCGTCGTTCGGACCCGACGACCACGCCCGGCGCGTGCTCGCCCTCGGCGGCGTTTCCGTCTGACCCCGGCCGGTCCCGCCCCGGTTGGTAGACTCGTCCGCGCATGGGCCAGGTTCGAATGTTCCGCGACCGCGTCGTCTCGATGGAGCAGACGCAGGAGATCGGCGAGAAGCACATCGACCTCCTCACGGCGCTCGCGACGGAAGCGCTCCCCGGCTTCTCTCTCGTCGAGCACGGGCTCGAGCACGAACAGGACCTCTACGTCCTGACGCTCGCGGCCGCCGGGACGGGGGAAACCCGCCGAGTGGCGTTCACGCGCATGGTCCTGTCCGACGCCGGCCGCCTTCCGGCGATCGTCGCGGACGCCGCCGCGCCCGTGCGCTCGCGCATCGTCGACCTCATCCGCGCCGCGGCGGCGCGGGAGAGGATCCTCGTCTCGATCCGCGATCTCCTCTCGGACGAGGAGCGGATCGAGGCCGACGAGATCGAGGGCGAGTGGCGGAAGAAGAACGAGGCGCTCCTCGCCGCGAGGAGGGCCGAGGAGGAGCGGCGCCAGCGCGAGCGGCAGCGCGTCAGGCAGCAGGAAGAGGCGCGTCGCCAGGCGCAGCGCGGGCGCGAGAAACGCCCGCGCGCCGCCCAGGGAGGTCCGTCGGCGCCCGCCGGCCAACCCGCCGAGGGAGGCGGGCGCCGCCGCCGGCGCCGTGGACGCGGCGGCCAGAATCGGGCCGCTTCCGCTCCGGGCGCGCCCCCCGCGTCCCCGCAGCAGGAGCGCAGCCGAAACCAGCCGCCCCGGCCGCCTCAGCCCGCGGGACCGCAATCGGGGCCCGGCGCCGAGGCAGCCGGACCGAGACCCGAGGCGGGCGGCGGCGGCCGGCGCCGCAGGCGGCGCGGGCGCGGCCGGGGCCCGGGCCCGAACGCGGGCGGCGGTGCGCCGCCTCCGGCGTGATCGTCGGGAAGAATCCAGACCGGGGGTCGTGAGGGAGGGGCAGCGCTCTCAGAGCACGTCGCCGCAGCGCGGGCAGAAGACGTGGCCGCCGACGCGCTCGTGCGCGCAGCTCACGTCCACCTTCGCGGGAGGTGCCAGCTCGACGCCGTCGCCCACGGGTACGAGCCTCACCCTCACGCCGTGCGAATCGGCGGCGATGAGGTCGATGCGGCGGCGCTTGAGACCCTCTCCGGCGCGGTTCGCCTCGGCGACGAAGCCCTCGGCCCGGCGGCAGCGCGACTGGAACCAGGCGACGAGCGGCGCGAGCAGCGCGGCCGAAAGGCGGCGCGTCATGGCGGGGTGCGCGGTATCGAACGTGCGGAGAAACGCGCCGTGCGTGTCGGCCCCGAGCTCGAGCTCGGTCGCGTCGAACCGCAGGGCCTCGGCGAGAAGCGCCCGGCCGAGACGCTCGATCCAGTCCTCGTCCGGGGCGGTCGCGGGCGCGGGGACGGCCGGCGGGAGCGGCGCGGAATCGGCTGGCGAAGGGGCATGCCCGGCCGATTGGCCCTCGAAGCGCTCGATGACGTCCTCGAGGACGGGATCGGGCGCGACGAAGAGCTCGACGGAGAACCCGGTCGCGATCGCGAGGTTTTTCTGGAGGACGATGTTCTGCGGGTCCGAGATCGCGACGTAGAGGATCTTTCCCGAGAGGGAGAACGGGAACGCGCGGAACCGCCGGCGCTCCTTCGCGGGCAGGCATTCCACGATGTCCGGGTCCGCCGAGAGGAGCGCGGCGCGCGAGACTCCGGGCAGCCCGTACGCCTGCGCGAGAGCCGACGTGAGCGTCTCCTCGCTCACGGCGCCGGTCGAGAGCAGGGCGCGCTCGATCGTGCCGCCGTGCGTCTTCTGCCATGTGGACGCCCGGCTCAGACGGCGCACCGTGAGGTCGCCGGACTCCGCGAGGACGTCGCCGACACCGAGGTTGACGGGCATGACCGCGTGCCCTCTTGCAGGATCCGGGCCCGGCGAAACGGGGGGAGAACCGCCGAAACGTGTCGCCCCAGGGGCCCGCGCGCGGGTTTTCGAAGCGATCGGTCCGACAGAAACTGTCGGTCAGCGCCTCGGAAAATACTCGCGCCATCTCCGGTCGACGAGGGCGGTCGTCGCGGGATCGGCTTCGACGACGTCCGGCATCCACGGCTTCGTGCGCGCGTCGATCACGACCGGCGCGGAGAACGCGAGGTGGTTCCGCACGACGCGCGTCGCGCCGTGGACGTCCGCCGCGGGCTCGAAACGCGTGAAGACGCGCCAGAGAAACGCGCGCGTGTCCTTCGCCGTGGCGGCCGCGTCCTCCGCGAGGACGACGAGCGGCCAGGCGGCGACCGCCGGATCCGCCGCGAGCCGGTCCGCGAAGTCGCGGTCGGCCTCGAAGGCGGGCCCCTGGACGACGAGCGCGCCCGGCGCGAAGACGGCGGCGGCCGTCGCGCCGGCCGGCAGCGGGCCGCGGAATTCCGACGGCAGGTCGCGCACCGCCTCTCCGAGGCCGAGGAGGACGCCCTTGCTGCCCTCGTTGACCTTTGGGCCCGTGTAGTCGAGCGTGTCCATCGCGAGGTTTCCGAAGAGGAAGAGGTCGGTTTCGAACCGGCATCGCGCGAGGACGTGGGAAAGGAGGCCGCGGAAATCGCGCAGGTCCCGCCGCGCGTCTGTCACGAGGAGGAACTTCGTGAGTGAGAGCTGTCCTTCTCCGAGGATGCGGAACGCGGACATCATCGCCTCGCGCCCGTACCGGTCGCGCACGACGGCGGCGGCGAGCGAGTGGAAGCCCGTGTCGCCGTAGCTCCAGAGGTCGACGACGGACGGCATGACGAGCGGGAAGAGCGGCGCGAGCAGCTCCTGAAGCGCGTCCCCGATGAAGAAGTCCTCCTGCCGGGGCTTCCCGACGACCGTGGCCGGGAAGATCGCGTCCTTGCGGTGAAAGACGCGGTCCACCTCGAGGATGGGGTAGTCGTGCGCGAGGGAGTAGTACCCGTAGTGGTCGCCGAACGGGCCCTCGGGCCGGCGCGCCTTCGGCGGGACCCGGCCCGTGATCGCGAACTCCGCGCGCGCGACCAGCCGGTGCGGGTGGCCGGGGACGTCGGCCATCTCGATCTTCCGGCCGAGGAGGAGCGAGGCGACGAGGAGCTCGGGCACTCCTTCGGGCAGCGGGGCGACCGCGCCGAGGATGAGCGCGGGCGGACCTCCGAGGAAGATTGTGAGCGGGAGCGCCTCGCCCCTCTCCTCGGCGGCATGGTAGTGAAAGCCGCCGCCCTTGCCGATCTGCCAGTGGACGCCGGTCGTCCGCGGCCCGTGAATCTGGATGCGGTACATCCCGAGGTTCGACTCGTGCCGCTCGGGATGTTCCGTGTAGACGAGCGGGAGCGTGAGGAACGGCCCGGCGTCTTTGGGCCACTGCGTCAGGGCGGGCAGGCGGGTCAGGTCGGGCGTCGTTTCGACGACGTCGGTCACGGGCGCCGTTCGCACGCGGGTCGTCCCGACGCGCAGCGCTTCCGCGAAGAACGCACGGAATCTCCAGATCGAGGCGGCCGTCGGCGGCACGAGCTCCGTGGCCGCGCGCACCGCGGCCCTCACGAACTCGAGCGGGCGCCCGCCGAACGCGAGGTCGAGGCGCTTTTTCGTTCCGAAGAGGTTCGTCACGACGGGGAACTCCGAGCCCTTCGGGCGCGCGAAGAGAAGGGCCGGTCCGCCGTCCTCGATCACGCGCCTGTGGATCTCGGGGATCTCGAGACGCGGGTCGGCCTCGGCCTCGACGACGACGAGGTCGTTCTCCCTCCGGAGCGCGTCGAGGAACGCGCGGAGGTCCCTCAGGCGAACTTGTCCGTCGCGGCGACGAGCGCGCGGCAGTTCGGCGGCTCCCAGGCGCTGTGCCCGGCGTCGGGCGAGATGATGAGGTCCGCCTCCGGCCAGGCGCCGTGGAGCGCCCAGGCGCTGACGATCGGACAGACGACGTCATAGCGCCCCTGGACGATGACGCCCGGGATGTGGCGGATCTTCCCCGCGTCGCGCAGGAGCTGGCCGTCGACTTCGAAGAAGCCCTTGTTCGCGAAGTAGTGCGCCTCGATGCGCGCGAACGCGAGGGCGAATCCGTCCTCCTCGTAGTGCCCGGTGAACGACGCGTCGGGGAGGAGCTTGGACGTGGCGCCTTCCCAGCCGCTCCAGATCTTCGCGGCCGCGAGGCGGACCGCGGGGTCCTCGCTCGTGAGACGCTTGTGGTACGCGGCCACGAGGTCGCCGCGCTCGGCCTCGGGGATGTGGGCGAAGTACGGCTCCCACGCGTCCGGGAAGATGATCGATGCGCCTTCCTGGTAGAACCACTCGATCTCCTGCCGGCGCAGGAGGAAGATGCCGCGCAGGACGAGCTCCGTTACGCGGTCCGGGTGCTTCTCGGCGTACGCGAGCGCGAGCGTCGAGCCCCACGAGCCGCCGAAGACCTGCCACTTTTCGATCCCGAGGTGCTCGCGGACCCTCTCGGTGTCCGAGACGAGATCCCACGTCGTGTTCGCCTCGAGGCTCGCGTACGGCGTCGATTTCCCGCAGCCACGCTGGTCGAAGACGACGATGCGGTACTTGTCCGGGTGGAAGAAGCGGCGCACCTTGGGGTCCGACCCGCCGCCGGGGCCGCCGTGGAGGAACACGGCGGGCTTGCCCTTCGGGTTCCCGCTTTCCTCCCAGTAGAGGGTGTGGACGTCCGAGACCCTGAGCATGCCCGTGCGGTTCGGCTCGATCGGGGGGTAGAGCCAGCTGACGGGGTCCTTGACGGGACGCGACATGCGAACCTCCGCAGCGCATCCTGCCAGAGTTGGGCCGTTCTCGCGCGTCAGGCCCGGGGGGGTCCCGCCGCGAGGTCGGCGAGGCGCGTGCCGCGCAGCCTCGCGAGGAATTCTCCCCGCACGGGAGCGAGAAGCCGGGCCGCGGCGCCCGGCGGCTCGGGGAACGCCGCCTCGAGGTCGCCCTTTCGCTGGAGCGCGAGGACGACGTCGGCGAGCGTGATCTCCTCGGCGGGGCGGCCGAGCACGAACCCTCCCGCGCGGCCTCGACGGCTCCGCAGGAGGCCGCGATCCACGAGACGGCCGAGGACCTTCGCGAGGAACGGCGCGGGGACACGCGCGTCCGCCGCGAGCTCCTTCACGCCCCGGCCGCGTCCCGCCGGGCCGCGCGGGTCGAGGAGGGGCAGCGCCGCGAGCGCGACCTCCTGCGCCCGGGAGAAGAACACGCCCTCAGCCCTTGTCGAGGAACGCGTACTGCGCGGCGGTCAGCGGGACGACGGAGAGGCGGCCGATGCGCACGAGCGGGGAGTCGGAGAAGAGGGAAGAAGATTTGATTTCTGAGAGGGGAACAGGGCGGGGGAGGGGCCTGCCCGCGCGAAGGGTGACCCGGGGCTCCGAGGCCGATTTCAGATTTTCTTCGAAGGAGGCAGAGCTCACGGTCGCCTCGCCCACGGCGGCCTTCTCGCCGCCTGTGTGGTACACGACGACGCGGTCGCCCTTCTTCATCGCCCGGAGGTTCTTCAGCGCGACGGGGTTTTTCACGCCGGTCCAGACGGTCTCTTTTTCCTTCCTCAGATCTTCGAAGGAGTAATCCCCGGGTTCCGTCTTCACGAGCCAGTCGGCCATGGCGAGACTCTATCGCAGCTCGTTCCGGGTTTCGCCATCGTCGCGGGCGAGCGAGGCCGCCTCGCAGGGGTCCGCCGCGTCGTCCAGGAGATCGAGGCCTCGCCGCGAGAGACGCTCGGCGGCGCGGGCGGGAAGCGGATCGCCCCGCCCGAGCGCCCAGGCCGCGTGCTCGGCGAGGAGGGCCGTCTCGAGCGCGAGACCCAGCGTGAGCGCGAGGCGCCGGGCGCCGGCCTCGGCGGCGCCGGTCCCGAGGCGCCCGGCCTCCGCGAGCCAGGCCTCGGCCCGACTCACCGCCGCGCGGGCGCGGGCCGCCGCGGGAGCGAGGCGCGGATCCACGGCGGCCACGAGGGCCCTCTCGACCTCGCGTACGAGCGGGCCGATTCCGCTCGACTTCGCGCCGGCGCGCAGGAGATCGAGGGACAGGACGTTCGTCGTTCCCTCCCAGATCGGAAGCACCTGGGCGTCGCGCAGGAGGCGGGGGAGATCCGTGTCCTCGACGTAGCCGGCGCCGCCGAAGGCCTCGAGGGCCTCGCTCGCGACGGTGACGGCCTGCTTGCCGGTCGTGAGCTTCGCGATCGGCACGAGCTGGCGGAGGAGCGCGGCGCCCTCCGGGCCGGCTTCGCCCGCCTCCTCGAGCCCGACGAGCTCCGCCGCGCGGAACGCGAGGTGGAACGCCCCCTCGGACGTCGCCTGCAGGTCCGCGAGCGTCTCGAGGTGGAGCGGCTTGTCGGCGAGCGGCGCCCCGAACGCGACGCGCCGTCGTGCGTAGTCCCGGGCGAGGGCGACGGCCCGCCGCATGCCGGCCGCCGCGGCGACTGAGTTCCAGGTCCGGGTGATCGCGAGCATCGGCGCGATGTTTCGTACGCCGTCCGTGAGCCCCTTGACGGGCGTCGCACGCGTCCCGTTCAGGTCGAGCTCGGCCGTCGGCACCATGCGCGTCCCGAGCTTGTCCTTGAGCCGGTGGATCTCGATCCCGTTCGGCAGCCCCTCGGGGTCCCGCGTCTCGAGGTAGAAGACCGCGAGGCCGGACCCTCCCGGGCCGTTGCCCTCCGGGCGCGCGAGCGTGAGCGCCATCTCGGACGTCGTCGCCGACGTGAACCACTTCGTCCCGTAGAGCCGGAACCCGTCCGGCGCCTTCCGCGCGACGGTCTCCGAGACCCCGACGTCTGAGCCTCCCGTGCGCTCCGTCATCCACTGTCCGGACGTCCACGCGCTCGAGGCGTCGCGGCTCGTGAGGCGCGGGACCGCGCGCTCGATCAGGGCGCGGTTGCCGGAGAGGACGAGCGTCTTCGCCGCGCCGTCCGTCATCGCGAGCGGGCACGAATAGACGCCCGAGGAAGGCTCCATGAGGTAGACGAGCGCCATCTGCACGAGCCGCGAGAGGCCGCCGTACGGCCTCCCGTACGCGAGCGCGACGAGCCCCTTTTCCGCCGCGAGGCGTGCCGTCTCCCGCCAGAGGGGCGCGAGCGTGATGCGGTCGACCCGGCGGCCCCAGGCGTCCCATGACACGAGGGACGGCTTCGCGTCCGGCTCGGCGAGAAGGAGGTCCCGCAGCCGGCCGGCGGCGAGCGCCCCCATCTCGGCGAGGTCCGGCTCGGCCGCGCGATACGCGTCGCCCGGGAGTTTCCGCGCGAGGAAGCCGCGCACGACGCGGTCCTCCTCCCACTGGTTGCCGAGCCGCGGCGGATCCTGGAAGAAGGCCACGCGTGGCCCTTCAGCCCACCTGACGGAGGGCGTCCGTGATCTTCGTGAAGGCCGCGCGGCCCGCCGGAAAGAGGCCTCCGAAGAACCCCATGACGAGCGAAAAGACGATCCCCATGCCGAGGAGCGCGGGCGTGAGGCGAAACGCGAAGACGACCTCGGAGAATGTCGCGAAGTTCGTCGTGCCCGTGACGCCGGAGAGAGCGAGCTTCACGGCGAGAAGGCCGAGGACGCAGCCGACGAGTCCCCCGAGGAGCGCGAGGCACAGCGACTCGAAGACGAACGACGCGAGGACCGAGAGGCGCGAGAAGCCGAGGGCGCGGAGCGTCGCGATCTCTCGCGTCCGCGCCGCGACGGCGGCGTACATCGTGTTCATCGCGCCGAAGCACGCCCCGATCGCCATGACGATGCCGACGAAGAAGCCGAGGAACTTGATCGGCGCCGCCGTGGACGTCTGGTCGTCGTAGTACTTCCGCTCGACCTTGCCTTCGAGGGCGAGGCGGGCGTCGCCCGCGAGGCCCGCGACGAACTGGTCGCGCGCCGCGCGGCCGGACGTCTTCGCGAGGACGGACGAATAGCCGTTCCTCTTGAAGTCCGTGATCATCCCCTCCACGTCCGTCCAGATCTCGCTGTCGGGCGCCGTGCCGCCCGCGTCGAAGAGCCCGACGACGTTCCAGCGGTACGCGCCGAAGCGGATCGTCTGGCCGGTCGTGCAGTCCTTGAAGCGCTTGCTCACGCTCCTCGAGACGACGACCTCCGACTTGCCCGGCGTGAACCAGCGGCCCTCGACGAGCGTGAGGCCCGGCCGGAGCTTCATCCCTTTCTCGCCGATCCCGCGGATCGTGACGTTCGACGAACCCCCGTCGATCTTCTCGAGGTTCAGGACGACGACGAGCTCGGGCGAGGCGAGCGGCTTTCCGTCCGCGTCGGGCGCGATGCCGGGGAGCGTCAGGATGAGGGGCACCTGGTCGCGCGAGATCCCCGACTGCAGCTCGGACTGCGAGTTCTGCCTGAGGACGAGCACGTTGCTCTCCGAGCCCGACGCCGTGAAGACGCGCGTGAGCCCCTCGCCGAGCGACATGACGCAGAGGAAGACCGCGACGACGAGCCCGATCCCGAGGACCGTGAGCGACGTCGTGACCCTCCTCACGAAGAGGTTGCGGACGTTGTACTTCAGGGGGATGCCGAGCATCGGGTCTCCTCCTAGGCGGCGAATCTGAGGCCGTCCGCGATGGGGCGCCGGACGGAGCGGATGGCGGGCACGAGGCCGGCGAGGACGCCGACGAGGACCGTGACGGCGAACGCGCCGGCGAGGACCTCGGGATAGAGGCGCAGCGCGGACGCGACGCCCGCGAGCGGCGAGTAGAGGACGGCGGCGCGCAGCCTCGGGAACAGCACGAGGTAGGCGGCGAGGCCCGCGGAGGCGCCGAAGACCGCGAGCAGCGCGCTTTCCGAGAGGAGCAGTCCGAAGATCGTCCGCTTCGGGAAGCCGATCGCCCGCAGAACGGCGAGCTCGGCCACGCGCTCGCGCGCGGCCATCGCCATCGTGTTCGCGGCGATGAGGAGGACGACCGTGGCGATGACCGCCGTGAGGCTCCGGAAGAACAGCTTCACGTTCCCGAGGAGCGCGAGGTAATTGTTCTGGAACTCCTTCTCGGTCTCGGCGCGTACGGGCCACGGCGAGTTCTCGAAGAGCGCGTTGATGCGCGGGATCAGCGCGCGCGCCGAAGCCGCGTCGTCCGCCTTGAGCCAGATCATCGTGTAGAGGCCGGCCCGGCGCGGCAGGGTCTCGTCGATGACCTTCTGGTCGAAGAAGACGGCCGCCTCGTCGTTAGACTGGTAGACGGCCCGGATCGTGAACGTGTAGACGCCCGGCCAGATGTCGCCCGTGAGCGTGATCTGCTGCCCGAGCTTCCAGCCGTACTTCCGCATGAGGAGTCGGCCCACGAGGAGGCCGCTCCGGTCCGCCCGCCACGCCTCGGCCGAGCCCTCCACGACGCCGTCGGCGTCGAACACGTCGAAGAAGACCGCGGGGTCGACGGCGAAGCGCTCGAAGACGTTGAAGGCGGAGAAGTCCACGTACCGCCCGCCGAACCAGTTGAACGGCATCGCGGCCTTCACGCCGGGAAGCCGCCGGATCTTCTCGAGGTGGGACGCCGGGAGGAAGTTCGTGAACGAGACCTTGTGCCGCACGGCGATCCGGAACATTCCGCGCCCCTCGGAGGGGTCCGCGTCGAGCATCGCGACGAACGTCCCGAGGAGGCAGATCACGAAGAAGGGGAGCAGGATCGAGCCGACGGTCAGGCCGGAGCGCGTCTTCTTGCGCAGGACGTTCTTGAGGACGAGCGGCAGGAACTTCATCCGACCTGCCTGAGCCCTTCCGTGATGGACCGCTGCGCCGAGCGGATGGCGGGCACGAGGCCCGCGAGGATCCCGACGAGGACGGAGACCGCGAACGCGAGCGCCACGATCTCGGGAAAGACGCGCATGCCGGCCGCGAAGCCGCCCATCGGCGAGTAGAGAAGGCCCTGCCGGAAGCCGGGGAACAGGCCGACGAAGAGGGCCGCGCCGATCGTCCCGCCGAGGAGCGCGAGGAGGACGCTCTCGCCGAGCATCATCGCGAGAATCGTCCCCTTCGGATACCCGAGCGTCCTCAGGACGGCGATCTCCGTGACGCGCTCGCGGGCCGCCATCGCCATCGTGTTCCCCGCGATGAGGAGGATCACGACGACGATGACGGTCGAGATGCCCGTGACCATGAGCTTCACGTTGCCGAGCATCGAGACGAAGCCGTTCTGCATCTCCTTCTCCGTCTCGGTCCGCGTCGGGACGGAGCTGTTGTCGAACATCGCGTCGATCTGCTTCGGGAGACGCTCGACGGCCGCGAGGGAGTCGGCCTTGATCCAGTACCAGCCCACGAACCCCTTCACGCGGGGAAGGGCCTCCTCGATGTACTGGTGGTGAAAGTAGACGGCCGTCTCGTCCGGTCCCTTGTAGGCCGCGCGGATCGTGAGCTCGAGGTTCACGGGATAGATGTCGCCCTTGAGCGTGATCTTCTGCCCGATCTTCCAGTGGTACTTCTTCATGAGGAGCTCGCCCGCGAGGAGTCCGGCGCGGTCGCCGATCCAGCCCTGCGCCGAGCCCTGGACGATCGTCGCCTCGTCGAAAACCCTGAGGAACGTCGCCGCGTCCGACGTCGAGAAACGGCTGAACATGTTCTCGGGCCGCTGGTCGACGTAGGACCCGCCGAACCAGTTCATTCGCACGACGTCCGCGACGCCGGGGAGCTGCGCGATCTTCGGCATGTAGGACTCGAGGACCCAGTTCGTGAGCGAGACCTTGTGCCGCACGATGAGGCGGAACATCCCCTTGCCGCCCGTCGGGTCGCTCTCGAGCGTCCTCAGGAGCGTGCCCATGACGCAGATCACGAGGAGCGGCAGCACGATCGAAGCGAGCGTGAGGATCGACCGCGTCTTCTTGCGGAACAGGCTCTTGAAGACGTACGGGAAGAACTTCATCAGCCCACCCGCCGCAACCCGTCCGTGATCGAGCGCCGTGCGGCGCCGACCGCCGGGACGATCCCGGCGACGAGTCCGATGAAGACGGCGATCCCGAAGCCCACGGCGAGGACCGACGGGAAGAGTCGCATGCCCGTCGCGAAGCCGGACATCGGCGTGTTCATGAGCGCGGCCTTGAAGCCGCCGAACCCGAGGACGAAGAGCCCGAGGCCGAGCGCGCCGCCGAGGAGGCCGAGGAGAAGGCTCTCACCCACGATCATCGCGAGGATCGTCTCCTTCTGGAAGCCGAGCGTCCGCAGAACGGCGATCTCGTTCACGCGCTCGCGGGCCGCCATCGCCATCGTGTTCGCGGCGATCAGGAGGATCACGAAGACGATCGCCGTGCTGATCCCGTTCAGCATGAGCTTGACGTTCCCGAGCATCTGGACGAACCCGTTCTGGAACTCCTTCTCGGTCTCGGTCTTCGTCGGCGCGTCCGTGTTCTCGAAGAGCGCGTCGATCTGCTTCGGGAGTCGCGCGACCGCCTCGGCGTCCTTCGCGCGGATATAGAACGTCCCGATCCTCCCCTTGACCTGCGGGAGCGCCTCCTCGACGTACGCCCAGTTGAAGAAGAGCGCGGCGTTGTTCCCGCCCGCGGCGTCGTAGATGGCGCGGATCGTGAGCTCCAGGTTGACGGGGTAGATGTCGCCCTGCAGGACGACCTTCTGGCCGAGCTTCCAGCCGAACTTCTTCACGAGGTCGGTCCCGACCATCGCGCCGGATCGGTCCGCGATCCAGTCCGCCGCGCTCCCCTCGACGACCTTCGCCTCGTCGAAGACCTTCAGGAGCTTCTCGGGCTCGACGCCGAACCGCGCGAAGAAGTTCTTCGGGGCGTAATCGACGTACCTGCCGCCGAACCAGCACCAGACCGACATGTCCTCGACTCCCGGGAGGGTCCGGATCCGCGCGCGGTACGCCTCCGGGATCCAGTTCGAGAGCGAGACCTTGTGCCGTACGACGAGGCGGTACATCCCGGCGCCCGTGGACGGCCGGTCGAGCGTCCGGATGAGCGTCCCCATGAGGCAGACGACGAACAGCGGCAGCAGGATCGACCCCAGCGTGAGGAGCGACCGCGTCTTCTTGCGGAACAGGCTCTTGAAGACGTACGGGAAGAACTTCACCGGCCCTCCCGGAAACTCAGGTGGCGGACGCCGAGATCGCGGCCGCCATGCCGACCGCCTTGCCGCGCTCGGCGTGCACGTCTTCCTTGAGGACGCCCTTGTCGAGGTGGATGAGCCGGTGGGCCCGGCCCGCGGCCTTCGGGTCGTGCGTGACCATGACGATCGTCTTCTTGAACTCGGCGTTCAGCCGCTCCATGAGGACGAGGATCTCCTCGCCGCTCTTCGAGTCGAGGTCGCCCGTCGGCTCGTCCGCGACGAGAAGCTTCGGGTCGGTCGCGATCGCGCGCGCGATCGCGACGCGCTGCTCCTGCCCGCCGGAGAGCTGGCGCGGGTAGTGGTCCATGCGGTCCGCGAGGCCGACGACCGAGAGCGCGAGCTCGACCTGCTTGCGCCGGCGCGCGCGGTTCAGGTTCGTGAGGAGGAGCGGAAGCTCGACGTTCTCGTAGGCCGTCAGGACGGGCACGAGGTTGTAGAGCTGGAAGATGAAACCGACGTTCCCGCTCCGCCACTTCGCGAGCGCCCCCTCGCTCATCCGCGAGACCTCGGCGTCGCCGACGAGAATGCGCCCGGAGGTCGGGCGGTCGATCCCCGCGATCAGGTTCAGGAGCGTCGTCTTGCCCGAGCCCGACGGGCCCATGAGCGCGACGAAGTCCCCTTCCTCGACCTCCAGGGAGAGCTTGTCGAGGACGGTGAGCACCTGCGTGTCGCGGGTGTACTGCTTGACGAGCGAGTCGATCTGGATGAGGGGCGTCGCCATGCGGCTCTCCTTCGTGTCTCCGGGGTTCAGTCCTTCTTGACGCGGACGCTCTGCTCGCGGCGCCACCCGTGCCGGGCGGAGGCGTCCGCGACGATCTCTTCACCGCCGGCGACGCCCGACGCGACCTCGACCTGAGTCCCCGACGCGGGCCCGAGGACGAGGGGGTGGAAGGCGGCCTTGTCGTCCGCGACGACGAGGACGCCCTTCTCCCCGCCGATCTCGACGACGGAAGCGGCGGGGACCATCATTTTCGGCTTCGCCTTCTCGTCGACCTTCGCCCCGGGATTCAGGAAGACGACGCGGCAGGACATCTCGGGGAGGACCCGCGAGTCCTTGTCGAAGATCTCGATCTTGACCTTCACGGAGCCCTTCTGGCGGTCGGCGGTCGGGACGATCTGCCGGAGCCGGCCCTTGTAGGGCTTGTCCGGATAGGCGTCGAGCGCGACCTCGGCCGGCTGGCCGATCGAGAGCTTCGCGACGTTCTGCTCGTTGATGTCGGCCTCCATCTCGAGGGACGAGAGGTCGACGATGACGGCGAACGTCGCGCCGGCGGACCCGGCCCCGCCGAACCCCTGCGGCGCGACGGTCTCGCCGAGGAACGCCTTCTTGACGGTCACGACGCCGTCGATCGGCGAGTAGATCTCGGCGTTCTTGATGAGCTCGTCCGTGTACTTGATCTGCTGCTCGGCGGAGGCGCTCTGCGCGGCGAGGGCGCGCACCTGCGAGTCCGCCGCGTCGAACGCCTGCTGCGAGCCGATCTTGTCCTCGAGGAGCGCCTTGGCGCGGTCGCGCTCGAGGCGCGCGTTCGCGAGCTGCGCGAGGACCTGGTCGCGCGCGGCGACGTACTGTCGTTTCTGCGCCTCGAGCTCCTGCGACTCGAGCCGGGCGACGAGCTCGCCCTTCTTCACCTTCTGTCCTTCCTCGATGTTCAGCCACGCGATGCGGCCGACCGTCTTCGGGGAGATCTCCGCCTTGGACCGGGCGACGATGTAGCCGGACGCCGTGAGGACCGTGGAGGCCTGGGTCGGCGTCACGACGGCGACGCGCGTCGTCGCGACCTCCGGCGCCCGAAGGGTGACGCCGCCGCTCCGGACGAGGAGGAAGAGGACGACCACGGCCGCCACGCAGGCCGTCGCGACACCGGCCCAGAGCAGACGTCGGGAGCGGGGCTCCTCGGCGCGGTCGATCTTCAGGGCGGACAGGTCGGCTGATTTGTTTAAAGGCTCCATAAGCAATTCAGACTCACTTCGTACGATATCCGAAACGTGTTCGTTTCCGTTTGAGCCGGGTTTTTCGGCGAGCGGTCGTCCGGGACCGGCGAACGGGTGCTTCAGCGTCCTTCGGCCTCGACGGCGGACCGGAACGCGGCGAGGAAGGCCTCGAGGTGCCTGCGCCCGGTCCGGGCGCTGCCGACCGCCGCCCTCAGCGTGTAGCGTCCGCGGACGAGCGCGTGCGAGACGAAGGACCGTCCGTCCTCGTTGATGCGCGCCAGAATCCGGGCGTTTGCGGCGTCGGCTTCCGCGTCGCTCGTCCCGTCCGGCTGCCAGCGGAAGGCGACGACGGAGAACGGCACCGGAGCCACGATCGCGACGGCCGGCTCCTTCTCGAGCTCCGCCCTGAGCCAGCGCGCGTGCGTGAGAGCGTCCGCGATGCGCGCCCTCACGCCCGCGGCGCCGAACGCCCGCAGCGTCATCCACATCTTCAGCGCGCGAAACCGCCGGCCGAGCTGGACGCCGTAGTCCATGTACTCGCGCACGACCTGGCTCTCGGGCGTCTCGAGGTAGTTCGGCACGACGGAGAACGCCCTCCGGACGCGCTCCATCCGGCGGAAGAAGAGGCCCGTGCACTCGTTCGGAACGAGCATCCACTTGTGCGGGTTGAAGAGGACCGAGTCCGCGCGCTCCCAGCCCGCGAAGAGCGGACGCATCTCCGGAAGGACCGCGGCGGAGCCGGCGTAGGCGGCGTCCACGTGCAACCAGATCCTCTCGCGTTCACACAAGTCCGCGAGTGACCGCACGGGGTCGACGGACGTGACCGTCGTCGTCCCTGCCGTCGCGACGACGGCCACGGGGGTACGCCCGTCCGCGCGGTCCCGCGCGATCGCGGACGCGAGGGCCTCGACGTCCATCCGGAACTCCGCGTCCGTCGGGATCTTCCGCAGCCCCTCGGTTCCGAAGCCGAGGACGACGCACGCCTTGTCGATCGAGGAGTGCGCGAGCTCCGAGGCGTAGACGGCCCCCGCGGCGCGGCCCGCGAGCCCCGTCTTCCTCACCTCCGGGAACGCCTGCTCGCGCGCGGCCGCGAGCGCGATGAGGGAGGCCGTCGAGGCCGTGTCCGCAAGCTGGCCGTCGAAGGCGTCGGGGCCCCAGGGGAGCCCGACGAGGTCGAGAAGCCAGCGCACGACGCCCTGCTCGAGCTCCGTGAGGACGGGCGACGTGCGCCAGAGGATGCCGATCTGGTTGTATCCGCCCGTCAGGAGCTCCCCGACGATCGCGGGCGCCGAGCTCGTCGTCGCGAAGTAGGCGAGGTAGCCCGGGTGCTGCCAGTGCGTGAGGTTCGGCTCGACGAGGTCGTCGAGATCCCTCTCGATCGCCTCCCAGGGCTCCGGCTCCTCGGGGGCGCGCGCCGGGATCCGCGCGAGGACCTCGCCCGGCTTCGTCCGCGCGAGGACGGGACGCGTCTCGAGCGTCTCGAAGTAGCGCGCGAGGCGCTCGACGGCGGCCTCTCCCATGCGGCGGAAGTCGTCGGGAGAGAAGTCGCCGTGCGCGGGCGGAGGGCCGGGGAGGCGCGTCATGCGCCCGAGTCTACTCAGCGGGCGTCGACGCGAAGGGTCGCCTGCCCGAACGTCCCGGCGAGCGCGTCGTTCACACTGACGCGCAGGTCGTAGCGGCCCGGAGGGAGCTGGAGCGTGACGAGACGCGAGGCCGCGGTGTCGCGCACCTCCTTGTACTCGTCGCCCGAGTAGGAGAGAAACCAGTCGTCGGTCGCCGAGTCGCGCGCGGGCCCGTCCACGGCGGCGGCCTCGACCGCGATCTTCACGCTCGCGACGAAGGCGCCCGAATCGGTCTCGAAGCGCAGCTCCTCGTGCGGGATCCTCACCTCGAGCTTCCAGTAGGGCCGGGCGGGGTCGTCGGAAGCGGTGGAGGCGCGCCCCATCCACTCGAGCGTGAGCGGGATCGGCTTCCTGGCCGTGCGGGCGATCCCCGGCCGGTGCTCGTCGGCGCGCGCCGCGACGAGCGCGTGCCTCGCGTCCTCGGACATGGCCGCGGCCGCCTTCGGCGCCGGCCCCGCGGCCTTGAACGCGGAGCGCGCGAGCATGTTCACGCCCGCCTTGCGCGTCGAGACCTTGACGGAATACGTCTTTTTCGGATTCACGCCCGAAAGCCTGACGCCGATCCGGTACGTCGCGCTCGTGGCATCGACGAGCCCCTCGAGCGCCCCGCTCACGTCGTTCGTCGAAAGGCGCGCGAGGCCGCCCGTCGCCAGGACGTACTGCATCGGCGCGTCCTGCAGGTTCTTCGCCTCGTCCTGCCGCAGCCTCGAGCTGAAGGCGTACTTGTCCTCGGCGGACGGAAGGCCGCGGGCAAGAGAGCCCGGGTCGATGAAGTTGACGGTCACGCCGGACGTGGCGAGCCAGCGCGCGAGCTCGTCCACCTCGAAGAGCGCGCCCGGGTCGAACGCGAAGCGCCCGCCTCCGACCGCCTGCGAGGAGCCGGGCGTGCCGGGCACCGCCGGAAACGCCGGGGCACCGGACCGGCCGCGGGCCCCGACGAGGGGCGAGCCGAACGCGCCGCCCGAGGAGGCGGGCGTCCGCACGTTCGCGGACTCCTCGGCCTTCAGCCGCGCGAGAAAGTCGAAGCCCGGCACGCGCTCGAACCCCTCCGAGACGTAGAACAGGTGGCGGGGCCCCTCGAGCGTCGAGAAGCGCTCGGCGGTCTCCTTCAGATCCTGGAGCGCGGTCTTCACGCGACGGCGCTCCGCCGCGAGGTACTCGGAGATCGCCTGAAAGATCAGCCGTGTGTCGCCGCCCGCGGTCTCGGTCGCGATGAGGTCCCGGATCAGCTGCGTCTCGTAGAGCTTCCGCGCCTCGTACTGCAGGGGCGCGTCCGCTCCGCGGTTCGACACGGCGGCGCGAGCGCCCGCGGACTTGATGGACACGCCGCCGGGATCCTCGGCGGCCTCGGCGCTCATGCGATCCGCCTCGACGAGAAGCGCGTCCACGGAATCCCCGTCCCACACGCGCGCCGACACGCCACCGAAGTGCGTCGCGAAGCCGTACCGGCCGGCCGGCGCGTGGTCGAACGCCTTGTGGAGCGCGTCGGCCGTGTCGAGGATGGACCGGCGGGGAAGCTGCTCGAGGTCCACCCACACGAGGACGTGTCGCGCGGCGCCCTTCGTCTCGAACGGCGTCGTCGTCCCGGCGATGCGCTCCTCCGAATCCGGCCGCCCCTCCTTCGGGCCGGACGGGCCCTTCATTTCCCGGGGCGGCTCGAAGAAGTCGATCGTCTGGACCTTGCCGGCGACACGCACCTCGAAATCGGCCGGAACGAGGCCGAAGACGGGCCGGTTCTTGCCGTCCACGGCGACGACGTCCAGCGTCAGCACGGTGACCTCTTCCGCGGCCGACACGCCCGGCCGCGGCGTCGGAACGGGCGTTGCCTCGGGTGGCGCCTGCGCGAGGAGGGGCGCCGCGAGAAGCAGCGCGGCGGCGACGCGGACCCTGCGGAGGACGAGCGGGCTCATCGCGGGACGGGGAGCACGCCGCGTGCCGACCCCGTCAGCCCTGGGACTTCGTCTTCGCGGGCTTGCCCGCGCGCAGCTCGGCGGGGATCTGGAGCGGCCCCGTCTGCCTCAGGTCTTCCTTGATGATGAGGTCGAGGAAGAGCTCGCGCACGCCGTCCTGCCCCTGGGCCTTGAAGACGCTGCGGACGTCCCGCGGCTTGAGCGCGATTCCGGTCATGGCCTTGAGGTACTGGCAGAACACGATCGCGCGGGACCGGAAGGAGATGATGAGGATGAGGAGGAGAATCGCCGCGAAACCGAGGAGCGCGAGTCCTCCGACCTCCTTGACCTCGAAAAGGCCCGAGGGATTCATACGGAACCACCCCGCGCCGGACGAGCCGGTTTCATCGAACTCTCCTTACACCCCACGAGCCAAGGCATTGTAGCGCGCCGTCTCCGCGGCCTCACGGGGCGTACGTGATCCGGTAGACGACACCCGCCTTGTCGTCCGACACGAGAAGGGATCCGTCCGGCCTCACGAGGACGTCCACCGGGCGGCCCCAGGCCTTCTGGCCTTCGAGCCAGCCCTCGGCGAACACGGTCTCGGGTCCCGCCTTTCCACCCGCCACGGGGACCGTCACGACGCGGTAGCCGACCTTCGACTTGCGGTTCCACGAGCCGTGCTCGGCGATGAAGATCCGGCCGCGGTACGTGGCGGGAAACGCCGCGCCCGTGTAGAACCGCATCCCGAGCGCGGCGACGTGCGCCGGGAGCTTCAGCGCCGGCGGCGTGAACTCGCGAGCAGGGGCGCTTTCCTTTCCGAACTCGGGATCCCTTACGTCCCCGCCATGGCACCACGGGTAGCCGAAGTGCAGGCCGCCGGAGGGCGCGTGGTTCAGCTCGTCGGGCGGCCTGTCGTCGCCCATCCAGTCGCGCCCATTGTCCGTGAACCACAGCTCCTTCGTGGCGGGGTCCCAGTCGAAGCCGACCGTGTTCCTGACGCCGCGCGCGTAGACCTCGAAGAGGGTCCCGTCCGGGCGGATGCGGGAGATCGAGGCGTACGGGTCGCTGCGCCTGCAGATGTTGCACGGGGCCCCGACCGGCACGTAAAGCCAGCCGTCCGGGCCGAACGCGATGAACTTCCAGCCGTGGTGGGCGTCCTTCGGAAGCGCGTCCGTCACGACGGCGGGCCTGCCCGGGCTCTTCAGGCGCGCCTCGATCCCGTCGAAGCGCAGGATGCGCGAGACCTCCGCGACATAGAGCGCGCCGCCCCGGAACGCGACGCCGTTCGGCTCGTTCAGGTCCTTCGCGAGCGTGAGGACCTCCTTCGCCTTCGTACCGTCGCCCGCGTCGACGACGGCATAGACCTGCCCGTCGCGCGTCCCGACGAAGAGCGTCCCGCCCGCGCCCATCGTCATCGAGCGCGCGCCCGGCACCTCGGCGTAGAGCGAGATCCGGAATCCGGGCGGCAGCTTGATCGTCCCGAGCCGGACGTCCTTCGCGTCGGCGCGCGCGGTCCTCGCGGAGAAGAGGGACAAGACGAAGAGGAAGAGAAGGAATTTCTTGGAACGTGAAGAGGGGAGAGGCACTCGCATGGGTCCTCCGCTCGAGCGGGATTATCCGTCGTCCGGTGTCGCCGCATAATCCTCGTCCTCATGGCTCTCACCGACGAGACCCCGCCGCCCCGCCTGCCCCGGCCGTTCGATGCCGTCGAGATCCGCGTCCTCGGCGCGTTGCTCGAGAAGCAGCAGGCGACGCCGGAGTACTACCCGCTCACGGCTCACGCGCTCCTCGCGGCCTGCAACCAGAAGACGAACCGCGACCCCGTGATGGAGCTCGACGAGGCCTCCGTCAGCGCGGCGCTCGAGCGGCTCCGCGAGCACGTCCTCGTCTGGAAGACGGGCGGCGCGCGCGCCGAGAAGTGGGAGCAGAACGTCGAGCGCCGGTGGGGGCTCGACGCCGCCACGAAGGCCGTCATGACGCTCCTTCTCCTGCGCGGCGAGCAGACGCCCGGCGAGCTGCGCGGCCGGAGCGACCGGCTGCACGCCTTCGCGACGCCGGGCGAGGTGGAAAAGGCGCTGCGGGAGCTCGCCGCCGGGCCCGAGCCGCTCGTCGCCGAGCGCCCGCGCCGGCCGGGGCAGAAGGAGTCCCGCTGGACGCATCTCGCGGGCGGGGCGGCGTCGGACGCCGCGAACGCGGCGGACGCGCGCCCCGCCCCCGCTGCGGCGGCGCCCTGGGCGCCGCCGAGCGACCTCGCGACACGCCTCTCGTCTCTCGAGTTGGCCGTCGCGGACCTCGCCCGGGGTCTCGGAGAGCTGAAGAAGAGGCTCGGAGAGGAATAGGAAGATGAAGAGAGGAGAGATGAGGATTTTCTTGGAAGGTGAATACGACCGGCCGTGCGGCGGGCCGCGCGGGTGAACCCGCTCGTCGACGACCGCGACGTCGGCTTCCTGCTCTACGAGGTGCATGACGCCGGTTCGCTCCTCGCGTATCCGCACTTTGCGGATCATTCCCGCGAGACGTTCGACGCGTACGTGGGCGTCTGCCGGCGCTTCGCGCGCGAGACCCTCTTCCCGGCCTACCGCGCGCTCGACGCCGAGCCGCCGGTCTTCCGCGACGGCGGCGTCGTCGCGCACCCCTCGCTCCACGACATCTGGCCGAAGCTCGTCGAGCTCGGCGTCGTCGCCGCCTCGCGGCCGTTCGACGTCGGTGGAGCGCAGCTCCCGCTCACGATCGCGACCGCGGCCCACCTCTACCTGATGGCCGGCGCCTGCGCCGTGTACAGCTACGCCGGCCTCACGACGGGCGCCGCGCACCTCGTCGAGGCGTTCGGCAGCACGGCTCTCAAGGAGACGTATCTCGCGAGGCTCTACGAGGGGCGCTGGACCGGGACGATGGCGCTCACGGAGCCGCAGGCCGGCTCGAGCCTCGCGGACGTCGCGACGCGCGCGACGCCGTCGGGCGACCACTACCTCCTCTCGGGCTCGAAGATCTTCATCTCCGGCGGGGACCACGACCTCTCCGAGAACATCGTCCACATGGTCCTCGCGCGCATCGACGGAGCGCCCGCCGGGATCAAGGGCGTGAGCCTGTTCCTCGTCCCGAAGCTGCGGCTCGAGCGGGGCGGGCTCGTCCCGAACGACGTGAGGACGACGGGGCTCATCCACAAGATCGGATGGAAGAGCCTCCCGAGCATCGTCCTCGGCCTCGGCGAGGCGGGCGACTGCCGCGGCTGGCTCGTCGGCGAGGCGAACCAGGGCGTCCCGTACATGTTCCAGATGATGAACGAGGCGCGGATCTCTGTCGGCGCGGACGCCGTCGCGACGGCCTCCGTCGCGTACCAGGAGAGCCTCGCGTACGCGCGCACCCGGCCGCAGGGCCGGCCCGCGGGCAGCCGCGACCCGAAGAAGCCGCAGATCCCGATCCTCGAGCACGCGGACGTGCGGCGCATGCTCCTGAGGCAGAAGGCGATCGTCGAGGGAGGGCTCTCTCTCATCCTCGGCGTCGCGAAGCTCGCGGACGTCGCCGGCCACGCGCCGGACCCCGAAGCGCGCGAAGCGGCGCAGCTTCTCGTGGACCTCCTGACGCCGGTCGCGAAGAGCTTCCCCGCCGAGAAGGGATTCGAGTCGACGGCCCTCGCCGTTCAGGTCCACGGCGGCTACGGCTACTCGAGCGAGTACCTGCCCGAGGCGCTTCTGCGCGACCAGAAGCTGAACTCGATCCACGAGGGCACGACGGGCATCCAGGCGCTCGACCTCCTGGGCCGCAAGGCGGTCGGCGCGGGCGGTGCGGCGCTTGCCGCTCTCGGCCGCGAGGTCGCGGCCGCGTGTGCGCGGGCCGGGAAGGCCGGCGTCCCGCCGGACTGGATTGCCGCCGTGCGGGAGACGGGCGAGAGAATCGGCGTCCTGACGGCGTCCCTCGGGAAGAAAGGCGCGACCGGCGACGTCGAGGCGATGCTCCGGCACGCGGCGGACTACCTCGAGCTCTTCTCGACCTACGTCGTCGCCTGGCAGTGGCTCCTCCAGGCCGCGGTCGCGCGCGAGGCGATCGACACGGGGCGCGGGCCGGAGGCGTTCTACGAGGGCAAGCTCGCGGCCGCGCAGTACTGGATCCGCACGGAGCTCCCGAAGGCGGCCGCGCTCGCCTCGCTCTGCGAGCAGAACGAGGACTCGTACGCGCGGATGCGGCCGGACTGGTTCTAGCGGTCAGTCGCCGCGGGCGACCCCGCGCACGCGTTCCTCGACCGTCGCCCGCGCGGCGCCGAGCGCCTTCGCGAGCGCGTCGACGGCCGCCCGCGCGTGTCCCGCGTCGCCGCACGTGAAGAGGTCCACGGCGGCCTCGCCGCGCTCGGGCCACGTGTGGATCGTGAGGTGCGACTCGGAGATCACGACGACGCCGCTGACGCCCTGAGGGCTGAGCCGGTGGATGTGGATCCCGAGGACCTTCGCGCCCATCGCGCGCACGGCGTCCACGAGGAGAGTCTCGACGAGCACGGGATCGTCGAGCGTCGCGAACGGCGCCCCCGCGACGTCGAGGAGGAAGTGCGTCCCGAGCGGCATCACCGGATCCCCAGAGCGCCGACGGCGCCTTCGTTCGCGGGCTTGACCTTCCAGAGGAACGCGTCCCAGACGTAGTGTGTCGCCTGCGGGAGCGCGAGGAGCGGGACGAGGAGGACGAGCGCGAGCGAGCCCGGGTCCGAAGCGGCGCCGGGGAAGAGCCGCGGGTGGTCGTGCCAGACGAGTCGGTCCCATCCCCACTCCTCGGCGAACGCGATCGCGAGGAGGGGCAGGAGGAAGAGCGGAAGGCTCGCGAGCCAGCGGTCCGCGGGCGCGGCCCGCGCGCCGGCCGCGCGCCGGCCCTCGGCGCGCGCCGTCGACGTGAACCACACGAGGCCGATGTACGGGATCCCGTGGACGAAGACGTTCGTGACGGTGAACGCGTAGTCGGAGTCGAAGACGACGATCCCGCCGAACCACGTCGCGACCGTCGTGAGGACGACGAGGACCTTGCCCCACGAGACGCGCCGGCTCGCGCGCGCGCGGGCGGCCTCCTTCACGGCCCACGCCGCGAAGACCGCCGCGAAGACGACGAACGCGGCACGGCTGACGAAAGGCGGCAGGCCTCCGAGGAAGTCCCCCTGCAGGAACCACTGGAAGCGCCGCGGCAGGTGCGCGTGCCAGAAGAGAAGTGGCGTCAGCGTCGCGCCGTAGATGACGGCGGCGTCGAGGCGCCGGCCGAGCGGGCCCTCTTCGCCCTCGCCGTTCTTGCGCCGGTAGAGCGCGACCCAGCCGTACTGCTGCCTGACGAAGTGGAACACGGCGAGGTACGCGAGGACGCGCCAGAAAAGAAGCGCCGACACGGAGTACGCCGCGACCCCGGCCGCCCAGGCGAGGAGCGGGACGCCGAGGTAGAGCGGGAGGCGGTCGTGCGCGTCCTCGCCGTCCGCGAGGACCCTCCAGCCCGTGGACCACACGTGGGCGACGTCCACGCCGACGATGCCGACGAGGTAGAGCCACGGCGGCGCGTCGCCGTCGAGGACGCCCGTCGCGGCGCCCCCGGCGAGCAGCGCGAGCGCGAGCGCCGCCGAGCCCCCGAAGAGGAGAAGGTCGGCTCGCCGCGAGAAGAGCCAGTTCGATGAGACGTCGCGCACGCTCGCCCCGATGTTAGCCCCCGTTTCCTCAGGTCGCCGACAGCGGCGGCGTCTTCACGCCGCGGTCGGCGAGGATGGATTCGGCGGCGCGGACACCCGAGTCCTGCGCCTCCTCGAAGAGCGGGAGGCCGGCCGAGTCCGCGTGCGCGAACCTCACGCCGCCCTCGGGCGCGAGGTGCCGCACGGGATTCGACAGGAACCCCGGCGTCGGGCGGAGCATCGCGTGACCCCAGCGCGCGAAGTCCATGCGCGTCACGAGCCCCGGCAGGTCCGGATGGGGGCGCGCGAGGTCCGCGAGGACGGCGGCCGCGAGGTCCTTCCACTCGGCGGCGAGGAGGCGCGCGCGCGCCGCGGCGGGCTCCTCGTCCGTGAGCGGCATGTACCACGTGAAGACAGTCGAGCCGTCGTCCTTTCCCGTCTGGTGCGTCGCGACGACGTACCCGAGCGAGCGGGAGTCGTACAGGACGTTGTCCCATGCGAGCGGGTGCGACGTCTCCTTCGGCCGGCCCGAGAGCGTGACGTTCGCGACGATCCACGGGGCGTACGAGAGCGCGTCGAGCCACGCGGGCGGCGCCGAGCGCCACGGCGCGTAGACGTGGCGGGCCGCGTACTTCGGGAGCGCGAGGACGGCGTCGTTCGCCTCGACGGCCACGACCTCCCGCGTCTTCGCGTCGAGGTACTTCAGGCGCACGGGGGAGCCCGCGGCCGGCGACGGCGCGACGTCGAACACGAGGGCGTGCGCGTCGATCCTCCCCGCCGCCGACTTCGCGAGGTGGTGGACGAGGCGGCCGTTGCCTTCGGGCCACGTCAGGAAGTCCGACGGCTCCTCGTCCTCGTCCTCCCCGGGCAGGCGCGCCGCGTTGTAATGGATCCCCGCCCACGCGGAGATCCCGTCGAGGTTCGTCCCGAAGTCGTCGCGGCAGCCGTACTCGGCGAGCCAGCGCAGGCGCTTCGAGGTGAAGCCGTTCGCGTCTAGCCACGCCTTCATCGTGATGCGGTCCAGCGCGAGGAGATCCGAGTCGTTCGAGGACCGGCGGGTCGGGATCGCGAACGCGCGCCGGCCGTCTGCACCCCTTCGCCCGGCGAACGCGTCCATCGCCGTGCGGAACCTGTTCAGCTGCACGACGTCCTCGCGCGACGCCCCTTCGTACGGATAGAGGCCCGCGTGCCAGCGGTTCCCGTAGTAGAGCCGCTCCTCGGGCTCGCGGCAGAGCATCTCCTCGGCCCACTCCGGCGTGCCGTCGGCGGCGCGGCCCGTGAGCGCGCCGATCTCCTCGAGGACGGCCTCGAGCGCGGGGTTCGGGAACGCGGGGACGGGGACGTAGTGGGCGCCCCACGGGAAGCGGCTCACGTCGTTCGCCCCCGAGACGGCCGTGCCTCCCGCGGACGTCTCGAGCTCGTACACGCGGAAGTCCGTGTCGCCTGCCCGCGCGAGGCGCCACGCGGCCGAGAGCCCCGACACGCCGCCGCCGACGATCGCGGTCCCGACGCGCTCGGTCCGCACGGCCGGCCTCCCGACGAGGTCGCCGCCGCGCAGAAGGTGGCCGAGCGAGACGTCCGGATGGACGAGCGTGCCGGGGAACTCGAGCGCGCGGACGTCCTTTCGCGAGCACGAGGCGAGCGCCGAGGCGAGGGCCGCGAGCGCCGGGGCCCCGACGAGCGACGCGATCGCGTCGCGGCGGGTCAGTCGAAGCGCTTCCACTCGTGCTCGTAGGTGCGGACGAGGATCTGGTCGTTCAGGCGGTTCACGGGCGCGTCGACGGGACCCGTGTCGGGCCCGAAGACGAAGAGCGACGGGAGGACGGCAGCCGAGAGGCCGCGCAGGTTCGCGGGCAGGAGCGGCGGCACGTCGAACGGCCGGTGCGCCGCGAGGACGAACCCCCATTCGCCGAAGGACGGGACCGCGACGTGGTACGCCTTCGTCACGAACCCCGCGGCCCTCAGCGTCGCGTCGACGATCCAGAAGCTCCGGCGGGCGAAGAGCGGCGAGGTCGACTGCACGGAGACGACGCCTTCGGGGGCGAGCCTCTTCTTGACGAGCGCGTAGAAGCGCGACGTGTAGAGCTTCCCGACGGCGTAGCTGTTCGGGTCCGGGAAGTCCACGATGACGACGTCGAAGAGGCTCTTCCCCTCGCCGATCCAGACCATCGCGTCCTCGTTCACGACCTTCACCTTCGGCGAATGGAGCGAGCCGCCGTTCAGCTCGAGGAAGAGAGGATTCGTCCGCGCGAGCGCCGTCACGGCGGGATCGAGGTCGACGAGCGTCACGCTCTCGACCTCCGGGTGCTTGAGGATCTCGCGCACGGCGAGGCCGTCGCCGCCCCCGAGGACCGCGACGCGCCGGCCCTGCCCATGGGCGGCCGCGAACGCCGGGTGCACGAGCGCCTCGTGGTAGCGGTACTCGTCCACGGACGAGAACTGAAGGTGCCCGTTCAGGAAGAGCTGGAATCCCGCCCGGTTGCGCGTCACGACGATGCGCTGGTACGGAGTCGTCTTCGCGACGATGACCTCGTCGGCGTACTGGTTCTCCTCGGCGACCGCCGTGAGCTGGTCCGCGAGGACGAGCGCCGCGACGAGGATCGCCCCCGTGACGGCGGCCCTGAGGTAGAGGCCCGCCGGGTGGCCGATGGAATCCCGGAACAGGTGGAGCGACCAGAACGCGACGGCGACGTTCAGGAGGCCGAACAGGACCGACGTGCGCGTGAGGCCGAGGCGCGGCAGGAAGACGAGCGGGAAGAGCAGCGAGGCCGCGAGCGACCCGAGGTAGTCGAACGTGAGGACCTGCGAGACGAGGTGGCGGAACTCGACGGCGTCCTTCAGGAGGCGCATGAGGAGCGGGATCTCGAGGCCGACGAGCGTCCCGATGAGGACGACGATGCCGTAGAAGACGGGCGGGAACCAGCGCGGCGACGAGAAGGCGAAGAAGAGCGCCGGCGCCGAAAGGCCGCCGACGAGGGCGACGGCGATCTCGGCGTCCACGAAGCGGCGCGCGACGCCGCGCACGAGAAACCGCGAGAGGAACGCCCCGAGACCGAGAGACGAGAGGTAGACGCCGATGACGAGGGAGAACTGCGTGACGGAGTCGCCGAGGAGATAGCTTGCGAGGGCGCCGGCGACGAGCTCGTAGACGAGGCCGCACGAGGCGATGACGAAGACGGTCAGGTAGACGGGCGTCACGCCCCGGGCCGGCCCGGCGGCGCGGCCCTCCGCGCGAATTTCCCCGTTCACCTCCGCGCCCGGAAGGCCGTCAACCGCCCGTGACCGAGGCCGCGATGATGATCGCCATCGCGATCACGATCGACCCGATCACGATGCCGAGCGCGATGTTCTGGTCCTCCTCCATCTCCTTCTTGAGGGAGAACGGCAGGAGCTTCGGGAGGATCGCGAAGAAGATCGCGAACAGCGCGAGGCCCACGACCGAGAACACGACCGTCGAGATCAGCTGATGCCCGTGCTGCGTCCACCATTCCATCACTTTCCTCCGCTCCAGAAGTGCCACGTCCGGTAACCGCCGGCGTTCCGCGCGCCCTGCGGCAGGGTTTCATGCTTGACGCCCGCTCCGGTCTCCCACCCGGTGAACGCGGACCACGCGTAGCCGAGAAGGAGGAGCGAGCCGAAGACCTGGAAGATCCGTCTCATGGCGTCTCCTATTCGTCCGAATCCGAGTCATCCGAATCGGTCCGCTCGATTCCGGCGGCGTTGAAGTCGCTCTCCGCCCAGCGGCGGCCCTCCCACGAGGCCCGGGAGAAGACCAGGAGGAACGGCGGCAGGAAGAGAAGCACGAGCGTCCACACGAGCTGCGAGACGTGCGGCACGCCGCTCCGAAGCCGGACCCGGAACTGCGGCGGCGCCTGCCCCTTCTCGGTCTCGGGGTCGAGGCGGGCGACCCACGTGCCCTTTGGGACGCGCGAGACGTAAACGGTCCGGCTCTGCCGGCCCTCGCTCCAGCTCTCCCCGCCGTCGACGCCGTGGTAGCGGTCGGACACGAGGCCGAACGAGCGCGCCTCGCCGGTCCCCTGGGCGATGAGGCTCACGCCGACGTCCACCCAGTTGTTGTCGGTCGGCGCCCAGATGACCGCCTCGAAGTTCGCGGTGCGCGTCGTCGTGAACGGGTCGCTCAGGATCACGCGCTGGGCCGTCTCGGCCTCGTCTTTCGCTTCGCGCGCGGCGATCGCGTTCTTCGGGACGGCTGCGGGCGTCGGCGCGGGAGCGGGCGCCGTCTGTTGCGACCAGCCGCCCGCGGCGGCCTGGCTTCCACGCTCGGCATAGATGAGCTTCACGGGGTCGACGAGGTCGTACGTGTGGTCGAAGACGACGCGGTTCGGAGCGGTGATCTTCGCGGCCACGAAGACGACGATCGCGGCGAGCCCGAGGATGCGGGCGGTCTTCCACCAGAGGTGGCGCGTCGCCTCGTGAGGCCAGGGCTGCGCCGCGCCGACGCCCGTTGGCGCCGGGAGGTCCGGCGCCTTGAACGCCGCGGCGACGTCGTCACGCGGAACGTAGACGCCCTCGGTCCACGCCGACTCGGCCTTGCTCGACTCGCTCGAGAGCATGCGCGGGGGCGCGACGTAGTCCGTCGCGGTCGTCGTCTCGCCCCGCTTGACGGCCCAGTAGAACTCTCCGACGACCGCCTTCACGGTCGCCTGCCCACGCGAGAAAATTCGGTAGCGCGCGCCCTTGTACGTCGCGTAGCGGGCGGCGGCCTCGACCCCGCCGCCCGGCACGGGCTCGAGGAGCGTGAAGTGTCCGTTCGACTCCGCGAGCCAGTGGTAGGCCTCGGTCTTCTGCTCCTTCAGGAGGTACTCGAGCCAGAGGTACGTCGTCCCGTCCGACGTCGTCCCCTTCTGGACCGCGCCGAGGATCGTGTACGGGTGGCCGTTCAGGACGCCTTCCGACCCGGGCCGAAGGGCCGGCTGGAACGGGACCGCGGAGAGCTTGCTCAGGACCGAGAACTTGTCGGGAGGGCCGTCGCCGCTCTTCCCACCGAGGAGCGAGCCGCAGTGCGGGCAGGCGACGCGGACCGTGTTCGCCGGGTCCTTGAGCTCGAGCGCGCCGCCGCAGTTCGGACAGTTCAGGGCCTGCGCCTTCGCGGCCTCCTTGCGGTCTTTCCACGCAGCGAGGCCCTCGATGCCGAGGTCGCCGAGCTCGAGCCTCCGCCCGGCGTAGAAGCCGTCGAGGCCGGGATCGTCGCCGTAGTCGAGCGTCCCGAGCGAGCCGTCGGCGCCCGAGATGTCCGCATAGCGAAACACGGAGCCGGGCGGCGCGACGAACGGGAGGTCGCCCTCGGCCGAGACGTACGTCGCCTCCCGGACCTCGGCGACGACGTACCGGCCGTAGGCGCCGAGGTCGAGCGATTCTCCGGGAGAGAGCTTCGTCCACTCGGGGACGGGCGGCGGCGCGAGCGGCAGCATCATCCAGAAGCCGCCCTGCGCCTCGGCGAGCCAGGCGTACCCGCCGTCGGCGAACGCGACGTGCCATTCGTCCCACGCGCCCTCGCCCGTCGAGAGCTGGAGGCGACCGACGATCGTGAACGGCTTGACGCCCTTCGTCCCGCGGCTCCGCATCCCGACCTTGAACGGCGACGACGTCGGGACGAGATCGGCGACGACGCCGATCGCCTCGAGGTTCACGCCGCGGCGCGCGACGGCGGACCGGCACTGCCGGCAGATCGTCACGAGGGACGACCCGGCGGAGAACAGGACTTCCGCCCCGCAGTTCGGACACTGCGCCGCGCGCGCGCTCAAGGTGGGGGGATCTTCAGACGAGAACGAGTCTCGGCGTGGCGGGGGACGGGTGGGGCTTGCCCGGCCCATTCCCAGAGGACGAATTAGCGCTCGAGGAGCAGACTGACAAGCGCCGCTCGAGTCTTCACCTCGGTCTTTTTCAGCGCATGAGCGACATGCTTTCGGACGGTCTCGACCGAGATGCCGAGCCGTTTGGCGATCTCGCGGTTCTTGAGGCCCTCCCGAGCCAGGAGACACGTCGAGTTCCCGCTCCGAGAGAAGCGGCAGCCCCGGTGCCGTCATCGGCTGCTTGACGAGGAAGCAGACGCAGGCGCTGCCACCTGTGTGCCCTCGCATCGGGCGTAGCTCGGGAAGGTACGTGCCACGGTTCATTCGAAGGTACAGGCCGGAGGCGACGGCGCCATCGGCCAGCGAGGCTCTGAGTGCGTCGAGAAAGCTGTCCGTGAAGGCGGATGGCCTCAGCACTCTTCTCGCCGCGGCCTTAGCCGACACGAGTCGCCCGAACTCGAAGACGAGCCCGGTCTAGAGGGTCAGTGCGAAATGCCGCCTCAAAGGTAAGGAGCCGCTCGCGCACGAGCGCGGAAGGACCCTCGGCCGGTGTGTAGGACCGTCCGGGAAGCGGACGGCGGCGACGTTCGATGGCAACGGAGGCGCCGAGTCGTTGAAGATCGAATTGAGAAATGCGCATGAAGCACCCTCTTACCTATATAGACGGCCTCCGCAAGCAGTATTCGACCGCACTCCGAAAGGGACGTTGCAAATACCGGGGGTCGATCTCTCTATGCCCCGATTGGGTTAGTACAAGTGCATCAGGGCCAAGTACTTAGGGCCGCCGTACATTTTTCACTGATTTTCCGGCATGGTAAGAAAGGAAGAACACCGTGTATGACCTTGGCCTCGGATCTACGCGCCTGACACCACGGACGCTTCCTGTCCTCCTCGCGGCGGTCATCGTTAGTTCACTCCTTGCCGCCCCTGCGCTCGCATCCTGCAGCTGGCACTTGGCAGACCAACAAACGACAGAGTCATGTTCGTCGACCAACAACGGTGAAACGTGGACGTGTACAACCTAACTACTGGGAATACGTTTGCGACGGAGGTAGTGGGGGCGGAGGTGGTGGAAATCCCCCGGGCGGCGGTGGCAACCCACCGGGGCAAGGCGATCCGGGATACTATTCATGTCCATCCACCGTATCAGTCGCGAATCTAAGGGTCGACGCAACGATGGTCGGCGACAGCGGGTATGTCGTCGGCACGACCACCGGCGATTGGACACTAACCGTTCGAATTACAGGCCCGGGTGCTGTCTCATACGAACTGTCTGGGCCCGGTGCCTTCACGTTCCCGGTTGACCTCACTGCCATTTCGTTGGGCACGGCCTCATACACAGTTACGGCGTCGGCAAGCGCGGCAGGATGTGCGACAGTGTCGGCTACCGGTACCGCTGAAATTGCGCGCTCATCTGCAACCGCTATAGCAAATACGTCGGCGGGCTTCTACTCGCTGCCAATGGGCGGGACATTTCTCATAGGTACTGCCACAATCAGCGGATACGATGCTTACGAAATTTTGGCTGGCGTCCCGGCCGGCTGGAACGTTCCGACGCTCTGGTCGTCGTCGGCCGTTGAGCGCGTTAGCATCTCACCACAGTATCAGCAGACCCAAGTCGCTGACGTCTCAGCATGGCATGACATCGCGTACACGTGGTACTTCACAATGCTGCCCATGCAGGGCAGCTATCTTCCCGCCGACGATCCTTGGAATAAGACGTACGCGGCGTCGCACGCGCTGTGGGTCGGGCCGCCCCCAGTGCAGACCACCTCGGGCCTAGATTGGGTGCGTTTCACCAGTCAAGGCCCCGTTGTGAGTCCGGTTCCTGCGCCGGCGGCGACAGCGACCTTGGAATAGGGCCGGTTAGAGATGATCGCAACGTTAGTAGCCCTAATGTTGTCCGCAGCACCTGACACCTCCGAATCCCCTGTGCGAATCGCAGAGGTGGGCGGCGAGGTCGTCTACGCGGACGCCCGTTTTGCCGGCGTGCTGCCAGGCACAAAGTACTTCTCGCCTGTGGTTGGGTGCAGGCTCGTCACGACGCAAGTCCGAGAGGTCCTGGTAGAGCGGGTGCTTCGGCGATTGGGGGTGCTACCGTCTGAGGAAGAAATTACGAAGCGGCTAGAAGGGCACCTCCCGAGCGCCGAACGTCTCGCACGCAGCTTTGGTGCTGCGAATCGAGCTAATGGCGCCCTGGCTGAAGCGCTACGCCGTAGCCTAGTAGATCCGACGCGTGACCTTGAAATCTGGCGAGAGTTGGTCTCCCCGTATATGACCCACGATCAATGGGTGAAGTACCGTACGACCGTGAAGGAGTCGGAGGCGGATATTCCGACCCTTCCGTCGGAGGTGTCGCGCGAGGCGGTTTTGAAGGCAGCGAGCGGGTTGCGTTCAATGGTCAGAGAGGAGATCTTTCAGACTTGGGTCCGCACACGGTGGAGGGTTAGCGATTTGACTTCTGATGCCGGCGAAATGAAGGAAGGTGAGCGAGGGTGGAATGAGCAGTTGCAGCTCGCATTCTGGGAGGCCGAACTCAGCCGAACAAGCGTGAGGATCGCCCCAGAATGGAAATGCGGGCCTTTGACGCCACGCGATCTCATCGTGCCGGTCGTAACTTGGCCGAAGGTCGAGAAACATGGAGTGAGTGAATGAAATCAGCTCTGCGAGGTCTGCACGTCTTGGAACTGTTGGTCATCGGCGTGGTCGCGCTGCCAGGCGACGCGCAAGTACGGACTGGCGGTCTTTGGGCTCGAGTCGAGGTGCCGACGTTCAGGTCGGCGGAGGAGGCTCTTGAGTGGAGTAAAGTGCAAGTGTCGGGCTCAGGACATGCTGCCTCGAAGCAGGCCGCGCAAAGCGGACTCATGAGAGCGGCGAGCGCCGCCGCCATCGCGCAAGAATGGGGCGGTGTAGCGGATGTGGTTCAGCTGGAGGCAGCCTTGACGGGCGGCGAGGCCTTTCTGGGGTTAGATGCACCCGCAAATGCGCAGGCGACAATGGCGAGGGTCCGGCGCGAGACGGTCGATGGAAGTCCGTTGGGCGCTGCGATTTACGAGCGCTCCGCGGAGGCGGCTGAACTGCTCGGACATCGAAGGGCCGCGCTTCTTGGCTTCCAACGGGGTCTGCTGGCTGCGCCAGCACCAGGATGGAAGGCCCTTCTGCTGTACAGGGCCGGGATGAACGCACTGTTTCTTGGCGACTCGGCAACCGCCGCTGCAAGTCTTGAGAGGGCTTTTGCGGAGGTCTCTGTCGAGAGTCGTAGAGATGCTGCGATATCGATTGCTTTGGGATGGGCGTATCTGAACTTGAAAGACAAGGGTCGGGCTGAGGCGTGGGTTCAGAAAGCGACGCTCTCACTCAATCGACGTGCTGGCGGGGCCACGACGCCGTCGACAGATGTTCCAACCTTTGTCGCTGAGCCATCGGACGGCGATCTGCGTGCAGAGATTCAGGGCGTCGAGGAGGGCTTGCGAAACATCCACTGAGCGATGGCGAAGGCAGCGTGAGGCCGTGGGCGAACGAGTGTTCGGGTGCGGTAATTATCCGACACCGGGCCTCCGGAGCTGCGACTACGCTGCTGGCGGCAATTCGGCGTTGTCGTCCTCCTTTCGAGTGAAGTCGAGCGAGGGAAGGTCGTCGATTCCGAGAGCGTGCCGGAGCGCCTGAGCCGGCGTTCTGCCCTTGAGCCGGTAACCTTGGTGGCGCCGCTTGAGGTTGTACTTCCCCATGAAGACGTCGACATCTCTCTGGATCGCGGCGATGTCCCTGGAAACGTCGCGCGCCCCGCGATGCAGAAGCAGTCGTCGAGAAGCGTGCGATTCATTCTCGCCGCGATCGTCGTCTTCGCGGCCGCGAAGGTCACGGCGCCGACCTCGGCGACGACGTACCGGCCGTAGGCGCCGAGGTCGAGGGACTGGCCGGGAGAGAGGCTCGTCCACTCCGGGACCAGCGGCGGCGCGAGCGGCAGCATCATCCAGAAGCCGCCCTGCGCCTCGGCGAGCCAGGCGTACCCGCCGTCGGCGAACGCGACGTGCCATTCGTCCCACGCGCCCTCGCCCGTCGAGAGCTGGAGGCGACCGACGATCGTGAACGGCTTGACGCCCTTCGTCCCGCGGCTCCGCATCCCGACCTTGAACGGCGACGACGTCGGGACGAGATCGGCGACGACGCCGATCGCCTCGAGGTTCACGCCGCGGCGCGCGACGGCGGACCGGCACTGCCGGCAGATCGTCACGAGGGACGACCCGGCGGAGAACAGGACTTCCGCCCCGCAGTTCGGACACTGCGCCGCGCGCGCGCTCAAGGTGGGGGGATCTTACCGTTGATCGTGAGACGCGGGCTCGGTCAGCTTCCGGCCTGCCGGTCGGGGTAGAGGCGCTCGAAGTCGGGGTCGCCGTGCACGAGCGCAAGATCGGGGTCGCGCCGGGCCCAGTCCGAGTCCTTGAACCCCGCGTTCCAAGCCTTCCGGAGCGCGTCGAGGGCCTCCGGTTTCTTCTCCATCTTGCAGAAGGCGCAGGCGACGTTGTAGAGGACGGTCGCCTCGTTCGGGCGGAGAGCGACGGCGAGGTTCGCCTCGCGGGTCGCGTCCTCGTTCCGGCCCAGCGAGGCGTAGTAGCTCGCCAGAAGCACCCGGGCGCGCGCGTCCTCGGGGACCGACTGTAGGTGGTTCTCGAGCGCGAGGATCAGGCGCTGGCGGACGTTCCGAAGCGTCTCTTCCTTCCCGAGCGCGCCGAGCGCGTTGAGGATCGGGACGTAGACGTTGTAGTCCTGACCGCTCGCTTCCATGGCCGCGTCGGCGGCGCTCGCGAGGTCCTGATAGCGCCCCGACGCGAAGAGCACCCGGCCGAGGACGTAGTACGCACCCTCGCAGTCCCGTTTGCGCTCGATCGCCTGCCGCACGCAGCGCGCCGCCTCGTCGTACCGGCTCTCGGCGTAGAGGATCCAGGCCTGCGCGACGAGCGCCTCGGGGAGCTGCGGGCTCAGCGAGACGGCCTTGCGGGAGGCCGCCTTTGCGCGCTCGAGCCAGACGGGGTCCCGCCCGTAGTGGTAGTGGGTCTGGGCGCAGACGTTCGCGATCGCGGCGTGGGCGAGCGCGAAGTTCGGGTCTTGCGCCACGGCGTTCTCGAACATCTGGAGCGCGAACTCGAAGTCCTGGCGCGTGAGACGCCGCGCGTAGCTCTTGCCGCGGAGGTAGAGGTCGTAGGCCTGGAGGTTCTCCGTCGGCTTGGCGGCGAGGTCCGCCTCCTCCTGAGGCGAGAGCGTGATCCGGAGCGCCTCGGCGATCTTGCGCGCGATTTCGTCCTGGAGCTCGAAAACGTCCTCCATCTGACGGTCGTATCGCTCGGACCAGAGGGGGAAGTCCGTGTGCGTGTCGACGAGCTGCGCGTTGATGCGGAGCCGGTTGCCGGAGCGGCGCAGGCTGCCCGCGAGGACGTACGCCGCGTTCAGCTGCTGGCCGATCTGCGCGGGCGTGACCTGCCTGTCCCGGTACGCGAGAACCGTGGGGCGCGAGAAGATGCTCAGGCCCTTGATCTTCGAGAGCTCCGTGATGATGTCCTCGGTGATCCCGTCGCGAAAGTACTCGTCCTCCTTCACGCCGGAGAGGTTCTCGAAGTAGAGGACGGCGATGGACTTCTCGGCCGGCCGGCTCCCGCCCCCGCGCGAGTCGCTCTGCTCGGCCGCGCGCTTGTGCCCCGAGTCCACGTCGCGCTTGAGGCGCGTGAGGTCGGTCTTGAGGTCTGTCGCCGTCTGGTAGCGGAGGTTGCGGTCCTTCTCGAGCGCCTTGTCGAGGATGCGGCCGAGCTCGGGCGCGAGCGAGGGGTTCAAGTGCGCGGCGGGGAGCGGGTCGCGGTTCAGGATCGCGTCGAAGACGAGCGCGGACGTCTCGCCCGGAAACGGCAGCATGCCTGTCGCCATCTGGTAGAGGACCGTCCCGAGCGAGAAGAGGTCGGAGCGGGCGTCCACGATCTGTCCGCGCGCCTGCTCGGGGGACATGTACGACACCGTGCCCATCGATGTGCCGGGCGTCGTGAGGTCGTGACCGGCTCCGACGGTCTCGAGGAGAGAAACGGCGCCTTCCCCTCCGCGCCGGCCGCCCTCGATTCTCGCGAGACCGAAGTCGAGGATCTTCACCTGCCCGCGCCCGTTCACGAACACGTTCGCCGGCTTGACGTCGCGGTGGACGATTCCCCGGGCGTGCGCCGACTCGAGAGCGTCCGCGATCTGGATGCCCATCGCGAGGAGGTTCTCCAGGGCGAACGGTCCGCGCCCCTGCATCATCTGCGAGAGCGTCTGGCCTTCGAGAAGCTCCATGACGATGAAGTGCTGCCGTTCGTGCTCCTCGATCGCGTAGACCGTGCAGATGCCGGGGTGGTTGAGCGCCGAGGCGGCGCGCGCCTCGCGCTGGAAGCGCTCGAGAGACGGCGTGTCCTGCGCGAGCTCCGGGGGCAGGAACTTCAGCGCAACGCGGCGGTCGAGGCGCGAGTCCTCCGCCTCGTACACGACCCCCATCCCGCCGCTGCCGAGGCGGCGCACGACCGTGTAATGCGAGACGGTCTTTCCGATCAGGGGATCCACGGACCCGGACACGACGCGAAGGAGACTACCTCAGGCGCGAGGGCCCTCGCGATCGACGGGAGATCCCGGTCGAGAACGAGTCTCGCCGGGAGTGCTAGCCTTCGGCGAGGAGAGCGACATGCGAACGATGATTCGAGCGACCCTCGCGGCGGTGCTGTCCGTGTGCGCGTTCGCGGTCCTGGCGGCTCCCGCGGCCAAGGGGCCGAAGAGGCTGCCTCCGGGCGGCGGCGAGCCGGGCGCGGCCTATCTGGGCTACTTCGCGGCGATCGAGAAGGGGGACGTGGCGGCCCTCAAGAGGATGAGGCTCCCCGACATCGAGGGTTGGGCCGACGACGAGATCGCCGAATGGGCGAAGCGCATGAAGACGGTGGTGCCGACGAGCGTGAAGGTCGTCGACGGCACCGTCGACGGCGACACGGCGACGCTCCACGTCACGGCCGTCGAGACCGGCGAGCCCGAATGGGGCACGGTCACGATGAAGAAGGCGGACGGCGTCTGGCGCAAGGCGGACGCAAGCTGGACGGTGATCCCGCCGAAGAAGAAGTAGCCGAAGAAGAAGGAAGTAAGAGACGCTACGCGGCCGCGAGCTGCCTCAGGACGAAGTGGAGGATCCCGCCGTGGCGGTAGTAGTCCACCTCGTTCGGGGTGTCGAGGCGGCAGATCGCCGTGAACGTCTTCTTCTTCCCCTCGGTGTCCGTCGCCGTCACCGTCACCTTCTTCTTCGGCGCGAGGCCCTCGGCGATGCCGGAGACCGTGAACGTCTCCTGGCCGCCGAGCCCGAGAGTCTTCGCGTCCTGGCCGGCCTCGAACTGGAGCGGAAGGACGCCCATCCCCGCGAGGTTCGAACGGTGGATGCGCTCGAAGCTCTTCGCGAGGACCGCCTTCACGCCGAGGAGCATCGTGCCTTTCGCGGCCCAGTCGCGCGACGAGCCCGTGCCGTACTCGGCGCCGGCCACGACGACGAGCGACGTCTTCGCGGCCTGGTACTTCATCGCGGCGTCGTAGATCGACATCTGCTCGCCCGACGGGAAATGGACCGTGACGTTCCCTTCGCTGCCGGGGACGAGGAGGTTCTTCAGGCGGATGTTCGCGAACGTCCCGCGCATCATGACCTCGTGGTTGCCGCGGCGCGCGCCGTAGGAGTTGAAGTCCTTCGGGTCGACGCCGTGGGAGACGAGGTACTTCGCCGCGGGAGAGTTCTTCGCGATGTTGCCGGCCGGCGAGATGTGGTCCGTCGTCACGGAATCCCCGAGCAGGACGAGGCAGCGGGCCCCGGCAATCTCCTTGGCGGCGGGGGGAGCCTTCGGGATGTCCGTGAAGAAGGGCGGCTTCCTCACGTACGTCGACGCGTCTTCCCACACGTACGTGCGGCCCTTCGGAATCCTGAGGCCCTGCCAGCTCGTGTCGCCGTCGAAGACCTCTCCGTACGCTTTCTGGAAGTGGGCGGGCTTGACGGCCGTCGCGATCGCGTCCTTCACCTCGTCGGGAGTCGGCCAGATGTCCCTGAGGTAGACGGGGGCGCCGTTCCGGTCCTTGCCGATCGGCTCGGTCGTGAGGTCCTTGTCCATCTCGCCCGCGAGCGCGTACGCGACGACGAGCGGGGGAGACGCGAGGTAGTTCATCTTGACCTGCGGGTTGATGCGCCCCTCGAAGTTGCGGTTGCCCGAGAGAACGCCCGCGACGACGAGGTCGCCGGAACGCACCGCCTCCGAGACGGGCTCGGGCAGCGGGCCCGAATTGCCGATGCACGTCGTGCAGCCGTACCCGACGAGGTGAAAGCCGAGGGCCTCGAGGTACGGCATAAGCCCGGCGTCCTTCAGGTAGTCCGTGACGACCTTCGACCCGGGCGCGAGCGAGGTCTTGACCCACGGCCTGGACGAGAGCCCGCGCTCGACGGCCTTCTTCGCGAGGAGGCCCGCGCCGAGCATGACGGACGGGTTCGACGTGTTCGTGCAGGACGTGATCGACGCGATGACGACGGCCCCCTGCGGGAGGTCGTACGACACGCGCCCGTCGTGGACGGGCGCCGTCTTCGTCAAGGCGCCGAGAGGAGAAGAAGAAAGAGGAGGATTCTTGGAGGGTGAAGAGGAGGAGGGGGAGGAGAGGGCCTGTGCGTTCGCCGCGGGGTGCTGCGCGGCCGTCGGTGCCGGAGCGGACGGGGCGAGCGCGGTGCCCGCGGCCGTCATCCCCTGGTCCCCGCCTTCGCCCAGCCACTTCGCGATCACCTTTGGATCGACCTTGGCGCATTCACCTTCCAGGAAGCTCCTCAGACTCTCCCTGAAAATCCGCTTTGAATTCTTGAGGGGCACGCGGTCCTGCGGCCGCTTCGGGCCCGCGAGGGAGGGCTCGACGTCCTTGAGGTTGAGGGTCAGCGTGTCGGTGAAAACGGGGTCCGCGGTGTCGCTCGTGCGAAACAGGCCCTGCTTCCGGCAGTACGCCTCCGCGAGCGCGACCGTCTTCGCGGGACGGTTCGTGAACTTCAGGTACTTGATCGTCTCGGCGTCCACGGGGAAGAAGCCCATCGTCGCGCCGTACTCGGGCGCCATGTTCGCGATCGTGGCGCGGTCGGTCAGGGCGAGGCCCGCGACGCCCGGTCCGTAGAACTCGACGAACTTCCCGACGACGCCCTTCTTGCGGAGCATCTGGGTGACGGTCAGGACGAGGTCGGTCGCGGTCGCGCCGGGCGGGAGCGTCCCGACGAGCTTGAAGCCGACGACGTCGGGAATGAGCATCGACTGCGGCTGCCCGAGGAGCGCGGCCTCGGCCTCGATGCCGCCCACGCCCCAACCGAGGACGCCGAGCCCGTTGATCATCGTCGTGTGGCTGTCCGTCCCGACGAGCGTGTCCGGGTACGCCGTGTTCCCGGCGCCCCGGAAGACGACGCTCGCGAGGTACTCGAGGTTCACCTGGTGGCAGATGCCCGTGTCGGGCGGGACGACGCGGAAGTTCCGGAATGCGTCCTGCCCCCAGCGGAGGAACGCGTAGCGCTCGCGGTTGCGGTCGAACTCGGCCTTCGCGTTCTGTCCGAATGCCTGAGACGTCGCGAACTGGTCGACGATGACCGAGTGGTCGATGACGAGGTCCGCCGGCGCGAGCGGGTTGATCTTCTCCGGGTTGCCGCCCATCGCCGCGAGGGCCTCGCGCATGGCCGCGAGGTCAACGACGGCCGGGACGCCCGTGAAGTCCTGCAGGAGGACGCGCGCGGGCCGGAACGCGATCTCGCGGTCGGCCGGCTTCTTGACGTCGCGGGTCGCGAGCGCCTCGATGTCCTCTTTCGTGACGGTCCGCCCGTCCTCGAAGCGGAGAAGGTTCTCGAGGAGGATTCGGAGCGAGAACGGAAGCCTGCCGACACGGGGGAACTTCTTCTCGAGAGCCTTGAGACTGAAGTAGTTGTAGTTCGCCGACCCGACCTTCAGGCGGGCCCGGGTCTTGAAGCTGTCCTGCATGTGTCCTCCGGCAGTCCCGCCGGAGCCGGCGGGCGGCGCATTTTAGGCACAACCCCCAGGCGCCGGCCCTGATACAGACGGATCAGGACCCGCGGGGCGTCAGTTCTCAGCGAGGCCGCAGGCCGAGGGACCGCACATCCCCGGCATCGCGCAGGCTCCGGCGCCGCAGGGCGGAACGGCCTCGCGCGCATCGCCGCCGCCCGCGTGCGCCGCGAACGTCGAGAGGAGGCGCGTCACGTCGCGCGAACCGCACGCCGGACAGGACGCTTCGACGGCCCCGTCGCCCGCGAGAACGAGCATCTCCGAGGTTCTCTCGCAGTCGGCGCAACGGAATTCGAGGATGGGCATGGGCTGTCTCCGGAGGAGAGCGTACACCGGCACGCATAAGATCGGCGTCATGTCCAAGACCATCCGCAGAATCCTGCCCGCCTTCGTCCTCCTCGCAGCCGCGCCCGCCTTCGCGATCACCTCCGAGGAGATCGTCGCGAAGAACGTCGAGGCGCGCGGAGGCGCCGCCGCCCTGTCCGCGCTCAGGAGCCTCCGCCGGACCGGCCGGTTCGTCGTTCCCGGCCGGAACCTCCTCATCACGCTCACCGAGGTGAAGGAGCGGCCCGGGAGGATCCGGCAGGAGGCCACGTACCAAGGCCTCACGCAGATCCAGGCGTTCGACGGCGAGAAGGGCTGGCAGGTCCAGCCGTTCGAGGGCCGCAAGGACCCGGTCGTCATGTCCGAGGACGACGCCAAGCCGTTCCGCCTCGCGGCGGACCTCGACGGGCCGTTCGTGAACGCGAAGGCGAAGGGCCATACGCTGGAGTACCTCGGGACGGAGGACGTGGACGGGACGCTCGCGCACAAGCTGCGCGTGAAGCTGAAGTGGGGAGGCGACGTGACGGTGTGGCTCGATCCGGACACGTGGATGGTGATCCGTGACCTCGCGACGTCGACGGTGCGCGGAGCGGAGCACGAGGTCGAGACGGACTATGGCGACTATGAGAAGGCCGGCGGCGTCTACGTCCCGATGAGCGAGGAGAGGGGGCCGCGGAACTCGCCGCCCGCCTCCCGAGCGAAATCGATCTACGAGCGTGTAGAGGCGAACGTCGCGGTTCCCCCGGACGCGTTCGCGTTCCCGGCGAACGCCTCGACGCCTTCGGGAGCGGGCCGATGAGAGCGCCCGCTTCGATCGTTCTCGCGTCGTCCCTCGCCGCCTCCGTCGGGTTCCACGCGTCCGCGGCGCCGCCCGCCGTCGACTCCGGCGCGATCTCGGGCCTCGGCGCCCGCAACATCGGCTCGGCCACGATGAGCGGCCGCATCTCCGCGGTGACTGGCCGCGTCGAGGACGACGGGAAGGTGACGCTGTTCGTCGGCGCCGCCTCCGGCGGGGTCTGGAAGTCGCTCGACGGCGGGACGACGTGGAGGCCGGTCTTCGACAGACAGCCCGTCCAGTCCATCGGCGCCATCGCGCTCGACCCCTCCGACCCGAAGGTCGTCTGGGTCGGGACGGGCGAGACGTGGACGCGCAACACCGTGTCCGTCGGGGACGGGATCTGGCGCTCCGGCGACGGCGGCGAGAGCTGGACGCACATGGGCCTCCCGGAGTCCGAGCGCATCAACCGCATCCTCGTGAACCCGAAGAACGGCGGCGTCGTGTACGCGTGTGTGCCTGGAAAGCTCTGGTCGGACTCGCCGGACCGCGGCCTCTACAAGACGACGGATGGCGGGAAGAGCTGGTCGCTCGTCCTGAAAGGGTCGAACCTCTCGACGGGCTGCTCCGGTCTCGCGATGGACCCGCGAAACCCGGATCGCCTCTTCGCGGGGCTCTGGGACTTCCGGCGGAAGGGCTGGACGTTCCGCTCGGGGAGCGACGGGCCGACGGGACACTCCGGGTCGGGACTCTTCCTGACCGAGGACGGTGGCTCGACGTGGAAGAAGCTGGACGCGAAGTCGGCGCCCGGCCTGCCCGACGAGCCGTGGGGCCGCCTCGACGTCGCGATCGCGCCGTCGAAGCCGGACCGCGTCTACGCCGTGATCGAGAGTGTCAAGTCCGCGCTGTACCGCTCCGACGACGGCGGGAAGACCTGGGCGCGAAAGGACGACAGCCAGCGCATGGTCTGGCGGCCGTTCTACTTCTCGCGTCTCGTCGTCGACCCGACGAACCCCGACCGGATCTACAAGCCGAACCTCACGCTCATCGCGTCCGAGGACGGGGGCGACAGCTTCGGGGACGTCGGCGGCGGCACGCACGGGGACCACCACGACGTCTGGGTCAACCCGAAGAACCCGAAGAACGTCGTGACGGGCGACGACGGCGGGCTGTGGATCTCGTACGACGGCGCGAACCGCTGGTGGAAGTGCAACAACCTGCCGGTCTCGCAGTTCTACCACGTGTCCGTGGACGAGAAGGACCCGTACCAGGTCTACGGCGGGCTGCAGGACAACAGCTCGTGGGCCGGCGACTCCGCCTACCCGGGCGGCATCACGAACAGCCGGTGGGAGAACCTCTACAACAGCGACGGCTTCTGGGTCTTCGTGGACCCGGCCGACCCGAACTTCGTGTACGCCGAGGGCCAGGGCGGCTACGTCGGCCGCATCGACCGCAGGACGCTCGCCTCGCGCGACATCCAGCCGAAGGCCGGCTACAAGGAGAAGCTGCGCTTCAACTGGAACACGCCGATCCAAGTCTCGCGCCTCGAGAAGGGGAGGGTCTACATCGGCGCGCAGTTCCTGTTCGTGACGAAGGACGGCGGGCAGTCGTGGCAGCGCATCTCGCCCGACCTCACGACGAACGACCCTGCCAAGCAGCAGCAGGAGAAGTCCGGCGGCATCACGGTCGACAACTCGGCCGCCGAGATGTACACGACGATTTATTCGATCTCGGAGAGTCCTCGCGACGCGAAGACCATCTGGGTCGGGACGGACGACGGAAACCTCCAGCTCACGCGCGACGCGGGGAAGACGTGGACGAACCTCGTGAAGAACGTGCCGGGCCTGCCGCCCGCGAGCTGGGTCTCGTGGGTCGAGGCCGGGGCCCACGCGGAGGGCGACGCGTACGCGGCGTTCGACCGCCACACGTTCGGCGACATGACGCCGTGGGTCTACGCGACGCACGACTTCGGGAAGACGTGGGAGCGGATCGCCGGCCCCGCGTCCGGCGTCCGCGGCTGGGCGTGGGTGATCAAGGAAGACCCCGTGCGGCCGGGCCTCCTCTACCTCGGGACGGAGTTCGGGCTCTTCCTCTCGCTCGACGCCGGAAAGACGTGGGACGAGTTCAAGGGCGGCAACTTCCCGTCCGTCGCCGTGCGGGACCTCGCCTTCGCCGCGCACGACAAGGACCTCGTCGTCGCGACGCACGGGCGCGGGATCTGGATCCTCGACGACCTCACGCCGCTCCGCGCCCTCACGCCGGAGATCGTCGGCAAGGACGTCGCGTTCCTGCCCTCGCGGCCCGTGATCCAGAAGCCGCGTGGCTCGGGGGGCTGGCCGGAGGGGGACGCGTCGTACGCGGGGCCGAACCCGCCGTCGGGCGCCGTCATCGCCTACTACCAGAAGACCCGACACACGTTCGGGCGCATGAAGCTCGAGATCCTCGACGAGAAGGGCCGCGTCGTCGACACGCCGCCGGCGGGAAAGCGCAAGGGCATCAACCGCGTCGTCTGGTCGATGCAGGAGAAGCCGCCGCGCGTCCCGACGGCCGCGCAGACCGCAGGGGCGAACACGGGGCCGCGCGTCCTGCCCGGCACGTACACCGTGCGCCTCACGAAGGGCAAGGAGGTCGTCGAGACGCCTCTCGTCGTGTCCCTCGACCCGAAGGCGCCGTTCACGCTCGCGGACCGCAAGGCCCAGTACGACGCCGCGATGAAGGCGCACGCGCTCTTCGGGAGGATGAGCGACCTCGTGGACCGCCTGAATGGTTACCGCTCGCTCGCGGGGGCGCGCGCGAAGGGACTCCCCGCGGGAGACGCCGTCCGGAGGGACCTCGACGCGTTCGCCGCGAAGGCGGAGGCGATCCGCAAGGACGTCGTCGCGACCTCCGAAGGCGGCGCGATCACGGGCGAGGAGAGGCTGCGCGAGCACCTCGCGTACGTCTACGACGCGATCCTCTCGTACGAGGGCCGGCCCGGCGACTACCAGGTCGAGCGCGTCGCGGTCCTCGAGCGCGAGCTGAAGGACGTCGAGGCCCGCGCCGCGGATCTCGCCGCGAAGGATCTCCCGGCGCTCAACGAGAAGCTGCGCGCGAAGAAGGTCGCGCCGCGGTGAGCCGGGGCGCCCTCTTTACCTTCTAAGAGGATCCCCGGGCGTCGCGGAGCAACGCCTCTTCTCTTCAGGAATGTGCCTCGAGGAATGCTTTCACGTCCGCGAGCGACGCGGACGGCACGCGGTGGCCGCCGTCGTACCTCAGGTGCGCGGCCGACCGGAAGCGCGACGCGAGGATCTCGCGATACGGCGCGATGCGCGATTCGGGGTAGTACGGGTCGTGGTTCGTCGAGACGTGGAGGACGTCGGCGGCGGCCGACGCGGCGGTCGGCTCGCCCGGGCCGGTCCACTCGCCCGGCACGCCGCCGCAGAACGCGAGGACCGCGGTGAACGGGAGGCCGTCCGGAGGCGCGGCGGCCAGCCGGTAGTTGAAGGAGCATGGCTGGCTGAAGCCCGCGAGGACCGTGCGGGAGCGGTCGCCGCCGTTCGCGGCCGCCCACGCGAGCGCGGCGACGACGGCGCGCCGGTGGACCCCCCGGTTGTCCTCCGCGCGGGGCGAGACGCCCCAGTGGAACCCCTTCTTCTGCTCGGCGTCGTCCACGCCGGTGACGAGCGTCGAGTGCGGGCCCTGAAGGGACACGACGAGGAACGAGGGCGGCGCCACCCTCGCGAGGACGGCGAGGAGCGACTCGGCGTCCATTCCGTAACCGTGCATCCCGAGGAGGACGGGCGCCGGCCCCGGCCCCGCCTCGGGCCGCCGGGCGAGCAGCCGCAGGGGAACCTCAACCGTCAGGAACGCCTCGACTTCGCGCGACACCGGTCCTCCTCCGGGAACAACCCGCCGCCGTTCTCGTATCAACGGGCGTGAGGATGTTGGCATGACGGCCGCGATCGAGGTCCGGGGCCTCCGGAAAACGTACCGTCCGGCGTTCGGCGGGCACACGATCGACGCGCTCGACGGGATCGACTTCGCCGTCCGCCCGGGCGAGCTCTTCGGCCTGCTCGGCCCGAATGGCGCCGGAAAGACGACGACCGTCAAGATCCTCCTCGGGCTCACGCACGCGACGGCGGGCGAGGCGTCTCTCCTCGGCCTGCCCGCGACGGACCCCGAGAGCCGCCGCCGCGTCGGCTACCTGCCCGAGGGCCACAGGTTCCCGGGCTATCTCACGGCGCGCCAGACGCTGTCCGTCTTCGGCCGCATGTCGGGCGTCGACCACACGACCCTGAAGGCGCGCATTCCCGGTCTCCTCGAGCGCGTGAAGCTCGGCGACTGGATGGACGTCAAGGTCAAGAAGTTCTCCAAGGGCATGACGCAGCGCCTCGGCCTCGCGTCCGCGCTCGTGCACGAGCCCGAGGTCCTGCTCCTCGACGAGCCGACGGACGGCGTCGACCCCGTCGGGCGGCGCGAGATCCGCGACCTCCTGCGTGCCGAGGCCGCGAAGGGCCGGGCGATCCTCCTGAACTCCCACCTCCTCTCCGAGATCGAGCTCACGTGCGACCGCGTCGCGGTACTGCGCAAGGGGAAGGTCGCGGCGATCGGCACCGTGGAGGATTTGACGAAGAAGAAAGAAGAGAAGATTTCTTCGAGTGGTTATCGGTTCGTGGCGTCCCCTCTCTCCGAGGAACTGATCGCAGACTTCCGGGCGCTGGGTGCGGGGGCGGAGCGCGTGAACGGGCACGTCCGCCTCACCGCGCGGGACGCGGCGCATCTCAATCAGCTCGTCGACGCGACGCGCGCTCGCGGCGCGCTGCTCACGGAGCTCACCCCCGACAAGACCTCCCTCGAAGACGTCTTTGTCGATCTCGTAAAGGCCGCCCCGGAGCAACCGCAATGAAGACGAAGATTTTCGGATTTCTTAGAAGGGTGAGTGAGGCCATGGCCGATGCGGCCGGCGGCGCGGTTCCTCGCGCGGCGTCTCTCTCTTCACCTTCCAAGAAAATCTTCAACCACCGTCTCCCATGCCGAGAAGCTGGAGGCTGAGAGCCGTGCGCGCCCTCGCCGCCAACATCGAAGAGGTCTTCCGCGAGGCGGCCGCGCGCTGGACGCTCGTCGCGTACTTTGCGCTGTCGTCGCTCTTCATCCTTCTCTTCGCCGTCGCCGTGAACCTCGACGTCGTGGACGGCGCGCTCGCGGGCGCGAAGATCTTCGGCCAGCAGGTCCACATGGGCCGCCAGAGCGTGGACCTCGACCGGCTCGTTCTCGGTTTCGAGTCCGGCTTCGCGGGCTTCCTCTACGTCGTCGGGACCTTCCTCGCGATCTTCGCGACCGCGCACCTCGTGCCGCGGCTCATGGAGAAGGGCACCGTGGACCTCTACCTTTCCCGTCCCGTCGGCCGCGTGCCGCTCCTCCTCTCCCGCTATCTCGGCGGCGTCCTCCTCGCGGCCTCGAACGTGGTCTACCTCCTGGGCGCGATGTGGCTTCTCGTCATCGTCAAGACGCGCCTCGTCCACCCGCGCTTCCTCCTCGCGGCCGGGATCATCCTGTTCGGGATCGCGGCGCTCCTCGCGTTCGCGTTCCTCGTCGGCACGCTCACGTCCTCGACGGCCGTCTCGATCATGGCGACGTTCGCGGTCTTCTTCCTCTCCGTCATCCTCAAGAACCTCCACGGACATACGGCGATTTTTTCTTCTGAATGGGCCGCGGGGCTCGTGCACGTCCTCTACTGGATCTTTCCCAAAATCGTCGAGATGGGAGGGGCGGTCGTCAGCCTCGTGAACGGCGCAGACGGCCCGATTCGTGCCCGAGAGGGCGCCACCTTTCTTCCCTTTCTGAGCACCGGTCTCTTCGGCCTCGTCTCGTTGACGCTCGCATGCCTCCGCTTCCGGAGAAAGGACTTCTGACCATGAAGCGACTCGCCGTCTCCGCCCTCGCCCTCACGTTCGCCGCCGTCCTCTCGTTCCCCGTCGCGGCCGCCACCGACGAGGCGCTCGCGCTCGTCCCGACGGACGCCGCCGCCGTCGGCGTCGTTCACGTCGCCGACCTGCGTACGAGCCCGCTCGCCGCGCGCGTCTTTTCGGACACGGACCACCTCACCGTCGACGGCGACGCCGCGCACTTTCTCGCCGAGGCGCGCCTGAACCCGAAGGAGGACGTCGACACGGTCGTCGCGGCCGGCTCGCCGAAGGGCGCCGGGGGCAGCTCGGGCTGGGGCCTCGTCCTCTTCGAGGGGCGCTTCGATCCGGCCGCGCTCTCGGCCGCGATCGCCGAGCGCGGCGCGGTGAAGAAGTCGACGCCCGCGGGCGACTACTTCCTCCTCCCGGACAAGAGCACGACGTCCTCCTCGAACCACGAGCAGGGCGCGATCGCGTTCGCGAGCAAGCACCTCGTCATCGCGGGCAACGAATCCTCGGTCGTCGCGGCGCTCGCGGAGAGGAGCGCGGGAGGAACGGGCTTCCGGTCCGGCGCGGGCCTCGGCCGGCACCTCGGCCGCATCGACTCCGGCGCATCTGCGTGGGCGCTCGTGGACGTCTCGCGCCTCCCGATCGGCGAGAGGCAGAAGGGCTTCCACGCGTCCGGCACGATCAACGGACAGGACGTCGACGTGACGGCGCACGCCGGGCACGAGGACGCGGCGATGTCGCTCGTCTCGTCCATGAAGTCCGTCTCGCTCCTCGCGCTCCAGGCGACGGCGAAGGGCGACGCGCTGAAGCTGAACGCGACGGGCCTCGTCTCCGACGAGGAGACGGCGGGCCTCATGGAGGACGCGCTCCGCGGCGTCCTCGCGGCCTGGCGCCTCGCGGCGCAGGACAAGTCGCCGGACACGGTCGCCGTCCTCCGCAAGTTCACGGTCACGCGCGACAAGTCGACTGTCTCGGTCGCGGGCACGCTCCCCGGCTCGGCGGTCCGCGCCCTCGCCGAGAAGAAGCACGCGCACGGGGAGTAGGCCGGTCTGCCCGGAGGCCGCGGCCCTACCGCGCGAGGATGTACGGCGGGTGGAGGTGCGAGCCCCCCGGCTGAGTCACCTTCCGGAGCGCTGGGTCTGTAGCCCACACGTCGTACGCGGCGTTCCCGAGGAATGCGATCGCGAGGAGGGCGGCCGTGAGCCGCATCCTCCCGGACCACTGACCCGCGATAGAAGGGGCGAGGAGCGCGCCGGCCGCGAATGCGAGGAGCGGGTGGAACGGGATCAGGAAACGCGCGTCCCCGATGGAGCACTCGTAGGGAAGGATGCCCGCGACGACGAGGATGAGCGCCATGCGCAGCGCTCCGTCGCGCGGGTCGCGCGCGAGCGCGAGGAGCACGAGCGCGCCCAGGACGGGCACCCCCATCGCCGCCCAGACGTAGACGGCGCTCACGGCCCCGCGCGGCCGCTCGCCGGCCAAGCCTTGCCCGTAGAGGTAGATCAGGTCTCTCTTGTTCGGCGCGAAGTTGAACGATGCCCGGCGCGCAACAAGTTCGACCTCGCGCAGCGGGTGCGCGAGGACGAAGTCCCGCGCCTTCGGCCCGAGGACCCTCGCGACCGCTTCCATGTCGGGCGTCTCCGGCGTCCCGGTTCGAGGCAGGCTCGGGAACCAGCCGGCGCGGCCGGTGGCCTCCGGGTTATTGCCGAGATAGAAATTGTAGACGTCGAACGGCGAGCCGACGCGGAAGACCCCTGTGCGGCCGGCGCGGACCCCGGAATAGGCCAGAGAGGGGCCCACCGCGATGCCGAGGACCAGCCCGGCGAGCCCGAGGCTTCGACCGCGCCGGTGCCGGATCGCCTCGAGAGCCGGAAGCGCGACGAGCGGCACCGCGAGAAAGAGCATCGCGGTCCGCGCGAGCGCGAGGCCCGCGACGATCGCGGCGCACGAGAGAAGTCGCGCCGCGGAGATCTTCGGAAACGGCGGCAGCAGCAGCCACCCGATCAGCGCTACGCCCGCCAGACACAAGTTCTCGCTGACGAGGAGCGACGGATACACGGCAAGAATGCCGCTCGTGGCGACGAGCGCCGAGGCCAGCAGGCCCGCGCGCGGGCCGAAGCGCTTCCGCGCGGCGTCGCCGACGAGAAACACAACCGCCGCCGAAAGGGCGATCTGGGCGGCGTATGCGAAGCGTGGCTCGGGTCCCGCGATCCGGTAGATTCCCATCAGGAACCACGGATATCCCGGAGGATGGCCGTCCGTCGGCACAGGCCGGCCCGCCAGCCCTTCCATCGCGAGAGAGTGGTACGCGTCGGCGTCGAAGAAGTCCGGGTTGAACCCGATCGCCACGGAGACCGCCGTGCGAAGCGCGAGTGCCAGCAGCGCTACCATTACGAGCGTCCCGCGGTCTCCGAAGAGGTCTCGAACCCTGCCCACGCTCACCGAGGATATCCGCTCGTGCGAAAGTGTGGAGCCCGTGGACCGCGTCATTCTCGAACCCACGGCGCCATCACGGCGTACCCGGGGACCGCCGTGATGGAGGCCCGGCAGACCGAGATGAGCCCCCGGCGCGCGAGGTTCTTAAGGCCCACCTGCACGCCGCGCCGCACAAGTCGACGGTCTCGATGGCGGGCACGCTCCCCGGCGCTGCCGCCCGCGCCCGCCGAGAGGAAGCACGCGCACGTCGACACAATCAAATTTGCCGCTACCCCCAGACCGGCGCCCGGCGCCCGTTGCGGGTTTGCAAGGACAGCGAATAGAGAGACACTCGGGGAATGAGAGATGTCGGGCTCGACGACAGGGAGCTGGTTCGGGCGATTCAAACGAGGTCGCGAGCCAACGATTCTATTGTTTACACTCACCGAGTATATGCGGAGACGGCCGCCCTGTCGGCTCGCCATGGCCTCGAGACTCCACAGTCTATTCTCGAGCTCGGACCGGGTGTTAACGTCGGCGCGCTCTTTTGCCATGCGGCCTCCGGCGCTAGACGGGCCGTAGGCGTCGACGTCGCCCAACTCCCGCCTCCCCCCACCGACTTCTACACCAACCTGCGCGACTACCTCTTAGCGATCGAAGGCTTCGTTTGGTGACGGGCGTGGGTCGACGACTTCGCAGGGCTTGCATCCTTCCCATCGGTCGCTTCCTTTCCCACGGCTGATGAAATCCTGGCGCGCACAGAGCACCGAGCCGGGGTCAGCTCCGAGAATCTCCCCTTTCTGGGCAGGGAGTTCGACCTGGTTTACTCAGTCGCAGCATTGGAACATGTCCCTGATCCTTCAGGCACGCTGTCCGAAATCATGCGCGTCCTGAAGCCCGGCTGCCTAACAGTAAACGAGATTGACCTAAAGCACCACGGATCGCAGGATCCGCTGAAGTTCTTAGAGCGGAGCGACGACGATCGGAAGGCGCGCGGTCGCCCCTATGGCCCGGATCTGGCTCTCGATTCGATTCTCACAGAACGCTTTACAGGCGAAGTCTTCTGCAACCGCCTGCGCCGCAATGACTGGATCGCGCTATTTTCTAGCGCCGGTTTTTGTTCTCGAGGCCGTTGAAGAGCATATCCTCCTAGATGCCGGCGACGTCCAGCCGCAGCGCTTCGACCCTCGCTTTCGGACAGTGGCGATCGATGACTTGCGGGTCCTAACGATTCGAGTCGTGACGCGCCGCCCAACATCATTCTTATAGGGCCATTTTTCTTCGGCTTCAGCTAACGTTCAAAGGGTAGAATGATTGCACTGATGCCTCAGGGACAAAAGACGGCGGTGGGGGAGTTCCCCAAATCGACTGGCGTTCCGGCGACAACTAGATGGATTGAGTGCGTCCGACCGTCATGCAGCGCTGGTAACGAAACGTCGAGCCCATGTCGTCCATCGCCGATTCCAGCTGCCAGCAAATCGGCGCGAAATATATTTGCGAGAGTTGTGCCGAGGAACACAGCCCCATCGAAAATGTCGACGCCAACCACGCCCGAGGCGTCATTCGCATCCCAGGCCCAACCTTGAATTCTTACCGCGCAGGTCGCGGAGTCAAGATAGCCCTGGTATCGAGGACCGTGACCGCCCGGCAGTAAGAACTGGCGCGACTGAGTGTCGAGTTGGGCCGGCGGCGTCGAGCACGTGTAGTCGTAATTCGAAGTGCCGGAAAGTGCAAGCTCGATATTGGATGCGTTAAGCGCCGGCGTGTAGGCGAGACCACCGTCGGCATTCCGCCGAAAGTTGACCGACTCGACAACCATTCCAATACTCTCTTGGGGTGCGATTATGGGCATCGGGACACAGGCCCCTCCACCACTGCAACCTCTCTCCGGTATCGAATAGCCGCTCGAAGCGCCCAGATCCTTGACCAAGGTCCAGGAGCCATACAGGAGAAGCGGCGAGTTAGCTAGACTGCCAATGTTCATAGAGAAGACCTGGACACGATTCGGGGGCGTCCAGACACCGCGCAGGCATGCTGAGTTGCACGGAAAATCCGCGCTTCCGAGCGCATCGTATGGATATGGATAGGCTCGTGAGATCCAGAAGGTTCCCGTAGACGGCTCAAATGCAGTAGCTAGGTTGATGAAATAGCGGTGCGAACTGCACCAGGGTGCATTGTCTTGCGATAAGCCTACCGAGCTCAGCTCGCCCTGCAGATAGAAGACTCGTGGGTTTGAAGCCCAAGCCGCGCCAAGATAGGTCTGGGTACGTGAGAAGTTCGCGGGATCGACCAGAAGTCCGATGTTGCCCTCGATGCCTACCCCGAGCACAAGGCCGTTCGGCCTGTCGAACACCGCGCCAAACGCCTCCACCGGAACCGTATCTGAGGCGTCGACACAGGCGGAATACGGCCCGCCGTAACGGCGTGCGAGCATCGGCTGAAGGTTACCGTTTAGGTCGTTGTACCAGTTCTCGCCGTCATTCGAAAAACTGAGCGCCAGAAAACCGCCTTCAGTGTCGCAGGAGGTTGGTTGGATCACGAAGTACATCACATAGGCGTAGTGTTGACCATCGGCGTCGTTGTAAAAGGGGTGTGAGGCGTCAAAGAGGACGTCCGAGACGGAAATGGAAGCGTTCGGGAAAGTCAAAATAGCGTGGCTCACGGGGTACTTCCAGGTGGGCACGCATGGCGTGGCCGTGCACGTACGTTCGTTGAAGTAGATTTGCCCTGGGTGAATGCTCGTCCCAGGAATTGTGCCATTGACAGCGAAATAGACGCGGGAGGTCCGCGAATCGGTTGCGACGACCGCGGTGGAGAAGTTTGCCGGAACCGAGTACCCAGAGCAGGCGCCAGGTGGGATGTTGGGGTTCAGTGTATGGATCCCAGGCTGCGCATTGAGGGGTAATATATTGGCGAGAAGTGCCAGAAGTAGCAGGCGACGCATGGAGACTCCTAATCTGCAGAACGGTCAGAGTCGGATTAGAGTGGCAAGGGCAGACACCTTGCGTCTACGTAGGCCGCGGAGTCAGTTAGCGCCATGATTAGCGCGCATCAGATGCGCCCGCCGACCCGATCGAGGTTTGCGCATGTCCTGGGAGGTCGGATTTTGGGGAAGGGGCCTACCCCCGGACCCACGGTCTCATCACGGTGTACTCCGGCACCGCCGTGATCGAGGCGCGGCGAACCGAAACGAGCTTGCGGCGCGCGAGGTTCGCGAGGCCCGCCTGGACGCCGCGCCGCGAGAGGCCCGTGTCCTCCGCGAGCGTCTTCAGGCTCAGGCGGGCCGTGCGCGTCCGCCCCTCCGCCCGCGCCCACAGCGCGAGGTAGACGAGGAAGGACGAGGCTCGCCGGTCGTGCCCGACGAGGTCAGGCATGAGCGTTTCGACGACGTACCGGTCGAGCGTGAGGCGAGGCGGGTGCGGCATCCCGCTATGGTACTGGTTGCTACAGCAACGGAGACGCGCCTTGAAATGCGGTGGCGCCGTCCGCAGGATCACCGCGCAGGAGGCTCCCGATGATCAAGGGCGTCAAGTTCGTGGGAATCCCCGTGAAGGACCAGGATCGCGCGCTCGCGTTCTGGCGGGACAAGGCGGGCTTCAAGGTCGCGACGGACCAGCCGATGGGCGCGCAGCGCTGGATCGAGCTGCGCATCCCGGGCGCGGACACGGGCATCGTCCTTTTCACGCCCGAGGGGCACGAGGACAGCGTCGGGAGCTTCTTCAACGGCTCGTTCTGGTGCGAGGACGTCGAGAAGTCCTACGCGGACCTGAAGGCCCGGGGCGTCGAGTTCGAGCACGCGCCGAAGAAGGAGCCCTGGGGCACGTACACGAAGTTCAAGGACAGCGAAGGGAACAGCTTCGTCCTCGGCTCGAAATGAGCCGGCCCCGCGCGGGCACGTCCTCCCGGACGGCGCGGCCTTTTTGCGGGAAGATGCGCACACATGCTCGACGACGCACAGCTCGTCCAGGCGATCCGCGCGCGCTCGGCCGCGAACGATTCGATCGTGTACGCGCACCGCGTGTACGCCGAGACGTCGGCTCTCGCCGCCCGGCACGGGCTCACCGCACCCCGGTCCGTCCTCGAGCTGGGCCCCGGCGTCAACCTCGGAGCGCTGTTCTGCTTCGCGGCGTCGGGCGTCGAGCGCGCCGCGGGAGTCGACGTCGCGCCGCTTCCCCCACCTCCGGAGTCGTTCTACGAGAATCTCCGCGACTACGTTCTCGCGATCGAGGGATTCGCCTGGTGGCGCGCCTGGGTCGGCGACTTCGAGGGCGTGGCGAGTTTCCCGTCCGTCGCGTCGTTTCCGCCGTCGGATGAGCTCCTGTCGCGGATCGAGCACCGCGCCGGAACGAGCTCGGACGCGTTGCCTTTCGCGGACTCCGAATTCGATCTCGTCTATTCCGTCGCGGCGCTCGAGCACGTTCCGGAGCCGGGGGGGACGGTCGCCGAGATTCTGCGCGTCCTGAAGCCGGGCGGACTCGCGATCCACGAGATCGACCTCAAGCACCACGGCTCCGCCGATCCCCTGAAGTTCCTCGAATGGAGCGAGGACGAATGGCGGACGCGGGCGCGGCGCTACGGCGCGGACCTCGCCCTCGACGCGATCCTCGACGAGAGATACACGGGCGAGGTGTACTGCAACCGGCTGCGCCGGAACGACTGGCTCGCCCTCTTCTCCGACGCGGGTTTCTCGATCGAAGACTCCGAGTCCGTCATCGTCCTTCACGCCGGCGGCGTCCGGCCGGAGCGCTTCGAGAGGTCGTTCCGGGCGCGCCCGATCGAGGACCTGCGGTCGCTCACGGTCCGCATCGCGGCGCGAAAGCCGTTTGACCCGCCGGGCAACCGGCCCTAGGCTCTCCCGACGCGAAAGGGGGGACGCCATGGCGACGAAGAAGAAGGGGAAAGCGGCGAAAAAGGGGAAGACGGCGAAGACGGCGAAGACGGCGAGGCGTTCGGCCGCGAAATCGAAGGCGAAGGCCGGGACGAAAAAGGCGACCTTGCGGAAGGCCGCCCCGCGCGGCACGAGCCTGAGCGACGCGTCGCCGTCCTTCACGGTGAACGACCTCGGGAGGAGCATCACGTTCTATCGGGACGTCCTCGGTTTCAAGGTCGAGCAGGAGTGGAAAGGGGAAGACGGACAGGTCCGAGGGGTGTCGTTCCAGGCCGGGAAGGTCACGCTCATGATCGGCCAGGACGACTGGAAGAAGGGCCGCGACCGGATGAAGGGCCAGGGATTCCGGATGTATTTCGAGACCGAGACGAACGTCGACGCGCTCGCGGAGGGGATCGCGAAGCGCGGCGGCACGCTGGAGTCGCTACCCGAGGACCGGCCCTGGGGCTACCGCGACTTCTCCATGGCGGACCCTGACGGCTTCAAGATGACGTTCGGAACGCCGATCAAGAAGCGCTAGGAAGTCGCGCCGAGGCCTCGCAGGCCGATGCTAGGATCTCGCGGTGAGCGCGGTCCTCTCGATCGAGCCGTTTCTCCAGGTGAGCGACGGGCACGTCTACAACCCGCTCACGGACCGCACGCTGAAGGCGGGTGAACCTGGCTTCGCCGAGTTGAGGGCGCTCGCCGCGCGGCCGCCGGCCGCCACGACGCCCCTGTCCCGGGAGAGCGAGCGGCGCCTCGAGGCGGATGGCTGGCTCGTCGGAGACGCCGACGCCTCGCGCTTCCGCCTGAAGTACGTCTCGCTCGAAGGGCACACCTCCTGCAACCAGGCCTGCTACTTCTGCCCCGTCTCGATCGCGCCGCGCGCGCCGCACGCGATGCCGATGGAGATGTACGAGCGCATCGCGGGCGAGCTCGCCGCATTCCGCGACACGCTCGAGGGCGTCTTCATGATCAATTACAACGAGCCGACGGCGGACCCGCGCTTCCTCGAGCAGGTGAAGGTCCTCAAGAAGAACGGCCTCCCCGCCGCAGTCCTCACGAACGGCTGGGGTCTCACGCCCGAGCGCGTCGACGCGCTCATCGGGATGGGCGGCCTGCGCTACCTCTCGATCAACCTCTCGACGCTCGACCGCGCGCGCTACACGAAGGACCGCGGCGCGGACCACCTCCCGCGCGTCCTCGCGAACGTCGACGCCGTGAAGAATCGCCGTGTCGCGCAGGAGATGGTCGTCGTCGTCCTCGGCCGCGGCGACGCCGTCCACGCGGCGGACTTCGAGGCCATCAAGGCGCGTTACGCCGGAAGCCTCTTCGAGGTGCGGACGTACGAGGTCATGGACCGCGCCGGCCACCTCGACCTCGGCCTGAAGCCCGAGACGCCGATCGCGCGCCTGCGCGGCTGCGAGAACGTCGGCTCCCGGCCCCTCCAGCACCTCCACGTCACGCCGCACGGGATGTGCATCCTCTGCTGCGAGGACTACGACGAGCGCTACGTCGTCGGCGACCTCACGAGGTCGACCGTCGCCGAGGTGTTGCGCGGTCCGGAGCTCGCGCGCCTGCGCCGGTGGTCCTACGGCCTCGAGGAAGCCCCCGACGACTTCATCTGCCGCAAGTGCATCTACGCCCTGAAAGGCTGAGGACCGAGGAGGCGACATGAGAATCCGCAAGGCGTCGTGGGCGTCGTCCGCTCTCGCGGCGACGCTGCTCCTGGCCGGCTGCACGTCGAGTCCGGCGACGACGTCCGTGACGCCCGCTCCGGCGCCGGTCGTCCACGAGGAGCACTGGGGCTACGCTTCGACGGCCGGGACGGCCGCGCCCGCCGAGTGGGCGCGCCTTCCCGGCGACGCCGCGTGTTCGGGAACGCACCAGTCGCCGATCGACCTCGCGACGAGGGCGCCGTTCCCGGTCGAAGCGAAGGACCTGCCGAATCTCGTCTTCCACTACGGGACGACGGGCCTTCATCTCGTGAACAACGGCCACACGGTGCAGCTCGACGTCGACACGGGAAGCTCCGTGGAGATCGAAGGCGCGACGTGGCCGCTCCGGCAGCTCCACTTCCACGCGCCCTCGGAGCACTCGCTCGACGGGCTGCACTACCCGATCGAGATGCATCTCGTCCACGCGGGGGCGGACGGCAGGCCGGGACTCGTCGTCGCCGTCTTCCTCGTCCAGGGCGGCAGCAGTCCGGCGTTCGCGCCGATCTTCGCGGACCTCCCGAAGGTGAAGGGGGCTCGCAAGGACGACGCGTCCGTGACTCTCGACCTCGACAAGGTCCTGCCACTCGATCGGACGTATCTCACGTACCCGGGCTCGCTGACGACGCCGCCGTGCACGGAGGGGATCCGGTGGTACGTCCTGCGTGCGCCGTGGGGTCTCTCGGGCGAGGAAACGGCGGCGTTCACGACGCTGCCGAACATGATTCCGAACAACCGGCCCATCCAGCCCCTGTCGGGGCGCAAGGTCCTGCTCGACTCGACTCCGTGAGGGCCCGCGAGGACCTACACTGGGACGACAGGGGGACCAATGAGACTCTTCCGATCGGTCGCCGTGGCCGCGACGGCGGCGCTTCTCGCCACGCCGGCAGCTTCCCAGACGAGCACGGCCTACTACGCCCATCAAAGAGGAATGAACGAGCGCTTTCGCGTCGACCTCGGCGCGTTCTTCCAGAAGTTCGAAACGACGCTGAACCTTTCGGGCTCCGCCGGGACGGCGGGCACGGAGATCAACCTCGAGGACTTCGGTCAGGACACCCGCAAGACCACGTTCGCGGCCGACGGGTACCTGCGGCTCGGACGGCACGGACGCCTCGACTTCGCGTACCGCGGCTGGTCCCGCTCGGGCTCGCACTCCCTGGATCAGGACGTCGTCATCGGCGATACGACGTACCACGCCGGGGCACAGCTCGACACCAAGATGCGGACGACCGTCGGCGAGCTCTATTACGCGTACTCGTTCGTCAACAACGGCGACCTCGAGTTCGGACTCGGCCTCGGCGTCTCGGCGTACTTCAACGCCCTCGACGTCTCGTCCGGCTCGGCCCCGGGGAGCGCGCAGGCCCGCGACGTCGTCGCCCCGATCCCGGCGATCAAGGCCTACTTCAACTACGCGCTCTATCCGCGCTTTTTCCTGAAAGCCTCGGCCAAGGGCATCAGCGGAACGGTCAGCGGGTATCACGGAGAGATGTGGGACTACCGCGGCGGTCTCGACTTGTTCTTCAACCAGAACGTCGGCATCGGCGGTTCGTACCAGTACACGAGGATCGTCTTCTCGCCCGCGGGCACGTCGGCCGACCTCGCGTTCACGTACAAGTACAGCGGGCCGCTCGCCTACGTGATGATCGCGTTCTGACACGGGGAACGCCGGCAGGACCGCGCGTCCGTCAGGAGGAAGCATGAAGCGGGTCCTCGAGGGGCTGACGCTCTTTCAGAAGATCGCCTATCCGCGACACAAGGAGCTCTTCGAGCGTCTCGCGAAGAACCAGACGCCTCAGGCCGTCTTCATCGCGTGCTCGGATTCGCGCGTCGTGCCGAACCTCATGGTGCAGGCCGAGCCCGGGGACCTCTTCATCATCCGCAACGCGGGAAACATCGTCCCGCCGGCGGGCTCGTCCTACGGCGGGACGACCGCGTCGCTCGAGTACGCGATCGTCGCGCTCGGGATCCGCGACGTGATCCTCTGCGGCCACTCGAACTGCGGGGCGATGACCGGCGTCCTCCATCCGGAGATGCTGGACGGGATGCCCGCGGTGAAGCAGTGGGTCTCGTACGCGGAAACGGCGCGCCGCGCCGCCGTCGAGGCCCACCCCGACGCCCCGGACGCCGAGATGCTCGAGAACGTGGTGGACTACAACGTCATCGCGCAGATCCGCAACGTCCTCACGTTCCCGTTCGTGCGCCCTCTCGTCGAGACCGGAGAGCTCGAACTCCACGGCTGGGTCTACGACATCGCGACGGGACACGTGAAGGGCCTCGACGCGAGCGGGCGGCGGTTCGTGCCGCTCGGCGGCGGCGAAGAAGGGTCGCGGGACGAGCGGCACGTCCTCGCGTCGGTGGAGAGCGACGAGGAGTTCTGGAAGAAACTCTGAGGGCTCAGGGGTCGTCGTCGCCCGGCCGCCCGAGCGCCCCGCACCGGCGGGCGACGTCGCGGGCCCGCCAGACCAGGTGCGCGTCCAGCGGGTCCGGCGGGCCCGCGGCGCGCGCGAGAGCGTCGGCCGCCTGATCCGCGAGCGCCCGCGCCGCAACGCAGCGACCGCCGCGGCTCTCGGCGAAGGCGGCGTTCGCGAGGTGCTCGGGGCGGCCGTCGAGCGCGAACGCCGCGCGATAGAGCGGCGCCGCGTCCGCCTCCCGCGGGCCGACGGAGCGCGCGCGCGCGAGCGCGGCGATCGGCCACGCCTCTCCCCCGGTGAGCGCGACGGCCGCGAGCGGGCTCCGGCGCGAGATCGCCGGGATTGACCACGCGAACGCGGCTTCGGCGGCAACGAAGACGAGCGCCGAGGCGACGAGGAGGACGAGGCGACCGGTGCCGCCGCCGGCGGGGACCGGAGGCGTCAGGGTCGCCTCGCGCATCTTCTCGAGGGCCCGGGCCGCGAACCCCGGTGTCTCCGCCTCCAACGCGGTTCGGCCATCGTCCCGCGCCCTGATGGTGCGGGCCGCCACGGCTTCGAGCTCCTCGTCGTCGAGCAGATCGAGCGTGCCTTGCGAGAAGACGAGGCCCCGGCGCATCGGAGCCATGAAGGCCGCCGGGAAGGGCGCCGCCATCACGAAGACGCGGGGCGCCTCGACTCGCTCCCGCCGGGAGGCCGCGGAGGCGGCCCGCTCGAGTCGCGCGTCTCTCCGGAGGAGGCCGAGCGCGCGCCCGGCGAGAAGGCCTCCTCCGAGAGCGGCCGCGAGCGCGAGAACGGCCGCGAGGAGGAGAAGTGCGGCGGCCTCGGCGAAGTGCCCGGAGAGCGGCGTTGGGATGAACGCCGTGACGGTGGCCGCCGCGACGACGTGCGGCGCGCGAACGAGGAGAAGAGCCGTTCCGCTCGCGAGGAATGTGCCCGGCCCACCGATCGCCCCGCCCAGGAGGCGGCGGGCGGTGGGCCACGTCCCGAGGGCGTAGCCGACGAGAGCCGCGGCGCCGCCCACGAGGCCCGCGGCCGCCCGGCTCAGGATGGAGAGCGGCCCCCCGAGGTGTCCGAGGAGCGCCCCGAGGACGGCGGGGACGACGACGAGCGCGAGGCCGGTGACGGTCCGTGCCGGCCACGCGAGGCGCGCGCGCTCGGTCCACGGAACGTCCGTCGCCGCGAGGGCGCGGCGGGCGGCGAGAGGCGTCAGGACGCGGGCCACGAGCCAGCCGGCGCCAAAGCCGAGCGGGAGCGCGAGGAGCGAGACGAAGGGGAGCCAGAAGGGCAGGAGTGCCCGGGCCCCGGAAAGAGGGTCCACGCGTCGAGACTAGCGCGGGCCGTTTCTCGCGGCCTGCTAGTACGCAAGCGTCTTTTTCGCGGCCTCGAGGACCTTCGCCGTGTTCGGCAGGATCGCGCGCTCGAGGATGCGATTGAAGCCGACGGGCGTAAACGTCGAGCCGACGCGGTCGACGGGCGCGTCGAGGTGCTCGAACAGCTCGGACCCGATGCGCGCGGCGATCTCGCCGCCGAACCCGCCATGGACCTTGTCCTCGTGGACGACGAGGACGCGCGACGTCTTCTTCACGCTCGCGGCGATCGCGCCCCAGTCCAGCGGAACGAGGGAGCGCAGGTCGAGGACCTCGACCTCCTTGCCCTCGGCCGCGAGCGTGACCGCCGCCTCGAGGGCGAAGTGGACGGGAGTGCCGTACGCGACGATCGTGAGGTCCCGCCCGGCGCGCCGGATCCGCGCCGTGCCGAACGGCACCGCGAACTCGTGCGGGACGCGCGTCCGCGCCTCCCGCGCGTTGTAGAGGTACTTCGGCTCGAGGTACACCGTGACGCCGCGCGAGCGGATCGCCGTTCTCAGGAGCCCGGCCGCGTCGTCCGCGAACGCCGGGACGACGACGCGGATCCCGGGAAGCGTCGTGAGCCAGCCTTCGATGTTCTGCGAGTGGTAGAGGCCGCCCCCGATGTAGCCGCCCGAGGCGATGCGCACCGTGACGTTCGGGACGAACTGCCCGTTCGTGCGCCAGAGCTCGTGGGACATCTCCACCATCTGCTCGGCCGCGGGCCAGAAGTAGTCCGCGAACTCGGCGCCCTCGACGACGACGCGGATCCGGTCGGAAAAGCGCGAGAAGCCGTCCGCCGTCCCGAGGATGTAGTCCTCCGCGATCGGGCCGTTGAAGACCCGCGTCGGTCCGAACTCCTGCTGCATGCCCTTCGTGACGTTGAAGATGCCGCCCTTGTCCCTGTAGGCGACGTCCTGTCCCCAGATGTACGTGTCCGGGTTCTCGCGGAACATCTCCTTGAGGGTCCCGTTCAGCGCCTGGATGAGCGTGAGCTCCGGGGCCGCGGGGCCGCCGGGCGCTTCCGTCGTGACGGGTACGGTCGCGAGACCGTCCCCGGCGGGGACCCAGGGCTCGGGCAGGACGTGGTCGAAGATCGTCGCCGGATCCGGGTCGGGCGCCTTGCGGCAGCGGTCGGCCGCCTCGTCGTAGAGGCGCACGTTCGACGCCTCGATCTCCGCGATCTCTTCCTCCGTGAACGCGCCGCCCTCGACGAGCGTCCGGCGCAGGCGCGGGAGCGGGTCGAGCGCCCGCGCCGCGGCGAGCTCCTCGGACGAGCGGTAGAGCTCCTGCCGGTCGGAGTTCGAGTGCGAGCCGATCCTGACGCACGCCGCGTGGACGAGCGCGCAGCCCTCTCCCGTCCTCACGTACGCGACGGCCTCGCGCATCGCGCGCAGGGAGTCGAAGAGGTCCTTGCCGTCGCAATGGACGATCTTCACGTTCAAAAAGCCTGAGAAGTTGTCGGAGGCGAAGCGGTTCGCGGTCTGGTCGCTTTTCGGGACGGAGATCCCGTAGCCGTTGTCCTGGACGACGAAGACGACGGGGAGCTTCTCGCGCGAGGCCCCGTTGACGGCCTCGTAGAAGTACCCCTCCGACGTGGACGACTCGCCGACGGAGCAGAAGACGACCGCGGGAGAGCCGTAGGTCTTCACGGCGCGGCCGAGGCCGGCCGCGTGCTGCGCGTGGTTCGAGACGCACGAGGAGACGTTCTGGATGTGGATCGCGGGCTTCGCGAAGTGGTTCGACATGTGCCGGCCGCCCGAGGCGACGTCGTCTCTCTTCGACATGCCGTTCAGGAGGATCTCGTCGACGCTCAGGCCGGCGGCGACGCACGTCGTGAGGTCGCGGTAATAGGGAAAGAGGTAGTCCACATTCGCGCGGAACGTGACGCCGAGGGCGACCTGGATGCCGTCGTGGCCCGCGCAGGGCGCGTGGTAGGACCAGCCGAGGCCCTGCTTGAGGTAGTTCGGGGCCTTGTCGTCCAGGATCCGCGCGAGGTGCATGAGCGCGTACCACTTCCGAAGCTCGTCGCGGCTCGGTCCCGTGGCCGCGGCCGGCGCAGCCACATCGGGCGACGCCACGGGCGCGGCGAGGACTCCGGGTTCCGTCATCTTTCTTCTACCCCTCGGTCCAGGAATTTCCCCGTGCGGGCGGCGCCCCCCGGAGAAGAGGTCTCATCTTACCGCTTCGGTTAGAATCCGCGGTCCCGCCGTTCGGTGACTCCCTCGCGGAGCACGCGTGCGCGCGGGGAGGAGTTCCGCCCGTGCCTCAGACCCTGATCGCCGCCCACCCCACCGACGGAGCCGAGTCGGCGGATCGCAAGACGTTCGAAGCCGCCATGGCCGCCGACGACGCCCATCCCCGCAAGAAGCTCGTCGAGGGACAGGTCGTGAACGGCACGATCGCCGGGATCACACCCGACGTCGTCCTCGTCGCGATCGGCGGGAAGTCCGAGGCGATCATGGACCTCAAGGAGCTGGACGGCGAGAAGGTGGGCGACCGGATCGAGGCGGTCGTCATCAAGGCCGCGCCGGACGTCAGGCTCTCGCGCAAGCTCGCGATCGGGCACCGGACGAAGGCCGAGCTCAGGGCCGCCGCCGAGGCAAAGATTCCCGTCGCCGGGAAGGTGTCGGCCCGCAACAAGGGTGGCTTCGACGTCGTGATCGGCGGCGCGCACGGGCTGCGCGCGTTCTGCCCCGTCTCGCAGATCGACCTCGGGCGGCATGACGAGCCGGGCCTCGCGGCGTTCGTCGGCCAGACGTTCGACTTCCGCGTTCTCGAGTACTCCGAGGACGGCCGCCGCGTCGTCGTCTCGCGCGTCGCCCTTCTCAAGGAGGACCAGGACGCGAAGGCGGCCGAGACGCGCGAGAAGATCCAGCTCGGCGCCGTCATGACGGGCCGCGTCCGCTCCCTCACGGAGTTCGGCGCGTTCGTCGACCTCGGCGGCGTGGACGGCCTCGTCCATGTCACGGAGATCTCCCGCCGCCGCGTCGCGCACCCGAAGGACGTCCTCGCCGTCGGGCAGGAGGTCACGGTCAAGGTCACGAAGCTCGCGGGCGAGGGCAAGAGGATCTCCCTGTCCATGAAGGAGCTCGAGGCGGACCCGTGGGCGACGCTCGCGGAGAGGTTCGCCCCCGGCGCCTCGTTCACCGGCACGGTCGCGCGCCACGCGGACTTCGGCCTCTTCGTCGAGGTGGAGCCGGGCGTCGACGGCCTCGTGCACGTTTCGGCGCTGCCTCCGGGCGTCTCGTTGAAGGACCCGCAGGTCGCGGATGGGCAGACCGTTCAGGGCTGGGTCAAGGAAGTGGACGCGACGCACCGCCGCCTCTCGCTTTCTCTGCGCGAGGTCGCGACGGGCGACCCGTGGGCCGGCATCCGCGACCGCTACGCCGAGGGCAGCGTCGTGAAGGGCGAGGTCGAGACCGTCGCGGCGTTCGGCGTCTTCGTGCGCCTCGAGCCGGGCCTGACGGGACTGATCCCGAACGGAGAGACGGGTGTGCCGCCCGGCACGGTCGCGAAGCATTTCGCGCCCGCGCAGACCGTCGAGGTCAAGGTCATCGGCCTCGACACGGAGCGGAAACGGATCTCTCTCTCTGCTTCAGGGGCAAAGGCCGAAGCCGACCGCGGCGAGCTGAAGAAGTACCGCGAGGAATCGGTCAAGCGCGAGAAGGCGTCCGCGCCCTCCGTGTCGGTCTTCGGCGCGTCCCTCCTCGAGGCTCTCAACAGCCCGAAGAGCAAGCAGAAGAGGGGCTGAGCCCCGCCGGAGGCCTCGCGCGCGGGACTAGAATCGTCCGGGGTCGAGCCCATGGATGTCCCGCACGAGCCGGTTCGGTACGTCGTCGACTGCTGGAGCTGCAGCCACCGATTCGACGCGCTCCGGGCGGACTGGTGCTCGTGCCTCGCGACGGAGCGCACGCTGGGCTGTTCCTCCTGCCGGAAGTGCTTCTGCGAGGCCCCGCGCTCGTGGAAGCTGAAGTTCTGGAGCGACGCGCCGAAGGAGATGTGGGACGCAAAGCTCAAGGTGCACAAGCACCTGCCGCCTCGCGTGAATCCTCCGCCGAACCGGGCGGGCCGCCCGCTCCTCCTCGTCGTCGACGACGAGCCCGTGATCCGGGAGGCGGCGGCGCTCGTCGCCGAGCGGGAAGGATTCCACGTCGTCGTGGCCGAAGATGGCCCGGAGGGAATCGTGGCGGCGAAGGAGTATCGGCCCGACGTCGTCCTCACCGACGCCCTGATGCCGCGCATGGACGGACGCGAGATGTGCCGCCGCCTCAAGGACGACCCGCGGACGGGCCACGCGAAGATCGTCGTCATGACGTCGCTCTACAAAGGCCAGCGCTACAAGTCCGAGGCGCTGGGCGAATTCGGCGCCGACGCCTACCTGACGAAGCCGCTCGACGCCGGGACGCTCGCGAAGACGCTCAAGGGGCTGAAGAAAGTTGAGTGACGGGTCGGAGACGCGTCATCGCGTGCTCTTCGAGCAGAGCGTCGCGGGCATCTACCAGAGCACGCTCGACGGCCGCCTCGTCGACTGCAACGACGCGTTCCTGAAGATCCTCGGGTTCGAGAGCCGAGAGGAGGCGCTCGCGCGGCCGACGACGTCGATGTGGGCGGACGCGCATTCGCGCGCGCTGCTCCTGGACCGCCTCCGGGCGGACGGGGTCGCGTCCGCCGTCGAGCTGCCTCTCGTGCGCAAGGACGGGTCGCCGGTCTGGGTGCTGGCGAGCGTGGCTCTCCTTCCCGCGACGGCGTCTTCCGAGGCCCTGATGCAGGGGACGCTGCTCGACATCGGCGAGCGCCGCGCCGCCGAGGAGGCCCTGCGGATCAGCGAAAGCGGCATGCGCGCGCTGCTCGAGAACATGCTCGGCGGCCTGATCGTCGCCGACGGCAAGGGCGTCATCGAGCTCGTGAACCCGGCCGCGCAGAAGATGTTCGGCTATCCGAGCGAGGAGCTGGTCGGGAGCCATCTCGGAATTCTCGTGCCCGCGCGGGATGGGTTCGACTCGGCAGCGCACCTGAAGAGCGCGTTCGAGAAGTCCCTCGGCCGCGTGACCGAGTGGGAGGGGCGGCGCAAGGACGGGTCCCTCTTTCCGTTCGAGCTGTCGCTCTTCCAGTTCGAGGGCCCCCGCGGCCGCAGGGTCGCGGGGAACATCATCGACGTGACGCACCGGCACGAGGTCGACCGGCTCAAGCGCGAGTTCGTCTCGACCGTGAGCCACGAGCTGCGCACGCCGTTGACCTCCATCCGAGGCTCGCTCGGCCTCCTTTCGGGCGGCGTGCTCGGGCCGCTGACGCCGGACGCGCGCGAGATCCTCGCGGTGGCCGAGCGCAACGTCGTGCGCCTCATCGGCCTCATCAACGACATCCTCGATCTCGAGCGGCTGGAGGGCGGGCGCCTCGAGATCCGCCTCGAGCCCGTGGAGGCGGCGGCCGTCGTCGCGCGCGCCGTCGAGGCCGTGCGGGGCGCCGCGGAGGCGGCGAGCATCCGTCTCGAGATCGAGGGAGCCTCCGGGACCGTCCGCGGGGATGCGGACCGCCTCGTGCAGGTGCTCGTGAACCTGATCGGGAACGCGACGAAGTTCTCGCCGCCGGGCGCCGCCGTGACGGTCCGCGCCGTGCCCGCTGGCGCGGCGTGCGAGTTCCAGGTGGAGGATCGCGGGCGGGGAGTGCCCGCGGCCCTTCGCGAGGCGATCTTCGAGCGCTACCGGCAGGTAGAGGCGGGCGACGACCGCGCCAAGGGCGGCGCGGGCCTCGGCCTCGCGATCTGCAAGTCGATCGTCGAGCAGCACGGCGGCTCGATCGGGGTGCGCAGCGACGGCGGGAGCGGGAGCACGTTCTGGTTCCGCGTGCCACGCGGCGCGGCGCCGAAGCTCTCCGGCACCGGGCACAGCGCACGTCCCCGCGCCGCGGTGCTCCTCGTCGACGACGACGAGGAGCTCCTCGCGATCCTCTCGCTCCGTCTCGCGCAGGAGCGGCTCGCCGTGCGGACCGCGACGACCGCCGCCGCGGCGATCGCATCGGCGCGCGAGCTGCGGCCGGACCTGCTCGTGCTCGACCTCGGCCTGCCCGGGGGCGACGGCTCCCTCGTGGTGCGCGCGCTCGAGAAGGACCCCGCGCTCGCGAAGATCCCTCTTCTCGTCTACACGGGTCGCGATCTCGACGACATCGACCGCCGGGCCCTCGTCCTCGGGCCGACCGCGTACCTCACGAAGTCGCGGGAGCGCGAGGACGAGTTCGTGGACGTCGCAAAACGCCTCGTCGCGTCGGGGCAGCGTCATCGGAGGAGCGCGTGAAGGTGCTCGTCATCGACGACGAGGACGACATCCGCCAGGTCGCGCGCCTCGCCCTCGGGCGCGTCGGCGGGATGGCGGTCGCGGATACGGGCCGGAGCGAAGAGGCCGTGGACATCGCGCTCCGGGAGAAGCCCGACGTGATCCTCCTCGACGTCATGATGCCGCTTCGCGACGGTCCGGCGACGCTCGCGGCCCTTCGTGCCGACGAGAGGACGGCGGAGATCCCCGTCGTGTTCCTGACCGCCAAGGTGATGCCGTCGGAGATCCAGAGGCTCAGGACGCTCGGCGCGGTGGGCGTCCTCACGAAGCCGTTCGACCCGATGACGCTCGCGGCATCCCTGCGCGCCGCCCTGGGTTCGTCGTCGTGAGCGCTTCGTGGATCGGTTCGCTCCGCGAGCTCCGCGCCGAGTACGTTCGAAAGAGCCCGGACCGGCTCGCGGAGATCGAGGCGCTTCTCGCCCGCGCCGGCGAGAACCCGTCGGACCGGGAGACGCTCGCTGCGCTGCGCCTGAGGTTCCACTCGATCTCGGGCACGGCCGGCACGTTCGGCTTTCCGGAAGCGACCGCGCTCGGTCGCGCCGCCGAGTCCCTCCTGGAGGAGGCGGGCGCGCGCGGGACGCTCTCGGACGAGGGTCGGAGCGCGCTCGCGGGAACGCTGGGCAGGATGCGCTCGATGTTCGCGACGCCCGACGACTCGACGGAGGCGCCCGTCCCCGCGGGGGATGCCGTCGAGGCGTCCCGGCGCGCTCCGCGGGTCTTCGTGGCCGACGACGACCCCGCCTTCCGCATGAAGGTCGCGCGCGCCCTCGCGCTCGCCGGAATCGACACCCTCGAGGTCCTGACGCCAAACTCTCTCGTCGACGCGGTCCGTTCGGATCCGCCTGACGGCATCGTGGTCGGTGCGCGGTTTCACGCGTCTTCGGGCAGCGCGGTCGTCGCGAGGCTGCGGGCCCTGCCCGGAGGCGAGGCACCCGCGGTCTTCGTGGTCGGGGATCGCAGCGGTTTCTCCGACCGCGTGGAGGCGCTCCACGCCGGAGCCGATGCGGTTTTCGACCGGCCGCTCGACGAGGAGGGGCTCGTCCGGCGGTTGAGCGCTTTCCTCGAGAAGGAGCGCGCCGAGCCGTCGCGGGTCCTCTCCGTCGAGGACGATCCGGATCAGGCTGCGTTCGTGAAGGGCGTCCTCGAGTCCGGCGGTCACGTCGTGAAGGTGTGCCGGGATCCCGCCTGCTTCGAGGCCGACGTCATCGCATTCCGCCCGGATCTCGTGCTGCTCGACGTGAACCTCCCGGGGGTCTCCGGATACGACCTCGCGCGGCTTCTCAGGCAGAACGAGGCGCACGCGGCGCTCCCGGTCGTCTTCCTGACGGCCGAAGGGCGCGACGACGCGCGCATCCGCTCCGTCCGCGCCGGCGGCGACGACCATCTCGTCAAGCCGGTCGCTCCCGGGCTTCTCCTGTCGGCCGTGACGGCGCGCCTCGAGCGGGCGCGCACCATCCGTGGACTTCTCACGCGCGACGGGCTGACCGGTCTCACCAACCACACGGCGTTCCTCGAGGGACTGCGCGCGGCCTGGAAGCGCCACGACCGCTCGCCGGGCCGCGGCTTCGCGCTCGTGAGCCTCGACCTCGACTCGTTCAAGTCCGTGAACGACCGCCACGGGCATCCGACCGGTGACCGCGTCCTCGCGGCGCTCGGGGCCCTGCTGCGCCGGCGCCTGAGGGGGACGGATCTCCTCGGGCGTCTCGGAGGCGAGGAATTCGCCGTCGTCCTCGAGGATCTGCGCGGCGACGAAGCGCTCGCGCTCGTGAGCCGGCTCCTGGACGAGTTCTCGAAGACCGACTTTCCGGCCGACGGGGGAGCGTTTCACGTGACGTTCAGCGCCGGGATCTCGTTCCTCTCGCCGGGCATGAGCCTCGAGGCGTGGCGTGCGAGCGCGGACGAGGCCCTGTACGCCGCGAAGCGCGCCGGCCGCAGCCGCGTCGTTCTCGCGCCCGTCTGACGCGAAACGCGTCGCGGGCCGACGGCACCGCGTGGTAAGTTCTCCCCCGCGTTCTTTTTCATCGTCCTCGAGTCCCCTCGACCTCCGGGGGGTGAAAGAGGGAAGCGGGTGAGATTCCCGCGCGGCCCCCGCCACTGTGACCGGGGACGCGCACGGCGAGATCCCACTGGCGGCGAGAGATCGGCACGAGCCGGTCGCGCCTCCGGGAAGGGGCCGGGCGCGGACGATCCGGAAGCCAGGAGACCTGCCCGAGGAACATCGTCTCAGCGTCGCCTTCTCCGGGGCTCGGGAAGTCGCGGCTCGCCCGCCTCCGCGCGCCGGGCCCGCCGCTCCTTCCCGATGGGAGGGCGAGGCCACCGGAACGGAGGTGTTTCGTGGCGTCCCGTCTCATCGTCTCGCTCTCACGTCTCTCCCATCTCCTCCCCGCCGTCCCGGGGCTCGCGGTTGCGTCGTCTCTCGCCGCGCAGCCCGCGCCCGCGCCGATCGCCGCCGACGTCGTCGTCTCGGCGGAGGCCGCGCCCGAGCCTTCCGTCTCCCTCGGCGCCGCCGCGACCGTGATCGACGCCGCCGAGATCGCGCGGACGAGGGCGTCGACGCTCGTCGACCTCCTCCGGACGGTGCCGGGGCTCGACGTCGTCCAGTCGGGCGGACCGGGCGGCGTGACGTCCCTCTTCCTGCGCGGGACGGCGTCGACGCAGACGCTCGTCCTCGTCGACGGCGTGCCGCTCAACAGCCCCTACTTCGGCGGGACGGACCTCTCCGCGGTCTCGACGGCGAACGTCGAGCGGATCGAGGTCGTGCGCGGGCCGTACTCGGCGCTCTACGGCTCGGAGGCGATCGGGGGCGTCGTGCGCATCTTCACGAGGAAGTCCGCGGATGCGGGCGTCAGCGGGAACGCCCGATTCGCTCTCGGGAATGCCGACGGGAAAGAAGCGTTCGGAGAATTGAGATTCTTAGAAGGGGTCGTCTCGGGAACCCTCGGCTTTCGAAGGACTCTCTCCTCCGGCGATCAATTCAATGAATTCTTCTCCGGGACCACCCTTTCCGGGGCGCTGACGGCGCAGCTCGCGGAGGGAACGTCACTGGGCGTCACCGTTCGCCGCGAGACGGGGCGCACCGGCGTTCCGACCGACGGCGCGACCCCTACGCCGCAGCGCTCCACGACGGCCGACACGACGACCCTCGAGGTCCCTCTCTCTTATTCACTTTCGAAGGTTCTCTCTTTGGACCTCTCGGTGCGGTACACACGCGACAGACCCGGCTACGCCGACCCCGCCGATCCGTTCTTCACGTCGTCGACGACGGATGCGCACCGCGCGGGCGCGCGGGCCGCAGCGACCGCGACCTTCGGCGTCCATCGGCTCGCGGCGGGCGTGGACGTCGAGCGGACGCAGGTCTTCAACGAGAGCAATCTCGGCGTCGCGCTCGACGGCGAGACGGCCCGCACGTTCGCGCTCTTCGCGGAGGATCGCGTCGCCCTCGACGCGGACCGCCTCGTCGCGACCGTGGGCGTGCGGTGGGACGATCACAGCGCGTTCGGGAGCGCCGTCTCCCCGCGCGCGACGGTGGCCTGGCGGGCCCTCCCGACGCTGAAGCTGCGCGCGGCGGCCGGCTCGGCGTTCCGCGCGCCGTCGCTCGGCGAGCTCTACTACCCGTACTCCGGGAACCCGAGCCTCCAGCCCGAGCGCTCAACCGGATGGGAGGCCGGTGCCGAGCAGACCCTGGCCGAGGGCATCGTCGCCGAGGTCACAGGCTTCTGGAACGACATCCGCGACCTGATCCAGTACGACGCGCAGACGTTCACGAACGAGAACATCGGCCACGCGCGCACGCGCGGCGTCGAGGTCGCGGTGCGCACTGCGGTCGGGCAGAGGGCGTTCCTCCGCGCGTCGTACACGTACCTCGACGCGCGGGATCTCGAGGCGGACGAGCCCCTGATTCGACGCCCCCGGCACCGCGCTTCGCTCACGGCGGGCACCGGCTTCGGGAAGGGAGGCTCGTGGAGCCTCACGGGGATCTTCACGGGCGCGCGGCCGGACCGCGACGCCGCCGACTTCGCGACGCTCGTCGAGAGCCCGGCGTATTTCCGGCTGGACGCCGCGCTCACGCTCCCGCCCTTCCTCGGGCGGCTCTCGCCGTGGGTGCGGATGACGAACGTCTTCGACCGCGCGTATGAGGAGGTGAACGGCTTCCCGGCCCCACGCCGCCGCTTCCTCGCGGGGCTCGAAGCCTCCTTCTGAGAAGGGGTCTCCATTCCGCGCGGCGGTGGTAGAACGCCGCCGTGCGGAGCCTCTCGACGCGCGCCCTCACGACGCCCGAGCCGCTCGTCCGCGCGTTCGCGCGGCGCGTCCAGCAGGAAGGGGCGCTCGACCTGACGCAGGGCGACTACAAGAACGCGGACTTCGCGCCGCATCCGGAGGTCGTGAGGGCCGCGCAGCGGATCACGCGCAACACGGTACACAGCTACGGCCCCGCGGTGGGCCGGATGGACGTGCGCAGCGAGATCGCGGAATTCTTCAACCGCGACGGCCTGAGGGACTACCCGGCGTCCGACGTGCGATTCCTCCCCGACGAGATCCTCTTCACGCCGGGGACGCGCGCGGGTCTCGCGATGGTCCTCGAGGTGCTCGGCGAGGACGGCTCCGGTGTCGTCGTGCCGCGGCCGAGCTGGGAATACGACTGGTTCGTCGAGCGGGCCGGCAAGCGCGTCGTCGAGCTCCCGACGGACGCGCCCGGGTTCCAGCCCGATCCCGAGGCGCTCGACCGGCTCCTCGCGAAGGGCGGTGTCTGCGCCGTCATCCTGAACAACCCGCACAACCCGACGGGCCGCGTCTACCCCCGCGCGCTCGTCGAGGATCTCGTCCGCGTCTGCGTGGAGCACCGGGCCTACGTCCTGTACGACTCGGTCTACCAGCGCCTCGACTACGTGGATTCCTTCGTGAACCCGGCTTTCGGGGAGCCCGGATGGCGAGACTGGGTCGTGACGCTCTCGGGCCTCTCGAAGATGGACATGTTCGGGGCCTCGACGGGGGCGCGGGCCTGCTGGCTCGTCCTCTCGGACGAGATCCGCTCGAACGGAGTCAGGGCGCGCGAGATCCTCGCGAACCTCTCGGCATGGCTCGTCGCGACGCCGTCCACCCTCGCGCAGGACTGGGCGCTCGCGGCGCTCCAGAGCCCGCTCGCCGCGCTCCGGCGGCCGTCTCCCTACATGCGCGAGCGCCGCGACTTCATGATCGCCGCGGCCGACGCGCTCGCCCCGCTCGGTGTCGTCCGCACGGACTTCGGGGGGACGTTCTATTCGCCGCTCGCGTTCCCCGGCCTCGTCGGGGAGTCGTTCGAACGGCTCCGCAACGGCGTGAAGGAGCGCGCGGTCGTCCGGACGTCCGTCGACGCGTTCGAGTTCCTTCTCTCCGGCGGGGTGGGCGGCATCCCGTTTGCCGCATTCGCGGGCTCCGACGCGGCGCGCTACGGAACCTGGCAGCGGCTCTCGTACGGCTCGAAGGACGTGCCCGAGCTCGCCGTGTTCATGGACCGCGTGAAGACCCGGATCGAGGCGGCGTCCCGGGCCGGCTCCAGCGCGTCCGCGGACCCCGCGCCGGCCTCGCCCGAGGCCGACGTCTGGGGCAGCGCGTGCACCGAGGCGGGCTACGCGGCGCTCGACGGCCTCGACGCCCACGTGTTCGCCGCGGCGCGGAAGGCGGCGGCGGCGCGCGCCCCGCAGGGCCCCGTCCGGCTCACGGGGACGAAGCATCCCGACTCCACCGCCCACCGCGCCGAGCAGCTCGCGCGGGCCCTCGGCGCGGCGCCCGAGGGGACGCCGGACCGCGCGCACCGCGTCCTGACGCACCTCGAGTGGAACCCTCTCGTCGACGCGCGCGCGGAGTTCGAGGAGACGGTCGCCGACCTCCTCGGCCCGTGCTCGGAGGTCCTCCTCGACTACGAAGGGCGCCAGATCAGCCCCGAGTGGGTGGACGTCCCGGAGAAGGCCGTCCTCGCGCTCCTGAGGCACGGCCTCGTTCCCGGCGAGGACCGCCACCTCCTCTTCCGGGCTCCGAACCCCTGGATCGAGCAGGACGAGGAGAAGGTCTCGAAGATCCTCGCCTCCGTCGCGCGCGCGAACGTGCTTTTTCTCCTCGCCTGCGAGCGCCTCGGGATCGTCCCGAAAAGGAACGCGATTCACGAGCTGAGCGTGCCGCAGGTGAACGCGCGCGCGGAGATCGGCGCGGTCGTCAAGATCGGGACGCTCTACCTCGAGGCGGTCGCGGGACTCTTCGACGGGCCGCGCGACCGGGTGGACGCGTTCCTCTCCGCCCGCGTGCCGGCGGCGAAACGGGCGGCGATCGTCGCCCGCGTCTCGCGCGTGCGACTCGTCCCGCTCGTCGAGAACGTCGGCGCCCTCGCGCACCTCCCGGAGCTGCTCGAGGCGTACTACCAGGCGCTCGAGCGCAACGTCGGCACCGAGGGCCTTCCGGGCCCGGACGGCCTGAGGACCGGCTTCGCCGCGGACGCGTCGGTCGTCCGCGTTTTCGTCGCGATGTCCGACACCGCCGAGCAGAGCGGGAAGATCGCGACGGACGTCGCGTACACGCTCGCGGTGTCCGCACGCGAGGAGGCCGAGCGGCGGCTCGCGCCTCGCGCCGGCCGGATCGGCGAGCCCGCACCCCGGGTGACGTTCCTGATCGGAGCGGGCCGCGCCGGCTTCCGCGGCGGCTTCGACCCGGAGCACGAGGGGGTCGTCGCGCAGTTCGCGCGCGCCGACGGCGTCACGCTGCAGGGGATCCGCGCGGACGCTCCGGCGGAGACGGTGCGCCTCGCCGCGAAGTTCCGCGAGGCGGCCGCGGCCCGGCGCCCGGCGCCGTCCGTCGGCGCTCTCGAGCGGGAGTCCCTCCGCGAGCTCCTCGACGCGGGCGTCAAGGCTCACACGGAGACGCTCCTGAGGATCGCGCCCCTCCTCGCGCCGTTCAGCGGGCTCGTCCCGCAGACGCGCGTGAGGATCCGCGCGACGGGCTCCGTGAACTACGGGCGCTCGATCCCGGTCTACCCGGAGGAGTGGGGCGGAGGCCTCGGCCTCCCGGACAACCGGGACCTGAGGGACGCGTGGCCCGAGGGCGTCACGCTTCCGCGCGCGATCAACTACAACCTCGGCTGCACGACGCTCGGCCTGCCCGCGGTCACGAGCGATCTCGCCGCTCTCGACAAGCGCGCGGCGGTGCTGCTCGACCGGCACGTCCCCGGTTACCGCGAAATCCTCGCGCGGGAGCTCCCGCACTTCGTGCGCGAGGCCGTCGCGCTCGTCTTCGGGAAGAAGTTCGCCGAGGCGGCGGGGCGCCGCTGCCTCAGGGCCGCCGCGGCCGTGTGGGCGGACGTGCGCGTCCCCGAGGAGATCGTCGAGCCGACCTGCCTCTTCGCGATGCTCTACCTGCGGTATCTCGCGGACGACTCCGACAGCTGGGACGAGACGAAGGAGCACGAGAGCCTCACGACGCGGGAGGAGGAGCTCATCCGCGAGACGTCGAGCGGCGCCTTCGGCGCGCTCTGCTCCGAGCGCCCCGGGGCCCGGTGGACCGTCCTCCAGACGCTCGTCGATGCCGAGGAGGCTCCGCGCCTTCTGCTCGCGCGCGAGCTCACGATCGAGGAGAAGCGGGAGTTCGTCGACCTGAGGATCGAGGGGTGGCTGCGCACGTTGCCGGACCCGCTCTCGCGGAGCCTGAGGCGCGCCTGGGCGCCGCTGCGCGAGCTCGGCAAGGACGACCTGACGCTCCGCGCGATCGAACAGATGGTCGCGCTCGAGCGTCTCCGCGGCAGCCGGGGGGCGTGACGGGAGGTCCTCCCGCGGGACTCCCGTCAGCGCTTCGGCGGGAAGTCCGCGAAGAGCTTGTCGACGGCCTCCTGAACGTATCCGGTCCTCTCCTGCGGCGTTTCGTCGCGGTCGACGACGCGTGTGGCCGAGCCGCGCCAGACGAGCTCCTTCGCGTTCGTGTCGACGAGGTCCACGACGAGCGTTCCGACCGGGATGTTGTCGACGCGGGCCGTGTTCCAGTAGCCGCCGCGCCAGCCCCAGCCCCAGCCCCAGCCCGAGCTGTACGTCGTGACGCGCCGTTCATTGCGCGTGCGCGTGTGGAGGACCACCCACAGGTCGGGCTTGCCTTCGGCCTTCGAAAGGCCCTTCGCAGCCAGAGTCCTGTCGAGCGCGGCCTGGACGCGCTTCAACTGGAACGCGTCGTGGTCGTGGACGTCCTTGAACGCGTACGTGTGATAGGCGGCGAAACGGGCGCCGGGGTCGAAGTCGACGTTCGTCGTGATGCTCGAGCAGCCGGCCCCGGCGAGTCCGAGGGCCGCCGTGGCGGCGAGGGCGAGAAACGCATTCTTTCTCACGGGCCAGTCCCTCCGACGGTTGGACGTGCAAGAGCCTTGCCCGGTTGACGCGCACCCCGCGGAGGACGGCGCTCAGCGGCCGGCGGCGAACGTGTCGCAGGCTCCGACGGTGCCGTCCCTCAGGCCCCGGCTGAACCACTCCGTGCGCTGGCTCGCCGAGCCGTGAGTCCAGCTCTCCGGATTCACGCGCTGGCCGGAGGCGCGCTGGAGGCGGTCGTCTCCGACGGCGGCGGCGGCCGCGAGCCCCTTCTCGACGTCGCCGTTCTCGAGGATGTTCCGCTCGGCGGTCCCGTGCCCCCAGACGCCCGCGAGACAGTCGGCCTGCAGCTCGAGCCGCACGGAGAGGGCCTTCTCCTCGGACGGGTTCTGTTCCATCGCGCGCCGAACCTTCCCCTCGATTCCGAGCAGCGTCTGGACGTGGTGGCCGAACTCGTGCGCGATGACGTACGCCTGCGCGAAGTCGCCGGGCGCCCCGAACCGGCGGGCGAGCTCGTCGAAGAATCCCATGTCCAGATAGACCTTGCGGTCCGTCGGACAGTAGAAGGGCCCCATCTGGGCCTGCGCGAAGCCGCAGCCGGAGCGTGTCGCGTCGCGATAGAGGACGAGCGTCGCGTGCGTGTAGTTGCGCCCGAGCGACGGGAAGGTCTGGTCCCAGGTCTTCTGGACGTCGTTCACGACGAAGTTCACGAATCGGGCGCGTTCCTCCTCCTGGGCGGGCGGCGGTGCCACGGGACGCGAGGCGACGCTCGCCTGCGGCGCGCCTCCGCCCCCTCCGATCCCGAGGAGCGCGAAGAAATTCTGCTTGAAGACGAGGGAGAGGATTCCGAGGAGGATGATCCCGCCGCAGCCGAGGCGCATCCCGCCGCCTCCGAACCCGAAGCCGCCCCCGCCCTCGCCTCGCCGGTCCTCGATGTCCGGGCCCAGGCCGCCGCCGCTGTCGTTCCAACGCATGAGTCCTCCGCCGCCCGGAGTCTATGTCGCCTCGGGGCGCGACCTGCCGGGGCCGGATCAGCCGGCGAGGCCCGTCGGCGCGGGGCCGTCGAGCGCTTCGCGGACGCGGCGCGCGAGATCCGTCTCCGTGAACGGCTTCCTGAGGAGCGGGACCTCCGTCGCGGACACGCCGAACTGCGACAGGACGTCGTGCGGGTAACCCGACATGAAGAGGACGCGCAGGCCGGGCCGTCGCCCGACGAGCCGCTCGGCGAGCGCGGCGCCGCTCATCCCGGGCATGACGAGGTCCGTGAGGAGGAGGTCGATCGTCCCGGCGGCCTCGGCGCGGGTCAGGGCCTCGGCCGCGCTCGACGCCGGGACGACGTGGTATCCGCGCGCGACGAGCATGCGGACGGCGAGGTCGCGCACGGCCGTCTCGTCCTCGGCGACGAGGACGGTCTCGGGCCCGCCGCGTTCCGCGCCGTCGGGCGGCGCGGGCGTGTCGTCCGCCTCCTCGACGCGCGGGAAGAACAGCTCGAAGGTGGAGCCGGCGCGCGGGGCGCTCGTGACGCGGAGGTGGCCACCGCTCTGCTTGACGATGCCGAAAACCGTCGAGAGGCCGAGGCCGGTGCCCTTTCCCGTCTCCTTCGTCGTGAAGAACGGCTCGAACGCGTGCTCGAGGGTCTCCGGGCTCATCCCGCATCCGGCATCCGCGACGGTCAGGACGACGTAGACGCCGGGCGCGACGCCGCCGTCGGTCGACGGGAGCGCCGAGAGGACGGTCCGCTCGGACACGGAGATCGCGAGAGGTCCTCCGAGCGGCATCGCGTCGCGCGCGTTCACGGCGAGGTTCAGGAGCACCTGCTCGATCTGCCCGCGGTCCGCGCGCACCGGGGCGGGGCGCGGCGGTCTCGAGACGGCGAGGTGGATGTCTTCGCCGATGAGTCGGCGAAGCATTTTCTCGGTGTCCGCGACGACGTCGCCGAGATCGAGCGCCTGCATCTCGAACGCCTGTCGCCGGCTGAACGCGAGGAGCTGCCTCGTGAGTCCCGTCGCCCGATCCGCGGCGCGCAGGATCTCCCCGAGCTCCTCCCTCCTCGGAGCGTCCGCCTCGAGATCCGCGGCGAGCAGCTCTCCGTATCCACGGATGACGGTCAGGAGGTTGTTGAAGTCGTGCGCGACGCCCCCGGCGAGCCGGCCGACGGCTTCCATCTTCTGCGCCTGTGCGAGCTCGCGCTGCGTCTCGAGGAGGGCGGTCTCGGCGTTCCGCCGCTCCGTCACGTTCTCGAAGACCGCGACGAAGTGACCCTTCCTCGGGCAGTAGGCGGAGATCGAGAACCAGATCCCGAGCGCGGGCACGTACGTCTCGAGCCTGTCGGCCACGCCGGATTCCGCGACGCGCCCGTAGAACTCGAAGATCTCGGGATTCGTCTCGCGGATCCCGGGGATGACCTCCGTGACGCGCCGCCCGACGACGTCCGCGAGGCCCGTGAGCTCGCCGAACGCGGGGTTGACGGTCAGGTAGATGAAATCGGAGGGGCGGCCGGCGTCGAAGAGCATCTCGCAATACGCGAAACCGTTCAGCATGCCGTCGAAGAGCGCGCGATAGCGCTCCTCGCTGTGACGGATCGCGTCTTCCTGCCGCCGCCTCTCGCTCACGTCGCGGACGAGGGAGAGCAGGGCGGGCCTGTCCCCGAAGTCGACGGCGCGCGTGCTGATCTCGACCGGGAACGTCGTCCCGTCCGACCGCCGGTGCGTGCTCTCGTGGACGAACCGTTTCTCCTCGGCGGCTTTCCGGAGCAGGGGGGCAACCTTGTTCCGCTCGCTCTCGATCCTCAGGTCCGCGACCGTCTTCGCGAGGAGCGTCGGGCGGTCGTATCCGTACATCGCCTCGGCGCGCCGGTTCGCGTCGAGGACGCGGCCCTCGCGGTCGAGGACGAGGATTGTGTCGTTCGCCTCCTCGAGGAGCGCGCCGAATCGCGCCTCGCTCCGCTGCAGGACCGAATCCTGGAGGCGCTCGCGGCGCTGCACGAGGCCCCAGACGAGGGCCGACGCCGCGAGGACGAACGCGGCGAGGGAGGCGGCCGTTTTCCGGGCGTCCGCGCGGAACCCGCTGAGAACCTCGGCCTCGTCCACCCGCGTCACGAGGACCCAGGGCGACGGCGGGAGGCGGCGTCCCGTCGCGAGAACCCGCGCGCCGCGGTAGTCCGTGTACGGCGCGACCTCTTCGGACCCCTCGAAGCCAGCGCGCGCGCCGAACCCGAGCGTCCCGAGCGGGCGGCGGACGTTCAGCGGCGCGTCGGGATGATCGGGCAGCGGCGAGAGCGCGACGACGTCTCCATTCTCGAGCGCGACGAGGGCCGCCTGTCCGCTGTCGGCGCCCGCGAGCGGCCGCGAAAGGAACGGGTAGAGCCAGACCGCGGGATCTTCGAGAGCGGTCACGGCGCCGCGCGTCGGGCCGCCCCGCAACCGCACCGGCGTCGAGAACGAGACGACCGGGCCGCGCCCCTCGTGTCGGTGGATCGCGATCGCGGACCTGCCGGACGCGAGGACGGCGCGCGCCGCGTCCCGGCACCCGGCATCGACGAGGATCCCGCGCGTCTGCAGAAGCGGCGTCGCGTCCGCCTTCCAGAGCACGAGTCCGAGGTCGCCCTCGTTCTCGACGAACCGCTCCAGGAGGTCGGCCACGTGCGGCATGGCGGAGGGGGAGGCCGGCGCGTCCAGGGCCGCCAGGATGGACGGGTAGGCGGACACCGTGACCGCGTCGTTCAGCTTGTCCTCGAAGTGGCGCGTCAGCGCGTCGCGCCGCAGGTCGGCCCTCACACCAAGGTCGCGGCTCCACGCGTCGATGTTCGCGGCGCGCTGCCGGGGCAGGTACCAGAACGCAAAGATCGCCGCGGCGCTCAGAAAGACGAGCGCGAGCACGGCCGCGAGCCCGGAGAGTCCGGGCCTTGCGACGTTCTTCGACGGCTCGCCGCCGCCCAACACTTTCACCAGACGAGTCCCCCAACTGTCACGGGTTGCAACGATAGTTTAGCGGGTGACGGGGCCCGAAGAGCGCCCGGGGCGTTCGCGGTTAGTGCATTTGCATCAATCGGATTGGCTTCCAAGCTCGCGAAGGCTCCGGAGGACGCCTGTGGGGGAACCGGGCAGGTTTTCGGCGGGCGCGCCCGCCCGGTTGATCCAGAAAGCCCGCGAAGCCGTAAGTAGCCGCTCCGGCGACGTCCCACGCGTTCGAGGACACGAATCCGATGGCTTCCCGTGGCAGTCCGAGCCGCGCGGGAGCGAGCGCGTACACGCTCGGGTGGGGCTTGAAGATCCCGGCCTCCTCCACCGAAATCACGGCGGCGAAGACGCCCTGGAGACCCCCGTGCTCGACGAGGGCCTCGAGCATACGCGGCGTGCCGTTGGACAGGATCGCGAGCGGGAGGCCCTTCAGGTCGGCGAGGGCGCCCTTCACGTCCGGAAAAGCCTCGAGTCGATGGTACGCATCCATGAGACTCGTGCGCGCCCCCTCGTCGCAGGAGATCCCGAGCGCGCGGCAGGCGAACTGGAGCGCGTCGCCCGTCACGCGTTGGAAATCCCGGTGCCGGCCCATGAGGCTGAGGAGCCACGTGTACTCGAGCTGCCGCGCGCGCCAGAGGCGGGACAACTCGGCCCCCTGCCCGGGGAAGAGGCCCTCGCACAACTCGACGACCGAATGCACGTCGAAGAGCGTGCCGTACGCGTCGAAGACGAGCGCGGCGAGCCCGGCGCGGGGAGCCGCGCGCGCCGCGCTCACGGCAGCTCGGAGATCTTGAAGCGCAACCAGTGGCCCTGGCTGCCCCGGAACACGCGGAACGCCCCCTGGGAGTCGGCCGTCTCGGGGATCGAGTACCACGACTGCGTGAGGCCCACGTGGTGGCCCGTCGCCTCCACGGCCCAGAATCCACGGTGCTGGTAGACCCCCTGCCGGGCGAGCCGCAGGTCGAGTCCCCCGAACGAGTCGGTCACGAACGCGTGGGCCTGGAACCGGCCCGGCTCCGTGATGGCGATGTGTCCGGGCGGGTTGTTCGGCCCTCCGGGCATCACGTGGCCGTTCGCGTCGACTTCGACGAGAATGTACGAGCGCGCGGCGAGCATGGTGGCGCCGTTCGTCACCGCGTTTCCCTGCGCGAAGATCTGGGTGATGAGCGAGTTCGGCCCCACGGAGCTTCCCGAGCCGTCGAGCACCGTCCAGGGCTGCTGCCCCCGTCCGTGCAGAAGGTAGTTGCCCACGAAACCATTGCAGTCGATGCCGAGGTTTTCGTTCGCGTAGGCCTGCAGCTCGGCCGGCTGCTTGATGCCGAGCATCACGACGAGCTGGAGGACGATCTGGTTCTGCTCGGGAGAGCCTTTGCCAAAGAACGGGCGGAGCACGTGAAACAGCATCTCGTGCGTGCTGCCGAACCGGGCGGGCTGCCCGTCGACCGTGAGTTGCAGCTGGAAGCCCGGTGTCTGCCGCAGTTGCGCGGTGAAGTAGTCCTGCAGGGCCCTCCAAAGAACGTCCTTCGCGTGCGTCGGGGCGCCCAGATGGTACTTGTCGATGCGGACCGTGACCGGGCCGTTCGGCACCGGGACGGGCAGCTGCCAGTAGCGCTCCGCGTATTGCAAAGGTGTTGGCATCGTGTCCTCGCGCTGTCCTGACCGAGTCCCGGTCGCAGGCAAGATCCTAGGCACGGCGCGCCACGGGCGTCAAGGCGTCGAAGACGCGCGGACCCCCGGCGGTAGACTCGTCCCTCTGTTGTTGTCCCCCGGCACCCGCCTCGGCGCGTACGAAATCCTTTCGCTGCTCGGAGCGGGCGGGATGGGAGAGGTCTACCGGGCGCGCGACACGAAGCTCGACCGGGATGTCGCGGTCAAGGTCCTGCCGGGGGAGTTCGTGGAAAGTGCAGAAAGGCGAGAGCGATTCGAACGGGAAGCGCGCCTGCTCGCCGCCCTCAATCATCCCGGAATCGCGGCCATCTACTCTTTCGAAGAGATCCCCGGACCCTCCCCCTCCGCCTCGTCCTGGAACATCCTCGTCATGGAGCTTCTCGTAGGCGAGACGCTTCGCGCGCGCCTCGAAACGGGTCCGATTCCGCAACGAGAGGCGCTGGAACTCGCTCTTCAGGGCGCGCGCGGCCTCTCCGCCGCCCATGAGAAGGGCGTCGTCCATCGCGACGTGAAGCCCGAGAACCTCTTCCTCACGAAGGACGGCCACCTCAAGATCCTGGATTTCGGACTCGCGAGGAGAAGCGGGTCGCCGGAACGCGGCGACCTGACGGGTGCGGCGACGGTGAAGCTCCAGACGGGGCCGGGGGCCGTCCTGGGCACGGTCGGCTACATGTCGCCCGAGCAGGTGCGCGGCGAGGTCGCGGATGCCCGCTCGGACGTCTTCTCTCTCGGCGCGGTCCTCTTCGAGATGCTCGCGGGGCGTCGCGCGTTCCGGCGGGACACGGCCGTCGAGACACTCACGGCGATCCTCCGCGAGGACCCGCCGGAACTCTTCGGCTCGGCCTCGCGCATTCCGCCCGCGGTCGCCGCCGTCGTCCGGGCGTGCCTCGAGAAGGACCCCGAACGGCGCCTTCCCTCCGCGGAGGCGCTCGCGCTCCGCCTGCGCGAGGTGATCGAGACCTCGCGTCCGAACGGCTCGGCACGCGCGCGCCGGAAGAACGCCATCGATTCCGTCGCGGTGCTCCCGTTCGTCAACGCCGGGAGCGACGCCGAGCAGGATTACCTCAGCGACGGGATCACGGAGCGGATCATCGACACCCTCTCCCAGCTTCCGAAGCTCCGGGTCATGGCGCGCAGCACCGTCTTCCGGTTCAAGGGTCGGGACGTCGACCCGACCGCCGCGGGGCGCGCGCTCGGCGTGCGCGCCGTTCTCACGGGCCGCCTCGCGAGGACCGGCGAGACCGTCCGCGTCCAGGCGGAGCTCGTCGACGTCGCCACCGGGTTCCGGCTCTGGGGCGCGCAGGTCGACCGCACGACGGGTACGCTCCTCGAGGTCGAGGACCTCATCTCGCGCGAGATCTGCGCGCACCTGCGCTTCAAGCTGAACGCTCCCGAGAAGAGGCGCGTGGCGCGCCACCCCACGCAGGACGCCGACGCCTATCAGGCCTACCTGAAGGGCCGGTTCGTGTGGAACAAGTGGACGCCGGACGGGATGCGCGCCGCGATCGGGTTCTACGAGCAGGCGATCGAGCGCGATCCGTCCTACGCCGCGGCGTGGTGCGGGATCGCCGACGCCTGGGCCGTGCTCGGCAACATCAAGGCCGTCCCGCCTGCCGACGCGTTTCCCCGCGCCAAGAGCGCCGCTCTGCGGGCGCTCGAGCTCGACCCCGCCCTCGCCGAGGCGCACGCCTCCCTCGGCTTCCTGCGCCGGTTCTTCGACTGGGAGTGGTCCTCGGCCGAGCGCGAGTTCCGAGAGGCGGTCCGCCTGAACCCTGGTTACGCGACCGGCCGCCGCTGGTACGGCCAGTTCCTCTCCGGGATGGGCCGCCACGAGGAGGCCACCGCGGAGGTCCGGCACGCCCTCGATCTCGATCCGCTCTCCGTCATCATCCACACGGCGCTCGGCGACGTCCTGTTCTACGCGCGGCGCTACGACGACGCGATCGCCGTCTATCGGAAGGCGCTGGAGCTGGACCCGGACTTCCAGGCGGGGCACAGCGATCTCGCGCGTGCTCTCGAGCAAAGCGGCCGCGTCGACGAGGCGATCCGGAGCTACGAGCGGGCCATCACGCTGACCGGGAGCTCAATGGCGGATCCGTCGATCGGGCTCGCGAACGCGAGCGCGGCCGCGGGCCGGCGGGACGAGGCGCTCGCCGTTCTCGAGGAGCTCAAGGGCCGGCGGGACCGGCAGTACGTGTCGCCCTGGGGCCTCGCGTCCATCTACCTCAAGCTCGGCGAGCGCGGCCCCGCACTCGAGTGGCTCGAGCGCGCGTACGACGAGCACGATTCGACGCTCGTGTGGATCAAGGTCCACCCGCGCTTCGACACCTTGCGCGCCGAGCCCCGTTTCGCGGCGCTCGTGACGAAGATGGGCCTCGGCTGAAGAAGAACGCGACCCGTTTGCGACGGGTTCCTTGACAGATTCCGAGTCGCAATCGAGACTGCGCACAGAACGCCCGCATCCCGCGCCGGAAGACGATCGGAGGCGGGCGGAATTCGCCGATGTCGTCTCGTCCGCCCCCGATCAGCGGAACCCCCGACGCCGAAACGACGCTCGACACCCCGAGCTCCCAGGACGGCGCCGGCGGTCGAGTCCGATCGGCCGCCCGTGAAGCCGCCGGCGAGGCGTCCGACGCGACGGACGCTTTCATGGTGCCGGGCGTCGTCGTCAACGGCCGGTACCGTGTCGACCGTCTTCTCGCACGCGGGGGAATGGGCGGGGTCTACCGCGTCGACGACCAGCTCTTCCCGGGCCGCCCGACCGCTCTCAAGATCTTCCTCCACCCGCATCGGAACACCGCCGAGCTGTTTCGCGCGGAGTTCCGGACGATGGCGTCGCTGCGCCACCCGAACGTCGCGCACGTCTACGACTTCGAGCAGGTCGCGGGCCACGACGCGTTCTTCTTCACGATGGAGCTCCTGTCCGGCGTGCCGCTCGACCGCTTCCTCGCCGAGCCACAAGCCGAGGCGGAGACGACCGACGCGGGGTCGCCCCCGCCCGCCCCCGCGCTCGACGCGTCCGCGGTGCGCGGCCCCACGGCCGGTCGCGTCGTGCCGTGGGATGAGGCGCTCGATCTCCTCGTGCCCGTCGTGCGCGCGCTCGCGTACCTTCACGGCCGCGGTGTCGTCCACTTCGATCTCAAGCCCGGCAACATCGTGGTCAGCTCGCGCGGCGCGCAGCGCTACGTGAAGGTGCTCGACTTCGGCCTCGCGGGCCTGCGCGGCATCCGCGGGCTCGTCATGGGGACGCCGCATTACCTCTCGCCCGAGATCGCGAGCGCGAAGGAAGGCGACCACCGCTCCGACCTCTACAGCCTCGGCATCATGGCCTACCGCCTCCTCACGGGCGAGACGCCGTTCAGCACGACGCAGGGCCTCAGCGTGCTCCTCAAGAGGAAGCTCACGGAGCCCGTGCGCTTCACGGACGCGCACGCCGGGCGCGTGCCGGCCTGGCTCCGTACGATCGTCGAGCGCCTCTGCTCGGCCGATCCCGCGGGGCGGCCCGCGAGCGCCGGCGCCCTCCTCGACGAGATCAACCGCGCGGGCGGCCTCGCGTACGAGCTCGAGACGCGCGACGCTCGCGAGAACTACCTCTTCTCGAGCGCCTTCGTCGGCCGCTCGCGCGAGGTGGAGGACGTGAACCGGTCGATCGACGCGGGTCTCCGGGGCGACCGGCACGCCGGCCTCTTCGTCACGGGGCGGAGCGGCATGGGGAAGTCGCGTCTCATGCGCGAGGTCCGGCAGGCCGTTCAGCTGCGCGGTGTCCCGTTCCTCGAGGTGGACTGCTTCGAGCGCGATCTGACCGAGTCCGGGCCGATGGCGAACCTCGTCCTGCAGGCCGCGCGCCTCGCGACGTCCGTGGGCGCGCGCGCGCTCCTTCGGGCGCACGCGCCGGAGATGGTCAAGCTCGTCCCGTCGCTCCCGCTCGACGAGGCCGTCGCGCCGACGCCGCCGCTCCCGAACGCGGTCGCCGAGCGCCGGCGCGTCCTCGAGGCCATCGCCGCGTTCCTCGTCGGGCTCGGACGCGTCACGCCGTACGTCGCCTACGTGAACGACCTGCAGTGGGCGCGGGACGGCACGATCGACGTCGCCGCGTCGCTCCTCGCGATCCGCTCGGGCGCGGCGGGCGCGGCAGGCGCGGAGGTGGGCTCGAAGCTCTGCCTCCTCGGCAGCTATCGCGCGGACGACGTCACGGGTCGCCCGCTCGCGCGCCTCGTCCAGCCGGGGCCCGAGCGGCCGGCGCCGCGCCTCGTCGAGCTGTCCCCGCTCCGCGACGAGGACGTCGCCGGCCTCTTGAGGTCGATGCTCGGCCTCTCCGAGCTGCCCGTGGGGCTCGCCGCGCGCGTCGCCGAGTCGAGCGAGGGCCTTCCGTTCTTCGTCGAGGAGATCCTGCGCGACCTCCTCGAGGAGGGCCGGGTCGAAACGGCCGACCCAGGCGGCGCGCCGCTCGCCGAGGGCCTGCGCATCGACGCGTCCGCGTCGTTCCTGAAACGCGCGGCGCGCGTCTCGCCCGGCGAGCGGAGCCTTCTCGACATCCTCGCCGTCTCGGGGCGACCCGTGGACTCGGACGTCCTTCAGGAGGTGAGCGGCCTTCCGCGGCCGGCCGCCCGGGAGGCCCTCCAGGTCCTCGGCGAGAAGCAGATGGTCGTCGCGGTCCCGGGCGAGAAGGAACGCTACAACCTCGCGCACGACCGCATGCGCGAGGCGCTCACCGTGAGCCTGCGCGCGGACGCGCAGACGGCCCTCCACCTGCGTCTCGGGAGGAGTCTCGCCGGCGCGCTCGCGAGGGACGGCCGGTGGGAGACGCTCTTCGAGGCTGTCGCCCACTTCGGACAGGCCCTCGACGAGGGCGGCCCGGGAGCGCTCGCCGACGAAGCGGAGCGCACGTCCGTCGCGCGCCTTCACGTCCGCGCGGCCGCGGCCACGAACGCAACGGGGGCGTTCCCGACCGGCGTGTCCTACCTCGAGCGCGCGCTTTCCCTCCTCCCCGAGCGCCCCTACGAGCGCGTGTACGACCTCGCCCTCGCGGTCGACCACGCTCTCGCCGCGACGCTCATCCCGCTCGGGCGCGTCGACGAGGCGCTCGCGACCGCGGACCGCATCGTCGCGCACGCGCGCGGCGCGCTCGACGAGTCGCCCGGGTGGGAGGCCCGCATCCTCGCGTACGCCGCCCTCAACGAGTACCCGAAGGCGATCGCGGCCGGCATCGAGATCTGCGGGCGGCTCGGCCTCGCGCTGCCGCCGGACCCGACGCGCCTCGACATCGCCCGGATCCTCGGCCGCGTCCTCTGGAAGGTCCGGAACATGACGGACGAGTCGCTCGCGACGCTCCCGCCGGTCGAGGACCCGCGCGCGCTGCGCCTCATCCGCATCATGTCGTCGATGACGGCGTGCGCCTACGTCTCGCGGCCGTATCTGTGGCCCGTCCTCATCGGCAACTGCCTGACGCTCATGCTGCGCCACGGCCGCGGACCGACGCACGCGCTCCTCTTCGTGTGGTTCGCGACGGCGCTCAACGCCGTGGGCTTCTACGGCGCGTCGGTGCGCTTCTCACGCCTCGGGCTGCGCCTCATGGACGCGCCCGACGGCACCGCGTTCCTCCCGAAGCTGCACCACGCGATGGGTCAGTTCGTGTCGCACTGGCGCGAGCCGATCGCCCGCTCGATCGACTGGTGCCGCGAGGGCCACGCGCTCGGCCGCCGCGTCGAAGACGCCGAGTTCGCGGGCTACTGTCACATGGGCTGGGCGAAGGCGCGGCTCGAGGCGGGCGACCCGCTGTCCGAGGTGCGCGCGACGGCGCTCGCCGCCCTCGAGACGATCCGGGCGTCCGGACAGATCGGCACCGAGGTCATGCACCGGACGACGCTCGAGGCCGTCGACGCGCTCATGGGCCTCGCCGCGGTTCCCGCCGGCGGCAGGTGCCCGCCCGCCGCCGAGCTCAGCAACACGCAGGCCGGCTTCCGCCTCCTCGATCGCGCGCGCGTCCTGTGCTTCTTCCGCAGGAGCGGCGGTCCCGCGCTCGGCCGCGATCTCCTGAAGGTGAGCGAGATCGGACTGCCCGCGACGTTCTTCCTCTCGATCGCGCACTACTTTGCGTGCCTCGGGTGGATGCTCGAGGCGCGCCGCGGCGGCATCTTCACGAAGCTCACGTGCCTCGCGAGGGTGCGCCTCGCCCGCGGCCGCATCCGCAGGTGGGCGCGCGCCTGTCCGCACAACTTCGAGCACCGTGCGCTCCTCGTCGACGCCGAGTGGCTGCGGACGACGGGCCGCCCGGGGCGGTCGCTCCGCCGGTACGAGGAGGCGATCGCGGCGGCCGTCGACCACGGGTTCGGGCCGGACGCGGGGCTCGCGCACGAGCTCGCGGCCGAGATGCTCGTCGAGAGCGGCGATGCCCGCGCGGCGGGGACGCACGTCCGCGCGGCGCTGGAGAAGTACCGCGCGTGGGGAGCCGACGCAAAGGTCGCGGACGTCGAGGCCCGCTACGCCCGTGCCCGCGAGGCGTGACCCCGCTTCAGATCGAGATGCTGTTCGGGATCATCGAGGGCAGCTGGTTCTCGTAGGGCAGGGGCCGGGTCCGGTTGCGCGTGCGGATCTCGGCCTCGATGGTCGCGAGCGCCATCCGGAAGTCGACGTTGACGGCCTCGGCCCGGGGCTCGGCGAAGTACGGCCGGCGGGGATTGTCCGAGTACGTCCCGAAGACGTCGTACTGCACGCTGCTCAGGAGGTACCCGAACGCGACCTGGTAGAGCGCGACGTCCACGGGCGGCAGGAGCGCGAGGAGCGCGTCGGGGGACACGGCCGGCGTCGTGCCGGCGGGCGGCGGCGCGTATGCCGACCCCGAGACGCTCGGGAGGTACGACATGAGCGGGTACTGCGCGTAGTTCACGTTCGCGTGCTGCGGGCCGGCCGTGTACACGATGAGCGACACCATGTCGACGAGGTAGTCGAAGCTCTCGAGCCGCGGCGTGCCCTGCCCTTCGGCGCCGCCGGTCCACGTCAGGCCGCCGAAGCCGCGGAACGCGGCGCCGGCGGGGCTCGTGATCTCCTGGACCCATGCCTGCGCCTCCGTGTCGGCGCGCACGTCGTCGTTGCCCGCGTACGAGCAGGAGAGATACGCGCGCACGTACTCGCGGATCGCGTCCCAGAGCAGGAGCGTGTCGTCGCGGAACGGGAACTCGGGCAGCCGCTCGCGGTCCACACCGCGCAGCGCGAACAGGCGGTGCGGCAGGTTCTGGTCGAAGCGCCACGCGAGCCGCGCGTCCCGCACCATCCCGAGGCTCCCCGCGATGCTCGGAGACAGCACGGACGCGACGACGCCGTGCGGGATGATGAGGCTGTGCTTGGCGCCCTCGTTGATGTCGAGCGTGAAGCGGAAGTGCGGCGTCAGGAGCGCGAGGATCGGGTGCTCGAACGAGAGCTGCCGGTTCGTGGCGACGACGAGCGTCTCCATCGTGAGGTGGCAGGCTCCGAGATGCGCCACGGTCTCGTGCTGCACCGCGAGCGCGTTCAGGACCCAGAACTTCGCGAGCCTCCACGCCACGGCGTCGCCGCCGGGGAGAAAGATCGGGCACGTCGCCGAATCGTGCTTCTGGCCGACCTGGATCGCGACGGGCTGCAGGCTCCCGCGGCCCTCCGGGTAGCCAGGCCCCGGCTCGGGGTTCCAGTAGAAGAGCGCGACCGGCGCCGCGAGGTAGCGCTGGTCCTTGTGGAGCCGGCTCGTTTCGACGCCGTCGAGCATCGTGAGGTCGAGCGCATAGAGCCGCCCGATCTCCGCCGCCCGCTGCAGCGTCACGGCCGAATCGCCGGACGCGGCCTGCAGCATCGCGTCCGTCGCGGGCATCTTCGCGAGCAGTGCGCCGAGGTCGAGCGCGAGCTCGGGTGCCGTACCCGCGGGAAAAACGCCCTTGAGGTTCGACGTGTTGAAGCCGGCGATCTGAAGCCAGCCGAAGTACCAGTCGCTCTCCCACACTTCTCCGCCGGACGCGAGACGCATCCACGGCTGCGGCGCGAACTTCGTGACGGCCGGCGGCGCGGGGAAGCCCGGGTACAGCGTCTTGTACTCCGAGAGGTCCTTCGCGTGCAGGTACGCGTTACCCCTCTCCGGCGTCCTCAGGACGTCGTAGAGCGTGTCCCTCAGGAACGACGTGATCCCGACGTCCTTCATGTCCGCAAGCGACTGCGTCACGGCCTTCTCGAGACCTTCCACGAGCTCGGGGACCTCGGACATCCTCTTGTACGCCTCGGCCACCTCGGGCGGCCCGTCGTGCAGCGCCTCGAAGATCTTCACGATCGCGGCGAGGTCCCCGGGGACGTTCAGCGGGTTGAGGCCGGAGAACTGCTTCTTCGCGGCGTCGATCGCGTTCTGCAGAGCGACCATCCACGGCATCGGCATCGCGGGCAAGTCGGCGCGCAGCTGCGCCTCGAAGCGCGCCACGAGGACCTGCTTCAGGTTATCGGCGACCTCGAGGAGGACGGGCGCGACCTTCGCCTTGTACGCGAGCGAGAACTTCTCGGAGTCGGGGACCTGCGCCGCGAGCGGCGCCGGGAACAGGTAGCTCGTCGTGTAGTTGTACCGCGTGCGGGCGAGCGACAGCTCGTAGCTCCGGTGGTGGGCACGCTTCTCATCGTCCTTCTGCGGGAGGGACGGAAGAACGGAAGGGCTGGAGAGAAAGCTGGAGAGTACGCCGTCCGTCACGAAGCCTCCTTCGACACGCCAGCAGGAAGAGCGGGTTGCGCGCCGGCAGTATAGAGGCGCGCCGGCGTCGAGAACGGGCGCGCGGGGAGCCAGGAGGAGATACCAGAAGAGCGCGCCTCGGAGCTTCTCGCCGACACGCTCGAACCGCAGGCCCTGCTACTTCGCCGCCGGCTTCATCAGTGCCAGCAGCGGCGGCGTGCACTGGCTCTCGGCGTGCTCGCGCCGCGCGGCGTCGCTCTGAATCGCCTCGAGCACCGAGGCCATCGGCTTGCCCGTCAGGAAGGCCTCGATCTGGGTGTCCGAGCCTCCCGACTCGAGGAACGGCCGGCGCAGGTACAGCACGGCGAGCGTGAAGGCCGTGAGTCCGGTGACGGACGTCATCTTCGCGTTCTCGTCCCCGGCGAACGCGGGGTCGCGGAGCTGGAGCATGAGCAACATGTTGCAGACCTGGTAGCGCGCGATCGCGTCCAGGTGGCGGCGCCCGGACACGGGGACTCCGAGCGCGGGAAAGCCCGGCGCACGGCCGACGACCCCGTCCTCGCCCCAGGATTCCAGCCGCCCGCGCAGGACGCCGACGAGCTTGCGGGCGCCCGAAAGCCGCGCCTCGTCCGACGTGCCGGCACCGATCTCCTTCACGCGGGACGCGAGCTGGCGCGCCGCGCCCTCTTCGACTTTCGGCGGAAGCCAGCCCTCTTGCGCGACGGCAGCCGCCGGAAGGACGAGCAGCGCCAGCAGGGAAAACAAGGCTCTCACGTCACGACTCGTTCCTCCGACCTTATCGCGTTGGCCGTGCGCAGGAGCGGCCTCGGGCATCCCGAGCCCCGTCGTCGCGCACGTCTGGACGGGGACGACGCGCGAGCTGTGGATCTTCCTGTCCCCTCTCGGTCGGTTCTCGTCTATCGCGTCCCTGAGCAATCCGATGATCGGCCCTGTCGGGCGCAAGGAGAGTTGCCGCGCGGCCCGAGTGCTGAACGGCCGCGTCACAGGTCCCGATACCGCTTCGCGGCCGCGAGGTCCCTCCTCAACTCCGTGGCGTTGCGTCGCGGTCCGTAGCCCGGCGTATCGCGCTGGATGCGCCAGCCTTCCTTCAGCGGTCCCGCGTCGACCGTATCGAAGCCGAACGCGTCGAGCATCCCGGTGACCACGGCCTTCGCGGACGGGTCGTCGCCCGCGATGACCAGAGCGCGGCGGTTCGGAGTGCCCGCGGGCTGCCCGTGAGTCGTGAGCTCCGCGGCATAGATGTGATTGAAAGCCTTGACTACCTTTGACGTCGGAAGGTGCGCTTGCAAGAGCTCCGACGTGGTCGTCGACTCGTCGTCGAGCTCAGGAATCTGCCCATCGCGCTGCGGGTAGTAGTTGTTTGTGTCGATGACGACCTTGCCGGCCAGTGGCTCAACGGGAACGCTGCGGATGTTCTTGAGGGGGATCGTCACCACGACGATTTCGCCATCCTGCGCCGCCTCGACCGGCGTCGCAGCGCGGGCCCTGGGGCCGAGCTCCTTTACGAGCGCGGCGAGCGTCTCGGGGCCCCGCGAATTGCTGATCACGACGGAGTATCCGTGCGCCACCGCGAGGCGCGCGATCTGGCTTCCGATGTGGCCCGCGCCGATGATTCCAATCGTCATCGCGCACAGAATATGCCATGGATGCCAACCGGAGCCGCATTAAACCGAGGGGCGGCTTCCTGGCCTCCTCGGAGTGAAGCGCGCCAAAAAAATAGCAGCCTGCTCGATTATCGAACTGCGGTTCTGTTCCACACGCTTGGCGAGCGTGGGTACGCGTCGGCTGGGGGGCCGCACGCTCTCCTAGCCCTGTAGGGCCGCGACTTCACGGGCTTCGTTGAATCCCACTCGCACGACGTCAGTTGACACGCAGTCTCAACGTGTATAAGGATCGCGACGATTCCAGGGTGATCTCAGGTGCGCTCTCTCCTCCCTCCCCCCGATTCAGCGTCAAGTCGGCATCGCCGGAGATCGTGGACCGGCACAGCCATTCGGCGAGAAAGGAGACCTTAGATGCAACTTCCAGGAAACGCTCGCGAGCTTTCGGTAACTGAGGAAACGATGGCGCGTGACGTGTTTCAGAACAGTCTCCCATCGTGGAGGAGGATCAGGATCACGGACGCCCTGGGCCTATACGATCGTCCCTTCACGGCCAACGAAATGGGCCTCTTCTTCATTAACGCCGGCCCGGAGGTTTATGAGGATGCGGCCCTGGCGCGGGACTACAAGGGTTTTGGAGCCCGCAAAGCCATCCTCATCCATGAAATGGCTCACGTCTGGCAGTTTTACCACGGCTATTCGGTTGAGCTACGCTCTCTTTGGGCAAATACCAGGGGAGCCGGATACGCGTACAAAGTCGGTGAGAATTGGGACGCCTATAACGTGGAACAGCAGGCGCACCTGGTGGAAGACTGGTTCATGGGCGGCCAGAAGGTCACGGACCCTCGATTCGTCTACATCGACAAGATAATCCGACCGGGTGTTGAGTCGGTTTCACCCTTTGAGCTTGCGCGAAAGATCATCAGGATCTAAAGCGTTGGCCTCGATGGATGGCGACGCGGCGGCCGTCTAGCACTCCGGCCCATGAAACTCGCGCCGCCCATCCCGACGGGTTCCCCGCGCGGGAATGAGAGGCGAGTCGAGAAGAAGTGGTGGAGCTGAACGGGATCGAACCGTCGACCTCCTGAATGCCATTCAGGCGCTCTCCCAACTGAGCTACAGCCCCACCCGGGTTCCGGAGAGGGCGGGAAAGTAGCATCCCGCGCGCACCCGGTCAAACGTGCTCCCGTGCCGCGGCGCGGGGCGGTACCGCGTCGCCCTTTGCGCCGTGCCGGCGGCGCGCCTCCTCGATCGAATGCGTCTGCGTGAGGGAGGCGTCCCGGCGCGCGAGCGCGACGAGCTCGGCGTAGTAATGCCGAAGCGTGTCGAGCTCCGCCTCGGAGAGCTCCTCGATCGCGATGAGGCGGTTGCTCGCGCCCTTCGACGCGGCGACGAGCTCGTTCAGCTTCAGGTGCATCGCTTCCGCGTCCTTGTTCTGCGATCGCTGGATCAGGAAGACCATGAGGAACGTGACGATCGTCGTCGCCGTGTTGATGACGAGCTGCCACGTGTCGGAGTAGTGGAAGATCGGGCCGGTCACGAGCCAGACGGCGACGGCCCCGAGGGCGAGCGTGAAAGCCGCGGAGCCGCCTGCCGCATGGGTGGCGGCCCGCGCGAGACGCTCGAGGACGTTCGGCTTCTTCCCGGTGCCGGCGTCGCGGCGGCCCTGGGGGCGCGGAGGGGTTTCGGTGTGTTTGCTCACGGAGGGGAGGCGAGCAACCCGCGTGCCGCCGGGCATACCCGGCGCTGACGCCGCTCCGGCGTGCCCGGCGGGCGTCGCTCGTGAAAAACCTTCAAGCGGCGGCGCTCGCGACGCGCCGGCGCCGCGAGCGCGTCAGCGGAGCGCGGCTTCTCCCACGCCGTCCGGCGCGAGCGTCGATGCGGCCTCCAGGACGCGCGCCCGCGCCCGCTCGATCATCGGGCGCGGCGTGCGCCTCAGGTTGTGTGCGAGGCCCGTCAGGCGCAGGGTGAAGATCGTCCACTTGTTCGGGTCCCAGTGGTACCACTTCACGCCGTTGCGGAAGTCCGACGGGAACGCGTGGTGGAAGTTGTGGAAGCCCTCGCCGTGCGTGAAGAACGCGAGGAACCAGTTGTCGCGCGCGGAGATCTCGGGCGCGTACGGGCGTTTGCCCCACAGGTGCGCCGCCGAGTTCACGAGGAACGTCGTGTGGTGGACGAGGACGATCCTCAGGAAGCCGCCCCACAGGAGACCGCCGAACGGGCGCCCGAAGAACGCGCCGACGAGCGTCGGCAGCCCGAGTCCGACGCCGATCCCGAGGAAGCGCGACCAGCGGTGCTGCCACATGACGCGCGGGTTCTTCAGCAGGTCCGGGACGTTTTCGAAGCTCGCGTCGGGCCGCTCCTTGTAGAACACCCAGAAGACGTGCGCCCAGAAGAAGCCCCGCTTGGCGGAGTACGGGTCGCGATCCGTGTCCGTGAAGCGGTGGTGGTCACGGTGGTCGCGCGCCCAGCGCAGGGCCGAGTTCTGGAGCGCGAGCGCGCCGAAGAACAGGAGGACGGCCTCGACCGCCGGGTGAGCCTCGTACGTGCGGTGCGCGAAGCAGCGGTGGTAGCCGGAGCCGATACCGATCCCGATCGCCATGAAGAGCGCGAGTGCGAGGACGGGCTCCCACCAGACGATCCCCTGCGTCGCGGCGTACCAGGCTGTGCCGCCGAGGCCGACGAGAGGGGTCAGGCAGAGAAAGACGATGTTGACCCAGTCGGGGGAGGGTTTACGCATAGGGTCTGGAGTTTACGCGTCTTTTGCGACGGCGTCTCGTTTGATGGGACGGGACCTGAAGGATCATGTGACGTGCCCCGCTCGCCCGCCCCGACGCTCGCCGTCCGCGTCGCCGCCGCCGGCGGGACCGTTTCGTTCGAGACGTGGATGCGCCTGGCACTCCACGACGACGAGTGCGGCTATTACGCCAGGCACATCCGGGGGATTGGAGGACGTGGCGACTTCGCGACAGCCTCGACTCTGCACCCCGCGCTCGGCGAGGCCGTGGCGGCGTGGGCGGCCGAACGGCGGCGCGCGCTCGGCGGCCTTTTCGCGCGCTGGAACCTCGTGGAAGCGGGCCCTGGCTCGGGCGCGCTCGCGGAGGCGGTCCTCGCGTCGCTGCCGCTCCTCGCGCGGCGGACGGTCCGCCTGCACCTCGTCGAGACGTCGCCGGTCCTTGCGGAGGCGCAGCGCGCGCGGCTCGGGAATCGCGCGACGTGGCACGACTCCGTGGACGACGCGCTCGCGGACTGCGGCGGCCGCGCGGTCGTCTTCGCGTCGGAGCTGCTCGACGCGTTTCCCGTACGCGTCCTGCGGGCTTCTCGCAGCGGGTGGGAGGAATTGCAGATCTCTTTGAAAGGGGGAGAAGGGAGAGCGGAAGGGAAACCGGGGATTTCCTTGAAAGGGGATGAGTGGCTGGAGGAGTGGAGGCCCGCGTCGAGTGAGCGCGTCGGGCCGCCCGACGCCTTCAGCGCTCTCGAACGGCCCTGGCCCGAGGGCCAGCGCGTCGAGATCGCTCCGGCCGTCCGCTCCCTCTTCCTTTCAACGAAATCTTCCTCTTCTTCCTCTTCCTCTTTCTCTTCTCTTCTGTCCGGTTGTCTTCTTCTCCTCGACTACGGTGGCAGGATCGAAACGCTCTATGCCCGCCGCCCGAACGGCACCGTCCGTGGCTACGCACACCATGTCCGGCTCGAAGGCGACGAGCTCTACGCGTGGGGCGGGAAGGCGGACGTGACCGCGGACGTGAACTTCACGGACGTGGCCGCATGGGCCGCCGAGGCGGGCTATTCCGCTTCGCCGCTCGAAACACAGGGCACGTTCCTCGCGCGGCACGTGAAGGGCGCGGCCGCGCGCGCCGCGCACGAGCCGGCGCTCGCGTTCCTCCTCGACCCGCGCGGCGCGGGGTCGGCGTTCAAGGCCCTGGAGCTGCGGAAGGGCGAGTGAGGGGGCGCAGGCGCTCGAGGTACGCTCCGGCCGCGGGCGCGCGCTCAGCAGCCCATTCCCCTTCTAAGAAGAGCGAATCGAGGCGTTGCCTCGTCGCCAGGCCTCGCCGCGCAAGAGGGAGTCATTAGAATCTCCCCATGAGAAGGAATCTCTCTCTCTTCCTCCTGGCCGCATGTGTCGCCTTCCCCGCCGCAGCCCAGCAGGACTTTTCCAAGGTCGAGGTCAAGGCCGAGAAGCTCGCCGACGGCCTCTGGATGCTGACCGGGGCCGGCGGGAACATCGGCGTCTCGGCCGGGCCGGACGGAGTCTTTCTCGTCGACGACCAGTACGCGCCGCTCACGGAGAAGATCAAGGCCGCCGTCGCGGCGCTCTCCGACAAGCCGATCCGTTTCGTCCTGAACACGCACTGGCACGGCGACCACGTGGGCGGGAACGAGCACCTCGGCAGGGCCGGGGCCGTGATCGTCGCGCAGGACAACGTCCGCAAGCGGATGTCGGTCGAGCAGTTCAACAAGCTCTTCAACCGGACGAGCCCGGCCTCGCCCGCGATCGCCCTCCCGATCATCACGTTCGCCGAGTCGCTGACGTTCCACCTGAACGGCGAGACGATCGACGCGGTCCACGTCGCGCCGGCGCACACGGACGGCGACATCGTCGTCTTCTTTCGGAAGGCGGGCGTCATCCACGCGGGAGACACGGTCTTCAACGGCTCCTATCCGTTCGTCGACTTCTCTTCGGGTGGCTCGGTGGACGGCATGATCGCTGCGGCGGATCGGATCCTCGCGGCGGCGGACGCGTCCACGAAGATCATCCCGGGGCACGGTCCGCTCGCGACGAAGGCCGACGTGAAGGCCTACCGCGACATGCTCGTCGCCTCGCGCGACGCCGTGAAGCCGCTCGTCGCGGCCGGAAAGTCGCTCGACGAGATCAAGGCCGCGAAACCCACGGCCGCGTTCGACGAGAAGTGGGGGAAGGGTTTCATCAACCCGGACCTCTGGGCGGCGATCCTCTACTCCGGCTACGGCGGGAAAGAACCGGCGACGAAGTGACGGCGGGGCGCCCCGTCAGGGAACGAGTCGACTCACGCGCTACCTGCCGGACGGCGCGGATTCCGTGAGGCCGGGCGCCGGAGCGGCCCTCTTCTCGCGCGGGGGCAGGTTCGGGACCGGGCCGCCGATCGGCGTCGGCCTCGAGACGTAGGTCCACGCGTTCGCGAGCTCGGCCTTCGCCCAGCGCACGAGGCCGTGCCCGAGCATGACCCAGCTGGCGCCCCGGAGCGAGAAGCCCACGAGGCCGGGGCGAAGGCCCGCGTTGTGGTTCCCGTAGATGCCGAGCGCCCTCTTCCTCTTCGCGATCGCGACGAGGCGGCGGTTGTAGAAGCGCATCGGGTAGAACGCGATCTCGGCGCCGTCCTGGTAGTACGGCGGGAGGCCGAGCCGTTCCGACGACCACTTGTACGTCGGGATGACGGCCGCGAGGTAGTAGAGGGCCGTGTCCATCAGGAAGGCGGTCGTCATCGTGTCGTAATCGCCCAGGACGTGGTACTTGTCGCGGAAGATGGCCTCGTAGAAATACGCGAAGTAACGCGCGTACCGCCTGTTGTGAAGCGCGTACTCCTCCGCCATTTCGGGCGCGGGCGTTCCCTTCAGGGCCCTCTCGATGAGCGGGATGCGCGCGTAGACGGAGAAGGACATCTGGTCGAGGCCCGGCGAGTAGAACGGGTCCAGGAATCCTCCCGCGTCGCCCACGCACGTCCAGCCGGGCCCGACGAAGGAGTCGACGAGGTAGGCGAGGTGGCCGTACGTGCGGCAGTCGCCCTCGACGGGCGTCGCATGGGTGAGCAGCTCTTTCGTGAGCGGGTTCGCGTCGAGGAACCGCGTGAGCCTCTCGAGCGGAGTCGTCCCCTCGGGCTGGACGAGGCGCGTGTCCCACACGAGACCGACGCTCGTCTCCCCGCCCTTGAGCGGGATGAACCAGATCCAGTAGCCCCATCCCATGAAGTGGTTCGTGGCGAGGCGGCGCGGCGCCAGCACCGCCCGGTGGAACGGGTCGGAGGAATGAAGGCCCGCAACCTCGGGGCCGTCCATGTCCTTCACGCCGCGGTAGCGCACCCAGATCGCGGACGTCGGGTGAGACTCGATCGGTCTCAGCCCGCCGCGCTTTCGCGCGAGCATCGCCTGGCGGCCGGTCGCGTCCACGACCCACTTGCAGGTGACCGTGGCGCGCGTGCCGTCGCTCTTCTCGACGACGAGCGTGTTCCCGGCCTCCCCGCCCAGGGCGACGTCCACGACCTTCGCGGGCCGCCAGATCTCGGCCCCCTCCTGCGCCGCGAGGCCGATCACGTGCTCGTCCAGCGTCGAGCGGTCGATCTGGAAGGAGGGCGTCCGGGTGAGCTGCGTGGGCCCGGTCTCGGACGCTTCCCTCAGGCACGAGACCTTCTCGTTGTTGAACCAGTAGCGGAACGCCTGCTTGGGGAGCTGCTCGCGCGAGAGGTAGTCCCAGAGCTTCAGCTCGCGCGTCAGGAAATAGGACGCGATCTCGACGGTCGACTCGCCGACCTTCCAGTCGAAGGCGGTGCTCTTCTCGACGACGAGGACCTTCGCGTCCGGCATGCGCCGCCGGAGGAGGACCGCGGTCGAGGCGCCCGAGATCGCGCCGCCGATGACGACGACGTCGAAGGAAAATTCCATCGAAGAGGGTTCTTCGGTCACGCGCGGATTATAGGAAGCCCTTCGTTTCGTCGATGACGAGCGTCTGATCGACGACCGAGACGCTCCCGAGATCCTGGACGAAGCCGGATGGCCAGCGGAGGACGAGGCTGTCGATCTTCGTGGCGTGCCCGAGCCCGAGGTGGACGATCGGGCTCCCGGTGGAGAGGTAGCCGCTCGCATACCCGCTCTCGCGGACGAGGATGCGGCCGTCCGCGAGCGTCGCGGTGACTCGGACGCCGAGGCCGTCGGCGTTGTCCTTCCCGCGCGTCCCTTTGAGTCGAAGACGGAGGAAATGTTCCGCATCGGCGTTCTTGCGGCTCCCAAGGAACAGGGCCTCGGGCGCCCCGACGGACCGCACGTAGACGTCGAGCGCCCCGTCGCCGTTCGCGTCGAAGGCGACCGCGGCGCGGCCGTTCGTCTGCGGATCGAGGCCGTCGAGGAACCCGCGCTCCTCGAAGAGCGCCGGCGCTCCCGGGCCGCGGTTGACGAAGTACGCGTCGCGCTCGATCCCCTGCACCCCGGCGCCGCGTTGCTCGAACGTCCTCGTCTTCGCGATGTAGTCGTCCCAGTACGCGAGCGTCTCCCACCAGAACTCCAGCTCGCGGTCGTGCGTCCGGCCGTCGCCCCACATCCCGTTCGTCGCGTAGAGGTCGAGGCGGCCGTCGTCGTCGAGGTCGGCCGCGATCGCGCTCCAGTTCCATCCCGCCTTTCCGGCCCCGGAACGCGCCGTGGCATCCTCGAAGCGGCCCTTCCGCGTCTGGAGGAGAAGGGAGTTGCCGCGGCACATCTTCTCCATCCACGCGATCGCGACGGGGCGGAAGATGCGCCCGGGCAGCGGCACGGGCAGGCCCGGGTACTCGTGCAGGAAGCCCCACGGCGTGTACGTGCCGGTCGTGTAGAGGTCCGGCCGGCCGTCGCCGTCGAAGTCGCCCCAGGTGGCGGACATTCCGTAGCCGCGATCCTCGACTCCGGCCTTCGCCGTCACGTCCTCGAATCGCTTCCCGTCCGCGTTGCGGTAGAGGTTCTTGAGGCCGAAGTCGTTCGTGACGACGAGGTCCGGCCGGCCGTCGCCGTCGAAGTCCGCGAAGAGGCACGAGAGCGACCAGCGCGTCGGCTTCGCGACGCCCCACTCGGCCGAGACGTCCCGGAAGTGCCCCTTTCCGTCGCCGAGGAAGAGGAAATTCCGCCGTCCGTCGTTCGCGTCGAAGGGCGGGTCGGGCATCTGGCCGTAGTAGTCGCCCGTGCCGCAGACGAAGAGGTCGAGGTTGCCGTCCCCGTCCACGTCCGCGAACGCGAGGGAGCGCGTCGGGACCGCGGTGACGACCCCCGAGGACGCCGTGATCTCCACGAACGTCCCGTCGCCGCGGTTCCGGAAGAGGCGCGTCGGCCCGAACGCGTCCGTGACCGCGAGGTCCGGGTAGCCGTCGCCGTCCACGTCGCCGGCCGCGACGCCCGTCGCGGGGATGCCCGCCGAGCCCGGCGGCACGAGGCCCGCGCGCCCGGTCACGTCGGTGAAGTGCCCGTGCCCGTCGTTGCGGTACAGGATCGAGCGCACCCCGTCCCCGACGAAGAGGTCCTCCGCGCCGTCGGCGTCGAAATCGAGGACGGCGACGCCGGAGCCCGGCCAGATGCCGTCGATGAGGCGGTTCGTGAGCCTCTGCGGGGGGTCGCGGCGCGGAGCGCCGAGACCCCCCGCGAGCGTCGCGTCGTGGAAGCGCGGGCGAAACTCGACGCGGTCGGGCGAGGAGGAAAGGAGGGAGACGGAGAAAGAGATCGGAGAGGGAAGAAGAGAAGATTCCTTGAAGGTAAGAGGGGAAGGGGACGCGGCGGGAGGCGGCGTGCCGGTTGGGGTGGCGGCGGGCGCGGCCGCCGTGGGCGCGTCGGCGTTTGGGAGCACGAAGGCGACGCGTGCGGTGCGCTCGACGCGCGCCCCGCCCGGCAGGAAGCCGTCGATCGTGAACGTCGCCGTTCCCCGCAGTTCCCATCCTTCTAGGAAAATCTTCTCTTCGTCTTTCCCCTTCTCGTTCTTCTTCTCGATCTCCGGTTTCCCGTCGACGTCGAAAGAAACCATCGCCACGCGCTCGAGGTCCTTCCACGCCCACGCGCGGAGAGCCGCGATGCCGTCGGGTTCGCCCGCTGCGCCGGCATCCCGCCGGCGCAGCGCCTCGCGCGTCGCCTCGAGCGCGTCGCGGTACTGCTCGAGACGGTGCATCCACGGGACGAATGTCGCGCGCAGCCGCGGAAGGGACGCGTTCTCGAAAAGCCACCACCCGAGGAGCGCGAGGGCGAGGGCGGCTGCCCCGAGGACGCGGCGGCGCACCTACGCGCCCGTCTTCGCGCGTCCGGGCTGAACGGCCGCGACGAACGTGAGCTTCGGGTTCTCGCGCTGGGCCCTTTCGAGGTGCCACGGGCTCTGGAAGAGGACGAGCGGTCGCCCCTCGAGATCGACGAGCGAGGCGACGCTGGGCGGGTCGTCGAAGCGCCCCGGCTCGAAGCCCTGGCCCTCGACCCACCGCGCGAGCGTGAACGGGAGGCGGGCGTACGAGATCTCGGCGCCGTACTCGGCCCTCAGTCGGTGCTGGATGACCTCGAACTGGAGCACGCCGACCGCGCCCAGGACGGGGTCGCGCTCCATCCGCTCGGGATCGTGGAAGACCTGGACGGCGCCCTCCTCGGAGAGCTGGTCGAGGCCCTTCTTCAGCTGCTTTCTCTTCGCGGGGTCCAGCATCACGACGCGGTTGAAGTGCTCGGGCGTGAAGCGCGGGATGCCCTCGTACTCGATCGCCGCGCCTTCCGCGAGGGAGTCCCCGATCCGGAGATTGCCCGGATCCCACAGGCCGAGGATGTCGCCGGCCCACGCCTCCTCGACGAGCGTGCGCTCCTGCGCAAGGAAGGAGAGGGGCTTGGCGAGCTTGAGCGTCTTGCCCGTGCGCGCGTGCGTCGCCTCCATGCCGCGCGTGAACTTCCCGGAAACGACGCGCACGAACGCGACGCGATCGCGGTGCGCGGGATCCATGTTCGCCTGGATCTTGAAGACGAAGCCGGAGAAGCGCGGCGTGAGCGGGTCGACGGGGCCGTCGGAGGACATGCGCGGGAGCGGGGGAGGGGCAAGGTCGAGGAAGCGCTGGAGGAACGGCTCGACGCCGAAGTCGTTCACGGCCGAGCCGAAGAAGACGGGCGTCACGCCGCCCGCGAGGAACGCGGCCTGGTCGAAGGCGTGCCCCGACTCGAGGAGCTCGAGCTCCTCTTTCAGTGTCGCGTGCGCGGCCTGTCCGAGCGAGGCCACGAAATCGGAATCGTCGAGGGAGGCGACGTGATCCGGGGCGACCCTCTCTCCTTTCGCGGCATCTCCCCTCTCGTACCTCAGAAGCGTCTTCCCCCAGCGGTCGTACACGCCCTGGAAGTCCGGCCCGGAGCCGATGGGCCACGTGACCGGGTGGCACGGGATCCCGAGCACGCGTTCGATCTCGTCCATGAGGTCGAGCGGATCTTTCCCCGCGCGGTCCAGCTTGTTGATGAACGTGACGATCGGGATCCGCCGCATGCGGCAGACCTCGAAGAGCTTGATCGTCTGCGGCTCGACGCCCTTGGCGCTGTCGATGAGCATGACGGCGGCGTCCGCGGCCGCGAGCGTGCGATACGTGTCCTCCGAGAAGTCGTTGTGGCCCGGGGTGTCGAGGAGGTTCACGTGGTGGCCGCGGTAGGGAAACTGCAGGACGCTCGTCGTGATCGAGATCCCGCGCTGGCGTTCGAGCTCCATCCAGTCGCTCGTCGTGTGGCGCTGGCTCTTGCGCGTCTTCACGGAGCCGGCGAGGTGGATCGCGCCGCCGTACAGGAGCAGCTTCTCCGTCAGCGTCGTCTTGCCCGCGTCGGGGTGCGAGATGATCGCGAAAGTGCGCCGGCGCGCGACCTCGGCGGCGAGGGTGCGGGGATCGTCGATCATGGGTCGGGGGGCGCGCCGCGGAGGCGACGCGCCCTCAGGATAACCGATCTCAGGGCTTCGTGGACGGCGCCGGGACGGTCCCGGGCGTCTCGGCGAGGGCGAATGCGTACTCGTCCGCGCGTTGCTCCACCGCGGACCTCACGAGGTCCGCCCCCGTGTGGCCCGCGTGCTTCTCGATCCGGAGGAGGACGGGGCCGCCGGTCGACGCCGCCTGGAGCTCGGCCGCGAACTTGCGCGCGTGCATCGGGTCGACCCGGTCGTCGCTGTCGGCCGACAGGAGGAGGATGGACGGGTACTTCGTCCCGGCCTTCACGTGGTGGTACGGGGAATACGCGTGGAGCGCCTTGAATTGCGCGGCGTCGTCGGCCGATCCGTACTCGGAGATCCACGTCTTCCCGGAGCCGAACAGGTGGTAGCGGACCATGTCGAGGAGCGGGACGCCGCAGAGCGCGACACGGAAGAGCCCGGGATGTTGCGTGATCATCGCGCCGAGGAGAAGACCCCCGTTCGAACCGCCGCGCAGGACGAGGCGCTCGGGGGACGTCCACTTCTCCTTCTCGAGGTACGCGGCCGCGGCTGCGAAGTCGTCGAAGACGTTTTGCTTCTTCAGGAGCATCCCGGCCTCGTGCCACTCCTCGCCGTACTCGCCGCCGCCGCGGAGGTTCGGGACGGCGTAGATCCCGCCGCGTTCGAGCCACGGGAAGAGCGACGCCATGAAGACGGGGGTCTCCGAGACGAGAAAGCCGCCGTAGCCTTCGAGCATCGCGCGCGCCGTGCCGTCGCGGCCGAGGTCCTTGCGGTGGACGATGAACATCGAGACGCGCGTGCCGTCCTTCGACGGGTAGAAGACCTGGCTCACCGTGTACCCAGAGACGTCCGCGGGGACGCTGACCTGGAACGTGAGCGCGGTCGCGCCGGTCTTCACGGACGTCCGGTAGATCGACGTCGGGGCCGTGTACGACGTGAACGAGAAGAACGCCTCGTCGTCGTCGTCCCGGCCGGAGAGGTTGCTCGCCGACCCGATGCCGGGGAGGGGCACCTCGCGAACGAGCGACCCGTCGGTGTTGCGGATCTCGAGGAGGCTCGAGGCGCTCTTCAGGTAGTCGAGCGCGAGCTTCCCGCCGACGACGCCGAAGCTCTGGAGCACGGCGTCGTGCCGTTCGGGGACGATCTCCTTCCACGCCGCCCGCGCCGGCTTCGCCGGATCGACGGCGAAGATCCGTCCCTTCGGCGCGCCGTCATCCGTCTGGACGAAGAGCGTGCGCCCGAGCGTGTCGACGTTGAAGTGGGCCTTGATCCCGACGGCGAGCGGCGTCCAACTTGTCGCGGCCGGATTCTTCTCGAGGTCGCGGAACGACAGGTCGGTCGAGGTCCAGCCGTGGGCGACGAGGAGGAAGAGGAAGCGCCCGTCGCGCGTCACCTCGACGTTCTGGAACGCCGTCGGGTCGCCGAGCTTCTCCCTCACGATCGTGTCGGTCTTCGGGTCGGTTCCGATCCGGTGCATCCGAACGTCCGCCCAGCCCGGCCGGTCGGAGGCCGGGATCTTCGGGTCCACGGGCAGCTTCGTGTAGTAGAACGCGGACCCGTCGGGCGTCCACGAGGCGTGCGCGTACTTGGCGCCCTCGATGACGTCCACGTCGGAGACCTTGCCCGTCGCGACGTCCATGACGTACAGCGTCGCCTCGTCCGAGTTGTTGACCTTCTTTCCGTAGGCGACCTTCTCCCCGTCCCAGGAGACGCTCCACGCGCCGAGTCCGGCGCTTCCGTCGTCCGACCAGGCGTTTGGGTCGAGCAGGACCTTCTCGTCGCCCTCGGCGCCTTCCTTCCAGACGACGACGGACTTCTCCTGGCTCGCCCGGTGGTGCGTCGTGAAGTAACGCGTGCCGCGGTGGATCGGCGCGCCGAGCGTGTCGACGTAGAGGAGCTCCCTCAGCCGGGCCGCGAGCGCGTCGCGCCCGGGGAGCGCCGCGAGCTCCTTGCGCGCGAGCGCGTCCTCGGCCTTCATCCACGCGTTCACCTCCGGGCTCTTTTCGTCCTCCAGCCAGCGGTACGGGTCGCGGACGGTGACGCCGTGAAGCACGTCCGCCGCCTCCACGGTCCGCGAGGGCGGATAGGCAGGCCGCTCCGGGTCCGCCGCCCGCGCCCTCGAGGAGCGCGAGAGCGCGAGAGCGAGCAGTGGGAGGAGAAGGACGGTGCCGGGGTCGGGGCGGCTCATGCGCGCAAGCCTACACGGCGTCCAGCGTAAGATCCTGACGATGCCGGATGAGCCCGTTCCCGCGGCCGAGACGTGCTTTCTCTGCAGCTTTCCGGCCTCGATCAGCGAGGAGCACACGCTCTTCGCCTCCTCCGTCAGGGGCGTGTCCGTGGACTGCGAGGAATGCGGGGCCTACGCGGTCACACCCGACGCGATCCACCGCCTCAAGGTGCGCCCCGTCGCGCGGCCGGGCGTGAGGTTCGAAATCTTCCGGCTCCGCTCGAACGGCCAGACGCCGCGTCCGACCGTCGACCTCAAGATGGTCGAGCACTTCTGCACGGGCTACACGCCCATGCGCGGCTGACGGCCCCCGCCTGCGCTACAGTCTCCGCATGAGCAAGGACCACCCCGACCACCACGATGCCGAGCTCGCGTTCCGGGCCTACGAACTCAGGCGCGAGGCCGTCATGCGCGAATCGCGCAACGCGATCAACCGCGACTTCTGGCCGAAGACGTACGCCGACGCCCTCGCCGTCACGAAACCCGACCATCCCCTGAACGCCGCGTGGCGCCAGACGACGACTTACTGGGAGATGGTCTACGGCACCGTCAAGCACGGCATCGTGAACGCCGACTACTTCCTGGAGTCCTCGGGCGAGGGGATGTTCCTGTTCGCGCGGATGGCCCCCTTCCTCGAGGAGTTCCGGCGCGACGTCTCCCCCGTGGCGTTCCAGAACGCGGAATGGGTCGCGAAGAACACGGCGGTGGGCCAGCGGGTGTTCGCGATGTTCACGGCCCGGGTGCAGAAGATCCTCGCCACGAAGTAGGCGTCGCGGGCCCGGCGAGGGGTCTCCCGGGATCGAAGAACCATTTTCGGGTCCCGAACGTATCTTTTCCCGTGACGACCCTTGACAGGACCGGAATCAGGAGCTAGTTTTTTAGCACCTGCTAAGTTTCTAGCAGGAATCCCTTCCCGCGGAGGCCCGATGGCGGACGTCCTCGACCTTTCCCGCCGCGAGCGGCAGATCATGGAAGTCGTCTACCGGACCGGCCGCGCGACCGCCGGAGAGGTCCTCGGCGGGCTGCCCGATCCGCCGAGCTACTCGGCCGTCCGGGCGCTCCTGAAGATCCTGGAAGGCAAGGGGCACCTGAGGCACGTCGTCGAGGACGGGCGCTACGTGTGGCTCCCGGTCGTCCCGCGCGATCGCGCGCGCCGCTCCGCGCTCCAGAGCCTGCTCCAGACGTTCTTCGAGGGCTCCGCGGAGCGGGCGGTCGCGGCGCTCCTGACGCAGTCGAAGTCGAAGCTGAGCGACGAAGAGCTCGAACGCCTCGCGCGCCTGATCGCGGACGCGCGGGAGGAGGGACGCTGACCATGGAGATCCTCGCGCGCGCCGGCCTCGCCGGCCTCGTCTGGGCCGCGAAGGCCACCGTGATCCTCGCCGCCGGCTTCGTCGTGTTCCGCGCCCTCCCGCGCCGCTCCGCGTCCGCGCGCCATCTCGCGGCGCTCCTCGCGCTCCTCGGGGCCGCGCTCGTGCCGGCCCTCACGCCGGTCCTCCCGCGCTGGGAGTGGCGCGTCCTGCCGCCGCTCGCGACCCGGGTCCGGGAGAAGGCGGCCCCCGCGATCGCCGAGGCCCTTTCGACGCCCGCGCCGCCCACCGTCGGCGCCGCCGGCGCCGCGCCTCGCCCGGCGGCGTCCGCGCTGTTCACCGGCAGGCTCGGCCTCTCCGGTGTCGCCCTCCCGGCCGAGGCGCCTCCGGTGCGCCGCCGCCCGATCGCGACGCGCGACGTCCTCGCGGGCCTGGCGCTCCTCTGGGCGTTCGGCGCCGCGGCCATGCTCACGCAGGTCGTCGCGGGGCTCCTCTCCGTCCGACGCCTCGTCCGGGGCGCGCGCTCGCTCGCCGACGCGTCCTGGACGGCGGAGGCCGCCGAAGCCGCGCGGACACTCGGTCTCCCGCGCGTCGTCGCGCTCCTCACGAGCGACGAGGCGGAGGTCCCGCTGACGGCCCGCGTGTTCCGTCCCGTTCTCGTCCTCCCTCGCGCGGCCGCGTCCTGGGACGCGGATCGCCGGCGCGTCGTCCTCCTGCACGAGCTCGCGCACGTGCGCCGGCGCGACACGCTCGCGCGCCTCGCGGCCGAGACCGTCGCGGCCCTCTACTGGTTCCATCCGCTCGCGCGCGCGGCCGTCGCCGCGCTGCGGCGCGAGGGAGAGCGCGCCGCCGACGACCTCGTTCTCGGGGCCGGAACACGCCCCTCCGACTACGCCGCGCACCTCGTCGCGATCGTGCGAGGGCTCGCGAAGGAGCCGGAGGCGTGGGCTCTCGCGATGGCGCGGCCGTCGCAGGTCGAAGAAAGGGTCCGGGCGATCCTCGACCCGGCGCTCGAGCGGCGGCCGATGGGCCGCTGGCACGCGCGGCTCGCGGCCTCTACGCTCGTCGCTGGCGCGGCCCTCGTCGCGACGGTGCACCTCGGATTCGCGCCGCGGGCCAAGGCCGCGTCGTTCGAGGCGAAGAAGGGCGCGTTCCTCGAGGCCACGGACACGGGATGGTCGCGGAGATCGGTCGAACGTAAGGTTGAGCGCACCGTCCAGACTGCGAGCCAGCGGACGATCTTCGCCGCCCCGAAGGCCCGGTCCGGCTCCTCCTGGTACAGCCGCGGGATGCAGCACCACGAGGACGGGGAGTACGACGAAGCCATCGCCGCGTTCCAGAAGGCGATCGAGCTCGGATACCGCGAGGACGCGTCGGCCTACAACATCGCGTGCGGCTACGCGCTCAAGGGAGACAAGGACCACGCGTTCGAGTGGCTGAAGAAGGCGGCCTCTTACGGGTTCGGCGTCGAGGGCTATCTCGGCGACGACGATCTCGACTCGCTGCACTCGGACCCGCGCTGGAAGGACCTCAAGAAGGACGCGCGGGCGGCGCGGCGCGACGCGAAGAAGTCCGAGGGCGACGCGGCGGCCGCGCGCTACGACCGTCTCGTCGCCTCGGGCGGCAAGGACGGCGCCGCGCTCTACCGCACCGGGATGGACCTCCTGAACGCGGGGCGCTACGACGCCGCCGATAAGGCGTTCCGCGCCTCGGCGGCCGCCGGCAACCGGGCCGGCGCGTCGTTCTACAACGCGGCCTGCGCGCTCGCGCGCGCCGGGAAGAAGGCGGAGGCGCTCGACACGCTCCGGAAGGCGCTCGAGGAGGGCTACGACGATCCGCGCCACATGGAGAAGGACGACGACCTCGAGGACCTTCACGGGGAGAAGCGGTTCAGCGAGCTGCTCGACCTCGCGGACGATCTCGCGCTCGACGCGGGGATCGACGGATACTTCGGGAACTTCCTGCCGCACACGCGCCGCTCGGCGTGGCGCGGCGAGGTTCCGCGCTACGAGAAGGTCGCGAAGGCGCATCCGGAGCTCGGCCGCGCATGGTTCAACCTCGGCTATGCGCAGCTCCTGGGCGACCGCCCGGAGGAGGCCGTCGACTCGTTCGGAAAGGCGCTCGAGCGCGGGTACCGCAAGCCGACGACGCTCTACAACCTCGCGTGCGCGGAAGCGCGCAGCGGCAACACGGACAAGGCGTTCGACCGCCTCTTCCAGTCGATCGACGCCGGCTTCGACGGCGCGGACCACATGCGGGACGACTCCGATCTCGACTCGATCCGCAAGGACCCCCGGTTCAAGCAGGCCCTCCGGCGCGCGCACGGCCGGAGCGAAGCGAAGGACGACGACGCGGACTGACGCCGCGCGGCGCGCCGCTCACCGGGCGGCGCGCCTCTTCCCGATTGCCGCGTACTCCTCCATGATGAACGGCGGCGGATCCGGCTCCTCCTTCAGGCGTGTCGCCCCCGCCTTCGCGTACAGCCAGCGGTGGAGCCACGAGATCCCGTTGCGCGAGACGTACGGGTCGGCCGTGAGATAGGCGGGATCGGCGAGCGCGCGCTCGAGCGTCACGAACGCGTACCCCCGCGCCCTGAGAACGGCCGCCCAGTCGCGCACGACGTCCGCGTTGAGAAGGTTCGCGTGGACGAGGAGGACGTGGCGGATCGGCCGGTCGAAGACACGGAGCGTCAGGTCCTCGAAGAAGTCGAGGACCGTCCCGTAGGACGCGAGGTACGCCTTTCGGACCCGGGCGGCGGCCCCGGCGTCGCCGTGGGCGAGCGCGTCGACGTAGACCGCGTTGTACATCCAGTCGTTCGTGTCGACGGTGACCGGCGCGACGCGATACCCGCGAGAGGCCAGGAATTCTTCGAAGGACCTCTTCGCTTCGGCGGTCGGGCCCGTCTGGAGGAACGGATGGCGGAACCACCGCAGATTCCCGCCCTTTTCCTTCAGGAGCAGCCTCGTCACCGTCTCGCCGCGCACGACGTCCTCCTCGAACGCGGCGAGCGGCGTCGTGTGGAGGGACGGGTGCGAGAACGTGTGGTTCCCGAGCTCGACGCCCGCGTCCCGCCACGCGCGCAGCAGAGCGATCCGCGCGTCGACCTCGCCCGTCCTGTAGAGCTTCGACTCGTTCACGAACGCCGTCGCCGGAATCCCCTCGCGGCCAAGGCCGGCGAGCAGCTTCTCCGTCATCGCCTGCAGCGCGGGAAGCGGCAGGTCGGGCCCGTTCAGCGGCAGGTCGTCGATCGTGACGGCGATTTCGCGGGGAGGTAGGGGAGGTTGAGTGGGGGCGGGGACCCGAATGAAGAACAGAGAAGGAAGAAGAATTCCATGAAAGGTCGCGCGCCGCAGCGCCTCGCGGGCGGCGGAATGCGTTCGCGGTGCGCGGGTCATTCCCACCACCCGTTCACGTCCACGACGAGGTGGACGGTGCCGGAGGGCATCAGGGGCGCGAACGCCTCCTTGCCGGAGCCGTCAGCCGCGAGGAGGAGCATCGCGTTGTTCGCGCGGGTCTGGCCGGCCCCGAAGCTCAGCGTGTTCGTGCCGGGCGCGGCGGCGAGGTCGGCCGGGAACGCGACGAGGCTGCCGGCGGACGTCGGGGCCGTGACGGTCACGTTCGCGGACAGCGCTTTCGCGGCCGCGGGGATTCCGCACGCCCCCGTCAGGACGAACTCGCGGCGCGCGTTCGCGGCGAGCGCCGGCCCGGCGGCTCCGCGCGTGTCGAGGAGCCGGCACGGCGTCGCCGCGTGGAACGTGGTCGCCACGGGAGGCGTGACGGCGCCGGGGAGGCCGACGACGGCGAGCGTCGCCGAGCGCGCGGGAAGCGTCAGGGCGAGCGTCCCGCCCGAGGGTGTGGCGCTGCCCGCCGCCGCGAGGCGCGAGGCGCCCGAGAAGCGGAAGAGCGACGCGGAGCCGGAGAGCCCGCCCGCGACGGTGGCCGTGACCGCCTGAGAGGCCACGTCCTTGTTGAACAGGAGCAGGTAGAGCGTGTTCGAACCCGCGCCGCCGCGCTGCGCGTACACGCCGACGCGGTCCACGTCCGCGCTCGTCGAACGCACGGAGTCGCCCGCCACCTGCGCGCCGGCGCCGTCGTAGTTCCGGTAGAGGAGGAACGCGTCCTCCGTGCGGGTGTTCTCGGCGGGCGCGACCCAGCGTGTCGCGAGGTCCACGCCCTCGCGCGCGAAGATCGCGAGCGCCTCGGCCTGGGCGAGCGCGCCGCTGATCCCGTCGTCTGAACCCCAGTTGTACTCGCTGATCGCGAGCTTCGTGCCGGGGTAATGAGCGGCGATCCACGCCTTCATCCGCGGGATCAGGTACACCGCCTGGCCGACGTCCGTGCCGATCCACGACTCGTCGAGGTAGGCCGGGTCGTAGAGGCTCTTGAGCGACCTCAGCCGGAGCGCGGCCGTCGCCGACGACTCGTCGTCCGTGAGCGCGACGCCCGCCGCCTGCGGGTAGTAGTGGACGTCGAGGGTGTCGAGGAGGCGCTTGCCGTGCGCCGTCTCCCACGCCTTCGCCTGGTCGAGGTACCACGGCAGGAAGTCCTCGCCGCCGTGCGCGGCCCGGTCGGCTCCGGGGCCGCAGCCGTCCGCGCCGGAGAAGAAGTACGCGCACCAGCCCCAGACCGCGGGGCCGAGCGTCTGCGCGCCTGCATCCTGCGCCTTGATCGCGGCGCCGATCGTCGCGGTCTTCGCCCAGAGCTCGTCGTAGCTCGTTCCCGCCGGGTGGACGTCGCGGTGCGTCGAATTCCAGAGCATCGGCTCGTTGTCGAGCGCCCAGAGGCGCACGCCGCCCGCGGCGGCGTTGCCGACACGGCCCGCGACGTGCGCCATCCAGCGCGTCACGAACGTCGCGTCGATCGTCTTCGACGTGTCGGCGGGGTCGTTGCCCGCCACGTTCGTGCCGTCCGGCTTCACCCCGTTCCCCGCGTCCGGGTTGCACCAGGAGGGGTATCCCGTGACCGAGCACTCGGTGTCGCGCTGCGCGCCGTACTTCGCGACCGAGAAGCCCCAGCGCCGTGTCCGGTCGATCGGCGTCCAGCCGATGAGCGGGACCGTGACGAGGGCCTCGCCGCCCGCGGAGCGGATCTCGTCCACGAACACGTCGGCGTCCGAGCCGTTCGGGAGGCTCGCCGGGTTCGCGCTGCCGGCGTAGTTGAAGAAGAACCAGTCATTCGCGCTGTTGTGCGTGTCGTTCTCCCAGTTGTAGCGCGTCGTCGAGTTCCCGCCCCAGCGGCGCACGGGCACCTTGAGGCGCGACATCTGCGCGGCCGTCCCGAAGTTCATCCCGTAGATGAGCGGGCTCACGGGATGCCGGTCCGCATTCGGGTCGACGGAGACGATGATGGGCGCCGCGCAGAGCGCCGAGGATCCGGAGAAAGCGAATAAAGCAAAGAAAGCGAAGAACACGGGTGAGGAGCCCGCGCATGCCGCAGGCGGGCGAACGGCCCGGGAGCGCCTGAATCGCATGTCCGGAAGTGTCCGCATCCTTCGAAGCCTACCGGGCCGGCCGGCAGAGGACGAGGGACGTGTCGCGGGCGTAGAGAACGGGCACGGCCCAGTCCATGGGCTCGGCCGCGCGCGCGACGGAGACGGCGACGCGCGCCTCCCGCGCGGCCTCGCCGAGCGTGTGGCCGCGTGCGAGCGCCCACATGAGGTGCCGGGCGAACGCGGTCGCCGACGTGTCGAGGACCTTGTACTGGTTCGCGACGACGGCGGGGATGCCGCCCGCGAGAAGAGCGGGAGCGATCCCGCGCAGGAAGTCGTTGCGCGAGCCGCGTCCCGTCTCGCAGGCGTTCAGGACGACGAGCCGGAGCCCTCGCCCGCAGAGGAGGCGACGCAGGCGGTCCGCGTCCACCCACGTCGAGCGCCCGCGGCCGTCCACGAGGAGGAGCGCGCCGGTCCTCTCCTTCTCGTCCCAGGCCCCGTGCCCGGCGAAGTGGAGGACGTCGAAGCCCGCGCCGGCGAGCTTGCGGTGGAGGCCCGCGGGCGTCGCGGCCGGCAGGACGTCGAGGACCGCGTGGCCCGATTTGACGAGCGGCGCGAACGCCGCGCGGATCGCGGCCGTCTCCTGCCGCGCGGAGACGGGCGTCGCGTCGCGCGGCTGGGCGACGGCGACGAGGATGCGGAGCGGCCCGCGCCGCGCCGCGGGCGCTTCCGGCGGGATCGCGCCGAAGACGTTGCGCACGAGGACGGCGTCGTCCGACAGGAAGCGCTTCCGAGCGGGGTCCCACGCGAGCTCCCACGGCTTGTCGGCGATCCAGTCGAGCGAGGACGTGAAGGCGAGCTCGAGCGGCCGCTTCGAGGCGCTGCGCGCCGCGTCCCAGAGGCGCCGCACCTCGCCCGGGAAGAGCGTCTCGAACAGGACGGCGCCGTACGCCGTGAGCTCGGAGGCCTTCGGCAGGTCGCCCGGGCCGCGCCCGTCGAGCGCGCGGAGCACGCGCTCGTGGAGCGCGATGATCCGGTGCATCCGTTCGCCCGCCGCGCCGCCCCGCGTCTCGAAGGGCTCGACGACGCGCGCCCCGGCCCACGACGCGACGAGACGCGGCGGCTCGCCGTCGACGAGGAGGAGGTCGAAGCGGGAGGAGGCGGAAGACGAAGATTTCTGCGCGCTGCGCGCGGAGGAGGGGAGAAGAGAAGAACGAGAAGAAGAGGAAGACTTCTTAGAAGGTGAAGAGGCCTGGCGGAGGGTCTCGTCGCTTCCGGTCGCGCCGCGACTCGTGCGGCCCTTTGGGGCGGGAGGGGCGCGGCGGCTGCCTGCGGCGCCGCCGCGCCCCCCGCGGCCGCTCCCGACCGTCCCGCCACGCGATCGTTCGCGCGCTCCGGCGGCGCCTATCCCCTCTTCACCCTCTAGGAAAATCTTCAATCCTTCCTGCGTTCGTTGCTGAGCAAAGAGATTCAGATGGTGGACGTCCCCCTCGAAGCGCACGGTGTGCCGCGCGTCGATGCGGCGTTTGCCCAGCGAGAGGCCGCCCTCCGTCGGCACGACGAGGTCGTTCGGCATCCGGAAGATCGCGTCGGCGCCGGCGTCGAGAAGGCGTTTCGCGAGGCTGCCCTTCGGCGTGAAGTCGGCAAGGGCCGCCGCGAACGCCGCGCTGCCCGGCGGCCGCGCGTTCAGGTCCGCGAGGAACGCGCCGGCCGGGTCCATCGCCGCGAGGCCCGGGAGCGCGCCGCCGGCGCGCCGTGCGATCCAGACGAGCGCCTCCGCGGCGAAGTCGAGGCCGAACGCGAGCGCCCCGGAAGGAAGAGCCTCGGCGAGGTTCGCGATCCAGGCGGCGAGCTCGTCCCACCGCGCGGGCGCCGCGAGCGGCGTGCCCTCGCTCGGCGAGGCCGCGAGGAAGGCGCGCCCGATCGCCGGCGCGGCCCTCTGCGCCGTGAGCGCGCGCAGGACGAGGCCGCCGCGCGAATGCGTCACGACGTCGACCCGCGCGCCGGCGACGAGCGGGAGGAGCTCTTTCACGTTGTCGCCGGGGGCGAGGCCGACGGTCAGGTGGTTCAGCGCGTACACGTTCCCGCCGTAGGCCGCCGAAAGCGCGTCGAAGGCGGCGGGCGTGCGCGCGAGATCCTGGAAGGCGGCCGTCGCGTGGGAGAAAGTGCCGTGCAGGAAGAGGAGGTCCTTCGCGGGGGACGGCGGCAGCAAGCCGCGGACGCGTGTCGCGACGAGCGCGCTTCCCCGGCGCGCGAGCCTCACGAGGCCGAGCGGAACGTGCGCGGCCGCGAACCGGCGTCTCTCCCACGCGCGCGCGAGGACGGGAAGCGCCGCGCGGGCCGCCACACCCGCGACGCGGAGGAGGAAGAGCGCCACGGCTCCGGCCGCGCCGCGGCGTGCGGGCGCGGGCAGCGGAACCTCGAAGACGTGGGTCCCGCCCCTGGCGGACAGCGTCCGGTGAAACGTGAGGGCGCCGGAGGCGTGGCGGGCGACGAAGACGAAGCCGTCCGTGCCGGCGCCCTCGACGGACGCCGCGGCGAGGCCGGGCTCCGCGCCCGCTCCGCGGCGCGGGCGCACGCGCGCGGTCCCGGCGAGGACGAGACGCCGCGTCGCGAGGGCGCGCGCGAGGAACGGATCCGCCGCCGCGGCCCGGGCGGCCGCCCGGCGCGGCGCCGCGCGCGCGACCTCCCATCCGGGGGTCGTCGTGAGGCGGAGGCGGATCGCCATGCCCGAGTCTAGACGGGAGCCGCGGGGGTCAGGCGAAGTCCACGACGAGCGGCGCGTGGTCGCTCGTCCCGAATTCGCGGTACACGCGCGCGGCCGTGGCGGTCTGCGCGAGGCCCGCGCTCGCGAGCACGAAGTCGATGCGCCAGCCGATGTTGCGCTCCCGGAGCTGGCGCCACGGGGCCCAGTACGTGAACAGGTTCTCGTTGTCGGGGTCGAGAGCCCGTCCGACGTCCGCGAGGCCCTCGGCGACGAGCTTGGCGAGGAGGTCCCTCTCGTCGGGGCGCTGCCCGATCGCGTTCGCCTTGCGCTCTTTCGGGTGGACGTCGCGATCCGTCGGCGCGACGTTCAGGTCGCCGCAGACGAGGAGGGACGTGCCCGACGCCTTCGCCGCGCGGGCCCAGCCTCCCATCGCCTCGAGGAACGCGAGCTTGGCGGCGAAGTCCTTGCCGCCGTTCGGGACGTAGACGGACGCGGCGGAGAACCGCTCCGTCGCGGCCTCGACGATGCGCGTCTCGTGGTCGAACTCCGGGTGCGAGAACGTCACGGAGGGCCCGAACGTCTCCGTCTTCAGGAGGAGGCCGACGCCCGAGTACCCCTTGTGGCCGTGCCAGTACGTCGTGTAGCCCGTGGGCGCCGCGAGGGTGATCGGCATCTGCTCCGGCGCGGCCTTCAGCTCCTGCAGGCAGACGACGTCTGGCGCGTGCGTGTCGAGGAACTCGAGGACCTGCAGCTCGCGCGCGCGGATCCCGTTCACGTTCCACGTGACGACCTTCACGAGAACATCTCCGAAAAGCGCCGGGCGAGGGCGGGGGCGGCGCCTTCCTCCTCGTGCTTGAAGAAGACGTAGGCTTCGTCCCACCCGGCGCCGCGCACGCGCTCGGCCCAGGAGGCGAGGTCGGCCTCGGCGTAGTCCTCGCGCCGGAGGCGGAGATATCCCCAGGGCGCGGTCGCCTCGAAGGGCGTCGTCCCCTTCTCGTCGTCGGCGACGCAGAGCGCCGCGCCCGCCGATTTCAGGAGCGCGTGGACCTCCGGGTCCATCCAGGTCGGATTGCGGAACTCGAAGGCGGCCTTCGTGTCGAACGGGAGGAGCGCGAGGAACGCCGCGAGACGCGGGACGTCCTTCTTGAGGTTCGGGGGCAGCCCGTAGAGGACAGGCCCGAGCTTGTCCCCGAGCTGGCGCGCGGAGCCGAGGAGGAACTTCACCTCGCCGTCGACCTCCTTGAGGCGCTTGATGTGCGTGATGCGCTGCGAGGCCTTCAGCGCGAAGCGGAAGCCGGCGGGCACCTGCGCGGCCCAGCCCGCGAGCAGCTCCGGCTTCGGCATCCGGTAGAACGTGTTGTTGATCTCGACCGCCGGAAGCTGCGTCGCGTAGAACGCGAGCCGGCGGGCGGCGGGGAGGTCCTCGGGATAGAACGTCCCCGTCCACCCGTCGTAGCTGAAGCCGCTCGTGCCCGCGAAAAGCCTCACGCGCGCCGCGCCTTTCCGTGCGCGGGCGTCTTGTGGACGACGACGACCGAGACGTTGTCCGGCGCCCCCCCGTCGTGCGCGGCCTTGACGAGCGCGGCGACCGCCTGCTCCGGCGGGCGCGAGGCGAGGATGGTCTCCATCTCGAGCTCCTCGACGACGCCGTGAAGCCCGTCCGTCGCGAGGAGGAGCGTCGCGCCGTCCGGCCACGGGCGCCAGAAGAGATCGACCTCCACTTCGTCCTTCGTCCCGAGCGAGCGCGTGATGAGGTGCTTGAACGCGACGGCCTCGGAGGCCTCGGGCGACACGAGGCCGCGCCGGATTTCCTCGGCGAGATACGTGTGGTCGCGGCTGACCTGCTCGAGGCGGCCGTCCTCCATGAGGTAGGCGCGGCTGTCGCCGATGTTTCCGACGAGGACCCAGCGGCCGAGGACGAGCGCCGCGACGAGCGTCGTCCCCATGCGCGGCAGCGTCCGCGCCTCGTGGCCGTCGCCGACCTTCTCGGGTTTCGCAAGGACGCCGGCGCGGCGCACCGCCGTGTTCGCGGTGAGGATCGCCTTCTTGAACATCTCGACGGAGTCTCCCGGCGAGTTGTAAAACGTGGAGTAGAGGACCTCGATCGCGAGCCTGCTCGCGATCTCCCCGCGTGCGTGGCCGCCCATGCCGTCCGCGACGGCGAACAGCGCGCCGCGCGAGGCGAGCCGCGCGGGCCCGCCGACGAGCGGCGCGAGCCGGTCGGGATCGCCGACGAAGTCCTCGTTGGCGGGCCGGACCCTGCCGACATCCGAGAGGCTCGCCCAGGCCAGGACGGGCGGGGCGACGCGCGTCTTCTCCGTCACGTCCGAATCCTAGCGCCCGGCGGGGACGGCGCCGCGCGGACGCTCGATTCCGAGGGCCCGAGAGACGCGCGCGGCGACTTCGAGCAGGGCGACCGTCGCCGGCCGGCTCGGCGCGATGCCGGGGCCGAACCCGCCGAACGACGCGTCGAGGCGGGGATCTCCCTGGCGGTAGCCGTGGCCGCCCCGGTTGCCCGGCCGGCCGAGGACGTCAGCGCCGCCCCGCCAGAACTCGTTCCCCGGCGTCAGGAGGACGACGACGTCGCCCGAGCGCGGGTTGTCGAGGCCGAGCCGGGCGAGGTCGGCGTGCGGGGCGATCTCGTCGACGAGCCCGTCCCTGAGGGCGGCGAGCCCTTTCAGGTCGGCGAGGAGGTGTGACGCTTCCGCCGCGCGCGCGTCGCCGGAGAGCGCGGGATCGAGATAGACGTGAGCGATCCCGCTCGTCGCGCAGACCTGGACGCGCCTCGTCCCGCCGGCCGGGCCCTTCGGGCCGACGGGCGACCAGCCTTTCTCCGCGAGGTACTTTTCCAGGTTCACGCCCGTCACGAGGGGGACGATCCCGTGGTCGCTGAAGAAGAAGAAGGAGTCGCGCGGCGTGAGCGCGGCGAGGATCGCGGCGACCGAGCGGTCGGCCGTGCGGAACGCGCCGACGACCGCGTCGCGCGAGCCACCGTACGGGCCCGGCTCGAACGCGTGCTCGACCTCGTCGACGAGCGGCTGGTAGCCGATGAGAAGGTCGAAGCGCTCCTCGCGGATCGTGTAGAGGATCACCTTCGTGAGGTACTCGGCCATGCGCACGGCCTGCTCCTCGTGCGCGGGGTAGTCGGTCTTGCGCGGGGGCCGCACGAGGGCGTAGTCGGGCGGTCCGGGCCAGCCTCCGACCGCGGCTTCGAGGCGTCGCCGGTAGTCCTCCGGGTAGCCCGGCACGGCGAAGAACGCGCCGACGTAGATCTCCGCGTGCGCGAGACCCGGGTCGAGATCCTCGACCCGGCACCATGCCGTGACGCTCCCGCCGTCGCCCGGGACGCCGAGCGCGAACCAGCCGTGCAGGGGCACGTCGCCGAGCACCGCCGGCTCCGGGCCTCCCTCGCGGGTGACCGTGACGAGGTCGTAGTCCACGGCGTGGTCGTCCGTCGTGTCCGTGGCCGTGAGGCGCAGCCGGACCGCCCCGGCCGGCGTCGCGACCGTGACGCGGGCCTCGCGCGCCGGCGAGAACGAGCGGCCCGCCGGGGCGGTCGCGTCGGCCCACGCGTCCGCCGCGACGGGGACGAACGCCGACGCGCGTGCGGGCTTGTCCGGCCAGACGAGGCCGAAGTCTCCGCGGCGGGCGTCCGTCGTCGCGTCCGCGCCGGGATAGAGGAGCACCGCGACGCGCCGCCCCTGGCGGCGGGCGGCCTCCCAGAGCGTCTCGCTCTCGATCGGCGCGACGAAGCCGGACGTGTGCGTCCCGAACGGCGAGCCCGGCTCGCGGAACTGGTTCGCGACGATGCCCGTCCTCGACGGCGGCGCGCCCGTGATCGCGGCGATGTGCGCGGCGGGCGTCAGGGAAGGCGTCACGTCGACGGCGCGCCCGGCGAGAAGCCCGCGCGCGGCGATCGCCGAGAACCCGCCCCCGTCGAGGGCACCCGACGCGAGGAGCTCGTTCAGCCTCGCGCCGCCGAGGCCGTCGAACGAGACCGCGACGACGCGGGCCGCCGCTGGCGGCGGCGCCGGGGCCGTGGGCGCGGGTCCGGTTCCCGTGCAGCCGGGGACGAGGGCAGCAGTGAGGATCGCAGCGGCGAGGGGAAAGGGGGAATGGGTGCGGGTCGTCACGGCGGGAGATTGCCACGACCGGGGTCGAACCCGGATCCCGTCCGCCGTGCCTGTCGCTCAGGCTCGTTGACAAGTGGGACTCGTGGGAGGAGAGTGACTTCACGGGACGATTCACGAGACTCAGCGCGGTGAAATCCGCGGGTCGGTTGCCTCTTCGGGCAGAGCCTCGGCCGCGATGACCGGCTGGACGGTCGTACTCGCCGCGATCCTTGCCGCGAATCCGAAAGCGGCGACGTACTCGTACGTTGCGGAGACGGCGGGTTCCGTTCGGATTTCCGGCGTCGTGACGGCCGCCGGTATCGACTGGAACTGCGCCGGCAACCGCTGTACGACGACCGGCCCCTGGCCCACGCCGGCCGTGGCGGCCTGCCAGGCCCTGGCCAGGCGGGTGGGACCCATTTCCGCTTACGGCCACAAGGACCAGATGCTCGCGCCCGCCGAGTTGCAGCAGTGCAACGCCGGGATCGCACCTGCAGCGGATGCGGCGTTGCCGGGCCTGCAACCGGGTGTTCCCGCCTCGAAGGTGGTCCTGCCGGCCGCAGGCAAAGCATTCGCACCGAAGACGGTGACGACGGGCGAGCTGCAGCTGACGGGGCGACGGTTCGCACCGAAGACGGTGACGACGGGCGAGCTGCATCTGACGGGGCGACGGTTCGCTCCGAAAATGGTGACGACGGGCGAGCTGCAGCTGACGGGGCGACGGTTCGCTCCGAAGACGGTGACGACGGGCGAACTGCAGCTGACGGGGCGACGGTTCGCTCCGAAGACGGTGACGACGGGCGAGCTGCAGCTGACGGGGCAGCGTTCCGGAGGGAAGTGATGAGACGGTTTCGGTCGATGCGAGACTGAAACGGAGGGTCCCATGAGAGCTCAGGTCGTGATCCGATCGGCGGTCGTGGCCGCCACCCTGACGGCAGTCGCACCCGCCGCGGGCGCCGACTTCACACTTCTCGTGCCCGTGCGGCTGGCCAGCATCCCCGCCGACCGCGAGATCGTCGTCGCCTGCGCGGTCTCGGGCGGAGGAAGGATTCCCGACTCCGCCGAGACTCGTGTCCCGATGCCCGCGAGCGGGAACTACACGGGAACGGTTCGTGTCGAGGTGAACGTGCGCGCCGACGTCGACCCGGCAAGCGTCGATCACTACAGGTGTTCTCTGGACTACCTCACAGGCCTCAGCGGCCGGACGAGAGTCCCGCCCATGCGTGCCGGCACGCCTTTTCGCATAAACGTCGAAGGGGCGATCCCGTAAGGCGCCGCGACCTGGAAGGTCGCGCGGCGGTGGCCGGGGATGCGGATCAGCGGGCCGCGACGCCCTCGATCTTCCGGATCCGGTAGTTCTGGGCGTCGATCACGTAGAGGTTTCCCTTGCCGTCGAGGCCGAGACCGAGCGGGTTCGAGAGGGCGGCCTTCGCGGCGGGGCCTCCGTCGCCTCTGAAGCCGTCCCGGCCCGTCCCGGCGACGTGCGTGATGATCCCGGTTTTCGCGTCGACGCGGCGGATGACGTCGTTCATCGTGTCCGCGATGAAGACGTTTCCCGCCCCGTCCACGGCGATCGCGCCCGGCTGGTTCAGGACGGCCTGAGAGGCGGGCCCGCCGTCGCCGCGCAGGCCGGAGCTCCCGTTTCCGGCGAACGCCGTGAGGATCTCGCCCTTCGGGTCGAGCCTCAGGACCTGGTTGTTGCCCGTCGCCGAGAAGTAGAGCGCCCCGCTGCCGTCGAACCGCGGGCTGTTCGGCCACGCGAATCCGGTCTCGAGGGCGGGACCGCCCGTGAAGATGAGCTCGTTCTTGCCCGCGATGGTCTCGGTCCGCCCCTTCTCGAGGTCCAGGCGGCGGATCCGCGACCCGAAGACCTCCGCGATGAGAAGACGCCCCTTCGCGTCGAAGACGAGGCCGCTCGGCCGTCCGACGGGGACGGCGGTGGCGACGCCGTCGCCCGTGTAGTTCGGGAACCGGTTGCCCGCGACCGTCGTGATGATCCCCGTCGTGCGGTCCACGCGGCGGACGAGGTTGTTCCCCGCGTCGGCGATGAAGAGGTCGCCCTTGCCGTCGAACGCGACCTCGGCCGGCGCCTTGAGGCGCGCCGCCGTCGCGGGACCCCCGTCTCCCGAGTAGCCGCACTTCCCGTTTCCCGCGAGCGTCTCGAGGAGGCCGGTCTTCTTCACGATCCGGCGCACCCGGCACGCCCGTCCCTCCGAGAACGTCATGTTCCCGTCGACGTCGAACAGGATGTTCGTGATGTTGTCGGTTGCGAGGGCCAGCGGCGAGGTCGCGGCGGGCGAGCCGTCGGGAGAGAAGACGCCCTCGCCCGTCCCGGCGACCGTCGTGATCGTCTGCGCGCGCGCACGGGCGCCGCAAAGAGCGAGGGAGAGCGCGGCGAGGAGGAGGGGGAGGCGTCTCACCGCTCGATGATACGAGCCGGGCTCAGAGCACGGGCGAGAGGATCCGCGCGAGCGCGTCGCCCGCCGCGTGGAGGCGCGAGCGGCGGCTCCAGTCCGCGAGCGTGATTTCCTTCGAACGCGCGAGGTCGCCCTCGAACCGATCCTCGAGCGCGCGCGCGACGCCGGCGTCGAGGACGAGCACGTTGCACTCGGCGTTGAAGTGGAAGGACCGAAAGTCCATGTTCGTCGAGCCGACCATCGACGCGTACCCGTCCGCGACGAGCGACTTCGCATGGAGGACGGACGGCTCGTACTCGAAGATCCGGACGCCGCGCCTGAGGAGGTACCGGTAGGAGCCGTGCCCCGCGTGCCTCACGAGCGGGACGTCGCTGACACCCGGAAGGAGGAGGCGGACGTCGACGCCGCGCCGCGCGGCGTGCGCGAGCAGCGGAAGCGCGCCGCGCCGGGGCGCGAAGTACGCGTTCGTGAGCCAGAAGCGCTCGCGCGCCGCCCCGATCGTGGCCGCGAGGACCGAGGCCGTCTCCTCGTGCCCGCGGCCGGGCGCCGAGTCGAGGACGAGGATCGAAGCGCCGTCGGGAGGCGGAGCGCCGTGGCGCGGCAGGGCGAGCGGCGGTATCTCGAACGGCGCGCCGCCCGCGCCCTCCCATCCTTCGCGGAAGACGACGGCCATCTCCCACGCCGCGGGCCCCTCGAACCGCGCGTGCGTGTCGCGCCACGTGGTCCCTTTCCGGGACGCGCCGAGGGACGAGCCGTACTCCTCGCCGATGTTCATGCCGCCCGTGAACGCGACGCGCCGGTCGACGGCGAGGATCTTGCGGTGGTCGCGATACGGCTGGTACCAGAGCGCGGGGAAGAGCGGGTGATAGAGCCGCACGGCGACACGTCGCTCCTCCATCTGCCGCCAGAACGAAGCGCGCGTCGCGCTCGAGCCGAACGCGTCCGCGAGGACGCGGACCACGACGCCTCGCTGCGCGGCCGCCTCGAGCACGTCGACGAGGGAGCGGCCCGCCGCGTCGTCCTTCAGGATGTACGCCTCGAGGAGGACCTCCTCGCGCGCGGACGCGACGGCCTCGCACATGGCCGCGAACGCCGGCGCGCCGTCGAAGTAAAGGGTGACGGCGTTGCCACGGTGGATCGGCGCCGCGTCGATCCGCCTGACGAGGAACTCGAAGCCGGCGTCGCGCACGCCGTCCGCGAGCGCCGCGGCGAGGCGCCCGACGCGCCGCGGCCGGAGCGCGCGCGGGAGGACGCGGAACGCCATCGGGCGCAGGACGGGCCTGAGGAAACGCGGCGTCCGGCGCCGCTTCTTCTTGCGCTCGCGTCCGAACAACGCCGTGCCTCCGCGCTATCCTCGCACGGTGCCCCGCGCCGCGCGCTCCGTCCTGAGGGCCGAGATCGGCGAGCAGCCCGACGCCGTTTCCCGCCTCCTCGGCCGCGAAGGCCGCCGCGTCGCCGCGCTCGCCGCGCGGCTGAGGGAGGCGGACCCCTCGTGGGTCCTCGTGGCCGCGCGCGGGACGTCGGACAACGCGGCGCGTTACGCGCAGTACGCGTTCGGGATCGTCCACCGGCTGCCCGTCGCGCTCGCGGCGCCGTCCCTCGTGACGCTCTACGGCCGCCCGCCGCGCGTCTCGGGCGCCCTCGTGATCGGGATCTCGCAGTCGGGCCGCTCGCCCGACGTCGTCGAGACGGTCGCGGCCGGCAGGCGCGCCGGCGCCCCGACGCTCGCGATCGTGAACGACACGTCGAGCCCTCTCGCGCGCGCCGCCGAGTGGGTCCTCCCGCTCCACGCGGGCCTCGAGAGGAGCGTCGCGGCGACGAAGACGTACACGGCCCAGCTCGCCGCCGTCGCTCTCCTCGTCCTCTCGATGGGCGGACGGAAACGGGACCTCGAGGCCCTTCACGCGATCCCGGAGCGGATGGACGAAGCGCTCGGCGTGGAGCCCGCGGTCGAGGCGGCGGCTCTCGTGCTCGCGCCCGCGTCGCACGCGGTCGTCCTCGCCCGGGGCCTCCACTACCCGACGGCGTGGGAGATCGCGCTCAAGCTCAAGGAGCTCGCGCTCCTGCACGCCGAGGCGTATTCCGCGGCGGACTTCCGGCACGGGCCGATCGCGATCGCCGAGAAGGGCCTGTCCGTCGTCCTCGTCTCGCCGCCCGGGTCCCGCCCGGCGCGAGAGGTCGAGGCGCTCGGTCGCGAGCTCGGACGGCGCGGGAGCCCCGTCCTCGCGATTGGCCCGCACCGGAAAGGCGCGCTCGGGACCCCGCGCGTGCCCGAGCTCCTCGCGCCTCTCGTGTCGATCCTGCCGGGCCAGCTCCTCGCGTTCCACGCGGCGCGCGCGCGCGGCCTCGACCCCGACCGCCCGCGCGGGATCCGGAAGATCACCGAGACCCGTTGACGCCGCGGCAGAGGCCCGTCTCTGCTAACGTTTCCGCATGCACACACGGATTCCGAGACTCCTCGCGTGCGGCGGCGCCGCCGTCGCGCTGTTCGCGCTCGCGGGCTGCGCGTCTTCTTCCTCGCCCGCCCGGAACGACATGTCCGGGCCGATCGTCGGCGTGCCCCTCGACCTACCCGATCATTTCATGGTCGCGCGGACGGGCCTCGACAAGTACGAGGAGCCGAAGGGGGACGGCGTCTGCCGCAACCCGATGGTCGACCCGACCGACCGGACCGAGCTCCTCCTCAGGCGCTCGGCTGGCGGCAAGGGCGACTACGCGGTTCTCAGCCAGAAGTACGGCCTCTCGTCCCGGGACCTCCTGCGGATCGACTGCGCGACCGGCAAGGCGATCGGGATCGTCGCGGAGTAGCGCGGCGCGTGGCCTACTCCCTCCTCACCCACCTCACCTGCACGAAATGCGACGCGACGTACGACGTCGGGCCGCTCCTGAACGTATGCACGAAGCCCGGGTGCGCGGGCGCGCTCTTCGCGGCGTACGACCTGAAGCCCTTCCCGCGCCGCGGGGAGGGGCGGTCCCCCGGCATGTGGCGCTGGCACGAGGTGATGCCCGCCCGCACGGCGGCCGAGGTCGTCACGCTCGGCGAGGGCGGGACGCCCCTCCTTCATGCGGACCGCCTCGGAGCCGCGCACGGGATGCGGAACCTCTACGTCAAGGAGGAGGCCGGCAACCCGACGGGCTCGTTCAAGGCGCGTGGGCTCGGCGCGGCCGTCACGATGGCGAAGGCGCTCGGGGCGAGGAAGATCGCGCTCCCGACCGCGGGAAACGCGGGCGGCGCCGCGGCCGCGTATGCCGCGAAGGCGGGGCTCGAGTGCCACGTCTTCATGCCGAAGGACACGCCGAAGGTCTTCCGCCTCGAGTGCGAGGCATACGGCGCGGAGGTCGGCCTCGTCGACGGCCTCATCGACGCGTGCGGGAGGATCGTCGCCGAGCGCAAGGCCGCCGAGGGATGGTTCGACGTCTCGACGCTCAAGGAGCCGTACCGCGTCGAGGGCAAGAAGACGATGGGCTACGAGATCGCCGAGCAGCTCGGCTGGACGCTTCCCGACGTCGTCGTCTACCCGACGGGCGGCGGCACGGGCCTCATCGGGATGTGGAAGGCGTTTGACGAGATGGAGGCGCTCGGCTGGATCGGTTCCCAGCGCCCGCGCATGGTCTCCGTCCAGGCCGAGGGCTGCGCGCCGATTCCGAAGGCGCTCGCGGAAGGGAAGGAAGTCTCCGCGAGCTTCCCGGACGCGCACACGTACGCGTCCGGGTTGCGCGTCCCGAAGGCCTACGCCGACTACCTGATCCTGAAGATCCTCCGCGCCTCGAAGGGCGAGGCCGTCACCGTGACGGACGACGAGATGCGCCGCGGCGTCGTCGAGCTCGCGTCGCACGAGGGCCTTTTCGCGGCGCCCGAGGGCGGCGCCGCGTGGGAGGCCGTCAAGCAGCTCGTCGCGAAGGGAAAGGTCGGGGCGGACGAGCGCATCGTCGTCTTCGACACGGGGACGGGCTACAAGTACGTCGAGTAGGCCGGGGTCAGCGGAGCCCGAGCTTCGCCTTGGCGGAGTCGAGCTTCGCGTCGATCTGCTCCTGGCGCAGCGCGCCCTGGAAGCCCCCCTGCCCCTGGGCCGCGGTCGCGGCCTCCGACAGCGAGGTGCGGATGAGGGAGAGCGCCGCGTTCGCGTCCTCGAGCGCGGCGCGCTCGGCGTCCGTCGCGCCGCCCGAGCAGGCGGACTCGGCACGCGCGATCGCCTGGTTCACGCGGCCCTCGGCGTCGCTCCACGCTCCGGCGTCGACCGGCATGTTCAGGAGGAGGCGTGCCGCGTCCGCGAGGAGGCGGTTCGCGTTCTCGGCCTCCATGACGCAGCCCGGGCCGACGGAGGTCGCCGGGCTCGAGTCGGACGTCGTGACCGGGTCGGCCGGCTTGTGGCGGAAGTACCAGATCGCGAGGAGGACGGCGGCCGCGAAGATGAGCAGCTTTCTCATGTGAGGCTCGGACTCCGTCTCCAGCCTAGCACCTGCGAGAATCCCCGGCGTGTCGCTCGGTCTGCACCCGCGCGTCCGCGCCCTGACGACGCGCGAGCGGCTCGCCGTCCTCGGAACCGCACTCGCGGTCTTCGCATTCGCGGCGGGTCCGGTGTGGCGGCACCGCTGGGAGCCGGACGCCGCGATCCTCTGGAGCTACGCCGTGATCCCGGCCGGCGTCTTCGCCGCGTTCTTCCGCCGTGGGACGCCGCGCCTCGTCCCCGTCCTCCTCGAGTCCCTGCTCCTGTCGATCGTGAAGTTCGGGATCTCGGCGTTCGTCCTCGTCGCGCTGTGGTCGTTCGGGACGCCGCCGCCGGCGGCGCGCGTTGGAGGGCTCCTCGAAGATCTGTGGCGCCCGAGGAGCACGAGGATCTCTTCGAGTGAGAGAGACCGCGCCGCGGCGGGCGAAGCCGCGCGGCTCGCGGCGGCCCTGAACGTGACGGTGGGGGACGGGAGGTTTTCTTCGAAGGTGATTTCCCTCGCGCCGGGAGGCGACGTCGCGCTTCGTTCGACGGATGGGCATCTGCACGCGGTCGAGGTGCTCTCCCGAGACGGCAGTATCCTGCGGAACGTTCCCGTCCTCGGCTCCGGCGCCGCCCGCCTTCTTTCATTCGAAGAAATCTCCGGCGGCTCCTCCCTTCGCTGCGCCGTCCACCCGGAGGAGAGAGCGGATCTCACCTTCGCGCCCCGGCGCTAGACTCGCCCGGTGGCGCGCGATTTCGACACGGACTTCGCGGTCGTCGGCTCCGGCTTCGGCGGGAGCGTCTCGGCGCTGCGCCTCGCGGAGAAGGGCTAGCGCGTCCTCGTGCTCGAGAAGGGGGCGCGCTTCGCCGCCGAGGACTTCCCGAAGACCAACTGGAACCTCCCGAAGTGGCTGTGGCTCCCCGGCGTCGGCTTCCGCGGCCTCTTCAAGATGACGTTCCTGAGGCACGTCACGGCGCTCTCGGGCGTCGGCGTGGGCGGCGGCTCGCTCGTCTACGCGAACACGCTGCCGGTGCCGGGCGACTCGTTCTTCGCGGCGCCGTCCTGGGCGCCGCTCGCCGACTGGAAGACGGAGCTCGAGCCCCACTACGCGACCGCGAAGCGGATGCTCGGCGCGGCGCGCGTGCCGTTCACGTCGCCGCCGGACGAGATCCTGCGCGACGTCGGGCGGGACCTCGGCCTCGTGGACAAGTTCGCAGCCGACGGACGTCGCCGTCTTCTTCGGCGAGCCGGGCGTCACGGTGCCCGACCCGTACTTCGGCGGCGAAGGGCCCGAGCGCGCCGGGCTGCACTCCTGCGGCGGCTGCATGATCGGCTGCCGCCACGGCGCGAAGAACACGCTCGACAAGAACTACCTCTGCCTCGCCGAGAAGAAGGGCGCGCGGATCGATGCGGACGCCGAGGTCACGTGGGTGAGGCCGCTCGACGGCGGCGGCTACGCGCTCGAGGTCCGCCGCGGCCGCGAGCCGTTCCCGTTCCTGCGGAGGAACGACGACCCTGACGGCGCGGAACGTCGTCTTCGCGGGCGGCGTCCTCGGCACCGTCGAGCTGCTCCTGCGCCTGAAGGAGAGCCCGGACGGCCTGCCGAAGCTCTCGGACCGCCTCGGCGACTTCGTGCGCACCAACTCCGAGGTCCTCATGGGCGTCGTGAGCCGACAAGGACCACGACCTCTCGAAGGGCATCGCGATCGGCTCGATCCTCGAGACCGACGAGCACTCGCACCTCGAGCCGGTGCGCTACCCGGCGGGCTCGGGCTTCTTCCGTCTCCTCGCGATGCCGCACGCGCCGGGCGACACCGTCGTCCAGCGCCTCCTGAACGCCGCGGGACTCCTCTTCCGCGAGCCCGCTCAAGACGCTGCGGGCCTGGCTCACGCCGGACTGGGCGAAGCACACGATGATCCTCCTCTACATGCGCACGGTCGACGGCACGCTGCGCATGACGCTCGGGCGCGGCCTGCGCAACGGGTTCCGGCACGCGCTCGCGACGGCGCCCGGATCCGGCGCGCCCGCGAAGGCGTGGATGCCCGAGGCGACCGAGCTCGCCCGCCGCGTCGAGGAGAAGCTCGGCGGATTCACGCAGAGCCTCCTGACCGAGACCCTCCTCGGCATCCCGACGACCGCGCACATCCTCGGCGGCTGCTGCATGGGCGAGTCGGCCGCGACCGGCGTCATCGACGCGAACAACCGCGTGTTCGGCTACGACGGGCTCTACGTCATCGACGGCTCGGCGATCTCGGCGAACCCCGGCGTGAACCCGTCGCTCACGATCACCGCCCTCGCCGAGCGCGCGATGACGTTCGTGCCCGCGAAGGGCGCCGCCGAGCGCGCCGCCTAGTCCGTCTTCACGGAACCTTTCGCGGGCCGGCTGCGTTCCTCACGCGGAAAGGGGATCCGATGCTCGAGGTCCGCGGCCTCTCGAAGACGTACCGCTCCGGCACGGCCGCACTCGCCGACGTCACCTTCGAGATGGGCGAGGGCGTCCTCGGCCTCCTCGGCCCGAACGGCGCGGGAAAGACGACGCTCCTCTCGATCCTCGCGACGGTCACGCGGCCGACGGCCGGGACGTTCCTCTGGCAGGGAAGGGACGCCGTCCGCGACCCGTTCGCCGTCCGGCGCGTCCTCGGGTTCCTCCCGCAGGACTTCGGCGTCTACGAACGTCTCACGGCGCGCGAGTTCCTCGTGTACCTCGGCCGGCTCAAGGGTCTCTCCGGCGGCGCTCTGAAGTCGCGCGTCGACGACCTCCTGACGCTCGTGAACCTGCACGGAGCGGCGGACCGCCGCCTCGGCGGCTTTTCGGGCGGCATGCGCCAGCGCGTCGGAATCACGCAGGCCCTCCTCGGGGACCCGAAGCTCGTCGTCGTCGACGAGCCGACGGTCGGCCTCGATCCGGAGGAGCGCGTCCGCTTCCGGAACCTCCTCGCGGAGATCGCACACGGGCGCGTCGTGATCCTCTCGACGCACATCGTGTCCGACCTCGAGGCCGTCGCCTCGAAGATCGCGATGCTCTCGGGCGGCCGACTCCGCGGGATCGAGACGCCCGAGGAACTCCTCGCGCGCGCCGCCGGCCGGGTCTTCACGGCCGTCGTGCCCGCCGCGTCCGCTTCCTCCGTCCAGAAGGCGGTCCCCGTCTCGGGCATGGTACGGCGCGCGGACGGCGTGCACGTGCGTTACGTCGGACTCGGCGCGGACCTCGCGGGAGCGCACGCCGCCGAGCCGACCCTCGAGGACGCGTACCTCCTCTCGACGCTCGACGGAGCCCGGGCCGCATGAACGGCTTTGTCGGGGCGGTCGCGGCGCAGGCGGCCGTCGAGACGCGCATGCGCCTCCGGGCGCCGTCCACGCTCTTCGCCGTCCTGTGCCTCGGGGCTGCGGCCGTCCTGTGGATCCCGGACCCGTCCGGCAGGGCGACGTCCCTCGCGTGGACGACCGCGGACGGCCGCTCCTTCGCGAGCACATACTCCTCGAACTACCTCGCGTGGGCGTCCGCGATCGTCGGCTCCCTCTGGGCATCCCTCGTCGGCTTCTATCTCGTCGTGGGCTCGATCCGGAGGGACCGTGAGCGCGGCGTCGGCCTGATCCTCGCGGCCACGCCGCTGTCCGAGCCCGCGTACCTCGCCGGCAAAGCCGCCGCCCACGTGCTCTATCTCGGCGTCCTCTCGCTCCTCGCTGTCGGGGCCGCCTGGGTCGCGTTCCTGCGCTGGGGCGTCGGGCCCTTCCACCCGCTCGGCTTCGCCGTCACGTGGGCGCTCTTCGTCCTGCCCGCCCTCGTTTTCACCTCGGGGCTCGCGGTCCTCTTCGACGTGACGCCGGGACTGCGCGGCCGGGCCGGGCTCGTGATCTGGTTCTTCCTCTTCGCGGTCCTCGCGAGCGGCATCAACGCGCGCGACAAGAACGGCCGCGTCGTGAACGTGCCGCGCGTCGACCCGCTCGGAATGGCGACGCTCGAGGCGCAGGTCGCGCGGTCGCTGCCGGAGGCGACGTCCATCTCGTTGGGCCTCATCTTCCACGACAAGCCGTTCGTGCGTGTCGCGTGGCCGGGCACGCGCACGACGGCCTCCGACGTGATCGCGCGTTGCGTCTCGCTCGTCGCCGCGCTCCTTCCGCTCGGCGCCTCTCTGCTTTTCTTCGACCGGTTCGACCCGGCACGCCTGCGTCGCCGCCGGGGTCGCGACAGGCCCGCCCCGCCGCTTGCGTCGGGGGACGACGCCGCGCCCGCGGCGTCGATCGTGCTCTCCGGACGGGTCACGCTCGACCCCTCCGCGCTCAGGTCCGTCCTCGCCGAGGGTCGCCTGACATGGAACGCGGGCTCGCTCCTGAAGTGGCCGCTCCTCGCCGCGGCGCTCGCGGTGCCGTTCCTGCCGGCGAAGGCGTTCCCGTACGGTGCCGCGGGGATGCTGCTGCTCCTCGCGCTCGCCGTCTCCGAGGTCGCGGCGCGCGAGGCCCTCGCCGGGACGCGCGGCCTCGTCTTCGCGCAACCGGGCGTCCCGGCGTCGCCCGTCCTCTGGAAGGCCGGTGCGATCCTCGCGTTCGTTCTCGTTTTCGGCCTGCCCTGCGCGGCGCGTGCTCTCGTGGAGAGCCCGGCGGCGGGAGTCGCCTTTCTCTCGGGCCTCCTCTTCACCGCGGGCCTCGCGGCGGGGTTCGGGTCGCTCACCGGAGGCGGAAAGCTCTTCCTCGGCGTCTACACGGCGGTCTGGTACTTCGCCGTAAACCGCCTCCCGATCGCGGACTTCACGGGCCTCTTCGCGGCACCTTCGGGGGCGCGGGCCGCCGCGTACGCCCTCGCCGGAGTCGCCGCCGTGGGCGTCGCCCGGCTCCGCGAGCTCCGGTCGGCGAGCTGACGCGGAGCGGCTCGCGAATTGCACTGATTTCGGGGGAGGAGTCGCGAATGGAAATCGTGACGAGGCGTGCCCGGAGCGCGAACGCGTGACGTACCTCGGGGACGCATCCTTCGCGCGCCGGATCCTGAGGTCCATCGTCACGACGATCGGGACGCCGCCGAAGCCGGACGGGCCGGGCCGGCGGCCGCTCGTCATCGGCCACCGCGGCGCGCCGCGGGACGCGCCGGAGAACACGCTCGCGTCCTTCCGCAGGGCGCTCGATCTCGGCGCGGACGCCGTCGAGACCGACGTCTGCGCGACGCGCGACTCGCGATTCGTTCTCTGGCACGACGACGACCCCGGCGGGGCCGTCGCGCTCGCGCGACAGGCGGGCCTCGAGGGGCCGTACCTCTACGAGCCGGCGCTCCCGCTCCTCGGCTCGGACGGGAGGCTCCCCGTCGGCGCGTGCGACGAGGCGTTCTTCCGCGAGCATTACGGCTACGTCCGCTCCTCCGAGGGCCTCACGAACCCCCTCGACGGGTCGCGCCGGCCCGACGTGCCGCCCGCGCGTCTCGCCGACCTCCTGGACTGGGCGCCGGGCGAGACGCGCCTGACGGACGTCCTCCTCGACGTCAAGATCGAGCCGGCGCGCCCGGAGGAGGCCGTGCGCCTCCTGCGCCTCGTCGCGGAGCGCGTCCGGGACGCGGGCCGCCGGAAGGGCCCGACCTACCACTTCCTGACGTCCCAGCGCGAGCTCGCGCGCACGCTCGCCGCGGAGGCGCGAAAGGACCCCCTTCCCGGCGGAGTCGTCCTCACGGCGGACTTCGAGCTGCCCGGCATCCTCTGGGGCGCCCGCCGCTACGGGATCCGCGACGTCTCGATGGGAGCCGGGCGGAGGACGTGGCCGGACTTCCAAGACGAGGTCGCGCGCGTCGTCCGCGCGCGGAACCGCGGGCGCGTCGCGAGCGTCCTCGCGTGGACCGTGAACGACGCCGACCGGCTGCGCGATCTCGCGGCCCTCGGCGTGGACGGGATCGTGACCGACGACTGCGCCCTGCTTCGGTCGATTTCCGGCGGCCCGTGATCGCGACTTCGTCGGGCCGGTTCGTGATCCTCGGCGACATGCAGCCGACGTCGAGGCTCGAGTTCTGGCGCGAGACGAACACCGAGGAGACTCGGCGGATCGTCGCCGAGATCGCGCGCCGGCGGCCCGACTTCGCCGTCCTCCTCGGAGACCTCGTCTTCCATGGCTCGTCCGCGCGCGACTGGGCGCGCTTCGACGAGCTCGCTGCGCCGCTCCGGGAGGCGAAGGTCCCGCTCGTTCCGATCCTCGGGAACCACGAGTACTGGCTCTCTTCCCGAGCGGCCTTGAGGAACTTCTTCGAAGAGTTCCCTGGGCTGGCCGGACGGCGGTGGCATCTGGACCGCTACGGGTCTCTCGGACTGCTGTTTCTGGACTCGAACGAGCACGAGCTCGGCCGGGTCGCATGGAAGGAGCAGGAAGCGTGGCTGACGTCCGCTCTCGCGTCGTTCGATGAGGACACCTCCGTCCGCGGCGTCCTCGTCTTCTCTCATCACCCGCCCTATACGAATAGCACGGTGACCGGCGACGCCGCGGCCGTCCAGCGGACGTTCGTGCCGCCTTTCGCGACGGCCGGAAAGACGCTCGCCATGATCTCGGGGCACGTGCACAGCTTCGAGCGGTTCGCGCGGGACGGGAAGACGTACCTCGTCGCGGGCGGCGGGGGAGGTCCGCGCGTGAGGCTCGCGCGCGGCGGGGCGCGGCGGCACCGCGACGACCTCTTCCAGGGGCCCGCCGTGCGTCCCTTCCACTTCCTCGAGCTCGCACCCGCGGAAGATGGCCTCGCCGTCGAGGTCGTTGGTCTCGAGAAGGGAGCGCACGCGTGCGCCTCCCTCGCGAGGTTCAGCCTCCCGTGGCCACCCGACGGGCCTCCTGCCGTTTCAGGCTCCACATGATGAGGACGAAGGCGACGATCGCGACGGCCAGAAGCGTGAAGCCCTCGGGCAGCCGTCCGAAGAGAACCTTCCCGATGCCGAAGAGCGCGGTGTAGACGAGGAGGATCCCGAGGCCCCAGTTCAGGAACGACATCGCGCCGCCCGGGATCGGCTCTTTTCCGAAGCCGAGGCGCGCCGACACGCGCGCCCAGCCCGGCCCGCCCGGCCGCACGCGGAGATAGAACGCGTCGAGCGTCGCGTCCGGCTCCGGCGCGGTCAGGAACGTGACGGCGAGCCAGACGACAGTGGTCGCGACGACCGTCACGAGCATGACGATCGCCTGCTGCTCGAAGACGGCTCCGGGGCCCGAGCCCGCCGGGACGAGCGCGAACGCCGCGAGCGAGACGACCATCGACGTCAGCATCGCGGCGATCTCGCTCCACGCGTTGATGCGCCACCAGTACCAGCGCAGGATCAGAACGAGACCCGTCCCGCTCCCGAGCGCGAGGAGGAAACGCCAGGCTCCTTCGATGGACGAGAGATTCAGCGTGACGACGATGGAAGCGAGGAACAGAAAAACGGTCGTCCACCGCGAGACGGCAACATAGTGCTTCTCGCTGGCTCCCTTTCTAAGAAATCTCTTATAGACATCCCCCACGAGATACGAGGCTCCCCAATTCAGATGGGTCCCCACGGTCGACATGTACGCGGCCGCGAAGCCCGCGAGCATGAAGCCCTTCCAGCCGGCCGGCATGAGGTCGACCATCGCCTGGACGTATGTGGCCTCGTGGTCGGGGCGGCCGTTCACGAGGACGCCCGCGGGATAGAGAAGGACGGTCGCGAGGCCGGTCAGGATCCACGGCCACGGGCGGAGCGCATAGTGCCCGACGTTGAAGAAAAGCGTCGCGAGGATGCCGTCGCGCTCGGTCTTCGCCGAGAAGATCCGCTGCGCCACGTAGCCGCCGCCGCCCGGCTCGGCGCCGGGATACCACGCGGCCCACCACTGGACCGCGAGGAACGTGAAGAGCGCGATTGCCGGCATCCAGGCCGAGCCCGCCGGTGGGAGAAACGAGATCGCGGCGTCGACCGAGCCGAAATGCTTCTCGAGGCCGTGTTCGAGCGCGACGATGCCGCCGACCTTCTTGATCGCGAAGTACGCGAGGAGGATGACCGCCGTCATCTTGATGACGAGCTGGACGAGGTCGGTCCACAGCACGGCCCACATGCCGGCGGCCGCCGAGTAGCCGACCGTGATCACGAAGCAGACGCCGACGGCCCAGAGCGGCCGGATTCCGAGGGAGATCTGGAGGATCTTGACCATCGCGAGCGTGACCCAGCCGAGGATGATGAGGTTGATCGGAAGCGCGAGGTAGAGCGCGCGGAAGCCGCGCAGGAACGTCGCCGGCCTGCCGCTGTAGCGGATCTCGGCGAACTCGACGTCCGTCATGACCTTCGCGCGGCGCCAGAGGCGCGCGTAGAGGAAGACGGTCAGCGTCCCCGACATCACGAAGTTCCACCAGAGCCAGTTGCCCGCGACGCCGTGCTCGAAGACGAGGCCCGTCACGACGAGAGGCGTGTCGGCCGCGAACGTCGTCGCGATCATCGCGGCGCCCGCGAGCCACCACGGGACGTTGCGCCCGGCGACGAAGTACTCCTCCAGCGACTCGCCGCCCTTCTTCGTGAACGCGAATCCGATTCCGATCGAGAGGGCGAAGTACGCCGCGACGATCGCCCAGTCGAAGAACGTGAGGTTCATGCGTCTCCTACTTCACCGGTGGCCCGGTCGGGATCGTCACGGGCGGCGGCGTCACCCACGGCGCGGGAGCGGAGACGAGTCCGGGCGGCCGGCGCGCGGCGGCGACCGCCGCGACCGCGATGCTCCGACGTCCGTTCTTCCCGACACTCCGCGCCGCGAAGTAGTGGTTGTCGGTGGAGATCGAAGAGAGAACCAGAGAGAGATTTTCTTCGAGTGGAAGAGAGGGAGGGGGAGACGCGACGCTCGAGGCGCGCGGCGGCGCGCCGGGGGAAGTCAGCGCGGCGGCTGGCGAGCCCGCCGGCGGCGCCTCGACCGTTCTCACGACGGACCAACGGGCCTCGGTGGTTTCCCTCCAGAGAATCTCGTACCCCGCGCGCTCCGCATCCTCATGACCTTCTAGGAAAATCTCCGCATTCGGCGTGACGGCTCCGCCGAGCGTCACCCTCCTGGGCGGGGCGGGCGCGTTCGCCATCTCCGCGAGCGTCTTGACGACGGCGTCGGCCGTCTCCGCGACGAAATCGAAGTCCATGAACTTCGCGAGGTCGCCGTATTCGACGCCGCCCTCCGTTCGCGGCGTCTGGTGCTCGTGGCGGTAGTCCTCGAGCGGCTCCGTGAAGCGGACCGCCGGGAGACCTGCCTCGGCGAACGGCCGGTGGTCGCCTCCGCGGCCGAACCGGTCGAGGCGGAAGACGAGCCGGACCTTGTCCTTTCCGTTCACGTCCTCGACGAGGCGCGCCATCTGCCGCCCCGGCGAATCGATCCCGTCGGGCCCCCCCTCGGAGAACACGCGCACGCGGCGGTCGGCGCTCCCGTTCGTCGCGCCGACGATGTCGCACGTGATCATCCCGCCGACGGCGTAGCCGTGCGTCCCGAGCCACGCGAGCATCCGCTTCGATCCGAGGAGGCCCTGCTCCTCGCCCGCGACGGCCGCGAAGACCAGCGTCGCGCGCGCGGGCGTCGCGGCGAGGGCGCGCGCGGCGAGGATCGAGGCCGCCGTGCCCGAGGCGTCGTCGTCGGCGCCGGGCGCGTCGGTTTTCGGGTCCATGACGTCGGACGGCATCGAGTCGTAGTGGCCGGACACGACGAACGCCGTCTTCGAGAGCACGGGATCCGTTCCCCCGAGGATCGCGTAGACGTTCTCCATGTGAACGGGTGCGTTGTGCGTCCGCGGGCCGGTCGTCTCGTAGGAGTCGACGACGACGCGGAGCTTGCCGCCCGTTTCCTTCTCGACCGCGTCGAAGCGGCGGACCACGGCGTCGCGCCCGCAGCCGATCCCGCGCTTCGGGTCCGTCCACGAGGAGAGCGAGTGCCGGGTCCCGCAGGCGACGAGCTCCTCGACGATCGCCCGCGCCTCGGCCGCGGGGGAAGCCCCCCGCGCCGGGAAGGCGTCGAGGACGAGCGGCGCGAAGAGGAAGGCGACGAGGGTGCGTTGCATGCGCGACCTCCGGGAATTGCCGCGATCCTACGACAGGGAGAGACTGAATCCGCCCGACGGCTCGTACATCCGATGTCACGGTGACCGGCACTTTGTCGTTTACCTTCTCGAGGGGAGGAACGACGATGAAACGCTCGAGAATCCCGGCCTTCTGCATCGTCATCGGTTTCGCCGCGACCGGCCTTCAGGCCGCGCCGCCCAAGGCGAAGCCGCCGTCCACGGTCAACGTGGCGTTCCGCGACTGCATCGAGAGCATCGGGGTGGCCCTGGTCCCGACGGACAACGCCCGCGCCCTCGTGCCTCCCGGCTTTGTCCTCGCCGGGGAGGGCCAGCCGGTGACCCCGCTCGTCGTTCGCACGTCCCGCTGCCGGGCCATTTCGGTCGACGGACACGCAGAGCCCGGCGCGATCGTACAGATCGGCGCCGTGATCGTCCCGCCCGATTTCACGGGCGACATCAACAACTACACCTTCTGGTACGAGACGTCTGCTCCCCGGCTCGCTCATGCGCTCCAGGGCTTCGGCGTCCCGGCTCAACATGTCGAGAGGATCGACGTCGACTTCGAATCGACGGGTGGAGCGGCGCCTTTCGAGGTGACGGTGCGGCGACCGGGAGACCCTCGCCTCTTGCTCGAGGGAGCGGTGGTCGAGTCGCAGACGCCCTCTGGCTCGTTCACCGCCAACTGGTGGCGGCAGGCCGGAGCCGGAGCGGTGAAGATGGAAACCGCGGTCCCCGTCATCCTCATCGGCACGGCAGACCTCGAGGTGACGACTCCTCCGAACGGAACTCTGGGGCGACTCATCGGGGGAGCGTTTCTCGGCTTTCCCGCGCTTCAGCAGTTCAATACCTTCGATCGAGCGACGATGACGGTCACGACACCGTAAGGGGTTCCGCGCAACCCTGTCGCGGGCACTGTTTTCGCATTACGATGCGTGGTGGAGATGACCGCGCGACCGTGAAAAACCTCTCGGAAGTCCTCGCGACGGAAGGCGAGATCGTCCGCCTCGACCCCGACCATCCGGGGTTCAAGGACGCCGTGTATCGGGCAAGGCGCAACGAGATCGCGCGGCTCGCCCTTCGGTACGAGGCGGGGCAGCCCGTCCCGCGGGTCGACTACACGCCCGAGGAGCAGGCCGTCTGGAAGCTCACGTGGGAGAGGCTCTGGCCCCTGCACGAAACGCATGCCTGCTACGAGTGGCTCGAGAGCTCGAAGGTCCTCTCGCTGGACCGCACGATCGTCCCGCAGCTCGCGGACGTGGACGTGACGCTCGAGCGCTCGGGCTTCCGGATGCTTCCCGTCGCGGGCCTCATCCAGGGCCGCGGGTTCCTCTCCGCGATGGCGCAGGGCGTTTTTCTCTCGACGCAGTACATGCGCCACCACTCGGTGCCGTTCTACACGCCCGAGCCCGACGTGATCCACGAGCTCGTCGGCCACGCGGCGAGCCTCTTCCATCCCGACATCGTCCGGCTCTCGCGCCTCTTCGGCGAGGCCGCCGCGCGTGCGACGGACGAGGGGATGCGGCGGCTCGAGCTCGTCTACTGGTACACGCTCGAGTTCGGCCTCGTCGAGGAGGGCGGTTCGCTCCGGACCTACGGCGCGGGCGTCCTCTCCTCCTTCGGCGAGATGGAGCGGATGACGACCGAGGCGGAGCTCCGGGATCTGGACTTCGCGGACGCCTCGACGCGCCCGTACGACCCGACGCAGTACCAGCCGGTCCTCTACGTGTCGCCGTCGTGGGACCGAATGGTCGCGGACGTGTCGGACTGGCTGAAGACGGTGTGACGGCCCGCCCGTAGACTCCGCCTCGTGCCCCCCGTCCCGCGCCCGTACGACGCGCTGAGACATCACGACTTCCGGCGCCTTGCGATCACGCAGCTCGTGTCGCTCGTGGGGTCGCAGATGCAGAACGTCGCGATCGACTGGCACGTCTGGATCCTCACGCGCTCGCCCCTCGCGCTCGGGCTCGTCGGGCTCGTGCGCGTCCTCCCGATCGTGACGCTCTCGCTCGTCGGAGGGCTCGTCGCGGACCGGCGCGACCGCCGGCGCGTCATGCTCGTGACGCAGTCCGCGATGACGGTCGTCGCGCTCGCGCTCGGGACGGCGACCGTCCTCGGCCGCGATCCCGTCTGGGTCGTCTACCTCCTCACGGCCTGCACCTCGGCGGCGGGGGCGTTCGACAACCCGGCCCGCCAGTCGCTCGTCCCGCGCCTCGTGCCCGCCGAGGAGCTGCCGGGCGCCCTCGCGATCCTCCTGTCCGCGTTCCAGCTCGCGGCGATCGGCGGTCCCGCCGTCACGGGCCTGATCCTCGCGGGCGCCGCGCACGCGGCGCCCGCGGCGGGCGCGCACGTGAACAGAGGGGGACTCGCGCTCGTCTACTTCCTGAACGCCGCGTCCTTCGCGGGCGTCCTCGCGGTGCTCGCGACGCTGCGCACGTCCGGGCGCGTCGAGCGGATCAAGGGCGCCTCCGACCAGCCGCTCGAGTCCCTCCGCGAGGGGCTGCGGTTCGTCTTCTCGACGCCGATCCTCGTCTGGACGATGACGCTCGACTTCTTCGCGACGTTCTTCGCGGGCTCGATGTCGCTCCTCCCGATCTTCGCGGATCGGATCCTCCTCGTCGGCCCCGCCGGCTACGGCTGGCTGCGCGCCGCGCCGGGATTCGGCGCCCTCGCCGCGTCGATCTTCACGTCCGTGCGGGGCCTCCCGAAGCGGCAGGGCCGCGTCTTCCTGTGGGCGGTCGCCGCGTACGGCGCCGTCACGGTCGTGTTCGGCCTCTCGCGGAGCTTCGCGCTCACGCTCGCCGCGCTCGCGCTCGTCGGCCTGACGGACACGATCTCGACCGTCGTGCGCCAGACCGTGCGACAGCTCGTGACGCCCGACGCGCTCCGCGGGCGAATGACGGGCGTCAACATGATCTTCTTCATGGGCGGCCCGCAGCTCGGCGAGCTCGAGGCGGGCTTCGTCGCGAGCCTGTTCGCGACGGCCGCGGCCGGCGCGACGTTCGCCGTCGTATCCGGCGGCGTCGGCACGATCCTCGTCGCGGCGTTCATCGCATGGCGGGCGCGAAGCGTCCGCGACTACGAGTGGCCGTCGGCGGCGGGCGGCGGCTGATATGGTTTGAGTAAGAGAAGAGAAGAACCGAGGATTCGGATTTTCTTAGAAGGGGGAAGAGGGATGCGGCTCTCGATCCTGTCGGCGGTGGGCATTTGTGCGGCGCTCGGGGCGACCGCTTCGGCGGCGGGGGAGCCCTCTTCACTTTCTAGGAAATCTCCTTCTTCGGCGCCCGCCTCCGGGGCGGGCGCTCTCTCTTCCTCTTCTTCTTCTTCCGAAGCAGAAAAGTCCCCGATAACGCTCTCCGACAAGCTCCAGGGCCTCCAGTTCCGCAACATCGGCCCGTTCCGCGGCGGCCGCGTGACCGCCGTGACCGGGGTGCCCGGTCAGCCGCTGACGTTCTACTTCGGCGGCGCGGGTGGCGGCGTGTGGAAGACGACCGACGGCGGCGGCTCCTGGGAGCCCGTCTCCGACAAGTTCTTCCGGACCGGCTCCGTCGGCGCGATCGCGGTCGCGCCGTCCGACCCGAACGTCGTCTACGCCGGCATGGGCGAGGGCTGCATCCGCGGGAACGTGTCGGCGGGCGACGGCGTCTGGAAGTCGACGGACGCCGGGAAGACCTGGACGCCCGTCGGCCTCGCGGACACGCAGCAGATCCCGCGCGTGCGCGTGCATCCGACGAACCCGGACGTCGTCTACGTCGCCGCGCTCGGCCACACGTGGGGGCCGAATCCCGAGCGCGGGATCTTCCGCTCGACGGACGGCGGGAAGACGTGGAAGAAGGTCCTTTACGTCGACGAGAAGACGGGCGCGTCCGACCTCGTGATGGACGCGACGAACCCGCGCATCCTCTACGCGGGATTCTGGCAGGTGGGGCGCAAGCCCTGGTCGCTCGAGAGCGGCGGCCCGGGAGGCGGCGTCTTCAAGACGACGGACGGCGGCGACACATGGAAGAAGCTCGCGGGCGGGCTCCCGGAAGGTGTCGTTGGACGCGTGGGCGTCGCCGTCTCACCGGCGCGGCCGGAACGGGCCTGGGCCGTCGTCGAGGCCGAGAAGGGAGGCGTCTTCCGCACGGACGACGGCGGCGAGACGTGGAAGAAGGTCAACGACGACAACAAGCTCAGGCAGCGGGCCTGGTACTACTCGCACGTCACCGCCGACCCGAAGAACGCGGACACGCTCTACGTCCTCAACGTCGGGTTCTTCCGCTCGGGGGACGGCGGGAAGACCTTCGAGCCGATCCGGACTCCGCACGGCGACAACCACGACCTCTGGATCGACCCGAACGAGCCCGCGCGGATGATCGAAGGCAACGACGGCGGCGCGACCGTGACCGTGAACGGCGGGCGGAGCTGGTCCTCGCTCCTGAACCAGCCGACGGCGCAGTTCTACCGTGTCGTGACGGATGCGCGCTTCCCGTACCGCGTCTTCGGGGCGCAACAGGACAACACGACGGTCGAGATCCTGAGCCGGACGCGCGGCCGCGGGATCGGCCCGTCCGACTGGCACCCCGTGGGCGGCTGCGAGAGCGGGTGGATCGCGCCGAAGCCGGACGACCCCGACGTGTCCTTCGCGGGCTGCTACGGTGGGGCGATCGACCGCTACGACTACCGGACGGGCGAGAGCCGGGACGTCGTCGCCTGGCCGCAGCTCGCGATCGGGCAGGCGCCGAAGGGCCTGAGGTACCGCTTCCAGTGGAACGCGCCGATTCTCATCTCGACGCACCCGCCGCACGCTCTCTACCACGCGGCGCAGGTCCTCCTGAAGAGCACGGACGACGGCGCGACGTGGACGGAGATCAGCCCGGATCTGACTCGCAACGACAAGGCGACGCAGGGCCCCTCCGGAGGCCCGATCACGTTCGACAACACGGGCGTCGAGGTCTACGGCGTGATCTTCGCGCTCGCCGAGTCGCCGCACGAGGCCGGGACGATCTGGGCCGGCTCCGACGACGGGCTCGTCCACCTGACGCGCGACGCCGGGAAGAGCTGGACCGACGTGACGCCGAAGGGCCTCCCGGACGGAATCCAGATCAACTCGATCGAGGTCTCGACCCACGACCGCGCGACCGCCTGGATCGCAGCCACGGCGTACAAACACGACGACGCGCGCCCGTACCTCTACCGGACGGCCGACTACGGGAAGACCTGGACGAAGCTCGTCGCCGGGATCCCGGACGGCGCGTTCACGCGTGTCGTCCGGGAAGACCCCGTGCGCAAGGGCCTCGTCTTCGCGGGCACCGAGCGGCGCCTCTACGTGTCCTTCGACGGCGGCGCCCTGTGGCTGCCGTTCCCGCGGAATCTGCCGCCGGTCCCGATCACGGACCTCGCGGTGAAGGACGGCGACCTCGTCGTCGCGACGCAGGGCCGCGCGTTCTGGATTCTCGACGACCTCTCGCCGCTGAGGCAGTGGTTCCCCTCCGCCGAGAAGGAGGCGGTCCACCTGTTCAAGCCGCGGCCGGCCGTCCGCTTCGGCTCGGGCGGCCGCGGGGAGGGCGGACCGCCGCGCGGCGTCGGGCAGAACCCGCCGGCGGGCGCGCTCGTCGACGTCTGGCTGAAGGACGCGCCGCCGAAGAAGCCGGGGTCGAAGGACGCGCTCACGTTCGAGATCCTCGACGGCGACACCGTCCTCCGCACGTTCACGTCGGAAAAGCCCGCCGACAGGACGCCCGCGGCGCGCCCCCGACGAGGACGGGCCGAGAAGCCTCTCGAGGTCAAGCAGGGCCTCAATCGGCTCTCGTGGGACCTGCGGATGCTCAAGCCTTCGCTCGTCCCGAAGGCGATCGTCTGGGGCCCGCGCGAAGGCCCGCTCGTTGCGCCGGGCACGTACACCGTGAGGATGAGGCTCGGCGGGACCACCCTCACCGAGGCGTCGAGGTCCGCGCGAATCCGATGGTGAAGGTCTCGGCCGAAGACCTGAAGAAGCAGTCGGCGTTTCTCGCGCGGGTGCGCGACGACGTGAGCGCGACGCACGAGGCCGCGCTCCTTGCCGCGATGTGAAAAAGCAGGTCAAGGAGGTCTCCGACCGCGCCGCGGGTCTCGGCAAGAAAGAGCCGCTCGCGGGCAAGGGCAAGACCCTCTCCGAGAAGCTCACGGCGATCGAGGAGAAGCTCGTGAACCCGAAGCTCAAGAGCGAGCAGGACGTCCTGAACTTCACGCCCGCCCTCGACCACCAGTTCGTCGGCCTCGCGAGCGTCGCGGGCAGCGGGGAGGGGGCGCCGTTCGCGTCGTCCGTCACGTACCTCGCCGAGCTCGAGGGCCGTCTCGACGAGCTGAAGAAGAAGCTGCAGGCCGTGCTCGACTCGGACCTTGCGGACTTCAACAAAGCCGTGCAGGAGCAGGGCATCCCGGCGGTCGCGCCGGTCCCGCGGGAGGGGAAGCGCTAGAAGAGACGGAACGCCTTTCACTCTTCCGGCCGGGCTCACCGTCTTCAGGCCGACTTCTACCGGGCAGCGCGGTCGGGAGCCCTGGCCGTCACTCGTGATTCTTCCGAGCCCCCGTGAGCCTCCTCGGAGAGCTCGCGAGAGTTCTGCCAGGACGACCCGGTTGACCACGTTGAGTGACCGGGCCGCCAAATCCAGTAAGGGAGCAAAGCGAGAAGGTCAGCGTCGGTAAGCGGAGTCGTGATCGGGGTGGAGTGAGAGGAAGCGCAGAAGATGGCCGTCGCGAAATGCGAGCGCGCGCACCTTCTGACTCAGGCGCAGCGAGTAGACTCCCGCGCCGTTGGGCGCCCTGAGATGCTGGATTGCCTCCCACTGGAAGCCCGTGTGGCGGTATATCGACGCCCAGTCGAGCTCGCTCAGCCGGCGCAGGGACGCGACGACCTGCCTGAGTTCCGCAGCCTCGAGGCGGAAGAAGACGGCCTGAAACTCGGGACTGTTGAGGTCGAGCCGAACCCGACTAGCGTCGGCGGCCACGCGCCCGGCTCACGGCCTTGGCGCTCTGTGCAACGAGAGCGTCGACATCGGACTCGGCAGGCGTCGTTGTCGAGGCCCAAGCGAGACCACGCTTGATCCGCGAGCGATCGGGCTCCTCGAGGGTCCAGAGCTGACTCTCCGGGATGACGGCGACGGCCGTCAGGACGATTGCGCCGTCGCGGCGGTGCTCGACCCTCAGAGCTTTCCCGGCGTAGTTTTTCCCGAGCGAAATCTGACCGCTCTTTCCGACGATTTTGATGACTGCTCCCTGTACCTGCGGCATGGCGAACCCTTCCCGCCATCATGCTATCATGCCTTCCTACTACTTGCCTGCGGCGCCTTCTCGACGTGCTACCGCCACCGTTCCTTCCGCTCCTCCATCTCCTCGAGGCTCTTCGGCCAGTCGCCGCGGAGGAGACGGGAGAGGGCGCGGTCCGCGAGGAGCCGGCCGCCCGTCTGGCACGTCGGGCAGTAGTTCGTCTCGTTGTCTGCGTACGCGATGCGCTGGACGGCCGCCCCGCACCGCGGGCACGGCCGGCCGAACTTCCCGTGGACGGCCATGTCCTCCCGGAACGCCGTGACCTTCTCGGGAAACGTCTCCCCGGTCTCGCGGCGCAGCCGGTCCGTCCACGCGACGAGCGTTTCGCGTGTTGCCCGGAAGAGGCGCGCGGCCTCCTCGTCCGTGAGACGCGACGTGAGCGCGACGGGGGAGAGCCGTGCGGCGTGGAGGATCTCGTCGGAGTACGCGTTCCCGATTCCGGAGAAGAGCGTCGGGTCGGTCAGGGCGCGCTTGAGCGTGTGGTTCTCGAGCCTCAGCCGCGCCGCGAACTCCTCCGGGGACGCCTCGAGCGGCTCGAGTCCGCCGGGGTCGAGGGCGGCGAGCGCATCGCGGCCCGAGACGACGCGGATCCACGCGCGCTTCTTCGGGCTCGCCTCGGTGAGGAGGAGAGTGCCGTGGTCGAAGAGGAGAGAGAGAAGACCGATTTTCTTTGGAATGGTTGCGGGGGCGTCGCCGGCCCTCCATCGAAGGCGTCCCGACACCATGAGGTGCAGCACGAGGAAGAGCTCCGGCGCGTCCGGGGGTTCTGCGCCGTCTCCCCCTTTACCTTCGAAGGAAATCACGAGGCGTTTTCCGAGCCGGGACACCCCTCGCAGGGCTCGGCCCTCGATCGAGGCGAGGGGCGGCGCGATCGACCTGAGGACGAACGGGCTCGCGAGGCGCACCCGCCGGAGCGCCGCCCCTTTCAGCAGGCGCTCGAGGTGCTCGGCGTAAACGACGACGTCCGGGAGCTCCGGCACGCGCCCAGAATAGGGGATCGGCGGGGGAATACCGGCGCCGCCCCCCGCGTTTCGGGACCGGTCCAGAATGAGATCGATGACGCGTCGCTGTCGGAAAGCCGAGACCCCGACGCCCGCGACGGCGTCGCGGGTGCGCGAAACGCTCCCGCCCGACCTCCTCGCGGCGGGCGTGCGGCGGCTCGGCGCCGTGGCGCTGCTGACGGCCGGCATCATGCCGGTCTTCGTCACGGCGATGTACTTTGCGGCAGAAGGGGCCGGTCAGGCCCGCTACCCGGGGATCATCGTTCTCGGAGACGCCGCCGTCGTCCTCGCGTCGCTCGGCATGTTCGCGGTCACGCGACGGGCCGGGCTCGATCCGGCCGAGACGCTCGACCGCGCTCTCGTCTACGAGGTCCTCGTCGGCTTCCTCATGGGTATCGTTTTTCACTCGATCCCGGCGGCGTCGGGCGTTTTGCCGAAGGGATGGTCGTCCGTGGCCGTCTGGCTCCTGTCGTTTACTCTCCTCGTCCCGTCGACGAGGGGCAAGACGGCCCTCGCGACACTTGCGACGGCGGCCATGGACCCCCTCGGACTCCTCGTCGCCGTGGCGCTCGGTCACCACGTGCTTCCGACGGGGCCGTTCGCGGTCGCGATGTTCCTGCCGACGGCGGTCGCGGCCGTGATCGCGATCGTCGGGTCGCGCATCGTCTACCGGCTTTCGGCGCAGGCCGGAAAGGCCGAGGACCTCGGGAGCTACCGCCTCGTCGCGCCGCTCGGGCACGGCGGAATGGGAGAGGTCTGGCGCGCCGAGCACCGGATGCTCGCGCGCGACGCCGCGATCAAGCTCGTCCGCGGACGCGACGGCGAGGTGCCGCGCGACCTCGTGTCGCGCTTCGAGCGCGAGGCGAAGGCGACGGCGGGCCTGCGCTCGCCCCACACGGTGCAGCTGTACGACTTCGGCCGGTCGGACGACGGATCCTTCTACTACGTCATGGAGCTCCTCGACGGCTACACGCTCGACCGCCTCGTCGAACGCCACGGGGCGCTCGTCCCCGAGCGTGTCGTTCACGTCCTCCGGCAGGCGTGCCGCTCTCTCGCCGAGGCCCACGCCGCGGGCCTCGTGCACCGCGACATCAAGCCCGGCAACATCTTTCTCTGCCGGTACGGCGGCGAGTCGGACTTCGTCAAGGTCGTCGATTTCGGACTCGTCAAGGACGTCTCCTCGAGCGGCGGCGCGAACCTCACGCAGACGGGGCTCATCGCGGGGACGCCGGCCTACATGCCGCCCGAGATGGCGCTCGGCCAGGACGTGGACGGGCGCGCCGACCTTTACGCGCTCGGGTGCGTGGGGTACTACCTCCTGACAGGGCAGCCGGTCTTCGACAGGAAGACGGCGCTCGAGACGCTGCACGACCACACGTCCACGCCGCCGGTCCCGCCGTCGCGGCGCGTCGCGACGCCGGTCCCTGTCGACCTCGAGGCGGTCCTCCTCGACTGTCTCGCGAAGGACCCGGCGGCGCGGCCCGAGAGCGCGCGGGTCCTGGAAGGGCGCCTCGCCGCGACGACCTCGGCGGACCGCTGGACGCGGGCGGACGCCGAGCGTTGGTGGGACCGGTATCCGCCGCCGGCGGGCGGTCAGGCGACTCCCGAGGTCGCCCTCGGGAGCACGCGCGTCGAGACGCCGGACGGCCGCGCCGTCGCGGCGCGCTGAACGCGCGCCCGCGCGCCGGAGAGTGCCCCGGGGCACAATGGCCCGGTGTGCGGCCGCTACTGGCTCGTGACCCCGGCCGACGTCCTCGCGTCGCGCTTTCGCGTGCGCGGCGAAAGGGTGCCTCTCGTTCCCCGCTGGAACGCGGCGCCGGGGCAGGACCTGCCCATCGTACGCGCCGATCCGGTTGTGAAGGGGGCGCGCGTTCTCGAGCCGATGCGGTGGGGTCTCGTCCCTTCCTGGGCCGGCGCGCCGGAGGACGCCGGGCGGCCGATCAACGCGCGCTCCGAGACGGCGGCGGACAAGCCGAGCTTCCGGGAGCCGCTGCGGCGGACCCGCGCCCTCGTGCCCGCGGACGGGTTCTTCGAGTGGAGGAAGGGGGATCGCGGCCGCGAGCCGTTCGCGATCCGGCTGAAGTCGCGACGTCCGTTCGCGTTCGCGGGGATCTTCGACACGTGGAAGCCGCGCTCCGGGCCTCCGGTCCGGACGTTCGCGATCCTGACGACACGGCCGAACGAGCTCGTCGGGTCTCTCCACGACCGCATGCCCGTGATCCTTCCGCCCGAGGACGAGGACCTCTGGCTGGATCCAGACGTCCAGGACCCTGCGGCGCTCACGCCGCTCTTCGAGCCCCTGAACGAGGAAGCGATGGAGATTTTCGCGGTCTCCCCGCGCGTCAACGCGCCCGCGAACGACGACCCGTCCGTCCTCGAGCCGCCGGGGCCCGGGCCCGCGCGGCCGGCCCCGGCGCGGGCGGAACGGCCGGCTCAGAGGAGCCTCTGGGAGAATGACGACGATGACGGCAATGACGACGACGAAGACGGCGTGGGCTGAGCGCGTGCGGCGGGTTTCGTCCGGCGCGATCACCGTCGCCGTCGCCATGGCGGTCGCGGCAGCGGGCTGCGTTGCGCTCGGCGGTTCGAGCCCCGCGCCCGCTCCGAGCCGGAAGCTCGGGGCGGAGAAGGCGGGCGCGATTGCGAACGGGTACACCGCGGGACACCTCGGCCTCAGCCGGAAGTATTGGGCGGGTTCGGCCGAAGGCTTCCAGCGCGCGTTCTCCTTCAACCCCACGGACGACACGGCGGCGTATCTCGCCGCGATGGCGTACGCCCGCCAGGGCGACGCGCCGGCGGCGCTCGAGTGGCTCAACCAGCTCTGGCGGCTGAACAGCTGCCTCGAGCCGATCCCGAAGTCCTTCGGCCCGGCGATGTCCGACCCTCGGTTCCACGACCTCCTCGCGGTCCTGCGCGCTCAGGCGCCGAAGACGCACCGGTCCCGGGTTGCGTTCACGGTCGGCGCGCGGGACCTCATCCCGGGCGATCTCGCCTGGGATCCGCGCGGGAAGGTCTTCTACGTCGCGAGCCTGCGCAAGCGGAAGATCGTCCGGGTGACGCCCGGCGCGCACGGCGCAGCGGCCGCCGTCACCGACTTCGCGGGGAACGCAGGCGAGCCGCTCGACGCCGTCCTCGGCGTGAAGGTCGACGGGCCGCGCCGGCGCCTCTGGGCCGTGACGGCCGCCGACCCCGCCATGGAAGGCGCACGCCCGGAGGACTTCGGACGCGCGCAGCTCGTCGCCTTCGACATCGCGAGCGGCGCCCTCCTCGGACGCTGGTCTCCCATGACGAAGCCCCCGCATTCGTTCGGAGGGCTCGCGGTCGACGCGAAGGGGGACGTGTGGGTCACCGACACGGTTTCCGGAGAGGTTCATGTCCTTCGCAACGGGGCGCCGGAGCTCCGAGCCGTCGCGCCGGCGGGCACGTTCGTCGCCCCGAAGGGGATCGCCGTCTCGCCCGACGGGGCGCGCATCTACGTCGCCGATCTGGCGCGCGGCGTCTACCGTCTCGACCCCGCGACCGGAAAGCCGGCTCTCCTCGACCAGCCCCCGGGACCCTGGCCGGTCGAGCTCGACGGGCTCGTCCTCCACGGAAAAGAGCTCGTCGGGGTCGTGGGCTCGGTGAGCCTCGGGCGCGTCGGCCGCTGGACGCTCGAGCCGGACGGCGCGTCGTTCGCGGCGGTCGAGATCCTCGACTGCGCGCACCCGTCCTACCGGGTGCCCGTGGGCGGAACGCTCGTCGGCGACGACTACGTCTACGTGGCGAACAGCCAGGTGGATGCCGTCGGGCCGGACGGCGCCCTCCTCGCGCCGGACCGGCTCGAGGACCTCGTGTTCCTGCGCCTGCCCCTCGGGCGCTGAGCCGGCAGCCGAGGCGCCCGCGAAGACCGCGGGGAGGAGACGCCCGGGCTCGTCGGAATCGCCGAGGAGCTGGAAGCCATCGACGACTCGAAGTCGCGCCTGTCGAGCCCCCGTGGAGTCGTCAGTCCCCGTCCTGGAACCTCCGCAGCGGCGGGGCTTCGGGCGGGACGACCGGCGAGGCGCCGAGCCGCGCGAGGAGATGGCGGACGATCCGCACCGCGTGGATGCGGCCGTTCTCGATGAAGAGGGTCCCGATGCGGCGCCCGGCGGCCACGACGCCCGCGACGTAGAGGCCGCTCACGCCGGTTTCCATCGACTCGGCGTCGTGGACGACCTCGAGGTCCTCCGTGACCGCGATCCCGACCCGCCTGAGGAACGGGAAGTCCGGACGGTATCCGGTGAGCGCGTAGACGAAGTCGTTCGGGATCGACGCGGGCACGCCGTCACCGCCGCGGAGCGCGACCGCGCTCTCCTCGATGCCGGCGACGGTCGTGTCGAAGAACGCCCGGATCGAACCTTCCTTCACGCGGTTCTCGACGTCCGGCCTGAGCCAGTACTTCACGCTCGCGCCGAACGACGGGCCGCGGACGGCCATCGTGACGCGCGCGCCGTGGCGGTGGAGGTCGAGCGCGGCCTCGACGGCCGAGTTCTTCCCGCCGACGACGAGGACGTCCGTGCCCGCGTGGGCGTAGGGCTCGCGGTAGTAATGGGAGACCTTCGGGAGGCCTTCGCCGGGCACGCCGAGGAGGTTCGGCGTGTCGAAAAAGCCGGTCGCGACGACGGCCGCGCGCGAGCGGAACGTGCTCTTCGGCGTCGACGCCTCGAAGAGCCCTCCTTCCCTTCGGAGGTTCTCGACGGGCGTGAAGAGGCGCACGTCCAGCCTCTCGCGCTCGGCGACCTTGCGGTAGTAGTCGAGGCCCTCGCGCCGGGTCGGCTTCGGCCCCGACGCGACGAGCGGGTGGCCCCCGATCTCGAGGAGCTCCGGCGTCGAGAAGAAGACGACGTGGGTCGGCCAGTTCACGAGTGTGTTCAGGAGCGCGCCCTTCTCGAGGACGACGTGCGTGAGGCCCTGGCGGGACGCTTCCAGCGCGCATGCGAGGCCGACGGGGCCGGCGCCGACGACGAGAAGGTCGACCGGTTCGTTCACCCGGGGAGCATACGGGAGGAGAATCGGCCCGTGAGCCGCGGCCCGCTGTACGCGCTCCTTCTGTCCTTCGCGTTCCTCGCGCTCGCCGCCGCGCCGGGGCTCCAGGACGAGAAGCCGGCCGCGCGCATCGTGCGTTCCGAGCGGGTCGTGCGCCTCGTCGTCGACACGTACGTGACCGACGCGCACGGGGACCCGATCACGGACCTCGTCGCCTCCGACTTCGTCGTCAAGGCGGACGGCCGGCCGCTCGAGGTCGAGTCCGTGGAGTTCGTCGCGGCGGGCGCGCCCGAGGGGCCGGTCTCCCCGCCGCCTTCCGCCGACGGGATTTCCGGTCCCGCGCCGCCCGCGTACCCGCCGGGGCGGCTCATCGTCCTGTTCGTGGAGGGAGACATCGGCCGCATGCGGACGAAGGGGCTCATGCGCGTGAGGCAGGAGATGTTCCGACTCCTCGACCGGCTCCTGCCGACCGATCGCGTCGCGGTCGTGCGCTTCGTCTCGCATCTCACGGTCCTGACGGACTTCACGAGCGACCGCGCGACCCTCGACGAGGCGCTGAAGCTCGGGCTCGGCTCGAGCCGCGACGCGGACGTACGGGTCTCGCCGTACCCCTCTCTCGCCGCGAACCTGGACTTCGTCGAGGCGCGCAAGGCCTCCCACGTCGAGCGCGCGCTCGAGCTCGTCGCCTCCGCGCTCGCGCCGATCCCGGGCGCGAAGGCCGTCGTCTTCGCGGGCTGGGGATTCTTCGCGAATCGCGCGCCGATCGAGGGCGACCTCTACGACCGGGCGCTCGGCGCTCTCATGCGCGCGCGCGCGAACGTCTTCACGCTCGACACGTCGGACGCGGATTGGCACACGCTCGAGACGACGCTTCAGAGCGCCTCGCAGGCGACCGGCGGGACGTACGCGAAGACGCACCTGTTCCCGGGAGGAGCCGTCGAGCGCGTCGCGCGGGCCCTCGCGGGACGCTGGGTCCTCGTCTGCATCGCGCCCGACGCGGTGCCGCGGACCCTCGACGTGACCCTCGCGGAACGCCGCGGAGACGTCGTCGCGCGGGCGTACACTGCGCTGCCATGATGAGAGCCCGTGCCGTGACGCTCGGCGCCGCCGTCGTCCTCGCCTGGGGCTGCGCCTCGGGACCCTCCGCGCCGGCGTCCGCGGCGGGCGCGACGGCCGCCCGAAAGCGCCTCGTCCTCGTCGAGGCAAGAGGGCCCGGGCCCGAGATGGACCGTTTCATCCCGCACTTCCTCTCGGCGGCGAGCGACCGAGGCCTGGGGGCGATTGTGGACGCGCGGCTCGCCGGCGCGCACCTCGCCGACGTCGGCGCGCCGGGCGAGGCGTCCGTCGCGTTCCGCAAGGACTATCCGGGCGACGTGTACATCGGCGTCCTGATGTCTCCGTGCGCCATCAACCGACATGAGGGCCGGTTCTACGACCGCCAGACGACTCCCTCGGGCGTCCCGCAACGCGTAGAGACGGTCGTCGTCTCGTACGACGCGGACTGCTCGGTCGTCGTCACACTCGTCGGCGAGGCCGGGACGGCCGCGAAGACGTTCGACGTGACCGGGCGCAACGGGTCGGCCGAGATCAGCGCCTCGAACACCGAGGCCGAGGGGCAGGCCGCCGAGGACGCGGCCGACCGCGCCGCCAAGAAGCTCGGCTCGGCCCTGCGTTAGCGGCAGACGCTCAGCGGCTCGCGCGCCGCGAGCTCCGCCGCGGCCTCGGCGCCGGGGTGGACGGGCCGCGTCGCCCGCGAGCAGCATTTCGCGGCGTCCTCCGGCGGGAGAAGTGTATTCGCGGGCGCGCAGTACTCGGCGTGGTTCACAGTGCCGGTCGGATTCCGCTCGTTGAAGTCGACGTGACGCGACCACATGAGTCCCTTCGTGGCGAGCCGGATCGCCTTCGCGAACAGGGCCCCGCACGTCACCGAGCCGTCGCCAGGATGCGGGAGATTGCACGCGACGCCGCCGATGTTCCGGAAGCAGCACTCGTCGTGGTCCCAGCTCCCCCCGTTGATGAAGCATGTGCCGCCGGAGCACAGAGCCGACTGCGGGATCAGGCCCTGCGGCTGGCCGCAGTCCGCGCCGAGCGCGCCGAAGCACCGCTTTCCGAGGTTCAGGACGATGCTCGTCGGAATCGGGACCGGCGTGATCCGGGCGAAGGCGGCAGGAATCCCGGCCCCGATCCGGCGCTCCGGCCCGGCGGGAGTCGTCGGACACGAGGGGCCGCCGGGAGCCGTCGGAAGGGCGATCGCCGCCGAGAAGAAGGGCACGCCGCCGGGCCGAGCGGTCGAGAAGCTCCCGGAGGCGCCGCGGCTCCCGAGGCGTGCGGTCACGACGAAGGAGCCTTCCGGAACGGACGGAAACGACGCGTGGCCCTGCGCGTCGGCCGCGCCCTGGAAGTACAGGTTGGTGTCCGAGACCGTTCCCACGCAGACGATCGCGCCCGCGGCGGGCTGGCCCGCGCTCGTGACGGCGACGCGGAGACCCGCGCCGGGCGGCACCGGCTGCCCGAGGAGGGCGCCCGGCGCGGCGGCGAGAAAGAGGACGGCGAGGGTACCTGCCCGGGGAGCGTGCGTTCGTCGCATGCGGCGCCTCCATTCCGGATGAACGCAAACGGCCGCCGGACCGGCTCACGCGCCTGCCGTGCGGTGGGGGAATAATCGAACCGTGAGACGGCGACGGACGCGGGGGGTGTTTCTCCTCGAGGCGCTCGTGTCGCTCGCGATCCTCGGCATCGTCCTGACGCTCGGCGCGAGCTTTCTCGCGCGCCGGCGGGCCCTGGAGGCCGAGCGTCGCGACCGCGACCGGGCCGCGCGGGCGCTCGCGAGCGAGTGGACGTACCTGAGGACCGCGTTCCGGCACGACCTTTTTCCGAAGGACAAGCGCCCGTTCGTCGGCCCGGGCGTCTTCGTGGACGCGCTGGACACGCGGGACCCCTCCCTCCGCGTGACGTCGACCGACGTGGACGGGCTTTACCGCGTGACCCTCGACATCGGGTACGGTCCCGCGGCGAAGAAGCGGCTCGTGGAGGAGGGTTTCGTGTTCCGCGGGGTGTCTCCTCCGTGACGCGCCGCCGCGGCTTCTCCCTCGTCGAGATCTGCGTCGTCGTCATGATCGGCGTCGTCCTTCTCTTCGCTCTCCTTCCCGTCGCGCTCGGCCTCCTCCGCCAGCAGGCGGGCCTGAACGCGCGGAGCCTCGGGATCGACACGTGGCCTCTCCTCGTCGAGCGCCTCGAGCGCGACGCGGCGCTCTCCTCCGGGGCGCTCGTCTCGCCGCCGTATGCCGCGGCCGCCTTCCGCCTGCAGCTGCCGCCCGAGCGCGCCGAGGACCCCGAGGTCGCGTGGACGTTCGGGGGCGGTCAGGCGGAGAGGACGACGGAGCGCCGGAAGGCGGGCGGCGGGGTCGTTCGCGCGACGACGACGTGGGACCTGCCCGGGACGCTCGTCCTCGACGCGGACGAGCTCGCGGCGGGCCGGCTGCTCCTCGTGTGGGACGAGGGGTCCGGACCGGAGCACGTCGCGCTCTCCTGCGGGCGCCCGACGGAGCCCGCGCGATGAGGCGCGGCCCGGCCGCGGGGCGGCGGGGAGCTCCCTCCTTCTCGTTCTCGGCATCCTCACGATCTTCGGGCTCGTTCTCGGCATCCTCGCGAGCGTCCTTCTCACGGACCTCGCATCCTCGCGGCGCCGCGGGAACGAGCGGTACGCGGCCGAGCTCGCGCGCTCGGGAACGGACTGGGCACGCGGAGCGCTCCTCGCCCGCGGCGGCCGGCCTTCCGCGACGCTCCGCGTCCTCGGCGGTGAGATCGCGGTCGCGACGGAGGAGCTGCCGGACGGCCGGCTGCGCGTCGTCGCGACGGGCCGGGTGCGGGAGGGCGAGGCCACGCTCGCGGCGCGGCGCGAGGTCACGGTCTTCGCGGCGCCGCCGAGGGCGCGGTGAGGCCGCGGTGAGGGCGCGCTGAGGGCGACATGTGCCTGATCGTCCTCGCCTGGAAGGCGGCGCCGGGCATCCGGCTCGCCGTCGCCGCGAACCGCGACGAGTTCTTCGCTCGGCCCGCGGCTCCGGCCGCGTGGTGGGCGGACGCGCCGGGCGTCCTTGCGGGACGGGACCTCAAGGCCGGGGGGACGTGGCTCGGCGTCACGCGCGACGGGCGCTTCGCGGCGTTGACGAACTTCCGCGATGCGAAGGCGGCGCGGAGAGGCGACGCGCCGTCGCGAGGAAGACTCGTTTCGGATTTTCTTAGGAAGGAAGAGAAAGCGGCGAACTACGTGTCGCGCATCCAGCCGGTTGCGGACTCATTCGAAGGATTCAATCTCCTCCTCTCGGATGGCGACGAGCTGTGGTCCTTGTCGAACGTCGAGAAGGGTGGCCCTGCGGCGCTTTCCCCCGGCGTCTACGGCCTCTCGAACCACCTTCTCGAAACCCCCTGGCCGAAGGTCGTCACGGCGCGGGAACGTCTCGAACGCGCCCTCGCCGAGGCGCGGGGCCTCGAATTTTTTGAGGCCCGCCTTCTTCACCTTCTCAGAAATCCCTCTCTCGCCCCCGACACTTCACTGCCGGATACAGGGCTTCCGCTCGCCCGGGAGAGGGCGCTCTCGGCCGCGTTCGTCGTCCTTCCCGATTACGGGACCCGCGCGTCGACGTCCATCGTCGTGACGGACGGGCGCGTCCGCTTCGTCGAGCGGTCGTTCGGCGCGGGCGGCGTGCCCCTCGGCGCAGTGCGCGAGGAGTTCGATCTCAGCGCGACGCCGAGAGCGTGACGTCGACCGTGAGCTCCCGGTCGCCGCGGAGGATCCGGACCGGCACGGTGTCGCCGATCTTTCGCTTCTCGAGCGCGCTGACGAGATCGTCGTAGCTCGCGACCTTCGTGCCTGCGACGCCGACGATGATGTCGCCGAGAACGAGCGAGCCGTCGTCGCCCCACCGCGTCCCGCGGAGCCCCGCCTTCGCGGCGCCGCTCTCCTCGTCCACGGTCCCGACGAGGACGCCCGAGATTCCGAGCCGGTGGAGAAGTCCCTCCTGCATCGGTCTGATTCCGAGGCGCGGCCGGATGACGCGCCCGTGCGCGATGAGCTGTGGGACGACTTCGTTCACGGTGTCGGCGGGGACCGCGAACCCGATCCCCGCGCTCGCGCCGGACGGGCTCGCGATCTGCGCGTTGACGCCGATGAGCCGCCCCGCGCTGTCGAGAAGCGGGCCGCCGGAGTTCCCCGGGTTGATCGCCGCGTCCGTCTGGACGACGCCCTCGATCTTCCGGCCGTTCACGGACTCGATCGTCCGCCCGAGCGCGCTCACGACACCCGTCGTGAGCGTCTCGTCGAGGCCGAACGGGTTTCCGATCGCGAAAACCTTCTGCCCGACCTTCAGGTCGTGGCTCGTCCCGAGGAGGATCGGCGGGAGCTTCGTTTCCGGCGCGCCGATCCGGAGGACCGCGAGGTCCTTGTCGGGCTCGACGCCGACGACGGTCGCCTTCCAGTTGGACTGGTCCGCGAGCGTCACGACGAGGGAGTCCGAGTTCTGGATCACGTGAGCGTTCGTGACGACGTGCCCCTGCTGATCCCACACGAAGCCGGACCCGGTGCCCTGAGGCACCTCGGTCACCTCGAAGAAGTTCACGGGGCGGCGCGCGAGTGTCGTGATGTAGACGACGGACGGGCTGCAGCGCTCGAAGAGCTCGATCGTCGCCTTCTCGTCCGCCGCGAGGTCTCCGCGCGCCGTGACGGGGCGTGGCTCCGCCGTCGCTCCCTTCAGCCGGCCGGGCGCGGCTCCGATTCCGGGGCCGCCTCGCTGGAGAAGCGTGAAGACGAGCCAGCCCGCGACGAGCCCCAAGAAGATCGGGATGAGGACCGGACCGCCGCTCCGCCTCGGCGGCGAAGGGCGGTAATCCCACGGAGAGGGCGGGAGGCTCGACACGCCCGGCCCGACTGCTTACGGCGCGACGCGGACGGACTCGATGACGACCGGGGTGACCGGGGCGTTCACGAACGCGCCGCCCTGGTTGGACGTGGGCGCTGCCTTGATCTTGTTCACGACGTCCATCCCGTCGATCACCTTGCCGAAGACGCAGTACCCGTAGCCGTCCTGGGACTGAGCCCTGTCGAGGAAGCCGTTGTCCTTCACGTTGATGAAGAACTGAGCCGTCGCGCTGTTCGGGTCGCCGGTGCGCGCCATCGCGATCGTGCCGTTCTTGTTCTGGAGGCCGTTCGCGGACTCGTTCTTGATCGGGGCGTTCGTCTTCTTCTGCGTCTTGTCGGCCGCGAAGCCGCCGCCCTGGATCATGAACCCGTCGATGACCCGGTGGAACACCGTGCCGTCGTAGTGCTTCGCGTTCACGTACGCGAGGAAGTTCTTCACGGTCTCGGGCGCCTTGACCGCGTCGAGCTCGATCGTGATCGAGCCCATCGACGTCTTCATCACGACCGTCGGATTCTTCACGGCGGGGTCTCCCTTCAGGCTGGCGGTGGCGAGGATCAGTGCGAGGGTCAGGGTCGTCGAGAGTCGTTTCATGGGGTCGGATCTTACGATGCCCCGGGTCGCGTAAGTGCCCGCGCGGCGAGGACGAGCAGGAGGCCCGCGAGGAGGTTGACGGGCAGCGCGAGGGCGAGGGCCGCCCGGAGGCTCCCTGCGGCGAGGCTCAGGCGTCCGACGGTGTACGGACCCAGCGCGAGGCCCAGGAACGTCGTGTGCAGGAGAAGGACGGCGCTCGCCGTGCCCCGCAGGCGCGGCGGGACGAGCTCCTGCGCGGTCGTCGTTGCGGGCGCGACCCAGAGCGCGGCCAGAACCGTGATCGGAAGCGCGAGGGCGGCCGCGAGGGCGAGCGAAGGAGCCGCGAGCATCCCGAGCGCGAGCGGGATCGGGACGAGCGCCGACGCGGCGCCCACGAGGAGGCGGCCGTCCGCGCGCTTCCTGCCCCACGCGTCCGCGAGAAGGCCGCCCGACGTCGCGCCCAACCATCCGCCGGCCGCCGAGATCCCTCCGAGGAGGAGACCGGTCTTCGCGAGATTCAGGTGGTGGAAGCGGACGAAGTACGGCGCGATCCAGAAGCTCGTCCCGTACGTTCCGAAGGCGGCGAGGCCGAACCCGAGGTTCGCGAGGACGAGCGCGCGGTTCCGGAACACGAGGTCGAAGTCCTCGCGGCTCCTCAGGCGGAGGGCCTGCGCCCACGAGAAGACGGCGTAGAGGCCGGCGCCGAGCGCGATCCACTGGGCGGGGTTCCCGAGGAGCGAGGTCAGGAGCGCGGCGAGGCCGCCGAGAACGGCGAATACGGCGACGTTTGCGAGGACGCCCGCCGTCCCTGCCCCGGCGGCGGCGAGCGCGAAGAGCGTGAAAGGCGGGATCACGGCCGCGGACTCGCGGAGGAGCATCCGGATGGGCGTGGCGGTGAGCGGCGGATGAGAGGCGGCGCGCGCGGGCTCGACGAGGCTCCTGACCCACGCGGCGAGGAGAAGCCCCGGGAGGCCGACGGCGAGGAACGCGGCTTGCCAGCCGCGCAGCCCCAAGGGGGCCGAGCCCGTCGGGAAGGCCAGATCCCAACGATCGACGATGAAGCCGCCGATCCCGAGCCCGAGGCCGGCGCCGATGTAGATGCCGCTCGAGTAGAGGCCGAGGACCGTCGCGCGCTTCTCCTTCGGGAACCAGTCGGACAGGAGCGAGTACGCTGCGGGCGCCGCGCTCGCCTCGCCGACGCCGACACCCATCCGCGCGAGCGCGAGCTGCGGAAAACTCTTCGCGAGGCCCGAGAGCGCCGTCATGAGGCTCCAGAACGCGGTGCCCCACGCGATGAGGCGGCGCCGGTCCCACGCGTCCGCGAGGCGGCCGAGCGGGATCCCGAACACGGCGAAGAAGACCGCGAACACGGTGCCGTACAGGAACCCGAGCTGCGCGTCCGAGACGCCGAGGTCGGCCTTGATCCGCTCGGCGAGGATCGAGACGATCTGACGGTCGAGGAAGTTGAAGACGTAGACGAGGACGAGGACGAGAAGGACGTAGCGCGGGTACGCGCCCACGGGCGGCCGCGACTCCTCGGGAGTGTTCGACATGCCGGGCGATTCTAGAGGGGGAGGGAGTCGGGAGTTTCTTCCAAATGAGCGGGATGGTCGGCGCAGCATGATCGGGCCCACCATTCAGCCGAGCTGCCGTCCGCGTCTCTCTTCACTTTCGAAGAAAATCTTCAATCTCGGTCTCCTAGTAGAAGAACCCCGCGGCCGTCGAGACCGTCCCGTGCGAGGTGCGGACCTCGACGGGGTGAAAGACGCCCTTCTTCCGTGCATTGCTCACGTACGAGACGAGGTACTGCGTCCTCAGGTCGCGCTCGATCGCCGCGAAGATCTTCGGGAGGTCGGCCTCCTTCTTGACGGGGTAGGTGCGCCCGCCCGTCGCGCCCGTCAGCCGCCTCAGGACCTCGAGGTTCGCCGGATACGACTCGCGCCGGACCCTCACGTGGACGACCTCCGAGCCGTCCGGCGCCGTCTTGCGGACGGGCGTGCGGATCTCCTCGACGTACGGCAGGCCGAGGGCGTAGATCTTGACGCCGGACTGGCGCGCGTAGGCGATCGCATCCTTCTCCTCGACGTCGTCCTCGAACGCGTTGCCGTCCGTCACGAGGATGAGCGCGCGCGCGCCCTGGCTGCCCTGGAACTCGTAGAGCGCCTTCAGGACCGCCGAGTTGAGAAGCGTGCCCGGCACGCCGTCGTATCCGAGCTCGAGGACGCGCCTCGCGAGCAGCGCCCGGTCGCCCGTCCACGGAACGACCCCCGAGACGGCGACGCCGAATCGCTGGAGGAACGCGATGTCGCCCTCGCGCAGCGTCCGTGCGACGAAGCTCTCGGCGGCCGCCGACCGCAGTGTCTCCGTGTAGAGAAGCGAGAGCGACGTGTCGATCGAAAGCCCGATTGCGAGCGGCGCGTCTCGGAGGAGCTTCACTTCCCTCACTTCGCACGCCCCGCGGTCGTCCTTCACGGTGAAGTCCGCGGCGCCGAGCCCCTCGAGCGCCTTGCCCCCGCGCGTGACGGCGACGGTCTGCTCGACGACGTGCGCGTCGGACGAGGCGACGACGCCGCGTCCGTTGACGAGGATCGTCCGCTCGGCGGCGCGTCCGCTTGCGGTCCGCACGCGTGCCGTGAGGGGCGCCGTCGAGGCCGGGAGGTCGAGAACGACCGTCCGCACCTCGTCTCCGGCGAGCGCGACCTCGCCGCCGGGGCCGTCGACCGTGACGGAGGCGAGGGAGTCGCCGGGCGGGGCGACGGCGCGCACGAGCACGGGAGTGCGGCCGCTCGCGCGCTGGCCGTCGAGAGGGGAGAGGATCTCGAGGACGAGCCGCCGGCCGCCCGGGTTCAGGATCGCCTGCTGGCGGTAGAGGATCTGACGGGCCGCGTCGAGGGCGACCGCCGTCACGGTCGTCTCGCGGGGCAGCGGCCCGAGGTCGAACTCGAGAGCGAACGGGCGCGGCGTCGTCCGGGCCCAGTCGTCGACCTCCCAGCGCACGCTCGCGACGCGGGCGTCGCGGGCGTCCGCCTCGAGCCGCACGCGCCCGGTGACCATCCGGGCCGGGGCGACGACGGCGAAGACCGGCTCGGGGGGAGGCGCGCCGCCGAGGGCGAGCGCGGACAGGATCGCGAGGGGGGCCGCGATTCGCGCGGTACGGGTCAGCCGGGGCGGACCATCTTCGACGGGTCGATCCATGAGTCGAACTGCTCGGAGGTCAGGAAGCCGAGCGCGAGCGCGGCCTCCTTGAGCGTCGTCCCCTCCTCGTGCGCCTTCTTCGCGATCGCGGCCGCCTTGTCGTACCCGATGTGCGGGTTCAGCGCCGTGACAAGCATCAACGACTTGTCGACGAGCTCTGCGATTCGCGTCCGGTCAGGCTCGATTCCCTCGGCACAGTGGATCCGGAAGCTCCGGCACCCGTCCGCGAGGAGCCGGACGGAGGCGAGAACGTTGTGGATCATGACGGGCTTGAAGACGTGGAGCTCGAAGTTCCCCTGGCTCGCCGCGAAGGCGACGGCCGCGTCGTTCCCGTAGACCTGCGTGACGATCATCGTGAGGGCCTCGGCCTGCGTCGGGTTCACCTTGCCCGGCATGATGGACGAGCCCGGCTCGTTCTCCGGGATCCGGATCTCGCCGATCCCGCAGCGCGGGCCCGACGCGAGCCAGCGCACGTCGTTCGCGATCTTCATGAGGGAGCCCGCGAGAGTCCTCAGGGCTCCCGAGGCGAACGCGAGCGCGTCATGCGCGGCGAGCGCCTCGAACTTGTTCGGTGCGGGTACGAACGCGTGGCCCGTGAGCGCCGCGAGCCGCCGGGCCACGCGCTCGGCGTACTCGGGGTGCGTGTTGAGACCCGTGCCGACGGCCGTCCCGCCGATCGCGAGCTCGAGGAGGTGGGGGAGCGCCTGCTCGACGTGCGCGATCCCGTGGTCGAGCTGCGAGACCCAGCCCGAGATCTCCTGCCCGAGGGTGAGGGGCACGGCGTCCTGCAGGTGGGTGCGGCCGATCTTCACGACGTCCCGGAACGCCTCCGACTTCGCCGCGAGGACGTCGCGCAGCTTCCGGACCTCGGGGAGGAGGCGCTCCTCGATCTCGCAGACGGCCGCGATCGACATCGCCGTCGGGAACGTGTCGTTCGACGACTGCGAGAGGTTCACGTCGTCGTTCGGGTGAATCGGCGTCTTCGAGCCGAGGACGCCGCCCGCGAGCTCGATCGCGCGGTTCGCGATGACCTCGTTGGCGTTCATGTTCGTCTGGGTCCCGCTCCCCGTCTGGAAGACGACGAGCGGAAAGTTCTCGTCGAGCTTCCCGTCGGCGACCTCCTGCGCCGCGGCCGTGATGAGCGCCGCCTTCTCCGGCGGAAGGAGGCCGAGGTCGTGGTTCGCCTCCGCGGCGGCGCGCTTGAGGAGGCCGAACGCGCGCAGGAAGGGCCGGGAGAAGCGGGCCTCGCCGATCTCGAAGTTCTCGAGCGAACGCTGCGTCTGGGCGCCCCAGTAGCGGTCCGCCGGGACGGCGATCTCGCCCATGGTGTCCTTTTCGATTCGCGTCGCCATGCGCTCTCCTGCGAGACTCCGTCGCAGATATGTTACGCGTGGGACCGTTTCACTTCAGTCAGATGAGGGAAGCCGTCCCGACTCGTGCGCTCCTTGCGGGAGCTCTCCTCGGGTGCGTCTTCGCGCTGGCGGAACGCCCCGCCGCTGCGCAGGCGACGGCCGACTACGCCGTGCAGGTGACGGCGGCGGTTCAGAGCGCGCCTCCAAGGATCACGCTCTCCTGGCCCCCCTTCGCCGCGGCGACGCAGTTCGTCGTGTACCGGAAGGCCTGGGGGACCTCCGCCTGGGGGACCGCCGTCGCGACGCTCGCGGGGTCGGCGACGGGTTACGCGGACGGCGCCGTGACCGTCGGGACGGCCTACGAGTACCAGGTGCGCCGCACCGCGAACGTCACGGGCTACGGCTACCTCGCGACGGGTATCGCGGTCCCGCTCGTGGAGGACCGCGGGAAGGTCGTCCTCGTCGTGGACGCGACGATGGCCGCGGCTCTCGCGACGGAGCTCCTACGCCTCCAGTCGGATCTCGCCGGCGACGGCTGGACGGTGCTCCGGCACGACGTGTCCCGGACGTCGTCCGTCCCGTCCGTGAAAGCCCTCGTCAAGGCGGACTACTCGGCCGATCCGACGCGCGTGAAGACCGTCTTCCTCTTCGGGCACGTGCCGGTGCCGTACTCCGGGAGCCTCGCGCCGGACGGGCACTCCGACCACGTCGGGGCGTGGCCGGCGGATCTCTACTACGGCGAGATGGATGGCACGTGGACCGACACGCTGACGCTGACGGGCACGGGCCGCGGGAGCAACGTCCCCGGCGACGGCAAGTTTGACCAGAGCTACGCGCCGGGCGGGACGGTCGAGCTCGCGGTCGGGCGCGTCGACCTCGCGAACATGCCCGCGTTCGCCCCGAAGACGGAGGTCGACCTCCTCCGCCAGTATCTGAACAAGGACCACGGTTTCCGCCTCAAGGCCTGGACGCTGCCGGCGCGCGGGCTCATCGACGACAACTTCGGCGCGTTCGGCGGCGAGGCGTTCGCCTCCACCGGCTGGCGCGCGTTCTCGGCGTTCTTCGGCCCCGCGAACGTCTTCGCACTCGACTGGTTCGGCACGCTCGGGGGCAGCGGCTACCTCTGGGCCTACGGCTGCGGCGGCGGCAACTACACGGGCGCGGGCGGTGTCGGCTCGACGGCGAACTTCGCGGCGACCGACACGAAGACCGCGTTCACGTTCCTGTTCGGGAGTTACTTCGGGGACTGGGACGTCTCGAACAATTTTCTCCGGGCGCCGCTCGCGACGACGAGCTACGGCCTCACGTGCGCCTGGGCGGGCCGGCCGGCCTGGTACGTCCACCACATGGCGATGGGGGAGACGATTGGGTACGCGGCGCGCGTCTCCCAGAACAACTCGTCGACGTACTTCTACGGCTACGGTCCGTCGGTCCACGTCGCCCTCATGGGCGATCCGACGCTCCGGATGCACGTCGTCGCCCCGGTCTCGAACGTGGCAGCGGCCGGCGGCGCCGGAGCGGCGACGATCACGTGGACCGCCTCGCCGGACGCGGTCGCGGGCTACCACGTCTACCGGGCGCCCTCGGCGGCGGGCCCGTTCACGCGCCTCACGACGGTTCTCGTCACGGGGACGTCTTTCGTCGACACGGCGGCGCCAGGCGGTTCCCCGACGTATCTCGTTCGCGCCGTGAAGCTCGAGACGAACCCGAGCGGCTCGTACTGGAACGCGAGCACCGGGATCGCGGGGACGGCGACGGTGACCGGACCCGTCGCGACGAAATTTCGCACGCTTGCGCCCTGTCGCGCTCTCGACACGCGGCGGGCCGCCGGTCCGGGCGGCGGACCGTCCCTCGGAGCGGGCGCGACGCGGATTTTCGTCGCGACGGGCGTCTGCGGCGTGCCCCTGAGCGCCCGATCCGTATCCGCGAACGTCACCGTCACGAACGTCGCCGCGGGCGGGGCGCTCGTCCTGTATCCCGCGGACCTCCCCGGTGTGCCGAATGCGTTGACGCTCGCCTTCCGCGCCGGCCAGACGAGGGCGAACAACGCGCTCGTCGGCCTCGCGTCGGACGGGTCGGGCGCGTTCCGGATCACGAGCAGCGCGGCGGGCAGCGTGGACGTCGTCGTCGACGTGAACGGCTGGTTCGAGTAGGCCGGTCCTCCGCCGTAGACTTAGACCATGAAGGCCATCCGCGTTCACGCTCCGGGCGGGCCCGAGGCTCTCCGCTACGAGGACGTTCCCGACCCGTCGCCGAAGACGGGGGAGGCGCTCGTCAAGGTCGAGGCGGCCGGCGTCAACTTCATCGAGGTGTACTTCCGGACGGCGCTCTACAAACCCGCGGGATACCCGTTCACGCCGGGCGGCGAGGCGGCCGGCGTCGTCGAAGCCGTCGGCCCGGGCGTGACGGACGTGAAGCCGGGGGACCGCGTCGCGACGTTCAACGCGCAGGGCGCGTATGCCCAGCGGACGCTCGTCGCGGCTGCGCGTCTCGTGCGCGTGCCGGAAGGCGTCACGACGCACCAGGCGGCCGCCGTGATGCTGCAGGGGATGACGGCCCACTATCTCGCGACCTCCGTGCGCGCGCTCGGCCCCGGCGACACGTGCCTCGTCCACGCCGCGGCCGGCGGCGTCGGCCTCCTGCTCTGCGCCCTCGCGAAAAAGCGCGGCGCGAGAGTCATCGGAACGGTCTCGACGCCCGCGAAAGCGGCCCTCGCGCGGAAGGCCGGCGCGGACGACGTCATCCTCTACACCGAACGGGATTTCGTGGCCGAGACGAAACGACTGACGGACGGGAAGGGCGTCCAGGCGGTCTACGACTCCGTCGGGAAGACGACCTTCGAGAAGGGGCTCGACGTCCTCGCGCCGCGGGGCACGATGGCGCTCTTCGGGCAGTCGAGCGGCCCCGTTTCCCCGATCGACCCGCAGATCCTGAACGCGAAAGGGTCCCTGTTCCTGACGCGGCCGACTCTCTTCCACTACGCCGCGTCGCGCCAGGAGCTGCTCGCCCGCGCGGGTGACGTCCTCGCGTGGGTGAAGGACGGGTCTCTGCCCGTCCGCGTGGACCGCGAGGTGCCTCTCGCGGACGCCGCGGCCGCGCACCGTGCGCTCGAGGCGCGCGAGACCTCGGGGAAGGTCCTTCTGATTCCCGGCTGACCCGGGTCAGCCGTCGCGGTGCTCGAGCGAGAGGCCGATGAGGCCGGCGGCCTCGGCCTCGTCGGGCTTCCGGAGAACGCGCACGGCGCCGGGCTCGCCGTGGAGCGCGATCGCGGCCTCGAGCGCCTCGTCGTTCACGCGCCACCCGCACGCGACGTTCCCGCCGGCGGCCTTCGCGCGCGCGAGCGCGCCGCCCGCGAGAGCGAGGTGGTCCCGGAAAGAGGCGAGGTGCGGACGCGCGCGCATGAGCGGCTCGATCGAGAACCCGATCGAGATCGTGACGGGCTGCACCGCGTCCGGGGGGCCCGTCTTCACCCAGGACGCGACGGCGTGTCTCAGCCGCACGGCGAGGGCTCCCGCCTCTCCGCCGAAGCGGACGCGCGCGACGACGAGGAACTCGTCGCCGCTCCAGCGCGCGACGACGGTGCCGCCGCGCACCGAGGCGGAGATCGCGTCCGCGACGGCCTGCAGGACGGCGTCGCCCGCCTCGGGTCCGTGCGTGTCGTTGATCGCCTCGAGCCGGTCGACGTCGGCGAGCAGGATCGCGACGCACTCCGTTCGCTGCTCGGGGTCGCGCAGCGGCTTGCGGGCCGGCGCGAGCAGCATCCCGATCGCGGCCTCGACGAAACGCGGGTTCTTGAGGCCCGTGAGCTTGTCCGTCAGCGAGGTCTCGGCGAGGAGCGCGTTCGTCTGCTCGAGCTCGGCCGTCTTCTCCTTCAGCTCCTGGGTCCGCTCCTTGAGTTCGCGCGCGAGGGCCTTCTCGCGCCGCACGAGGCGGGCGACCCGGAACCAGTGGAGCAGCCAGGTCGCCACGACGAGGGCGGCCCCGGCGAGACCCCAGAAGAGGCTGGAGTGAGCAGGCATCGACCGTACGACGGTGGCTTATTGGAACACGAACGGCCGCCGCCCGCCCGCGCGCCTCATCGGAATCCGCGCACGGCGTGCGGGACGTAAGGAGCCTCGAGCGCGGCGACCTCCTCGTCGGAAAGGACGACGTCCACCGCCTTCAGCGCCGTCTCGAGGTGCTCGAGCTTCGTCGCGCCGACGATGGGGGCCGTGACGCCGGGGCGGGAGAGGAGCCACGCGAGCGCGACCTCGGCGGGCGAGGAGCCCCGGGCGGACGCGACCCGGCGGACGGCCGCGATGACGTCCGCGTCCGACGGAGCGTCGTAGAGCTTCCCCGTGTAGTCGTCCGAGGCACCGCGCGCCGTCGCCCCGGCGTCCTTCGCGGACGCGCGCGCGCCGGCGAGGAGGCCGCGCGCCAGGGGCGACCACGGGATCACGGCGAGGCCCTCCTCGCGGCAGAGCGGGAGCATCTCGCGCTCCTCCTCGCGGTACAGGAGGTTGTAGTGGTTCTGCATCGAGGAAAAGCGCGGGAAGCCCCGCGCGTCCGAGAGCGCGAGCGCTTTCGCGAGCTTGTACGCCGGTCCGGAGCTGGCTCCGATGTAACGGACCTTGCCCTGCTTCACGAGGAGGTCGAACGCCGCGAGGGTCTCGTCGAGCGGCACGGCGCCGTCGAAGCGGTGGATCTGGAGGAGGTCGATCGTCCCGACGCCGAGGCGCTTCAGGCTCGCCTCGCACCCCTGGACGACGTGCTTTTTCGAGAGACCGCCCATGTTCGGGCCGCCCGTCATTGGGAAATGGACCTTCGTCGCGAGGACGATCTCCTCCATCCGTCCGTAGGCGCGGAGCGCTCGGCCCGTGATCTCCTCGCTGACGCCGAGCGAGTACATGTCGGCCGTGTCGAAGAAGTTGATCCCGGCCTCGAGTGCCCGGCGAAAGAACGGCTGCGCCTGCTCCTCGGTGAGGACCCACGGCCTCCACGTCGGCGTCCCGTACGACATGCAGCCGAGCGCGAGGCGCGAAACCGTCACTCCCGTCCTGCCGAGTGTCGTGTACTTCATGGCGTCACCTCAGCCACCGATCCAGCCAGCCGAGAACCTCGGAATACCAGACCTTCGCGTTCGGTCCCCTCAGGATCCAGTGGCCCTCGTCCGGGAAGTAGACGAGGCGAGCCGGGACTCCCTTGGCCGTGAGCGTGCCGTAGAACTCGAGGCCCTGCCCGATCGGCACGCGGTAGTCCTTCTCGCCGTGGAGGACGAGGACGGGAGTCGTGAAGGCGGCGGCGTAGCGGTTCGGGCTCCATTTCTCGACGGCGTCGCGGTTCGTGAACGGAGACCCGCCGTAGGAATGGTGCCGGCCGTACGTCACGTCCGAGGCGAACTGGGCCATGAGGTCGTAGACGCCGGCGTGGGAGACGAGGCACTTGAAGCGGTCCGTGTGGCCGGCGATCCAGTCCACGAGGAAGCCGCCGTACGAGCCGCCCGCCGCGGCCATCCGCGCGGGATCGACGCGCCCCTGCGCGATGAGCGCGTCCGTCGCCTTCATGACGTCCATGAACGGCTTGTCCGGGTGCGCGCCGAGGATCGATTCGACCCACTTCTGCCCGAAGCTCGACGAGCCGTGGAAGTTCACCATCGCGACGACGTAGCCCGGCGCCGCGAATGCGTGCGGGTGCCAGCGGAAGGAGAACGCGTCGCCGAACGTCCCGACGGGGCCGCCGTGGATCAGCTGGACGAGCGGGTATTTCTTTCCCTTCTCGGCCCCGGGCGGGGACACGACGAACATCTGGACGTCGTCGCCGCCGGCGCCCTTGAACGTCACGTCCTCGACGGCGCCGAGATCCCACGACGCGGCGAGCGCGTCGTTGACGTGCGTGAGCATCCGGAAGGCCGTGCCGTCGAGCCCGATGGCCGCGATCTCGGGCGGGTGGTTCAGGTCGTGCCGCTGGAAGACGACCGTGTCCACCGGCGTGACGGAAGGCGTCGAGGCCGTGCCACCCTTCCATACGAGGCGCGGAGTCCTTCCGGTGACGGGGAGCGAATACAGGTTTGTCCGCGCCCGGGCCTCCGCGGTGAAGACGAGCGTCCGGCCGTCCTTCGCGAACATCCAGCCGGCGCAGGAGCTCTCCCAGCCGTCCGTCAGGAGCGTGACCTTCCCCGACGCGACGTCGAGGAGCGCGAGGCGCGTGTAGTCGGGCCAGCCGTCGGCCTTGAGATGCGTCCCGAACGCGACGACTTTCCCGTCCGGCGAAAAGACGGGGTTCACGTCCTCGCCCGCCCGGTCCGGCGTCAGGTTTTTCACCTCTCCGCCGTCCGCCGGGACGAGGAAGAGATCCCAGTTCAGCGTCCGGTACGGCTCGGGCGTGCTGTTGGCCGCGAAGACGATCGACCTACCGTCCGGCGCGACGTCGAAGGATCCCCCCTCGTCGAGGCCGAAGAGCCGCCGGCTGCCCGGCGTGAGGTCCGTGACCTTCTTCGATGAGACGTCCACGACGTAGAGGTGCGGGTATTCGCCGTCGGTCAGCCAGTGGGTCCAGAAGCGGTAGAGGCGGTTCTCGGTCGTGCGGACCTTGACGCTCGCCTTCTCCTTCTTCTCGAGCGCCTTCTTCGTCTCCTCGGGAGATTCCGCGCCCGCGACGACGTTCGCGAGGAAGGCGATACGCGTGCCGTCCGGAAACCACTTCGGGTTCGTGACGGCCGTCGGCATCTCCGTGAGGCGTTCGGCCTCGCCGCCGTCGAGCGGCAGGACGTAGAGTTCGTTCGCGGCGTCGCCCTCCCTCTTCGAGAGGAACGCGAGGCGTTTGCCGTCCGGGCTGAAGACGGGCGACGAGTCGGAGGCCTTGCTCGAGGTCAGGCGGTGCGACGCGCCGGACACGACGTCCACGAGCCAGAGGTCGGCGTTCGCCTTCATCTCGTCGCCCTCGTACGCCGTGACCGCCACGGCGGCGCGCGTGCCGTCGGGCGAGACCGCGGGCGGGCCGACCCTCTTCACGGCCCAGAGGTCGTCGAGGCCGAACTTCTTCTTCGCGGCGGGCGATCCCGCGGCGCTGGAGACGGGGACCAGGGCGAGGAGGAAGAGAAGAGCGGCGAACGGAACGGGACGGGGACGGAGCATTCGCATCCGGAAATCCTCCAGAGTCTACGCAGGGCAGCGTAGCAGCGGTAGGATCCGTCCCACCAGTCGAGAGGAGGTCTTCATGTCGAGCGTTCCGCCGCCCGGTTCGGGTTATCCCCCGCCCCCGCCCCCGCCGCCTCAGGGCCCGCCGCCCTACGCTCCGGCCGGACCCGGCCTCGCGTGGGAAACGCAGGCCATCGGCCCCGAGTCGTTCCTCGACACCGCGAAGATGTTCATCACGGCTCCCGAGCAGGCCTGGCGGCTCACGCGGGAGACGGGTGACTACACGCGGCCCCTCCTCTTCGCGCTGATCGTCGCGTGGATCGGCGCGATCTTCAACGCGGTGTGGGGCTCGATCTTCGGGGCCGGCATGGTCCGGATGCTCCCGGCGCAGTACCGCCACTACGCCATGATGGGTTCGGGTCGGGGCCTGATCGTGAACATCATCCTCGCGCCGTTCTTCATCGTCATCGGTCTGTTCATCGGGAGCGCGATCCTGCACGTGTCGTTCATGATCGTCGGCGCGCTCGCGGGCTCGAAGTCGCAGTTCGAAGGCACGTTCCGCGTCGTGTCGTACTCGTCGATCGCGCACATCGCCCTCGTGATTCCGTTCGTCGGCGGGCTCGTCGTGGCGGTCTGGCGAATCTACCTCATGATGCTCGGCGCCCAGCAGCTCCACAAGACGACGCAGGGCAAGGCGCTCGTCGGAATCCTCCTGCCGTCGCTCCTCTGCTGCGTCTGCATCGCGATCGGGCTCGTTTTCGCCGGCGCGGCCCTCTTCTCGGCTTTCAACAAGTAGACGTGGCGCCCGGGCGGCAGCTCGCGTTTCTCTGGGGCGGCACGGCGCTCGCCGGCGCCGCGGCCGCCCCGTTTGCCCGCGTCCTCGCGGCGGGTGCGCCCGCCTGCCTCTTCCACACGCTCACGGGCATCCCGTGCCCGACATGCGGAGCGACGCGCGCCCTCTTCGCGCTCGTGCGTCTCGACCTCGGCGCGGCGCTCTCCTGGAACCCGCTCGTGACCCTCGTCGTCGTCTTCTTCCTCGCGGGTGGGCTCGTCGCGCTCGCGAGGGCGCTCGGCGGGAAGGGCGTCCCGGACGGCGCCCCTCCGCGATGGGCCGGCGCGGCGGCCGCGCTCGCGGTCGCGGCGAACTGGGCGTTCGTGATCGCCGCGGGACGGTAGGCGGGGAAGGCCCGGCGTCAGGCCTTCGGCCGGACGCCCGAGAGCGGCCGCGGCGGCGGCGCGGGGGCCTCGCCGATCGCGCGCGCGAGCGCGGTCTGCCAGGTCGGGAGGTCCATGCCCGCGTTCGCGAGCTTCTCGTTCGAGAGGGCCGAGAAGAGCGGCCGCGCGACCCGCAGGCCGGAACGTTCCAGAGAGGCGGGGATGACGTTGGACGGGCTCGAGGTGAACCGCACGATTTCGAGCGCGATCTCGTGCCAGGTCGCGACCCCCGAGTTCACGCAGTGCCAGATTCCCGCGGACGCGTTCTTCTCGACGAGTCGGCGCGTCGCGGTCGCGACGTCGTCCACGTGGACGGGGGAGACCTTGCGATCGTAGAACGCGGTGAGCGTGCGGCCCTGGCGGGCCTCGGCGATCATCTTGTCGATCGTCCCTTTTCCGCCGGGCGTCCCGAAGAGCCCCTCGACCCTAAGCACGTAACCGCGCGGCGCGTTCTGGGCGTAGAGCTCGCCGAGCAGCTTCGTGGCGCCGTAGACGTTCACGGGGTTCGGCCGGTCCGTCTCGCGGTAGGGCGCGGTCGCGGCGCCGTCGAAGACGTAGTCCGACGAGAAGTGGACGAGCGCCGCGTCCGTGGATCGGGCGACGTCGGCGAGCGAACGGACGGCGAACGCGTTGACCGCGAGCGCCGCCTTCGGGTCGTCCTCCGACGGGTCCACGCCGAGGACGGTCGCGTTCGCGATGACCTCGGGCTTGAGCTTGGCGACGCGGTCGAGGACGGCGAAGCGCTGCGTCACGTCGAGCGCGGCGCGCGTGAGCGCCGTGACCTCGTGCCCGGCCTTTCGCAGCTCACGCGCGAGTGCCTGGCCGAGCTGCCCGCCGGCGCCGAGGACGACCCAACGGAGCGGCATACGCGGGCCACTGTACCGTATCCTGAGCCGATCCCCGCACCGAGGTGACTCGCATGTCCTTCCGCCCGTTCGCCCTCAGCCTGCTCGTCCTCGCCTTCCCCTCGGCCGGACTCTCGGCCCCGAAGAAGGCGGCGCCCGCGCTGGCTCCCCCCTCGCCGGCGCGCGCCGTGCCGGAAGCCGGGCTTCGCGCCTTCGCGGCGCGGTCCATCGGGCCCGCCGTAATGGGCGGGCGCGTCACCGACATTGCGCTCGACCCCGAGAACCCGGCCGGGTTCTGGGTCGCGCTCGCGACGGGCGGCGCGTTCCACACGGCGAACGACGGGGCGACGTTCCAGGCCGTCTTCGAGAAGGAGAGCGTTGCCTCCGTCGGTGCCGTCGCCGTCTCGCCGGCCGACCCGAAGACCGTCTGGGTCGGGACCGGCGAGGGGACGGACCGCAACACGGCCGGCTGGGGCGACGGCATCTACCGCTCCACGGACCGCGGCGCGACGTGGGCGCACGTCGGCCTCACGACGTCCCGCGCGATCGCGCGGATCGCCGTCCACCCGAAGGACCCGAAGATCGCGTACGTCGCGGCGCTCGGCGGCCTCTGGACGTCCGGCGGCGAGCGCGGCCTCTACAAGACGACGGACGGAGGCGCGACGTGGACACGTGTCCTCGGCGGGTCCGGGGCGCTCGCGCAGAAGGTCGGCGCATGCGACGTCGTTCTCGACTCCTCGGACCCGGACGTCGTCTACGCGGCGCTCTACGCGCGCGCGAGGACGCCGTGGTCGTTCGCGTCGGGGCCCGAGGCGTCGGATGGGAAGGATGCGGGCGGGATCTTCAAGTCGACGGATGGCGGCGGGACGTGGAAGAAGCTCGGCGGCGGGCTGCCGGGCTCCCTCCAGCGCGTCGGCCTCGACGTCTTCCGCGCGAACCCGAAGGTCGTGTACGCGATCGTGCAGACGGCCGAGGGCGGGCCGACGCCGCTCCGCGAGCTGCGCACGAAACGCGGGGGCGTCTTCCGGTCGGAGGACGGCGGCGAGACGTGGACGCGCACGAGCCCGCTCGACCCGCGCCCGTTCTACTTCAGCCAGATCCGCGTCGATCCCGTGAACGACAAGCGCGTGTACGTCCTCGGGATCGCGCTCCACGTCTCGGACGACGGCGGGCAGAGCTTCCGCGAGGACCTCGGCGAGGCCGTCCATCCGGACGGACACGCGCTCGCGATCGACCCGAAGAACCCGAAGCACCTCGTCCTCGGGACGGACGGCGGCGTCTACCAGAGCTTCGAGAGCGGGAAGAACTGGGCCCACCTCGACCGGATCGCCGCGGGCGAGTACTACCGCATCGCGCTCGACGACGCGACGCCGTACCGGATCGCGGGTGGTCTCCAGGACAACCTGAACTGGATCGGGCCGTCCGCGACGGGGACGAAGGAAGGGATCCGCAACGCGGACTGGATCAACCTCGGCGGCGGCGACGGCTTCTCGAACGCGTTCGACCCGGCCGAGCCGGGCGTCGTCTATGCCGAGTCCCAGGGCGGAAACGTCTTCCGGATGGACCTCGCGAGCGGCGAGAGGAAGAGCCTCCGCCCGCAGCCGGAGGAGGGGCACCCCGCGTTCCGCTTCCACTGGTGCGCGCCGCTCTTCGCGAGCCGCCACGAGAAGGGCGTCCTCTACCTCGGCGGCAACCGCGTCTTCCGCCTCACGGCGCGCGGCGAGGAGTGGTCGCCGGTGAGCCCGGACCTGTCCGCGCGGGACCCGGAGAAGACGACCGCGACGGGCAGCGGCGCCGAGACGTACGGCGTCGTCTACGCGCTCGCGGAGTCGCCGCTTCAGGCGGGCCTTCTCTGGGCGGGGACGGACGACGGCAAGCTCTGGGTCACGAGCGACGGCGGCGGGAAGTGGACGGACCTCACGGCGTCGCTGCCTCCCGCCGCGAAGGGCGAGTGGATCGAGCGCATCGAGCCGAGCGCCCACGACGCGAACGCGGCCTACCTCGCCGTCGAGGCGTACCGCTCCGGCAACGACGCGCCTCTCGCGTTCCGGACCGCCGACCTCGGCCGCACGTGGACGAGCGTCGCCGGGAACCTGCCCGCGAACGGCCCCGTGAAGGTGATCCGCGAGGACCCGAAGAACCCGTCGCTCCTCTTCGCCGGGACGGCGTTCGGCCTCTACGTGTCGCTCGACCGCGGCACGAGCTGGACGAGGTTCGGGCGCCTCCCGAGCGTCGAGGTGGACGACCTCGCGATCCACCCGAGGGAGCGCGACCTCGTGATCGCGACGCACGGGCGGAGTCTCTACATCGCGGACGACGTCTCCGCCCTCGAGGCGTTCACGCCGGAGATCGCCGCCGAGGACGCCCACCTCTTCCCGCCGAAGCCGGCGTTCGGCACGAACCGCTTCTCGGGCTGGAGCGAGTGGAACGGGAAGGCCGTCTTCCGTGGGAAGAACCCGCCCGAGGGGGCGGTCTTCACGTTCTGGATCCGCGCGCTCACGGTCGACGACGTGAAGATCACGGTCGACGGGCCCGGCGGCGTGCCCGTCGCGAAGCTCGAGGCGCCCGGGACGCCCGGCTTCGGCCGCGTGTCGTGGGACCTCAAGCCGACGAAGGAGTTTCTCTCCGAGTCCAGCAGCGAGGGCAAGAGGTTCGTGCGGCCGGGCACGTACACCGTGACGCTCACGTACGGGAAGACGAAGGTGAAGCAGACGCTCGACGTGAAGATCGCCGAAGGCATCGAGACGCGTTGAGATGAGCCCCGAGGTCGCGGCCGCCGTCGACCGGCTCCGTGCGGACGGGGCGCTGGAGGAGCAGCAGGCGGCGCCGTTTTCGCGCGTCGCGCGCGGGGAGCTCGTGTCCGTGCGCGCGGAGATCCGCACGGCCCTCTACGTCGGCGTTCTCCTCGTCGTCTCGGGGGTCGGGCTCCTCCTGAAGGAGAACGTCGACCGGATCGGCCCGTCCGCCGTCGCCGGGGCCGTCGCGCTCGCGGCCGGCGCGTGCCTCGCCTGGGCGTGGCGGCGGTCCGCGCCCGCGTCGTGGGGCCCGTCCGCCTCCCCGCATCCGGCGTTCGACTACGTCCTCCTCCTCGGCGCGCTCCTCGTCGCGGCCGATCTCGCGTGGGTCGAGGCGCAGTCGAAGCTTCTCGGCAACGCGTGGCCGCTCCACCTCCTCGTCCTCGCGCTCTTCTATGCCGCGCTCGCGTACCGGTTCGACTCGAAGATGCTCCTCTCCCTCGCGCTCGCCTCGTTCGCGGCGTGGCGCGGAATCTCCCTGAGCCTTGCGCACGGGTCGCTCGGGGCGGGCGACGTCGCGCGCCTCCGATCGGAGGCTCTCGCGACGGGCGCCCTCTTCGCGGCCGCCGGCATCGTGACGGCCCGCAACGGGAAGAAGGCGCACTTCGAGGACGTCTGGGTGAACGGGGGAGCCCTGCTCGTCCTCACGGGCCTCCTGTCGGGCGTCTTCACGCCGCTGGACTGGGGTGTCTGGCTCCTCGCCCTCCTCGTCGTCTCGGCGGCAGTCGCGTTGGCCGCGTACCGGTACAAGCGGACGCTGCCGTTCGCGCAGGCGGTTCTCGCGGCGTACGTGGGCCTCCTCCGGGGCGTCTTCTCGGGCGGAGGGAGCGACTTCGCGGGCCGCCTCCTCCTCGCCGCGCTGCTCGCCCTCGCCGCGCTCGCGGCGATCGTCCTCGCTCACCGGCGAACGAGGGTTTTGTGAGACGGAAAGAGAAAGAGGAAGAAAAGAGAGATTCCATGAAAGGGGCATGGGTCGCGGCCGAGCGCGTCGAGGAGGTCCGCGCCGCCGCTCGCGGCTGGAAGAGAGCGGGTGCGATCAGCTCGGGCACCTTCGAAGAAATCTCCAGGCGCTATCCGGAGCCGAGGACATTGCCGGCGCCGCTCTGGCGCGTCCTTTTCTTCGTTCTCTCCAGCTTCGTCCTCCTCGCCGTCTTCGGCGCGTTCGTCCTCTCCACGAGCCCGAACGCCTCCGGCGCGTGGGTCCTGTGCGCCGTCTTCGGTATGGCATTCGTTGCCATAGCGGAGCTCCAGGCGAGATCGCCTGCGATGTCGCTCCGCGGCGGCGTCGAGGCGGCGGGGTTCTGGGGCGTCGTTCTCCTGATCGGCGGCCTCTTCCTCCTACTCGAAGAAACTCTTCACCTGCGTGAGCCCGAGGGTCCGAACCTCGTTCTGGCCGGGGCCGCGGGGTTGTTCGCTCTCGCCGCGTGGCGCTGGGGAATCGCCGCCTTTGCGGGCTTCTCGGCGGCGGCCCTCTTCATCCTTCTCGCGCGCGCGCCGTACGGGCGGCTCCTGTGGATCGCGGGCGGCGTTGCGCTCAGCACGCTGTCGGAGCGCTACACGGACCGGGCATCGTGGGCGCCGTCGCACCGGACGTGCGCGTCGGGTCTCGTCGTCTGCGGAATCGCGGCCGTCTACGCCGCCGTGAACTTCTGGTCGCTCGACCACGGGATGATCGAAGACCTCGCCGGGCACGGCCGGGCGCGGAACGGCGCCTGGCCGGGTGACGGGGCCGTCGTCCTTTCGATCCTCGCGACGGCCCTCGTGCCGGCCGCGGTCTTCCTGCGCGGCGTCGTGAGGCGCCGACGGCTCCTCCTCGACGCGGGGCTCGTCCTGGCGGCCCTCTCGCTCGTGACACTACGCGCGTACGTCCACGTCGCGGACCTGCGGGTCGTCGTCACGGCTGCCGGCGTCCTTCTCGTGGGCGGCGCGCTCGCGGTGAACCGGTGGCTGCGCCGCGGTCCGGAAGGCGAGCGCGAGGGGTTCACGGCGGACGCGCTCTACGCGGACGAGGCGGCCTTCCGCGCGGTCGAGCTCGTGCCGGTCCTCGGGGCACACGCGCCGGCCGCGAGGCCCCCCGACGAGCCCGGCTTCACCGGAGGCGGTGGCAGCTTCGGCGGCGGCGGCGCAGGTTCTTCTTTCTGAAGGACTTGAGACCCTGATTCATCTGCTCTCTGGCGGAATTGTGCGCGAGGCCGTCAAATTTCGTTTCGGAGGGTCCTCCATGGCCACGACGGCCCCCGTTCGCGAACGACCCAAGCCGCTGCTGCTCCCGGAGTTCTGCAAGGGCTGCGGGCGCTGCATCGAATCCTGCGCGAAGCACTGCATCGAGGTCGGACACGAGATCAACCCGCTCACGGGTCTCGTGCCCGTCGTCCTGAACCTCGACCACTGCAACGCCTGCGGCCTGTGCATCGACGCCTGCCCGGAGCCCTACGGCCTCAGGCCCGAGCCGAGGAAAGGCGAGGACTTCGAGCTGCAGGACCCGGCGAAGCTCTTCGGCAAGCGCGCCTCGGCGCGGCCGAAACCCGCGCCGGTCCCGCCCGAGATTGTCGCCCTCCCGAAGTCGGAGCCTCTCGTCCTGAAGGGGAACTACGCGGCCGCGGTCGGCGCGCTCCTCGCGGGCTGCCGGCACGTCTTCGGATACCCGATCACGCCTTCGACGGAAGGCGCCGAGCTCATGGCGAAGCTCCAGCCGAAGCTCGACGGCGTCTTCCTCCAGGCGGTCAGCGAAGTCGCGACCGTCAACATGATGTACGGCTGCGGCGGCGCGGGTCTGCCCTGCATGACGTTCACGTCCTCGCCGGGCTTCTCTCTGATGCTGGAGGGGATCTCCTACATGATCGGCTCCGAGGTGCCGGGCGTCTTCGTGAACGTGATGCGCGGCGGCCCGGGACTCGGGAACATCGCGCCCGAGCAGGCCGACGTGAAGCTCGCGTGCCGCGGCCTCGGTCACGGGAACACGCACGCGATCACCCTCGCGGCCTCGACGCCGCAGGAGATGCTCGACCTCGCGCGACTGTCGTTCGAGCTCGCGTTCAAGTACCGCAACCCGGTCGTCCTTCTCGCGGACGGCTACCTCGGGCAGATGACGGGCAAGGTCGTCCTCCCGGAGACGATGATCAAGCCGGGACTTCCGGACTGGGCGGTCTTCGGCGACGCCGCGCACCGCGGCAACCTCATGTCGTCGATCTATCTCGACGAGAGGGACCTCGAGAACTTCAACATCCACCTCAACGAGAAATACGCGCGCATGCAGGCCGCCGAGCAGCGCGCCGACCTCTTCCTCTGCGACGACGCGGAGGTGCTCGTCATTTCGATCGGGACGCCGGCCCGCATGGCCAAGGGCGCCGTCGAAGCGCTGCGCCGGCAGGGCGTCAAGGCCGGCCTCTTCCGGCCCGTCAGCGTGTGGCCGTTCCCGATCGACGCGCTCGCGCCGCTCCTCCCGAAGGCCCGGCGCCTCGTCGTCGTCGAGGCGTCCGCGGGTCAGCTCGAGGACGAGCTGAGGCTCGCCCTCTCGCACGCGGGGCTCACCGGGCCCGCGATCGAGCACGTCCGCCACATGGGCGGCGTCCTGCCGCAAACGGTCGAAGTCGCGAACGCGGTCCTGGCCCGCGAGGAGGTGGTCGCGTGAGCGTCTTTTACGAGAACTTCGAGCGTCACTCCGGCGGCGAGGGCCTGAAGGCCCATGCGACGCACTACTGCCCGGGCTGCGGCCACGGCCTCGCCCACAAGTACCTCGCCGACGCGATCGAAGAGCTCGGGATCCAGGACCGCACGGTCGCGATCTCGCCCGTCGGCTGCTCCGTCTTCCTCTACTACTACTTCGACGTCGGCAACTCGCAGGCGGCCCACGGCCGCGCGCCCGCCGTCGCGATCGGCCACAAGCTCGCGAACCCGGAGTCGATCGTCGTGAGCTACCAGGGCGACGGCGACCTCGCCTCGATCGGTCTCGCGGAGATCGTCTCGACGGCGCAGCTCGGAATCCCGATCACCGTGATCTTCGTGAACAACGCGATCTACGGGATGACGGGCGGCCAGATGGCGCCGACGACGCTCATGGGCCAGAAGAGCGCGACGAGCCCGTACGGCCGGACGGCCGCGATGGGCCTGCCGATGAAGATGGCCGAGCTGATCGCCGGCCTCGACGGGCCCGTCTACGTGGAGAGGGTCGCCCTCTACGACGCCAAGCAGCGGATCAAGGCCCAGAAGGCGATCAAGAAGGCGATGCGGCTCCAGGTCGAGAACCGCGGCTTCGCGTTCGTCGAGGTCCTCGCCGAGTGCCCGACGCACCTCGGGATGACGCCCGAGGAGACCGAGAAATGGGTGAAGGAGTGCATGCTCCCGGTCTTCCCGCTCGGCGTGAAGAAGGACGTCGTCGTCGAGCCGCACGCGAAGGTCCCGCCGCCGAGCTTCGACGCGGAGCGCCTCACGGGCCTCGTCGGCGCCTCCGCCGAGAAGCCGCCGCGCTTCGCGAAGGGCTTTCCGGAGCATCTCGGCGGCAAGGACGTCGCGCTCAAGCTCGCGGGAGCGGGCGGCGACGGCGCCCAGACGGCTGCAATGCTCATCGCGCGGGCCGCCATCGCCGAGGGCTTCGACGCGACGCACATCCCGAGCTACGGGCCGGAGTCGCGCGGCGGCACGTCGTACGCCGACGTCCACGTCGCGGAGGACGAGGTCCTCTCGCCGGCCTCGCCGCACCCGAGGATCCTCGTCGCCTTCAACGCGCCGAGCCTCGCGAAATTCGCGCCGGACGTCGTCCCCGGCGGGACGATCGTGTACGACAGCTCCGTGATCCACGACGTCCCGAAGGTTGCCGACGGCGTGAGAGTCGTCGGCGTCCCGTTCACCGAGATCGCGGTCGACCTCGGCAAGGCGATGGTCAAGAACGTCGTCGCGCTGGGCGCGCTCTGCGCCGCGACGAAGATCTTCCCCGAGGAATCGTTCAAGACGGCGCTGAGGCAGGCGCTCAAGGACAAGTGCGCGCTCATCCCGCTCAACGAGGAAGCGTTCGCCTGGGGCGTCAAGTCCGTCGCGGCGCCCGGTCACTGACGGAGGGGACCATGGAAACGAACAAGTCGCACAGCCTGACCCCTGCCGAGTGGCACCTCGTGAACACTCTGCGCGAGGTCCCCGAGTCCGCGCTGAGGACGCGCGTGAACGCGCTCGTCGAGGGGCTCATCGAGCTCGCGCGCGAGCCGAAGTGTCCCGAGCACATGGCCGACGGCGTGCCGTGCGCGAGCGTCCACGCGAACTGCGACCAGTGCGTCCAGGTGACCCGCATGCTGGAAGGCCTCGAGGCGATGCAGCTCCAGATGCGGGGATTCCCCGGGGCATGACGCCGCGGGAGGCCGCTTCGGTCCTTGCGCCGGGCCGGGCCGCGCTCCTCGAGCACGAGGTCTACGCGCTGCTCGCGCGGGCGGGCTTTGACGTGCCGAGGCATTTCTTCTGGCCGGGCGAGCCGAAGAAGGTCGAAAGGGCATTAGAAGATTTCTTAGAAGGTCATACGGGCGAGGGGGACGAGGTCGTCCTCAAGGTCGCGGCGGAGCGCATCCTTCACAAGAGCGACGTCGGCGGATATTCACTTTCCAAGAAATCTCCCGCGTCCGTTCTCGCTGCGGCGCAGAGGATCTGGACGGACGTCTCCCACCGGGCGCCCGAGGCGTTTCTTTCCGGCATCCTCGTCGTCGAGAAGCTCGTTCCCGCCACGGGTACGCCCGCCGCCGAGGCGCTCCTCTCGTTCAAGCACGACCCGGCATTCGGGCCGGTGCTGGTCTTCGGGCTCGGAGGGCTGCTGACGGAGTGGTATGGCGAGCTCACGCAGGGCGCCGCGAACGCGTCGACCGCGATCCTCAGGCCCGGAGAGGTGAAGCAAGGCCTCCAGGCCGCGGTGGACAAGCAGCCGGCGCTGAAGATTTTCTTCGAAGGTAATAGGGCCCGAGCGCAGGCGCCCCTCGAGCTCGATGCGGTGGCCTCGCTGCTCGAAAGCCTTTCTAAGCATCTTTCTTCTTTCTCCCCCTCGAATGCTCCCGGCCATCCGACTCTCGAGGAGCTGGAAGTCAATCCAATCCTGCTCTGTGCGGACGGCCGCTGGGTCGCCGCGGACGGCAAGGCGAAGTTCTCCCTCCGGCGCGCGGCGGGCGTCGCGCGCCCCCTTTCGAAGATCTCTTCGCTCCTCGCTCCGAAGAGCGCGGCCGTCATCGGCGCCTCCGCGTCCAGTGCGAATCCCGGCCGCATCATCCTGAAAAACCTCAAGCAGTCCGACGGCATCGCGTACGGCAAGCTCTGGGCCGTGCATCCGAAAGAGAAGGCTATCGACGGCGTCCCGTGCGTCCCGTCCGTCGCGGCCCTTCCCGAGAAGGTCGACCTCGCGGTCGTCTCCGTGCCGGCACCCGCCGCGGTCGAGGTCGTGGCCGCGCTCGCGGCCGGGAAGGCCGAGTCGATGATCCTGATCCCGGGAGGTTTCGGCGAGGCGGGCCGCGGCGATCTCGAGGCCGCCCTTCGCAAGACGCTCGCCGACGCGCACGCGCGTCCCGACGGCGGCCCCGTCCTCGTCGGCGGCAACTGCCTCGGGATCGTGTCGAAGCGCCAGTACAACACGTTCTTCCTGCCGCAGTACAAGCTGCCCTTCCACGACGCGCGGGGCGACTCGCTCGTCGCGGTGTCGCAGAGCGGCGCGTACCTCGTCTCCCTGACGAGCAACCTCGACGGAATCGTCTTCCCGCGCGCGTCCATCTCCTATGGAAATCAGATGGACCTCACGGCCGCGGACTTCCTCGAGTTCTTCGCGGACGATCCGACCGTGCGGCTTCTCGCCTTCTACATCGAGGGGTTCGCGCCGGGCGACGGCGAGAGGTTCGTGAGAGTCGCGCGTCGCGTCACCGCCGAGGGCCGGCAGGTGATCGTCTTCAAGGCGGGGAAGACCGCGCTCGGCGCCGAGGCCGCGCGGAGCCACACGGCGTCTCTCGCGGGCGACTATGCGGTCGCGAAGGCTCTCCTCGAGGGTGCGGGCGTCCAGGTCGCGCAGACGCTCGACATGTTCGAGGACTTCACGAAGGTCCACACGATGCTCGGCGAGAGGCCGCCCGGGGGACGCCGCCTCGCGGTGCTCTCGAACGCGGGCTTCGAGTGCTCGGCGGTCCTCGACAAGCTCTACGGCCTCGCGCCTGCCGTGTTCTCGGGCGAGACCGCCGCGCGCCTGAAGGCGTGCCTCCCCGGGATCGCGCACGCGGCGAACCCCGTCGACGCGACGCCGATGGCGGACACGCCCGCGTTCGTCGAGGCGGCTGCCGCGATGCTGGACGACCCCGGCGTCGACATGCTCCTCGTCTCTCCGATCCCCGTCACGCCCGCGCTCGACATACTCGCGCCGGACCCGTACGGCGCGCACGCGGAGAACCTCTTCTCGAGGGAGTCGCTCGCGCAGGAGCTCTTGCGCCTCTTCCGGGAAACGCAGAAGCCCGTCGTCGTGAACGTCGACTCCGGCCGCCTCTACGACGACTTCGTCATGGTCCTCCAGCGCGGCGGCATCCCGGTCTACCGCAAGATCGACCGGGCCTCGCGCGCGCTCGCGGCGCTCTGTCGCTAGGCAGGATTTGCCCGCCCCCGCACGTGACGCGGCACGCCAAATGCCCGTTCGAGCGCACCGGGAACGTCGGCCGCTCGTCTCGCTCAGCGGGGCGCGGCGGCAGGCGCCGGCAACGGCTTCGACAGGGTGGCTTTCCGCGCGATGATCTCCCTGGACATGCGCAGCGCGGCCTGCACGGACCCCTCCGAGTGGCTGTTCTCGGTGGTGTCCCCGCCGATCCACACGGCCCCTTCGGGCCGGCGCAGCTCGGCCGCGAGGCCGTCGAATCGCGACCGTCCGAGCTCCAGCGGCCAGTAGGCCACCGCCGTCGGGTAGACGAACAGCTCGACGAGCCGCACGTGGGCGCCGGCTCCCGGGAACAGCGCATCCAGGCTGCGGATGGCGTGCTCCCGCATCTCGTCCGCGCTCATCCCGAGCATCTCGCGAGCGAACCGCGCGTGAACGAGGAGCGTCAGGTAGCGGTCGGCCTTGGCGCCGTGCGGCTGGAAATCCGTCGCGTCGTAGATGCTGCCGGCCGCAGAGTCGCTGAGGAGGGTCAGGAGCGATTCGCCCCCCGGCTCCCAGAGCTTCGCCGCCTCGGCGCCGATGCGAATGTGCACCTTGATGTACGCGCCGAAGCGCGTGGTCTCGATGGCCTTGCGCTTGTCGTGAGAGAGCGGCGGCACGAATTGGATGCGTCGCAGCTGATAGAGCGGCACGGTCACGACGACGGCGCGCGCGCACACCTCGCGATAGCGGGCGCCCTGATGCAGGTAGCGCACGCGGACCCCGTCGGCACCATGCTCGATCGCGGTCACCTGAGCCTGGGTCACGACACGCTCGGAGCCGACCTTTGCCATCAGCGCGCGAATGAACCCGCTGTTGCCGCCCTTCACGTGGTAGTTCTTCTCTCCGAAACCCTCGGGGGAGTCGAGGAACAGGCGCATTTCGTCGACGCCGTCGAGGGCGGCAATGGCGTCCCATTCGATGGCCATCTCCGGCTCCACGGTCACCCGGATCCACTCGCTGACCTTCTCGGGCAGACCGTCGCGCTTCACGAACTCGGCGAAGCTCACCTTCTGAAGCTCGAGCAGCTCGGGATCGGTGATGTCGTGGCCGCTATGGTCGGCCGCAATGAGCTTCTCGTGGAGCCCCCAGACCTTGGCGTTCCAGCGCAGGAAGGCCTCGCGCTCAGGCTCCGAGAAGATGCCGCGCAGGTAGGTGTCGCGGTCGCCCTCGCCCCGGTAGGGATAGATCTTCCCGCCGATCCTCACGCTGGAGTGGGCCACGTCGTCCAGCAACGGCACCTTCAGCTCCTTCAGCAGGGCGTATGCCGGACTTCGCTCCCAGTATTCCTCCATGTGACCCTCGACGTGCATCCCGTCCGCGAAAGTCACGGTCTGAATGCGCCCGCCCGCGCGCGGGGCCGCCTCCAGGAGGAGGACGTCGACGCCGCCCTTGCGCAGCTCGTAGGCCGTCGTCAGTCCCGTGAGCCCCGCGCCCACGACGACGACCTGGGCCTTCTCGCGCGGGCGGGGCGCGACGGCAGGGGCCGCGTCGGCGGGCGCAACTCCGAAGGCAAGGACGATGGCCGCGAGTGCTCGGGTCCAACGGGAGAGCCCTGTTCGCATCCTCGGAGTCTATGCGACGCCGGCGAGACGTCAGTCCGCAAACATCAGCGCGTAGCTGCCGATCGCCGCAACGCTCGCGAGGGCGGTGGCGGCCAAGACCAGAGCGGCTCGACCCAGCGGCGAGGACTTCCTCCAGAGCCGCACCGCCGCCACGATGGTCCTCCGGAGCCTGGGCTCGAGCCAGTCGAGAGCGCGCGCGACGGCCAGGAATTCGCGCGCCAGGAGTCCCAGCCCCAAAGCGACGACCAGCATGCCGGGGCCGGGGGCGGGGAGGAGGACGATCCCGGCGGCGGCGATCGCGAACCCGATGAGGATGGAGAGCACCTTCCGCGCGGGCGTGCGGCCCTCCTGCTGGCTCCGGTAGAAGCGCTCGAAGCGGTCGCCGGGCTTTCCTCCCGCGAGAAGCCGCCAGCTTCTGCGGATCCGATTGAAAGTCTTCATCGAAATGCGCGCCCTTCCGGGCGAGGATGCACGTCCTGTTCCCGCCCCCGGCTGAAAAAGGGCCGCAACGAGCTGGAGCCGTCGGTGGCCTGTCGCTAGGCAGGATTTCCCCGCCCCTCACTCTTCATCTTCCTTTTCATGTTCGCCAGAGTCAGCTCCAGCATGAGCTCCCGGCTCATGGACATGTTCGGAGCGAAATTGCGGATGAATGCGATTTCCTCGTCCGTCGGGCGCGGCGTCACGGAGAGATCATCGGCGACCTTCAGCTCCCACGGCACGTCCTTCTTCACGGCCTCCACCGTGACCTTCGGGTGGACCTGCGACAGGTAGATTTCCTTGGTCACGGGATCGAATCGAAAGACTCCCTTCGTGGTCAGCACCATGGAAGGGCCCGATCCCTTCGGGAAGAGGCCGGATTTCTCGCGGCTGTCCCCCCCGTCGAGATGTCCGGGCGACGTGAAGTAATCCAGCTTGTTCACGAAGTTCCCGCCGAGCATCGTGAGGACGGTTCTCTTCGCATAGGAGAAGAAGTCGGGGGCTCCGCCCGAGCCTGGCAGGCGGAGGGTCGGCCTGTCGTAGTCGCCGATCACGGTCGTGTTGACGTTGCCGAACTTGTCGATCTGTCCGACGCCGAGGAAGCACACGTCCACGAACCCGCGGTAGGTCATGGTGAAGGTGGAAAACAGGTCCGTGCCATACGAGAAGCCCCGACACGCGTGTGCGTCGGCAATGTGGTTCAAGGGCAGCAGGGGTTGGAAGTCGATGATCCCGGACTCCATCATGAGCGTCGCGTTGGGCGCGTAGAGCGCTTTCGCCAGGGCGCCCGCGGTCGTCGGAATCCCGATGCCGAGGATCACGTTTTCGTGATCGTGGATTTCCTTGGCGACGGCGATGATCAGCAGCTCCTGAAGGGTGTACGGCTTACTCATAGAGCTGCCCCCTTTCTTTCAGGATCGTCTCCATCTCGGGCAGGGTCAGCCCCGTGAAGATCTCCCTGCCGTCGCGGTCCCAGCGGGAGGTCACGGCCGCGCCGTAGTTCGCCGGCGCGGAATAGTAGGGCTTGGCCTTGAGGCTGTTGAGCGCGCAGCTCCCGAACTTGCCGATGTAACGGTCGATGTAGGCCGCGCGGTTCTCACAGCCGTACACCCATTCGTCCATCCAGGCGCGCAGCCCTTCGGCGGTGGAATCGGCCTTCGTGAACAGACCGTACATCGCGGAATCGAGGTTGTAGTAGCCGAGCACTTCGGTGGGATGCGCGCCCCAGGGAGCTTCCACCACCGCGTTGACGCGATAGGCGGGAATCAGGGTGAGTGCCGGACTCGACTGAACGATCTCGTGGTCGACGATCTCCTCGCAGGAGACGATGATGCGCGTGCTCGCGAGCGCGGCCGCCGCGATGCTTCCCAGCGCGCCCCAGTACTGGGCGTTGCCGAACTTGTCGGCGCGCTGCACGTGAACGATGCAGACGTCGGGATTGGCCGCGGGCACCGTCAGAACCTTCTTGCCGGTGTACGGGCATTCGATGACGCGAAACTTGTTTTCGCCCATGAAGCCCCTCTTCCGGAAGAGGTCGGTGGCCATGATGCCTTCGAGAACCGGAATGAAGGTCATGCCGTGCATGCCGGCGACGAGCCGCGCGTTGTAGTCGAAGTTCGTGTAGTCCTCGAGCAGAAGGGTTCCGGCCTTCAGCGCACGTTCGGCCGCGGAGCCGCCCTTCTTGCCGCCGGCGCGCATCACGTACGCGGTGACGAGTCTGTCCACGCAGCCTGCGCCGATGAGAACTTCCACGTCGAAAATTCCGGATTGCGAAAAGAGCGTGAGTCCCTTCTTCTTCTGCCGGGCCACCTCGTACACCAGCTCCGCGCAGGAACCGACGGTGTAGTTGCCGATCACCAGTTGATCGCCATCGTGGACAAATCGGCCGATGGCGTCCTTGACGCCCATGACTTTGCCGTCTGTTTCGGTCACACCCATCCTCCCTGGTCGCTTCGACGGTGGAGTTCGATGCCGCTTGACTCCATGTTTCTATTGCGGGTTAATATATAAGTGTACCGGTAGGCCGGTCAAGTTATGTGACGCTCAGAGATCGGGGCGATCGAGACGCGCAGGCTCTGGCTTCGAGGGACATCGACGTGCCGGGGATTCCTGCTGAAAGGAACGACGAGTGAGCATTCGATTCGACGGACGAGTGGCGATCGTGACGGGAGCGGGCGGTGGCCTGGGCCGATGCTATGCCCTGGAACTCGCGCGGCGCGGCGCGAAAGTGATCGTGAACGACCTTGGCGGGGCTCTGGACGGCACGAGCGGCTCCGCGGGTGTCGCTCAGTCGGTGGCGGATGAAATCACGGCGGCCGGCGGAATCGCCGTCGCAAACCACGACAGCGTGACCGACCGTTCCGCGGCGCAGCGCATGGTGGACGAGGCCGTGGGCCGGTTCGGGTCGGTGGACATCCTCGTCAACAACGCCGGCATCCTGCGCGACAAGACGTTCGCCAAGCTGGAGTTGGACGACTTTCAGAAGGTCGTTGACGTCCACCTCATGGGCAGCGTCAACATGACGAAGGCGACCCTCCCCGTGATGAAGGAAAGGGGCTATGGTCGAATCGTCTTCACGACTTCCTCTTCGGGCCTCTACGGCAACTTCGGCCAGACGAACTACGCCGCCGCCAAGATGGGCCTCGTCGGGTTCATGAATACGCTCAGGCTCGAGGTCAAGAAGTACGGCATCAGGGTCAACTGCGTCGCCCCCACCGCCGCAACCCGTATGACCGAAGGCCTGTGGCCGCCCGAGGTGCTGCGCGCCGTGGCCCCCGAGCGCGTGACGCCGGCGGTCGTCTACCTCTGCAGCGAGGGCAGCCCGAACGGACATGTGCTCGAGGCCGGCGGGTCCTACTTCGCCCGCGTCGCCATCGTCGAGGCCCGCGGGGTCGTCCTCGGCCCGCACGCGACCGCCGAGGACGTGGCGGCACGGTACGAGGAGATCGCCGACCTCGCCGGCGCGCGGCCGTTCGACTCGGGCGCCGAGGTGGCCACGGCCATAGCGAAACTCGCGGCAGAAGCAATCCCGGTGGCGTTGACTCCCGAGATGGCATGACCTCGCAATGCGCGTTCCGAGGAGGAGATCCAACGTGTCAGACCCCACTCGACTCCAGAACTCGTGTCCCGTGGCGAAACCGCGCCCCCGTTGGCGGTCCGGCGCCGGCGCGGCGCTCGTGATCGGCTCCTTGGCCTGCTCGACGGCCCCGCCGGTTGCCCCGCAAGTCTCGACGCCTACGGCGCCAACGGTCGTGGCGAACGGCGAGCAGCTCGTCGGCGCCTACGTCGGCACGGGCACCTCCGAAGCAGTCTTTCGTGGGATTCCCTACGCGGCGCCGCCCGTCGGAGATTTGCGATGGAAGCCACCGGCGCCGCACACGCCGCGCCCGGGCGTGCAGCAGGCCACGAAGTTCGGCCCGTCCTGCGTCCAGGAAGTCGAGGGCAACTACTTCTATCGGTACATCGCCGAGACTCTCGGCCAGGACCCGAAACTGGTTCCGCTCCCCGGGCCTAGCAGCGAGAACTGCCTGTTCCTCAACGTCTGGACCTCGAACCTGGGCGGCAAGGACCTCAAGCCCGTGATGGTCTGGATTCACGGCGGGGCGAACGCCGTCGGCACGGCCGTGGGGCTTCAGACCGACGGAGCGAACCTCGCGCGCAAGGGAGTGGTGGTCGTCTCGCTCAACTACCGCCTCAACCTGTTCGGCTTCCTCGCCCACCCGGCGCTGACCGCCGAGTCCGGACACGGCTCGTCCGGCAACTACGCGCTCCTCGACCAGATCGCCGCGCTGAAGTGGGTGCAGGAGAACGCGGCGGCCTTCGGCGGGGACCCGGGGCGCGTGACGGTCTTCGGCGAGTCGGCGGGCGGCACGAACATCACCTACCTCCTGGCAACGCCTCTCGCGCGCGGGCTCTTCCATCGCGCCGTGATCGAGAGTGGGGGCTACGCGGTGAGCGACTTCCGCCCGCTCGGCGAGGCGGAGGCGTTGGGCAAGAGCTTCGAGGAGGCGCTCGGAGTGGCGGGGTCGAAGGACGTCCTCGCGGCGATGCGCGCGGTGTCCCCGGAGGATCTTCGCCGCGCCTGGCTTCGCACCCGGAAGCTCACGGGCAACGCGCCCAATGTGGACGGCTGGGTGTTTCCGAGGGCGACCGCGAAGATCTTCGACAGGGGCGAGCAGCGCAAGGTGCCCGTCCTCATCGGCTTCAACAAGGACGAGTGGACGACCCTGCGCCAATACTGGCCCAACCCGACACTCGACGACTTTCGCAAGGTGATACGGGCCGTCTGGGGCCCGCTCGCCGATCGGGTGCTGGAACTCTACCCGGCGACGACCGACGCCGAGGCGGCCGCGGCGGTGGACCGCTATAGCCCCGACTGGTACTACGTCGGCCCGACGCGGTTCATTGCGGAGCGGACGACGCGCGCGGGCAGCCCGGCCTACGTCTACCTGTTCAGCCGCGCGCCGCAGGGGCCGGGGGGCGAGAAGCTCGGAGCCCACCATGCCATCGAGATCCCGTACGTATGGGACACCCTCGCCGCCGTGCCGTGGATGCCGCGCAAGCCCTGGGACCAGAAGCTTGCCGACGCGATGAGCGCGGCCTGGGTACGCTTCGCGGCCACCGGGGATCCGAACGGGGATTCTCTGCCGGCCTGGCCTCGCTACACGAGCGGGAAGGAGGGATTCCTGGAGTTCGGCGACACGATCCGCGCCGGGTCCGGCATCCGCCCGGAGTTCTGCGACCTGTACGAGAAGCTGCTTGCATCATGGTCGGCGGCGGCCCGGCCCTGACGGTGCCGAGACCCGGAGGGATCGAGCGTGGACGCGGGCACTATTAGCACTCTTGGCATCGTCGTGTCCCTGGTTTTCATCATCGTGCTGGCGCTGCGAGGGTGGCACATCATCATCCTCGCGCCGCTGGCGGCCATCATCGCGGCGATCTTCTCCGATTTGAACGTCCTTCAGACGTTGACCGGGCCGTACATGACCGGGTTTACCAACTACGCCCGCAAGTTCTATCTCATCTTTCTGATGGGCACTCTCTTCGGAAAGTTCATGGAAGACAGCGGCGCGGCCCGGTCCGTCGCCCGGGCGATCCTGAAGCTCGTCGGCGGCGACGCCGACAAGCCGCTGCGTGTTCTGATCGCGTTCTCCCTGGTCCCCATGGTCCTGACCTATGGCGGCGTGAGTCTCTTCGTCGTCATCTTCACGGTGCTCCCCATCGCCCGGCACCTCTGGCAGGAAGCGGACATCCCCTGGCATCTGTTCATCCTTTCCTTCGTCTTCGGCGCCGCCTCCATGACCATGACGATGATCCCAGGCACGCCACAGATCCAGAACCTCATGCCCACGAAGTACATGAACTCCACGCCCGCGTCAGCCCCCGTACTGGGTCTGGTCGGCGCTCTCGTCGTGTTCGTGCTGAACGTCCTCTACATGAAGTATTGTGTGAACAGATTCAAGAGGGAAGGCGAGCATTATGTCCCGCCCGGCGGTTCCGGCGTGCCCGCCGCGACGGCCGTCGACCCGGGAGACATGCCCAACGTCTGGCTTAGCCTGGTTCCGATGATGGCCGTTCTCGTCTTTCTGAACGTTCCCGCGGTGAAGGTCGATGTGATCTATGCCCTCGGCATAGGGATTCTGGTCTCGATGATCCTGTTCTGGAGGCGGTTCACCAGCCTGCCGGACACCATCAGCAGGGGCGCCGCAAACACCGTGATTCCGATCATCAATACCTGCGCCGACGTCGGCTACGGGATGGCAATCGCGGCTACGGCCGGCTTCAGCGTCGTGTCCGCATGGCTTCTGACCCTTTCCATGCCTCCGATCATCTCTCTCTCGGTCGCCACGAACATCATGGCGGCGATCACCGGCTCCGCCTCCGGCGGCATGGGAATCGTCCTGGAGACGCTGGCGCCCAAGTACCTGGCCCTGGGCCTGAGCCCGGATCTCGTCCACAGGATCATCGTGATGTCCGCGGGGTGCTTCGATGCCATGCCGCACAACGGCGCCGTGATCACCATGCTCGCGGTCGCCGGGCTGACGCACCGCCAAGCCTACAAGCATATCTTCATCGGCCACGTCCTCGCGACGCTCGCCGCCCTGCTCGTCGTCATCCCGCTGGGAATCGTCCTGTACTGAAGGCAGGGCGGGTCCACGAGGCGTTCATGAGATTCCCGGCCGTGCTCCTGATCGCCGTCCTGCTTGGCTGCCGGCAGGCCCCCGCTCAGGTCGAAACGTCCGGCCCCAACGACTATTCCGATCCGGCGGCGTGGCTCTGCCGCCCCGGGCGGGCGACGGATGCATGCGGTCGATCCGATCAGGACGCGACCGTGATTCGTGCCGATGGCTCGACGCGTCTCGAGCGGTTTCACGCGGATCCCGACGCCCCGATCGACTGCTTCTACGTCTATCCCACCGTCTCGCTGGACCCGGGCGGCAACGCGACGATGAAGGTCCAGAAGCAGCAGATCGCGGTGGTCGGCCAGCAGTTCGCCCGCTTCGCTTCGGTTTGCCGGCCCTACGCGCCCGTCTATCGTCAAGCGACCCTCACGGCGCTCCGTTCCAACCTGAGGGGCCGTCCGGTGGCCGTGGACCGTGCCCTGGCCTACGACGACGTGAAGGACGCGTGGAACCATTACCTCACGCACGACAACCGCGGGCGCGGCGTCGCGTTGATCGGCCATTCCCAGGGCTCGCTCGTGCTGGCCGAGCTCGTTCGGAACGAGATCGACGGCAGGCCGGTCCAGCGCAGGATCCTGTCGGTGATCCTGGCCGGCTACCGACTTCAGGTGCCCGTGGGCAAGGACGTGGGCGGCGACTTCAAGTCCATCCCCCTGTGCCGGTCCGCCCGTCAGCTGGGCTGCGCGATCAACTTCGCGTCGTTCCGTGCGAACAGCCCCCCGCCCGCCGATGCGCGGATGTTCGGGGCCTCGGCCGGTCCGGGGCTTGAGGCGGCGTGCGTGAATCCGGCGGCGCTCGGCGGAGGGACCGGACCGCTCCACGCTTACCTCGCGTCCGGCACGGAGACTCCCGTCGTCGACGGACTGGCGCTCGGCCCCTGGACGAACCCACCGAGGCCGATCGTCACGCCGTTCGTCCGGGCGCCGGGCCTTCTCAGCGCCGAGTGCCGCAGCAACGGCAGCCACAACTACCTCGCCGTTACGATTCACCCCACGCCGGGCGGGGCGCGCACGGAGGCGATCACGGGCGACGTTGTGGTGGACGGCCGCGTCCTCGAGAGCTGGGGCCTGCACGTCGTCGACATGAATCTCGCGATGGGCAACCTGATCGAGATCGTGCGTCAGGAAGGGCGGGCGTACCGAGCCGAGCGACGATAGCCGCCGTCGCCGTGCCAGGCGCGTCGCGATGATCGCCGCCGCGGCACGCGCGACGAACGCGCCGGGCTTTTCCTCGATCCTGTTCGCGGATCCGGATCTCATCGACGCCCATCTGCTCGACGCCCACGCGAAGGCGTGTCAGGCGATCAAGGCGGGCCCGGGCCGGTTCGCCGTCGGCGTGACCTTGACGACGCAGGCGATCGAGGCGGCCGGCGACGGCAGCATCGCCTCCGCGATGGAGAGGACGCTCTACGGCAGCTGGTGGGACGCGGTGAACGCGAGCGATTTCGTCGGGGTGCAGGCTTACACGCGATTCCGGTTCGACGCGAAAGGGATCGTGCCGCCGGAGGTGGGCGCCGAGAGGACCGCGGCGGGATACGAGTATTTCCCGCAGGCGCTTCCCGACATGATCCGCTTCGCCGCGCGCAGGACCCGTAAGCCCATCTTCGTCACAGAAAGCGGGATCGCCACCGACGACGACGCGCGCCGCGTCGCATGGCTGGATGCGTGCGTCGCCGGAGTCGAACGGTGCCTCGCCGAGGGGATCGACGTCCGCAGCTACGTCTACTGGTCGCTGCTCGACAACTTCGAGTGGACCCGGGGGTACGGCCAGCATTTCGGACTGGTGGCCGTCGATCGCCGCACCTTCGTCCGGAAGCCAAAGCCCAGCGCCCGGCATTTCGCGCGTCTCATCCGGCGCGCGTGAAGCGGCGGGTGAGCCCCGCGCTCACCACATACGCGCGGTCGCACCCCCGTCGACGACGATGACCGCGCCGGTGATGTAGCTGCCGGCGGGGCTCGCGAGGAGCAGCGCGGTGGGCGCGAGCTCCGCCGGCTCCCCCCACCGTCCCACGGCGGTGCGGGCGGCGAACGCCTCCTTCTGCTGCGCCGTCAGCCGGCTCGCGGTCAGCTCCGTCGCGAACGGTCCGGGTGCGAGGCAATTCGCCGTCACGCCGTGCGGGCCCAGCCGGAGCGCGTTGGCCTTCACCATCCCGTGCAGCGCGGCCTTGGTCGTGCTGTAGGCGACACGATCGCTCGCGCTCGCGAGGCCCATGATCGAGGAGACATAGACGACGCGCCCCCACCCGCGCTGCATCATCCCCGGCGCGAGGGCGCGCGTCAGGACCATCGAGCTCGTCAGGTTCAGCTCCAGAAGCGCGTCCCAGTCCTCGTCCCGGATTCCGTCGACCGGCTGCGGGACGTTCCATCCCGCGTTGCTGATCAGGATGTCGATCTTTCCGAAACGTGCCGTGGCGTCGCGCGCGAGGCGCTCGGCGCCCGGCCGCGTGCCGACGTCCGCCACGATGGCCTCGACGCGCGTGCCCGCTTCGCCCGCCAGCTCGCGCGCGGCCGCCTCGATTTGCGATTCGGTTCGGCTGCAGATCGCCACGTCGGCCCCGGCGTTCGCCAGGAGCCGTGCCATCTCCTTGCCCAACCCGCGCCCGGCGCCCGTGACGAGCGCCGAGCGGCCGGAGAGGTCGAACGGAGTGTTGCGGAACCGGTTCATGGCGCCTTCTGGAACTGAAACGCGCCGTCCCAGGACTTGCCGAACGCTTTCGCCTTGAAGATCCGGGCGCCGCGTCCGGCGAAATCCCCTGCGCCGAGGATCAGCTCGTTCGTGCCCGGAAGGATCGCCATCGTCGTCGAGGCCAGCATGGCGCCCGCCTCGCTTCCCGGGATCCGGATTTCTCCGATCAGGTTGCCGAGCGCGTTGAACACCATGACCTTCCCCGACCCGAAGTGAGCGACGTAGACGTTGTCGTCGGCGTCGATCGTCGCCGAATCGGGACCGCCGAACCCGTTGAAGCGATAGGGGATCATGTGGCCGTAGAGATTCAAGGTCGTTCCGTCGGCCGCGAGGTCGAGCCGGTGCAGCTGCTGGTGAAACGTTTCCGTCACCCAGAGGGTCTTTCCGTTCCGGCTCAGCGCGACACCGTTGGGCGAGGCCAGGTTCTTCAGGACCGGGGTGATCGTCTTGAAGTCCGGGGAGACGTAATACACGGCGCCGTTCGCGAGGTTGCCGGCGTCCGTGTAGTCCTTGAAGTCGGTGAAGTAGAAGCCGCCGTTGCCGTCGAAGACCATGTCGTCGGGTGTGTAGCGGCCGGCGGGGACGATGACCTCCATGTTCGTCCCGTCGGGCCGCATCGCGACGATGCGGCCCGTGTCGTCCCCCCGGTAGCCGGCCCGTTCGCCGAGATCGCAGAGGAACAGCCTGCCGTCCTTGTGGATCTTGACCGTGGCGAAGCGGCTCTTGGACGGCCCGTAGATGGTCGTCACCGTCTTGTACGGGGGAGCCGACCTCAGGACGCTGCCGTTGCCCACGAGGACCATGTAGAGATTCCCGTCGCGATCGAAGATCAGGCCTTCGGGCGTCTGCGGCTCCTTGCTGACGAGAAGCCATTCCTCGGCGACGACGGTCGGCGCGTCGGCGAGCCCGACCTGTGTACCTCCCGTAAGGATGATCGCGACGAGCGGCGCCAGGATTCTCATGCGGTGGCCTCCATGAAGTTCGTCAGTTCTTCCCCGCACCCTGGATCTCGCGACCTTTCGCCGCCGCTGCGCGCGCCTCGGCCGCGCGGCCCGTGCGGTTCAGCAGATCGGCGAGAACGTAGTAGCCGAGCGGTCCCTCTGCGTTCTCCGGATCGAGCGCGATGCCTTCCCGGGCCAGTTTCTCGGCGCGTCCGAGATCGCCGCCCGTGTCCATGAGGAGCTTCGCCAGAACATAGCGACCCTGGACCGACCCGGGGTTGGACGCGAGGAACGCATCCCAGAGCTGCCTCGCCCGTTCCACGTCGCCCGTCGAGGCGTAAAGCCGGGCGAGGTTGAACTGCGCCCTGAGGAACCCGGGCTCGAGCTGGACCGCCCGCGTGTACTGCTCGGCGGCGAGTCGAACCTCGCCGCGCTTCTCGTGGAGGACGCCCAGGTTGAAGTGGGGGAGGGCGAAGCCGTCGTCGAGGGTGACCGCGCGTTCGAACAGAGGCACGGCCTCGCCGTCACGGCCCTGCTCGACGCGCACCTCGCCCAGCTTGTTGGCGAAGAAAGGCGCTGATTCACCGTTCTGAGAGGCCTTCTCGAGCACCGCGGCGGCGTCGTCGAACCGTCTGAGGGCGACGTAATTGTCGGCGATTGCGAGCGACGTGCGCGCATCCGGGCCCTTGAGCTCGAGGACCCGTTTGAAGTGGCGGATCGCGTTTTCCGGTCGGTGCTGCTCGGAAGCGATCTGGCCCAGCATCTGGTGTGCGTCGACGATCGTCGCATCCCGGGCGAGGACCTGCTCCAGGAGCCGCGACGCGGCGTCGTATTCGTGGTGAGAGATTCTGCTCTGGGCGTCCACGACCTTCTGGTGGAGATCGAGGCGGTCCTTGGGATCGGGGCGGGCCCGCTCGTCCTCGTTCTCGGCGTGGACGCCTCGTCCGCCGGCCAGGTAGCCGAGCGACCGCAGCCTGGCGACGGAGCGCTCGTCCCTCTCGGGCGCTTTCCCGCCCGATGGCGTGCCGCTTTCGATGCGATGACGGAGGCGGCCGAGGTCGGCGGTCAGCTCCCGGGCCCGGTTCGGCTCCGCGTCGTGGAGGTTCCGTGCCTCGGCGGGATCCTGCGCGAGGTCGTACAGCTCGGGCCGGGGGACGTCGATGAGCTTGAAGCGGCCCGTGCGGAACGCCCGGAGCGGCGCCCACCCGTAGTGCAGCAGCGGGTAAAGGGACTCGGAGTACACGGGCCGATCCCAGGGCACGTCCCGGCCGGCGATCAGCGGCGCAAGGCTCCGTCCGTGGAGGTTCTCGGGCGCCTTCAGGCCCACCATGTCGAGGATCGTGGGCAGGATGTCGACGTGACTCACCGTCCGGTCCACGACACGTCCCGCGCGGAGGCCCGCGGGAGGTTTGACGATGAGCGCGACGCGAATCGTCGTGTCGTACACGAGGAAGCCGTGGAAGGTCTCGCCGTGGTCGCCGAGACCTTCGCCGTGGTCGCTGGTGACGACGACGAGAGAGTGCTCGAGGAGTCGACGCTCGCCCAGGGCACGCCGGAACTCGCCGACGAGCGAGTCGGTGTACGCGACCTCGGCGTCGTACGGCCGTCCCGGATGACGCGAGCGAAAGGGTTCCTTCGGCGCGTACGGATCGTGAGGGTCGTAAAGGTGGAGCCAGAGGAAGAACGGGCGGCCGGCCGGCCTCTTGTCGAGCCAGCGCACCGCGGCGGCGACGGTATCGGCGCCGTCGCGTCGCACCAACCCCACGTTCGCCACGTTCGCCGTCTCCAGCCCGCCGAGATCGAAGTCGTCGAAGTAACGGTCGAAGCCGCGCCCGATTCCCCATCGGTGGTCGAGCACGAACGCGCTCACGAAGCCGGCCGTGGCCCAGCCGCTCCTGCCGAGCAGCTCGGCGAGCGTCGGGATGCGCGCGTCGAGGACGGCCCCGACGTTCTCACGTACGCCGTGGCCCGGCGGGTAGAGGCCGGTCATGATCGACGCGTGCGCGGGGAGGGTGAGGGGGACCGTGCTCGCGGCGTTCGTGAAGCGGACGCCCTCTGCCGCGAACGCGTCGATGTTCGGGGTATCCACGGTCTTCGACCCGTAGCACGAGAGACGGTCGGACCGGAGGGTGTCGAGGGTGATCAGGATGACGTTTGCCGCGGCATCGGGGCGTGCCAGGGCATGCGGAGCCGCCGGCCTTCCAACGCGCAGGAGGCGGAAGGCGAAAGCGGCGCTCGCGATCGCCACCACGGCGACGAAGGCGATGACCGCCTCGCGGCGCAAGCCGCTCAAATCGGCAGGACGGCGTGCATGGCGAGCTCGGTGATCTCGTCCGCCATCTGCGCGGCTGACAGCCTGCCCGGCTGTCGGTACCACTTGGGCAGCCACAGCACCATGCCGGCCAGCGTGTGAGTTGCGGCGGTGATGTCGACGTCGCGCAGCTTGCCGGCCGCCGCCAGCCGCTCCAGGCGCTCGCGAATGAGGCCGAGGTAGAAGCGCTTGCGGCGGGCGACACGTTCCCGGTCGGCCGGCAGCAGCGACCGCATCTCGTCGACGGCAAGGATCGCGAAAGCCGCGTCGTCTTCGCGGGTCATCATGACGGCGTGAGAGTGGATCAGACGGCGCAGGTCTTCGGCGGCATCCGCGGCGCTGTTGGTCAGCTCTTTCCGGATCACATCCTCGTGGATGTCCTGGGCGTAGCTGATGATCGCGGCCAGCAGCTCCTGCTTGCTGTTGAAGTGGTAGTACAGCCCGGCTTTGCTGATCTCGCAGGCCCGTGCGACGTCCACCAGCGAGATGATCTCGAATCCTCGCTCCAGGATCAGGTGTGCGGCGCGCCGCAGGATCTCGTCGCGCCGACTCGCCCGACGGGGGGGGCGAGCGGGGGATTTCATCGTCGTTGCCGGTCTCGGTCGAGCCTTCAATCGGGCCTTCTTTCTCGCTAGTTTTCCCTTGACAGGCGCGCGTTCGAGGGTATCAGATGTTAGAACTATACCGGCAGGCCGGTCAACTTATGGAGGCAGGGAGGGGATCATGAGGTCAGGGAAGTGGGTCATTCTCGGTCTGCTGTTACTGGCAGCCACCAACGGATTCGCCCAGATTACCGGGTCGATCCAGGGCCAAGTGACCGATTCGGAAGGCCAGCCGCTCCCGGGCGCCACGGTGAAGCTCACCGGGGACCCGATCCCGGGAGCCGAGCGCCTGACGACGTCCGACGCAAAGGGCGCCTTCCGCTACGGCGCCCTGCCGGTCGGGCGCTATGCGCTCTCGGCCAGCGTCTCGGGGTTCAAGACCCAGCGGGTCAAGGACGTCCGGGTGTCGATCGACGCCGTGGCTTCGGTCAAGATCCGCGTGCCGCTGCAGGCCGCCTCGGAAATGACCGTGACGGCCACGGCCCCCCTGGTAGACGTGGTGAGCTCGGCCGTGGCCGTCAACTACGACTCCCAGTTCGTCCAGTCCCTGCCGACGCGCAACAACTTCACCGACATCATCTCGGTGGCTCCGGCCGTGAGCTCGCCCAACGAGGGAAATGCCCTGCTCGCGGCGTACGGCGGCAACGTCACGTCCCAGCAGTGGAACATCGACGGCCTCAATCTGGCGTCCCCCGAGGGCGGCTGGCTGGGCTGGTTGATCAACCCGGAGATCGTTCAGGAGACCTCGCTCAAGGGCTTCGGGGCCGGGGCGGAGTACGGCAGCACGGCGGGCAACGTCTACAACATGGTCACGAAGTCCGGGACCAACCAGTACCACGGCTCGGCCGGAGGCTACTGGTCGAACAACGCCCTCACCGGTTCGAACGTCACACTCGACAGATCGAAACTCTATTCCTACCGCCTCTGGGAACCTGCGGGCACGTACACCGTCGACGACTACTACGACACACGTGCGACCCTCGGGGGGCCGATTCTCCGCGACAAGCTGTGGTTCTTCGGCGCCGGCCAGTGGGACAAGATCAACATCGTGGGCCCCAATGGCGTCTCGGGGGTCGACGGCTCCGGCACGACGGACAGCCGCTACGACGGAAAGCTGAGCTGGCAGATCGCCGACGGCCATCACCTCGACGTTCGTGGACACACGGCGAAAGGGAAGATCGTCCCCGCGCCCGACATGTACACGGCGCTTTCGGCCGTCGTGAAGACCGACATCGACATCAACATGATCACGGGTGACTACACCGGGAACCTGGCCCCCAGCACGCTGCTCAACCTTCGGGGCGGGTACTGGGACAAGAACCAGGACATGGCTTCGCGCACCGGCAGCACGGAAGAGTACCTGCAGGACGCCACCTATCTGGGCCCGCCCCTCAACCTCGGCGGGATCTTCTGGTTCAGCGGCCGCAAGGAGAAGTACACCCAGGCCGACGCGGTGCTGTCGCAGTTCGCGAGCGACTTCATCAAGGGGAGCCACGAGTTCAAGTTCGGCGTCCAGTACAACGAGGGAAGCGGCCAGCGGAACGCCGCTCATTCCACCTTCCTGTGGAAGCAGCCGCCGAGCCCGGGCTTCACGGACCCCTACTGGGAGTTCCGCTACCAGATCATTCCGCCCCTCATCTACGGGGCCGAGACCACGACGTGGTCGGCGTTCCTGACGGATTCGTGGAAGATCAGCAACCGGCTGACGCTCGACGTGGGCGTGCGCTACGACGATCAGAAGGGCAAGATCCCTTCCTACCCGCAGCTCGACCTCGCCGGAAACCCGACGGACGTGATGCTGCCGTCCGCGGACATGATCCACTGGAGTAATTTCGCGCCGCGCATCGGCTTCGCCTGGCAGCCGACGAACGACGGGAAGTCCGTGCTGCGGGGGTTCTACGGCCGCTTCTGGGACGGCCCGGTTTCGTCCGCGTGGTACTACCCGCCGCCGGGACGGGGCAACTCGGAAGTCTGGTTCGTCTATCCGTACCAGTTCCGCGTCTCGTCGGTGGCGGCCCCGCCGCCCGACCAGCTGCTCGCTCCAGGCGTGAAGAACCCCTACACGGATCAGTTCGCGGCGTCCTACGACCACCAGATCGGCAGCGACTTCGCCGTCGGGGCGCAGTTCATCTACAAGCACACCGACGACATGATCGGCTGGCAGATCGAGGCCGACGGCACCTGCAAGACGTTCCTTTGGGACGACCCCTGGACGACGGACGTCAAGGAGCAGATCCCGCTCTGCGAGCTCACGAAGAACCCGACGTTGCACAAGGGCAACGGACCGGGGCCGGGGTCCCTCGCGCCCAACGACACCTACCACATGTACTACAGGGGCGCCATCCTGACGTTCAAGAAGCGCTACAGCCGCGGCTGGGACCTGATGGCGTCCTACACCTACTCGAAGACGGAGGGGATCAATCCGAGGCCTCACTACAACGGCTCCCTGGGACAGGGATTGCCGGTGTTCAGCAGCGACGAGGGGTCCGACCCCAACGACTGGTACAACGCCTACCACCTGCAGGAGGGCGACCGGACCCACATGTTCCGGATCCAGTCGAACGTCGACCTCGGCTGGGGCCTCAGGGCGAGCGGCGTCTTCAACTGGCAGAGCGGCCGGCCCTACGCCCGGCTCGCGAACGTCATCGGGCCGACGACCGGAACGGTCATCACCGTCACCGCGGACGCCAGCGACAGCCTCCGGCTGCCGAGTCAGGCAATTCTCGACCTGGGCCTGCAGAAGACCTTCAACCTGGGCAAGGGCGTGACCCTTGACCTCGGTCTGCAGCTTCTCAACGCGCTCAACGACGACGCCGTGGAGTACTACTCGTCGTGGGTGCTCTTCCCGGGCCAGAACTTCGAGCCATCGGGCTGGGTCGGCCCGAGACGGTTGCAGGTCAGGGCCCAGGTCGCGTTCTGACACACCGAAGGGATAGGAAGGCGCGGGGAACCGCGCCTTCCGGCGGAGGGCAACGTGCCTGACAAGGTCGTCATCGTTCGAGCCGTGCGCACGCCGATCGGCGCCATCGGGGGAGGCCTCGCGAGCCTGCAGGCCGAGCAGCTCGCCACCCACGTGATCAAGGCTCTCCTCGGCTCGGCCCGGATCGACCCCGCAGCGGTCGAGTACACGTGCATGGGCTGGGTCATGCAGGATCCGCGCTCTCCCAACCTGGCCAAGACCGCGGCCGAGCTGGCGGGCGTGCCGCCGACCGTGCCCGGAACCACCTACCAGGAAAACTGCGCCTCCGGCGGCGCCGCGATCCACAGCCTGTGCCGGCGCATCCTGCTCGGGGAGGTCTCGCTCGGCATCGCCGGCGGGGTCGAGTCCATGAGCAACGTGCCGCGTTACCTCTTCACGGGTCGCACGAAGAACCAGATGTACGGCGACATGACCTTGATGGACGGCCTCTTCGGCGCCCTCACCGACGCGCACGTGTGCGGCGGCGAGCTGATGGGCCTCCTCACCGAGCGCCTCGTGGACAAGTACGCCGTGACCCGCGAGGAGCAGGACGAGGCCGCTTACCGCAGCCACCACGCGGCCCTCGACGCCTGGGAGAAGGGGGCCTTCGGCGGCTACGTGGTGCCCGTGGAGGTGCCGCAGAAACGCGGCGCACCGGTCGTCGTGGCCCGGGACGAGGGGCCGCGGCCGGTGACCCTCGAGCAACTGGCGGCCGCCAAGCCTTACTTCAAGAAGGACGGGGGCACCATCACTTCGGCGAACGCCTCGACTCTCAACGACGGTGCCGCGGTGGTGCTGCTCGCCAGCGAGGAGCGCGCCGCCGAGCTCGGGCTCGAGCCCCTCGCGGAGATCGTGGCCTATCACAACGTCGGCGTCGAGCGCGCGTTCATGGGCGAGGGCGCTTTCAAGGTCATCCCGCCTCTCCTGACGAGAGCCGGTGTCGACCTCTCCGCGGTGGACTACTTCGAGATCAACGAGGCATTTGCCGCGGTCGTCGCGGCGGCATACCACGTCCTCCCCGGGCTCGAGGCAGAGCGTACGAACCAGTGGGGCAGCGGCATCTCCCTCGGGCACCCGGTGGGCTGCACGGGCGCGCGCCAGGTCGTGGACATGGTCCACCAGCTGCGCCTGAGAGACGCGGCCCTCGGCGTCACCACCCGGTGCGTCGGCGGCGGCATGGGCAGCGGTGAGGTGGTGCGGCGGCGGTAGGGACACGCGATGTCGCGGGGTCAGGAGCCGTGAAGGGACTCGGTCTGGCGATCCTGATGATGCTGGTCGGGCTCGCAGAGCCCTCGCGCGTCGCGGCGGAGGGCGAAGCGACCGGCGGTGAGCATCCATGGAACCAGGCTGCACTGGAGTCCCTGCTGGCTTATGCGCAGCGTGAGCGTTCGAGCGCCGTCATCGTCGTCCACCACGGCAAGGTGATCGCGGAACGCTACTGGCCCGTGGAGGCGGGCGCCGGGTCGCCGTACGCGAACCAGGTGTGGGGCAAGACCGAGGCCGGTGCGCCCATCGAAGACGTCGCCTCTCTGCAGAAGAGCATCGTGTCGGTGCTGGTGGGGATCGCGGCCGACCAGGGGCTGCTCGATCTTGCCGTGCCGGTCTCGACGTATCTCCATGCCGGTTGGTCCAACGCCACATGCGACGAAGAATCCGTGATCACGGTCCGGCACCTGTTGTCCATGACCAGCGGACTCTCGCCCGCGCTCGAGTATCAGGCGCCCGCCGGGAGCGTGTGGCAATACAACACACGGGCCTACAGCCGGCTGGTGGACGTGCTGGAAGCGGTCACCGGGGACGGAATCGGCTCGCTCACGAAGCGCTGGCTGACGGACCCGATCGGCATGGACAACACGGGATGGCGACGGCGGCGCTGGGTTACCCCCGGCATGGATGCCAACTTGCTCGGACTCTTCACGACGGCACGGGACCTCGTCCGATTCGGCGAGTTGATGCTGGCCGGGGGCGTCTGGCAGGGGCGGAGGCTGGTATCGAAAGGATTTGTCGAGACGGCCGTCAAGCCGTCGCAAGGCCTCAATCCGGCCTACGGCCTCCTGTGGTGGCTGAACGGCCGGCCGCCGGGCACCGCGCCGGGGGCGGCCGGCAATGCGGTGCTCGCGCCCGCTGCTCCGCGGGATCTGTACGCCGCGCAGGGAGCGCTGGGACGCAAGGTGTACGTGGTGCCGAGCCTCGATCTCGTGGTGGTGCGCCTGGGCGATTCGCCGGGCGACGACTTCAACCCGCGGTTCTGGGAGCTGTTGATGGCGGCGGCGCCCGCGACGGTGGTCCGCACGGGACCTCCGACACCCTGATGGGTCCAGCGGTCGGCGATCCCTGATTCATCTGCCTCGTGCGGGCTTCGGCGGCGCCGGACTAAGATTCCGTCTCGGGAGGCCGTCCGTGAGCCAGGGAAACCAGCCCGTCGTCGCGATGCTCAGCCCTGCGGAGATGGAGCTGATCCGGCTCCTCCGCGAAACCTCCGAGTCCCCGGTGCGCGCGCGCGTCAAGACGGTCGTCGAGGGACTGCTCATGGCCGCCAAGGAGCCGTTCTGCCCCGAGAAGCCGTGCCCGCAGGCGCCGGGGGAGTGCGACCGCTGCTCGCAGACGATGCGCGTCCTCGAGGGACTCGAGGCGATGGAGCAGCAGATCAAGGGCCTCCCCGGAGCCTGATCCCGCCAGAGCCGCTCGATCCGATCCTGAGGTAACCTGCCGCTTCCCGGGACTGGAGGCCTTCGTGCGACATGCGTCCCTCCCGATCCTTCTCCTCACGATGACGACCGCCGCTTCCCCCGCCAACGCCCAGACGGCCGCGCCCGCGCCGCCGACTCCACCCGTGGCGAAGAAGGTGGAGATGACTCACCTTCTCCACGGCGACCCGCGGCCCGACCCGTACTACTGGCTGCGCGACAAGCCGAACCCGGAGGTCGCCGCGTACCTCGAGGCCGAGAACGCGTACACCGACGCGATCCTGAAGCCGACCGAGCCCCTGCAGAAGGGGCTCTACGACGAGATGGTCGCGCACGTAAAGGAGACCGACCTCTCCGTTCCCTATCGCGACGGCGCGTTCCTCTACTACTACCGGACGGAGAAGGGGAAGCAGTACCGGATCCACTGCCGGAAGCCCTTCCCGGAGGGCGCCGAACAGGTCCTCGTGGACCTGAACGCGCTCGCCGCGGGCAAGAAGTTCATGTCGCTCGGTGCGTTCCGCCCGTCGGACGACGGGAGCCTCCTCGCGTACTCGACGGACGACACGGGCTTCCGCCAGTACACGCTCGCCGTCAAGGACCTGAAGACCGGCGCGCTCCTCCCCGAGCGGATGCTGCGCGTCACGAGCGTGGCGTGGGCGGCGGACGGAAAGACTCTCTTCTACTCGGTCGAGGACGAGACGACGAAGCGCTCGCACCGCGTCTACCGGCACCGGGTCGGGACGCTGGTGTTCGCGGACGCGCTCCTCTACGAGGAGAAGGACGAGAGGTTCGGCGTCCACGTGGGCCGGACGCGGAGCCGGGACTGGCTCGTGATGGAGAGCGCGAGCCACACGACGTCGGAGGCTCGCGTCCTTCGCGCCGACGTGCCCGACGGCACGTGGACGCTCGTCGCCGCGCGCGAGCAGGACCACGAGTACGACGTCGACCACCGCGGCGATCTCTTCTACATCCGGACGAACTCCGGAGGGCGCAACTTCCGGCTCGTGACGGCGCCCATCGCGGCCCCCGGGCGCGCGAACTGGAAGGAGATCGTCCCGCACCGACCCGATGTGATGCTCGAGGGCGTCGACCTCTTCAAGGACCATCTCGTCCTCGAGGAGCGCGCGCACGGGCTCCCGCGCTTCACGGTCCGGAGCTTTACGACCGGCGCGTCGCACGCCGTGTCGTTCCCTGAGCCCGTCTACACGGCGAGCCCCGAAACGAACCGCGTGTGGGACACGAAGTTCTTCCGCTACGACTACCAGTCCTTCGTGACGCCCCAGTCCGTCTTCGACTACGACATGGACGCGCGCAAGGCCACGCTCCTCAAGGAATGGGAGGTGCCGGGCTTCGACCGGACCCGGTACTCGTCGGCGCGACTCTGGGCGACGGCCTCGGACGGGACGAAGATCCCGCTCTCGGTCGTCTGGCGCTCGAAGGCGGCGGACGGCACGGCGCGGACGCTCAAGGACGGACCGTTCCCGACGCTCCTCTACGGCTACGGCTCGTACGGCATCCCGATCCCCGTCACGTTCCGCTCCGACCGGCTCCCGCTCCTCGACCGCGGCGTCGTCTACGTCGTCGCCCACATCCGCGGTGGGGGCGAGATGGGGAAGGCCTGGCACGACGCGGGCCGGATGAAGAACAAGCGCAACACGTTCACGGACTTCGTCGCGGCCGCCGAGCATCTCGTCGCGGAGAAGATCGCCGCGAAGGACCGCCTCGCGATCGAGGGCGGGAGCGCCGGCGGCCTCCTCATGGGCGCCGTCGTGAACATGCGGCGTGACCTCTTCACGGCCGTGATCGCGCACGTGCCGTTCGTGGACGTCCTGAACACGATGAGCGACGCGACGCTGCCGCTCACGGTCGGCGAGTACGAGGAGTGGGGAAACCCGGCGAAGAAGGACGAGTACGAGGTCATCCGGACGTACTGCCCGTACACGAACCTCAAGAAGGGCGTGTACCCCGCGATGCTCGTGAAGACGTCGTTCAACGACAGCCAGGTCTTCTACCACGAGCCCGCGAAGTACGTCGCGCGCCTGCGTACGCTCAAGACCGACGCGAACCCGTTGCTCCTGAAGACGAACATGGCCGCAGGCCACGGCGGCGCGTCGGGGCGGTACGACTACCTTCACGAGATCGCGCTCGACGAGGCGTTCCTCCTGACGCGACTGGGCATCGCGAAGTAGAAGTCCCGGGGACGTGAAGACCCCAGGAACGGACCGGAGAGAATCGCTCCTCGGCGCGGCGTCGATCGCGGCCGTCCTCGCCGTCTTCGTCCTCGTGAGGCTCCCGCTCCTCACCGTGGAGGGCTCGGCGCGCGGCTGGAACGGAGACAGCGCGATCTTCGGCCTCATGGCGAAGAAGATCCACGACGGGGCGGGATTCGACGTCTTCTTCTGGGGGCAGAACTACATGGGCCCGCTGACACCCGCCCTCGCCGCCGGGATTCGCAGGGTGTTCCTCGACCCCGCGGGCATCGGAGTCGAGGGCGGGCCGATCGCGCTGCGGCTGGCCAGCATGGGAGAGATCGCGCTCGGCATCTGCATCTACGTTCTGGCATTCGGGCCGCTTTTCGGGCGCGTGATCGCCGCGGCCGCCGGATTCTGGATGGCCATCGGCCCACCGTTCTTCGTCCGGCTGTCGGCGCTTCACAAGAGCGGACTCGGGCCCGAGATGTCCTTCCTGCTCGGTTCCCTGCTGTTCCTCCTGGCGGCGAACGTCCTGAAGCATCCACGGCCCGTCGTCGACGGGTTTTGGGGGCGATTCGCCTTCGGACTGATCGCGGGAATCGGCTGGTGGATGAACCAGACGATCGTCTTCGTTCTCCTCCCGGCCGCGGCCGTCGTCCTGCTGCGCCCCGGGCGACGCGGGGCGCGCGACACGGCGCCGCTCGTCGTCGGCGCCCTCGTCGGCTATGCGCCGGTCTGGCTGGGGCGCCTCCTCGGCTGGTACGAGCCGGCCGCGGGCCCGGTCGTCCCCCCGTGGCGCCTGGCGGATGCCCCGGTCCGGCTCGTCCATTTCGTCGGCGGGGAGTTCTGGCGCCTCACGGGTCTCGAGGGGCTCGCTCCGGCGCCCGTCCTCGTCGGCGCGGCGGCCGTCCTCCTCGCGGGGCTTCTCGCCGCGACGCGGCGCGCGAGGCGCCCCGGAGTCGCCGAGTCCGGCCGCCCTCGTGCTCCTGCCGCGGGTCTCCTCCTCGTCGCCTCGATCGCGGCGCTCGCCGCGGCGGCGCTCGTCTTCATGAACGTCGACCCGGCCCAGCTGCGCTACGTCACCCCCGCGCTTCCGCCCGTGCTGGCTCTCCTCGCCGTCGCGTTCTCGGAAACCACGCGCCTCCTGAGGCGGAGGGCTCCCGCCGCGCTCGTCGCGGCCGCGTCGGCGGGGCTCGCGCTCCTCGTGGCCGTGTTTCTCTGGCGGCAGGCGGGGCGCACGGTCGCGGACATCCTTCTCGAGCCCGACTCTCGGCCGACGGTCGAGGCGATCGTGCGGCAGGGCTACACGGTCTGCCACGCGGGGTACGACACCTCGTACACTCTTCAGTTCCTGAGCGACGAGCGTGTGCGGTTCATTCCGTACCACAGCCCGGACCGCAATCGGGCGCTGTCCGCGCGGCTGCGCGCTCTTCCCGGCCCGCAGTGTCTCGTCATGGACGACGGATCGGCGAGGGAATGGCTGCCCTCCGATGCCGCGCTGGAGGGAGGCCCGGCGCGGCGACGCGTGGGGACGCGCTGAGGGCCGACCGGAGCGGGACACCGCGCCCCGCCGCCGGTTATCCTGCCCGAACCGATGTCCACCGAAGATCACGCGAACGTCCTGGTCGTGCCTCCGGTCCTCTTCGGCGTCGGGATCGGCGTGGGCTACCTCCTGCGTTGGCTCGCCCCGGTCCGGCTCGTTCCCCTCCGCGTCGAGGGAGAGGCCGCGTTCGCCGGGGCCGCGCTCTCCCTCCTCGGCCTCGCCTTCGGCGGGTGGGCGTTCCTCACGTTCGTCCGAGCGCGGACGACGCCGCACCCGAATCATCCCGTGAGCGCTCTCGTGACGTGGGGCCCGTACCGCGTCTCGCGCAACCCGATGTACGTCGGCCTCTCGGTCTTCACGGCCGCGCTCGCGCTCGTCGCGAACACGCCGTGGCTCCTCGCGGTGCTTCCTCCCGTCTGGCTCGCGCTGCGCCGGCTCGTGATCGACCGTGAGGAGGCCTACCTCGAGCGGAGATTCGGGGACACGTACCGCTCGTTCAAGGCCCGCACGCGGCGCTGGATCTAGGCGCCGGCCTTCGGCGCATTCCCCGTCAGGACCCGCGCGCCGGATTCCGTCACGAGGACGTCGTCCTCGATGCGGATCCCGAGACCGAGGTACTCCTTCGGCACGCGCGTCTCGTCCGGCCGGACGTAGAGACCCGGCTCGATCGTGAGGACCATGCCGGCGGCGAGCGGCCGTGGGCGGCCGCGCTCGTCACGGTACCGCCCCCGGTCGTGCACGTCGAGACCGAGCCAGTGCGACGTGTGATGGAGCGCGAACCGCTGCGCGGCGTTCTTCTTCCGCAGCGTCTCGCGCCGGCCTTTCAGGAGGCCGAGGTCGAGGAGCGCGTCCAGAAGGACGGCGCGCGCCGCCTCGTGCGGAGCGTCCCACGGCGCGCCGGGCCTCACGGCGGCGATCGCCGCGCGCTGGGCCGCGAGGACGGCTCCGTAGAGCCGCGCCTGCGGCCGCGTGAACCGTCCCGTCGCGGGAAACGTCCGCGTCACGTCGGACGCGTAGCCCGCGACCTCGCACCCCGCGTCCACGAGGACGAGGTCGCCCGCCGCGAGCCGGCGGGCGTTCTCGACGTAGTGGAGGATCGTCGCGTTCTCGCCCGAGGCGACGATCGTCGGGTAGGCCGGGCCGCTCGCGCCCATCGCGCGGAACCGCCGGTCGACGGCCGCCTCGATCTCGTACTCGAACCGCCCGGGCCGCGCCGTCCGCTGCGCGTCGCGGTGAGCCGAAACCGCGATTGCGGCGGCGCGCTCGAGGAGCGCGATCTCCTCGGGCGCCTTCACGAGCCGCATCGCGTGGAGAACGTCTGTCGGGTCGGCGACCGTCACGGGGCCCCTGTTCGGGTGGCGCGCCTCGCGCCGGAAGCGCGCGAGGAGCCCGGCGACGAGCCGGTCGCTCGCGTCCGAGAGGCCGAGCGCGTGGTGAAGCACGCGCGCCTTGCGGACGAGGTCCGGCAGTCGCCGGCCGAGCTCGTCAGCCGGGAACGCCCGGTCGGCCCCGAACGTCTTCACGGCGCCCTCGGGTCCCGCGCGGCGGCCCTCCCACGTCTCGCGCTCGCGATCGCGTGGGAGCACGAAGAGCGTGAACGTCCGCGAGTCCGCGTCGAGGACGGCGGTCGCTCCGGGCTCGGCGAAGCCGGTCAGGTAGAAGAAATCCGGGTCGGGTCGGTAGCGGTAGTGAACGTCGTATCCGAACGACGCCTCGGGGGCGGCGAAGAGGAGCGCGACGCCCTCGCCCATCGCGTCGAAAAAGCGGGCGCGGCGGCGCCGGAAGACGGATCGGTCGGCCATGGCGCGAGTCTAACCGGCGGGACGTGCGAGGATCGGGGCGTGGAGTCTCGAATCGTCCCCGCGCTGCGAACCCGCTACCCCACGTTTTCGGGGGCGCGCCTCAAGCGCGCCGTCCTCGAGGGCCAGGTCTCGGTGAACGGCGCCGTCGTGAACGATCCCGGCGCACTCGTGGCGCCGGGGGCCGACCTCGTGTGGGACCGCGACCGCCGCATCGAGCGCCGCGTCGCGACGGCCCTGAAGGTCCTGTACGAGGACGACGACGCGATCGCGGTCTTCAAGCCGTCGGGTCTCCTCACGCACCCCACGGAGGCCAAGGAGAAGGAAACGCTCCTCGCGCGCGTCTCGACGTACGTCCAGAAGCGGCACGGCGGCGGCGCGCGGACGTTCGTGTCCGTCGTCCACCGGCTCGACAAGGAGACGTCCGGGATCCTCGTCTTCGCCCGGAGCCGGCGCGGCCTGATCGGCATGCAGGCGCAGCTGCGCGCGCACACGATGGACCGGCGGTACCGGGCGGTCGTCGAGGGCGACCTCGCCGGCGACGCGGGCACGTTCGACCGGGATCTCGTCGCCGAGCCCGGGGAGAGGCGCCGCGGCGTCGCGAAACCGGGGGAGCCGGGGCTCAAGGCGGTCACGGAGTGGACCGTCCTCGAACGCTTCGGGATCGCGACGCTCGTCGAGGCCCGCCTGAAGACCGGGCGCACCCACCAGATCCGCATCCACTTCGCGAACGCGGGTCACGTCCTCGTCGGCGACTCCGTCTACCGCGACCGCAAGGCGAAGCCGTTCCCCGTCCCGTTCCCGCGCCAGGCGCTCCACGCCGGGCACCTCGGCTGGAAGACGGAGGAAGGCAAGGTCGTCTCGCTCGACGCGGACCCCCCCGGCGACTTCCTCAAGCTGCTGGAGGATCTGAGGAAGAAGGGGAGAAAGAAGAGATAGAAGATTTTCTTAGAAGGTGTGTGTGGCGCCGAGGCGGCGGTCACCGCGCCGCGGTCACTTGGGCGCGTCGCTGCAAACACCCTTCTAAGAAATCAGCGGGCCCGTGAGGGCCCGCTGCAGAATCTCCGGTGTTTCTTTCTTCTACTCGAGGACGACGACCACGACGCGGCGGTTCTTGGAGCGGCCGAGCGCCGTCTTGTTGCTCTCGACCGGAAGCGTGTCGCCGTACGAGATCGTCGACATGCGGCCGAGTGCGAGGTGGTGCTGGCGGGCGAGGTAACGGCGGACGGCCTCTGCTCGCTGCTGGCCGAGCTGGTCGTTGTAGTCCGTGCCGCCCGTGTCGTCCGTGTGCCCCTGGATCTCGAGATACACACCCTTGTCCAGGGCCTTGACCTTCGCCGCGAACTCGTCGAGGGCGGCCTTCGCCTCCTTCGTCAGGTCGAAGGAGTTGATCTTGAAGCGCACGCGGTCCTCGGCGAACGACTGCTGGAAGACGATCTTGCCCTTCGCGAGGACGCCGGCCTCCTGGGCGCGGGCGAGCGCGTCCTTGGCGGACTGGCCGAGCTGCTCGATCTGCTTGCCCTGCTCCTCCACCTTGCCCGAGGTCGACTTCTGCCCCTCCTGGAGCTGCTCGACCTGCGTCTCGACCGACTCGATCTTCTTGTCGGTCTTCGTCTGCGATTCCGCGATCTTCTTGTCGATGTCGGTCGTCGTCGCGCACGAGGCGAGCGAAAGGCCGACGGCGGCCGCGAGGAGAGTGACGGGGGTCTTCATGAGTCCTCCTGTTGGGATTTCAGCCGCCCTTGAAAGGCGGCAGCGTGCCCCGGTAGCCCGCCCGGACGCGGACGGGTCGTGCGGGGCCTGAAAGGCGGAGCGAGATGCGACGGAAACGGACCGGGCCCGCGCCGGTGGGCGTGAAGCCCACGAGGTACTGCGTGCGCAGGTCCCTTTCGACGCGCGTGATCGCGGCCGGCAGCTGCGCGGCGTCGTCGACGATCGAGAGCAGGCCTCCCGAGAGGCGCGCGACGTGCCCGAGGATTTCGAGGTTCAGGAGCGCCTCCGGGGTGACGCCTGGCGGCGGCGCGACCGGAGGCCCGGGCGACCTCAGGCCGATCGGATAGACGGGAACGTCGACGCCCTCGAGGATTGCCGCGAGGTCGTCGCGCGTGAGCTCGGACGCGTTGTCGATTCCGTCGGTCAGGAGGACGATCGCGCGCGAACCGTTGCGACCGAGGAGCGTGCGGTCCGGCATGCGGGCGAGCGCGTCGTAGAACGCCGTGCGCCCGTGCGGGGTCACGGTGTCGACGGCCGCGAGGAGCTTCCGCACGTCGGAGGTGAAGGGCACGACCTCGCGCACCTCGCCCGACGAGAAGACGTAGAGCGAGAAGTCGTCACCCGGGAGCCTCTGCTCGACGAGCGCGCGCAACGCGGCGCGCGCGCCGGGCATCTTGCCGACGAGCCCCATCGAGCCCGAGCCGTCGAGGAGGATCGTGAATGAGACGGGCGCGTCGTCGCTTCTCGAGAAGAGGTCCGTCCGGACGGGATGGCCGTCGACGAGGAGCGTGACGTCTTTCTCCTTGAGATCGGGGATCGGCTTGCCCTTCAGGTCCGTGAGGACGAAGGGCACCATTACGTAGCCGACGGAGACGGAACCGGTCGCTTTCGCCGCCGGGGAGACCTGGGCGGACACCCCGGCGCCCACCATGAGGGCGGGGCCGAGGAGGAGCGGAAGAATCGGAAGTCTCTCCGTCAGCATGACTTGTGGCGCCAGTGTAGAACCTTCCCGCACAGGAGTGTCGGCGCCTTTCCCGTGCGACGAAGCAAAGGGGCCGCCAGACGTGCGCCGGCGGAATTGAAAGTGTGACGTGCGTTACAGGAAGAGGCGTTAGAGCAGGTCGGACGCGGGGAAGAAGAACGTGACCTCGCGGGCCGCGTCCGCCGGGTTCGCCGAGCCGTGCACGGCGTTGCGCTCGATGGACTGGCCGAACTCCCTGCGGATCGTGCCGGCATCGGCCTTCGCGGGGTCGGTCGCGCCCATCGTGGCGCGCCAGTGCGCGACGCCGTTGTCACGTTCGAGGACGGCGACGTAGACCGGCCCCGACGTCATGTACGCGACGAGGGAGTTGAAGAAGCCCTTGCCCGCGTGCTCGGCGTAGAAGGACTCGGCCTGTATCTTCGTGATGGCGTGGCGCTTGAACGCGACGACCCGGAAGCCCTCCGCCTCGATGCGCGAGAGGATCTTCCCGGCGTTCTTCGATTCGACGGCGTCCGGCTTGATGATGGCGAATGTCTTTTCCATGCGGCCGCGGAGTATACCCGGCCGGGGGTGGCTTGCCTCCGCCCGCGGTCCTTGCATAGGCTCCCCGGAATGAAGAATTTCTTCGAGCAGTCGGACCGGCGAGAGCTCCTCGACCGCCTCGACGGGCTGCGGCCGGACGCGGCGCGCCTATGGGGGAAGATGGACGTGGCGCAGATGTGCGCGCACTGCGCGATCGCGCTGGAGGTTGCGGCCGGCGACGTTCCGAAGACGCAGGCTTTCATCGGCAAGGTGCTGGCCCCGTTCGTCAAGAAGAAGTTCCTCCACGGAACGGAGCCCCTTTCGAAGAACTCTCCGACGGACCCGACGTTCGTCGTTTCCGACGCGCGGGATTTCGAGAGGGAGAAGACGCGCCTCGTCGCGCTCGTGAACCGATTCGGTGAAGGCGGCGCGTCCGCGGCGGACGGGCGCATGCACTCCTTCTTCGGGCGCCTCAAGGGAGACGAGTGGGGAGTCCTCATGTACAAGCACCTCGACCATCACCTGCGGCAGTTCGGGGTCTGAGTTCCGGTTCCGCTACGGGCACGCCGATACGGTGGCCCCGAGGATCGTCGACGCGGGCGCGAGGAAGACGTTCCGGTCGCCTTCGGGCACGCGCCCGACGGCGTTCCTCCACGCGGCGTCGAACTGGCTCGGGTAACGCTCCATGTCCGCTCCGATGGCGCTCCAGGCCGGCAGCCCCGTGGCGGCGAGCGGCTCCGTCGCGTCGAAGCGGATCAGGCCCGGCGCCGCGGAGGCGAAACGGAACGCGACCGCGTCCGGGTCGATCGTGACGCGTGACTCGAGGAGATAGACCGCGGGCGGCGCGTCCAGGAGCCCGACGGCCTCGAGGGCGAGCGCGCCGATCGCGCGGTGGTCCGGATGGCACGTCGTCCCGTGGCGCGGGTCGAACGTGAGGACGATCTCGGGCGCCTCGGCCCGGATGAACGCCGCGAGCGTCCCGGCGAGGCCCGGGCTGCCCCCGGCGCCGGGCGCCCACGGCGGCGGCGTGACCCCGCCGCCGTCCGGCAGCGACAGGAGGATCAGGTCCGAGCCGAAGGACTCTGCCGAGGAGGCCGCTTCGCCGCCACGGACGGACGCGAGGTCCGGGAGGCAGCCGTCTGGAAGGCTGGTGCCGCACGGCCCGCGCGCCGCGCGTTACGATCGGGAAAGCGCGGCGAACGCGGGCCGTGCCTCCTCGCGAGAAGAGGTGCGAGGAGAACCTCGTCGTCGGGATGAGCGCCGACCCACATCACGGAAGCGGGGGATGGCACGCGCCCGGGCACCCGCGCCGGGACGAACGGCACAGGGGCCGGTGAGGCGGGGAGCGGCAGGCGGTCCTGCGCGCGTGCGCCGGGCGCGAACGACGCGACCGCAGCGGCGAGAAGGGAAATCCGAAGGGAGACGCCCATTCTCTTCAAGGTAGTGCCGGCCAGCCCATCTGGCCCACGGCGAGCAGAGGCTACCGGACGCGCTCCGGCGGTGTCGACGGCGCAGCGACAGGCTTCTCCCCGCCGACCGTCACGACGCCGTTCCCGTCCACGACGCTGAAACGGAACGCGAAGTCGAGATAGCTCGGCACGCGGCGCGTTGCGGCAATCGGGCGCTCCGGCGAGTCGGAGCGGGTTCATCGATCTTTTCCTCGTGCGGAACCGGGCCGGCGAGGAACTCGACGGCGACGTTCCCCTCGCGAGGGTGGTCGGATGCCGTCGAGGGTGCGGCGGCTGGAGTTGGGGTGGGAGCGGGTACGGGCGCGTTCTGGTGCGCGCAGGCCGCGAGCAGCGCGGAAAGCACGAGCGGTGCTGCGAATCTAGGGCGCCGCATTCGTTCTCCTTCAAGGAAGAATTCGTTCGAAGGCGGCCTGCTGCCATGGTGAGCATGAATCAGGGCCATGTCGCCCTTCTTCCACGGGATCCAAAACGGATCCATAATGGATGTCGGAGGCGGCGATGGCGACTCTCACCCTGAAGAACGTTCCCGAGGAGCTCGTGGATCGGCTCAAGGAAGAAGCGAAGGAGAACCGGCGGAGCCTGAATCAGGAAGCGCTCTCCCGCCTCGAAGGCACGATCGGGCGTCGGAAGCGCTCCTCGGAGGAGGTCATCGCCGACCTCCGGCGCCTCCACAAACGGCTCGGCTCCCGACCGATCATGACGGCCGCGCTGATCGACCGAGCGAAGCGGGAAGGGCGACCGTGATCGTCGTCGACACGAACCTGATCGCCTATGCCGTCGTGCCCGGCGCGCGAACGGAGGCCGCGCTCGCCGTTCTGGATTTCGACCCGCAGTGGGTCGCGCCGCGCCTTTGGCGGTCCGAGCTTCGCAACGCCCTGGTCACGACGATGCGCGCGGGCAAGTTGGATCTCTCCGGCGCCCTCGATGCTTTCGGAGAAGCCGATCGCCTCGTGACGGACACGGGCCTGGAAGAGGAGACTGAAGCGTGCCTGAGGCTGGCGGAGAAAGGAAGAATCTCCGCCTACGACGCCGAGTTCGTGTTCACGGCGGAGCGTCTCGGAAAGCCGCTCGTGAGCACCGACCGCAAGCTCGCCAGAGTTTTCCCCGGCCGCGTGCTCTCTCCCGAGGAATTCGTGGCCCGCGGCTGAGGCCCGACGAGCGTTACCGGGTTCGCCGTTCCTTCGCCTCCCGCCTCGCGGCCCGGTTGAGCGCCGCGTCGAACGCCGAAAACCGGACCTCGCGGGAACTCTCCCGGGCGAGCGAGAGATAGGACGCGAGGTGGATGCTGTCGAAGCCACGAAGCCGGTGCTTCTCGGCGAGGTCTCCGGCGGCCCGGTAGACCTCTTCGGCGACCTCGATCGCGAGATACCGCGGCCAGTCCCGCTCGAAGTCGGTCCGGGCCCGGCCGTAGCCGGCGCCCGTGAGCCCGCCGTCCCGCCGCTGCCGCGCGAGCGCCGCCCGCGCCTCGGGGTACGCCACGACGGAGGTCGCGACGAGGCCGGCGCGCTCGACGAGCCCCCGGACGGTGGGTGAGCCCTCCTCCTCGACGTAGAGCTTGACGAGGCTGCTCGTGTCGAGATACGCGATCAACGCCGGTCCTCGACAACGATGTCCGACGTCGACTTCTTGCCCTTCGCGACCGGCGCATGCGCGCTTCCGAGGGGCTTGCCGCCGCCCCAGCTCGCGGCTCTCTCCCGGACGAGCTCCCATCCCCAGAGCGCCTCGTCGGTTTCCTCGATCGGCGTCAACGCGGCGAGAGGCTCGCCCCGATCCGTCACGACGATCCGCTCTCCTTCACCGGCGCGCCTCAGGTACTCGCTCAAACGCCCCTTGAGGGCCCGGACTCCGACGCGTGTCATCTCGACGCCACCCCCATGAGGTCACAAGCATATCAGATTTGAGGCCACATTCCGGGATGCGCACCTCGAGCGGAGCGGCCGCCTCGCGGACCGTTCGCCGGGCCTACTTCCCGAGCGCCTTCTTCAGCGTCTCGCCCATCAGGGCCGGGGAGTCCGCGACGTGGACGCCCGCCGCGCGGAGCGCATCGACCTTCTCGGCGGCGGTTCCCTTGCCGCCCGAGATGATCGCGCCCGCGTGGCCCATGCGGCGCCCGGGAGGGGCCGTGCGGCCCGCGATGAACGAGACGACCGGCTTCTTCAGGTTCGCCTTGATCCAGGCCGCGGCCTCTTCCTCGGCGCTTCCGCCGATCTCGCCGATCATGATGACGGCCTGCGTCTCGGGGTCGTCGCGGAAGAGCGTCAGGGTGTCGATGAAGTTCGTGCCGTTGATCGGGTCGCCGCCGATGCCGATGCACGTGGATTGCCCGAACCCGAGCGTGGTCGTCTGGCCGACGGCCTCGTACGTGAGCGTCCCCGAGCGCGAGACGACGCCGACGAAGCCGGCCTTGTGGATGCGCGCGGGCATGATGCCGATCTTCACCTTCGCGGAGGGGCGGATGATGCCGGGACAGTTCGGCCCGATCAGGCGGGACGTGCCCCTCGCGAGGTACTCCTTCGCCTTGATCATGTCGTTCACGGGCACGCCCTCCGTGATCGCGACGATGAGCGCGACGCCCGCGTCGGCCGCCTCCATGATCGCGTCCGCGCAGGCCGACGGCGGCACGAACACCATCGAGGCGTTCGCGCCCGTCGCCTTCACGGCGGCGGCCACGGAGTCGAACACGGGGATGCCGTCCACGGCCGTGCCGCCCTTGCCGGGCGTGACGCCCGCGACGACCTGCGTGCCGTAGTCGCGGCTCGCGAGGGCGTGGAATCGGCCCTCGCGACCCGTGAGGCCTTGCACGACGAGCTTCGTGTCCTTCGAGATCCAGTTCTGGTCCGCCATGTCAGGCCGCCTTTCCGAGCGACGCGATGACCTTCTCGGCCGCGTCCTTCATGCCGTCGGCGGGGATGACCGCGAGGCCGGAACTCTTGAGGATCGCCTTGCCCTCCTCGACGTTCGTGCCCTCGAGGCGCACGACGACGGGGACTTTGATGCCGATCTCCTTGACGGCGTTCACGACGCCGGTCGCGATGATGTCGCACCGCATGATGCCGCCGAAGATGTTGATGAGGACTGCCTTCACGTTCGCGTCGGACAGGATGATCCGCATCGCGTTCTTGACCTGCTCCTCGTTCGCGCCGCCGCCGACGTCCAGGAAGTTCGCGGGCTTGCCGCCCGCGTACTGGATGATGTCCATCGTCGCCATCGCGAGGCCGGCGCCGTTCACCATGCAGCCGACGTTGCCGTCGAGCTTGATGTAGTTCAGGCCGAACTTCGACGCGTCGACCTCGAGCGGGTCCTCCTCGTCGAGGTCGCGGTACTCGCGGATCGCCGTGTGGCGGAAGAGCGCGTTGTCGTCGAAGTTCATCTTCGCGTCGAGCGCGATGACGTCGCCCGTCCCCGTGACGAGGAGAGGGTTGATCTCGGCGAGCGACGCGTCGGTCGCGACGTACGCCTTCGCGAGCGCGATCAGGAAGCCGACGGCCTTCTTGTGCGTCTCGCCCTTGAGGCCGAGCGCGTCGGCGAGCTTGCGCGCCTGGTAGGGCTGCAGGCCCCAGGACGGCTCGAACGGCTCCTTGACGATCGCATCGGGGTCCTTCGCGGCGACGACCTCGATCTCCATGCCGCCCTGCCGCGACACCATCATGACGGGCCGGCCGATCGCGCGGTCGAGCGTGATCCCGAGATAGAGCTCCTGCGCGATGTCGAGCGCCTCCTCGACGAGGATCTTCTTGACCTTCTGCCCGTGCGGACCCGTCTGGTGCGTCACGAGCTGCATGCCGAGGATCTTGCGGGCGAGGGCCTCGGCCTCCTCCGGGCTTTTCGCGAGCTTGACGCCGCCGCCCTTGCCGCGGCCGCCCGCGTGGATCTGCGCCTTGACGACGGCGCGCCCGCCAAATTCCTTCGCGATCCGGCCCGCCTCCTCCGGCGAGTCCGTGACACGCCCGCGGGGCGTGGCGACGCCGAACCCGCGGAGAACTTCTTTCGCTTGGTATTCGTGGATTTTCATGGCGACCGGGGACAGTATCAGAAGGATTCGGGGGCGCTCCATGAGTAAACTGATTCATGTCGCGGACGGCGCGTTCGGACGAACGGCGGCGCCCCCGCGACGTTTTTCGATGAGAACCGCGGTCGCCCTCCTCGTTTCCGCAGGCCTGGCGTGCCCGGCCTTCGCCCAGGCTCCCGGGAGCGGCGCGACGGCCGAGCGCGTCGTCCTGCTCCCCGCGTCGGCCGGCGCCGACATCGCGCGCCAGGTCGCCGTCGAGCTGAAGACCGGAGACTTCGCGGCGCTCGAGTCGCGGTTCGACGACGCGATGAAGGCGGCTCTGCCCGACGCGGCCCTGCGCCTCTTCTGGGCCGACACGCTGCAGCGCGCCGGGGCGCTGCGCGGCTGCGGCGAGCCGCGCATGCAGTCGGCGGGGGAATTCACGCTCGCGTTCTCGAGCTGCGAGTTCGAGAAGCAGAGAACGGAGCTGCGCCTCACGATGCGGCCGGACGGGCGCCTCGCCGGGATGTTCCTGTCGCCGGAGTCGGCGGCCCGGCCGGAATGGAGCGTCCCGGCCTACGTGAACCCGGCGGCCTTCTCCGAGCGCGAGACGTCCGTCGCGTCCGGCCTCGTGACGCTGCCCGCGACGCTCTCGGTCCCGAAGGGAGACGGGCCGTTTCCCGGCGTCGTCCTCGTCCACGGGTCCGGTCCGCACGACCGCGACGAGACGGTAGGCGGCACGCGCGTCTTCCAGGACCTCGCGCAGGGTCTCGCGTCGCGCGGAGTCGCCGTCCTGCGGTACGAGAAGAGGACGAAGACGTTCCAGAAGGAGCTCGCCGGAACGCGGGACATGACGCTCAAGGACGAGGTGCTCGACGACGCCGTCGCCGCGCTCGCCGTTCTCCGCAGGAGTCGGGGAGTCGACCCGGCGCGGGTATTCGTCGTTGGCCACAGTCTCGGCGCGATGCTCGCGCCGCGGATCGCGGAGATGGACGGGAAGACGGCCGGGATCGTCCTGCTCGCCGCGCCGTCGCGCCCCATGTCCGAGGTCGTCCGCGATCAGGTCGCGGCGCTCTCCGGACCCGCGGCGGGCGCGGCCCAGAAGGCGATGGCTCCGTCCCTGCGCCGCGAGGCGGACGCCCTCGCGGACCTCTATGCCGGAAAGCCCGTCGCGTCCCCGACGGAGACGATCTTCGGGGCGCCGCCGGCGTACTGGCTCGAGCTGAAGAAGGAGAAGCCGGCGGCGGCGGCCCTGCATCTCGCGATTCCGATCCTCGTCCTCGCGGGAGGGCGGGACTACCAGGTGACGATGAAGGACTTCGAGGGCTGGCAGGCGGCGCTCAAGGGCGTGAAGCGGGCGACCCTCAAGTCTTATCCGAAGCTGAATCATCTCTTCGTCGCCGGAGAGGGGCCCGGAACGCCCGACGAGTACGAGAAGGCCGGACACGTCGACCGCGAGGTCGTCGAGGACGTCGCGACGTTCGTCGAGCGCGGCTCCTTGCGCCCGGCTGAGACGAAGAAGAAGACGGGCGCGCCGGGCCGGGCCCGACCCTAACGCCGCGCGACGACCGCGCCGACGAAGAACTTCGGGAAGCGCGCCGCGACGGCGTCGACATCCGGAAGGACCTCGACCTCGCGGAAGCCCGCGGCCGCGAAGGACGCGCGCCACGCGGCCGGCGACAGGAACCCGTGGTTCGGACGCAGGACCGGGTCGATCTTCACGTCCGTGAAGCTCGCGAGAAAATCGAAGACGAAGTCCACGTAGGACGGCGGCGGGTTCACGCCCGGCTTTACGCACTCGGAAACGACGACGACGCCGCCCGGCTTGAGGGCCGCTTTCGCCTCGGCGAGGACGAAGCCGAGGTCGGGCGCCACGTGGAAGCAGTTCACGGAGTAGACGGCGTCGAAGGCGCCGGGCGAGACGCCCTGTCCCTCCCACGGTTTCGTCATGTCGAGCTTCGCGGCCTCGACGACCGTCCCGGACGCCGCGGCCGCGCGGGCCGCGCGCTCGCCGCGCCGCGCGAACGTCGGGACGAGCTCCGTGAAGCGCCAGCGGGCCGCGCGCGGGCCCAGGCGGGCGAGGGCCGACTCAGCCGCGCTCCCGCACCCGCCGCCGATCTCGAGAACCTCGGCGCCCGACGCGGGCAGGACGCGCGTGAGCACCTCGGCGCCGAGCGTGTTGTTGATCGCGTAGAGGATGTTCGCGTTCGAGAAGTACCGGATCCAGAGCGGCAGGCGCACGGGCGAGAACAGGATCTCCTCGCCCGTCTTCTCGCCGCGCAGGAATGCGGCGCCCTCGTCCGCGAGAAGCGAGACGATCTCGGCCCCGACGGCCGCGTCCGGCTCGGTCGCGGCGAGCTCGGCGGCGAGGGACCCAACCGAGGGGGGACCGTTCAACGCCTCCGGGGTCTCGGCGAGGGCGATGGCGAAGGAAGGATTTCCTGGAAGGTGAAGAGGGGCCGATGCGTCGGGGGGCGTCGAGGCGATCCCCGGCGCGGAGGCGCCACCCGACCTTCGAAGAAAATATCCCGCGTCCACGAGCTTCTCGAACATGTATCGAAGAGCGGCGTGAGTGCGCACGGGGTATTCGGCAAGAATCTCTTCTTCCTTTCTTTCTTCCCCCGGCGCCGGGCGCGCGCCGATGTCGCCGAGGAGCTTCCAGCACGCGGCGTTCACGAGCGCGTCGTAGATCTCCGTCGCGACGAGGAAGCGCTCCGTGAAGAGCGCCCGGATCCCTTCGTCGTCGATCGCGGCGGAGACGAGCGGGAAGTCGCGTGCGGCGCGGGCCATCCGGGGGCGGATGATAGGCGAGGGAGGCCTCGGCATAGAATCCGGCGCCAGCATGCTGATCCGGCTCGCGCGGCACGGCGAGAGCGAGGGCAACTTTGCCGGCTCCCTGCAGGGCTCGCGCTTCGACACCCCTCTCTCGGGCCGCGGCCGCCGCCAGGCCGAGGCGCTCGCGATCCGCCTCGCGGAAGAGGGAATCGACGCCGTCTGGTCGAGCCCAATGGCGCGCGCCCGCGAGACGGCCGCGATCGTCGCGGCGCCGCTCGGCCTGTCGGTCTCGATCGACGCGGATCTCGTCGAGTTCGACTGGGGTGTCTGGTCCGGGCGGCCGTTCGACGGGGTGCTCGAGCAGGAGGTCTCGACGATGCGCGCGCGCTGGCGCGCCGGGGAGACGGACCTCGCGCCGGAGGGCGGGGAGTCTCCCGCGGGCGCCGCGCTCCGGGCCGAAAGATTCCTTGCCCGGCTCCGGCAGACGGGCGCCCGCGCGCCCCTCGTCGTGGCGCACGGGCGGCTCAATCGCATCCTCATGACGCTCCTCCTCGGCCGCCCGCTCGGGCGCATGGACGAGATCCGCCAGCGGAACGGCTCGCTGTCGACCTTCGAGTGGGACGGGAACGCCCCCGCGACGCCGGTCGTGCTCGACGACGTCTCCCACATCGCCGCGCCGATGCGGACGGATTCCGTGCTCTCCGACAGCGTCAAGTAATCCCCGTCAGGTTCCGGACCGTGCGGCGGCGCAGGGGGCGCCCCGGACGGATCCCTGGCGCCACGGAACCGCGTTCTGGCGCGGGCGGACCACGGGGAACCCTTGCGATCGGCCCGGGAATCCATAGATTGCGCGTGAGACCCAGAGCAAGAAAGAAGGAGACACCTTGAAAAAGACCATCCTCGCCGCCGCCCTGATTCTCGGGACCGCCCTGACGGCGGCGGCCTCGGACCAGAGCAAGAAGCCGTCCTCGAGTCAGACGACCGCCGCCCCGCAGGCGGGCCACATCGGGATCCAGACGCCGTTCAAGGTGTGGCCGGACGGCAACTGGATCTTCGTCGTGAACTACGGCAGCTCCGACTGGACGGGCCCTCTCGACGTCTGGGCGGCGTGCGTGCCGGTCTCGCCGACGACGTCCTGCGGGCCGAATTTCGTGGGCGGGAAATACCACGCCGCGCACTACGCCGCGGGCACGTTCCCGAAGGGCCACGGCAACGCCCCGGTCAAGGGCTCCGGGAACGCGCAGCAGGTCTCGGGCCCGGGCTGGGTCGCCGTGTTCATGGGCCTGCCGTACGGGTCGTTCAAGGTCACGGCGACCGCCGCGAACAACAGCTCGCCCGAGACCGCCATCACGCTCTCGGCGCCGCTCTCCCCGATCCACGCGAACCCGGGGACGATCCAGCTCGCGCCGACGAAGACCCCCACCCCGAAGAGGCCATAGAGCCCGCTCAGCTTGCGCCGGGCGCCGGCGGGGTCTTGGCCTCGTCGACGCCCGCGCCCTTGATGGCCTTCGCGGCGACGCGCGCGACGAACAGCGACACGAGGACCGCCGCGACCGCGCCGCCGATCTGGAGCGCCTTCTTCGTCGCATCCGTTTCGCCGGACGCGGCGGTTCGCGCGGCGGCCCCGAGATACACGTACGCAAACGTCCCCGGGATCATCCCGACGAAGGACGCGAGAACGTAGGGAAGCGTCCTCACGCCCGTGAGCCCGAACGCGTAGTTGATGTACGTGAATGGGAAGACGGGGGAGAGGCGGACGAGGAAGACGATCTTCGCCCCTTCCTTCGCGATGGCCTTGTCCAGAGCCGCGAACTTCGCGTTGCCCGCGGTCATCCGCTCGATCCTCTTCCTGAGGGCCGACTTCGCGAGGAGGAAGGAGAGCGTCGCGCCGAGCGTCGCGCCGGCGAGGACGATCGCGGTGCCCGTGCCGAGTCCGTAGAGCGCTCCCGCCCCGAGCGTCAGGATCGAGGCGGGCACGAAGAGGACGCAGCAGACGGCGTAGACGAGCGCGTAGAGGACCCAGCCCGCCGGCCCGAGACCGACGACCCACCCCTGAAAGTTCCGGAGCAGCTCCTGCACGCCCTACCTCCTCAGAAACGCCGCGAGCCGCGTCAGGAGGGCCTTCTTCCACGGCGTGAGCGTCGCCTTCAGGGCCTCGCGGGCGACGGCTCCGTGGATCTCCGAGAGCGTCGGATACGCGTGGATCGCGGAGCCGAGCGCGGAGAGCGGCAGCCCGTTCTTCTTCGCGAGGACGACCTCGGCGAGAAGATCGCCCGCGTGCGGGTGGACGATCGAGGCCCCGAGGATCCGTCCCTTCGGATCCACGACGGCCTTCATGAAGTGCGCGCCTCCGGTCCCGTCACAGACGGCGCGGTCGTTGTGCGCGAAGGCCGCGCGGAAGACGCGGTGGGGAATGCCCTTCGCTCGCGCGCCCTCCTCCGAGAGCCCCACGCGGGCGATCTCGGGCTCGGTGTACGTGACCCACGGCGTGTTCGCGAAGTCGCAGGACGCGAGCGCGACGGGCGAGAGCGTGTTGCGGAGGACGATGCCCGCCTGGTAGCCCGCCCAGTGCGTGAAGAGGTACGGCCCCGCGACGTCGCCGATCGCCCAGACGGAACGGATGTTGGTCCGACACGTCGCGTCGGTCGTGACGCCCTTCTGGGTGAACGCCACGCCCGCGGCCTCGAGGCCGAGGCCCTCGAGGTTCGGGCGGCGTCCCGCGGCGACGAGGATCGCGTCCGCCTCGACCTCGAACGTCGCGCCGTCCTTCGCCACGGTCACGACGTGCGCGCCGCCGCGAGGGGCGACGGAGGTCGCCATGGCGGAGTCGTGGATCACGAGGCCCTCCGCCCGGAGGCTCGCGGCCAGGACCGCCGCGACGTCGGCGTCCTCCTTCGGGCAGACGTGGGCCGACGTGCAGACGATCGTGACCTCGGAGCCCAGGCGGCGGAACGCCTGGCCGAGCTCGACGCCGATCGGGCCGCCGCCCATGACGACGAGGCGCTTCGGGAGCGCGGCGAGATCGAAGACGCTCTCGTTCGTGAGGAAGGCCGAGCCCGCGAGTCCGGGCATTTCCGGGATGCGGGGGCGCGAGCCCGTCGCGAGGACGACGTGCCGGCCCCACACGGTCGTCCCGTTCACCTCGACCTCGTGCGGAGACTTCAGGCGTCCCGCGCCGATGAGGACGTCGACGCCGAGCCCCGAGAAGCGCTCGACGGAGTCGTTCGGCGCGATCACGGCCTGCGTCGAGCGCACCCGGTCCATCACGGGCCCGAGGTCCTGCACGCCCGGGTCGAGCGCGCCGCGGATGCCGAAGCGCCCGGCGCCGCGCACGGCGTGGACCGCCTTCGCGGCGGCGAGGAGCGCCTTGGACGGGACGCAGCCGTACTGGAGGCAGTCGCCGCCCATGCCCTGCACGGGCGCGCGGCCGGGGGGCGCGTACGGCAGGACGTGCTTCTCGGCGAGGGCGACGCGCGCGCCGAGAGAGGCGCCGCCGGCGGCGACGACGAGCCCCCCGGACCCGCCTCCGATCACGACGAGGTTGTAGCGTTCCATCGCGTCTCCCCAGGGGATGTTCGGAACGGATCCGTTTGTTCCGTCGCCGCGTAAGATTGCGTGCGGGAGGTTAGCTCACCACTACGGAGAGACAACGCAAGTCATGAAGCCCTGCCTCTGCGCCCGACGGGTCTCCATGGTCGCCCTGGCGTTCGGCCTCGGGTCCATGGCCCACGTCTCACCCGCCGCCGGCCCGACCGAAGGCGCCGAAACCGCCACGTGGACGGGACGGGTCGAGGAGGTCGTGTTCTGCCGGCCCGACGGAAGTCTCGATCACCGGGAGCTGCGGCTCCGGTCGGGGAGAAGCGCGCTCGTCTTCTCGACGCCCGCCGACTTCAAGGGAAGGATCAGATCGAGGGATCAAGTGACGATCCACGGCCTGCGCACCGGAGGCCGGGTTGCGGCGAGCCGGCTCGAGCTGGTGAGCTCGGCGGCGGAATGCAGCACGGTGAACGAACAGCGCGTCCTCGTGCTTCTCGTGACGTTTCCCGGCGAGCCTGCCCCCATTCTGACCCGCGAGCAGGTCCGGGACGTCTTCTTTGGCGAGGGCAAGTCGCTCAAGTCCCATTGGGAGGAGGTCTCGTACGGACGCGCCCGAGTGACCGGAGACGTCGTGGGTTGGCTGACGCTCGGCAGAGCGTACAGCTGTGACGAAGACGACGAGCTTCGGAAAGCCGCGCTCGAGGCTGCGGACGCTGCGGGGAAACTGCCAGCCTTTGACCGCCTCTTTCTCGTCTTCCCCCGTCCGACAGGCTGCCGGCCCGGAGTTGGCGGATGGGCGCTGCTCGGTTGCGTTTCGCAAACCGCGCCGAAGAGCGGCTCTTTCCAGGCGTCCGTCGCCTGGTTGCCGATCGATTCGGATCACCTGGACGGGGACAGATTCCTGCAAACGGCCATCCACGAGGGGGGGCACGGCCTGTCGCTCGGGCATGCGATCTTCCGCTATTGGGACCTTTTCGAGCCTCTTGGGCCTCCGGGGCAACCCGGAACGTTTGATCAGCCTTACTCGGACGACAGCACGCCCATGGGAACCGGGATCGCCCACTACAGCGCTCACGAGAAATCGCTGCTCGGCTGGCTCCAGGACGGGGTGGACGCCGTGACGGTCGGGGAGAGCGGGTCCTTCACGTTGAGGCCTCTCGCGTCCAGCGGGCCCGGAATCCGGGGCCTGAAGGTCCGAAGGGGCACGCAGAGCGAGAGGTTTCTCTGGCTGGAATCGCGGCGTCCGATCGGCCGCTTCGACGGCACCCTCGATCCCAGTCTGGGGAATTCGAACTTCACGAACGGCGCGAACGTCCACTACGTCGACGAGTTCACCGGCGTGAACTCGCACCTCGTCGACTTCACTCCGAGGTCTCCGGGTCTGAACACGGACACACCTCTCCCGACGGGACGGTCGTGGACCGACCCGTACACCAATCTCTCGCTCCAGGTGCGCGCCGGCGCCGGGGACGACCTCATCGTCGACGTCGGCTTCGAGGGCGCCTGCGAAACGCTCAGCCCGACGGGCCGGAGCCACGGCCCGGGCGTCGAAACGGGAACGATCCAGGTACTGGCGGACGCAGGCTGTACCTGGAGCGCCGCGACCGATACGGAGTGGATCACGATCACGTCCGGCAGTCCGGGCGCGGGCAACGGCGTCATCGGCTATCGCGTGGATCCGGATCACATCCCCCGAAGTCACACGGGAGTCATCCGAGTGGGCGGAGGTCGATTCCTCATCGATCGACCTCCTGCGCCAAACCTGGCGCCCGTCGCCGAGTCCGTGACGCCATCCTCGGGAGCAGGTTTCTGGGGGACCTTCGGCCTCACGGTACGCGACGACAACGGCGGAGACGACGTGGCGAGAACTCGTCTCATCGTGAACACGACGGCGGACGTGGCCAACGGATGCGTGGTCGAGAGCTTTCTCGTGACGAAGCAGATGTTGCTCTTCGGCGACGACGGGCTAACCGGGACGATCGGCACTTCCGGGTCGACGGGGTGGCTGTCCAACAGCCAATGTGCCGTCGACTTGTCCCGTTCGTCGATGAGGAGCGAAGGCACCCGGGCCGAGGTGCGCTATGCGCTCGAGTTCAGCCCGGCTTTTGCCGGTGTCAAGGCGCTCCGTGCGGACGGGTCCGACATGCAGGGGCTCAAAGCGGACACCGGAGTTCTGGGCTCCTGGACGGTGCCGACGGCGGACGTCTCCGGTTTCGTTCCGTTCGTTCTCGACGTTTCGGGCTTCGCCCACTATACGAGCGAGCTGCAGCTCACGGACCTGGGAGCCCGGCCCGCCACGGTGAGGCTCTCGTACACGGGCTCCATCGGGTCGGGGGCCGGCGAGGTGCTCGAGACGGTTCCCCCCGGCCAACAGGTGGTCTTTCAGGATGCAATCGCCTACCTGAGATCCCGGGGCGTTTCCATTCCGGTCGGCGGGGACCAGGGAGGAACGGTCGTCCTCTCCGCTCCCGCCGCGGGCGTCCGCGCGACGGTTCGCACGGGTGCTGATAACCAGATGGGGCGTGCCGGCCTTGCCTATGTGGACACTGATCCGGCCGCGGCCTCCTCGGCTTCGCGGCTGTGGGTCTACGGGCTGAGGTCCAACGCCTCCGACCGCTCCAACCTGGCGGTCTACAACATGGGCGACGACCCCGTCTCCCTTCGGGTCACCGTCGTCTCCGGAGACGACGGGAGCTCATTCGAGGTGACGGCGGGAGCGCCGCTGGTGCTTCGGGCGCATGCCTGGCATCAATTCAACGGCATTCTGGACGCTGCCGGCTATCCCTCGGGGTACGCGAAGATCGAGAGCGTCGGGAGCGGAACATTCGGGGCGTACGGCGTCGTCAACGATCGGCTCACAAACGACGGTTCATTCGTCCCGGCGCGTGCGGAGGCCGTCGCCGGAAGCAGAATCACCGTTCCCGTTCTCGTCGAGGCCGAGCCCTTCGAGTCGGAACTGATCCTGACGAACCGCGGGAGCGCGCGGGCGACGTTCACCCTTCGTTACGTCGAGTCCCTCTCCCGCGCCTCGGGGCCGGGTCTGACGACGACCGTCGACGTGGATGCCGGTCGGCAGAGGATCGTCCCTCAGGCCATCGACTTTCTCAGGTCGAAGGGGGCCGGCGTCGGCGCCCGCGGCGCGGCGAGCTACGGCGGGAGCCTGGTCGTTCAGGTGAGCGGAGTGGCACTGGAGAGCGTCTTCGCCGGAGCGCGGACGTCGTCGCGTTCGCCCGCCGGCGGACAGTACGGTGTTTTTTATGCAGCCGTCGACGCGAACCAGGAGTTCTCCGATTCGGCCTTCGTTCTCGGACTGAAGGCCGATGCGAACGACCGGAGCAACGTGGCCGTCCTCCACACCGGTGGGGACGGGTCGGGTCCGATCACGCTGCAGCTCCAGGCGCTGGACGGCTCGAACGGGGGAAAGGCGGCGGGGCCACCCGTGACCGTCAGCCTGAATCCCGGAGAGTGGGCTCAGCCTTCGAGGTTCTTCGCGGACGCCGGCGTGTCGAACGGCTACATCCGGATCCAAAGAACGGCAGGCACGGCGCCCTGGTACGCCTATGGGGTGATCAACGACGGAGGCAAGCCCGGGGAGCGAACCGGCGACGGCGCTTATCTGCCGGGCGTAAAGCCCTAGAGAGCTTTTCCCGGCGCGTAAACTGCCGATGGGAGGTTAGCTCAGCGGTAGAGCGTCTGCTTTACACGCAGCAGGTCGCGGGTTCGATCCCCGCACCTCCCACCAGCTAACTCCGCCGCGAGGAACGGCTTCGGAAGAGCCGCGACCTCGTCCGGTGCCCTCAGCAGGGGCGGACCTTCGCGAAAACCTTTCGCGGCGTCATTCGCGGGGCCGTTTTCGGGGTCGATTGCAGCGGCTTTGATGGCCCGCTGTGCCTCGTTCACCGCTTGTGCAGATGCCCGGTCGAGCGCCGCTGCCATCGTCCTCAGCGCGTCCTCGGACGGCCGCGCATACCGCTCGCTCATCTTCGACGTCGTGTGGCCGAGCGCGCGCTGGATGACCTGCAGCGAGACGCCCTGCGAGGCCAGTGTCGAGGCGAACGTGTGCCGGAGGTCGTGGAAGCGGAAGCGCCGCTCGATCTTCGCCAGCCGCTTCGCGGTCGCGAAGGCCCGTTTCAGAGTGCTCTCGGCGATCGGCGCGCCCTCGTCGTTCGCGAAGACGAACTCCTTCGAGCGGACGGGGCGCGTGCGGCACTCCTCGAGCGCGGCCTTGCATGCGGCCGATATCGCAACGACGGCCTCCTCCTTCGTCTTGCCCATCGAGACGCGGATCCAGCCGTCCTTCGCATTCACCGACGACCACCCCAGCCTAGTAGATCCCCATGACGAAGGCCGGTCTCGAGCGCCACGACGAATAGCGGCTTCAGCGCCCGGAAGTGCGAGAAGTGGTACGCCGCCGCTTTGCTCTCCATCGGGCCGCCGCGTGTTCGGCCGTCCGCGAACTCGACGACGACGCCGAAGCGGCGGCCCTCGGGGAGCAATTCGCGGAAGCGGGTCTCGTCGTCGAAGGCCGCGAGGAAGGCCGTTGTTTCCTCGGGCGACAGGCTCGAGTCGGAGCTTCGGGACCTTCTGGCGGGGGAGGCGGCGCTTGATCGGGTACACGGTGATGGTCTGCGCGCACGGCGTCGCGAAGGAACTTCCGTAGTGTGTCGAGCGTGCCGTTGATCGTCTCAGCCGCGTATTCGTCGGCTTTCATCGCCGCGACGAGGTCGTTCACCTCGGCGTCGTTGATCCGCTCCATCAGCGTGTCGCCGAGGTGAGGGAGGATCCTCTTCATGGCCTGCTGGACGGAAGACGCGCCCTTCGTCGAGAGCCCGGCCTTCATTCTTTTTCTCCCAGTAGGTGTCGAAGTACCAGCGGAGCGTCTTCTCCGCCGCAGGCATCCCGCTCTTCGCTTCCTCGAGAACCTCGTCGCGGAATTTCTTCCATGCCACGAGCGCGTCCTGCATCGTGGCCGCCTTCAGCGTCGCCTGCCGGCGGACGAGGCTTCGCGTCCCGGGGACAATGACCTTGATCTCGACGACGCCACGCTTCGCATCGAAGCGGAAGCCGGGGATGGACTTCATCTGCGAACTCCAACGTCAGGCTACTCCTTCGGCCTCGCCCTTTCGACCGGGGCCGTGCACCATCCTCCGTTCTGCCACGATGCGCTCCGCCTCGCGCAGGACCTCCGGGTCGAGCGCCCCTCGCTGAACGCGCCCGGCCCGCCGCTTCTCGATGGCCGCCTGCGTCGCCACGGCCATCCGTGCGGCCCCAGAAGACGGCTGGCCGGCGCTCTCGGCGCGCTTGCGCTGGATGGCCGCCCAGACGCCCCTGACGCCGCCTGCCTCCCGCGTCGCGATGACCGAGTCCATGTCGTAGACGACATGCGTGGCCGAGGTGCGGAACCACGTGGGCCCGACGCCCGCGTAGCGCCACTTCTGGAGGCAGGCCATCGACACGCCGAGGTACCCGGCGACGAAACGGGCGGACACGGCCTGGGGCAGCACCGCGGCAGGGGGACGCACCAGCTCACGGCGACCCCTTAGTCCTCGGACTGTCGGCTCGCCTGAACGGCAGGCCACGGAGCCCCCCGCACGACACGAGCCCGACGCGCCTCCCTGTGGCTCCCCGCGCCTCCCCGCGGGATTCACCGGGAGTCACCGGGCGGCGGGAGACGCGGCTCCCCGACGCGGCTCCCCGCCGCTTGGGGGTATGGGGGGAAAACGCGGGGCGTCGCGTCGTCGTTTCGGGCGTCACGACATCCCCCCAACCTGCCACTTCCAGACCGTCACACGGATCTTCCTGCCCTTCGTGTCCTGCCTCTCGACAACCTCGGGACGGATTTGTCCCCGAGAGTGAAGCTCGCCGATGACCAGGGCTATCCACTCTCGCCGGCGACCGAATGCTTGACGGATCTCCTCCGCCGTCATGCCGTGCTGGGCACGGCGAAGGATATGAGCGATGTCCTCGCGCGCCTTCCGCTCCTCTTCGGCCTTCGCCGCCGCGCGCTCGGCCTTACGGTCGGCCTTGACCTCAACTGCCACTTCGCGCGCGACGCGATCGAACGCCGCGCGATCGGCCAGGAAGTCGAGTTCTAGAGGGGGCCGCTCGCCAGCCTCGCGGACCTTGTCCACGTAGAGCATTCGATGCGTCGAGTCGCCCGGAACACGTTCAAGGCGAAACCAAGTGTCGGCGTCCCCGAAGAGTGCCGACGACCCTCGCCCACGATGATGGCCATCGCGTTCCTTTGATGGCTTCCCGTGGTGGTGGATCGTGAGGACCGAGACGTTGCAGTCCGCGATAACGGCTTTTAGGGGACGCACCCAGCCCTCGCGCACCTCCTCGGCCGAGTTCTCGTCGCCGAAGTAGAAGGCGCCCGAGGTATCCGCGATGAGGAGACCGCCTCTAGCCCGTTCGGCGACCGCCCGGAAGGCCGGGCACCTGAAGTCCTCTCCCCGCCCCGTTCGTTCGAGGTAAAGCGGGAGCCCCTTCGTGTCAATCCCGTAGTACGCGGCAGCGATCGCGAGGCGCTTCTTGAAGCGGCCTACGCTCCCCTCGGTTTGCCAGTAGAGAACTGGGCGCGGGCGGAGGACCCGCCACCCGAGGAAGTCCCTGCCGGCAGCCAGGTGGAGTGCGAGAGACGCGGCGAACGTGCTCTTCCCCTGGTACGCCTCGGCTGCGAGCATCGCGAGGGCCCGCTCCGAGAGGATCTCCTCGACGACGCCAGACCGGCTCCTCCGGTTCTGCGAGGAACGCGTCAAGGGCCACGATGCGCTCCGCCTCCGCCGGTTCCTCCAGTCCCGTCGTGTCGTTCGCTGGCTGCTGGCACTCCTCACCGAAGTCGTTCCCCGCCTCGCGAGTCGGGTCCGTTTCCGGGAACAACTTCTTCACGGTGCTCATCGCGTCGCCCTTCTCTGGCGGGCCTCACACTCGCGGCGGCGGCGCTCGATCTCGATGACCCGCTCGCGGTCGCCGGGGATCGGCGCAATCTCGGCCGATGCCCAGGTGATGACCCTCTCGGCTTCGTCCTGCGTCTTCCCGGCCGCGACCAGGCGATCCTCGACGACCGTGCGGATCTCGGAGTCGGTGCACCCGAGCTTCCTCATGTACGTTGCGACCTTGATCGCCGAGGCGTGACGGTCGCCTTCGGCCCAGGGCAGGCGCGCGGCTACGTCGCGCGCAAGGTCAAGCACGATCTCGTCGTCGTCGGCTGACGCGGGTCGGCCGGTCGTGAAGCGGGGCGACCTCGGCATGGGACGGGGCACGAGGACGGGGGGTGCGCCGCAAGGATCTCCTCCTCGGTGTACGACTCGCCCGAGCCCGTCTCGAACGTGACGAGCGTCCCGGGCTCCTTCTTGCGGTGCAGAAAGCCGGGCAGCCGCATCACGCGGCAGAGTCGATGAACGCCGGGGTCGGACCCGTAGAAGGCGATGAGCCGCTTCTGGCCGCCCGGAACCGCTCGAGCGGCAAGCTCGCCCTTGATGCGCCAGTAGGCGTGCCCCTTCTCCGGCGACGTGAAGACGGCGAAGGTCGGCAGGAGCGAACACGGCCGGAGGAGAGGCCTGTCCTTGTCGATGAAGACGGCGCGCACGGCCTTCACGTTCCCGGCCGCACGGCCCCTGAGGTCGCCCGCGTTCACCATGACGAAGACCCCAGCGCCCGCGTCGTTCAGGCGAGCCAGCTCCGCCGCGCGCTGAGTCAGGGTCCCGTGCAGCACACGCGCAAGGGGGTCGCGCAGCCAGCAGGCACTCGGGCTCGGCTTGTGGTCGCTGAACGTCTGGAACGTGACGGTCGGGTTCTCCTCGCCCGTCAGCGCCGCGAGGTAGGCGGAAGTGTGGTTGGAGCCGCGGTTCACGGTTCCGCCTGCTGGTCGGCATGGCGCTGCTCGGGGACAACGCGTCCCCTGATCTCAAGGACGGCTTCAATCGCCTCGAGCAGGCGATAGGGCTCCATCCCTTCGTTCGCCAGACCAGCAAGGCGTGAAACGAGGTCGAAGGCGATTTCATTACCTTTCTCGACAGATTTCTCCCCCCGAGTAGCGGCCCGGCTCCACCCGTCCCCGCCCCCACCCCCCCATGGCCGCCGCCGTCGCCGCGAATTGCATGGCGAACCAGTCTCAGCGTTCTTTTCAACGCGTTCGCCAAGACGTCACCCACGATCTTGACGACTGAGTCGTCGATCTTCCTCACCGCGCACCCCCGCGACGCGACGTGTGAATGGTGCTCGCCGAGGGCGCTTCGTCCTGGCGGGGCGGCCCCCCGGCGGGCGATGTGCATAGGCCGCCGTGCGCCGGGCAGACTTCGTCCTGCGGGCCTTCAGTCTTGTCGGGGCGGCTGCCCGGTCAAACCCTCGGAACTCAACTCGGAACCCGGACGAGGCGCCGCCGACGCGGACGGCTCTTGATTTCCGCCGCGCGGACCTCCCGCTCGCGGACGCTGCACCCTCCAACCCTTCTGCTCCGCCCCTTCCTCGAGCCTGTACTCTCGCACTCGGCCCCCCTCACCGGGTATCCAAAATGCGGTGTGCAGAAGCCCGCAGAACTCAGTTCTGGGACAAGTTTTAGTCCTCTGGCTCTGGGTGGTCCAAGGCGCACCTCTCTCAGTTCGTGGCGCGCCTGGAACTCCTTCCGGGCCACCTGCAACTCGCTAACGGTGACACCGCCACGAGCTACCCTCTTGACCCAAGGCAACTCGTTGAGACGCTCCAGGGCTACTGCCCTATGGACGAGTCGGCCTTCGTGGTCGTCGTGCCTTCTCAGAATCCAGTCGATGTCGTCTTGCGCCGCCGAGGGGACCTCGACGTCGACAACGAGCGCGCCCCTGCATTGTCGAGACGCCAACCGCGCGGGTTTCCTCCCGAAACACCTCCTCAGTCGCCGCCCTACGCTGGATTTCGATTTCGCCTAGACGTTGAAGAGAACGTCGACGAGCCCTACCCCTCGTACCCCTGGTCAGCCGCCTCGTCCACTTCGCGGCGGCCTTTGAGAGTGCGACGAGGAGCCCGAACGCAAACCATAGATTCGCATTGAACTCCATCAGGGCGATATCCCGGGGTGGGGCCTCGTTTACCGGTCCGAACTCCATTTGGGTAGGGGCCCATCACTACGGGGTACTGGCCGCTAGCCCTTAGCCCACTCGAGTCGGTCGGCGATCCGTTCTCGATTAGGGCTTCCCGGGCCAAGCGTGCGCCCGCGACACGAGTGACTTCCCCGACTCGCCTTACGCGCAGCCGCAAATCTGCCACGCGCTTGCGGAGGAGATCCTGGGCGTGACCAGCTCGATACTGACCGCGTAACGGGCGAAATCCTGCCGCCGCCAGTTCCGCCCCCGAGCGTGCCGACTCGGCAGCGAGCCGGCCGTATTTAGCCGCTACGACACGGTTCTTCGAGGCAGGATGCCCTGGCTGATCTGCGGGGCGCTGTTTGGGTACGAACCCTCTGCCCTTTCGAGTGCTCATTACTCCCGCCGCTTCTCGCGCCCCGCGATCGGTGCCGCAGCCGGCGCCAGCCGTCGCTGGTAGTAGCCGTACACGCGGTGGCGACCCGACATCGCCATTGAAAGGGACATCGGGGATCACGAAAGGCAGCACTCGCGCGAGAAGAGTCGCCGGCACTTTCCGCGCCCGGGCGGTCGCCGGCCGGCTCCTCCCGGTCGTGCGGTCCGCCGCCATCGTCAGGTCCACTCATAACGCGGTGGGCCTTCCTTCAGCACTCATCCCGGCTACCGTTTTAGGGCAGCGCGGATGACGTTCGGCGACCAGGCCCGACACCCGTTCTTCATAGAGATCCCCGAGCAGGAGTTCCGCCCCGATCTGGCGGAGGGACATGCCCGTTGCCGTGCAGCTCGCAGATCGTCCCGAGGACGCGCTGCTCGGCCGCGTTCGGAACGCCGTGGTACCGTCTAGGTCGTACCCGAGCGGGGCGAACCGCGAAATCCGGTGGCCCTGTCGGCGCAGGTGTGCGAGGGCCCCGCGTGTTCGCTCCGCAACGAGGTCGCGCTCAAACTCGGCGAGTACGGCGAGCATCCTGAAGACCATCTTCCCCGAGGCCGTCGTCGTGTCGATCTGCTCTGTGAGTGAGACGATGTCGGCCCCAGCCTTTCGAGGCGCTCTGCTATATCGATCGCGTCTCTCGTCGAGCGGGCGAGCCGGCTGAGGGAATAAACGACGAGTACCCTTGGGCTTTCGGCAGGCCTCTCGGAGCGCAGCCCTAGGGCCGGCCTGTTTGCCGTCTTCGCACCAGAGATTCCGGCATCGACATGAACGGCCGTCGAGTTCCCGGCCGTTGGAAGTCGCCCACGCTTCGACCCGCGCCCGCTGGGCCTCGAGGCTTACGCCGTCCGCTGCTTGGCCGGATGGTGGAGACGCGCGGTAGGCGATCGCCGGGGTCGCTCATGCGTAGCGCAACGTAGTGCTAGACGGCTACGTCTGTCAAGGGTATCGCTTGCCTTCGGTTGATCGTGTACCCACGTACCGCTACGATTGCGGTATGAGCGGCCCGAAGGCGTCCACATCATTTCGCCTATCGAATGAGACGCTCGAACTCAGAGCTCGCGCGCTACTACGACATCGATCGCACGGCGGCGCTGACCCTGGCCTTGAGGGAGAAAGCGTATGCCCTCGGAGTGGCGGAGCCGGAGGGTGTGGGGGACGTCGCCTCGACGTACGGGGAAGCCAAGTCGACACAGGGGCGCCGAAGCCGACCAATGACGCCTGGGGCGAAGGTTCGCCCGCGCACGAAAGTAGGCCCCCAACCCAGCTCGAGTTCCGTTCGGCTCCGCACTCGATTCCGATACTCGAACCAAGTCCTCTGCGCGCCGCTACTCCCACCAGCCGTTCACGTCGAGGATCAACTGGAGGCTCCCTGAGTACAGGCAGGTCATTGGAGAAGGTCAACCCCCCGGAGCCGTCGCGAGCGAGGAAGAGCGTCGAGTTGTTCGCGCGCGCCGAGCCGGCTTGGAACGGAAGCAACGGGAACGGCGCCGGAAGCGTGAACAGAGTGCCTTGACGAGGTTGCCTCGGCGACTGTCACGTTCGCGGCGATGGAGATCGCGGAAGCTGGAATGCCGCACGTGCCCGTCACATAGAAGTCGCGACTTGCGCCGGCCGCGAGTTAGGCCCTCCCAGCGGAGATGGCGCGCTTCGCGTGTCGAGAACCCGGCAAGGGGCGAGAGGGTGAAAGGACGAGCCAGCGGGAAGCTCAGACGACACACCTCGGACTGGAGGAAGACGGTCGGTGCACCCGCGAGCGGGAGAGTGAACCCGATGTTTCCAGTCCGGACCCGTCGTCATCCCACCAGGGCCGTTGATGTTCGCGGGGAGTGATATCTCCCGGATTGGTAACCCAGACACGGACATCGTCTCGAGCGTCGTATTGCTCGAAATCCAGAGATTGCCGTCGGGACCCGCGACGATAGCCCCAGGAGCTCCCGCGCCCACAGGGAAATCGAACTCGGCGATGGCGCCTGACGGAGAGATTCGGCCGAACCTTCTGTGCGACGTACTCCGTCAACCAGACGTTCCTGTCGGGACCGGCGGCCATCCAGCTCGGTGCAACGCCCGACTCGGGGAAAGAACGTCATGCCCCCTGAGACGGTGATCCGGCCGATGCCGTTCGGGACGAAGGCCTCACTCAATACGAACCAGAGATTTCCGTCGGGACCCGCGACGATCGCGCCGGGCCCGTGTTGCGGAAACGGAATCGGGAATTCCGTCACGACCCCGGACGGCGTGATACGTCCGATCGCGTTGTTCCCGCGCTGGGTAAACCCGGACGTTTCCGTCGCTTCCCGTCGCGAATCCGGCCGGCTGAGCATTTACGCTCAGGGTGGGAAACTGGGTCACGACGCCCGAAGGCGTGATACGGAAAATGAGGCCACCGTTTGCGTCGCCAGACCACAGGTTTCCGTCGGCACCTGCCGTGATCGATTGAAGGTCATAGAACGTGGCGAGCGGGAATTCGGTGATGACGCCCTGCGGCGTGACGCGCCCCACGAGGCCGACCCCACGAACCAGAGGTTTCCGTCCAGGCCCCGACACGATCCCGCCAGCAAACGAATTCGTGCTCGGCGTCGGGAATTCGACGATTGACGCAGCCCCGGAAGCACGATGCTCGCTCACGAGGATGGCTCCGGAGAGGAAGGCAGATAGCGCAGCGCGCCGGAACGCGCACGCTCGCATTCGACGACTGAACCGCACGGTTCCTCTCTCGGATAATAAGCGCGGCAGTGTAGGGCCGCAATGGGAATTGGCGGGGCTGTGGCGCGTAGAGACCAGAGTCACGCCCTCGGTTTCTTTCTCATACCCGGCCCGCAGTTCTGTCCGGACGGCGATCTCCTAGGTTCGAGAAACCGGCCCTTTTTTGAGAGATCCCCGGGGCGATGGCTCAGAACGCGGCGGTCCGGGACTACCGGTTGTCCTCAACCGGTCCCTTGAGGACAGCGCCTTCGACTTTCTCGAAGGGCGAAAGGTAGGTCGGTCGTTCACCCACGAGGGCTTCCCTGCGCAGTCGAGCTTCACCACGGCTCCCCGGGGGCCGTTGCGTGTAGATCGCGCGCTGGCGTGCCGGACGTTCTGCTCAGCGCTTTAGGCGACCCCCGCCGCGTGTCGCCTGCCTTTCAGCCCCGTTCGGCCCGACAGCCGTCAGAACGCGAATATCCCTGCCCATCTGAATCTGGCTATCCCTGCCCATTCGAGCCCAGAATTCGAGTAGCGATACCCATTTCTTCCTCGGCCTACTTGCCGTCTAATACTAGTTAGCGGGCTTCATGGGCTTAGGCATGCGCTTCGGGAAAAGGTCGAAGGGCCTCGTTTCCGCCTCACGCCGGGAGCACTTCCTAAACCCGAGTGCGGTGCGTCCTGACCTTATCTTTCTGGCGCCACTGTTCGCCGCATCACCCGCCCTCGCATCCGGAAACCCCGCATGGGTCGTTCTGCCCATGCTCGCGTTGTTCAAGAGGCCGCTCTTCTCATCTTCGTCGTTAGGCTTGCACCCCAGGGGCGCCCTCGCGTCGCGGTGGTCTGCCTCTTTATCTTCATGGCTGCCATCGTCTTTCGGTTTCTTAGTGCCGACTTCCCGCACTTCACGGGCTGGCCTATCGCCGACCTCTTGCTTCCCGTACTGGTTGGTCTCGCCGTGGCAATTCCCACTAGCCTCAGGAGCGCCCGCTA
>CAWIIN010000002.1:1905000-2423598 GCA_963836285.1 uncultured Acidobacteriota bacterium | reverse complement strand
CTCTGCGCGTTTCACCGCCCGTGGACCCGGGCTGAAAAACATCGGCGTTTCAGTCACGCGGAAACCTCCTGAGCAGCTTATCGCCCAGAGAGCCCCAAAGAAAAAACGGCCGCGCGCCCCGCATGCCAGACGATGCTGTGCATGGGCTTGAGCCCAGTCGGGGGGTCAGCCGTCGCCTCAATCTGGTGCACTTCTCGCTCCGTTCCCACGATGCAGGCGCATCAGTCCATTTCCTTAGCCGCCCTTCGGGCGGCCGCGCGGCGGCGCGCAGCGCCGCGGCGCGGCTCTCCCGTGCTCGGCCCCGGCTGGCGCGAGGTTGCCGCGCGCGATGGCCGAGGACACGCGCGACGAGCGGCCCCCGCGGAGCGAAGCGCAGCGGGTCATGGCCGCGAGGAGCAAGGCCCGCAGGCGCTCGCGCGCGACGCGACGCACACCGCAGTGCCAGCCTTTACCGCCCGAGCGAAGCGAGCACCGACAGCTCTATGGCCTTGCGCGGCGCGCACGCTTTCGGCGCGTGGACCGAGCACGCCTGCGCGCGCAGGTGCTCGCGCCCTTCAGAAGCGCGCCGCGCAAGGCCCTTAGCCGCTCGCGCCCGGGCCGGGCGCGCACCGCACGCCCCCCGGCGTTTAACGTAGCGCTCGCGTTACGTTAAAGGTCGCGGCGCAGCGCAGCGAGCACGCGACCGGAGGCCCGCGGGGTGGCCCCGCGGAGCGAAGCGCAGCGGGACATGAAAGTGCCGGGGCCGATAAGCGCGCTTATCGGCCAGCGGGATCTCGCAGCGCGCGTGACCGATGGGAGGCCGGGAGAGACCCGCGGGCACGCGCGCTGCCCCGCGCCCGGCGCATTCACCCCGCGGGCCGGAGCGCCGGAGGGCGCGATCGCGGTCCTCTTCGGGCGGTCGTAAGCCGAGATCGACGCGGCTAAAGGAAGAAGCTCCAGCGCGGCGCGATGCGTGCCCGGCCAGGCGCGCTCGTCACGCGTGGCCGCTCAGCACGCAGCGTGACGCGCGGGCGTCACAGGACGTGGAGATCATCGATTTCAATTGAATGGCTCGCGCCAGGCCCATCGATGACCGTCATTTCTAAAGTCAGATCAGACCGGCCCTCTTCTTCAGTCCAAAGATCGACATACACGCTCCAGCGCGCGGGCGAAGCGTTCTTGATTTCGACGACCGATCTCGGCTCCACCGCTTCAGGTGGCGGCAGCCTCAGTTTCTTTCCGTAGCTCTCTACCGCGCCCTTGAGTTCGCCCGCGCTCAGGCGCACCCCACCCGTTAGCTTCTCAAGGTCAAAATAACGCGCGCCGACCAGCAGCGGCACGACTTCTCCCACAGCTTGGGCGACCTTACCTGGCGTCATCGACGGTTCCCCGGCGTACGAAGAATCGTGTCCAGATCCACTCCGAGTGCCTTAAAGAAGGCATCGGCTCGCGCAAGCGCGGCTCTCGCTTCGGCCTCGGAGAGGCCAGCCGTCCGTAGCGCTTTGTAGCCAATCCTTCTTTCGGCAGCGTATGTGCCGCCGCCGGCCTGACGCTGTATCTGCGTTGCCCTGTAATGCGCCGTGCCCACCCGCGTCGAGGGGCCGGGTAGCTGCGTACCTGGCGCCGCGTTCGTTTCATATCCCGGCAGCTCGCGGACGGCTGCGTCTTGAATGATGTGGTGCGCGTCCTTCAGCCCAGCCGCCCTAAGGTCGCCTACAGTCGGCCCGATGGATGGAGCGACGGGGGGTGGTTCAAGTAACGGAGCTGGCCGCGGCGCGAATGGCGCGTAGGCCGCAGCCACCGTTCCCGCCAGTTGGCCTGTCCCGCCTGCCGCCTCCGCAAACCCTCGTCCCGCCTCATCGAAGTCTCCGTCGACGATGCCGTTGAAGAGTCGTGCAGTGCCGCGGTCAATCCCGCCAGCACCCACGAGATCCTTTGCGTGTTGAAGCTTGTTCGGCGCCTCTGAGAAGCCGAGCGTCATAACGCTCTCTTGCTGCCGTGAGTACGCCGTCGCTGCAGCAGCAAGCTTCGCGTCCGCCGGACCCGAAGTCGCTTGAATCGCGTCGTACGCCTTTACAGCGGCAGAGATGCGACCACCACTAGCCATGTCGACGACCGCGGCGGCGCCCTTCCCGGCCTGCACGACGATGTCGCGCGCGTTGTAGAAGGGCACCTTGACGAGTTCGGTGGCGTAGTCCCAGCACGGCACGTTGTCGAGCCCGAGGCACAAGCCCATCGGGTCCGTGGCCTCGTGCGGACGTCCTCCCACGAATCCGTAGAGGTTCGGGCTGTCGCGATCGCCCAATGGGTCCTGGGAGAGCCATCCCACGGTCCCAGATGCAAGTCCGCAGCTAAACGAGGCGGATCTCCAATGCAGTTCGAGACTTACCCCGCGCAGCTCGCCGAGAATCGGCGTTCCCAGAAGTCCGAAAACCCGGTAGCGAGTTTTCGGATAAATCAGCTCTTCGGCCGATACGAGAGGCGCCTCGGCTCCGTCTTTAGAGAGGAGAGAGACGGCGGCTAAAGGGTGGAAGCTCTCGGCGCTCTCTGATTCGGCGGCAGCAGATGCGAGCTCGTTGCCGTCGAAGAGAGAAAACCCTGATGGCTCGGACGTGGGCGATGGGAGCGCGAGAGCGGGCGTCTTTTGCTCGATCGTCGGCGACGTCGAGCGCGTGAGCGAGGCCTCGGCGAGAGGCGCGAGGAAGAGCGCCGCGAGCGCCGCGATCCAGCGGGCGGCCGTCGCGCGACTCTTCACTCGGCCGCCTTGATGAATTCGCTGAGCTCGACGTCGGCGGCCCGGAGCAGGCCGCGCAGAGTTCCGCGGGCCACTTCTCGGTGATCGGGCACGGAGAGCGATGCGATGTGACCGGGCTTGACGAGCACGATGTGGCTCCCCTTCTGCCGTGCCACCTGCCACCCGAGCCTGACGAAGGCCTGGGCGACCTTGCGTCCGGACAGGAGCGGCAGCTTCTCGGTCAAACGGAGATTTCCACCTGATGGACCGCCACCGTCAGCGGCATGCCCTTTTCGGCTCTGACGTCGAGGCATTCACGGATCGCCTCTTCGACGTTCTTTAGAGCCTCTTTCTCGGTCGCACCCTGGCTGATGCAGCCGGGGATGGCCGGGCACTCGGCGACGAAGACACCGTCCTCGTCACGGTCGACGGTCACGACAAACTTCATGGGCTGCATTCTAAGGCTCCCCGGGCTCTTCGTCTCCCACCAGCCGTGGCTTCAGCTTGGCCCCTGGGTGCGTCGCGTCGTGGATCTTCTTGAGCTTGTCGATCGTGACCTGCGTGTAGATCGACGTCGTCTCGAGCTTCGTGTGGCCGAGCATCTCCTGGACGTAGCGGATGTCGGCTCCCCCGTCGAGCATCAGCGTGGCCACGGTGTGCCGGAAGATGTGGCACGCGCCTTCTTTCCCGACGCCCGAGGCCAGGATGTACTTCTTCATCTCGTGGCCGAGCGCGTCGGGGTTAAACGGCACGCCCATGTAGGTCAGGAAGACGACGCCTTCGTCCGGCGGGACGACGAGATGCGGCCGGATGTCGAGGAGATATTTCTCCAGCCACTTGAGCGCGCGCTCTCCGATGGGGACGACGCGATCCTTCTGGCCTTTGCCCTCTCGGATCATCAGCGTGGCCTTTTCGAAGCCGATGTCGTAGAGCTTCAGCCTGACGAGCTCGCCGCGCCTGATGCCGGTCGAGTAGAAGGTCTCGAGGATCGTCCGGTCACGCACGCCGATGGGGTCGGTGAGATCCGCCTGTGCGAGGACCCTCTCGACTTCCGAGGCCGTCAGGATCTGGCGCGGGAGACGCCGGCCGAGGCGCGGCATGTCGAGCTCGGAGGCCGGGCTCGATCCGAGGTAGCCCTGCTTCGCCAGCCAGCGGAAGAAGTATTTCGGCGCGGCCAGCCTCTTGTACTGGCTTCGGAATGACAGCGGGCGCCCTTTCGCTGTTCTGTGCTGGAAGAGGGCGCGCTGGAAGCGCTCGAGGACGGGCCGAGAGACTTCGTCGGGCCTCGTGAGGCCGCGCTCGTGACACCAGAGGATGAAATTCGAGAGCTCCCAGCGGTAGTGAGAGACGGTGTTCTCGGAGACGTTGCGGACGCGCAGCGCCTCGAGCCAGCTCTGCATGAGCGCGACGAGGCCGGAGGGGTCCGACGCCTCGGCGAAAGCCCAGATCCTCTTCTCGCCGCGCCGGGCCATCAGGCACCGCGCAGGAAGTACCGCCGCGGCCGATAGCTTTTCTCTTTAGCCGCCTCGGGGTACGACGACACTTTCCCATCGCCACCGGGTAGCGCTTCATCGAAGCGCGCGGCGACTAAAGGAAGAAAAGTAGCTTCAGGAGCGGGCGGGGCCGCGATCTCGACGGGGCTCAGTGTGGGCTCTAAGGGGGCTCGACCGGGGCTCGATGCCCCCTCGAAGTCGGCCTCGCACCCCCTCGAGGTTTCAGTCGTAGCTCCACTTCTTAGGAGCTCGTCGTCGACGAGCCCAATGACGAAGGGCCGGCCGTCCTGCCCTTGGCCCTCGTAAAGAAGCTCGTAGACGAAGTTCTGGCCGCGTCCGCCGCGGTGGACGAGCGCGTACTCGAGCTCGACGAGGCGGCCGAGATGGACGCGCACCTGGAAGTCGGTCCAGCCCGTCGCGGCGCGCACGGCCTTGCGGCTGAAATGGAAGTCCGCCCGTCCCTTCTTCAGCCGGCCGGTCTCTTTCGTCACCCACCCGTCGAGCAGCTCGAGGAGACGCCTCGTCTGTGGCGGCAGCTCGTCGAGAGAGCGGCCGAGGACCTCGGCCGCGAGACGGTTGGCGGTCGCGATGTCCTCCAGCGTCGCCTCGATGTACTCGACGAGCTTCCCCTCGTGCTCGATCGTCTTCACTTCCCGCTGGTGCTGGTGCAGGAGCGCGATCGCACGGATGAGGGTCAGGTACTTCACATGATCGCGCCGCGTGCGCGTTCGGTCATCGAGGAAAGTGAGGCGGCCGGCGTAAGGATTCGCGACGAGGAGAGGACGCAGGAGACGCTGCGCGTTGCGGTGGAGGCGGACGATCCGGCTCTTGTCTTTAGCGGCCAGGAGCCCTTCGATCGTCTCGGCCTGCCTCTGCAGCTCGTGGATCCTCTTCGTCTGCTCGCGGTTCTCGTCGACAGAGAGGACGAGGCAGCGGTTGAGGAGCTCCTCGTCGACGACGGCTGCCGTAGTCGTCAGAAAGATCATCACCGGCCCTTCGACGCGGTACTCCTGCGTGACGAGGCGGCCGGTGTGAGGGTCCTTCCCAGTGGACGCGATCGACAGCTCGCCTTCCGACTGGAGGAGCTTCAGCGCGTAGCTGGCTCTTTCAGCTCCCTCTTCTTCGACGACGGCCAGGATCTTGTGGCGCAGGCTCTTCTCCTCGGTGAAATAGAAGAGTGACATGCCGGTCAGAGCCGAGTACTTCTCGCGCTCCTCCTCCGGCATGAAATCCAGGATCGCTTCCATCAGACTCGACTTCCCCGCCGCGCTCGAGGACTGGAGAATCACGGCGAGCGGCCGGTCGAGCTTCCTGGATGTTGCGGCCAGGTACCCGACGAGCTTGTTCGTCTCCTCGCCCACGACGCCGCAGCGCGAGAAGTCGTGGAGGATGCGGTCGAGGAGGTTCGGGTCACGGAGGAGCCTCATCGCCTCTTCGGTGTCCTCGGCGTTCATGAGGACGGGGTGCGCTTTCGGCTCGAGCGCCTTCGCGATCGCCTCCTGCTGCAGCTCCTCGGCGCGCCGCAGGACCGCGCCCAGGTCGTGCTTGATGACGCGCTCCTCGACGCCCATCTCGAGAGACGCCTGGCGCTCGAAGACCGAGCGGGCGCGAGCCGCGTAGAGATCGAAGGTGTCGACGAAGAAGCCGGCCAGCGGTGACTTCTCGTCGAAGAGGTCGCCGTCGCGCGAGACGAAGACGTTCAGCCGGAGCGAGCCGTAGGAGAGATTCTTCCGGAGGCCGCGGACGCGGTAGCGGCGATCGCCCTGGACGAGGATGAATTCGTCGAGCGCCTCGGCTGGTTCTTCTTCCTTAGCCGCCTGGTCGGGCTCAGGAGCTCGCGCCGGCGCATCAGGTAGCGGCGCAGGGGCGGCTAAAGAAAGAAGCTGAGCGGGGCCGGCAGCGGGCGCCTCCTCGATGCGCGCCGGGCTTTCCGTCGCTGCCTGCATTCCTTCTTTAGCTGCCTCTTCCGGTCTCTCGGTTCTCTTCGGCCTCTCTGGCCCTCTTCCCTTCCCGATCCACTCGGCGCTCCTGATGAAGAGCCCGAGCGTCTTTTCAGCCGGCTGCATCTTCCTGACGACGTCGTTCGCGTCCATGCCTTTCGGGAAGAGGACGCGGAGGCACTCGACGCCGGCGGCCATGAGCTTCTCGGACACGCGCCTCGATCCGCGATCGCCCGCCTCGTCGCGATCGAAGGCGATGTAGCACTTCTCGATCTCGTGGAAGGAGAAGGTTCCGAGAATCTCGTCGGTGAAGCCTTCGACGCCGTAAGCGCACGTGATGTTTCGGAAGCCGTTCTCCCAGAAGGAGAGCGCGTCGATGAGCGACTCGGTCAGGATCATCGTCTTCGATTCGGCGAAAGCCTCGACGTTGAAGACCCCGCGATGCGGGCCAGGGAGGTACAGGTGATCGGGCGTGCCGGTGCGCAGGTCGTTGCGAGTCTTCCTTCCGTACATGCCGGTGACGTTGCCGGCGCTGTCCCTGATCGGAATGACGAGGGAGCCGACGAGGTGCTCGTGGCCCGAGGCACGGAGGATGCCGAGATCCTGCAGCCGGGCCCTCAGCATCAAGCCCGACTTGGATTTCACGTTCGGGAGACGAAGGCCGAGCGTGCGGTTCGCATAGCCGAGCTTGAAGTGCGAGACGAGCTCGTCGGACGAGATTCCTCTTTTCGCCACGTATTCTCTCGGCTCGGCCGTCGTCCTGAAGAGCTCGTGGCAGAAGTCGGCGTACTGGTTGAGGAGCGTCTGGTCGTCGGCGTCGAGGTCGAGTGGGCAGGCCTGCTCCGTGACGGCCGCGCGCCTGACGAGAGACGCGGCCTCTAAAGGAAAGAATTCGGCCAGCAGCTTGTCGACGGCCTCGCGGAAGTCGAGGCCGTCGGCCTTCATGACCCAGTCGATCACGGTGCCGCCGGCCTGACACGCGCCCAGGCAGTGCCAGAGGCCGCGCGAGGGCGTCAGCACGAGCGACGGGTCGTGATCTTCGTGCATCGGGCAGAGGCCGATGACGTTTTCGCCGGAGACCTTGAGAGCCACGCCCGAGCGCTCGACGAGGAGGCGCAGGGGCGTTTCGTGCTTGATGCGTTCGAGGAGGTCGTTCGGGATGCGCGGCATCAGGCGCCTGCTCCGGCCGTTTTTCCCGAAAGGTCGTCAAGCGGAATCTGCATGTGATTAGTTATGCACTTGACTCTAGTGCATGATTTTCTAGAATGTCAAGCGAGCCGGCGCCGAAGGGCACCCCGCGAGATCGCCCCTACAGTCGCGGCTATGGGACAGGCCCGTTCTAAAAGGAGACCTTCAATGCTGGCCCTGGGGTTCGGGAGCAGGCTCAAGAGGCTTCGGGAGGCGCGCGGCCTCACCCAGCGCCAGCTCGCCGACCGCATCAAGACGGAGGCGGCCCAGGTGACGCGCTACGAGCGCGCCCAGGTGCTCCCGAATGCCGAGACACTCGTCTCCATCTCCGAGACGCTGGACGTCGCTCTCGACTTCCTGCTGCGCGGCGAGGCCGGCGAGACGACCACACAGCAGCCCCCGATCACCGACGTCCCCCTCCTCGAGCGCTTCCGCGACCTGCAGAAGCTCCCCAAGCGCGACCGCGAGGCCGTCATCCTCCTCATCGATAGCGTCCTGGCCAGGGGCGACGTCGAGTCCAGGCTCAGGAAGCGGGCTTGAGATGAAGGCAGGGCGCCGTTCCCGCGTCGCTCAGTGGGCGGGCCTGGCCGCCGCGATGGCCCTGCAGATGCGGTCATTTGCGGCGAGCAAGGAGGAGGTACTCACGACTCCTCCGAAATTCCTCGCCCTGCCTGCCGAGAAGGATCCGTCTTCTCTGACGATGGAGTGTGAGGGCAAGGCACCGTTCACGAAGATCCACTGCCGGTTTACTCAGGTCGATGTCATCAAGCCCACCGAGGAGGAATGGCTCAAATCCAGGGCCGAGCTCGAAAAGGACATGGCGAAAAGGACCGAGGAGCAGCTCCTTCAGGAATTCGCCACCTCATGCAAGGGTCTGGCGCAGGCGGATGGAAAACTGAGACAGAAGATCCAGGCCACGGGTCTCTACAAGGCCGACTTCGCGAAGAGGTCTCTGGCGGATTTCAAGCGGCTCTGCTCGTGCAGGGACAAGGCGTGCATCGTCAAGGCGATGCTCGCTCAGCAGGATCAGGAGAAGAGGACGTGCCGCGTGTCCTCGCAAACCTTCGAGGCGGACTTCCGGAAGAGCGGCTCGCGAAAGTGGATCAGTAACAACGGCCCCGAAGGCCTCTGCGATCTAGTCAATGTGCTTGTGATCGAGCACGAGCCCGACGCGACCGTCCTATGGACGTTCACGCACACGCGGGCCGCAGGAAACACAGACGCCGGCCCCTGCAAGGGCTTCGAGATCAACAAACCCTTCGTTTTCACGTGGCGGGCCCCCGAGCAGGCTCTCATGGGATGCGAGGTCATCAAGCCCGCGCCCTTCTGAGGCCGCGGCCACCGCGTGCTTTCCATCTCGCTTGATCCATCAGGGCTCACGACCCTCCTCCAGAGCGCGCCTTCACCGAGCGTCTACCTCGACCAGTGGGCGCTGATGGAGATCTCGGCGGATCCGGTTCAGCGCGAGAGATTCGCTCGGGTTCTACTCCGGCGCAGCGGCGCACTCCTTCTCTCCTGGGCGCACCTGATGGAATTTTCGAAGGTCGAATCAGCCGAAACCGCTAAGAGCGTCGAGGGTCTACTCGTTGACCTCGATCTTCACCTCGCCTTCCTTCACGTCTTTGCTGATCAGGTCATTGAAACGGAGGATCGTCTGCGGGTAACGCCTCCGCAGACCTGGCAAGCACCGCACTTGGATAATGAGCTCCTGCGCGCCTTTCACATGGCTTCCAGCGGGATCGCGCCACTCGACGCGCACGGCTTCATAAGGCGCTTCCAGGATCCATTGATCGTGGCCCTACACGGAAAATTCGAAGCCGCTACTGCGTCTGCCGACCAGCTTCTGGCAAAGCAGCGTGCGAGATTCGCAACCGACAGCGCCTTCCGAGCCAAGATGAATCGGGCCCCACGCGGCCCCGTCATCCAGGTCCCGACTCGCTACGTCGCTGACGAGATCAGGCGCGGCTTGATTCGCGACGCTACGGCGCCAATGACGACGAATGACTGGGCAGATTTCTTTCATACGTTCGTGGCCGTCTCTTACTGCGACTTCGTCATCCTCGACAGGCGCTGGGCCGCGGCCGCCACCCAGGCTCTGAGGCGCCTCAAGAAGGCCGGGCTCCTCGAAAACGCACACTTCGCTCGCGTCTTCAGAAAGCTGACCGACTTCTGGACCGAGTTCGACATCTGATTCCCGCGCGTCACGGACGCTTGCAAAGGCTCTCGCGCGACCACGTCCGCGCGTCTCGTGCTCCGTCGTCGCGCGCTCGCGCAAGCGCCGTGACCGCGCTGGAGCGGCCGTCAGATCCTGCGAGCTGATCGCGCACCCACCCGCCGAAGAGCACCGACCCGTTACCCGCCCCCGGCCCCGGCGGGCTCCGGCGCGCGGGGCGTTCGTGCCGGGCGCTCCGCAGCGCGCGCGCCAGGCGTGGCCCCACGTTCCCCTTCCCGTCACGCGCGCCGCTAAAGGTCGCTGGCCGATAAACGCGTTTATCGGCCCCGGCACTGCTCTTGTGCGCGTGCGCTTCGCGCACGCGGGCCGCCCCGCGCGCCTCCGGGCTTCGCCTTTCACATAACCTAAGGCTATGTAAACCCGCCGGGGCCGGGGGCTCTCGTCACCGCGCGTCCGCGCGTCTCGGCTTCGCTCACGGTTCGTGCCCCGATCTTCCGTGCGCGCTTCGCGCGGGCGCCTAAAGGCGTGGCACTGCGCGTGCTCCCCTTCCGCGCTCGCGCATCTGCGGGTCTCGTTCCTGCGGTCCTCGATCCGCTCACACGGGCACGCTCGCGCCACGCCCCGGGAGCATTATTTCCTTAGCCGCGCCGGCCTTCGGCCGCGCGGCGGCGCGCAGCGCCGCGGCGCGGCTCTCTCCGGTGCCCTCATCGTCCCTGGCTGGCACGAGGTTGCCGGGCGCGAGGGCCGAGGACACGCGCGACGAGCGCCAGCGAGGAGCAAGGCCCGCAGGCGCTCGCGCGCGAGCGACGCACACCGCAGTGCCAGCCCTTTACCGCCCGAGCGAAGCGAGCACCGCCAGCCCGTTGGCCTTGCGCGGCGCGCGGGCTCACGGCGCGTGGCGACCTGCTCCCCGAAAACTGATCCACGGAGGGTGTGAGTTCTCCATAGACTTACGAGGGGAGAGCCCACATGAAGGGGAAGAGGTTTCCCGAGGAAAAGATCATCGGGGTCCTGAAGGAATCCGAGGCCGGAGCCGAGACCAAAGAGCTGTGCCGGCGCCACGGAATCACGGTGACGACCTTCTACCGATGGAAGGCTAAGTTCGGCGGGATGGAGATCAGCGACGCCAGGAAGCTGCGGGCGCTCGAGGATGAAAACCGCAAGCTCAAGCACATCGTCGCCGAGCAGGCGCTCGACATAGCGGCGTTAAAAGGGGTGCTCGGAAAAAAATGGTGACGCCCGCCTCCAAGCGGACAGCGGCCGGCGTCATGATCACGGAGTTCCGCAGAAGTCAGAGACGGGCCTGTGCCCTGAGCCAGCTCGGCCGCTCCACGTGCCGCTACCGGTTTCGACGGCCAGCCGATGAAGAGTTTCGCCAGAAGCTCAGAGCCATCGCGATGCAGCGGCCCGCTTTCGGTTACCGAAGACTCGCTTACTTCCTGCGCAAGGACGGTCTGCGCTTCAACCACAAGAAGCTTCTCCGCGTCTATCGCTCCGAGGGTCTCGGCCTGCCGCGAAAGAGGCCGAGAAAGCGGCTCTGGCAGCGCCCGCGGCCGCTCCTGCCGGCGACCCGGCCCAACGAGCGCTGGTCGATCGACTTCGTCGCAGACCAGCTCGGATCGGGCCGGCGCTTTCGCGTCCTGACGATCATGGACGATTTCACGCGCCAGTGGCCAATGACCATCGTCGACACCTCGATCAGCGGCACGAGAGTCGTGCGCGCGCTCGAAGAGCTCTCGCGGACGCATCCGCTCCCGAAGGCCATCGTGTCGGATAACGGCACCGAATTCACGAGCGGGGCATTCCTTGCCTGGGCCGAGAAGCGCGGCATCGAGCTGAGGTTCATTCAGCCGGGCAAGCCGAATCAAAACGCCTTCGTCGAGAGCTTCAATGGAAAGTTCCGGCTCGAGTTCCTCAACGCGCACTGGTTCTCGACGCTGGAGGATGCTCGCCGAGAGATCGAGGCCTGGCGCATCGACTACAACGAGGTCCGTCCCCACAGCTCACTCGACGAGATGCCGCCCGCCGAATTCGCCGCAGCCCACCGGGACACGGCCGCATGATCTCCACATTTCCACGCAATCCACAGCGCGACTACTGCTACGATTTTCAACCGGAGCTTTCACACCCCGAGTGGCTCATCTTTGGGGAGCAGGTCGGTGGACCGAGCACGCTTGCACGCGCAGGTGTTCGCGCCCTTTAGAAGCGCGCCGCGCAAGGCCCTTAGCCGCTCGCGCGCCACGCGCGCGCACCGCACGCCCCGCGGCGTGCAACATAGCCTCGGTTATGTTGCAGGTCGCGGCGCAGCGCAGCGAGCACGCGACCCGGAGGCGGAAGTGGTGCCCCCGCGGAGCGAAGCGCAGCGGGAAAAAGAAAGACCCGGGTACGGTAATGCCGCATTACCGGACAGCGGCCGGCGAGCACCGCGAGCCGGATGCAGCGCCCGTGACCGATGGGAGGCCGGGAGGGACCCGCGGGCACGCGCGCTGCTGAGCGCCCGGCTCCTCCACCACTTCCGCCGGAGCGCCGCGGGGCGCAATCGCGGTCCTCTTCGGACGAGTCGTGAGTCGAGAGCGAAGCAGCTAAAGGAAGAAGCTCCAGCGCGGCGCGATGCGTGCGCGGCCAGGCGCGCTCGCCGCGCGTGGCCGTCGCGCACGCAGCGTGACGCGCGGGCTCACTGAAAGAAGATAGGCCGGCCGGCTTGGATCGCACAGGCACAGAGGTCCGAAAGTCGAGTCACCAGCGATTCGCCGTCGACATCAATGAATTCGTCGTATCGATTATCTGGACGACGCCCCATCTCGTCGAAGAGCTCTTTCTGCCACTCCGACTGATCATTAGCCGCAGGATGAGCCTTGAGCGCCACCGCCACCTCCAGTAGTTCTGCCTGGAGGCTCTTGCACTCCTGGATACCCCACTCGCCATCGCAGTCTGAATGCAGCATTAGCGTCGGAAAACGGGACCCCCTTTCGCCGTTCTCGAGCTCGTTGAGAATCGCATCGCGAAACCGACCGAAGTCCTCGTAGGAGCCGACGTCAATGCCGTCCAGTTCCTCGCCGTCGTCAAACACGCACAGGTAAAGGCTCATCAGTCCTCGATCTCGGTTCGAATGAGCCCAGGAAATTTCTGCATCAAGCCAGTTAGGCTTTCGTGAAGAACAAAACCTCCCGGAAGCAACAGCACGAGAATCTTCCCGCGCTCCTGTGCCAGGTAGGCCAGGAGCTTCACCTGATACGTCGCCCTCAGCGATCGCACGTTCTTCACGAGGATGATCTCGGTCGGAGTTTCGGCGTCGGCACGAGCACCGCGGGGCCGCCCGGGGCCAGACTTCATTTCGGCTTTGTGACATCAACGCCCCAGAAGTCCAGCCAGTCGCTGAATTGGGGGTTGACGGGACGGGTGGTATCGATTGCAAGCGGCGTCTGCGTCGTCACTGAGCGGTAAACCTCCAAGCGCAGTTGATACCGAGAACCGAGTTCAGAGTCACCACCCTTGACTTCGAGATTTCCGCCTTCGGTGCTATCGAACTTGATGCCTACTAAACGGCCACCCTTGGTGCGCTTGGCAGGGCCGACCATGGCCTGGAAAGTAGCGGTTTCGGTCTCAGCCTCTGTGGGCACCCAGACTGTCTTGTTCGGTGCCACACCACGCGCCGCAAGCCTTCTAGCCTCATGCTGCCGACCCGACTCGAACGCATTCGTGACTGCGGCCGGTGGCTTCGGAAGTCTCGCCACGGCGGAGCCGTCCGTCCGCATCGGCTCGGGGGCTGCGCTTGGGCTCGCGAGGCCGATTCCAACCGCCGCATTCGTGAGCGCACCCTCGATCTTCGCATCATTCTCAGCGACGATCTGCGCCTTCGCCGGCGTATCGACCTTGATCCCGAGGCGATCTCTGACGGCCTCGCCCGTCTCGTGAATGACGACGGTAACCGGCGATGGTTTGTGGAAGCAGGCGGCACCACCGCTGGCCATCAAGGCGCCACCGCCGAGGACCGCACCGAACCCGCTAGTCGAGAGCGTCCAGGCGGCCCCGGCAGCAAACGTCGCGCATCCCGCAATCGTTGCGAGATCGTCAGGAGTGATTGGCCTATTGGGAGTCGACGTCACACCGCGTTCAAGGCGGTCCATCGCACCGAACGTCGCCCCCGTCTCCAGTCCTAGCGGGTCGATTCGTTCGTGCGGCCTTGCTCCCACGAATCCGTAGAGGTTCGGGCTGTCGCGATCGCCCAATGGGTCCTGGGAGAGCCATCCCACGGTCCCAGATGCAAGTCCGCAGCTAAACGAGGCGGATCTCCAATGCAGTTCGAGACTTACCCCGCGCAGCTCGCCGAGAATCGGCGTTCCCAGAAGTCCGAAAACCCGGTAGCGAGTTTTCGGATAAATCAGCTCTTCGGCCGATACGAGAGGCGCCTCGGCTCCGTCTTTAGAGAGGAGAGAGACGGCGGCTAAAGGGTGGAAGCTCTCGGCGCTCTCTGATTCGGCGGCAGCAGATGCGAGCTCGTTGCCGTCGAAGAGAGAAAACCCTGATGGCTCGGACGTGGGCGATGGGAGCGCGAGAGCGGGCGTCTTTTGCTCGATCGTCGGCGACGTCGCGCGCGTGAGCGAGGCCTCGGCGAGAGGCGCGAGGAAGAGCGCCGCGAGCGCCGCGATCCAGCGGGCGGCCGTCGCGCGACTCTTCACTCGGCCGCCTTGATGAATTCGCTGAGCTCGACGTCGGCGGCCCGGAGCAGGCCGCGCAGAGTTCCGCGGGCCACTTCTCGGTGATCGGGCACGGAGAGCGATGCGATGTGACCGGGCTTGACGAGCACGATGTGGCTCCCCTTCTGCCGTGCCACCTGCCACCCGAGCCTGACGAAGGCCTGGGCGACCTTGCGTCCGGACAGGAGCGGCAGCTTCTCGGTCAAACGGAGATTTCCACCTGATGGACCGCCACCGTCAGCGGCATGCCCTTTTCGGCTCTGACGTCGAGGCATTCACGGATCGCCTCTTCGACGTTCTTTAGAGCCTCTTTCTCGGTCGCACCCTGGCTGATGCAGCCGGGGATGGCCGGGCACTCGGCGACGAAGACACCGTCCTCGTCACGGTCGACGGTCACGACAAACTTCATGGGCTGCATTCTAAGGCTCCCCGGGCTCTTCGTCTCCCACCAGCCGTGGCTTCAGCTTGGCCCCTGGGTGCGTCGCGTCGTGGATCTTCTTGAGCTTGTCGATCGTGACCTGCGTGTAGATCGACGTCGTCTCGAGCTTCGTGTGGCCGAGCATCTCCTGGACGTAGCGGATGTCGGCTCCCCCGTCGAGCATCAGCGTCGCCACGGTGTGCCGGAAGATGTGGCACGCGCCCTCTTTCCCGACGCCCGAGGCCAGGATGTACTTCTTCATCTCGTGGCCGAGCGCGTCGGGGTTAAACGGCACGCCCATGTAGGTCAGGAAGACGACGCCTTCGTCCGGCGGGACGACGAGATGCGGCCGGATGTCGAGGAGATATTTCTCCAGCCACTTGAGCGCGCGCTCTCCGATCGGGACGACGCGATCCTTCTGGCCCTTGCCCTCTCGGATCATCAGCGTGGCCTTTTCGAAGCCGATGTCGTAGAGCTTCAGCCTGACGAGCTCGCCTCGCCGGATGCCGGTCGAGTAGAAGGTCTCGAGGATCGCCCGGTCACGCACGCCGATGGGATCGGTGAGATCCGCCTGTGCGAGGACCCTCTCGACTTCCGAGGCCGTCAGGATCTGGCGCGGGAGACGCCGGCCGAGGCGCGGCATGTCGAGCTCGGAGGCCGGGCTCGATCCGAGATAACCCTGCTTCGCGAGCCAGCGGAAGAAGTATTTCGGCGCGGCCAGGCGCTTGTACTGGCTTCGAAAAGACAGCGGGCGCCCTTTCGCGGTCCTGTGCTGGAAGAGGGCTCGCTGGAAGCGCTCGAGGACGGGCCGAGAGACTTCGTCGGGCCTCGTGAGGCCGCGCTCGTGGCACCAGAGGATGAAATTCGAGAGCTCCCAGCGGTAGTGAGAGACGGTGTTCTCGGAGACGTTGCGGACGCGCAGCGACTCGATCCAGCTCTGCATGAGCGCGACGAGGCCGGCAGGGTCCGACGCCTCGGCGAAAGCCCAGATCCTCTTCTCGCCGCGCCGGGCCATCAGGCACCGCGCAGGAAGTAGCGCCGCGGCCGATAGCTTTTCTCTTTAGCCGCCTCGGGGTACGACGACACTTTCCCATTGCCACCGGGTAGCGCTTCGTCGAAGCGCGCGGCGACTAAAGGAAGAAAAGTAGCTTCAGGAGCGGGCGGGGGCGCGATCTCGACGGGGCTCAGTGTGGGCTCGAAGGGGGCTCGACCGGGGCTCGATGCCCCCTCGAAGTCGGCCTCGCACCCCCTCGAGGTTTCAGTCGTAGCTCCACTTCTTAGGAGCTCGTCGTCGACGAGCCCGATGACGAAGGGCCGGCCGTCCTGCCCCTGGCCCTCGTAGAGAAGCTCGTAGACGAAGCTCTGGCCGCGGCCGCCGCGGTGGACGAGCACGTACTCGAGCTCGACGAGGCGGCCGAGATGGACGCGCACCTGGAAGTCGGTCCAGCCCGTCGCGGCGCGCACGGCCTTGCGGCTGAAATGGAAGTCCGCTCTCCCCTTCTTCAGCCGTCCGGTCTCTTTCGTCACCCACCCGTCGATCAGCTCGAGGAGACGCCTCGTCTGTGGAGGCAGCTCGTCGAGCGAGCAGCCGAGGACCTCGGCCGCGAGCCGATTGGCGGTCGCGATGTCTTCCAGCGTCGCCTCGATGTACTCGACGGGCTTTCCTTCGTGCTCGATCGTCTTCACCTCGCGCTGGTGCTGGTGCAGAAGCGCGATCGCCCGGATGAGGGTGAGGTACTTGCACATGATCACGCCGCGTGCGCGTCCTGTCGTCGAGGAAGGTCAGTCGGCCGGCGTAGGGATTCGCGACGAGGAGAGGCTTGAGGAGGCGCTGGGCGTTGCGATGGAGGCGGACGATCCGGTTCTTGTCTTTAGCGGCCAGGAGCCCTTCGATCGTCTCGGCCTGGCGCTGCAGCTCGTGGATCCTCTTCGTCTGCTCGCGGTTCTCGTCGACCGATAGGACGAGGCAGCGGTTCAGGAGCTCCTCGTCGACGACGGCGGCCGTCGTCGTCAGGAAGATCATCACCGGCCCCTCGACGCGGTACTCCTGCGTGACGAGCCGCCCGGTGTGCGGGTCCTTCCCCGTCGACGCGATCGACAGCTCGCCTTCCGACTGGAGGAGCTTCAGCGCATAGCTGGCCCTCTCGGCGCCTTCTTCCTCGACGACGGCGAGGATCTTGTGCCGGAGGCTCTTCTCCTCGGTGAAGTAGAAGAGGGACATCCCGGTCAGAGCCGAGTACTTCTCGCGCTCCTCCTCGGGCATGAAATCCAGGATCGCTTCCATCAGGCTCGACTTCCCCGCTGCGCCGAGCTCGACTGGAGGATCACGGCGAGCGGCCGGTCGAGCTTGCGGGACGTCGCGGCCAGGTACCCGACGAGCTTGTTCGTTTCCTCGCCCACGACGCCGCAGCGAGAGAAGTCGTGGAGGATGCGGTCGAGCAGCTGCGGATCACGCAGAAGCCTCATTGCTTCCTCGGTGTCCTCGGCGTTCATGAGGACGGGGCGCGCTTTTGGCTCGAGCGCCTTCGCGATCGCTTCCTGCTGCAGCTCCTCGGCGCGCCTCAAGACCGCGCCCAGGTCGTGCTTGATGACGCGCTCCTCGACGCCCATCTCGAGAGACGCCTGGCGCTCGAAGACCGAGCGGGCACGCGCCGCGTAGAGATCGAAGGTGTCGACGAAGAAGCCGGCCAGCGGCGACTTCTCGTCGAAGAGATCGCCGTCACGCGAGACGAAGACGTTCAGACGCAGCGAGCCGTAGGAGAGGTTCTTCCGGAGGCCGCGGACGCGGTAGCGGCGATCGCCCTCGACGAGGATGAATTCGTCGAGATCGGTGGCGGCCGCTGAGATCGCTGCCGGCATTTCTTCTTTAGCCGCCCTCTCCGTCTCTTCGGGGCGCGCCGTCACTTCAGGCGTCGCCGGAGGAGCGGCTAAAGAAAGAAGCTGAGCGGGGGCGGCAGCACGAGACTCTTCGACGGGCACCGGGCTCCCGGTCGCTGCCTGCATTCCTTCTTTAGCCGCTTCTTCGGGCCTCTCGGTTCTCTTCGGTCTCTCGGGTCCTCTTCCCTTCCCGATCCACTCGGCGCTCCTGAGGAAGAGCCCGAGCGCCTTTTCGGCCGGTTGCATCTTCCGGACGACGTCGTTCGCATCCATCCCTTTCGGGAAGAGGACGCGGAAGCACTCGACGCCGGCGGCCATGAGCTTCTCGGCGACGCGCCTGGCCCCGCGATCGCCCGCCTCGTCGCGGTCGAAGGCGATGTAGCAGCGCTCGATCTCGTGGAAGGAGAAGGCGCCGAGGATCTCCTCGGTGAAGCCCTCGACGCCATAGGCGCAGGTGACGTTCTTGAAGCCGCTTCCCCAGAAGGAGAGCGCGTCGATGAGCGACTCGGTGAGGATGATCGTCTTCTCTTCGAAAGCCTCGACGTTGAAGACGCCGCGGTGTGGGCCAGGAAGATAGAGGTGATCGGGCGTGCCGGTCCGGAGGTCGTTGCGCGTCTTTCGTCCGTACATGCCCGTGACGTTGCCGGCACTGTCTCGGATCGGGATGACGAGAGAGCCGACGAGGTGCTCGTGGCCCGAGGCCCGGAGGATGCCGAGGTCCTGCAGCCGCGTTCGGAGCGCCAGGCCGGCCTTGGATTTCACGTTCGGGAGCCGGAGGCCGAGCGTGCGGTTCGCATAGCCTAGCTTGAAGTGCGAGACGAGCTCTTCGGACGAGATCCCTCTTTTCGCCACGTATTCTCTCGGCTCGGCCGTCGTCCTGAAGAGCTCGTGGCAGAAGTCGGCGTACTGGTTGAGGAGCGTCTGGTCGTCGGCGTCGAGGTCGAGTGGGCAGGCCTGCTCCGTGACGGCCGCGCGCCTGACGAGAGACGCGGCCTCTAAAGGAAAGAATTCGGCCAGCAGCTTGTCGACGGCCTCGCGGAAGTCGAGGCCGTCGGCCTTCATGACCCAGTCGATCACGGTGCCGCCGGCCTGACACGCGCCCAGGCAGTGCCAGAGGCCGCGCGAGGGCGTCAGCACGAGCGACGGGTCGTGATCTTCGTGCATCGGGCAGAGGCCGATGACGTTTTCGCCGGAGACCTTGAGAGCCACGCCCGAGCGCTCGACGAGGAGGCGCAGGGGCGTTTCGTGCTTGATGCGTTCGAGGAGGTCGTTCGGGATGCGCGGCATCAGGCGCCTGCTCCGGCCGTTTTTCCCGAAAGGTCGTCAAGCGGAATCTGCATGTGATTAGTTATGCACTTGACTCTAGTGCATGATTTTCTAGAATGTCAAGCGAGCCGGCGCTGGGAGGCACTCCCGCGAGATCGCCCCTACAGTCGCGGCTATGGGACAGGACCGTTCTAAAAGGAGACCTTCGATGCTGGCCCTGGCGTTCGGGAGCAGGCTCAAGAGGCTTCGGGAGGCGCGCGGCCTCACCCAGCGTCAGCTCGCCGACCGCATCAAGACGGAAGCGGCCCAGGTGACGCGCTACGAGCGCGCCCAGGTGCTCCCGAATGCCGAGACGCTCGTATCCATCTCCGAGACGCTGGACGTCGCTCTCGACTTCCTGCTGCGCGGCGAGGCCGGCGAGACGACCACACAGCAGCCCCCGATCACCGACGTCCCCCTCCTCGAGCGCTTCCGCGACCTGCAGAAGCTCCCCAAGCGCGACCGTGAGGCCGTCATCCTCCTCATCGACAGCGTCCTGGCCAGGGGCGACGTCGAGTCCAGGCTCAGAAAGCGAGCCTGAGATGAAGGCAGGGCGCCGTTCCCGCGTCGCTCAGTGGGCGGGCCTGGCCGCCGCGATGGCCCTGCAGATGCGGTCATTTGCGGCGAGCAAGGAGGAGGTACTCACGACTCCTCCGAAATTCCTCGCCCTGCCTGCCGAGAAGGATCCGTCTTCTCTGACGATGGAGTGTGAGGGCAAGGCACCGTTCACGAAGATCCACTGCCGGTTTACTCAGGTCGATGTCATCAAGCCCACCGAGGAGGAATGGCTCAAATCCAGGGCCGAGCTCGAAAAGGACATGGCGAAAAGGACCGAGGAGCAGCTCCTTCAGGAATTCGCCACCTCATGCAAGGGTCTGGCGCAGGCGGATGGAAAACTGAGACAGAAGATCCAGGCCACGGGTCTCTACAAGGCCGACTTCGCGAAGAGGTCTCTGGCGGATTTCAAGCGGCTCTGCTCGTGCAGGGACAAGGCGTGCATCGTCAAGGCGATGCTCGCTCAGCAGGATCAGGAGAAGAGGACGTGCCGCGTGTCCTCGCAAACCTTCGAGGCGGACTTCCGGAAGAGCGGCTCGCGAAAGTGGATCAGTAACAACGGCCCCGAAGGCCTCTGCGATCTAGTCAATGTGCTTGTGATCGAGCACGAGCCCGACGCGACCGTCCTATGGACGTTCACGCACACGCGGGCCGCAGGAAACACAGACGCCGGCCCCTGCAAGGGCTTCGAGATCAACAAACCCTTCGTTTTCACGTGGCGGGCCCCCGAGCAGGCTCTCATGGGATGCGAGGTCATCAAGCCCGCGCCCTTCTGAGGCCGCGGCCACCGCGTGCTTTCCATCTCGCTTGATCCATCAGGGCTCACGACCCTCCTCCAGAGCGCGCCTTCACCGAGCGTCTACCTCGACCAGTGGGCGCTGATGGAGATCTCGGCGGATCCGGTTCAGCGCGAGAGATTCGCTCGGGTTCTACTCCGGCGCAGCGGCGCACTCCTTCTCTCCTGGGCGCACCTGATGGAATTTTCGAAGGTCGAATCAGCCGAAACCGCTAAGAGCGTCGAGGGTCTACTCGTTGACCTCGATCTTCACCTCGCCTTCCTTCACGTCTTTGCTGATCAGGTCATTGAAACGGAGGATCGTCTGCGGGTAACGCCTCCGCAGACCTGGCAAGCACCGCACTTGGATAATGAGCTCCTGCGCGCCTTTCACATGGCTTCCAGCGGGATCGCGCCACTCGACGCGCACGGCTTCATAAGGCGCTTCCAGGATCCATTGATCGTGGCCCTACACGGAAAATTCGAAGCCGCTACTGCGTCTGCCGACCAGCTTCTGGCAAAGCAGCGTGCGAGATTCGCAACCGACAGCGCCTTCCGAGCCAAGATGAAGCGGGCCCCACGCGGCCCCGTCATCCAGGTCCCGACTCGCTACGTCGCTGACGAGATCAGGCGCGGCTTGATTCGCGACGCTACGGCGCCAATGACGACGAATGACTGGGCAGATTTCTTTCATACGTTCGTGGCCGTCTCTTACTGCGACTTCGTCATCCTCGACAGGCGCTGGGCCGCGGCCGCCACCCAGGCTCTGAGGCGCCTCAAGAAGGCCGGGCTCCTCGAAAACGCACACTTCGCTCGCGTCTTCAGAAAGCTGACCGACTTCTGGACCGAGTTCGACATCTGATTCCCGCGCGTCACGGACGCTTGCAAAGGCTCTCGCGCGACCACGTCCGCGCGACTCGTGCTCCGTCGTCGCGCGCTCGCGCAAGCGCCGTGACCGCGCTGGAGCGGCCGTCAGATCCTGCGAGCTGATCGCGCACCCACCCGCCGAAGAGCACCGACCCGTTACCCGCCCCCGGCCCCGGCGGGCTCCGGCGCGCGGGGCGTTCGTGCCGGGCGCTCCGCAGCGCGCGCGCCAGGCGTGGCCCCACGTTCCCCTTCCCGTCACGCGCGCCGCTAAAGGTCGCTGGCCGATAAACGCGTTTATCGGCCCCGGCACTGCTCTTGTGCGCGTGCGCTTCGCGCGCGCGGGCCGCCCCGCGCGCCTCCGGGCTTCGCCTTTCACATAACCCAAGGCTATGTAAACCCGCCGGGGCCGGGGGCTCTCGTCACCGTGCGTCCGTGCGCCTCGGCTTCGCTCACGGTTCGCGCCTCGATCTTCCGTGCGCGCTTCGCGCGAGCGCCTAAAGGCGTGGCACTGCGCGTGCTCCCCTTCCGTGCTCGCGCATCTGCGGGCCTCGTTACCTGCGTGTCCTCGATCCGCTCGCACGGGCACGCTCGCGCCACGCCCCGAGAGCTTTCTTCCCTCAGCCGCGTCGGCCTTCGGCCGCGCGGCGGCGCGCAGCGCCGCGGCGCGGCTCTCGTGCCCTCGTCCCCGGCTGGCACGAGGTTGCCGCGCGCGAGGGCCGAGGACACGCGCGACGAGCGCCAGCGAGGAGCAAGGCCCGCAGGCGCTCGCGCGCGAGCGACGCACACCGCAGTGCCAGCCCTTTACCGCCCGAGCGAAGCGAGCACCGCCAGCTTCCTGGCCTTGCGCGGCGCGCACGCGTTCGGCGCGTGGACCGAGCACGCTTGCGCGCGCAGGTGCGCGCGCCCTTCAGAGGCGCGCCGCGCAAGGCCCTTAGCCGCTCGCGCCCGCGCCGGGCGCGCACCGCACGCCCCGCGGCGTTTAGCAGAGCCTTCGGTTGCTGTTAAAGGTCGCGGCGCAGCGCAGCGAGCACGCGACCCGGAGGCGGAAGTGGTGCCCCCGCGGAGCGAAGCGCAGCGGGAAAAAGAAAGACCCGGGTACGGTAATGCCGCATTACCGGACAGCGGCCACGCGCGCCAGCGCGTGGATGCAGCGCGCGTGACCGAGGAAGGGCCGGGGAAGGGGCCCGCGGGCACGCGCGCTGCTGAGCGCCCGGCTCCTCCACCACTTCCGCCGGAGCGCCGCGGGGCGCAGATCTCCGGTCCTCTTCGGACGAGGCGTGAGTCGAGAGAGAAGCGGCTAAAGGAAGAAGCTCCAGCGCGGCGCGATGCGTGCCCGGCCAGGCGCGCTCGCCGCATTTATAGCCATCGAGCGCCAGCCGGAATCGTAGGCTTGAATTCGAGTATCCGTTCGTGCTCAGACGCCTTCTCAGGGAGGACTTTGTAGCCCCTTATCCTCGCGATGGGCTTCACAGAATCCAGCCGGTGCTTCACGTACTCGGTAGCCTCTACGCGCCCGTTGTATTCGTACGGGCGAGCCGCAATTTCCAAGAAGCGCAGCGGCTTCACATCAACGAGGAGCGAGTATTGAAGCGTAATGGCAGCTGCGTCTTCGACTCGCAACACCAAGGCTTTGCCCGAATCTAACTCGATCTCCTCAGTCGCAGCTTCGCCGCTCTTACAGTCCAACAGTACGCGCTCCGGAAACCGCTTTGGATCGTAAAAACCATCAGTCGTGGACGCCCATACCTTCGCTAATCCACTCTGTACGGCAAGGGAGACCGTGACCGTCGTCGAAGACGTCATCGGGGTCCGTTCGGGTTGATCTCTTCGACCTGCGAAATACCGAATCGTTGCGTGTACGCCGCGTTGTCGGCCGTGCTATTCCATTTGATGGTGCTGATGGTTATGTCGAAGCCATTCCTGACCTGACCGGTACCTCTATCGAAAATCGTAGCGTCGAGTCTCTTCGAGCCCGCTGTGTAGGCGCCGCCCGTCCGAGCCGGCACGGGCAATCCCGCGGCGCTACGCGCTGGCTGTACCTCAACGCCAAAAGGACTACCCGCGTCCTGCAGCCGCTTCTCAAACGCTGCGTTCGCCCGGTTGAACGTAGCGTCTGCAGCGTTGCCTCCGGGGGCGCCCCTCAATCCCTGCCGTTGTGCGCGGGCGAGCGCGTTGGCAGCGTTCTGACGCACCTGCGCTTCCACCACCTGCGGATTCGTATAGTCAGGCTTCGCCCTCACTGGCGCGCCGTTAGTGACCGGTGCCGACGCCGCGTCAACGCTCGCTTGCGCGAGCTCTCGCTCAACAGTAGCCGTTGCCGCGCTCTTCGCGAGCCCGGCAATGACCGTTACGTCAAGAACGACGGAAGAGCCAGCTCCTAATGCTGCAGCGCCGTGGCGAAGCCGCGCATCGGTATCGGTTGCGGCGATCGCTGCCTTCGTCTCGTTAATGACGGCAGGGATGTTTCGATTCAAACGTTCCGGTGTCGCCAGGAATCCGTGCACGGCCTGCTCGAGTCCGGCCGCCGGTGCAACTAAGACGCCCAGTATTCCAAACGTGGCACGCGTAACGGCCGAGTTTCCGGGACTCAATGCCTCACTAACGGCCGTGTTGTAGGACGTCGTAAGCGGGCCTTCGGGAAGTTCGAACAGCCCCAACGGATCCGTGGCCTCGTGTGGCCTCGCCCCGACGAATCCGTAGAGGTTCGGACTATCGCGATCTTCCATGGGATCCTGGGAGAGCCAAACCGCATTCCGCGCGTCGTAGGCGCGGTTCGGGGTGATGAGGAAGCCGAGCGTGGGGTCCGTGTACTGACCCTGGAAGCCCATCGGCTGGCCGCCGGGGAAGAGGCCGTTCGCGTCGTTGGTGGCGGCCGCGGCGCTGTCGTACGCCACCGGGAAGCTGCGCTCGTATTCGAAGCTGCTCGCGCCGATTTCGCCCGGTGCGATGACGGGCGGCGTCTCGGGCAGCTCGAGGACCTTCGGGTCGGCGAGGCTCCGCCCGAGGATGTCCTTCAGGCCCGCCGTCGTCCTCACCCTGTAGCTCGTCGCGAAGGCGAAGCCGCCGAGCGGCAGGATGTCGACGTCGCTGTTCGCCGCGTCCGCTGCTCGGCCGACGGCCATCTCGGCGGCACCCAGCGCGCCCCAGGTTCCGTCCGTCAATCTCCTTTCGAAGAGAATCCCCGCGGCCGCCGTCGTCAGATCGACGTCGATCCCGAAGCTCAGCCTGACTCCTCCAGGCAGGGTCCCAGCCGCCGTCTGCGTCTTCGTCGCGCCGCTCGCGTCGACGACGCTCGTGATGCCGAAGCCGTAGCTTCCTTTCCGGAGCTCGGGCGCCGTCTCGGCGTGGGCGTTGCCGTAGGGGGTGTACAGGTAGCGGATCGGAATGGAGGGCTTTTTCGGGTCGCTGGCTTCGTCGGCGAGCGCCAGGACGGTGCCCTGCTCGTCCCGGAGGTAGGCGTAGAGGCGGTCGGAGACGAGGTTCTGGGCGGCGCCGTAGGTCTCGACCCTGACCTGTACGTGGTCGTGGAGGTCGGTGCCGGGGACGTAGGTTTTCCTCCAGCGGATGGCGCCGTCCTTTGCCTTGGCCACCTCGGCGAGGAGGGTGTTGCCGTCGAAGAGGTATTCGCGGGTCTCGATGAAGGGACGGTCGGTCTCCGTGCCGCCCGGCGGGATCTCGCCGAGGTGCGTGCGGGTCAGGAGACGCGAGAGGGCGTCGTACGAGAAGACGAGCTCGTGGCCGGCGTCGGTCGGGCGCGTGTAGCCCGCCGGGCAGGCCGGGCCCTGGGATTCGCCGTTTTCGATGGGGCGGCAGTCCTTGACGAGGGCCGTGGCGATCCTGCCGTCGTAGTGCCACGTGAAGGTGAAGCGGTCGTCGGCGATGCGACGCTCGAGGCCGTCGTAGGCGAAGAGAGACTTCGCTCCGGGAGTCGAAAGGTCGGGATCGAGCGTGCGCGCGTCGGGCCGCCCGTCCGCTCCGGTGTCGTAGCCAACGGCGCGCCCTTCGATCTCGCGCGTTGCCTTCGTGAGCTGGTCGCCCGATCCGTACTCGTACTTGAAGCGCTCGAAGGCGGCGACGGCCGCCACCGCGTCGGCGCCCGCAACGCTGCCCGGCCCGGGGTACGCCGACGTGAGGCGCCGCGCGGCGTCCAGACCGTAGGCCCAGCCCTGATTGGACAGGACCGAGCCTGCCGCCAGGCCCAGCGTCGTGATCGCGCGTCCGAGCTTCGTAGCGTCCCTCGAGACGGAATCGTACCCGTACTCGAACTGACCCCACGCCGACGACCCCGGCGCGGCCGCATCTCCGAACGGCAGGAAGTTCTTCGCGCCGGGATCCGTGCCGACCGAGAGCGTCCCGAGCTTCCACCGCGCGGCGCCCGGCGCGGCCGGGTCCGGACCGCCCGGCCCCCCGACGTAGCCGAAGCGGTGCGCGGCGTGGAGCGGGCCGTTGGACGTGACGCCGAGGACGCGGTCGTCTCCCGCCCAGGCCCAGGACGCGCCCAGCAGATCCGGCAGGAGATCTCCGGCCGGCGGCGCGTCGCCCGTGCCCGTGACCGACGCGAGGCGGTGCGTGAGGGGCTCGTACGTGCGCGCGTACGAGAACGGCCGCGCCGCGCCGACGCCGAGAGGCAGGCCGAGGAACGTCACGCCGCCGAGGAGGTCGTAATCGCGCGTGAGCGCCGGGCGCGACCCGACGGTCTCCGCGTGCGGCCGGCCCGCGAAATCGTAGGTGCCCGGCACGACGGCGGCCGCAGGATCGACGTCGATGCCGTTCGCCTTCAGGCGTGAGGCGCCCGTCAGCCGCGACGCGGCGTCCCACGTGTAGAGAGCGCCTCCGGGAATGGACGATCCGCCCGTGACGGTCGTCTTCGTGACCCGGTTCGCGTCGTCGTACTCGAGCGCCACCGTGGACCCGTCGCTCAGCGCTTCGACCCTGGGCATGTCGAACGCGTTGAAGTCCTGCTGCGTGATCGTGATTCCGCGCGCCTGAAGGTCCGCGAGCGTGAGGCGCGTGACGCTGGCCGAGGCGAGAAGGATCTGCCGGACGTGGAGCGTTGCGAGGGACGGCTCCGCGTTCCCGAGGACGCGGCCCGTCGCCGTCTCGACGAGCCTGATGTTCGACAAAAGGTAGTCGCCCTCGCGCTGGAAACCGGGGAGGACGAACGTCCCTCCCGGCGCCGTCTCGTACGGGATCGCTCGTGGCAGCTCTGGGCCGGAGAGGTCGCCGACGACCGTGAGCCCCGCCACCGAGCCGGCTGCGGCCGTTCCGCATGCGCCCGCCCCGTAGCAGGTGCGCACGAGCGCCGCCTCACCGACGTTGATCGTCTGCTCGGCGTCCGTCGTCAGCGCGTCGGCGTAGAGCGTGAGACGGGCGCCCGAGATCTGGAGCTGCGCAGTCCCGAACGGGCCGTTCGATTGGGCAAACGCGTGGACTGACGCGACGAGGCACAAAGCCGCGACGGCGGCGGTTGTGCGAACAGTTCTCAACCCGGATTGTCTTGTCCGGTCTCCGCCTTCGCACGCGCCACCCTTCGCCGCAGGAGCGGCGCACATCACGGGAGCCCCGCGTGTGAGGGCAGACCCATTGAATGACCTCGTCCGACTCGAAGAAGAGACCTAGAACCTGGAGCTTCGCGGGGTCATATCACGGGCCGAAAAGGGAGGCAAATGCGGACTAGTCCTCCCTGCCGGGATGCGGGTGTCTCTCTCTTCCGGGCGGCTTCCCATGAGCCGCCGGCGGCGGGCCCGGCGGTTTGGGTCGCGCGTTGGGCGGTCTCATCACGTGCGCGGCCGGTGCCGAGCGGTTGTGCCTCGCGTTGCTCCTCTCCTGCCGCCCGCGCTCGGACCTCACGAGGGCGCCGGACGTCTCGCCGCGCGGGGTCACGTGCGCCGGCCCCGGAGAGCGAGCGGTCCGTTCATGCCTCTCGACCTTTCGAGGAAGAGGAGGCGCATGGACGGCCTGCCCGCGCGTCCCGACGGCCGGTGGGCGCGGCGACAGTTGGCCGGCGTGCCCGCGCTGCTCGTGCGCCCGGGGGCGCGGCTCGAATCGCACGGCATGGCCGGCGCTGTGGGTTTCCGCCCTCGTGCGGGACCTGTGGGTTTCCGCCCTCGTGCGGGAGACGTTCGCGGGCGCGTGCCTCTCGTGCGGCGCGATCAGCTTCGCCCTCTCATGAGTCGGGACGACGACGGTCGCGCGGCTCCTCCGGCCTTCCAGAGACGAGCGGATGGGGACCGCCCGCGTCCGGGCCTGGCTCAGGCTCACGCGCGCGATTCGCCTGCCGCTCGCGTGCTCGACACGGGAGAGCGCGGGACCGCCCGCCGTCAACATGCCACCCCTCACCGAGAACCGCGTCACGAGACGCGACCGCGCGAGGAACGTCGCGTTGCGGTCTTCCGGAAGCCGGATGGTATTCACGCGGACGCCCGCGAACTGCCGGGCCGGCACGAAGACGTACGCCCTTCGCGAGACGGTCACCGCCGGGCCGAAGTAGCCGCCGATTCCGACGGCGAAGCTCGGCGGCACGGGAGCCCAGCCATAGGCATCATCCGTGATGCACCAGGTCACCCAGGCCGGCGCCCAGACGGTCCCCGGTATCCAGACCCAGCCGAACCGAGCCGTGAAGACCCATGTCCCGTAGTGGTACGGATCACCGCCCCACGGGTCGAACGACACCCAGGTCCAGCCTGCATCCGTGTAATCCCATTCGCCGTCGAGATAGGGCTGCCAGCCGACCGCGACGTGGGCCGGGCGCCAGCACCGGCCGTAGGCCGGGACCGTGACCCAGTCCCCGTAGGGTGCGAGAGAGTCGTAGAAGAACGAGACGCTGACGGACGCGGACGCGCGGGCCGGGCGCGCCGGGGCGAGCAGACCCGCGGCGACCGCCGTCACGAACGCGAGGAAAAAGACGCGACGCTTCGATCGCATTTTTCACCTCCCCGGACGAAGTTGTTACAAGGAACGTGCCAAAAGAGCTAAAAACCCTGCGAAGCGGAAAAAGAGATCAGGAGTCCGCGACGTCCCCTCGGGTCACGGTCCAGCGCGTAGGCAAAGTCGATCCGGTAAACGTTGCTCGTCGGCGCGCGGCTGATCGACATCCGGAGCCCGATTCCGACGTCCGTCTTGAATCCAGACGGTCGGAGCGGCGTGCCTTCCGGCTGGGCCACGCCCGTGTCGACGAAGAACACGACGCCCGGCGAGAACAGATGGAGCATCTCCTTGCCGAGGAACAGGCGCTGCTCGAGGTTCACGATGATCCGCTTGTCCCCCGCGAACGAGAAGAGACGGTAACCGCGGAGGCCGACGAGTCCGTCCGCGACGAACTGGACGTCGCGGTCGAGATGCCAGCCCTGGTCGTAACGGAGCTTCGCCACGATCGTCTGGCGGTGGCGCGTCGGGAGCTTCTCGACGACGTCGAGCGACGCCGAGACGATCGCGTTCCGGATCCCGCCGTCCAGCCGCGTCCCGTACGACACCCGGGCGAGTACGAACCCGCCCGCGCCCAGCCTCGTGCCCTTTCCCGCCTCGAATCGCACCGAGCCCGAGTTACCGGCGGAGCCGAGCGCGTGGGCCGCGAACCCGAGCCGCGCGGCCAGACTCCAGCCCAGGTTGAAGTCCTCGAACCTGAGGTCGCGGTTCACGTAGTTCAGCTTGAGGAGATCGTTCCGCGCGAGCTCGTAGCCGACGTAGACGGTGTGGTACGTGCGGGAATCGGGGAGAGGGTCGTTTGGTCGCCCGGGCAGCGTGCCGAACCGATCCTCGATAAAATCGAGCCCCGCGGTGAGCCGGTGGGCCTCTGTCCCCGACGTTGCGAGCGCCCAGCCCGCCTCCAGCGTCACGCCCCGGTGGTCCTGTTGATACGCGGCATTCACGGCTCCGTCCGCGTACGTGCGTGTCGTCTGGCCGAAGACGTCGAGACCGAACGCGTTCGAGCGCGGGCTGGACAGCGAGACGAACGGGTGGATCACCTCGGCGCGTGTCCTCCTGCCGTCGGAGTTCCAGGCCTGAGAGAAACGCCCGCTCCAGTAGGACCCGAACAGGTACGGGTCGAAGAACTCCAGGACGCGCGTGGTCCGGTCGATCTCCTTGTTGTAACTGAAAGAGAGCTCGCGGCCGGTCCCGAGAAGGTTCCCCTCGAGGAGCTGGACGCCATACGTCGTCGTGCCGCCGTTGCTCGCGATCGGGACGCCGGGAAGGAGCGACCACGAATCCTGCGTGGCGACGAGGACGTCGACGAGACCGTCGTGGGGCGGGCCTGCCGAGACCGACGCGGACTTCAGAAAGCCGAGATCCCTGAGGTTCCTCTCGGTCTCCTCGAGCTTGCGCGGATCGTACGCGTCCCCTTCCTTGAAGAGCAGGAACCTCCGGATCACCGACGGGCGCGTCGCGACGTGCGCGCGGTCCATCGCGCGATAGAGCCGCGAGGTCGTCTCGCGAGGGGAGAACACGTTCTCGGACCGGACCGTGATCTTCCCGATCCGCAGGGACGCTGTTCCCGATCCCGTGGCTCCGAGGGGGCGCGCGGAGAGGAGGACGAGGATCCCGAGCCCCCCGCGACAGAAGATTTCCCTCATCGCCCCCGTCCGGTGCAAGCGCCTTGCCCGAACCGGAGCGGAGCCTTTTCAGTCCTCGAGTTTCGCGGCGGCCGCCTGCAGGGCCGCGGCCATCTGGAGCGCCCCTTCGCGCGTCAGGTAGCGGACGCCGCCGGGCGACGCGGTGCCGTCCGACGACAGGGCGACCTGCTGCGCGCCGTCCCGCCGGCGCGTCACGACGTAGACGCCGATCGAGTCCTCGCCCGTCGGGCCCCCGTTCGCCTCGCACCTCACCTCGCTGACGAGGTCGACGTTCGTCGCGTCGAGGTTCGAGGAGAAATCGGGTACGAGCTTCATGGGCGCCCTCCGCCTTGGGGCGCATCCAGTCTGACACCGATCGTTCCCATCGGCGACAATCCTTCGGTGGTGAGCCCGCGCTGCGCTCCCGGGCGTCCGGCCGCGACCCTGGTCGCCGCGCTCGCGGCTGCTCTTTCGGGTTGCGCGTCGTTCGAAGCGGTCCCCGGGTACGAGGTGAGTCCAGCGGCGTGGCGCGCGGGCGCGGCCCGCCGCGGCGTCGATCCTGCGGACGTCCCGAACCCGTTCGCCATGACGCCCGCGATGACCGCCGCGGCGCGGCAGCTCGCGGGTGTCGGGGACGACGAGCAGAAGCTCGGGCGCCTGCGCGACGCGATCCTCATCGGACCCGGCTACACGTTCGAGTACCAGCGCGACTCGACGTTCTCGGCGGCCGAGGCCTTCGAGAACCGGCGCGGGAACTGCGTGTCCTTCACGAACCTCTTCATCGCGCTCGGGCGCTCCCTCGGCATCCGCCTGCAGGCCGCGCTCGCTTCGACGCGGGGATCGTCGGAGCGCCAGGGCGACCTCATCGTCACGTACAACCACATGGTCGCCGTGTTCACGCTCACGGGCTCGCGCACGGCCAAGGCCTACGACTTCTACCGCTCGGCCGAGCCGCTCGACGGGCGGCTCACCCTCCTCGACGACTATGCCGTCGCGGCGATCCGCGCGAGCAACGACGGCATCGCGCACCTGCACCGCGGCGAGGCCGCCGAGGCGGTGCACGACCTCGAGATAGCCGTGAAGCTCGCCCCCGGCCTCGGATCTCTTCGCGCGAATCTCGGCCTCGCGAAATGGCGTGCCGGCGACGTCGCCGGGGCGTTCGAGGTGATCCGCAAGGGGCTCGAGATCGAGCCCCGCGGGGCGGCCCTCCTCCAGAACCTCGCGGCCCTGTACGTGGATGCGGGGAAGCCGGCCGAGGCGCGCGCCGCGCTCTCGGCCCTCGACGTGGGGCGGGCCTCTCCGTACGTGCTCATCGTGCGCGGCGACCTCGACCTCCGTGCCGGCGACGTGAAGCGCGCCCTCAGGAGCTATCACGACGCCGCGCGCCTCGACCCGGCGATCGCCGACCCGTGGCTCGCGATCGCGCGGGCGGAGCTCGGCCGGGGCCGGCCCGACGCCGCGCGCAAGGCGGCGCAGAAGGCGCTCAAGCGCGACCCGTCGAGCGAGGAGGCCAGGCGCCTGCTCGAAGCGACGCGATGAGGAAACGGAGGGAACTCAGCGCCCCGCGAGGAAGTACATCGGGACCAGGATCGCGTGGAGCACGATGAACAGAAAGGCGGCGATCCCGAACGACTTCAGGGCGCTTCCGCGGACGTCCATGAGAACCGAGGACGGACTGACCGGATAGAGGCGGTTCATGAAGGCCGACGAGCCGGGCGCGAATCCCCGCTCGGCCTCCGACCAGATCCCGAGCACGGTCACCGTGGAGCCGTCGGGAACGATCCTCTCCTCGATGTGCCGGCCCTGGAGGTCCGGCTCGCCGTCGCCGATCCTCATGTCCTTCCGGATCGAGCCGTCCTGGTCGGTCACGAGCTCCTTGAAAAACGAGAGCGCGTTCGTGATGCCGAGGGGTTCGAACGAGGCATGTCGCAGGTACGCGAGGCCGCGCGCGAGATCCATCTCGTCCTGGACCGTCTTCGGGAACTCCTCGAGCATCGACCAGCCGAGGATCCGGACGGGTCCCCGCGGGCTGTCGATCGCGCAGGGCGCGAGCGCGACGCCCGCGAAGTCGCTCCTCTGCGCGTCTGGGTTCTTGACGTTGTACTCGTAAGCAACGCATGCGCGACCCGTGAACGGGGCCTCGAGCGGGGCCCCGAGCGCGCGCACGCGGCCGCTCGCGGCCTCGAGGCGGCCGTCCTTCGGAGCGTCGCCGGCCACCGCGCGCTTGAGCGCCTCGCGATCCGAGCCGCCCGTGACGATGCCCATCGCCGAGCCGAAGAGCATCGCGGCGAACGTGCCTCCGAAAAAGCCGACGAATGCGGCCGGGACGGCGTCCCGCGTCTTCTGCCACGCGACCCAGGCGTAGATCCCCATGAACACAACCCAGACGGCGGCGGAGAGCCCGCAACTCTTCTTCATGATGGGACTCATTCTCGCATCGTTCGCGCCGCACGCCTCCGGCCGCCCCGCGCGCCGTTGCCCGAATGCGATAGGATCTCGTTTGCGAACACTCATTCCCGAAACGAAAAGGAGGTCCCATGTCCATCCGTCCGTGCCGGGCCCTGGCCGTCCTGTTCGTCTCCGCCGCCGCCACCGCCGGGGCCGCCAGTCTCCGCGACGTCGAACTGAGAAACTGGCCGGCTCCGATGTACTGGGGACCGGCGGTGACCCCGGCTCCCGCCGCGGCCACGGCCGTCCGGCCTTCGCTCAGCCGCGAAGCGCCTCCGACGGCGGCGGTCGTCGCATCGACGCCGACGTCGCCGCTCTTCTTCGTCGGGGTCGCGCCCTGCCGCGTCGCCGACACGCGTCCGGGCTTCGGCTTCTCGGGCTCGTGGGGGCCGCCCGCACTGACGGTGGCGACGCCGCGTGACTTCCCGATCGCCGGGCAGTGCAACATCCCGTCGACCGCTCAGGCAGTCTCCTTCAACTTCACCGTCGTGAATACGACCGGATCCGGATTCCTGACCGTCTACCCCTCCGGCGGCGCGTACCCGCCGGTCTCCACGCTCAACTTCGGGGCGAACGACGTCGTCGCGAACGCCGCGGTCGTCAGCCTCGGGTCCGGAGGCGCGATCACCGCGGTCGAAGGCGTCAACGGATCGGACCTCATCATCGACGTCAACGGCTACTACGCGCTTTCCGGGGACCGCAACCCGACACCCGGCGCGGCAGGCAACGACTTCACGATCCAGGCGGGCGGAGCCTCCGTGGGCGGCACCGACCTCAGGGGCGGCGAGATGGCGGTGGCCGCGGGTGTCGGAACAGGCCTCGGAGGCGGCGGCAACATCCACTTCCAGACGTCGGGTGCCGACGACCTCTCGGGATCGATCGACAACACGACGGTGGACCGGCGGATCATCGTCGGGAAGGCGAAGCAGCTGACGCTCTCGGCCCCCGGCTTCACGTCGCTCATGTCCATCCACCTCACCGGGACCCACACGGCCGGCGGCCGCATCTTCTACGTGGTGCGCGCCACGGACGGCGGTTCGCAGATCGCGACCGAGGAGGGCGTGATCCAGTACCTCGCAACCGCGAACTCGATCACGTGCACCGTCCAGACGGCGGACAAGCTGCACCTCGGAACCGTCAACTCGGGATGTACGCCCGGATTCTTCAACCCGGGATCGCAGCCGGGCGTCTCCATCTTCGACAACGTGACGTTCTCGAGCCCGGCCCCGATCGTCGTGCACGAGGTGTACTTCACGATCGAGAACGAATCCGGCTCGCCGATCCGACTCGAGCCCTGACGCGCTGCGGGCCGGGGCCTCGCGCCCCGGCCCTCCGACGAGAGGTGCACGCGCTCCCCGGACCGTGACGCCCGGGCACCATTTCCGCGATACGATCGTCCCCTGCGATCCGAATTCGTCGAGTTTCCGATCGGAGGCCGGAGATGAACCTTCCGCGACCCTTCCTTGCCGGGACCGTCTTCGTCGCCGTGGCCCTCTCGGCGGCGGGACAAAAAGTCGCGCCGCCGCCCGCGGGCGTACAGCCGAAGCTGCCGGCGGTTCAGGGGGCGTCGGTGCCTCTTCTCGACCGGGCGACCCTCGACGCACCGGCCCGCCAGGCGGTCATCGCCGAGGACCTCGTCCTCAAAGCCACGCTGAAGATCGAGAGGCCCGGCCCGGCCCTCGCCGGCCGCGAGGTGAAGTTCACGGTGGACGGTGCCGCCGCGTGCGCCGGGACGACGGACGCGGCGGGCGTCGCCTCCTGTCACTTCAAGATCCCACCCATGCCGCAGGGATTCCACGCCTACGCGGCGCAGTCGGCGGCCGGGGGCGGCATCACGTCCGCGAGGGCGGAGGCGAAGCTCCTCGTCGGGAAGGCGCAAACGAAGCTGACGCTCGTCGCGGGCGGCTCGGGCGACGCGCCGTTGGCCCCCGGCGGCACGATCCAGATCGCCGCCCAGCTCGCGCGGGCGCTGGACGGCTCGGGGATCGACGGCAAGCCCGTCTCGTTCGAGATCAACGGCGCCGCGGCAGGCAACGCGACGACCGTGAACGGCTTCGCGGCGAGGCAATGGCAGGTCCCGGCGGGCGCCACCGGCGCGCAGAAGTTCGAGGCGTTTTTCGTGACGGACGACTCTTACGTCGGGACGAGCGCGCAGGTCACGAAGGGCGTGAGCCGCAAGGCATACCTCAACGTGCTGATCGGGCCGGGCGGGACGGTCGGCAAGCCGATCACGGTGCGTGGCCAGATCACCCGCGGCCAGCACCTGCCCGGCATCCAGAGCGCCGGCGACGGGCTCTCGGGCCGGGCCCTGATGTTCATCTTCGACGGGTACGATCCCAAAGCGAACCGCGTGGCGCCGGCCTGGAACTGGACCGCCACGACGGACGCGAACGGCGTCGCGACGGTGACGAACACGCCGCTCGAGAACGCATCACAGGTCCGGCTGCGCCTCGAGGCGCCGACGGACGGCTGGTCCGCCGCGGAGGTCGCGCGGCCGCTTACCGTCGCCCTGTCGGAGACGCAGGTGACCGCGCCGGGGATCGCCGGCCGCATCGGGACGAGCGCGACGCTGAACGTCCACGTTGCGCGGCAGACGGACGGCGCGCCACGGAAGTCCACGAGAATCTTGGTGACGAAGTTCGACCAGACGAATTTCCAGACTCCGATCTCGTTCTTCACGAACGCGAGCGGCGACGCGACCACCAGTCTCCCCATCAGCAGCCAGATGGGCATCGGGAACCACACTCTGACGGTTCACGTCGACGGCGACGGGGCGTGCAAGGGGAAGACGGCCACCGTTGCCCTCACCGTCCAGCCGAGCGCGTAGGAGTCAGTACGGCATCTCGTCGTCTTCGAGCCCGAAGTAGTGGCCGAGCTCGTGGACGAGCGTGTCCCTGATTTCGCGGACGGCCTCGCGGCTCGTCGACGTGTTGCGGAGGATCGGGCCGCGGAAGACGACGACCTGGGGCGGCAGTCCCGGGAGCATGTCCCACGACATCTCCGTGCGCATCGGCCCGCGGTAGATCCCGAAGAGATCCTCGTCGTCCGGCGTGTCCGTGAGCTCGTAGTCCTCGTCCGTCGGCTCGTCCTCGACGGCGACGACGACGTTCTCGATCCGCGACCGGAACTCCTCGGGCAGCTCCGCAATCGCCTTCCCGACGAGCTTCTCGAACTCGGTGCGAGAGAGGCGGGGCGGACGGGCCACGGCGCGGCGCCTACGCGACTCGAAAGAGCCGCCTGAAGTTCTCGGTCGTGACGCGCGCGACTTCGTCGACGGAGACGCCCTTGACCTCCGCGAGGCGCGCCGCCGTCCGCGGAAGGTAGCTCGATTCGTTCGGCTTGCCCCGGAACGGCGCGGGCGCGAGATAGGGCGCGTCCGTCTCGAGGAGCGTCGAGGCGAGCGGCAGGGCCGCGGCTGCCTCGCGGACGTTGTCGGCGGACTTGAACGTGAGCATGCCCGAGAAGCTCACGAGGTACCCGAGCGCGAGCGCCTTCTCCCCCGTCGCGACGTCCGCGCAGAAGGAGTGAAACACGCCGCGCGGGTCCGCGGGCGAGCCGGGGTATTCCGCCTCGAGGATCGGCAGCAGGTCAGCCTCGCTGAGCCGGTTGTGAAGGAGCACCGGGAGTCGCCGGCTCCTCGCGAAGCGCAGCTGCGCCGCGACGACGCGCTTCTGGACGTCGCGCGGCGAGTGGTCGTAGTGATAGTCGAGACCGATCTCGCCGACGGCGACGACCTTCTTCGACGCGCACAACTCCTCGAAGAGCGCGAGATCGCGGTCCTCGTCGAAATCCTTCGCCTCGTGCGGGTGGAACCCCACGGCCGCGTAGATCCCGTCGAACCGCTCGGCGATCTCGACCGTCCGGCGCTGGTCCTCGCGGTCCGTGGCCGGGACGAGGATGCGCGTGACGCCGGCGTCGCGCGCCCGCGCGACGAACGCCTCGACCTCGTCCGGCCGCGGCGCGCGCGGGTCGCCCTTCATCCCGCCGCCGTCGAAGACCATCGTGAGGTGGCCGTGCGAATCCGCGTACTCGGACGCCATCCGGATTCGGCCTCAGCGCAGCTGCGGGCCGGGCAGCGCCGGGTGCCGGCCGTAGAAGTCGACGATCGCGGCCCAGGCCTCGGCGCCGCCCTCGGCGAAGCGGATGAGATCGAGGTCTTCCTTCGCGATGGCGCCCTCGTCGACGAGAAACTGCCAGTTCACGAGCTTCTCCCAGTAAGCGCGGCCGACGAGGACGATCGGGAGGTGCTTCATCTTCCCCGTCTGGACGAGCGTGAGCGTCTCGAACAGCTCGTCGAGCGTCCCGAAGCCTCCCGGAAACGCGACGAGCGCGCGGGCGCGCATGAGGAGATGCATCTTGCGGATGCCGAAGTAGTGGAACTTGAAGCACAGGGACGGCGTGATGTACGCGTTCGGAAACTGCTCGTGCGGGAGCTGGATGTTGAAGCCGACGGTCTTGGCCCCGACGTCCCACGCGCCCCGGTTCGCGGCCTCCATCGCCCCGGGGCCGCCGCCCGTCGAAACGACGAAGTCGCACATCCCGTTCGCCTGGCAGGTCGTCGAGACGATGCGTCCGAACTCCCGCGCCTCGGCGTACCAGCGGTCCCCTTCCTTCAGGCGGGCGCCGCCGAAGACGACGATGGTCGTCCGGATGCCCTCGTGGTCGAGCTCGAAATCGGCCTTCTCGAGCTCGAGCATGAGGCGGACGCCGCGCAACTCGCGGCGCGCCAGGAACCCGAGATCCTGCTGCGCGAGCGCGTATGTCGGGGACTCGAGGATCGCGTCGAGGTTCGCCTTCGCGGCCGCGTCGGACGGCACGGGCGGCGACGGCGGCAGGGGTCGGTGGTCTCCGTTCCCGCCGTCGCCGGAGCCGCCGCCGTCGGCTTCCCCCACCTACTTGACCTTCGCGCCCGACGGCACGGAGGGATCGACCATGAGGAGCGAGGGCTCGCCCGTTTCCGGGAGCGTCGCCGCGAGGATCATTCCGTTCGACTCGACGCCCATGAGCCTCGCGGGCGCGAGGTTCGCGACGAAGACGAACTTCTTCCCGACGAGCCGCTCGGCCGTGTAGGCGAGCGCGATGCCGCCGACGATCGTGCGCACCTCTTCGCCGATCCGAACCGTCATCTTCATGAGCTTTTTCGACTTCTCGACCTTCTCGGCGGCGATCACCTCACCCACGCGGAGGTCGAGCTTCAGGAAGTCGTCGATCGGGATCTTGCTTTCGGAAGAAGAAGAGAAAGAAAGATTCTTAGAAGGTGAAGAGGAAGAGGGGGAAGAAGACGGAGGCGGAGTTCCGTCGGGCGCTGTCAGCGCGCCCGTGCTGCCGCCGGCCGCCGGCTGCGGCGCGGGAGGCACGCCCACAACCGCCGGGGCGCCCCCCGCGGCGCCCGCCGGAGACACCACTTTCGAAGAAATCCCCTCTTTCTCTTTCTCTTCTCCCACCGTTTTCTCCTTCGATGCAAAGTATTCCCTCGCGTCCGCCCTCGGAAACAGCGGCGGCGCCAGCGGCAGCAGCGCGCCGGTCGGGAGGCCACCCCACGCGAGGTCGGATTCGCGAATGTCCTCCGCCCTCTTCTCGATTCCGAGTCGCCGGAAGATCTCCGTCGCCGTCCGCGGCGCGATGGGAGCGAGCATGCAGGCCGCGACGCGCAGCGCCTCGAGACAGTCGAAGAGGACGTCCGAACGGAATTCGAAGAGCTCCTTCGGAGAGAACGCCGGCTGGCGCACCGCCTTCCACGGTTCGCACGCGGTGATCTCGGCGTCGATGGCGCCGAGGAGCGCGCGGATCGAGGCCGCCGCGTCCTGAAGCCGATAACCTTCGAAGGAACTCTTCCAGTCCTCTGTTGCCTTGCGGGCTGCCGCGGCCGCGCTCGGTCCTTCGAAGGACTCCTTCGTCTTGTTCTTCTTCGGCGGCGTCTTCCCCTCGAAGAAATCCCGCGACATCTTCACGGCGCGCGAGAGCGTGTTCCCGAGGCCGTTCGCGAGGTCGGCGTTGTAGACGGACAGAAAATCCTCGTCCGAGAAGCTCGCGTCCTGCCCGAACGACATCGCCGCCACGAAGTGCCAGCGCAGCGCGTCGACGCCGAAGGCCGCAACGAGATCGTCCGGACGCACGACGTTGCCGACCGACTTCGACATCTTCCGCGCGTCCTTCAGCCACCAGCCGTGGCCCACGACCTGGCGCGGGACGGGTAGGCCGGCCGACATGAGAAACGCAGGCCAGTAGACGGCGTGGAAGCGGAGGATGTCCTTGCCGATCACGTGGATCCCCGGCCAATAGCGTTCGTAGAGCGACAGGTCCCCGGAGCCGAAGCCGAGCGCCGTGACGTAGTTCACGAGCGCGTCGAGCCAGACGTAGACGACGTGGCCCGGCCGGCCCGGGAACGGAATTCCCCACGTGATGGACGTACGCGAGACGGAGAGGTCCTTCAGGCCCGCGGCGACGAAGGAGCGCACCTCGTTGAGGCGCGACTCGGGGAACACGAACGGCCGGCCCTCGACTCCTTCGTCGAAGAGCTTCAGGAGGCGGTCGCCGTACTTCGAGAGACGGAAGAAGACGTTCTCTTCCTTCTGGAGCTCGAGCGTCGTGCCGTGAATGGGGCACTTCCCGTCCACGAGGTCCTTCTCCGGGTAGAACGCCTCGCACGGCGCGCAGTACCAGCCCTCGTGCGACGCCGTGTAGAGGTCGCCCGCGGCGTCCAGACGGCGGATGATCTCCTCGACGCCCCTTCGGTGCCGCGGCTCGGTCGTCCGGATGAAGTCGTCGTTCGCGACCCCGAACTCCTTCCAGAGATTGCGGAACGTCGGGGCGTGACGGTCGGCGATGACGATCGGGGCGACGCCTTCCTTCTTCGCGACCTTCTCGATGTTCTGGCCGTGCTCGTCCGTGCCCGTGAGCATCCGGACGTCCTCGCCGCGCAGGCGCCAGTACCGCGCGAGCGCGTCGGTCACGACCGTCGTGTAGAGGTGACCGATGTGCGGGCGGTCGTTGACGTAGTAGATCGGGGTCGTGAAGTAGCGGGAGACCATGAACTGCTGAGGATAACCCGGTGGAGCCTCCGAACGGCCGCGAGGGCGCTCGCGTCGGGCGAAACTTCGCGCTCCCCGCCTCGTATCCTCGAAGAAGGCAGGTCCTCATGTCACGTGTTCGATCCATGCTCGCGTGCTGCGCTCTCCTGACCTCCGCCCCCATGAGCGCTATCGTCATCCGCCACGACGTTTCGGACGAGTCCTATCGGGAGGATCCGGGCGCCTTTGCCGCGGTCTTCGGCCTCTACACGAGGGCGGGCGCCCCCGAATGCCTCGCGACGCTCATCGCGCCCCGGTGGGCCGTCACGGCCGCGCATTGCACCGAGGACCGCGTATTCCGCGGCGAGATGGCGAAGGCCGAGCCGCGACACCGCGTCATCCTCGGGGGGAAGGACCGGCACCTCGACCGGGCGTTCCGTTACGAACCGGGTGCGGACGGCGTCAAACGCGACATTGCCCTGGTCCACTTCGCGGAACCCGTGACCGACGTCTCGCCGCTTCCGCTCTACGACGACGACGATGAGGTGGGGCGCGTGGTCCTCATTCCGGGCTGGGGCACGCCCGGCGACGGCTTGAAGGGCCTCGGGAAATGGGACGGGGTCTTCCGCGTGGCGGAAAACCGCGTGGACATCGCGCGCGATGGGCGCCTCGTCTGGGTTTTCGACGACCCCCGCAGCCTGCGGCGTCGCGCGCTTCGGCGAGAGGGCATCAGCGGTCCCGGCGACAGCGGCGGCCCGGCGCTGATTCCGACCGCCGACGGCCTGATGGTGGCGGGGATAAGCTCCGCGCAGCGCACGATGGGCCGGGCGGAAGGCCTCTACGGGGCCGAGGAGATCTTCGTCCGCATCTTCGAGTTGCGGGCATGGATCGCGGATAAGACCCGGGACTGACGGCGTGCGTCAGCCCCTCATCGCCGCCACCGCCTCCGCGATCCTCTCACCGATCGCGAGGGAAGCCGTGGCCGCGGGCGAGGGCGCGTTCAGGACGTGGACGATGCGGCCGTGCGGCACGAGGACGAAGTCGTCCTCGAGCGTGCCGTCGCGGCGGAGCGCCTGAGCCCGGACGCCCGCGCCGCCCGGCACGAGGTCCTCGCTCCGGATCGAGGGCATGAGCCTCTGCAGCGCCTTCACGAACGCCGGCTTCCAGTACGAACGGTAGAGCTCGCCGGCGGCCATGCCGCCGTACTTCGCCGCGAGATGCCAGACGCCCGGGTACGCCGCTTCCTCGAGCGCGTCGAACAGGTTGAAGGACGTCTTCCGATAGCCCTCGCGCGCGAGCGCCGGCACCGCGTTCGGGCCCGCCTCGGCGCCGCCGCCGACGAGCCGCGTGAAATGGACGCCGAGGAAGGGGAACCGGGGGTCGGGGACCGGGTAGAGAAGCCCTTTCACGAGCCCCTCGCGTCCGGGCGCGAGCCTGTAGTACTCGCCCCGGAACGGGACGATCTTCACGCCGGCGTCCACGCCGTCGAGGTGCGCGACGCGGTCGGCGTGGAGGCCCGCGCACGCGACCGCGTGCCGCGCCGCGACGTGCTCGCCGCCCGCGACGATCCGGACCTCCGCGCCCGTCGACGCGAGCGTCGTCACCTTCGCACGGAAGCGCACGTCCGCGCCGCGATCGGCGAGGAGACGCGCGAGCGTGCGCGCGACGAGGCCGTAGTCCGTGATCCCGGTCGGCGGCACGTGGAGCGCCTTGATCCCCGCCGCCTCCGGCTCGATGTTCCTCAGCTCGTCCGGCCCGAGCTCCCTGAGGCCCGCGACGCCGTTCTCCTTGCCGCGGCGCCCGAGCTCGTCGAGACGCGGGAGCTCCTCCTCGGAGGTCGCGACGACGAGCTTGCCGCAGATCTCGTGCGGAACCTCGTGCGCGCGGCAGAAGTCGACGAGGAGCCTTCCGCCCTCGACGCACGTCCTCGCCTTCTCGGAGCCGGGCCTGTAGTAGAGGCCCGAATGGATGACGCCGCTGTTGTGGCCGGTCTGGTGGGCGCCGGCCTCGCTTTCCTTCTCGAGGAGGACGACGGAGAGCTTCGGGTCCTTCTCGAGCAGGCGCCACGCGGTCGCGAGGCCCACGATGCCGCCCCCGACGACGGCCAGGTCGAACGTCTTCACGTCGTTCCCTTCAGCGCAGGAGTCCCCGCTCGTGGAACGAGACCCAGCGGCCCCGCCCGACGATCACGTGGTCCTTGACCTCGATGCCGATCTCGCGCCCCGCCGCGACGAAGCGCTTCGTCGTCGCGAGGTCTTCGGGCGAAGGCTCCGGGTCTCCCGAGGGGTGATTGTGGTAAAGGATCATCCCCGCCGAGCCGGCGAGGATCGCCTGACGGAACAGCGGCACGGGAGAAACGGCCGCGTGCGTCACGGTGCCGTGAAAGGTTTCTGCGTCCTTCACGAGGCGGTTCTTGGCGTCGAGGAGGAGGCCGCCCATGACCTCCTCTTTGCGGTTCAGCAGCTTCTCGATGAGATAGCGGCCGACCGTGCCGGGATCTCCGAGAAGAGATTTCTTCAAAAGTGAATCGTGCGTGACCCGCGCCGCGATCGCGAGGACCGCCTGGATGCGGGTCGCCTTCGCGTCCCCGAGCCCCTTCGTCATCGCACGCAGGTGGTCGGCGCTCTGCGTGAAGAGACCCGTGAGGCCGCCCTCCCTGAGGAGCTCCCGGGCGGTCTCCATGACGGGCTTCCCGGCCGTGCCCGTGCCGAGGACGATCGCCAGAAGCTCGTCGTCCCCCAGGTGCTCGGGACCCTTTCGAAGCATCTTCTCTCTCGGTCTCTCTTCGAGCGGCGTCTGCGCGAGAAGCCCGACCTTCGGCCCCGGCCGCGGGCGCTTCTTCTCGGTCACGCGGCGCCCCGTTCCAGAGCGTCCGCCAGCAGGGGAAGCACCGCCGACGCGCTCGCCCGGAAGCAGTCTTCGGCACCGGAGGCGAGCGGCGTCGGCATGGGGTTGATCTCCAATACCCTCGCCCCGCCCCGCGAGGCGATCGTCGCGAGGGACGACGCCGGCGCGACGACGCAGGACGTGCCGACGACGAGGAAGACTGCGCTCTCCGCGGCAGCCGCGGCGGCGGCCTCGAACACGCCCTCGGGGAGCATCTCGCCGAACCAGACGACGTCGGGCCTCAGGACGCTCCCGCAGCCGCAGCGCGGGGGAAGGTCGTCGAAGGGCCCGTCGGGCCCCGCCGCACCCGCGCCGCAGCCGGTGCAGCGCGTCCTCAGGATCGTGCCGTGCAGCTCGATGACGTTGCGGCTGCCCGCGGCGCGGTGCAGGCCGTCGACGTTCTGCGTGACGAGCGTCATGCGCGGAAGGACCCTTTCGATCCGCGCGAGCGCCTCGTGCGCGGCGTTCGGGCGCGCCTTGCGCACCTTCTCCCGCCTCCATTCGTAGAACCGCCAGACCTCCTTCGGGTTCGCCGCGAACGCCTCCGGCGTCGTCAGCTCCACCGCTCGCCGGCTCTCCCACATCCCGTCGGGTCCGCGAAACGTCGGGAGCCCGCTCTCGGCGGAGACGCCTGCGCCCGTGAGGACGCCGAGCGGCCGGCCCGCGAGAAGGTCAGGGAGGTAAGGCGCGAGCCCACCGAGCCCGCCGCCCGTCACGGCGGGTCTCCCGGGACGATCCGGTCGAGGCCCCGCGAGTGGAAGCCGTCGGGGATCGTGAAGAGCCCCTCGTCGGCCGCCGTGCCGGCGCGCACGGCCAGGTTCGAGAGGCGCCGCGTGATCGTCTGGCGGGTCTCGAGAGGCCGGGGCGGCGGCTCCGTGCCCGTCGGCATCCCGGGCTGCTCCACGGAGGACTTCGAGACGACGTCGAGCGACGCCGACACGGGAAGGCCGGGCAGCTTCCCGAGCTCGCCTTCGAGCGCCTCCGCCGCCTCCCCGCGCGCGGGAACGAGGCGCCCGAGATCGTCGAACGCCGAGCGCGCGGCGGGCTCGTCGAGCGTCTCGATCACGCCTCGAACCTCCGTCGAGACGCGCGTGACGCGGCCGGTCGTCGAGAGCACGAGCGTCCAACGCGCCTCGAGGGCGAACCTCGACGTCGGCCGGCCCTCGAACGCGCGACCCTTCCCGCGGGGACGAGGCGCGCGGAGACGTCGCGCAGCGACGCGGCCGCGCTGCCCTCCGTCGCGGGCCGGCCGCGGAACAGCGCCGAGAAGTCCTCGAGCGTCGCCGAGGCCGCGAGGCCCTCTTTCGTGTCCAGCAGCGTGACCAGAGGGCCGTCGGCGATCGCGACCGACGCCGTCGAGCGCGGGAAGGTCCCGTGCGCGACCTCCCACCTCGCCCGTGCGCCGGCGACACGGACGGAGCCGGAGGTCCCGCCGTTGCGCTCGCCCGCCGGTGTGATCGTGCGCGTGGATTCCGCGACGTCGTACGAGGCCAGGGCGGGGCGGACCGGGCCGGCCGCGGGCGCGGCGCCGGAGAGGAGGGCGGCGGCGAGAAAGAGGCCGGCCGGCACGCCGAGATCATCGCACGCGGGACGGTGGACGGCGGGGCGCGGAGGCGGCGAGAATGCGTCCGTGAATCCCGTCGCCGACGCCGTCGCGCGCCCGCTCCGCGACGGCGTCCTCAGGACCGTGCGGCTCGTCGGAGAGCCGGAGGCGATGGCCTGGGTCTCGCGCACGCTCGCGGACTCGGGGCTCCTCGTCGAGCGCTTCGACGAGCGGGACGTCTCGGACCCGCGCTTCTTCCAGCACTGGCCTCTCGTGTGGGTCACACGGCCCGAGGCGTTCGGACGCGGCGCCGTGCCCGTGCGGCCGGCTCTTCTCGACGTCGCGAAGGCACCGCCGCCGTGCCTCGTCGTCGTGCCGCCCGGCGTCGAGATCACGGACCCGCTCGTGCGCCGCATCCCGCTCGAGTCCTTCGAGCTCGTGCGCGAGCGCGACGAGGGGCCGCTCCTCGCAATGCGCCTCGAGCGGCTCCTTCTCCTCCACCGCCGGCGCTCGGCGAGCGAGGAGAACGCGTTCAAGGAGCGCCTGCGCGTCGAGGCGCGCCGGAACGAGATTCTCGCGTCGATCGCGCTCGAGGCGAGAGACTCCATGGACCTCGAGCAGGTCCTCGGGTCCGCCGCGGAGCTTCTCGGGACGCGCTTTGCGCCGATCTCCGTCGAGATCTGGTTCCTGAACGACGACGAGGAGTCGTGCACGGTCTTCATGGACTGGAGGCCCGGCGACACGGGGGCGTCGCTCGTCGGCTTCGAGAGGCCGCTCCCCGAGAGCGCCCCGTTCCGGGCGCTCGTGACCTCGACGGACCCTTACGTCGTCTCGGACCGGGGGCCGCTCGCCGAGGCCGATCCCCTCGCCGCGGCGGCGCTCGAGGCCCTCGGCGCGCAGAGCTTCCTCGGGATCCCGATCCACCGCGAGGGCGAGGCGATCGGCGTCCTCGGAATGTCGTGGGCGGAGCCGCGCGCGTTTCCTCAGGACGAGCTCGTGTTCTTCGGGCGCGTCGCGGACCAGCTCGCGCTCGCGATCCGCGCGGCGCGCCTCTACGGAAACCTCCAGAGCCAGCTGGAGGCGCTCGCGCTCGAGCAGCGCCGCCGCGAGCTCGCCGACCGCGACCGCTCGCGGCTGACGGCGATGCTCGTCCACGACATGAAGAACCCGCTCACGGCGATCTCGGCCGCGCTCGAGCTCACGCGTGACAAGGAGAAGCGTGGAGGCGACGAGCGCCTCGCGAAGCTCCTCGACGGCTCGCTCGCTTCGGCGCGCGGGCTGCAGGGTCTCATCGAGGATGCCCTCCTCGTGTACCGGCCCGGGGACGCGCCCGAGACCGAGCGGCGGCCCGCGTCGGTGGCCGAGGCCCTCGCGCTGCCTCTGGAGGAGGCCCGCTGGATGGCCGTGCCCCGGAAAGTGTCGGTCGTCGTCGACGTCCCGCGGAGCCTCGCGCACGTGCGCCTCGACACGAAGATGTTCCGCCGGGCCGCGGCGAATCTCCTCGGCAACGCCGTGAAGTTCAGCCCGCAGGGCGGAACGGTGCGCGTCACCGCGCGCGTCGTCGACGAGGACGGGCGGGCCCTCCTCAGGCTCGACGTCGCCGACGAGGGGCCGGGCTTCCCGCCGGCCGAGAGGTCCCGCATCGCGACGCCCTACCTGAGGTTCCAGGGATCGGAGACGGTTCCCGGGACGGGGCTCGGCCTCACCGTCGTCCAGCGGGTCCTGCAGGCGCATCGCGGCCGGCTCGACGTCGCGAACAACGACGGGCCGGGCGCGACGTTCACGCTCTGGATTCCCGCATAGCCGGCAAGAGAGGGAGAGAGTAGGAGAAATTTCTTCGAGCGGTCCCGAGCGCGCGCAAGGCCGAAGCGCTCCTGGCGCGCGCTTCGCTCCCTCCCCCTTTCCAGGAAAATCTCCCCTCTCCGACGCCTCTTAACGGCCGTCGGCGCGCGCCGCCAGACGCTCGAGCTCCGCGACCCTCCGCTCGAGCCTCTGGATCTCGTTCAGCAGGATCGCGGGCAGCTCGTGGTACATCACGGTCTCGATCGTGCCGTCCTTGCTTCGCGCGACGAGCTCCGGCATCACCTCGTTCACCTCCTCGGCGATGAGGCCGTACTGCTTCGGGCCGTCCGGGCCGTGCGCCTTGTACCGGAACGTCACGGGGCGCAGCCGCATCAGCTTCGCGCTCTCTTCACTCATGTCCCGGACGTCGTCCTTGAAGCGGATCGAGGACGTGGCGGTCCCGAGCTGGCCGTTGGAGTCGATGAGGACCGGAATCCCGTTCGGGACGCCCGTCGTCACGCCGCGCACGGCGGCGACGAAGAACCTCGAGTGCTGCGGCGTGATCCCGCCGCTGCCCGCCCCGATCCGGATCGTGTCGCTCTCTGACGCGATGCCCGGATTCCCGACGTAGACGTTGTTGCTTCCGCTCGTGAGAAGGGATCCGGCTGCGAACCCGATCGCCGTGTTCTGAATCCCGTCGGTGCTCAGCTCGAGGGCTTCGTAACCGAGGGCGGTGTTCTCCTGGCCGCTCGACGTTTTCCAGGCGCTGTAGTAGCCGATCGCGGTGTTCGCCTCTCCCAGGGTCAGGGAGGTAAGGGCTGAGGTTCCGACGCCGACGTTGGCGCCCGCGCTTGCCGGGGTGAGGGTGACATTCCCCGCACGACTTCCCACGAACGTGTTTCCGCCTCCGAACGCGTTGAGGAAGAACTCTCCGTTGAACAGGATGAACCCGCCGGTTCCCGTCAGGTTGATCCACTTCGCGGCGAACGCTCCGTTTCCGTCGCGCGAGACGATCGTGTTCGCCGAGTCCATGAACGTCGCATTCGACGTCACCGTCACGGCTCCCGACGCCGGCGAGGCCGAAATTCCGTTCGCCCCGGTCACGCTCGTGACGCCCGCGGGGGCCGAGATCGTGATCGTTCCCGCGCCGGGCGTGACCGTGACGCCCCCCGAACCCTGCAGCGTCAGGTCGCCCGTGAGCGCGTTCAGGCTGCTGACGGCCGGGACGACCGCGTAGTACCCGTTCGTGTCGAGGATGACGTCGCCGCCCGAGACGCCGAGGACCATCGAGACCGAACCGTCGGCGCTCAGGGGCACGACGGCCGCGTTCGCGATCGTCTCGCCCGCGAAGTAGTTGAGCGTCGAAACGGGCGGCAGCGTCCCGCCCTTCGCCCACAGGGCCAGGAAGCCTTGCCCCGTCGGGTTCACGACTGTCGCGTTCAACGAAATGGCCTTCGCGCCCGCGGGCAGGCCGCATACGCCCGTCAGCGTGTAGCTGCGCACCGTCGCGGCGGGAAGGAACCCTCCCATGAGCGGCGCGTTCCCGCGCGTGTCGACGAGACGGCACGGGGGGAGCGCGATGAACGGAAGCGCCGTCGGGCCGGCGACGAGCGCGCGGCGGCCGTGCGCCTCGCCCGCTGGAGGCGTCCAGTAGGGAGGCGCGTTCCAGCTCGCCGGCGACGCGTCGTCCACGTCGGCAACCGCCGTCCCGGGCGCGGCGCCCGTGAACAGGATGAACGCCAGGATTCCCATGAAAAGGCGCTTCGGGAAATACTTCGATTTCATCGCGGGCCTCCTTTCGCTGCGGACTGGGCGAAAGGTAGGCGCGACGGCCGGGGAAGTCCTCCGGAGGTCCTCAGGAAGTTCTCAGCGCGAGGCGGGCGCGGAACTCAGTCGAACTCGCGCTTCGGCGGCGCCTGCTCGAGGCCGACCCGGCCGGCCTCGATGTCCGCGCGAAAGTAACTCTCCCCTTTCACGGGCGCGCCGGACATTCTTCTCAGGAAAGTGATCTGCCCCGTGTGCGTGAGAGCGTCGGCGATCGGTCCCGCGAAGATCTTCGAAGGAGGATTCGCGAGCGGCCCTCCATCGGCGAGGCGCGCGTCGAACTTCTCGAGCGCCGCGAAGAACCTCGCCACCTCGCCGTCCCAGGAAAGGGGCGCCGCCTGCTTCCACACGGCCTCGCCGTCCGCCATCGTGAGCGCCCAGTCGAAGAGGTCTCCCATGTGCCCGAGGATCTGGAGCGGCGTGCGCGAGGACGGGCTCGCCCGGAACTCGCCGAAGGCCGCTGGCGCCCCTCGCACGGCCTTTGCCGCGCGGTACGCGAGCGTGGCGACGGTGTGGCGGAGCAGCGGGACGTCCGGTTCGGTCGTATTCATGCGTTCACCTTCAGGACGATCTTGCCGAGGCCCTGGGACGACTGCATGCGCTCGTAGGCCTTCCGCCCCTCGGCGAGCGGGACGACGGAATCGACGACGGGGACGATGCGGCCCGCCGAAACCGCCGAGAGGAGCGCCGCAAACTCGGCGTCCGTGCCCATCGTCGAGCCGAGGATCGAGAGCTGCTTCCAGAAGATGTGCCGGATCTCCTCCTCGGGGTTCGGGCCCGAGGTCGCGCCCGGCGTCACGATGCGGCCTCCCCTGGCCGCCGCGACGAGCGAATGCCGCCACGTCGCGGCGCCGACGGAATCCACGACGACGTCGACGCCGCGCTTTTTCGTGAGCTCGCGGACTTTCCGGCCGACGTCCTCTTTCGAGTCGAGGACGTCGTCGGCTCCCATCTCCTTCGCGCGCGCACGCTTTTCCTCCGAGGACGACGTGACGATCACGCGCGACGCGCCGCACAGCTTCGCGATCTGGAGCGCGAACGTCGAGACGCCCCCGCCGATACCGTGGATGAGGACGGTCTCGCCCGGCCTCAGCGACGCGCGCGTGACGAGGAGGCGCCACGCCGTGAGCGCGGCGAGCGGGAACGCGGCCGCCTGCTCGTCCGTGAGGCCGGCGGGGGCCGGGTAGACGTTCGCGGCCGGCACGGACACGAGCTCGGCGAACGTCCCGGACAGGTGCTCTCCGAGAATCCGGAACGAGATGCACAGGCTCTGCTGGCCGGCCCGGCAGAACTCGCACGCGCCGCAGGAGAGCCCGGGCTGGATCACGACCCGCGTGCCGGGCGCCGGGCCCTTGACGCCCGCGCCGAGCGATTCGACGACGCCGGCGCCGTCGGCGCCGGGAACGTGCGGAAGGGAGATCGGGACGCCGGGGATTCCGGCGAGGACGAACAGGTCGAGCCGGTTCATGGCGGCCGCCCGGATCCGCACGAGAATTTCACCGGGGCCGGGCTCGGGATCGGGCCGGTCGCCGTAACGGAGCGCGTCGAACCCGCCGTGCTCGGCGAAGAAGAGAGCCTTCATCGCTGCCTCCGGGGCGGAGGTTACCGCGCGGCGGGTATTATGCCGACGGGACGGCGCCTCGCGCGCCCGGAAGGAGCTGCATGAGGGCCTGGGAGATCAGACAGAAAAGAGCGCAGAAAAGGGCGCGTGAGCTCGCGCGCAAGGAAAAGAACAAGCACGCCAAGGAGACGTCCACGTTCCGCCTCGTCGTCGTGGGGCGCGAGCCCGCGGTCGTGGAGTCCGTCATCGTCAAGAATCCCGACGAATCCGTCATCGAGGCCACCTTCGACGAGATCGAGCCGGGCATGACCCTCATCGTCGAGGGCGAGCGTGGGCTCATCCAGCGCGCCGCCGTCGAGGAGAAGGTCGAGATCACGGAGCCCGAGCTCGTCCGCGAAGTGCGCGTCCGGGTCCTCTAGGAGCGCAGCCGGGGCCTCCCCGCCCCCGCAGCCGACAGCGCGCCTCCGGGTCGCGCGTCGCCTCCCGCCCGGCACCTACGGCGGCGGCTCCTTCGAATCGTCCCCGCCGTCAACCCTCGAGTGAGAGGAGCGCCGCCAGAAGCTCGCCGCCGTCCGGGTACCGGTCCGGACGGTGCCGCGCGAGGGACTTCATGAGGATGCGGACCTCTTCCTCGTTCAGGAAGGGCGCGTAGGGGCGTGGATCGTCCGGGTCGCGCTCAAGGCGCGCGACGAGCACATCGTCGCCGACGTACGGCCAGCGGCCGGTCGCGAGCGTGTAGAACGCCGCCCCGAGCGAGTAGACGTCCGACGCCGGACTGGGCATCTCGCCGCGCAGCACCTCCGGCGGGAAGAACGCGGGGCTGCCGATGAGCTTGGAAGTGCCGCCGGCGTCCGCCTGGGGAAGCGCGAGCCCGAAGTCCAGGATGCGCAGGGTCCCGTGCTCGTCGAGGATGAGGTTCGCGGGCTTCAGGTCGCGATGGAGGATCCCCTTCGCGTGGGCCGCCGCGATTCCGCGCGTCGCCTGTACGAACCAGCTGCGCCAGTTTTTGCGGATCCGCTCCGGCTCTTTCTTGATGAGCTTCTGGAGGTTCGGGCCCTCCAGGTATTCCATGGCGAGGTACAGCGAGCCGAACCCGTCGCCGTAGTCGTAGAGTGCGACGATGTTCGGGTGCTTGAGGGCCGCGATGGCCTTCGCCTCGCGCTTGAAGTAGCGCATCGCGGTCTCGTCGCCCCGAAGCTGCCACGGCAGGATCTTGACGGCGACGAACCGGTCCAGCTTACGGTCGAGCGCTTTGTGGACGACGCCCATGCCGCCGCGGCCGAGCTCCGACATGATCTCGTAGCGCTCCTCGGGCGTCTCGGGAAGTCCGGAGCCGGTCCGGAACGGCGCCACCGCCGGCGCCTGGGGAGGCATCGAGGCGGGGGACGCGATCGTGAGCCTCGGCGGCTGCACGGGCTGCGTGACCGGCGACCGCGTGAAGGCGGCGTAGGGACCGGACTTGTGGACGGCCGGCGTGCGGATCAGAGCCGGAGGCATCTTCATGTCCGAAGAGGCGTCCGCGTACGCGACCGGAGAGGCCGGAGGCGCGCCCTTGAGCACGGAGGGGTCGTAGGCAGCGATGCGGCCGAGCTCCACGCCCTCGCCGGAGTCGCCGGAGGCGCGCAGCGCCTCGAGCAGCGTCATGTGGAGCGGGAGGTTCTCGGCCTCGACGGGGCCACGCGGGAGGAACTCCCGCAGGACGTGGACGGCGTCCTCCGGCTCGCGCGCGGCGAGGTGCGCGCGCGCGAGGTCGTGGAAGAGCTCGCCGAGGCCCTCGTCGTTACGCGGGACGCTCGTGAGGTACTCCCACGCCTTCTCGCGGCGTCCGCCGAGCAGCGCGCAGCGCGCGGCCTCGAGGCTCCGCCCGGTCCGGTTGAAGAGCTGGGCGGCCTCGTCGTACTGGCGGCCCGCCTGGAGCGCGGCCGCCGCCGCGGGCAGCCGCCCCGCCGCACGAAAGAGCGGCGCCGCCTTGTCGTACTGCTTGAGCTCCATGTAGAGGGAGGCCGCCTTCTCGTGCTGGGCCGTCGCCTCGAACGCCTCCGCCGCCGCGACCGCCGCTCCGCCCTTCTGGTAGAGGACGGCGGCACGCTCGGGACGGCCCGCGTCCTTCCAGGCGTCCGCCGCCTTCACGAACTCGCCGGCCTTCTCGTAGAAACCCGCGGCGCGCAGCGGCTGGCCGGAGCGCCTCCAGGCGTCGGCGGCGCCCACGAGGTCGCCGCGCGCCTCGGCCTCCCGCGCGAGCAGCTCCTGCGCGGCCTTTTCGTCCCCGGCACGTGCCGCCGCGAGCGCCGCCTTCGTAAGCGCGCCGCTCTTCTCGAACGACTGCACGGCCTCGGTCGAACGGCCGCTTTCGACGAACAGCTCGCCGGCGAGGAGATACTCCTGCGCGGCGCGGAAGGCTTCGGCCGCCTCGCCGGGCCGTCCCGCCATCCGGTATCCCTCGCCCGCGCGCTTCCAGAGGGCCGATCGGACCGGCCCGGTCGGAGAGGCTTCGGCGAGCCGGCGGCAGGCTTCCGCGAGCGCTCCGTGGTCACCGAGCGCTTCGGCGATCTCCGCGAGACGATCCCAGCGCATTCCGGTCCGCGCGAGCTGGAGGGCCTTGAGCCCGGTCTGCTCGGCGGCGGACGCCGCGCCCGCGGCGGCCCAGGCGCGGGAGGCTTCCCAGAGATAGGCGTCTCCCGCGTCCTGGTAAAGGCGCGCCGCCTCGGCGGGGTTTCCGTCGCGCATCTCGAGCGCGGCGAGGCGCGCCCAGGCGCGGCCCTTCCGGAACGTCCGACGCGCTCGGCGCACGTCGCCCGCCTTCAGGTACGCGTCGCCGGCACGCACCCAGTCCTTGGAGGAGGCGTGTCGCCGGGCGAGGACGGCGTCCGCGTTCGAAGGCTTGCCGAGCCGGACCGCGAGGAGACAGAAGAGGAGCCCGACGAGATCGATCCCGAACCGGAGCGTCGCCGTTCGGCCGAGGAGGCTGGAGAAGGACGACGCGCCGACGTCCCGGGCCGCCGAGACGAGGGCCGCGGCGCCCGTGAGGTCGGCCGCGATCTCGAGAATCTGGTCGAGGTGGGCGGCCGCGAGGCACCCGAGGCCGAGGACGAGCAGGATCGCCGAGGATCGCAGCCACTCGCCGATCGCGACGCCGCGGAGGTTCAGGACGTTCACGAGCAGCCGTCCGAACAGGAAGACGACGAGAAGGGACCCGATCTGCGGCGCCCAGTAGAACCTGTTCTCGACGAGCGAGCGGGCGAGCTCGTGCGTCGACTCGTTCGCGCGCGCCCAGTCCACCGCACGGACCAGCCCGAGCTGGGCGGCGAGTGCGAGGATCAGCGAGGGAAGGTCGTCCTTCCAGGTTCTGCCGGCCACGGGTACCCCGATTATGAGCGATCCCGAGGCCGGCCGCGGTAGAGTTCGGCGGGATGGCGCGCGGCCCGATCGTCCTGGCCTGCCTCGTGGCGGCGCTGCTCGGCTCCCTCTCCGCCGCGGCGCAGTCGAACTCGGACCCGGACGCGCAGTGGGGGCTCCACGCCGGCGTCGCGACGGGCCGCGACGTCGAGGGAGCGAAGGCCGCCGCCGGCGTGCACTGGCGTCCGCGCCTGACGGGCGCCCTCGGCCTCGAGCTCTCGGCGGGCTACGAACGCGCGGCGTGGACCGCGAACGGCCGTCTCGTGCAGGCGGACCACGTCCCGGTAGAAGGTTCCCTGCTCTTCTTCTTCTTCTATTCCCGGCGCGTCCAGCCGTATCTCCTGGCCGGGCTCGGCTACCACTGGGTCAATCCCCACGGAGCCGGTTTCTCGGACGGGACGCCCTACACCGCGCAGAACCTCTTCGCCCTGCACGGGGGCGCCGGCGTCGACGTCCGCGCCGGCGAACGGCTTTCGTTCTGGCTGGACGGCCGGTGGACGTTCCTCGACGTCGACGCGGTCACGGAGCTCGGTCTGAAGTCCGATGCGCTCCGCGTCGCGGCAGGCGTGAACCTCGCGTTCTAGACCGAGCCGTCGGGCAGGCCCGTGACGAGGCGGCCGAAGGCCTCCGGGTCGACGTTGCCCCCGGACAGCACGACGCCGATCCGCTTGCCCGCCGCGTCCGGGACCCTGGTTGCGCGAAGCGCCGCGAAGCCCGCCGTGCCGCCGGGCTCGACGACGAGCTTCATGCGCGTGAACAGGGCCGACATCGCGATGCGCAGCTCGAGGTCGCTCACCGTCAGGATCCCCTTCGCGAGCGCCGAGACGATCGCGAACGTGTGGACACCGGCGCGCGTCGTCTGGAGGCAGTCCGCGATCGTCGGCGGGACGGGAATCTCGATCGGGCGGCCCACCGCGAGCGAGCGCCGGAAGTCGTCGCCGGCCTCCGGCTCGACTCCCCACACGGCAATCCCGGGCCGGAGCGCCGTCGCCGCGACGGCGACGCCCGAGAGGAGGCCGCCCCCTCCGCAGGGCACGATGACGGCGTCGAGGTCGGGAACGTCCTGGAGAAGCTCGAGCGCGGCCGTTCCCTGCCCCGCGATGACGGCCGGGTCGTCGAACGGCGGGACGAGGACGCGCCCCTCGCGCTCCACGATGTCTTTCGCGATCGCCTCGCGGCTCTCCTTCGCCCGGTCGTACGTCCTCACCTCCGCGCCGTAGCCGAGGGTCGCGGCCCGCTTGAGGGCGGGTGCGTCGAGAGGCATCACGATCGTCGCCGCGATTCCGAGTGTTCGCGCGGCGAGCGCGACGGCCTGCGCGTGGTTCCCGGACGAGAACGCCACGACGCCGCGCCGCCTTTCGTCGGGCGTGAGAAGCGTCAGACGTGAGAACGCGCCCCGCGCCTTGAAGGCGCCGACCCTCTGGAACGTCTCGCACTTGAAGAAGAGGCGGGCCCCGGTGCGCTCGTCGAGGCTCGAGGACGTCAGGACGGGCGTTCGGTGGACGTGCGAGGCGATCCGCGACCGCGCGGCCTCGACGTCCGCGAGTGTCACGGAGAGCGTCATGCCGCGCGGACCCTCTCCCGGGGCGCGTTCGCGACGCCGCACAGCCGGTCCGCTTCGTCCGTGACGGCGTCGATCGCCTCGGCGGCCCGCGCGAGGAACGCCTCCACGCTCTCGGCGCCGCCGCGCTCGAGGGCGGGCCCGAAGACGACGACGCAGCGGGAGAACGGCAGCGGGAGGAGGAAGCGATCCCAGGAGTTCAGGAAGCGGGGGCGAGAGGACGACGAGGCCGACGGCAGGACGAGACCGTTCCCCTGCTCGGCGAGGACGAGGATTCCGCGCTTGCACGAGCGGGCGGGGCCGCGCGGCCCGTCGGGCGTGAGCGCGCCGCCCGGGGCGGACTTCAGGGCCTCAAGGAACTCCGTCGACGCCACGTCCCCTCCGCGCGAGGACGATCCGCGCGCCGCGACGAAACCCCAGTACTTCAAGAACGTCGCGATGATCTCACCGTCCTCGCTCTTCGACGCCATCGTGACGTAACCCTCGCCCCGGTGCGCGAGGATCCCGCCCACCATCCGCTGGTGCCAGATCGCATGGAGGGGCTTCTTTCCCTTCGCGCGAACGGCCTGCCGGTGCTCCTCCCCGACGATCGTGATCCTCAGCGTCGCCTTCCAGAGCGAAATCGCGAGGAAGACGAGAACGCCGGCGATTCGCGGGATCACGAGGCCGATTATGACGACGGCGGCGAGCCGAGGATCCGGAGCGGGCGCTCCTCCCCGGATGGACCTTGCGGTTATCCTTCGCCCACATGCGCCTCGTCGCGGACAGCCTTTCCCGCTCGTTCGGGACGCGGAAGATCATCGGCCCTCTCTCCTTCACCCTCGAGAGCGGGCGCGTTCTCGGCGTCGCGGGCGAGAACGGCAGCGGCAAGACGACCCTCCTCCGCGTCCTCGCGGGGCTCATCCGCCCGACGGGAGGGAACGTGGTCTTCGAGGAGAATGGAGAAACCTTCGTGCCCCGCGAGGCGGCGCCCTTTCTCGGCTGGTGCGCGCCCGACCTTTCTCTCTACGGCGAGCTGACGGCCGAGGAAAACCTCGATTTCTTCGAAAGGGTCCGCGGCCTCGCGCCGACGCCGGAGCGCGCGCGCGCGTTGCTCAAGGGGGTCGGCCTCCCGCCCGAATCCCATTCGCAGAAATCTCTTTCGTCCCTCTCCACGGGCCAGCGTCAGCGCGTGAAGCTCGCCTATGCGACGCTGCACGCTCCCGGCGTCCTCCTCCTCGACGAGCCCGGCGCGAACCTCGACGAGGCCGGACGAGCGGTCGTCCAGAAGGTCGTCGCCGAGCAGCGCGCACGCGGAATCGCGATCATCGCGTCGAACGACCCCCGGGACCTCGCGCTGGCCGACGAGACCCTGTCTCTATGAGCGCCCGCCCGCCCGCATCCCTCCTGGGGTCCGCTCTCGCGGTCTTCCGCAAGGACCTCCTCGCCGAGTGGCGCACGCGCATCGCCGTCAACGCCCTTTTCCTTTTCGCGTTCGCCGTCCTCGTCCTCGTCGGCTACGCGGTCGGTCCGACACGTCTCGCGCCCGAGGACCGGCCGACCGTGAACGCGGTCCTCCTGTGGATCGTCATCTTCTTCTCGGCGATGACGGGCCTCGCACGCGTCTTCGTGAAGGAGGAGGAGGCCGGGACTGCCGCGGCCCTGCGTCTCGCGGCGCCGCCGCCCGCCGTCCTCCTCGGCAAGTACCTCGTGAACATCGTCCTCCTGTTCGCCGTGACGGCGTTCATCGTGCCGCTCTTCCTCGTCCTGACGTCGTTCGAGATCGCGTGCCCGCCGCTTTTCGTCGCGCTCCTCGTCCTCGGCTGTCTCGGCCTCGCGGGCGCGTCGACGTTCACGGCGGCCCTCGTCTCGAAGGCGGCCGCCAAGGGGGCGCTGTTCGCGGTCCTGTCCATCCCGCTCCTCCTCCCGCCACTCATCGCGGCCGTCTCCGGCACGCAGGTGGCGGCCCGCGAGACGGATTTCGCCCTCGGCGTGGACTTCGTGCGCGTCCTCGTGGCCTATGACGGGGTCGTCACGACGGCCGCCTTCGCGCTCTTCGACGCCGTCTGGCGGGAGTGACCCGTTCGAGCGGGTCCTGAGACTCGCTCTCAACGTTAGACGGATTCACTCTCAGCAAAGGCCGAGTTGGCTCGGATTTGTTGTTTTCGTCCTTCTTCAACATTCCGGCCAAACAAATAGCGCTCTTCCCGGTCAAACCGGCATTTCCTGAAAGGGGTACAGGGGATTGATCCACCCGACGAACATAACCCCTTGTGCCGCAGTTATTTCGGCGTCGCCGACGATTTCCTTCGGGTTGACGTTCTGCATCGGATCTGGCGCCCGACGGTGAGAAACCGGCTCCTGGCGCTCTCCTGTGCCCTCGCAGCCCTTGTCGCGGCGCCCCGCGGCGGGGCGCAGGGAATCGGGAACCTCGTCTCGCCCGGCAAGCTCTCGAAGCCGCACGCGAAGCTCGAGGGGATCGAGAACTGCGAGAAGTGCCACGAGCCGGGCCGCAAGGTGACGGCCGCTCGCTGCCTCGAGTGCCACAAGCCCGTCGCCGAGCGTATCAAGGCCCGGAAGGGCGTGCATCGCGACGCGACCGGAGACGACTGCGCGACCTGCCACGTCGAGCACGCGGGCCTCGACGGCGACCTGAGGCACTTCGAGACGAAAGGGTTCGACCACAAAGGCCAGACCGGCTTCGGGCTGGACGGCCTGCACGCGCCGCTCGACTGCAAGGCCTGCCACAAGGCCCGCTCGTTCCTGAGTCTCTCCCCCTCGTGCGCGTCCTGCCACAAGGATGTTCACAAGGGCACGCTCGGCGCCACGTGCCAGACCTGCCACGCGACCAGCGTCGCGTTCAAGGACACGCGCAAGGCCTTCGACCACTCGACGACGAAGTACCCTCTGACGGGCGCCCACACGAAGGTCCCGTGCGAGAGCTGCCACAAGGGCAAAGGCGACTACCGGATCGCGCGCTACGAGGCCTGCGAGGACTGCCATCGGAATCCCCACGTCCCGGCGCTCGGAACGTGCACGGCGTGCCACGTCACGACGAGCTTCAGGACGCTCGCGGAGGGGCGGAAGTTCGACCACGCGAAGACCGGATACCCGCTCAAGGGCCGGCACGCGGCCGTCGCCTGCCAGGCGTGCCACGTGAAGCCGTCGACGCTCGTGAAGCTCAAGTCCGCGCGCTGCGCCGACTGTCACCGGGACGTCCACAAGGGTGTTTTCGGGGCGGAAGACTGCGCGGCCTGCCACGCGGAAAGAGGCTTTGCGCCCGCGAAGTTCAACCACGCCCAGCGCACGAAGTTCCCCCTCGACGGCAAGCACGCGACGACTCCCTGCGCGGCGTGTCACAAGGCGGCCGCAGCGCAGGCGCGCGTTCCCCTCGCGCAGCGGACGGTCGACTTCCGCGGCGCGAAGGCGGCGTGCGCCTCCTGCCACGCGGACCCCCATGGGGGCAAGCTCGGCGCGAGCTGCGAGACGTGCCACGGGACGACGTCGTTCAGGCTCTCGACGTTCCAGCACCCGCGGCGGCCCGAATTTTTCGCCGGCGCGCACGCGGGCATCGCCTGCGAGAAGTGCCACGCCGCCGAGACGGCTTCCACGGGAGGACTCGCGAGGGGCCGCCTCGCCCCGCCCGCCGCCGCGCGGAAATACCGGGGCGTCTCCTTCGAATGCGCGGCCTGTCACAAGGACCCGCACCTCGGCCAGGTCGGTTCCGATTGCGCGAGGTGCCACGGCCTCGCGACGAAGGGCTACAGGCCGGACCTCTTCGACCACTCCCGGGCGAAGTTCACGCTGACGGGGAAGCACGAGACGGTTCCCTGCGCGAAGTGCCACGCGAAGGCGACCGCGACGTTCCCCGCGGGCAAGGGGACGGCGGTCAGGCTCACGGGCATCTCGACCGAGTGCCGGACCTGCCACAAGGATCCGCACCTCGGTCAGCTCCCGCAGCGCTGCGAGACCTGCCACGGGACCGCCTCGTTCCACGTGGAGAAGTTCGTCCACCCGGCGCGGAAGGAGACCGCGCAGTTCTTTGCGGGCAAGCACGCGACGATCGCCTGCGCCGAGTGCCACCGGAAGGAAACGTCGGACTTCCCCGCCGGGCATGGAACGGCCGTGCGGTACGCGCTCCCGGTCGACTGTGCTCACTGCCATGAGGACTTCCACCACGGCGCGCTCGGGCGCGACTGCGCGTCCTGTCACGACGTCGAGATCTGGCGCACCGCGTCGCGGGCCTTCCACAAGACCGCCGCCTTCACGCTGGAAGGAAAGCACCTCGCCGTTCCGTGCGCCTCGTGCCACCTGAAGGGCGTCCTCAAGGGCACGCCGACGGGCTGCTACGACTGCCACTGGATCCGCAAGCCGGACGACCGCTTCAAGACGAAGCTTGGGACCGACTGCCAGACCTGCCACCGGCCGATCGCCTGGACGGCGGTGACATGGAGCCACGCGGCCGCAACGGGATTCAACCTCGAAACGCCTCACAAGACCCTCGACTGTGAGACGTGCCACAAGGGGCAGGTCTTCAAGGGCACGCCCCGCGACTGCACCTCCTGCCATCGCGCGGACTACGAGCGCGTCCAGAACCCGAGTCACACGGCGGGCGGCTTCCCGACCGACTGCACGGGCTGCCACAAGGCGTCCGCACCGACGTGGCAGGGCGCGACCTTCACGCACACGACGTTCCCTCTCGCGGGCGTCCACACGACGCAGCTGTGCGGGGCCTGCCACAAGAACAACGTGTTCAAGGGCACGCCGCGCGACTGCTATTCCTGCCACCGGACGGACTACGAGAACTCGAAGGACCCGCCGCACGCCGCGGCGGCCTTCCCGACCACCTGCGAGACGTGCCACAAGTTTACGTCCCCGAACTGGCAGGACGCGGGCTTCAACCACAACTCCGCGACCACGTTCGCGCTCGCCGGCGTCCACGTGACGCAGCCCTGCACCGCCTGCCACGTGAACAGCGTCTACAAGGGCACGCCGCGCGACTGCTACTCCTGCCACAAGACGGACTTCCAGAGCTCGAAGAACCCGCCGCATGCCGCGGCCGGGTTCGCGGCCACGTGCGACACCTGTCACAAGTACACGGATCCGGCTTGGAAGCCGGCGAGCTTCAACCACAACACGGCCACGACGTTCGCGCTCGTCGGCGCCCACGCCTCCGCGCCGTGTGCCCAGTGCCACGTCAACAACGTCTTCAAGGGCACGACGCGCGACTGCTACACGTGCCACAAGACGGACTTCACAGGCGCGACGACTCCCGTGAGCCACACGGGCTTCGTGACCACCTGCGACACGTGCCACAAGAACACGGACACGACCTGGAGCCAGAAGTCTGCGTTCAACCACTCCACGTACTTCCCGCTCGCGGGCGTCCACGCCACAACGCTCTGCGCGCAGTGCCACGTGAGCAACAACTACCGCACGGTGGCCACGAGCCCTTGTTCGGCCTGCCACATGAACGACTACAACACGGCGAAGGCGCCCGTGGACCACGTCGCCTCGAGCTTCCCGACGACCTGCGACAACTGCCACAAGTTCTCCGACGCGACCTGGATGCTCGCCTCGTTCAGCCACACGACGTTCCCGCTCGTCGGCGTCCACGCGACCACCGCGTGCGCCACGTGCCACAACCCGCCCTACGCCCCCTCCGCGAACAACACGACGGCCGTCCCGACGTCCTGCTACGGCTGCCACGTCCGGGACTTCAACGGCGCCACGACGCCCGTGAGCCACACGGGATTCGTGACCACCTGCGACACGTGCCACAAGAACACGGACACGACCTGGAGCCAGAAGTCCGCCTTCAACCACTCCACGTACTTCCCGCTCGCCGGCGCCCACGCGACGACCGCGTGCGCCACGTGCCACAACCCGCCCTACGCCCCCTCCACGAACAACTACACGGCCGTCCCGACGTCCTGCTACGGCTGCCACGTCCGCGACTTCAACGGCGCCACGACGCCCGTGAGCCACACGGGATTCGTGACCACCTGCGACACGTGCCACAAGAACACGGACACGACCTGGAGCCAGAAGTCCGCCTTCAACCACTCCACGTACTTCCCGCTCGCCGGCGCCCACACGCTCGCGCCGTGCGCCCAGTGCCACAAGAGCAACAATTACCTCACCGTGCCGACGAGCCCCTGCTCGGCCTGCCACCAGAACGACTACAACACGGCGAAGTCGCCCATCGACCACGTCGCGTCGGGCTTCCCGACGACGTGCGACTCGTGCCACAAGTTCTCGGACGCGACCTGGATGCTCGCGACGTTCAGCCACACGACGTTCCCGCTCGTCGGCGTCCACGCGACGACCGCGTGCGCCACGTGCCACAACCCGCCCTACGCCCCCTCCGCGAACAACACGACCGCCGTCCCGACGTCCTGCTACGGCTGCCACGTCCGCGACTTCAACGGCGCCACGACGCCCGTGAGCCACACGGGATTCGTGACCACCTGCGACACGTGCCACAAGAACACGGACACGACCTGGAGCCAGAAGTCCGCGTTCAACCACTCCGCCTACTTCCCGCTCGCCGGCGCCCACACGCTCGCCCCCTGCGCCCAGTGCCACAAGAGCAACAATTACCTCACCGTGCCGGCGAGCCCGTGCTCGACCTGCCACATGAACGACTACAACACGGCGAAGTCGCCCATCGACCACGTCGCGTCGGGCTTCCCCACGACGTGCGACTCGTGCCACAAGTTCTCGGACGCGACCTGGATGCTCGCGACGTTCAGCCACACGACGTTCCCGCTCGTCGGCGCCCACGCGACGACCGCGTGCGCCACGTGCCACAACCCGCCCTACGCCCCGTCCGCGAACAACTACACCGCCGTCCCGACGTCCTGCTACGGCTGCCACGTCCGCGACTTCAACGGCGCCACGACGCCCGTGACCCACACGGGATTCGTGACCACCTGCGACAGTGCCACAAGAACACGGACACGACCTGGAGCCAGAAGTCCGCGTTCAACCACTCCGCCTACTTCCCGCTCGCGGGCGCCCACACCCTCGCCCCCTGCGCCCAGTGCCACAAAAGCAACAACTACCTCACCGTGCCGACGAGCCCGTGCTCGTCCTGCCACATGAGTGACTACACGACGGCGAAGACGCCCGTGGACCACGTCGCAGCCGCGTTCCCGACGACGTGCGACACCTGCCACAAGTTCTCCGACGCGTCGTGGACGCAGGGCGTCTTCAACCATACGTATTTCCCGCTCACGAGCCGGCACAACGTTCCGTGCAACCAGTGCCACACGACCGCCGGCACGTACACCGTGTTCAACTGCATCGGCTGCCATACGCAGTCTCAGACGAACAGCCATCACACGGGCGTCAAGGGCTACACGTGGACGTCGACGGCCTGCTACTCGTGCCACCCGAACGGGCGGGCCGGCTGATGCGCCGACGCATCGCGGCCCTGGCTGCCCTTCTCGCGTGGGGGACTCCCGCAGCCGCGCAGTCCGCCCTCGACTGGGGCCGCATCTCGATCTTCGGCCAGATCCTCCGCTCGAAGAACCCGGACGGCACGACGACCGCATACAACGAGCTCAATGCCTCCGTCACGGTCCACACTCCGCCGCGGGATTCGGACGGCGTCGAGTTCTCGCTCGACGCGCGAGGATCGGAGTACCCGGCCGTCTCGAACCGCGATCCGCGCATGTCCATCTACGACGCCTGGGTCGGCGGGAAGATCGCGAACGGCCACGTCGCGCTCCGCCTCGGCCAGATGTACCTGAACGACCTCGGCGCCCTGGGCGGCCTCGGAGGCGCGGCGCTCGAGGCGAAGGCCGGAAGGGTGCGCTTCGGCGTCTTCGGCGGCCTCGAGCCGAAGGGCTTCGACGTCGGCTACGTGGCGGACGTGAAGAAGGGCGGCGCCTACGTCGCGTACGACGGCGACCGCGGCTGGCGCAACGTCCTCGGCTTCGTGACGCTCCGCAACCAGGGCCTCACCGAGCGGAACGTCCTCTCGACGACGAACTTCATCCCGGTCGGACGCGAGTTTTTCCTCTACCAGGCCGCGGAGTACGACGTGACGGGACCGGGCGGCATGGGGAGCGGCGGCCTCGCGTACTTCTTCGCGACGGCCCGCTGGGCCCCCGTGCGGGCTTTCGAGATCCAGGGGCTCTACCAGCACGGCCGGTCCGTCGACGCGCGCACGATCACCCTGGACCAGCTCGCGGGCCGGCCGGTGGACGCGAAGAGCCTCGACGGGTACCTGTTCGACTCGATGGGCGGCCGCGTGACCGTCGAGTTCGCGCGCGGCTGGCGCGTCTGGGGGGGCTACTACAAGGACAAGAACAACAGCGACGACATCGACTCGAACCGCTGGCAGTTCGGCCTCTCCGCGATCAACCTCCTCGGCTCCGGTCTCGACGTCTTCGTCTCGGACAACAGGACCGTCCGTCCGGGAGCCTCGTCGTACGACGCGTGGTACTTCTCCGTCGGGAGAAGCCTCGGGTCCCGCTTCTACCTGACGATCGACTACTCGACGTCGCTCTCCGTCCTCCAGTTCACGGACTCCGGCGGCTTCACGATCGTGAACAGGCCGACCTCGCGCCGATTCAGCCTCTCCGGGATCTGGAACATGACGCGCACGTTCTCGATCCTCGTGACGGGCGAGCAGCTGGACGACGACACGACCACCCAGTACCGGGCTCTCCTCGGTCTGACGTACCGGTTCTGAAACGGAGTCTCTGAGGCAAGTGCACTAATGGGCAGCGGCGCCGCGGGCGTTATGATCCCCGCCGTGAAGAGCCTCGGACTCCTGGCCAAGTGGTTCCTGGGCCTCGGGATGGCGGCGATCTGCTGGGGGGCGTTCCTCTATGCGCGTCCGGCCCAGAATTTCGTGGGAGAGTCCTCGCGCATCGTCTTCTTCCACGTTCCGATGGCCTGGGTGTCCACGCTCGCCTTTTTCGTCGCCGCCTGGTATTCCTGGCGCTACCTGAGGACGCGGAAGATCGAGAACGACGAGGCCGCCTCGGGCGCGGCGCGGCTCGGCTTCCTCTTCTGCGTGCTCGCGACCGTGACGGGCTCGATCTTCGCCCGCGTCATGTGGAACTCCTACTGGAACTGGGACCCCCGGGAGACGTCGATCGTCCTCCTGCTCCTCGTCTACGGCGCCTACCTCGGCCTCAGGGGGGCGCTCGAGGACCCCGAGCGCCGGGCGACGCTCTCGGCCGCGTATGCGCTCGTCGCGGTCGTCACGGTCCCGTTCCTGACGTTCGCCGTGCCCCGCATGTATCAGTCCCTGCACCCCGACACCGTGATCAACGCCCGCGGGAAGGTCGAGATGTCGGGCGACATCCGTCTCGTCTTCTTCTCGTCGATGGTGGCGTTCATGGGACTCTTCTACTGGATGTGGAACCTCGACCGCCGCGTTTCCCGAATCGTCCGCGAGAGGTGGGCATGACCACGGCCCTCGGTTACGTCGCCGCCGTCAACATCGTCATCTGGGCCGGAATCTTCGGCTACCTCATTTACCTGGATCGCCGCGTGCGCGCCGCCGAGACGCGCCCCGGCGGGGAGAACAACCGATGAAACGCGCGTATTGGGCCGGAGCGATCCTCATCCTCGGCTTCCTGGGCCTCGGGCTCACGACGTTCACGAAGTCCATGACGCCATATGTGACCTTCGCCGAGGCGAAGTCGTCGCACCGGACCGTGCAGGTCATGGGCGCCCTCCAGAAGGGCTCCTCGAAGTACGACGCCGAGCGGAAAATGCTCCTGTTCACGCTCGTCGATCCGAAGACGAACGACGTCATCCCCGTCACGTACACGGACGTCAAGCCCGCGAATTTCGAGGACGCCGTGTCGATCGTCGCGATCGGCCGCTACGAGAACGAGAAGTTCAAGGCGGAGAAGCTTCTCGTGAAGTGCCCCTCGAAGTACCAGGGCGAGGAGATCGAGAAGCAGTACGGGAAGAAGGCCTGACGTGGGCCTGGAATCTCCCCTCGGCTTCGCGCCGGGCACCGTCGCGATGTGGGCGGCGCTCGTCTTCGGCGTCCTCTGCGCTCTGACGTACTGGCGGGCGATGCGGGTCGCGGCTTTCGGAGAAGGAAGAAGAGAAGATTTTCTTAGAAAGGGTAAGAGGGGCGCAGGCGCCGCGGAAGCAACGGCCGCGTCGGAAGCCCTATTACCTTTCGAAGAGAATCCGAATCCTTCTCTTCTCCTCGCCCGCCGCCTCTATTACGCGTTCACGTTCAGCGTCATCCTCGCTTCCGTCCTCCTCATGTCCCGCCTCCTGACGCACGACTTCCGGCTCTCGTACGTCTCCTCGTACTCGGGTCGGGACCTCCCGTTCTACTACCTTTTCTCGACGTTCTGGGCCGGGCAGGAGGGCTCGTTCCTCCTCTGGCTCTTCTGGGGCTCGATCATCGGCCTGTTCGTCCTCAGGTCGGCCAAGGAGCAGGAGTCGCCGGTCATGATCGTGTACGTCGCCTCCTTCATCGGGATCGTCGCGATCCTCGTGAAGCAGTCGCCGTTCCGCTTCCTCGGCCAGATCCCGCCCGACGGCCAGGGCCTGAACCCGCTCCTGCAGGACCCGTGGATGGTCATCCACCCGCCCGTCATGTTCTCGGGCTTCGCCTCGCTCAGCGTACCGTTCGCGTTCGCGATCGCGGCGCTCTGGAGCAAGCGGTGGGACGGGTGGGTCGTCCGCGCGATGCCGTGGGCGCTCTTCACGTTCGTCACGCTCGGGACCGCGATCCTCATGGGCGGCTACTGGGCCTACAAGACACTCGGCTGGGGCGGCTACTGGGCGTGGGACCCCGTCGAGAACACGTCCCTCGTGCCGTGGCTCGCGACCGTCGCGCTCGTCCACGGCATGTTCCTCCAGAAGGCGCGCGAAAAGCATCGGAAGATCAACATCATCCTCGCGATCCTCGCGTTCTGCTGCATCCTCTACGGCACGTTCCTGACGCGCTCGGGCGTCCTCGCGGACTTCTCGGTCCACTCGTTCATCGACCTCGGGATCACCGGCTGGCTCGTCGGGATCATCATGGTCTTCCTCGTCGGCGGCCTCGCCCTCCTCGCGTTCCGCTGGAAGGAGATCCCCGTCGTCTCCGACCTCGACGCCGCGACCGGCAAGGAGAAAGAGGAGCCGTTCCTCTCGCGTTCCGTCCTCTTCATCCTCTCCGTGACGCTCTTCTGCGCGTCGGGCCTCGTGATCCTCCTCGGGACCTCAGCGCCCATCCTCACGCGGATCTTCGGCAAGGCCTCGCAGGTCTCGACCGGCTTCTACAACGTGACGCACGCGCCGATCGCGGCGCTGATCGGGCTCCTCCTCGCGCTCGTCCCGTTCCTGACGTGGCGCGGCGAGACGGCGAAGGCCGTCGCGCAGAAGGCGTTCGTCGCGTTCGCCGCGGGCGCCATCGGAGGCGGGGTCGCGTTTGCGGCCGGCATCCACTCGGTCCGCGACCTCGCGATCCTCTCCTTCGCCGTCTTCGGGATGGTCGCGAACGCGCAGACCGTCGTCCTCTTCGTGCGGCGCAAGGCGATCGGTTCCATGGGCGGATACCTCGCGCACGTCGGCGTCTCGATCATGCTCGTCGGGATCCTCATCTCCGGCGTCTACGAGACGAAGATGCAGGTGAGCCTGCCGAAGGGCCAGCCGACGCAGGTCGGCCGCCACACGATGACGTTCACCCGCGTCATCTTCGTGACGGAGAAGGGTGACGTGAAGCCCTTCGAAGCGCTCAACATGGCCGACCTCGCTGACCGGCGTGCGAAGCAGGCGATGGAGGTCGACGTGGCGTCGGCGGGCGGGAAGGTCTGGAAGGCCTACCCGAAGATGTACATGAACCAGCGAACGCAGCAGATGATGGCGAATCCCGACGTCCAGTCGACGCCGCTCATGGACCTGTACGTCTCGCCGCAATCGTACGATCCCGGCCAGCAGGCGCGCGTCGAGGGCACCGTCGTCGACCTCAAGAAGGGCGAGAGCAAGAGCGTCGACGGGGTCAAGATCAAGTTCCTGGACTTCTCGGCCGACCGCTCCGCGATCAACGACGCGAAACGCCCGCACGTGACGGTCACGGCGAACTTCCTCGTGACGACACCCGAGACGGCCGAAGAGAAGACGGCGAAGTTCATCATGTACTTCGGCGCGTCCGAAGGCGGTCCGGCGACCGAGGCCCCCGAGACGCCGCTCCCGGGCAAGGGTCGGCTGCGGATCAAGCGCGTGTCCCCGAACGAGGGCACGTGCGAGATCGAGCTCCTCGGCGTCGCCGCGGGCGGAGACCTCAAGCCCGCGACGGCCGAGACGCTCTCGATCGACGTCACGACGAAGCCGCTCATCTCCCTCGTCTGGGGAGGCTTCTACATCATGATGGCCGGCGGCGTCCTCGCGCTCCTGAGGCGCGCGAAGGACTCGCGCAACGTGTCCTTGAACTAGGAAGCGCCGGAATCCTCGACGCCCGGTCGAGGGCGACGACGTTCTACTTGGCCGGCGGCGCGGGCGGGGTCGGGAACGAATAGGCGCGGACGGCCGCCGCCCCCCAATGCCCGCCCTTCATCACGTACACGATCGAAACGTGGTGACGGAACGGAGGCGCCGGCTTGCCGTCCGGACCCGTCATTCCGGTGACGACGCTCTCCCAGTCCGCGAACGCGGTGTTCTTGTCGAGCTCCCTGATGGAGGTCGACTCGATCTTGTACGTCGTCCCCTTCATCACGCCGGCCTGCTCCGCCTCGAAGAACTTCTCGATCGCGGCCCGGCCGCTCGCCTTCTGCCCGAACGGATTGATGAGATCCCCGTCGGCCGTCCAGACCGCCGCCATCTTCTTCGCGTCGTGGGCGTTCCACGCCGCGACGAACTCGGAACCGAGGTGCTCGATGGCCGCCTTGGTCGCCGGCTTCGCTGCCTGCGCGGGAGTCGGGACGGCTGCGGCGAGGCCTGCGGTCAGCGCGATGCAAACGAATGTCTTGTTCATCGATTGCCTCCTTCTCCAGCATATCGCGGGATGAAGGCGCCCTCGGTTCCAAACGAAACGGGTAGCGCCCCCACGAGACTCCGGATCAACGGGCCCTCCCCGTTAGACTCCGGCTCAAAGGAGACGCGATGCGTTTTCGACTTGCCCTCGTTCTCACGTTCTCACTCGCGGGAATCTCCCTCTTAGCCCAGACTCCGGCCGCAAAGCCGAAGGCGATCGACCCCACCGACTTCGACACGTCCGCCAGGCCCTGCGTCGACTTCTACCAGTACGCGAACGGCGCCTGGCTCTCCGCGCACCCGATCCCGGCGGACCGCAGCCGCTACGGCAGCTTCGACGCGCTCTCGGACCGCAACAGGGACGTCGTGAAGAAGATCCTCGAGGAGACGTCGGCGAAGACCGACTGGCCCAAGGGCTCGCCCGGGCAGAAGGTCTCCGACTTCTACGCGACAGGAATGGACGAGGCGGCACGGGAGAAGGCCGGCGCCGCGCCGCTCGCACCGGTCTTCGCGGCGATCGCGAGGCTCAAGGCGGCCGACGACCTGCCGGCCGTCCTCGCCGAGCTGCACCTCTCCGGCGTCCCCGCGGGCTTCAACTTCCGCGTCGCGCAGGACGCGCGCGACTCCACGCGCTACATCGGAATCTTCAACCAGGGGGGCCTCGGCCTGCCGGACCGCGACTACTACCTCAAGGAGGACGCGAAGTCGAAGGTCCTGCGCGAGGCCTATCGCGCCCACGTCGCGAAGACGCTCGAGCTCGCGGGCGACACCTCCGCGACGGCGAAGGCGGAGGCGGACGGGATCCTCGCGTTCGAGACGAAGCTCGCCGGCGCGTCGATCACCCGCGTCGAGAACCGCAACCCGCAGAAGACCTACAACAAGAGGACGGTCGCGGCCCTGAACGCCGAGGCGCCCGGCTTCGATTTCGCGAAGTTCCTCGCGGACATGGGCGCGTCGGCCTCGACCGAGGTGAACGTCCGCCAGCCCGGCTTCTTCACGGGCTTCGCAGCGCTCGCGCGGTCCGTCCCGCCCGCCGAGTGGCGGACCTACCTGCGCTGGCACGCGGCGCGCGCCGCGGCGCCGTTCCTCTCGAAGGCGTTCCAGGACGAGAACTTCGCGTTCAACGGCCGGACGCTGAACGGGACGCCGAAGGAAGAAGAGACGTGGCGGCGCGTGCAGGCCGCGACGGACGTCGCGCTCGGCGAGGCCGTCGGGCCGCTCTACGTCGCCCGCGCGTTCAGCCCGAAGGCGAAGGAGCGCATGCGGGTGCTCGTCGAGAACATGCGCGCGGCCCTCCACGAGCGCATCGACGCGCTTCCCTGGATGAGCGCCGAGACGAAGAAGGCGGCCCAGAGGAAGCTGGCCGCGTTCCACGTCAAGATCGGCTACCCGGACACGTGGAAGGACTATTCGGCTCTCGTCGTCTCGCGCGACGTGCCGTTCGCCGAGAACGTCCGCCGCGCGCGCGTCTTCGAGACGAAGCGGAACCTCGCGAAGCTCGGAAAGCCGATCGACCGCACGGAATGGGGCATGACGCCTCCCACCGTGAACGCCTACTACAACTCGTCCCTGAACGAGATCGTCTTTCCCGCCGGCATCCTGCAGCCTCCGTTCTTCTACGAGGACGCGGACGACGCCGTGAACTACGGCGGCATCGGCGTCGTCATCGGCCACGAGATGTCCCACGGGTTCGACGACTCCGGCAGCCAGTACGACGCGGACGGCAACCTCAAGAACTGGTGGACGCCCGAGGACCGCAAGGCCTACGACGCGCGGACGGCTCTCATCGTGAAGCAGTTCGACTCCTACAAGCCGCTGCCCGACCAGGCCATCAACGGAAAGCTGACGCTCGGCGAGAACATCGGCGACCTCGGCGGCATCAAGATCGCCTACGCGGCAATGGAGAAGGCCCTCGCGGGCAAGCCGGCGGAGAAGAACGCGAAGATCGACGGGTTCACGCCCGAACAGCGTTTCTTCCTCTCCTATGCGACGATCTGGCGGAGCCAGTACCGCGACGAGGCGTTGCGCGTGCAGCTCAACACGAACCCGCACAGCCCGGGCCACTGGCGCGCAAACGGCCCGCCCTCGAACCTCTCGGAGTTCTACGCCGCGTTCGGCTGTGGAGAGGGCACGCCGATGCATCGCGCGGAGGCGGAGCGCCCGAGCATCTGGTGAGTCCGCAGGGGTCATGACCGAATCACCCGATTTGGCCGGAAGGACGATCGGTCGCTACAAGGTCCTGCTGCTGCTCGGCAGCGGCGGGATGGGAGACGTGTACGACGCGGTCGACACCTCGCTCGGCCGGCACGTCGCCCTCAAGGTTCTCAGACCCGACGCGGTCGCGGATCCGAAGCGGGTTGCGCGGTTCGCCCGCGAGGCGCGAGCGGCGTCGGCACTCAATCATCCCCACCTGATCTCGATCTACGACATCGGCGAGCAGGAGGGCGTGCACTTCATCGCGATGGAGAAGGTCGAAGGCGTCACCCTCCGGCAGACCCTCGCCGGCAGCCGCCTGCCGCTCGAGAGAGGGCTCGAGCTCCTGACTCAGGTCGCCGATGCGGTCGCCGCGGCGCACGGCGCCGGCATCGTCCATCGCGACCTCAAGCCCGAGAACGTCATGGTGTCGCGGGGGGGATACGCCAAGGTCCTCGATTTCGGCCTCGCGAAGCTCCAGGAAGAGACGTCGGGCCCGGTCGACGCGTCCGCCAGCACGTTCCTCCGCGCCTCCACGGAATCCGGAACGGTCCTCGGCACCGCCGGATACATGTCACCCGAGCAGGCACAGGCGATGCCCGTCGACGCGCGGTCCGACATTTTCTCGCTCGGCTGCATTCTCTACGAGGTGATCGCGGGCAGGCGCGCTTTCCAGGGGGCCAGCCCGATCGACAGCCTCCACAAGATCGTTCACGAGGCTCCGCCCTCGCTTAGCGAGACGTCTCCTCCTGCGCCCTCCGAGGCGCGGCGGATCGTGCAGAAGGCGCTCGCCAAGTCGCCTGACGAGCGCTACCAGACCGCGCGAGACCTGACGCTGGACCTGAGGGCGTTGCTCCGCGACCTCCCTTCGCTGGGGGCGTCCGCGCGGGCCGCGTCGGCGCCGCGGCGGACTCGACCGGCTCCGGATCGCGCTCGCTGCGATCCTGATCCTCCTGGCGGGGGCCGCGGCCCTCGCGTGGCGGCGCGCGACGCGCCCGACGGTCACCCCGGCCGCGATCACGTTCCGGCGCATCACCGCGAAGGGAAATCTCATCGACGTCGCGATCTCACCGGACGGGCGCTTCATCGCGTACTCGCAGTACGGTTCCGGCGGCGAGGGTCTGTGGCTCCGACAGATCGCGAGCGGCGAGGACCTCCAGGTCGTCCCCAACCTGCAGGCCGAGATCACGGGCTGCACCTTCACGCCGGACGGAAACGAGATCGTCTACGTCGTCCACGACGCACGCGAGCCGCGCGGCGCAATCTACCGCGTGTCCACGATCGGAGGCCCCCCGCGCCACCTCGTCTCCGGCATCGACGGCGCTCCTTCGTTCTCGCCCGACGGAAAGAGGATGACGTGGGTGCGGGCGGAATTCCCCTCACCCGACGAGAGCGCGCTCATGGTCGCGGACCGGGACGGAACGGGCGAGCGCGCGGTCGCGGTCCGCCATTATCCGGAGCTCTTCGCGCCGATCTTCTTCACCCGGCCGTCGTGGTCGCCCGACGGAACGCGGATCGCCGTCTCCGTCAAGCGGCTCCGCGACCCGGACCGCGCCGAGCTCGTCGGAGTCGATCCGGACACCGGCGCGGAGACTTCGTTGTCGCAGGCGCACTGGGTGTCGTTGAGCGCGCTCCAGTGGCTGCCGGACGGCAAGGGCATCCTCGCGATCGCCGCGAGCACCCAGCCCGAGGTCCACGCGGTGACGAACACGGGAAACCAGATCTGGCTGATCCCGTACCCGTCGGGCGAGCCGAGGCGCGTCACGAACGACGTCCTGTACTACCGCACCATCGGCATCTCGGCCGACGGCCGCCGCCTCGTCACGGACGTCGCGGACGCGGTGGTCAACGTCGCGAAGCAAAGTCTCGACGGCAACGGAACGTTGGAGGGAATCTCGAGCGGTCACTTCGACGGCGTCGGCGGTCTCTCGGTGATGCCCGACGGCCGTCTCGTCCTCTCGTCGATCGAAAACGGCACGACGACGCTCTGGGTCATGAACGCGGACGGCAGCGGCCGCAGGCCGTTCCTGAAGCAGGCGTTCCGCGACGAGTATCCGGTCGCGTTCGCGGGAGGCGTCGCCTACGTCTCGTTCACGACCGGGGGAGCGGACCTCTGCGTGGTGAACGGGGACGGCGAGCAGCGGCGCGTCGTCGTCGGCGGGATCGACGACGCGCCGATCGCCGCGAGAAAGGACGGAAAGGCGTTCGTCTACTCGATCAACAGCCGGCTGTGGGAAGCGTTCGCCGACGGGCGTCCGCCGAGACGCCTCAGCGCGGACGTCGCCTTCGGAGCCGCCTTCTCCCCGGACGGCGACCGGCTGGCCTTTCTCGCCGGCGACCAGGAACATTGGGAACCCGTCCGCGTCGTGGTCGTCGGAGCCGACGGGGCGGAAACCTGGAGCGCCCCGTCCCGTCAGGTGAGGTGCCACCAGACGCGATGGGCGCGGGACGGCAGCGCCGTTCTCGTCTCGACCTGGAAGAACATCTGGTCCTACCCGCTCCACGGCGAGCCGAAGGAGCTCGTGAGATTCGACGACTTGATCTGGAGCTTCGACCTCTCGCCCGACCGCTTGCTCTTCGTCGCCCGGGGGAGCCGTGACGCGCGACGCGGAAATGATCACCGGCTTTCGCTGAACGTCGGTCGGCCTGCGAATCCGGGGCCCGCGGGAGCGGTTAAGATCGAGTCCGGATGTCACTGACCGCCGCCCTCCACCCGGCCGTCCAGAGGTGGTTCCAGGATCGCCTCGGTGAGCCGACCCCTCCGCAGCGCGAGGGATGGCCGCCGATCCGGGAGGGCCGGAACACCCTGATCGCGGCGCCGACGGGATCGGGCAAGACCCTCGCGGCCTTCCTCTCCTCGATCGACGCATTGATCCGGCAGGGCGACTCCCTGAAGGACGAGACGCAGATCCTCTACGTCTCGCCGCTGAAGGCGCTCTCCAACGACGTCCAGAAGAACCTGCAGGGGCCGCTCGCGGAGATCCGCCTGCTGGACCCGTCCGTCCCCGAGATCCGCGTCCTCGTGAGGACGGGAGACACGCCGGCGTCCGAGCGCGCGGCGATGTCCCGGCGGCCGCCCCACATCCTCGTCACGACACCGGAGTCGCTCTACCTCCTCCTCACGAGCGCCGGCGGCCGGAACATGCTCCGGACGGTCTCGACCGTCATCATCGACGAGATCCACGCGCTCGTCCGCGACAAGCGCGGCAGCCATCTCGCGCTCTCGCTCGAGCGCCTCGAACACCTCGCCGGCCGGCCGCTCCAGCGCGTCGGCCTCTCGGCGACGCAGAAGCCGCTGGACGAGGTGGGACGCTTCCTCGTCGGCGCCGGGCGTTCGTGCACGCTCGTCGACGCCGGGACGTTCCGCACGCTGGACCTCGGGATCGAGATCCCGCCGTCCCCGCTCTCGACGGTCTGCTCGCACGAGCAGTGGGAGGAGATCTACGCGCGCATCGGGGAGCTCGTCCTCGAGCACCGGACGACGCTCGTCTTCGTGAACACGCGCAAGATGGCCGAGCGCATCGCGGCGCAGCTCACGCGCCTCCTCGGGGAGGACGCCGTGACGAGCCACCACGGCAGCCTCTCGAAGGCGCGCCGGCTGGACGCCGAGCAGCGCCTGAAGAGTGGAACCCTCCGCGCGCTCGTCGCAACGGCCTCGCTCGAGCTCGGAATCGACGTCGGCGACGTCGACCTCGCGATTCAAGTCGGCGCGACGCGCTCGATCGCGACGTTCCTCCAGCGCGTCGGCCGCGCGGGCCACGTGCTGCGCAAGGTCCCGAAGGGCCGGCTCTTCCCGCTCACGCTCGACGAGCTCGTCGAGGGCGCGGCGCTGCTGTCCGCGATCCGGCGCTCCGTCCTCGACCGGACGCCGATGCCGCCGCGGCCCCTCGACATCCTCGCGCAGCAGATCGTCGCGGCGGCCGCCGGGGAGGCGTGGGAGGAGTGCGAGCTCTTCGACCTCGTCCGGACGGCTTGGCCCTATCGCGACCTCTCGCGCGAGGCGTTCGACCGCGTCGTCGCGCTCCACACGGGCGGCCGTCGGGCGCTCCTCCACCGCGACGGCGTCGGCGGACGCCTGATGGGGACGAAACGTGCCCGGCTCACCGCGCTCACGTCCGGTGGCGCGATCCCCGACACCGCCGACTACCAGGTGCGGCTCGAGCCCGAGGGAACGCTCGTCGGCACCGTGAACGAGGACTGGGCGGTCGAGTCGAACGGCGGCGACATCTTCCAGCTCGGCAACGCGTCCTGGCGCGTCCTGAGGATCGAGCCCGGCATCGTGAGGGTGGCGGACGCGAAGGGCCAGCCGCCGTCGCTCCCCTTCTGGCTGGGAGAAGCCCCGGGGCGGACGAGAGAGCTGGCTTCGGAGATCGGAAGGATCCGCGAATTGACTTCGGAAGACGAAGACAAAGACTTCTTAGAAAGGGAAGAGGGGAAAGGAGCGGCGGCCTCGGCGGCGGCGGGCCCGTCCCCGAGCCCCTCCCCCTCTTCACCTTCTAAGAAATCTTCCAGTTCTTCTCTTTCTTCTTCTCTTTTCAAGCAAATCTCTTCTCTCCGATCCGAATGCGGCGAAGGCCTGCCCGAAGGCGCCGCCATCCAGATCGCCGAATATGTTTCTTCAGGCCGGCAGGCGCTCGGCGCCGTCCCGACGCAGAAGCGCGTCATCCTCGAGCGCTTCTTCGACGAGAGCGGCGGCATGCAGCTCGTCGTCCACGCGCCGTTCGGCTCGAAGATCAACCGGGCGTGGGGCCTCGCACTGAGGAAGCGCTTCTGCGTCGGCTTCGGCTTCGAGCTGCAGGCGGCCTCCAACGAGGAGTCGATCGTCCTCTCGCTCGGCCCGCAGCACAGCTTCGAGCTGAAGGACGTCTTCGACTACCTGAACCCCGCCACGGCCCGCGACGTCCTGATCCAGGCCGTCCTCCAGTCGCCTCTTTTCGAGACGCGCTGGCGGTGGAACGCGCAGCGCGCGCTCCTCCTCGACCGCACCCGGAACGGGAAGCGGGTGCCCGCGAACCTCCAGCGCATGCGCGCGAACGACCTCCTCGCGACGGCGTTCCCGGACGTCATCGCCTGCCCGGAGACGCTGCCGGGCGGGCCGGTCGAAGTCCCGATGGACCACCCGATCGTGGCCCAGGCGATCGAGGACTGCCTCACGGAGGCGATGGACGTCGAGGGGTTCCTGGAAGTCCTGCGCGGACTCAAGGACGGGTCGATCGAGCGGCGCGCCGTGGACACGGTCGAGCCCTCCGCGTTCGCGCGCGGCATTCTCTCCTCGCAGCCCTACACGTTTCTCGACGACGCTCCCCTCGAGGAACGGCGCACGCAGGCCGTCTTCTCGCGCCGCGTCCTCGGCCCGCGCTCGGCGGACGAAATCGGCGTCCTCGACCCCGAGGCGATCGCGCGCGTCCGCGAGGAGGCGTGGCCGCAGCCCTCGAGCGCCGAGGAGGTACACGAGGCGCTCCTCTGGATGGGCTACGTCACGGCGGAAGAGGGCCGGGCGTGGCAGGCGTGGCTGGACGAGCTCGCGGCGGCCGGGCGCGTCGGACTCGAGGGCGACCGCTGGTTCGCCACGGAGGCGTCGCGCGACCCGAAAGCCGTGCTGCGCGGCCGCATGGAGGCGGTCGGACCGATCTTCAGGGACGGGGCCGACGAGGCCCTTCTGGTCGCGCTCGAATCCGAGGGTGTCGTCCTGCGCACGCGCATCGACAGCCGGGAAGGATGGTGCGACCGTCGCCTCCTCGCGCGCATCCACCGCTACACGCTCGACCGCCTCCGGAAGGAGATCGAGCCGGTCACGGCCTCCGAGTTCCTGCGCTTCCTCGCGTGCTGGCAGCACGTGGATCCCGAGCACCGCCTCGACGGCCCGCGCGGCGTCGCGCAGGTCGTCGCGCAGCTCGCGGGATTCGAGGTCCCCGCGGCCGTCTGGGAGGGCAGCGTTCTCCCCGCGCGCGTCCGCGGCTACCGGCGCGAATGGCTGGACCAGCTCACGCTCGCGGGAGAGGTCGCGTGGGGACGCCTCTGGGGAGGCGCCCCGGCCCCGACCCGGCGGACGCCAATCTCCCTCGTCGAGCGCCGCGACCTGGACGAGTGGTCCGCGCTCGCCGCCGGGACGCCGCAGGGGGCGATGTCCGGCAGGGCGCAGGAGGTGCATGACGCGCTCGAGCGGCGCGGCGCGATGTTCTTCCAGGAGCTCGCGCGCGCGACGGCCTCCCGCCGACGTTCGTCGAGGAAGGCCTGAGCGAGCTCATCGCCCTCGGCCGCGCGACCTGCGATTCCTTCGGCGGGCTCAGGTGGCTCATCGTCCCCGCGGCGAAGCGGAAGACGGCCGTTCTTTCGACCGGGCGCTGGAGCCTCCTGCCCCGCGAGGCCTCGGCCGCGCCCTCCCCCGAGTTTGCGGCGCGGCGCCTCCTCCTCCGGACGGGCGTCGTCTTCCGGAAAACCCTCGCGCGAGAGAAGCTGCCGCTCCCGTGGCGCGAGATCGCGCGCGTCCTGCGCACGCTCGAGGCGCGCGGCGAGGTGCGCGGCGGGCGCTTCGTGGCCGGCTTCGACGGCGAGCAGTACGCGCTGCCCGAGGCCGTGACCCTGCTGCGCGCCGTGCGCAAGCACGTGAACGAGAGTGCGGACGCGCCGCCCGTCCTCGTGTCGGCCGCGGATCCCCTGAACTTCCGCGGAATCCTCACGCCGGACCCGAAGATCCCGCCGACGGCGCACGAGCGGTTGCGCGTCGCATAGGGCCTCGACGCCCCACCGCTCCGTCATGGGGCGGGAGGGCGCTCCTGGAGACACCGGGCTCAGAGCGTCCGCGCGAGTGTGATGAGGACCTGCGCCTGGCTAGGCGTGAAAGCCTTGCCCGTCTGCGCCCTCACTTCGTTCGCAAAGGCCCCGAGAGCCCCGGACTTCGCCGATGAATCGTTCCGCTCCTCCGCCCGCTGGCTCGCCTCCAGTTTGGCGATGAGAGAGTGCACGACCGCGCGTTTCGAGCTGTAGAAATCGACCAGCGTCTCGAGCGAGGTGTACGAGAAGAGGAACGCGGGATCCCCGGAGAGGTCTCCCCGTGTCAGCGCGACCTGCGCGTCGATCTCGGGCCCGAACGAGCCCGGCGTTCTGAGGACGGCGGCGAAGGGCGCGATGAACGGGTTCTGCAGCATCTCGTCGAGCGTGAGCGTCCCGTCCCCGCTCAGGTCCAGCTTGTCGAAGACCTGCCCGGCGACGTCCAGTTGTTTCAGGTACGGCCGGACCTGCGGGATCAGGTCCGGGTGCGCAAGAAGGATCGGCGTCACGGTCTCGGCGGCCTGCGCGAACACGCCTCGCAGGACGAGCGTGTCCGTCACGTCCACCCCGGGCAGTGTCGTCACCTCGCAGGTCTTGTTCGTGCAGAGCTCGAGAGTCCCCTTCCGGGCGCACAGCTCGAAATCCGAAGTCGAGTCGCCGCTGGGGCCGGCGAGCGTCACCTGATAGGACAGGGTGAAGCCGAGGTCCGCGGCAAGGGATTGGGGCGACTGGACCGCGGGCAGGAACGACAACAGTTTCGGATCATCCAGACTCGCCGGATAGACGCCGTACTCGGCGAAGTACGAGCGCAGCGCGTGGCAGAAATCCGTTCCCAGCTCCTCGGTCATCTTCGCCCTCATGGCGGCTTCCCGGGCTTTCTGCACGGCCGGCAGCAGCAGGGCGATCAGGACCGCGATGATGGCGATGACGACGAGAAGCTCGATGAGCGTGAAGCCGCGGCGTGATCGTCGGCCGCCCACGTCCCGGCGGTTCGGCGCGGGCGGACGGTTCAGGGGAAAGGACATGCGGCGCTCTCCGACACCATCCGGCGGCCGCGCGCCCACGAGGGCCTGGACCTCCACCATGAGACACCTCCTGCCGATCGAGTGCGGCGGAGTCTACAGGAGTCGAGATCGTGTCTCAGGTCCATCCCGTGCGGCGATCCCGAGACCCGGAGGTCACCACCCGATCCCGTAGTCCTCCCCGTGGTCGCTCGACCCGCCCCACATCGTGCCGTGCGCGCGGTCGAGGAAGATCGCGTTGATCGGGCCGGACGTCTTCGCGTGCGGCTCGAGCCTGTATCCCATCTTCACGAGCTCGGCCCGAACCCAGGGCGGGAGCGACGCGGGAATCATCATCGCTCCCGGCCGCGACTCGTGCGCGCCGAACGAGCTCCTCATCTCGTAGGAGTTGACGTTCGCGGCCTCCGCCGCCTCCTGGACCGTCATCCCGAACTCGACGACGTTCAGGAAGAACTGGAGGAGGTTCTGGTCCTGCGAGTCACCGCCCTGCACGGAGAAACAGAGGTACGGCTTTCCGTCCTTGAGGGCGATCGTCGGCGTGAGCGTCACGCGCGGATGCTTGCCGGGCGCGAGCACGTTGAACGGGCCGTCCGCGGGGTCGAGGACGAAGCTCTGCATGCGCTGGCTCATCCCGATGCCGGTCTTCCCCGCGATCACGGCCGGCAGCCAGCCGCCCGACGGCGTGACGGACACGACCCAGCCCTCCGCGTCCGCCGCCTCGACGGACGTGGTGCCGGAGAAGAAGGGATCGGAGGAGAAGAGATCGGCTGAAGAGGAAAACGAAGAGAGGGGATTTTCTTCGAAGGTAAGAGGGGGCGGGCGCAGCGCGGCCGACGACGCGTCCTGGTTGGCGACCTGCGGGCCGTGCGGCTTCGCCGCCCCGTTCGTCCATTTTTCTAAGAACTCTTTGAACGGATTCTCCTCCCCCTGGAAGGGATAGGGATCGCCCGGCTTCACGTTCGGTTCGTTCTTCGCCCAGTCGATCGTCGCGGCGCGCTGCTTCGCGTACTCCTTGGAGAGGAGGCCCCTCGTCGGCTCGGCGGGCGGGAAGTACGGGTCCCCGTAATAGAAGTCGCGGTCGGCGAACGCGAGGTTCATCGCCTGGTAGAGGGCGTGGATGTAGCGCGCCGAGTCGTAGCCCATCGACTTGAGGTCCATCCCCTCGAGGATGTTCAGGGCCTGGAGCATCGCGGGACCCTGAGTCCAGACGTCGAGCTTGTAGACGTCGATCCCCTTGTACGTCGTCTTCACCGGCTCCTCGAAGCGGACCTTCCAGCTCGCGAGATCTTCGAGCGTCGCGAGACCACCGACCTCCCGCGAGCCGCGCACGAACTCCTGCGCGATGTCGCCCCGGTAGAAGCGGTCGTACGCTGCGAGGATCGAGTCCCTTCGGCTCTTCCCCTTCGCGAGCGCGTCCTTCTCGGCCTCGACGAGCTTGCGCAGCGTCGCGGCGAGGTCCGGCTGTCGGAAGATCTCGCCGGCCTCGGGCGGCTCGTCGCCTTGCCGCGGCAGGAGAATGCGCCGGGACTCGGGCCACTTCAGGAGCCAGTCGCGCTGCCTGCGGGCCGTCGAGACGTGCTGCTGCTCGACCGGGTAGCCGTCCGCCATCTCGATCGCGGGAGCGAGGACGTCCGCGAGCGGGAGCTTTCCGTATTCCGCGAGCATCACCATGATTCCGCCGGGCGTCCCGGGCGTCACGGCCGCGAGAGGTCCGTACTCCGGCGGATACGCCATGCCCTTGCCGCGGAAGAACTCCGGCGTCGCCCCGGTCGGCGCGACGCCGAGCGCATTGAGGCCGACGACCTTTCCCGTCTTCGGGTTGTAGATCAGGGCCTGCGTCTCGCCGCCCCAGGACAGCGTGTCCCACATCGTGCAGGTCGCGGCGATCATGGCGGCCGCCGCGTCGACGGCATTGCCGCCCTTCTGGAAGATCATCGCGCCGGCCGTCGCCGCGAGCGGCTTGCCGGTGATCGCGAGCCACTTCTTCGCGTGGAGAGGCGGCTTGTTCGTCGCCTTGGAACGAAGGCCTACGGCCGCCGAGACGGCCACGCACACGAAACCCGCCCGCAGAAACCGGCTCCATGCCGTCATCGCAGCCTCCTCGACCCTCGTGCGTGGTCGGAGGCGATCCTACGCCGGCCGCCGCGAGGCAGCGCCGGGGTTCAGTGCGGCATCGGGGCCGTCTCGCGGCCCGCGACGGCCGAGGCGGATCGCGTCGGCTGCGAGACCTCCTTCACGATCTCGCCCGCCTTGTCCGCGATGCGGCGCGCCACGTCCGCCTGCGCGACGATTCCGCAGGAGACTCCGTCGGCGTCGACGACGACGAGCCGCCGGATCCGGTTTTCCTCCATCGTCCGGCAGGCGACGTCCAGCCGCGCGCTCGGCGCGATCGTGACGCACGGGCTCGACATGCAGTCGGCCGCCGTCAGGCCGCGGGGATCGCGGCCGGTCGCGATCACCCGGCACACGATGTCGCGGTCCGTGAGGATGCCGAGGGGCTTTCCGGACGCCTCGTTGCGGACGACCGGAATCGCGCCGCAGTCGTTCTCGACGAGCATGCGGGCGATCTCTTCGAGCGTCGTCTCCGGTGTGGCGGTCTTCACGCTCGACGTCATGATGTCCTTGACCTTCATGAAAAAACCTCCAGGGATGGCTCCCCGGAGGTTTTCACAGCAAGGCCTGCGCCATGCGGGCGGGTGGTCCGCGGCGGTGGCGTCAGAACCCCTTGACGGTCGCCGCCTTCTTGTACATCCAGTACGTGAACGCGAAGCCGACGAGGACGACGGCCGGCAGGGCCCAGTCGTAGCTCGCGGCCCACGTGCCGTGTTGCGAGAGCATGAGGAAGATGAGCGGTACGGACATGTACGTGTTGTGCTTGCTGCGCACGCCCGCCATCGCCGCGTCGGCCGGGTCGGGCTTCTCGCCGGCCTTCGTCGCCGCGATGATCCGCTTCTGCGCGGGCCAGATCCGCATCCAGACGTTCGCCGCCATGATCGTCCCGAACATGGCGCCGAGGTGGATCGCGGTGCCGCGGAACCCGAAGCCGCCGAACCGCGAGAAGAAGAACACGGCCGCCGTCGCGACGACGACCCCGAGCCAGAAGTGGACCTCGGTCTTCGCGATCGCTTTCGAGAGCGGGTCGTAGACCGCGAAGAAGAGGAGCGCGACGAGGACCGCGATGCCGCCCGTCCCCCACGTCTTCACGGTCGGGTCCTTGAAGACGAGCCCCGTGTTGTAGTAGACGAGGCCGAGGAGGATGAGCCCGAAGATCCACGTCCAGGCCGCGCCCCACCGGAACGCCCAGAGGGCGCGCGGCATGAGCTCGGGCACGACCTTCTTCTTCGTCTCGGCGTCCATCGTCGGCGCGAAGTTCGAATTCACGAAGTTGAAGAACCAGAGCAGGCCGATCCAGAGGATGCCGGCGACGACGTGCCCCCAGCGGAAGACCGATTCGAGCAGGTTCATTCCGTCCATCGAAATCTCCTCCGTATTCTGTTGAGACGCGATCTTATCGCGCCGCGTGCGTCAGGCCCGGACGGCCCGCCGTCAGGCACCGACCGCTTTGGCCACCTGCTCGGCGAGGCGGAGGAACGCCTTCGAGACCGTCGAGTCCGGGTCCGACGCCATGATCGGCGTGCCCGCGTCGCCCTGCAGCGCGACGCGCGGGTCGATCGGGACCTCGCCGAGGAACGGGACGCCGAGGAGGTCGGCCGTCTTCTTCCCGCCGCCGTGCTTGAAGATCTCGTCGCGGTTCCCGCACTTCGGGCACTCGTAGTAGCTCATGTTCTCGATGATCCCGAGGACGGGGACGTTCACCTTCTGGAACATCGCGAGGCCCTTGCGCGCGTCGATGAGCGCCACGTCCTGGGGCGTCGTCACGATGACCGCGCCCGACAGGGCGACCTTCTGGGTGAGCGTGAGCTGCGCGTCGCCCGTGCCGGGCGGCAGGTCGACGAGGAGGAAGTCCTGCTTCCCCCACGCGACGTCGCCGAGGAACTGCTCGACGGCCTTGAAGATCATCGGGCCGCGCCAGATGACGGGCGTGTCGACGTCCATGAGAAACCCGATCGACATGACGCGCACGCCGAAACGCTCGATCGGGAGAATCTTCTCCTCGTCGTTCACGAACGGCTTGCTCTTGATCCCCATCATCATCTGCTGCGACGGGCCGTAGATGTCCGAGTCCATGAGGCCGACCTCGTAGCCGATCTTCTTGAGCGCGATCGCGAGGTTCGCCGAGACCGTGGACTTTCCGACGCCGCCCTTGCCGGAGGCGACCGCGATCACGAAGCGCGTGTCCTTCAGGATGTCCTTGCGTGCGACGGCGCCCGCGATCACGGGGGGCTGGGGCGCTGCGGCCGTGACGGCAATCGTGACAGCGGAGACACCCGGGAGGGACCTCAGGACGGCCTCGCACTCGCGCTTGAGGACCTCCGCCGCGGCGGGGGCGTCCGTCGTCAGGGCGAGCCGGAACGACACGTTCCCGCCGCCGATCGTCAGGTCCTTGACGAAGCCGAAGGAGACGATGTCGCGTGAAAAGCCGGGGTACTTGACCTTCCGGAGCGCGTCGAGGACGGACTGTTCGTTGAGCGTGGTCGTGGACAAGTTCTGCTTCCCTCTCAGCGAAAGAGGATCTCACAGAACAGGTGACCGAAAAGGCTCGGGAAAGGGCGCATTTCTTAGAAGGTGAATGGGGCTCGACCTGCCGCAACGCGGGCGCCGGGCCCGCCGCGCCGCCCCTACTCGACCTTCTAAGAAAATCCGAATCCGAATCCCCGGGCCCGGCGGCCCGCCCGCCGGGCTCTCCCTCGACTCTCGGTCGTCTTTTCAGCCCCGCAGCCGCAGGATCTCGCGCCGCACGCGCGCCATGAGATCCGCCCGGTCGTGGACCCCGAGGGTCGCCGTCGGGATCGGGCGCCCGACGCGCACGAGCACGGGCCCCCGCCGGATCACCATGCCCTGCGCGCCGAGGACGGCCCGTGCGCCCGAGACGCCCACCGGCACGATCGGGACGCCGGACTTCAGCGCCGTCAGGAAGCCCGACTTCTTGAACGCGCCGAGCGTCCCGTCGCGCGAGCGCGTTCCCTCGGGGAAAACGAGAATCGACGTGCCCGACGCGAGCCGGCGGTCCAGGTCGGAGAGGACGGCCTTCGCCTTGTCGGCCCGACGGCGGTCGACGGGCACGAAGCCCGCGAGCCACATGGACCAGCCCATGAACGGAACGAAGAAGAGCTCGCGCTTGGCGAGGAAGCGCACGTCCTGGCGGATCGCGAGGAGGAGCAGCAGGATGTCGATCCCGGACTCGTGGTTCGACATGTAGATCGCCTGCGGGAGTGTCTCGGCCTCCCGGGAAACCTCGATCCGCGCCGGAATCCGGTTCAGCCAGAGGAGGCTCTTCGCCCAGTTCCGGGCCCAGAAGAGGTAGAGCCGTCCGCGGGGCGGCACCCAAGACGTCAGGATGGCGAGCGTGCCGAAGAGGGCGGTCGAGACGGCGATGTTCGTCCAGCCCCAGGTCGTCACGAGGGCGTCGCGCAGACGGGCCGGCACGGGACGAGTGTAGTCGGGCGGCCGGCCTCGCGACGAGAAGCCCCACGCCGCGCAAGGGCGGCGCGGGGCCCGGACGGCGTGGGGCTTACTTGTGCGTCGGCGCGGAAGGCTTGCAGCCCTTCGGGGCGCCCATGTTGATGGGGCCCTTCGTGTTGTTCCCCTCGTTCGACTCGTTGACGAGACCGAGCGGGTCCGCAATCGCCTTGAACGGGTGCGGCGCGTGCGTGACCATGAAGCCGGGATCGGCCTGCAGGTAGTACACGGGGATGTCGACCGTCTCGCTCGCGCCGGGCGCGAGCGCGTTCAGGAACGCGCCGTTGCCCCATCCCGGGTAGTCCGAGGCCATAGCCTGGACGAGCGCCTTGTTGCCGAGAGACGCCGAGGACGGCGACGCGGCCGTGCCGATGTTCTTGACCGTGACCTGGAACGTGTAGACGGCGCTGAGCGGCTCGCAGGCGCCCCACTTCTTCATGCCGAACTCGGTCACGACGAGGTCGGGCTTCTTCTCGGCCCTCGGACGGGTCGCGCCGTCGCACGTGATTTCGAACTCGGCCTTGTTCGACTTGAAGCCCGCGCTCGCGGTCGGCAGCTCGATGCGGATCTGCTCCCAGCCGGCGTAGTGCATCCCCGGGGCGCCGAGGGTCCAGGTCGTTTCGACGGGCTGGTGGAACGGTGCGACCGACGTGAAGTGCCGGTCGGCCGTGTCGATGCCGCCGTCGTTGCGGTCGAAGACGTACTTGACGGCGGAAGGGCCGGCCGTCTCGATCGAGCCCGTGAACTTGATCACGACCGGGCAGGGGCCCTTGTACGTGCGAGGCTGGGCTTCCAGCTTCGCCCCGATGACGCGGGCGGCCGGGACCGCGGCCGCCACGTCGGGCTGCGCGGCGCCGGGGAACGCGAGCGTCGCGGCGACGGCGGCGAGCGTGAGGACGCGGGTGGTGAGGCGCATGAGATCTCCTTTCGAGTCGTGCCCCGAAGGGCGCTGGGGGGACGTCGGTCGAGGGACGACGGGAACTTGAGGCAGATCCTTCCGGGCTTCAAGCTCCGCACGTCGCTCCGGAGCGGCGAAACGAGGTCCCCGGGCGCCAAACGGCCCGAAACCGCCTGGGAACGCCACCGTGCGCTCCCGGCGTGAGACGGATCACGCCGCCGCGGCCGCGTCTTGCGGCGTGCGCGCGACCTCGAAACCTCCCGGGCATGAAGGTGGTCGGGCGCCCCCCGTAGAATCAGGTCGTGGGTCCGCCTCAGTACGACTCCACGACCCAGTACATCGCGGTCCTCAAGGAGCCGCTCTGGAAGCTCGCGCGCCTGAGGCGGTGGTTCGGGAACGTCTCCTTCCACCTCGGCGGCGTCGGCCTTCTGACCCGCGACCTCGCGCGCGCCGCGCGCGAGAAGTGGGAGACGTCCGAGATCCTCCGTCAGATGGACGCCCTCGGCGTCGGGTCCATCTCCATCACGAACCTCACGGCCCTCTTCACGGGCATGGTGCTGGCGCTCCAGACGTCCTACGCCCTCTCGCAGTTCGGAGGAAAGTTGTTCGTCGGGCGCGTCGTCGTGCTCTCGATCACGCGCGAGCTGGGCCCCACGCTCACGGCGCTCATGGTGGCGGCGCGCGTCGGGGCCGGCATCACCGCCGAGCTCGGGACCATGGCCGTAACGGAGCAGGTCGACGCCCTGCGCGCCCTCGGGGCGTCCCCCGCCCGCAAGCTCGTCCTCCCGCGCGTCCTCGCCGTCACGGTCATGCTGCCCGTCCTGACGCTCCTCGCGGACTTCATGGGAGTGGTCGGCGGTCTCTTCCTCGCCGTCGTCGAACTGAAGATCGGGGCGTCCTTCTACCTCTCGACGGTCTCGACGTCCACTCACGTGAACGACATCCTCCACGGCCTCTTCAAGACGCCGTTCTTCGGGTTCGAGATCGGGATGATCGGCTGCTACAACGGGCTGAACGCGACGGGCGGGGCCGACGGCGTGGGCCGGGCGACCACGGTCGCCGTCGTGATCGCGTCGATCGCGGTCATCATGTCCGACTTCTTCCTCACGAAGCTGTTCGGCCTGCTCCCCCTGGGCCTGAAGTGAAGCCGCTCTCCGAGACCGGCGTCATGCGCGTTCTGAGAACGGGTCTGCCCCCCGGTGCGCCGATCATCGAATTCAAGGGCGTCTCGAAGGCTTACGGGCAGCGTCACGTCCTCGACGACGTGGACCTCGAGGTGAGGCGCGGCGAGGTGCTCGTGATCCTCGGCGGCTCGGGCACGGGCAAGTCGGTCTCGCTCCGGCACATGAACGGCCTCGAGCAGCCGGACAAGGGCGAGGTCTGGGTGGACGGCGAGGAGATCTCGCACCTTCCGGAGGCCTCCCTCGTCCCGATCCGCAAGAAGGTCGGGATGCTCTTCCAGAGCGGGGCCCTCTTCGACTCGATGTCCGTGTTCGAGAACGTCGCGTTCGCGCTCCGCGAGCACACGAGCTGGCCCGAGGCCCGCATCTCCGAGCGCGTCGCGGAGGTGCTCGGCTTCGTGAACCTCGGCCGGGACGTCGAGCGGCAGCTCCCGTCTTCGCTCTCGGGCGGCATGAAGAAGCGCGTTTCTCTCGCGCGGACGGTCGCGCTCAGGCCCGAGGTCCTCCTCTACGACGAGCCCACGACCGGACTCGACCCCGTCACGTCCATGACGATCAACCGCCTCATCAAGGACCTGAACACGCGCCTCGGGACGACGTCCGTCGTCGTGACCCACGACATCGTCTCGGCCCTCTTCGTGGCCGACCGGATCACGTTTCTCAAGAACGCGCGCTTCGCCTTCACGGGCACGCCGGCGGAGGCGAAGGTCGCGGACGTGCCGGAGCTCAGGGAATTCCTCACCGCCGGCGGGTCTTTGACATGATGGGCACGGAGCGACCGACCGAATGGTGAGAGCAGACGTCCGCACGAAGACTCGCGTCGGGGTCATCCTCTTCGCGTCCCTCGTGCTCCTCGCCGGCGCCCTTCTCTTCATCGGCGGGACGAAGGGCTTCTTCATCCGCCGCACTTCGTACTTCGCTCACTTTCCGAACTCGCAGGGCCTCCTGACGGGCAACCAGGTGCGCCTCGCGGGCGTCGTGGTCGGCGCCGTCCGCGACATCGAGGTCCCGCGGACCCCCGGCCAGGACCTCACCGTTCATTTCGACATCGAGCGGAAGTACCAGCACCTCGTCAAGACGGACAGCCGGGCCGAGATCAAGACGATCGGGCTCCTCGGCGACAAGTACCTCGAGGTGACCCCCGGTTCATCGGACAAGCCCGACCTCGAGCCGGACCACGAGATCATCGCGTTCCGCGGCGCCGAGCTCGACAAGATCCTCGCGGGGTCGGGCGACCTCGTCGACAACGTCGTCGCGATCTCGAAGTCTCTCAAGACCATCCTCGGCCGGACGGAGAAGGGCGAGGGATTCCTCGGCGAGATCACGTCGCCGTCGAAGGGCGGCGCCGAGCTTTCGAAGTCCCTCCGCCAGACTCTCGAATCGCTGAACGGCCTCATGACCGACATCCGGCAGGGGCGCGGCCTCCTGGGCCGCCTCATTCACGACGAAAAGTCCGCCGACGACATCCTCGGCGCGTTGGCGGGCGCGTCCTCGTCCCTGAACCGCATCCTCGCGACCGTGGAGGAGGGCACGAGAACCGGAGAGGGCCTCGTCCCGGCCCTGCTTTCGGATCCCGAGGGGAAGAAGAAATTCTTCGCGATGGTCGATTCTCTCAAGGCCACCGCGGACGGGCTCGCGTCCTTCTCGAAGGATCTCTCCGCGGGCGGCGGGCTCCTCCCGAAGCTCGTGAACGACGAGGAGTTCGCGAAGGAGTTCACGAACGACCTCAAGACGCTTTCCTCGCACCTCGCGAACGTCGCCGCGAAGCTGGACTCGACCGAGGGGACGGCCGGCCGCCTCATCGCGGATCCTTCGGTCGCGGACGCGATCAACGACATCCTCGTCGGGGTCAACAAGAGCAAGACGCTGCGCTGGCTGATCCGGGACCGGCAGAAGGCCGGGATCCAGAAGCGCTACGAGGACGCCCAGAAAGCGCCCGCCCCCGCGCCGACCACGACGCCCGCGCCGTGAGCCGCGTCCTCGTCACGGGAGGGGCGGGATTCCTCGGCGCCGCGCTCGTACGCCAGCTCCTCGGTGCCGGCGAGGAGGTCGTTCTCCTCGACACGTTCGACGACGCCGGCGACGGGCGCGCCCTCAAGGAGGAGCGACTCGCCTCGTTCTCTCGCCATTCGCGCGTCTCGGTCGTCCGCGGCGACGGGACCGACGCGGAGCTCCTCGAGGCCGCGTTCCTCGAGCACCGCCCGTCGACGGTCGTGAATGCGATGCGCCTCCCGCTCGACGCCGCGGGCCTCGGCCCGCTCGCCGAGGCTTCGCGCCAGGCGGGGGTCGGCCTCGTCGTCCACCTCTCGGACGCGGCCCTCTACGGCCCGAGGAACGAGGAGAGCCTTCGGGCCCGCGAGGACGAGCCGATCGAGCCGGGGGAAATTCGCGACCTCCTCGCGAAAGCGGCCGAGGAAGAGACGCTCCTCGCGTCCGGGCTCCCGTTCGTCATCCTGCGTGTCTTCGCGGCGGCCGGACCGGGGGCGGGCCCGGCCCGCTTTCCGGTCGACGCGCTCGAGGCGCTGCTCGCCGACGAGGAGGTCTTTCTTCCGGACGACGCCTCCCGCGACTTCATCCACCCTCAGGACGTCGTCCGCGGAGTGCTCCTCGCGCTGCGCAAGAGACCGATCGGCGAGATCGTGAACCTCGGGTTCGGACTCGCCGTGAAGCCGTCGGAAGTGGTCCGCGCGCTCGCCGTGCGCGCGGCCCGCGAGTGCCGGCTATCGGTGCAGGGAGAATCCGCGCGCGCCCCTCGCGTCGCCGACATGGAGAAGGCGTGGCAGACGCTCGGCTTCTCGCCGCAGCTCGGACTCGGCGAGATCGTGTGGGACACCGTCCGCGCGCGCCTCTTCCCCGCCGAGGCGGCACGCGCGTACCAGCCCGCCGAGGCTTCCGGCCGCGCGCCGTCATCGGATCCGCCGCAGCCGGTGTCGCGGCGCGAGCTCTTCGACATGTTCCGGCGGCCCTTCGGCGCGAACCGCAAGCCCGGGGCATGAGGTGTGACGCGGCGCACGCGCCGCGGCGTCCCGGCCCCGTCTGGACGCGTTCTCGCGCCGCGTGTCGCCTACGGACAGATTCTTTTCGCGGGCGGACCATGCCGAGGCCTTGCGGCGAAGGTGGCCCGCCCCCATCTTGAGATCACGATGTTCGAAGCAGACGCGGATCCCGCCGGCCCCCGCGCGCCCCTCCGTGAGGAGGCCGCCACGGAGCGGAGCGCGCCCGCTCTTCTCGAGCCATCCCGGCCGACTCCGGGCTCGACGATCCAGGACATCGCGGGCGGAACGCTCTCGTTCGACTGGCGCGTGGACGCGCCCGGGATCGCGGCGCGGTACCCCGGCAAACGCCTGCGCACGGACTTCTGCATGCGCGTCACCGGCGAGACGACCGGCTTCTTCGTCATGCTCGCGGTTCCCGGTGACGCGTCCGCCGTGGTGGTCGCGCTGGACGAGATCCGCCTCAGGCTCGGTCCACGGTACGGACTTCTCGCCCGCGTTCCCATCCGCTGGTCCCTGATCCTGTCCCTTGCGACGGGCGGCCCGCTCTTCACGTCGCGCGAGTCCGAGCTGATCCTCCTCGCGCGGGATGCCTCCCCGCGCGGCCGCCCGCGGCGGGCCTGACGCTCGAGATCGCGCGGACGATCCGTTGAGGACGCCCCGCGTAGACGGAGAATGAACGAGAATGAGTCGCAGATTCGAGCTCGACCTGACTCTCTCGAAGGAGGCTCCATGAGCGCGCGCAAACCCGCACCCCTCTTTCTCGTCGCGGCGATCTCCCTGGCCGCTTCTCCCGCCCTCGCGTCTCAATGGCTGAAGTTGACCGGGCCTCCCGCGGGCTCGACGCTGCCGCTCCTCGCGCAGACGGTGACGTTCCAGTACACGATCGACGTCCACGGCTTCCGCCAGCACACGAAGGACTTCAAGAGCACGATCGGCGTCTTCATCACGGTCTGCACGGGGGGCTGCACGTCCTCTGGCGACACGATCGATTACCGCGAGCTCGGCCCCTCGGAACAGGCCACGACGAGCCTCGCGGTCTCGAAGATCAAGCAGCACCTGACGCAGCACAACCTGCCGGCCGGCACGCCGATCCGGTGGAACCTGCGCTTCCACCTGCCCGGCAACATCATCGATCCGAACGAAGTCCAGACGAACTCGACGTTCTTCCTCGGCCACGTCGAGGCGGCGGGGGGCGCGCACTTCGAGGCCAAGCCCACGCCGACCCCGACGCCGAGGCCGCCGCGCTGAGGCGCAGCCGCAGGAGCATGGAGCTTCCATGACGACCCTTCGAAGGATCGCCTTCCGGCTCGTCGCGGTTCTGGCCGCGCCGCTCCTCGCGCCGGGTCTCCTCGGCTCGGCGGCGCTCCCGTACTCGCGGAACATTCCTCTCGTGGCCCCCCGAGACGGCGCGACGATCGAGTACGCGAGTCCGAACGAGATCGTCACCTTCTCGTTCCACGTCGACACGGACTCCATCCTCGCCGACGCCGCACGGACGGGAGACGACGAGGCGAGTCACTGCGGAACGAAAGTCTCCTTCTTCGTGACCTGCGAGGGCGCGGCATGCAGGTCCGGGGACGGCGGCCGGCTGGCGCGCGACAACCAGGACATCGTTTCGGTGCGCGTCCAGAGCCTTCTCGACCTGACGACGGGCAACCCGGCCGGGCCGCACGCCTTCATCTGGGGCGGTGAGCTTCGAGCGAAGGGCAACATGAACGCGAGCCCGCCGTGCGTTGGGATCGCGATCGCAGCGACTTCGGCCCGGTTCACGCTCACGAAGAAAACGCCTCCCCCGGGACCTCCGGACCTCGCGCTCACTCTCGATCCGGATCTCGCCGGCGTCTGGCCGAAAACCGTGACGGTCGCCGACAAGGGCGGGCCGTCGAAGCCGACGTTCCTCGCCGTGACGGTCAAGACGCTCTCGCCGGCCGACCCGCCGGTCGCACGGAACTGCGCGCTCATGGACGAGACGCGGACGCACACGGTGGAGGCACTGGCGGGAGGCGGCGCGAGGCGAACGTTCGACGTGCCGCCGCTCAAGCCGAGCAAGGCGCAGACGGAAGCTCTCCTGCACGCGATCGCTCCACCGGGTCCGACGCCGACGCCCGCCGCCGGAACCCCGAAAGCCGGCGTCCAGCCGCCGCTCGCGTACCACGACCCGAACGTGCACCGTGTCGTGACCTGCCAGTACGCGTTGACCGCGAGGCTCGGCTCCGACACGAACGTGAACGACCCGGCGAAGCAGAACAACTCGCTCTCGCGCACGATCCGCATCGACGTGCCGCTCCGATGAGAAAGACGATAAGGAGACGCCATGATTAGAATCGAAGTCGCCGCTCTCCTGACCTCCACGGCCCTCCTCCTGCCCGGAACGGCGCGTGGCGGCGACGAGACGAAGCCGCAGGCGCGCGTCGCGAACCCGCAGGTCGTCTCGCAGCAGAACGTCGCGAAGCTGAAGATCCCCACGAAGATCGCGGCCCCGAACCGCGCCGGGCTCTGCGGACAGACGATCCCGTTCGAGGCCGTTCTGACGGACGCCCAGGGCCAGCCACTCGCCGGCCGGGCGCTCGTCTTCGACGCCCCCGGTCTCTTCCACGACACGAAGCAGACGGACGCGCAGGGCCGCGCGAAGCGCCCGTACGCCGTCGCCGACAACCGCAAGGCCGACGGTTACCCGTTCACCGTGTCGTTCGCCCCGGACGCCACCCACACGGGATCGAAAGCGTCAGCCACGTTTCTGCTCGCGAAGGCGACGACGAAGATCGTGATCGGGGACGTCGCCCTCGTCTACAACGAGGGGAAGAACCCGGGCCCGGGCGTCGCCGTCGTCGCGATCCACCTCGAGCGCGACTACGACAGCAAGAAGATCCCGGGCAACGTGAAGGTGAAGGTGAACGGCGCCCTCGTGAACACCGTCTCCGAGCCGCTCACGAACATCACGCCGCCCGGCAACGGACCCTGGAACTTCGAGTGCTCCTTCGACGGCAGCGACAGCTACCTCGCGACGGCGGCGTCTCGGGCGCTGCACCGGTAGCCGCGGTCAGCGGCCGGCGCCCGCGCGGATCTCGAACGTCCGCGCGGGCTGCGTGCGGCCGTCGCCGAGGACGACCCACGTGTAGACGACGCCCGGCCTGACTTTCTCCCGCTCCCCCGCCGGAAACGGCACGGGGCGCCCCGGCGACGACGCCGGACTCGTCCAGACGTAGCTCCGGTCCGCGTCGAAGACGCTCACGCGGACGTTCGCGCCGCCCGTGTCCGGGAACCGAAATTCCTCGGGCGGCGCGGCGAGCACGCCCGAAGGGGAAGCGATGTCCAGGGCGGCGTCGCCGCGCTCGACGTCCGCGGCGGGCCGGCGGACGAGGAGCGTCGCGCCCGCGAGGAGGACGAGCGCCGCGGCGATCGCGAGAGCGGGCATCGGAACCCGCGCGCGGCGCCTCGCGGGTTGGCCCGCGAACGCGCGCCAGGCCGTCTCGGCGCGGCGGGAGGCTCCGCCGAACGGGTCGGGCGGGTTCGCCGCGAAGGACTCGAGCGCGGCGAGCTCCTGGCTGCAGGCGGCGCACGTCGCCGCGTGCGCGAGGACTTCGGCCGACGCCGCGGCTTTCGGAGCAGCGTGGGCACGATACAGGGACTCCGCGTCCGGATGCGGACCGACGGGTTTCGGCGGGATCACGAGAGCACCTCGCGCAGCCGCCGCCTCGCGTTCCAGACCTGCACCTTCACGGTTCCGGCCGAAAGCGAAAGGCGCCCGGCGATCTCCTCGTAGGGAAGCTCCTCCTGCACGCGCAGGAGGAAGCACGTGCGCATCCGCGCGGGCAGCGCCGCGAGCCCCTCGCGGACCCGGTCGAGCTTCTCCCGTTCGGCCGCCTGCCTCTCGGGCGACGGCGTGGCCGCCTCGGGGTCGCGCTCCTCCAGCGCCTCGGAGCGGGTGTCCTTCCTCTTCCGCCAGGCATCACGGGCGGCGTTCCGGGCAATGCTGTAGACCCAGGGTGCAAAAAGCGTGGCGTCCCTCACATTTCCCCTGCTCCGGTAGACGTTGAGAAGGGAGGTCTGGCATAGATCGTCCGCGTCCTCGGATGCGAATCCGAGCGAGCGAAAATACCGGAACAGTCTCGGGTGAAACTCCAGGAAGACCTCACGGAAGTCATCGAGTTCCGTCGGGTCGAGCACTTCCCCGCTCATCTCCCGTCCCCGAACAGCTCGAACGCCGCCCAGTGCCACGGCCGGACGAACGCCGGCCCCGCCTCGCCCGCGATGAGCGCGCGCTCGGCGCTCCGGAGCGCCTCGTCCTTCGGCTCCCCGCGCGCAAGAGCGCGGTAAAAGCGTGTCATCAGCTCCATCGTCGAGCGGTCCGACACGGACCACAGCGAAGCCGCGACGGTCCGGGCTCCGGCGATCTGGAAGGCGCGCACGAGACCGACGAGACCTTCCCCCGATCCTTCCGCGCCGAGACCCGTCTCGCAGCCCGAGAGCGTCACGAGGTCGGCATCGAGGTGCATGCCCTCGAGGACCTCCCAGGCCTGCAGAAGACCCGAGACCTCTCCGGACGCATCCGCGACGCTCGACGCGAGGGCGAGGCCGGACTCGAGCGGAAAGCGCCGGTCCACGAGCGAGTGGGTCGCGAAGTGCAGCACGCGCGCGCCCGAGCCGACGCCGAGCGCGCGCTCCTTGGTCGCGAGGTCGCCCGTGAAGACCGCCGAGGGCCCGGGCCAGACGCGGGCGACCGCGCGGACTTCCTCCCGGGCGAAAGGGAGCGCCGCGAGCCCGCGTCGGTAGCGCACGAGCGGTGCGGCGGAGGTCCCGCGCGTGGACTCGACTTCGCCGCGCGGCGGCTCGGCGGGGAGCGTCGGGTCCGCGAACGCGACGAGGCGCGCCGGGCCCCCGGCCGTCTCGCGGGAGCGCGCGCGCAGGGACGCCCACGCGCTCGCGGAGGGCGCGAAGACGAGAGGCTTTCGCTCCACGAGCCAGGCGCCGTCCGCGTCCTTCAGCGCGGCGAAAGGAAGCGTCTGGAGCGGCCCGTCCGCCGCGATCAGGAGGCGCGCCGCGCCCGAGACGAGCCGGGCGGCGGGAGCGACGAGCAGGTCGTCGAGGCGTCGGGCCTCCGCGAGAAGCGCCGGATCGGGCGCGCCACCGTCACGGCCTCCGGCGACGAGGGATCGAAAGACGCCCGCCTCGCGCGCGAGCGCGTCGGCTGCGAGAGGAATGTCGAAGACGTCAAGACCGTCCTCGCCTTCGCGCGCATCGCCACGCGCGCGCACGGCGAAGAGGACGGTCCTCTCCGGGAGCACGGCGTACGAGAGCAGGAGCGTTCCCCGCGGCAGCGCGCCGCGGATCCCCGCGAGGTCGAGGTGCCCGGCGGCGCCGAGCGCCGGGGCCAGCGTCCGCGCCTTGAGCGAGACGAGAAACTGCCGGGCGCGCGACCTTTCCAGGACGTGGAGCGCCTCGGCCCGCTTCCCCCGGGACAGGAGAAGATCGATCGTCTCCTGGTAGACGTCCGCGGTCCGGGTCGCGAAGAAGGCGGCAGACTCCTCGGTCCCGCCCATGCGCGCCGCCTGGGTCTCGATCGAGCTGAGAGCCCGGTCGTACGTCGCCTCCGCCTCATCGAGGTTCCCGCGGGCCCGGCGGACGCCCGCGAGGACGCGAAGCGCCTCCGCTTCCGAGAGCGTACCGGGCGCGGACCGAAGGCGCGCGACGGCGTCGGCCGCGGCGCTCTCCGCGTCCGCGAGCCTGCCCTTCGCCGCGAGGATTCCTGCGAGCGCCGTGCGCAGGTTGGCCGCGTCCTCGCCGTGGGGCGCGATCCGCGTCGCGAGCGCGATCCCTTCGCGGACGTGCTCCTCCGCCGCGTCCAGCCGACCCGCCGCGAAGTCGGCAAGGCCGAGCTCGGCGAGAGCGCTCACCGTGAGGACTCCCTCGGGGGTGTTCTTCCGCGCGATCTCGACGGCGCGCCCGGCGAACGCCGTCGCCTCGGGAAGGCGGCGCTCGAGCCGCAGGATGTTCGCGAGCGACTGGCAGGAGCGTCCGACGTCGTTGCTGTCGGGAGCAATGGCGTCGCGCATCGCGAGGAGCGTCCGGTGCCGCGCCTCCGCGAGCGCGACGTCCCCCCTCTCGCGCGCATCGTTCGCGAGATTCGACAGGACCCCGAGGACGCTCAGGGTCCCCGGAAGCGCCTTGCTCCAGATCGCGTAGGCCTTCTCGTAGCGCTCGTCGGCCGTCACGAGGTCTCCGCGTTTGAAGGCGAGGACGCCGAGACCGTTCCAGACCTGTCCCGTCTCGGGCGCCTCCGGAAACCTCTTCAGGCCGATCGCGAGCGCCTCGAGCTGGAGCCTCTCGGCCTCCGCCCGCCTCCCGCGCGCGTCCGCCTCGAACGCGATGTTCGAGAGGCACTGCATCACGTCGATCCCGTCGGGCGAGAGCCGGCGCGCGAGGACGAGAGCCTCCTCGTTGCGCGAGCGATACCCGTCCAGATCGCCGTGGTCCCAGGCGAAGCTCCCGAGCTGGCGCAGCGCGCGCGATTCGACGAGCGAGCCCGGAGCGCCCTCCCGCGCGATCTCGAGGGCGCGGCCCGCGAGCGCCTCGGCGGCGTCGCGTTCGAGGCGTCCCTGCCGGAGGTGCGCGGCGAGGAGCAGGAGGACCGACGCCGTCGCCGGTCCACGCGGGTCGAGGCGTTCGCGAATCGCGAGCGCCTCGCGCAGCGCGGTTTCACCGTCCGCCAGCCGGCGGGTCGCGCGGAAGGACGGCGGCTCCTTCGCGAGGATCCGCGCCCGCATCCGCTCGTCGCCCCGCCGGTGGGCGAACGCGAGCGCCTCGTCCCAGAGCTCGAGCGCCTCCGCGTGCCGGGCCTGAGCCGCGGCGGCGCCGGCGGCGGCAAGCGCGTGGGCGAGCTCGGAGTCGGGTCCCTCGGCGTCCGCACGCACGAGGAGGCGCCACTCCCCGCGGCCGAGTCGCGCGGTGGCCTTCCCACCGGCGCGTCGGTAGGCGATGGTGACGGGTCCGCGCGGCACCTGCGAGAGCTCGAGCTCCTCGACGTCCCAAGGCGCGCCGAACGTGCCGGACGCCGCCGGCGCCGCCTTTGTGGCCGGCCGCCGCCACGACACGAGCCGGTCCCCCGGTCTCACGCTCGCCTTGGCCGCCTCACCGCCCGCGGCCGCCTCGACGACGACGACGTCCGCCCGGGCGGAGGCTCCGAGCCCGAGCACGGCAAGCGCCACGGCCACACGCGTTTGGAACATGTGCGCAACGATACCGGAGTGGGGGTCGGCCCCCTGGTTCCTGTCATGCGACCGGTGCCAGGAGAGTCCCGTCTATGCCGCTGGCCCTCGACCGCCGTCTCTCAAAGTGGTGTCCGCCATGACGTCCCCTCGTCGACCGCACGTGCTCCTCGTCTTCATGGCGACCCTGGCCCTCCTGACGCCGGCTCCCGCTGCGCTCGCCCAGGCGACCCCCACGGTCCAGGCGAAGCTGCTGGCCGACCCCGCCTACAAGGCCTACGAGGGCAAGAGGAGCGCTCTGCTGCGTTCCGGCCTCAGGGGAGAGGCCCGTTCCCGGGCTCTTAAGGCGCTCGACGACGCGAACCGGGCCGTCATTCAGAAGGCCTTCTCTGCGGCCGGGGTCGGGAGCCTTCTGTCGAACACCGTGCACATCCATCCCGAGGGCCTCTTCGCCCCTCCGTTCACGATGGACGGCGACACCCGCGTCTACACGCCGCCCTTCGCGTCCCGCGTCGCGAACTCCGGGGACGCCTCTTTCGACGGCCGCGTGGTTGCCGAGTCCGACACCTTCACGTCCGGGGCCATGGCGCAGAACACCTATCGCTCCTATGCGGGCGTAAACGTGAAGGTTCCGTCCCTTGCCGTCGGAATGGTCGCGTCGGCGGAGGTGGACGTGACGGCCGCCGCCCTCGAGACGAACGCGGGCCTGACGGGCGCGCGCGCCCGCGCGGGCGTGATGCTGCAGGCGGCGGGAGCGCTGCCGGGAGACGGGTTCTGGGACGTCGCGCTCATCCAGCAGGACGGCGACGCCGGCACGCACGACCACTGGGCGACCTATGAAAGAAAAGGACTCAAGAGGGTCTCGAGCGCCTTAGTTCCGGTGACTCCCGGGGGAATCGCGCGGGTCGGGGGCGGTGTCACGGCGTGGGTCGATTCGAACTGGGACTCCCACGCGTTCGCGTCCGCGACGGGCAGCGTCCGCCGGATCCTCGTCAAGTTCATCTATGCCGCCGTGCCCACGCCGACGCCGATCCCGGCGTACGCGATGGTGCCGACGCCGATCCCGGCGTTCGCGATGACGCCCACGCCGATCCAGGCACTCGCGATGACGCCGACGCTGCCTCCTGCGATGGCGGTGCCCACACCTGCCCTCATTCCGGGCCTCGCGCAGAAGTTCCTCGGCGGCCCCGCCGACATCGCGCTCTCCGCGCTCCCTCCCGGCTCCGGCTGGCCGACGGAACTCGTCGTGAAGAATCTCGCAGGGAAGGCGTCCGAGAGCACGCTCGTGCGCGCGAAGGTCGTCCTGACGCAGGGCGACCTCGACGTCGTCGCCCAGAACTGCATGCCCCGCTTCGTGGATTTCGACGAAGCCGTGCCGGCTCTCGCGCCCGGCGCATCCGCCACGATCAGCCTCCTCACGAAGCTGGGGCCGAATGCCCTCGCGGCGTGGATGGCGATCAACAAGCCGGCCGCGCGCGCTCGCTCCGTGAAGACGCCGACCCCGAATCCCGTCCAGACCTTTGTGGTCTGCCGCTACACGCTCACGGCCTCGCTCGGGCAGAACCAGAATCTGGGCGACCCGAATCCGAAGAACAACGCGCTCACCCGCGACATCGTGGAAAACGTGCCGCTGAAATGAGAGAGCGAAGGAGGAGGATCCATGCGCTTCCGCACCACCGTGACGACGGCCTTCGTCGCCCTCGCCACGCTCACGACCCGGGCGGGAGCCGATTCCGTCAAGCCCGCCGCCGCCCGGCCCTCCTCGGCGGTCACGCGCGCCGGCGCGCAGGCGCCCACGCCGCGCCCCAGGCCGGCCACGAGTATCACCCTCGCGCCGATCACGGCCTACACCGGCTCGGTCGCCGTCATCACGCCTCGGGTCACCTTCTCGGGCGCACCGTCGGGCGACCCCCATTGGGTCGTCCCGATCTGCCGATTCGAGCTCCAGTTCCCGTCCCTCCCGACCCGGACGTACGACAAGCCGTGCAACGCGCCCTTCTCGATCGACGTTCCGGACGACCGCTCGTATCACGACTCCGGGGCGTCGGCGCGCGTCCTCGCCAGCCCGGATCTTCTCGGTTCGGCATGGGCGTCGGCGCACGTCTCGTTCCGCAGCGGGCCGACGCTCCTCGAGATCCACTACGGGCACGGGCAGCTGCCTTCGAACCTCGCGTCCGTCGCGAACGTCACGGCGGCGGAGGACGTCATCGTCTCGCTGTACAAGACGTTCCCGACGGGCGCCGGCAGGACGCCTCTCCCGGACAGGTCCGTCGTCGTGTCGGTGGAGGGCGGTCACGCCGGCGCGGTGCCGCCCTCGAACGCTTCGGGCGACATCGTGTTCCAGGTCCTGCACGTCAAGGGCGGGACGCCGACGCTCCACGTCCTCTTCCAGGGCGATCCGTACTACGCGCCTTCCAGCGCCACGGCGGAGCTCAGGCCGGGCTCGCCTCCTCCCCACGGCCACGTCCACTGAGCGCAAGAGCCGCATGCGACACAGCCTCGCCGCCGTCATTCTCGCCGTCGCGTCACTCGCCGCCCTTCCCGCCGCCGCCAACTCCGCGCATTTCACGCTCGTCTCTCCCGCCGACCTCGCGGTCATCCCGCAGGGTGCGACGAGCGTCACCCTGACGTTTCAGATCGACTGGGCGGGGCTGAAGGCGCAGTACGGCAGCGGCGCGAAGGTGGGCCTGTCGATGTTCTTCCGGTGCTGCTACAACGGGATTCCGCTCGGCGGGCCGGTGTCGGAGGGAGAGACCTCGAAGACGTTCACGGTCGCGGCCATTCAGCAGGCGATGAGCGCGCACGCCGTCCCGGCGGACGCCGCCATCTCGTGGACGCTCGACCTCCACTTCGTCCCGCAGCAATCGGAGCGGGCCGAGTCGCGCTTCTTCCTGAGGCCCCCTCACCGCCCCGGTCCGCGGCTGACGCCCTCACTCGTTCCCGACAACCGGGCGTGGCCCTCGAAGATCGTCGTGACGAACGACGGCGACGCAGGCTCGGAGGCCGCGATCCTCACCGTGAAATCGACGGTCGTCGGGGCGGAGAGCCCCGTCGTCAGGGCCCATTGCCGTCCCGCGCTCGCGGACTTCACGCGCGACCTCCCGGCCCTGCGGCCGGGCGCGAAGGCGGAGTTCGCCACGGGCGCGTTTCCGCTCGTGCGGCCTCCGGTCGCCACGAAGGCTCCGTCGAAATCCCCGCCGGCGCCCGGACCGGCGAAGCCCGTCGTCACGACGATCCCGTGCACGTTCGGGTTGTCCGTCGCGGTCGGTCCGGCCCTCGGGAGCCGAATCGGGAACCCGACGGGCGTCTACGGGTCGCTCACGCGCACGCTCCACACGATCGCCCCGGTCAACTGAGGGCGGCGAGCGCGTAGCATTCCGGGATGCGAGCGCTCGTCTTCGACCGCGGCCGGGCCGCCGTCCGCGACGTGCGGAGGCCATCGCCGCGCAAGGGCGTCGCGCTCGTGCGCGTCCTCCTGTCGGGAATCTGCGACACGGACCTCGAGCTCCTGCGCGGGTACCGCGGCTTCTCGGGGATCCCCGGCCACGAGTTCGTCGGCGTCGTCGAGGGGCCTTGCTCGTCCCCGCTCCTCGGCAAGCGCGTCGTCGGAGAGATCAACCTCGGCTGCGGACGCTGCCCGTGGTGCGCGGACGGGCTCTCCCGCCACTGCCCGAAGCGCACGGTCCTCGGCATCCGCGGTCACCCCGGCGCCCACGCGGAGCGGCTCACGCTCCCCGAGGCCAACCTCCGCGAGGTGCCGGCCGGCCTCGCCGACGAGGAGGCCGTATTCGCAGAGCCGCTCGCGGCTGCCTGCGAGATCCTCGACCAGGTCACCATCGCTCCGGGATCCCGCACGGCCGTCCTCGGCCCGGGGAAGCTCGGGCGCCTCGCGGCCGCCGTCCTCCGGACCGCGGGCGCGGACGTCGCGCTCCTCGGCCGCGCCTCTCGCGCGAAAGCCGCCTCGTTCGACCTCGTCGTCGAGGCCACCGGTTCTCCCACCGGGATGCCGCACGCCCTCGAGCTCGTGCGCCCGCGCGGGACGATCGTCTGGAAGTCGACGCACCATGCGCCGGCCCGGTTCGACGCGGCGCCGCTCGTCGTCAACGAGGTCACCGTCGTCGGGTCCCGGTGCGGGCGCTTCGAGCCGGCCATCGAATTGCTCCGAACGAGGAAGGTGGACGTCCGACCCCTCCTTTCGTCGGAATTCCCCCTCGGAAATGCGGGTCGCGCCTTGCGCGAGGCGGCGCGCCCGGGAGTCCTCAAGGTCCTGATCCGGCCCTGATACGCGGTCTCGAAGCCCTCCCGCGGGTACAATCCCCTTCCCCCGGGATCCCACCTTTCGGAGGCCTTTCCCCGATGAACATCTGCATGGTCGGCACGGGCTACGTCGGCCTCGTCACGGGCGCGTGCCTGTCCGACTTCGGCATGGACGTGACGTGCGTCGACAAGGACGAGGCGAAGATCGCGCTGCTCCGGAACGGGGTCTCGCCCATCTACGAGCCCGGCCTCGAGGAGCTCATCCACAAGAACGAAAAGGCGGGACGGCTGCGCTTTTCGACGAACATCGCCGAGGCGATCGAGCGCTCGCTCGTCATCTTCATCGCGGTCGGGACGCCGCCGAAGAACGACGGCTCGCCGGATCTCTCCTTCATCTTCCAGGTCGCCGAGTCGATCGCATCACACATGAACGGCTACAAGGTCGTCGTGACGAAGTCGACGGTGCCGACGGGCACAGGCGCGCAGATCGAGGAGATCCTGAAGAAGAACGGGAAGCACAAGTTCTCGGTCGTCTCGAACCCCGAGTTCCTGCGGGAGGGCTCGGCGATCGAGGACTTCATGCACCCGGACCGCGTCGTGATCGGCTCGCGCGACGAGGAGGCGATCGCGATCACGAAGGACGTCTATTCCCCGCTCGCGATCGCGGGCGTGCCGTTCGTCGTGACGGACGTCGAGTCCGCCGAGCTCATCAAGTACGCCTCGAACGGTTTCCTCGCGCTCAAAATCACGTTCATCAACGAGATCGCGATGATGTGCGAGAAGATGGGCGCGGACGTCAAGGACGTCGCGCGCGGGATGGGCCTCGACAAGCGCATCGCCCCGCAGTTCCTGAACCCCGGCCCCGGCTACGGCGGCTCGTGCTTTCCGAAGGACTCCTCCGCCGTCGTCGATCTCGCGCGCCGGGTCGGCTACACGTTCGAGCTCATGGAGGCGACGCTCTCGGCGAACGACCACGTCAAGGCCCGCATGATCGAGAAGGTCGAGGGTCTCTGCGGCAGCGTGAAGGGCAAGCGCGTCGCGCTCCTCGGGATCGCGTTCAAGCCCGAGACGGACGACATCCGTGAAAGCGCGAGCCTGAGGCTCGCCGCCGACCTCCTCGCGCGCGGCGCGGACGTCGTCGCGTACGACCCCGCCGCGATGGCGAACGCGAAGAAGGAAATGCCCGCCCTGAAGCTCGCCGACGACCAGTACGCCTGCGTCGCGGGAGCCGACGTCCTCGTCCTCGCGACGGACTGGAACCAGTTCCGCAAGCTCGACCTCCCGAAGCTCGAGCAGACGATGAAGGCGAAGAACTTCGTCGACCTGAGGAATCTCTACGAGCCGAGGGACATGAAGAAGCTCGGCTGGAACTACGTCGGGCTCGGGCGCGCCTGATGCGGGCGGTCGTCACGGGGGCCGCGGGCTTCCTCGGCAGCCACCTCGCGGACCGTCTCCTCGCCGAGGGGCACGAGGTCGTCGGCCTCGACAACCTCGTGACGGGCGACGTGCGCAACATCGCGCACCTCGCCGGAAACCGGAAGTTCCGCTTCGTCCACCACGACGTCACGGAGTACATCTTCCTCGACGGGCCCGTGGACGCGATTCTCCACTTCGCGTCCCCCGCCTCGCCGATCGACTACCTCCAGATTCCGATCCAGACGCTCAAGGTCGGCGCGCTCGGAACGCACAAGGCGCTCGGCCTCGCGCGCGCCAAGGGCGCCCGCTTCCTCCTCGCCTCGACGTCCGAGGTCTACGGCGACCCGCTCGTCCACCCGCAGCCCGAGACGTACTGGGGCAACGTGAACCCCGTCGGCCCGCGCGGCTGCTACGACGAGGCGAAGCGCTTCGCCGAGGCGATCACGATCGCCTACCGGAACTTCCACCGCGTCGACACGCGGATCGTGAGGATCTTCAACACGTACGGCCCCCGGATGCGGCCGAACGACGGGCGCATCGTGCCGTCGCTCATCGGTCAGGCGCTGCGCGGCGAGCCTCTCACCGTGTTCGGCGACGGGTCGCAGACGCGCTCGTTCTGCTACGTCTCGGACCTCATCGAGGGCATCCACCGCCTCCTCGTGTCCGACCACCGCGACCCGATGAACGTCGGCAACCCCGCCGAGATGACCGTCCTCGAGTTCGCCGAAACGATCAAGCGGATCACCGGGACCGCGGCGCCGATCGTCTTCCGTCCGCTCCCCGTCGACGACCCGAAGCAGCGGCGGCCGGACATCTCACTCGCGAAGGCGACCCTCGGATGGGAGCCGAAGGTCGGCCTGGAAGAGGGCCTCGGGACGACGATCGACTACTTCCGCTCCCGGGCGTGACCCCGCCGCCGGCCTCGGCTCGGGCCCGGCGCGCGGACGCGTAGAATCGGGAGCAAGCCGTGCTCTTCACTCTGCCACAGGTCCTCGTGCTCTTCTGCGCGCTGCTCGCGGCGTCCTTGGGCGTACTGGCCGTGCTGCTCCTGCGCTGGAACCGCGCCCGCGTCGAGCTCGGTCTCTACGCGGCCCTCGCGTTCGCAGTCGCCTTCTGGCTCGCGACGCCCCTCCTGACGCCGGTTCCCGTCCCTCTGTCGCGGGAAATCCTCGCGCGCCTCGTGCGCGCGCTCTCCTTCCTCCTGCCGGCGGTCGGCTTCCTCTTCCTCTTCCGGATCCTCGGACTCGGGGTCCGGGGCCCGCGCCTCGTGATCCTGCTGCCCGCCTTCCTCGGCACGGGGCTCGCGCTCGCCCTGCCCGCGGCCGCGGGCTGGCTCGACACGCTCGCGGTCCTCTCGCTCCTCGCGGTGGTCGTCGGGCTCGGCCTCGTGCTCTCCCGCAAGGAGAACCGCCGGCGCGACACGCTCCTCGCCTTCGCGGCGACCGGGATCCTCCTCGCGGGCGGCGTTGCCGAGATCGCGGCGCGCCGGTTGCCGGAGGCGTCGCCCGCCTCGGGCGTCCTCCTCGGCACGGCGTTCCTCGCGTTCACGGCCCTTCTCCTCCCCACGGCCGCGGACGAGGAGCGCCGCCTCTTCACGCGCGCGACGACGGACGCGCTCACGAACCTCCCGAACCGCGGGACGTTCCTCGCCCGCGCGCGCGACGAGATCTACCGCGCCGAGCGCACGCGCCGGACGCTCGCCTTCGCGCTTTTCGAGCTCGACGGCTTCGACGACGTCCGCAAGAGGTCCGACGGCCCGGCCGCCGACGAGATTCTCGCGACGTTCGGGCAGTCGCTCGCGCGCGCGATCCGCGGCATCGACGTCGCGGCCCGGTGGTCGCGCGACGCATTCGCGGTCCTCCTCCTCGAGGCGGACGAGACGAACGCGCGCATGGCGATCGACCGCGTCCGCGCCGCGGCGACGCAGACCGCGGGCGTCACAGCCTCGGCCGGGATCGCGGTCCAGCGGCGCGGCGAGAAGCCGCCCGTCGAGGAGCTGATCCGCCGCGCGGAGGCGGCGCTCGACGACGCGACCCGCGGCGGCGCGCGCGACCGGAGCGCGATGGAGACCCGCGACGAGGCCGCGGCCGTCTAGAACCGGTAGAACAGGCTCACGGCGAACTGCCGCGAGTCGCGGCCGACGTCGAAGCCGAAGTCCACCGAAAGAGCGCGGAGGAGCGTGAGGCCGAGGCCGCCCGTGAACCGGTCGTCCGCCTTCCCGCCGTCGAACACGGCGGCGACGCCGTCGGAGAACGGCGGGTCCGTGATCGGGAACGGCTGGCCGGAGCCGTCGCGCGCCGCGACGCTCGCGGTGACCCCGTGCGCGGGCTCGCGGTGGTAGCCGACCCGGAACGCGACACGCACGTCCTCCGTTCCCGCCACGTACTCGAACCCGACGCGCGGGACGAAGACGTTCCGGGCCGGCGAGAGGTCCGCGAGGACTCCATCGACGGGAAAGCCGGCCGGCCCCACGAGTCCGGAGTACGACACGACGGGCAGCGCGCGGTCGAAGATCTCTCCGTACTTCACCCACTGGAGCTCCGCCGCGACCGTGAGGCCGGGCAGGGGATGAGCCGCGAGGCCGACGGACGCGTCGCTCGGGACGCGGAAGCGGAACGGCCGCGACGTCTGGGACGCGAGGACGGGCGGCACGTCGCCGCCGATGACGAGCGTGCCCTCGGCCGCCGGCGTCCAGCGGTAGTCGGCGCCAAACGTGAGGCGCCCGTCCGAGATGAGATCCGCATGGATGCCCGCGACGAAGCCGACCCGCGTGCCGGACAGCCCCGCGACGCCCATCGTGACCGTCTTCACCTCCTCCTCCGTGGGCGACTTGGAGTACCGGCTCACGATCCGGTGCGGCCCCCCGGCGTCGCCGTCGAGGTCGAAGCTCGCGCGGTTCAGCGTGACGCCGCCGCCGATCCTGAGGCTCTCCGTGACCCGGAACGCGAGCGACCCCGCGAGAAGCCGGTTCGAGAGTTTCGCCGAGCCGAACTCGCGGTACTCGTAGAGGAAGTCCCGCCGCGTCGTCCCGGTGGGGGAACGATTGTCCCGGAGCTCGAGGTATTGGTAGCCGCCGGGGCCCGCGTCGCCCTCGAAGCGGAGGTTCTCGGCGTACGTCAGGGCGGCGACGAACCGGCGCGAGATCGGGACGACGACGCCCGCGAAGTCGACGCCGGTCGAGCTCGCGTCGAGGCCGACCGACGACGTCGTGACGGGCGGATAGGACGTCACGAGGCTGCCCGTCGCGACGGAGCGGGCCGTCGCGAGCGCGAGCGTCTCGTCCACCTTTTTGCCCGACACGACGACCTCGATCGACGAAATCAGCCCGAGTCCCGCGGGGTTCGCGAGCGCCGCGGTCGCGTCATCCGCGATCGCCGAGAAGGCGCCGCCCATCGCGAGCGACTTGCCCCCGGGATTCGTGAGGTTGAAGCGCAGCTTCGACAGGAGTGCGGAGTCGAGCTGGGCGGCCGCCGGCATCGCACCGAGAAGCGCGAAGAAGAGGAGCGCCGCCGCGGCGCGCGCGAGGCGCATCGTCGTCATGGCTTCGGACCTCCGGTCCTGAGCAGCTGGGCGAGGGACGACGGCGTCTCGAAAGGCTCCGAGAGAAGCTCCGCCGTCCCGGCCGCGACCTCGACGCGCCGCTCGACGCGGCGGCGCCCGTCCGGGCCCGCAAGGACGACGCGGTAGCTGCCCGGCGAGAGGTCGCGCAGGAGGAGCGGCGTCATCGCGTCGCGCGGGAGCGGGACCGGCCTCCCGGACGCGTCGACGACCCTCTGGATGCGCGCGTACGGGAGCGCGAGGATCCGGAGGTTTCCGGTCGTCGGCGTCGGCACGGGCGTCGCCGCGGCGGCCTTCGCCACGTTCCGGGCGGCCGCGGGCCTCCTCACGACGGGCGGGTCCGGCTCGTGCGGCCGGCGCGACCACCAGGTCGCGGCGAGGACAAGGAAGAGCGCGGCCGCGGCGACGCTCGCGAGCGTGCGCGCCTCGAGTCGCCGCTTCGCATGCGCGGCCCCCGGGGATGGCGTCTGGGAGACGAGGGCCGTCTGAGAGGTCACCGGAGCCGGGGCGAGGGGCGTGTCGATGGACTCCGGCAGGCGCGCCGTGCTCCCCGTCTCGCGCAGGACGGCGACGAGGCGGTCCACGATCTCCCGCCAGCCACCCGGCCGATCCTCGCGCCGCTTCTCGAGCATCTGCCCGATGAGGCGGACGAGCGCGAGAGGCAGGGGCGGCGCGTCGTGCGGGGCCGCGACGGGCGGCGCCGTCGCGTTCAGGTGCGCCGCGATGTACTCGACGGGCGCCTTGCCCTCGAACGGCCGCTGGCCCGCGAGCACCTGGTAGAAGATGACGCCGAGGCTGTAGACGTCGCTCCGCCAGTCGAGCGTCGCGCCGTGGCCGAGCGACCCGAGCTGCTCGGGCGAGCCGTACGCGACCTTCCCGAGGAAGAAGCCCGTCGCCGTCAGCGACTCGAGGCCGGTCGCGTGCTCGAAGAGCTTCGCGATCCCGAAGTCGAGAAGCTTGACGATGAGGTCCCCGCCGCGCTCGATCACGAGGATGTTGTCGGGCGACAGGTCGCGGTGGACGATCCCGCGCGAGGCGAGGTACTCCATCCCGTGCGCGGCCTGGACGAGGAGCGGGAGCGTCTCCGTCCAGGGCCTGCCGGCATACGAGGTCAGCGGCGCGCCGTCGAGGTACTCCATCGCGAGCCAGGGCGTGCCGTCCTCCTCTCCGATCTCGTAGAACGTCACGACGTTCACGTGCAGGAGGCTCTTGAGAATCGCGGCCTCGCGGTCGAAGCGCACGCGCGCCTCGCGCTGGTGGACGGCGGACTCGTCGCCCGGGGCCTCGGCCTCGCGGATGACCTTGAGCGCCACGAGGCGGTCGTCGCGCTCGTCGACGGCCTGGTACACGATCCCCATGCCGCCGCGGCCGATCCGCTTCAGGATCCGGTAGTGGGCGATCCTCTCGACCGCGCCGGCCAAGGCCCCGTCAGCGCCCCGTTCCCGCGGCCGCGGGACGCAGGAAGATGTTCGCGGGGTCGCCGCTCGCGCGGTCGATCTTCGAGGCGAACGCGAGGAAGACGCCGTCCCCCGCGATCTGGCGCACGACGACGCGCACGTCCGTGACCTCGGTGAGGTTCAGGCCGAGGACGTTCGTGAACAGCTCGTCGGAGAAATAGCCCCAGGGCCCGAGCCTCTTCGTCACGGACGCGACGGGCACGAACGACCCGGGCATGTACGCCGAGATGATGGCGTCGACGGACGCGCCGCCGACCTCGTGCAGGATGATGTTCGTCCGGTAGTTCGAGCTGTTCTCGGCCCCGTCGAACGACATCGTCCCGAGGTTCGACTGGAACGACGAGTACCCGTGGAAGTACGCGTAGCCTTCCATGCCCGTCTTGTAGTCGCCGACGCCCTGGACCGGGTCGACGGTGTACGTTTCGGTCTGGACGTCCACCCCGGCCCAACCGTTCGCCCACGTCCCGTCGTTGTTCTTCGCGGCCGAGATCTTGACCGTCCCGTACGCGTTCTGACCCGGCAGGATGCCCAGGCCGTTCTCGAGGACGTCCTCGAAGGAGAAGATGCCGCCCGGCGAGAGACCGACGGCGAATTGACGCGTGATCGTGCTGTCCACGGCGTCGAGGTACTCGAGGATCGCGGAGCGCTGCTCTTCGGACGTGTTCGTGAGCGTCACGCGCGTCCGCCAGAACGGCTTCGCGCCGCTCGCGAGGGCCACGCCCGACGAGTGAACGGTCGGGAAGACGAGCGGCGCGGGAGCGCCGCCAAACGGGAGCGAGGCGAGCGCCGTGCGGGACGAGGCGAGGCCGGCCGTCGGCACGTACGAGGGGTTCAGGGCGTTCGTCGAGACGCCGACGTGGAGCGACGAGTCCTGCGTGCGGTTGTCGATGACCGTCGCCATCCCGACGACCGAGCCCTTCGCGGCGCCGGTTCCGTCCGTCGCGCTCGACTTCCACGTGAGGCGCGCGTACGCGTACGGGAATCCCGGGAGCGGCGCCGGGTCGAACAGCTCGTCGGCGTCGTTGATCTGGAGCGTCCCGTTCGCGGGGACCGTCTTCTCGAGCTGGACCGGGACGGCGTTCTTCGTGACCCGGTGTCCGCCCGCGTCGAACAGCTCGACGAGCACCGTCGTGTCGTAGCCGGACGTCTCGAGGAGGAGCAGGTTCGAGCGGCGGTCCGCGTCGTGCGCGAGACCGGACACGACCTCGACCGGGTCGCTCTGCCTGGCGCCCTCGCCCGGCGACGTCGGCCGCATCTCGAACCCGTACGACCCCGGTGCGACGCCGGTCAGGGCGCGCCGCGCGGCGGCGACCGCGGGAACGGCTGTGTTCGCGACGACGGCCGTGGCGCTCAGCGTCGGCGCCGAGGAGCGGACCTCCACGGTGAACGCGCCGTCGACGCCGAGCAGCGTCGCGACGACGTTGCGGTAGCGGCGCGTCTCGCCCGGCCCGATCTGGATGTCGAAGCGGCGCAGCGCCGACCCGTCGCCCGGACCCCCGACGGGGTTGAAGAGGAGCGAGAGCGTGACCGGATTCACGACGTCCGTGTTCGTGAGCCAGAGGTCCGCGGCGAACCGGCCGATGCCCTTCGCGTCGAGCGCGTTCGGGAACGATGCGTACAGGACGCGCGTCTTCGCGGCCGCGGCCGGGACGGCGGCCGAGCCCGTTGCCGCCGGGAGGATGCGCGGGCCATCGTCCGTCACGAGGAGAGTCCGGGGCGTGTCGAACCCGACCGTCGAGAGGACGATCGCGCCGACCTCGGTCCCGGTCTCGGCGCGCCGCCGGGCGCGGTCGATCACGAGCCGCACGGGGCGGGTCTCGAACGGGGCGAGCGGCCGGTCCCACGCGAGCCCGTCCAGCGACTCGACGGAAATCCAGGGCGCCCTCACCGACGCGACGAACGGCGCGGGCGTCGCGCCCGCGTTCACGAGGCTGCGGATGACGGAGGTTCCGTTCACGTCGACGTCCGCGCCCGCCGTGTCCCACGCGACCGGCGCCCCCGCGGGAGCGGCCGCGAGCATGCACAGGATCGGGACGCTCAGCGTCGTCCCGCCCGAGGAGACGGCGACCGCGGTCTTCACGGGACGCGTGAGGGCGGCGGTGTAGAGGGCGGTGACCGTGACCTGCTGCGTGGCCCCGGGAGACACCGTGAACTGCGAGGGGGCGAGGACGAATCCCGAGTCGTCGCAGAGTGTCGTGGCCGTGACGGGTTCCGTTCCCGCGTTGCGGACCGTGAACGACGTCGCAAGCTTCGCGGTCGCGGCCGGCGCGAGGGAGGCGATCGGCGCGGGCTCGGAGACGAGCACGAGAGACGGCCGGACGACCGTCCCGACCGTGACCCTTTTCGGCGGCGACCAGGGCCCGACGGCGCCGCACGCGGCCTCGGCCCTCACCTCGAAGACGTAGTCGCCGGGAGGGCCAGCGAAGGAAGCGGATCCGCCGTCCACGACCCACTCGTGCCCGTCCGGCTCGAGCGCGCTCGTGCGCCGGATGCGGAATTTCAGGTCCGAGAAGCCGCCTCCGGGCCCGGGCCCGGCGCCGAAGGTGTTCCACGAGATGACCCACGTCGAGAACGCGGGCGGGTTCTCGGGCGAGGACGAGAGCTGCCCGACGGATGCCGGGGCGTCGCAGACCGTCTTGACGGGCACCGCGAGGACGCTCGAGACGGGAGTGGCGGACGCGGGGCACGCGGAGGCCGTCCGCACCCAGACGCGGTGGTACAGGACGGTCGCGCCGGCGGGCGCGGCGGGGAACGTCAGCGCCGAGCGCTGGGTCGACGTCGAGTCCGTCACCGACGTGAACGCGGCGTCGAGGGCGCGCTCGACCTGGTAGTAGTTCGCGGCGCTCGCCGCCCCGGTGTTCGCGAGCACATTCGTCCACGAGACCGAGTACGTCTCGCCGGCCTGGATCGCGGACGGACCCGTGAGGACGGGGGGAACGCTCGGACACGCGCTCGATGTCGTCTGCGCCGCGGCGGGGAGCGCCGCGAGCGCGACGGCCAGCGTCGCCGCGGGCACGAGGCGGAGCGGGAAAGGGAGGGGGAAACCCATCGTTCTCTAGAATCCCTTCTGAATGCTTCCGAGGGAGTGTCCCGGGTCGGTCCCCACCCCACGTTTTTCCGGCTGGACGCGCGTCGTCCTCGTCCTCGCTGCGACTCTCGCGCGCCCGGCTGCGCCTCAGTCGATTCTACCCCCCGACGCGGCCGTGAAGGCGTACCAGGCCGGCGTCGAGGCGGCCGGGCGCAAGGAGTGGCCGGAGGTCGTCAAGCGGATGAACGAGGCCCTTGCGACCGGGCACCGCGACGCCAAGGAGCACTTCGGGACGAACCGCTACTACGTCGACCTCTACGACCCGTACTACTGGCGCGGGGCGGCGCTCATGGAGCTCGGGGACGAGGCGGGCGCCCGTCAGGATCTGACGCGCTCGCGGGACGCCGGTCTGATCCGGAGGTTCCCCGAGTACGGAGACCTCCTGGCGCGGATCGACGAGCTGGACCGGCGAGACGCGGTGCGGGCGGCGGCCGCGGCGACGCCCCCGCCGGCCGTCGCGACGGCCGCGACGCCTGCCCTCGTGCCGACGGCGGCGGCCGTCCCGGCACCCACTCCGACCCCGCCCCGGACGGACGCCGGTGGCACGACCGTCGAACGGGTCCTCGTGCTCTTCTCGGCCGGGGACTTCGACGGCGCCGAGGCGGCACTCGCGGGGCTCCGGGCTGCGCACCCGGACGCGCGCGAAGCCGACCTGCTCCTGAGCCTCGTCCTCGGCACGCGCTACGTCCTCGAAGGTGAATCCGACCCGCTGCTCCTCGGCCGCGCCCGCCGCGCGCTCGTCGCGTGGCGCGACCGCGGCGGCTCGAAAAGGGCCGAGGAGGCGCTCCTCTCTCCGTCGCTCCTCGCGCGGCTCAGCGGACCCTGATCACCCAGGTCCCGGCGGCGAGGTCCTGGAAGGCGCGCTTCTCCTTATCGAAGAAGGCCCACGCCCAGCCGAGACCGAGCGGCAGTCCCGCGAGGACGCACACGATCGCGCGCACGAGGGCCGACGGCCAGCCGATCCCGCGGCCCGAGGGCACCCCGCGTTTGACGACGGCGAGGCCGAGGAGCGACTTGCCCGGCGTCCGCCCGCGCCACGCCCAGCCCCCGACGACGTAGAGAACGTTCGCGAGGGCCATGAGGAGGAACGAGAGCGCCATGATCGCGCGGAACGCCCAGTCGGGAGCGGCGTCGCGCGTCTGGAGCTCGGACCGGAAGTAGTCGATCAGGAAGACGGGCGCGAGAAGTAGGACGTTGATCGCCGCGAGGATCACCCCGTCGACCAGCGCGGCGAGCAGACGGGCGAACGGATTCGCGGCGTTGCGCGGCCCTTCGTTGAGCGGGAACTTGCGGCGGTCCTTCGGCTCGGGCGCTCGCTCGGCGAGCGGCGCCCGCACCGCCTTCTCCCGGTCCGCCTCGTTCAGGCGGATCGAAAAATCGGCGAGCTCGCGCGGCGGGACGCCCGGAGCCGCCTCGCGCGCGGGGCCGTCCGACCGCGTCGGCGGCGCGATCGTCGAGACCTCGTCCGGGGCCCCTGCCACCGGGGGAAAGACGTCCACGACGAGCGACGGGTCTTTCGCGGAGCCATGGTCCACCTCCCGAAAGAGGTCCGAGGCGGAGAGAGGATCGGAGCGGAGCGGCGCGAGCGGCCCGGGGACGCCGGGGTTCGTGAGACCCGGCACGGGCTCGTACGTGATCCCGGCGGGCGGGGGGGCGGGCGCGTCGGGAAGCTGGTCGGCGGAAAGCATCGCCGTGCGCTCGGAGGGAGCGTCCGGCGCGAGGATCCTCACGTCGATGACCGCGGCGCCGAGCTGGAGACGGTCGCCGTTCACGAGTCGCGTCTCCCTGGCGATCCGCTTCCCACCCACGAACGTGCCGTTCGACGAGTTGAGGTCCTTCACGACGGCCTCTCCGCGATCGAACGTCAGGAGCGCGTGCGAGCGCGAGACGGATTCGTGCTCGAGGCGTACCGTCGACGTGCGGCTGCGCCCGAGCGTGACCTCGCCGTCGGTCAGGTCGATCTCGCGGCCCTCCGCCGAGAGAACGTAGCGCCACTTCTCGTCAGTCACCGCGGCGGAAATTGTACGCGTCCCCGAAGCGCGGCCGCGGACGGCGTTCCGCCGCGCGTCACGAGAGCCGCCGGAGAGCCTTCGAAGATCAGGCGTCCGCCTCCCGGGCCGCCCTCCGGTCCGAGCTCGATCAGGTGGTCCGTCCGGGCGAGAAACGCCGGGTTGTGCTCGACCGCCACGATCGAGTGGCCCGACGCGAGCAGGCGGCGGAAGACGCCGAGCAGGACGTCGACGTCGGACGGCGCGAGGCCGGTTGTCGGCTCGTCGAAAACGAAGAGGACGGGGTCCTTCGGGACGTCCGCGCCGCGCAGGAACGACGCGATCCGGAGCCGCTGCGCCTCGCCGCCCGAGAGGGTCGCCGTGGACTGGCCGAGCGCGAGGTACCCGAGGCCCGCGTCCGCGAGCGGCTGGAGCCGGTCCGCAATCGCGGAGGCGTCCGCGAACAGGATCCGCGCCTCGTCGACCGTCGTCGCGAGGAGTTCGTCGACGTTCCTTCCCCTCAGCCGCACCTCGAGGACCTCAGGCTTGAAGCGTCGGCCGTCGCAGACGTCGCACACGACGGTCACGTCGGCGAGGAACTGCATGTCGACCGTGACGACGCCCGCCCCCTCGCAGCGCTCGCAGCGCCCGCCCGCGGAGTTGAAGCTGAACGCCCCCTTCTCGAGCCCTCGCGCCTTCGCGGCCGGCGTGCGTGCGAGGAGCGCGCGGATCTCGTCCCACGCCTTCGTGACGGTCGCCGGGTTCGAACGCGACGAGCGCCCGAGCGGGGACTGGTCGACGAGGACGACGTCGGAGAGCGCCTCGAGGCCCTCGATCGCGTCGTGCTCCCCCACCGCGTCGATCCCCGCCAGCAGCCCCTTGCCCATCCGCCGCCGGGCGCCGGCCGCGAGCACGTCCACGACGAGCGAGGACTTGCCCGAGCCCGACACGCCGGCGACCGCGACGAGGCGATGCAGCGGGACAGAGACCGAGAGATTCTGAAGATTATTTGCTCGCGCACCGATGACCCTGATCGCATCGAGAGACATGCGAAGCGCATCGTTACGGTGGTTTTTCTTAGAAGGTGAATGTGCGGTTCGGCTCGAGCGGGCAGCGCGCGCGGTGTGCGGCGCCGGGGCCTCGAGCGCCGAAGGGCCCACACCCCCTTCTAAGAAGGCGCCGAAGGCGCCCACCGTCTCCGCCGCTACGGCATCTCTCGAAGCGCTCGGCGCGTACGACCTGCTCTCCGAAGCAAGAAATATCTCTCTTTCTTTCCTGAGGCTCCTCCCCGTCGCCGTGTCCGCCTCGGTCAGCGCCTCGGGCGTCCCCTCGAACACGAGCCGCCCTCCGAGCGCGCCCGCCCCCGGGCCGAGGTCGACGACGTGGTCGGCCGCGCGGATGACGTCCGTGTCGTGCTCGACGGCGACGACGGCGTTGCCGGCGGCCGCGAGGCGCTCGAGGACGGCGAGGAGGCGGCCGGTGTCGCGGGCGTGCAGGCCGACCGTCGGCTCGTCGAGCACGTACAGCGTCCCGGTGAGCGCGTTGCCGATCGCCGAGCCGAGCTGGACGCGCTGCGCCTCGCCGCCCGAGAGCGTGCGCATCGTGCGCGCGAGCGTCAGGTAGCCGAGGCCGATCTCGACGAGCGTCCCCACCCGCCGCGACATCTCCTCGACGAGAGAGGCCGCCCGCTCGCGCTCGGACTCCCGGAGCGGCAGCGCGCCGAGGAACGCGAGGAGCCCCTCGAGCGTCAGGTCGCAGACCTCGGCGATCGTCTTTCCGCCGAGCGTGACCGCGAGCGCCTCGGGCCTCAGGCGGGCCCCGTGGCAGGCCGGGCACGTCGTGTAGCCGCGGTAGCGCGCGAGGAGGACGCGGACGTGGACCTTGTATCGTTTCTTCTCGAGGTACTTGAAGAGGCCCTCGACGCCGTACCAGTCGCCCGAGCCCTTCCAGACGGCGTCTCGCTCCCGTTCGGTCAGCTCGTCCCAGGGGACGTCCCAGCGCAGCTTCAGCCGCCGCGAGGCGGCCTTGAGGTCGTCGTAGGCGCTCTCGTACGATGGCGAGTTGAAAGGCGCGATCGGACGTTCGCGGAGTGTTCTTCGCTCGTCGGGAATGACGCGCGCCGCGTCGATCCCCACGATGCGACCGAACCCCTCGCACGTCTCGCACGCGCCGCGCGGCGAGTTGAAGGAGAAGAGGGCGGGCACGGGGTCCGCGAACGTCCGGCCGCAGGCGTTGCACGAGAGCCCGCGGCGGAACGTGCGCGCGGACGCGAGCGGCTCCCCCGCGCGGAGCACCCAGAGCACGCCGTCCCCAGCGTCGAGCGCCGAGGCGAGCGAAGAGAGGATCTCGGCGTCGTCCGCCCTGAGAACGTGACGGCCGATGAGGAGGGGGAAGGGAACGGGGATTTCTTCGAATGACATGGGGCCGGGCGCCGTTGCCGCCACGTGCGTGGGCCGAGCCGCCGCGCCGCCCTTCCCCTCTTTCCCACTCGAAGAAATCTCCAGGACGTCTCCCGACGCGGAGACAGTGCGGTAGAAGCCCAGCCTTCTCCACTCCGCGCTCTCCGCCTCGAACGACGTGACCTTCCGCGGCGCGATCACGAGGAGGCGCGCGCCCTCGCCGAACGCCTCGAGGAGGGCGGCGCGGACGGTCTCGGGCGTCTCGCGCCGCACGAGGCTGCGGTCGTCCGGGCAGCGCAGCGTGCCCGCCGCTGCGAAGAGAAGTCTGAGGACGTCGTGGATCTCCGTCGCCGTGCCGACGGTCGAGCGCGCGGAGCGGGCGGGCGCCTTCTGCTCGATCGCGATCGCGGGCAGGACGTGGCTGATCTCGTCCACGTCCGGCCGCTCGAGGCGCTCGAGGTACTGGCGCGCGTACGTCGACATCGACTCGACGAATCGGCGCTGTCCTTCGGCGTAGAGCGTGTCGAACGCGAGCGACGACTTGCCCGATCCGGAAGGCCCCGTGACGACCGTGAGCGCACCCACGGGAAACGCGCACGTCACGCCCCGGAGGTTGTGCGTGCGGGCGTTCACGACCGTGATCGCGTCCGCGCCGCGGCGGACCGGACGAACGCGCGCGTTCACCGCGAGAAGACCGCGAGCTGGTTCATGCCGAGGAGAAACCTCCGGTAGAGGACGAGCGCAAGACCCGCGCCACGCCCCGCCGTGTCGAGATCCTCCGCTCCGAGGAGGCGCTCGTGCTCGTCGTGGGCGTGCGAGGAGAGAAGGCCGAGGGCGGCGCCGGCCTCGAGGGGCCACCGCCCGGAAGGATGCGGCGTCGTCGCGACGAGCCGGCCGGACGAAGAAAGAAGCGGCGCGAGCCGCGCGAGCACTCCGGAGGGCTCGGGGACGTGCTCGAGCACCGCCAGGAGAAGAATTCCTTCGAATGGTCCCTCTCCAATCAGCCCCGGCGGAGCCCCGCCGAGGGCGATATCCCATTCATAGAAATCTCTCTTCGGAAATCTCTCTCGTTGCGCCGCGAGAACATCGAGGTTGCGGTCGCAGCCAACGTAGCCTTCGACCCTGCCCGGCAGATCCGTGAGGCCGCAGCCCACGTCGAGGACTCTCCCGCTCTTCGGCAGGTGCGGCAGCGCCGTCTTCAGGCGCGCCTCGCCGACACGCCGCGTCAGGAGCCCGTAGAAGCCGTCGCGTGACGCCACGGGCCGGTTTTAGCACCCCCCCGTAACATGCGCGGCGGGCGCACCGCGAGATCCCGCGCACACGGGGGGCGACATGAAGGAATCGGCATTCATCCTGCGCGACGCGAGCCGTGAAGACGTCCCGGCGATCGTCACTCTCATCGAGGACCTCGCCCGGTACGAGCGCCAGCCCGAGGACTGCCACGCGGACCCCGCGATGCTCGAGCGGCACCTGTTCGGGCCGAAGCCCTACGCGGAGGCCATCGTCGCGGACGTCGGCGGCGAAATCATCGGCTTCGCACTCTTCTTCCACAACTATTCGACCTGGCTGACGCGGCCCGGGCTCTACCTCGAGGACCTCTACGTGAAACCCGAGAGCCGGGGACTCGGCGCCGGCAGGGCGCTCCTCGCGCGGCTGGCCTCGATCGCCGTCTCGCGCGGCTGCGGCCGCATGGAGTGGAGCGTCCTGACGTGGAACGAGCCCGCGATCGGCTTTTACCGGTCGCTCGGCGCCGTGCCCATGGACGACTGGCGGACGTACAGGCTCTTTGGCGACGCCCTGGCGCAACTGGGGCGATAATCGAGGTTCCAAAGCTCCAGAGAGGACACTCGTGCAGAAGCCGAAGTCGCAGACGGACACGCAGCCGATCAAGCTGCGCGACATGGGACGCAAGGCCTCCGGCGTGATCCGGCGGCCCGCGACCCTCCTGATCGACTCGCCGGACGCGACGGTTCTCTTCGACCGGGAGGGACGCGTGCTCCTCGCGAACGTCGTGGCCCTCGCCGAAGGCGTGCCGAGCCCGGGGACGTACGAGGGCGCTCCCGACTCCGCCGGACCGTTCTGGTCGAACGCCGAGGGCCGCGAGCGCTTCCTCGCCGCGGGCGCCGGCGGTGGCCTCAGGAACTTCGAGGTCCGGCTGCCGGCCGGTGTCGACGTCGCGGAGCGGGCGTACTGGATCTCGACGTGCTTCGCGCCGCAGGCCGGCGAGGGCGGGTTCATCGCCGCGGCGCGGGACGTCACCGGCGCCGCCGGCATCCGCGCCGACGCCGAGGCCGCGTCCGAGCCGGCGGACGCCCTGACGGGATTCGCGAACCGCGAGCAGTTCCACTTCGAGCTCGAACGCGAGATCGCGCGGGCCGACCTATTCGCGCGGCCCCTCGCGCTCATCATCCTCGGCCTGGACAACTTCAAGACGCTGAACGACACGCACGGCCTCCTGGCCGGCGACGCCTACCTGCGCTCGATGGCGGACGCGCTCCGGGCGTCGCTCCAGACCGGTGAGATGTGCGGGCGAGTCGGCGGCGACGAGGTCGCGATCCTGCTTCCCGGGACCGGCGCCGCCGAGGCGACGGCGCGCGCCGAGTCCGTGATCGCCATCATCCGCAAGCTCACGCCGGACTGGGAGGGCAACGCGCTGTCTCTCACCGCGAGCGCGGGCGTCGCCGTCTTCCCGGACCACGCGGGCGGGGCGGCCGACCTCTTCCTCGCGGGCGACCTCGCGATGCACCAGGCGAAGCGGCGCGGCGGCGCGCGCGTGCGCCTCCACGACCCGTCCGACCGGGAGCGCGACCGGACCGGACGCCTGCGCGAGCAGTCGAACCGGATTCGCGCGGCCCTCGCCGAGTCCCGGTTCGTCCCGTACTTCCAGCCCGTCGCGGAGGTCGGGAGCGGCCGCATCGTCGCCGTCGAGACGCTCGTGAGGATGCGCGAGCCGGACGGCCGCATCGCGCTCCCGGGCGAGTTTCTCGGGGCCGCCGAGCGCTTCGGGATCATCACGGCGATCGACCGCGCCGTCATCACGGCCGCCTTCGACGCGCTCGCGGCCGCCCGCAAGCGCGTGAGCCCCGAGCTCGAGATAGGCATCAACCTGTCGGGCCTCGACTTCGACGACGACACGCTCGTCGCCGACATCTCGCGCCTCGCCCGGGCCAAGGGCATCCGCCCCGAGCGCGTGACATTCGAGATCACCGAGACGGCGGCCCTGCGCGACTTCGACCGCGTGCGGGACTTCACGCTCGCCCTCACGTCAGAAGGCTTTCACTTCGCCCTCGACGACTTCGGGATGGGCTTCTCCTCGTTCCGCTACCTCCGCGAGCTGCCCGTGTCGTCCCTGAAGCTCGACATCAGCTACGTCCGCGACCTCCCGAAGGAGAAGGCGAACCGGGTTTTCGTGCGCGGGATGGCGGGCATCTGCCGCGGGCTCGGCGTCAAGACGGTCGCCGAGGGCGTCGAGTCCGAGGACGTCATGGAGATCCTGCCGGAGCTCGGCGTCGACCGGGCGCAGGGCTGGCACGTCGGCTTCCCGGAGCCGAACCTGCCGGTTGCCGACGCGGACGCGAGCCTCATCCTCCCCCGGAGGCCGCGGTCCTGATCGGACGGGTCCGTGGCCCCGCGGCGCGAGCCTCGGGCGCCGCGGTGGACGTTCTGATTTTCCTCACGGTCGGCGCCCTCGTCGCGGGCGTCGTCGCCCTCGCGCAGCGGTGGGAGTCACCGATCCGGCCGGCCGTCGCGATCGACCTGTCGCCCTCCGCGCTGCCCGGTTACACGCTCCTCTCCCTGTCGCGCGGGTTCGCGGCGTACCTGCTGTCGCTCGTCTTCACGCTCGTCTATGGCACCATCGCGGCCCACGGGCGCCGCGCCGAGAAGGTCCTCCTTCCCCTCCTCGACATCGGGCAGGGGATCCCCGTTCTCGGCTTCCTCCCGGGACTCGTCCTCGGCATGGTCGCCCTCTTCCCGCGGACGAACGTCGGGCTCGAGCTCGCGTGCGTCTTCATGATCTTCACGGGGCAGGTCTGGAACATGACGTTCTCCTACATCGCATCCCTGCGCTCGATCCCGAACGAGCTCAACGAGGTCGCGCGGCTCCACCGCTTCTCGTTCTGGAAGCGGTTCTGGACCGTGGAGGTCTCGTCGTCCGTGATCGGCCTCGTGTGGAACTCGATGATGTCGATGGCGGGCGGCTGGTTCTTCCTGACCGTCAACGAGGCCTTCACGCTCGGCGACCGGGACTTCCGTCTCCCGGGCGTCGGCTCGTACATGGCCGTCGCGATCGAGAAGGGCGACAAGGCGGCGATGGCGTGGGCCGTTCTCGCGATGGTCGTCATGATCGTCGCCGTCGACCAGCTCCTCTGGCGGCCGCTCGTCGCGTGGTCCCAGCGCTTCCGGACGGCGGAGGTCTCGGGCGAGCCCGAGGCGCGCTCGTGGGTCCTCGACCTCCTCCGGCGTTCGGCCGTCCTGCGCCGGATGCGGCTCCGCCGTCGCCGCCACCGGGCGATGGCGGCCCCCGTCTCCGTTCCGGCACCTCCCCCGCTCGACGAGAAGCGGGGCGAGCGCCTGCGCGCGTCGCTCCTCATGCTGCTCGGGATCGCGGCGGCGGCCGCGGCCCTCGCGGGCGCGTGGAAGCTCGTGCGGCTCCTCGCCGAGGTGCACGCGCACGACTGGCTCGTCCTTGCCGCCGCGCTCGGAGCGACGTTCCTCCGGGCGCTCGGCGCGCTCGCCCTCGCCGTCGCCTGGACGCTGCCGGTCGGGATCCTCGTCGGCCGCTCGCCGGTCTGGTCGCGACGGCTCCAGCCGGTCGTCCAGATCGTCGCCTCGTTTCCCGCCCCGATGCTCTTTCCTCTCGTGACCGGAGTTCTCCTCGCGCTGCGCGTCCCGTTCGCGGTCGTCGCCGCGGTTCTCATGCTCCTCGGCGCGCAGTGGTACGTCCTCTTCAACGTCCTCGCGGGCGCGAGCGCCGTGCCGCCCGACCTCCTCGAGGCGTCGGACGTCTACCGCGTCGGCGGCGGAGCCCGCTGGAGAACGCTCTTCCTGCCCGCTGTCTTCCCGTTTCTCGTCACGGGTCTCGTGACAGCCGCGGGCGGCGCCTGGAACGCGTCGATCGTGGCCGAGACGCTCGTGTCCGGCGGGCGCGTCCGCGAGACGTTCGGCCTCGGTTCGCTCATCACGAGGGCGACGCGCGAGGCGAACTTCCCGCTCCTCGCGGCCGGCGTCCTCACGATGTCCCTCGCGCTCGTCCTCATCAACCGCATCGTCTGGCGTCGACTGTCCCGCCTCGCCGAGACGAAGTACGCTCTCAACCGATGAGCGCCGCACCGGCTCCCGGGGCCACGGCCGCAATTGCCGCCGCCCGCGGCGTCGACAAGGTCTTCGAGGACGAGAGCGGTCGCGCGCGCGTGATCCTCTCCGGGATCGACTTCGAGATCCGGCCGAACGAGGTCGTCGCCGTCCTCGGGCCGTCGGGCTGCGGGAAGTCCACGCTCCTGCGGATCCTGATCGGCCTCATCCCGCCGACCTCGGGGCGCGTCGAGCAGCACGGAAGGCCCCTCGTCGGGATCCACCCGGGCGCGGCCGTCGTCTTCCAGAACTTCGCGCTGTTCCCCTGGCTCACGGTCGAGGAGAACGTCCGGGTCGGCCTCACGGGCCGCACGACGGGCGCCCGAGCCGACGGCGAGCGGGTCCGCGCTGCCCTCACGGCCGTCGGGCTCGCCGGCCACGCACGCGCATTCCCGAAGGAGCTGTCGGGCGGCATGAAGCAGCGCGTCGGGATCGCGCGCGCCCTCGTGGGCCGTCCCGAGCTCCTCTGTATGGACGAGCCGTTCTCCGCGCTCGACGTCCTCACGGCCGAGCTGCTGCGCACGGAGGTCTACCGCCTGTTCACGGAGCGCCTCACGGGCCTCTCCTCGGTCCTCCTCATCACGCACCTCATCGAGGAGGCCGTGTTCCTCGGAGACCGCGTCGTCATCCTCGGCGCGAACCCGGGCACCGTGCGCCGCGAGATCGTGAACACCCTCCCCCACCCGCGCGAGTACCGGCACCCGGAATTCCTGAAGATGGTGGAACGCATCCACGACGTCGTGACGGGCGTGCACCTGCCCGAGGAGGAGCCCGTTCCCGCGCCGATCGCCGGGCGCCGGGCCGAGACGCCGCTCATCCCGCTGCCGCCCGCACGCATGGGCGAGATCCTCGGCCTCGTCGAGATTCTCGCGGACCACGGCGGCTCGATGAATCTCTTCGCCCTCGACGCGATCACGGAATACGACTTCGGACGCACCCTCACCGTCGTGAAGGCCGCCGAGCTCCTCGACCTCGTCGACACGCCGAAAAACGACGTGCTCCTCACGGAGCTCGGGCGGCGCGTCGTCGCGGCGCCATTCGACGAGAAGATCCGGCTCCTCAGGCCGCAGGTCCTGTCGCTCGGCACGTTCGGCCTCCTCGTCCGCGAGCTCGCGCGCGATCCCGACACCCCGATGCCGGGCGAGGCGGTCCGGGACATCCTCGCGGCCAGCCTCCCGACCGTGAGCGCCGCGGAGCTCCTCGACACCCTCGTGAACTGGGGCCGCGCCATCCAGGTCTTCGAGTACGACGCGAACACCGATCAGCTCGCCCTGTTCTCCGGCCGCGACGACGCCGCGGAGGCATGACGTGAGCGTTCCGCGGAGACGCCTCGCCGCGCTCACGGCGGCCCTCTCGAAGCGTCGCGCGACGCTCGAGGAGCTCCTCGCCCGGGGCTCCGGCCCCCCGACGGGCGAGCGGCTGCACGCCGTGCGCGTCGTCCTCAGGCGCACCGTCTCTCTCTCCCGGCTCACGATGGACGTGCCCGCGCCGAGGTCGGGCGCGGGCCTGAAGGACGCGGCGCGCGACCTCCGCCGCGCGCTCGGGGCCCGGCGGACGCACGACGTCGCCGCGGCTCTTCTCCGGGCCCGGTTCCGTCGCGACCCGCGCAGACGCCCGGCCGCCGAGCGGCTCGCGGTTCGGCTCGAGAAAAGCGCCGGCGAGGCGACGTCCCCGGCTCGTCTCGACAGCCTGCTCGCGACGCTCAGGCGGGAGTTCGCCGCCCGGGACGCCGCGCTCGCGGCCCTCGCGTCGCCGCTCGCCGGGTCGGATGGCGGACGCCTCGAGCGGCGCCTCGAGAAGGCTCTCGGGCGCCGCCTCGAGCGCCGGGCGCGACGCCTTCTTGCGCGCGGCGTGCCGGAGGCGGACACGCTGCACGCGGCCCGGATCGACGCGCGCGACCTGCGCTACGGCCTCGAGTTCGCCGCTCTTCGCGGCGCCTCCACGCTCCTCCCTCTCATGGAGCGCTTCCAGGAGGCGTCAGGGCGCGCCCACGACCGGGCCGAGCTCATCGCGGCCGTGCGCCGGGCGGCGGGACAGCTTCCCGCGGCGCGGCGGCGGGAGGCCCTGCGCCTCCTGCCGCCGCTCCTCGGCGACGCCGAGCGCTCGCTCTCGCGGGCGCAGACGGCCGCGCGCGCCCTCCTCGCCGCCCTGCGGGTCGCCGTGGGGCGCTGGTGACGCCGCCGCCGAGCCTCCGCGTGCCGCGCCTCGTGGCCGAGGAGGCGCTCGAAAATGCGCCCGCACACGCTCTCGGCGACATCGCGGGCGGCTCCGACCCGAAGGCGGCGACGACGGTCCGGTTCGGCTACACGCACGACGCCTTCCTCGTGCTCTTCGACGCGCCCGCCGAGCCTCCTCTCCTCGTGGCGCGCGCGCCGGGCGGCGATGTCTTCCGCGACGAGTGCGTCGAGGTCTTCCTCTCCTCCCCGGGGACGCCGTCCCTCTACCAGGAGATCGTCGCGAACCCGGCGGGCGCCCTCTATGGCGCCCGCGTCCGGAATCCGGACGACAGTCGCGCGAGCTGGCAGCTCGCGCCGGGCGAGGGGCTCCCCGGCGTCTCGGCGAGGGCGTCCGGGGAGCCCGCAGGCCGTCCTCCCACCGAATGGGTGAGGTGGCGCTGCGTCCTGCGGATTCCCTGGACGTCCCTGCCCGGCGGAAGGCCGCCGGCCGACGGGGAGGAGCGACGGGGCAACGCGATGCGGATCGCACGGGGCCGGACGACCCGGTACCTCGCCCTCTCTCCGACCCTCCGCGGCAGCCCGCCCGACTTCCACGTTCCGAGCCGGTTCGCGCGGCTGATGTTCGGGCCTCTGCCCGCGCGCTGACGGCGCCTCAGGCCGGCGGGTCCGCGCGCACGCCCTGCGCGGCGAGCCAGTCCTTCAGCTCCGCGCGGACGCGGCGATCCCGGAACACGAACCACGCCTTCTCGTCCTCGGGCGACGCGATGAGAGCCTCGCGGAACGCATTCGGCCCGCCGACCTCGAGCGCGGCGATCGCCCTTGCCCGGGCAGCGGCGCTCCTCATCCCGGGCGCGAAGGCGCGGCAGCGCTCCGTGTCGACGTCGGGCGTCGACTTCGGGATCCTCAGGTAGCGGCCCGAGCGCTCGTGGAGAAGCGCTTCCCTGAGCTCCGGCGAGCCGTTCAGGTGCGCGTGGACCTCGCCCGAGGCGCGGTCGAGGAAGTGGTTCATGAGCTTGGACCGGGCCGCGAACGCGACGGCGAGGCCTTCCCAGTCCAGCTCCATGCCGCGAGTCTAGACTGCGGCGCGTGGCGACGGACCCGCACGCCGTGACGCGCCGCCTCGCGCGGTGGTACCGGACCGCGCGGCGAAGCCTGCCGTGGCGAAAGACGCGGGAGCCCTACCGGATCTGGCTCTCGGAGGTGATGCTCCAGCAGACGACCGTCGCGGTCGTGACGCCGCGCTGGGAACGCTTCCTCCGGCGCTTCCCCTCCGTCGAGGCTCTCGCCCGCGCCGACGCGCGCGCGGTCCTCGCCGAGTGGAGCGGCCTCGGCTACTACGCGCGCGCCCGCAACCTCCATCGCGCCGCCCGGGTGGTCGCCGCCGCGGGCTCGTTTCCGCGCACCGTCGAGAGCCTGCGCGGGCTCCCGGGCGTCGGGGCCTACACGGCGGCCGCGGTCGCGTCGATCTCGTTCGGCGTCGCCGAGCCGGTCGTGGACGGCAACGTCGTGCGCGTGTTCTGCCGGATTCACGGGCTTCGGCTCGACCCGAAGGCGCCCGCGACGCTCGAGCGCGTCCGGGCGCTCGCGCGGCCGCTCCTTCCACGGCGCGATCCCGGAGCTCACAACCAGGCCGTCATGGAGCTCGGCGCCCTCGTCTGCACCCCGCGCGCACCACGCTGCGGCGCGTGCCCGCTGCGGACGCTCTGCCGCGCCGCGGCGAGCGGGACGCCGGAGGCGTTCCCGCTCGCCGCCAGACGCGTTCCCCCGAGAAGGATCCACCTCGCGGCCGGAATCGTGGAGAGGAAGAGGAAGATTCTGCTGGTGGAAGACCGAGAGATCGTTCCGGGTCACGTCCTCGTTCCGATGTTTCCGGTTCGCGGCGGGCAACGACCTGCAAATGTTCTGAGAAGGGGGTGGAAACGGCTCGCGGGCCGCGATGCCGTGGGGCTCGAGGGGGTGGCGACGCTCCACCACTCGGTTCTGGAGAGGCGCTACCGCATTTCCCTCTTCACCTTCAAAGAAAAACCACCGTCGCCTGTGCGTCGCCGCTCGCACAGAGCGGACGTAATCCGGACCTGTCTGATCTCTCCGGGCCAGATTCCCCGCCATGCTCATGGCGGCCTGCTCCTGAAGGTCCTCGCCGCGTGGCGCGCGCACGGCGCTCGCGCTGCGACGGCTTCGCGCCGGCAACGGTCGGCTATCCTCGCCGCGCATGGCCCGCCCTGCGGCACCGCCCGCGCCTGAACACGAGGAAACGTCGGAGAGCCGCCTCGTGGCGGCAGGCGTGCTGCTGGCCCTCCTTCTGCCCTTCGCCGTCTACTCGACCGCCTCGAGCGACGCCCTGCGCGAGAGCAAGCTCCTCGTGCAGGCCCTCGGGTCGAGCCTCGCCCTGTTCGGGCTCGCGGCGCGCGGCGTGCGCGATTTCGAGCCCGGCGGGCGCGGGAGCCGGGCGTCCCGGGCCGTGCTCCTCCTTCTCGGCGCGGTACTCGTCCTCTCCCTCGCCTCGGCCGTCGCAAACGCCCGGGTCGTCGACCCGCTCGTCGTCGGCGCCGTGCTCTCGCCTCTGGCCCTCGGCGTCGCGGGCGCCTCGAGGCCCGGCGCGCGCGTCGCGGCGGGAGCCGCGAGCGTCGTGTGTCTCGCCGGGGCGCTCTCCGGACTTCTCGCGGCCGCGCAGCGCTGGCTCGGCGTCCTGCGGCTGCCGCTCGAGACGCCGGAGCCGAGGTTCCTCGCGGCCGCGCTCGTCGGGAACCCCGGGGACCTCGGGATGGCCCTCGTCGTCCCCGCCATCCTCCTTTACGCGACCGCGGCGGACCGCCTCCGGCCGCCGCGCCTGCGCGGCATCGCGGCCGCCGGGCTCGCGTCCACGCTGTTCGGGATCGTCGCGACCGAAGCGGTTGCTCCCGTGCTCGCGTTCGGCGCTGCGGCGCTCGTCCACACGCTGCTTGCACCGCGGCGTCGCGCTCCGGCCTTCGCGACGCTCGTCCTGCTCGCGGCGCTCGTCGCGGTCTTCGGCGGGGCGCGGCGCGCGATCGAGAAGGCCGTCCAGCTGGAGCGGGGCGACGTCGCGGCCGCGACGACCCAGCGCGACATCGGCGTCCTCGCCGCCTTGGAGATGGTCCGTGCCCGCCCGCTCCTCGGGGTCGGGCCCGGCGCCTTCTCGAACGCCTTCGTGCCCGCGCGCATCGCGGCCGAGGAGCGATCGAGCCGCCATCTCGTCCATCGCTCCGAGTCGGCGCACTTCGACAACGCGCACAGCGAGCCCGTGACGCTCGCCGCCGAGTGCGGAATCCCGGCCGCCCTCGCGGCGGGCGCCGCGTTCCTCGCACTCGCCACGGGCCTTCTCGCGTCACGTCACGGCCCGGGCGCGGAGGCGAATCCGACGACGGACGCGCTGCTCGCCGTGCTCGCGGGAGCCTTCGTCCTCTCACTCGGAGGATTCCCCCTGAGGCTACCGGTCGTCTCGGGTCCGCTCGTCTTCCTTCTCGGCCTCGGGTGGCGGCGCACGGCCTCGAGTCGAGCCGTGCGCGCGCCGCTCCCGGCGGCTCTCCGCGCCGGGCTCGTGGCGGGGGGAGTCGGCCTCCTCGCGATCACCCTCGCGCGCGGCGTCGCCGTCTCGTCGCAGGCCGCCGGCGAGAACCTCCTGCGCGCGGCGGCCGTTCTCGCGCCTCCCGCCGGCCCCGCGCGCGAGGCGCTGCTCGCCGACGCGCGAGCCCGCCTTGCCCGTGCCGTGGCCCTCCGGCCCCGCGATGCCACCGCGCTTCTCGCCCTCGGCTCGGTCGCGTGGCTCGAGAAGGATCTCGAGGAGGCGCACGCCCTCTACGCGCGCAGCGTCGCGCTCGAGGAGCGCGCCGAAAGCGACCTGAACCTCGGCCGCGTCGAGCGCTCGCTCGGCCGCACGGCGGCGTCCGACGCGCTCTTCCTCAGGGCCGTGTGGATCCTCCCCCGCCTCGTCGACGCGTTGCCCCCGGACGTGGACCGCACCCGCCTCGAGGAGCAGGTCGACGCCGCGGCCGCGGCCCTGTCGCACGGTGGCCGGGCACCCGCCCTCCCTCCGCCCGGCTGACGCCCCCGGGAGACCGCCCGGACCCCTGCGAAGGATCCGGGAACGCCTCTTGCGACGGACTCCCGAGGTAAGAACTTCAATCGCGGGAGGAGACAGGCTCGATGCCCGGAACGGCTCTTCGGTGTACCGGATGTGCGGCGGCCCTGCTCCTCCTCGTTTCCCCGGTTGTCGCAGGGAACGACACGAAGGGCCGCGACCTGACCCATCTGACCCTCGCGGAGCTCGCAAATGTCGAGGTGACGACCGTATCTCGCCGCCCCGAGAGGATCGGCTCGGCTGCCGCGGCGGTGTTCGTCATCACGCAGGACGACCTCAGGCGGCTCGGCATCACGACGCTCGCGGAAGCCCTACGCCTCGCTCCCGGCGTCCAGGTCTCGCGCATCAACTCGAACCAGTGGTCCGTCGGCATCCGGGGCTTCGCGAGCGGGCTGTCCCGCGCGCTCCTGATTCTCGTGGACGGGCGCAACACCTATACGACACTCTTCGCGGGGACGTACTGGGACGTGCTTGACGCGCTGCTGGAGGACGTCGACCGGATCGAGGTGATCCGGGGCCCCGGGGGAACTCTCTGGGGCGCGAACGCCGTGAACGGCGTCGTCAACATCATCACGAAGAGCGCTTCGGCGACGCACGGCGGCTACGCCGAGGCGGTCGGGACGGGACGCCACGGCATTCTTGGCGCGCGTTGGGGCGGCACGGCAGGCGCGGCCTCTTTTCGGCTCTACGGGAAGGTCACGGACCACGGCACGTACTTCCATCCGGACGGCCACGACTACGACGCGTGGCACACGGCGCAAGGCGGATTCCGGGCGGACGTCGACGCCTCCGCGCACGACCGCCTCACGCTGCAGGGCGACGTCTACCAGGGGCGAATCGGCGAGCGGACGCTCGTGACCTCCTACGAGCCCCCGTACGGCGAGACGGTGGACTTCCGGGCTGCCGTGTCCGGCGGCAACGTGCTCGCCCGGTGGGACCGGACGTGGGTCGCGGGCGCCGCGCTCACGGTCCAGGCTTACTTCGACCGGACGCTCCGGACCGAGGCCGTCTTCCACGACGCGCGGAACACGGGCGACCTGGACGTCCAGTACCGGTTCCGCGCCGGCGCCCACGAGGCCGTCGCGGGCCTTCAGGCCCGCGCTTCGACGGGCGACACGACGGGGATCCCTGCGGTCGTCTTCACGCCCGAGAGGAAGACCGACCGGATCTTCGGAGTCTTCGCGCAGGACACCGTGTCCCTCTACTCCGGCCGCGTGAGGCTCACGCTCGGCGCGAAGGTCGAGCACAACGACTACTCCGGCACCGAGGTGCAGCCGCACGTGAGCGTCTTCGGCGACCTCGGCCCGCGGCAGAACGTGTGGGCCGCCGTTTCCCGCAGCGTGCGCGCGCCGTCCCGCGTCGACACCGAGCTCTCGATCACGCAGGACCTCGCGCCGGGCCCCGTCTACATCCGTCTCACGGGAGACGAGTCCTTCAAGGCGGAGGAGATCGTTGCGTACGAGGCCGGCTACCGCTTCCGGCCCGTGGACGCGCTCTCCTTCGACCTGTCTCTCTTCTACAACCGGTACGACGACCTCGAGAGCTTCGAGCGCGGCGCGATCGGCCCCGCGCCTCCCACGCCCGGCCTCGTCCTTCCGGTGCGGTACGAGAACATGCTCGAGGGCACCGGCACGGGCGGGGAGCTCGTCGTCGGGATCCAGGTCGTGAAGGCGTTCCGGATCCAGGCGTCCTATTCGCGTCTCGAGCTCGACCTCCACGCGAAACCCGGCAGCACGGACGTCGGGACCGCGGCGTACACCGAGGGCACGAGCCCGCGCGAGCTCCTGACGCTCCGCGGTTCGCTGGACCTCCCGTCGCGTTTCACGTTCGACGCGTTCCTCCGGGGCGCCGGGCCGCTCCCCGCGCAGAAAGTGCCCGGTTACGTCACGCTGGACGCGCGGCTCGCCTGGGCCGCCCCTCGCCTTCTCGAGGTCGCGCTCGTCGGGCGCAGCCTGCTCCGGGACCACCACGTCGAGTTCGCGGGAGGCCCCACGTCGACCGAGGTGCCGCGCGTGGTCTTCGGCGAGGTGAAGCTCAGGTGGTGAGCGGCCGGAGCCGGCGGCTCGTCGCGGTGCTCATCGGCGTCGCGCTCCTCGCGGCCCCCGCCGGCGAGGCGGAGGTCGCTCCCACGGAGTGGGACGTGAAGGCCGCGTATCTCTACAACTTCACCCGCTTCGTCGAGTGGCCAGATCGCTCGACGACCCTCGCGGACACCCCGTTCCTGATCGGCGTCCTCGGTCGCGATCCCTTCGGCCCGGTGCTCGACGACACCCTCGCCGGCAAAACCGTCGACGGGCGCCGGATCGTCGTTCGGCGGCTCGGGAGGGCCGATGAAGCCGCATCGGTCCAGATCCTCTTCCTCGGCCCGGCGAGCGGGCGGGAGACGGAGCGCGCCCTGAGCGCCGCCCGCGGCAGACCCGTTCTCACCGTCTGCGACGGCGACGGGCCCGTCCGCCGGGGCGTCGTCCTGACGTTCCGGATCCGGGATGGCCGGGTTCGCTTCGACGTCGACCTCCGTGCCGCCGACGAGGCGGGACTGAAGATCAGCTCGCAGCTCCTGAAGGTCGCCCTCGCCGTGGAGGGACGCCGATGAGGCCTTTCGAAGACCTCTCGATCCGCCGCAAACTCCTGCGGGTCACGATGCTCCTCGCGGGCACGGCCCTCGTGACCGCGAGCGCGCTCTTCGTCCTCTTCGACGTCGTCACGTTCCGGGGCGCCCTCGTGGACCGCCTCACGTCGGCCGCCCAGATCGTCGGCTTCAACAGCACCTCGGCGCTGCTCTTCTCGGATCGCGACGCGGCGACGAAGACGCTCGCGGCACTGCAGGCCGAGAGGCACGTCAAGTGGGCAGGCATCTACGACCCGGCGGGCAAGCTCTTCGCGACCTACCGGAGCGAGGGCCTGCCGGAGGACTTTGTTCCCCCGGCCGCCCCGTCGGGCGCGACGGCCTCGCCGGGACAGGAGTTCCACGGAGGACGCGTCGTCGTGACCCGGCCGGTCCCCGTCGAGGGCGGCCCGGCGGGGACCGTCGTGATCGAAGCGGACCTCGGCGAGCTGCGCGAGCGCCTTCTGCGCTACGGGGGCATCGTGCTCCTCGTCTCCGTCGTCTCGTTCGGCCTCACGCTCGTCGCATCCGCCCGTTTCATGCGTGCGATCTCGGAACCCGTGCAGCGGCTCGCCGAGACCGCACGCATTGTCTCGAAGGAGAAGGACTACTCGGTCCGCGCGCGCGGGTCCTCGGCGGATGAGCTCGGGCTGCTCGTCGGGACGTTCAACGAGATGCTGGACGAGATCCAGAAGCGCGACGAGGAGGTGACGCGCGCCCGCGAGGAGCTCGAGCGCCTCGTCGAGGACCGGACGCGCGACCTCGGCCACAGCCAGACGCTCCTCGCCGAGGCGCAGAGGGTCGCGCAGATCGGGACGTGGGAGTACGACCTGGAGCGCCGCACGCTCGTCTGGTCGGAGGAGCTGTACCGACTGTACGGCCTCGACCCGGACACCGGCCCTCCGGACTTCGACGCGATCGCGGCGATGACGCTCTCCGAGGACTCGGGACTCGTCGAGCGCGAGCTCCAGCGGAGCCGCGAGACGTGCTCGTCCTTCTCCGTCGAGTACCGGATCCGGAGGGCCGACGGCGCCGTGCGGGTCCTCGTCGCCGACGGGAACGTCGTGCCCGTCCCGGGAGGGCGTCCCGTGCGCATGATCGGGCTCGTCCAGGACGTGACGGAGCGCCGGGCGGCTGAGGCCGAACGGCAGCGGCTCGTGCGCGCCCGGGCGGCGCGGGCCGCGGCCGAGGCTGCGCAGGCGCGCTCGGCGCTGCTCGCGCGCGTGACGGCCGACCTGGCCTCCTCGCTCGACTACGAACGCACGCTTGCCGGGCCTGCCACTGCGACGGTCGGCGACTTTGCGGACTGGTGCGTGGTGGACGTCGTCGACGCGGACGGCACGTTCCGACGGGCCGCCGCCGCCCACAGGAACCCGGCCCGCGCCGACGACGCCGCCCGTCTGCGGGACTGCCGGTTGCAGCCCGACGCTCCCACCCCCGGCGTGGAGGCGATCCGTGCGGGGCGGACGATCACGGTCGGGCCGGCCAAGGCGCGGTCCCTCGCCGTGGATCCCGAGCACGCGCGCCTCCTGGACCGCTTCGGAGTCGGCTCCATCCTCGCCGTGCCGATCTCCATCCTCGGGGAGAGGAAGGGATCGCTCATGTGGTGCCGGGCCGAACGCCCGTGGGACCCGTCCGAGATCGCTCTCGCCGAGGAAATCGCGCACCGCACGGGCGTCGCCGTCGAGCACGCGCGGCTCTACCTCGAGGCGCAGCAGGCGAACAGGCTCAAGGACGAATTCCTCGCCACGCTCTCGCACGAGCTCCGCACGCCTCTTCACGCGATCGTCGGGTGGGCCCACATGCTGAGGTCCGGGCAGCTCGACGCCGAGAAGACACGGCGGGCCGTCGAGACGATCGATCGCAACGCCCAGATCCAGAACCAGCTCATCTCCGACATCCTCGACGTCTCGAAGATCATGGCCGGGAAGCTGCGGCTGAACGTGCGCGAGCTCAGCCTCGCCGAAGTCGTGAACGCCGCCCTCGACACCGTCGGTCCGGCCGCGCAGGCGCGCGGGGTGCGCCTCGAGCAGGACCTCGATCCGGCGGCCGTGACGATCGCCGGTGACGCGGACCGGCTCCAGCAGGTCGTCTGGAACCTGCTCTCGAACGCCATCAAGTTCTCCCCGAGCGGCGGCAGGGTCCTCGTGCGCCTCGAGCGGACAGACCTGCAGTCGGCGCTCTCCGTCGAGGACGAGGGTCCGGGCATCCGGCCGGAGTTCCTCCCGTACGTCTTCGAAAGGTTCCGGCAGGCGGATTCGTCCTCCACACGCCCGCACGGCGGACTCGGCCTCGGCCTCGCGATCGTGCGTCACCTCGTCGAGCTCCACGGCGGCACCGTCGAGGCCGCGAACCGGTCGGGCGGGCGGTCCGGGGCCGTCTTCACGGTTCGTTTGCCGCGAGGCCGGGTCGCCTCCGCGCTGGCGCCGCAGCCCGCCGAGGATTCCCGGCCCGAGCCTGAGCGCCCCCTGTGGCTCGAATCGGCCCCCGCGCTCGGCGGCCTGCGCGTCCTCGTCGTGGACGACGAGCCCGACTCGCGCGACATGGTCGCGGCCGTGCTCGAGCTCGCGGGTGCAGAGGCCCTCGTCGCGGGCACGGCCGCCGAGGGTCTCGCGATCCTGAGGCGCGAGAGGCCGGACGTCCTGCTCTCGGACCTCGAGATGCCCGGGGAGGACGGATACGCGCTCATCCGCCGCGTGCGGGCCCTCGGTCCCGAGAGCGGCGGCCTGACTCCCGCCGCCGCCCTCACGGCCTACGCGGGCGCGGAGCACCGGATGAGGACGCTCCTCGCCGGCTTCCAGCTCCACGTCGCCAAGCCCGTCCAGCCGGCGGAGCTCGCCGCGGTCGTCGCGAGTCTCGGGTCGCGATCGCACGCGCCGCCGGAGAGCGGGCCGCGGCGCGTCCTCATCGTGGAGGACGACGCGGACTCCGCCTCGGCGCTCGAGGCGATCCTCTCGGCCGAGGGGTTCGAGACGCGCGTCGCACCCGACGGACCGGCTGCCCTCGAGGCCGTGCGTTCATTCCGTCCCGGTGTGATCCTCCTCGACCTCGGCCTGCCGGGCATGAGCGGCGCGGAGGTCGCGCGGCGGCTGCGCGACGAGAATGCGCTTGCGGGAGCGCATCTCGTGGCCCTGACCGGCTACGGAGCGCAGGAAGACGTCGCGCGCTCGCGCACGGCGGGCTTCGAGCGACATCTCGTCAAGCCCGTCGCCGTGCACGAGCTCAAGGGTGTCCTCGACGCGCTCTTCGCGTCACGCCCTTCGTGACGTCGCCTCTCGCGTGATCTATTTTCCATGGCACGGATGATGCGTTGTCCCGTTTGCGGGGGCGCGCAATGGCGAAAGTCCGCTGGGGGGTCGTGGGCCTCGGTTACATCGCGCAGGTGGCGGTCCTGCCGGCCTTCCGGCACGCGGCGAACGCCGAGCTCGCCGCCCTCGTCTCGGACGACCCCTCGAAGCTGAAGATGCTCGGCCGCCGCTACGGCGTCCCGCTCCGCGTCCCGTACGCGGAATACGAGAGCCTCCTCGAGAGCGGCCGGGTGGACGCCGTCTACATCGCGGTGCCGAACAATCTCCACCGCGATTTCGCCGTCGCCGCCGCGCGGCACGGCGTCCACGTCCTGTGCGAAAAGCCGATGGCCGTGACGGAGGAAGAGTGCCGGGCGATGCTCGACGCGGCGGAACGCGGCGGCGTCCGGCTCATGGTCGCGTACCGCCTGCACTTCGAGGAGGCGAATCTCGAGGCCGGAAGGATCGTCCGGTCGGGCGAGATTGGGGAGCCGCGCCTGTTCACCTCGCTGTTCACGACACGGGTGGACGACGCCGGGAACATCCGCCTGAAGGCTGCTTCGGGCGGGGGAACGCTGTACGACATCGGCATCTATTGCATCAACGCCGCGCGGTCGCTCTTCCGGGCGGAGCCGTCCGAGGTCGTCGCCTTCAGCGCGAGCGGAGACGACGCGCGCTTCCAGGACGTCGACGAGATGACGGGTGCGGTTCTCCGCTTCCCGGGTGGGCGCCTCGCGTCGTTCACGACGAGCTTCGCGGCGGCCGACCGGTCGATCTACACGGTCGCCGGCACGGAGGGGTCGTTGGACGTCGAGCCCGCCTACGCATATGCGAAGGCCATCTCCCACCGCCTGACGGTCGCGGGCAAGACGCGCCGGCGCACGTTCCGCAAGCGGGACCAGTTCGGCCCGGAGATCGTCTATTTCTCGTCCTGCATTCAGGAGGGGCGCGCGCCCGAGCCGTCCGGCGCCGAGGGCCTCGCGGACGTGCGCGTCATCGAGGCGCTCTACCGGTCCGCCGAGACGCGCCGGCCCGTGAATCTCCCGCCGCCGCCGGAGGGCATCCGGAGACCGACGCTCGCGCAGGAAATCCGGCGGCCGCCCGTGCGCGAGCCCGAGCTCGTCAACGCGAAGGCGCCGTCAGACTGACGGCCGGACGAAGAGGTGGACAATGGCAGTTCCCGAGAAAAAGGACGGCTCCTGCGCGCATCCGCCGTGCGCGTGCACGGGAGGAACGTATGAGAGGAACGGAAAGCGTTACTGCAGCGTCGCCTGCGCCAACCAGGCGGACGACGCCCGCGAAGCGGCGCCGTGTCCCTGCGGCCACGCGCCCTGCCTGCGGTGAGCAGGCGCTGCGCTTTCCGCTCAGTCTCCGACGCTCGAGCGCGAGACGGGCGGCGACATCGCGCGCCGGAAGCACTCGTCGCACACGAACCGCCCCAGGTTTGCCGCGTAGTGCCAGGCGCCGGACTCGCGGCGACCGCACAGGAAGCACTCGTGGGGCGTCTTCCGGGGGGTCTGTGGGTCGGACGAAACAATGGACTTCGTCTCGCTCATCTCGATCCCTCGCAGCGGAGGCATTTCAGGAGACGACAATCTAGGATTCGTAACGGCGATTTTCAAGGGACAAAACATAAACGTGGAGGCCTGATTTCAATGAAAGCCGCAATTGGTTTCCGGGTTGGGCTCGCGGGGGCCGCCCTTCTCCTGTCTGCGTGCGCGACGACGACGTTCGAATCGACGTGGAAGGCTCCCGACGCGGCGCCCGTGAGGCTCGCGGGCAAGAAAGTCGCCGCGATCTTCATGTCCCGCGACTCCGCGACCCGCCGTCGGGCCGAAGACGCCATGGCGCGCGAGATCACCGCGCGAGGGGCCGAGGGGGTCCCGTCCTACACGGTCCTCTCCGACGCCGACGTCCGGGACGAGCCGGCCGCGCGCGCGAAGCTGGACGAGCAAGGGTTCTCGGGAACGGTCGTCATGCGCGTCGTCGGCCAGAACCTCCAATACACGTACCAGCCGTCCCTTTGGACGGGGCCTCACTATCACCACTTCTGGGGTGGCTACTGGGGCTGGGGCTGGGGGTCCGCGTGGGAGCCCGGCTATGTTTCCGTGGACCGCGTCGTCCGCGTCGAGACTCTCGTCTACTCCCTGAAGCGTGACGAGCTGCTCTGGGCGGGCGTGAGCGCGACCCTCGATCCGACTCGGCTCGAGGACTTCATCGGGGAGCTCGCGACGTCCGTCTCGAAGGAGATGAGCCGGGACGGGCTCCTGACCGCGGCCTCGTGACGCCGTGAAGCCCCACGCGCAGAAGACCGACGAGACTCTTCCGGCAGACCGGTCGCTTCCCGCGCTGGCGGCGGCCGCCCGGACGTGCCGGGCCTGTCCGCTGTTCAGGAGCGCCACGCAGACGGTCTTCGGAGAGGGTCCCCCGGACGCGCGAGTCGTGCTCGTGGGCGAGCAGCCCGGCGACCGCGAGGACCGCGTCGGGAGGCCGTTCGTCGGCCCGGCGGGCGCGCTTCTCGACGACGCGATGGAGGAGGCGGGCCTGGATCGGCGGACCGTCTACGTCACGAACGCCGTCAAGCACTTCAAGTTCGAACGACGCGGCACGTGGAGGATCCATAAGAAGCCCGGCGCCCGCGAGATCGCCGCGTGCAAGCCCTTCGTGACGTCGCCTCTCGCGTGATCAATCTTCCATGGCACGGAAGATGCGTTTTCCTGCTGCGGGGGCCACATGATGGCGAAGGTCCGGTCGGGGGTCGTGGGTCTCGACTACATCGCGCAGGCGGCCGCGCTGCCGGGGTTCAGGGACGCAGCCGACGCCGAGCCTCCCGCGCCCGCGAAGGAAGATGGGAGCGAGGTGTTGGCGATGCAGGTCGCCGACCCGCCGAGGCGCTCAGGTCCGGACGGGCGGTGGGCAGGGGGACGACATTGCCCGCCGATAGCACTCCTCGCAGACGAAACGCCCCAGGTTCGCCGAGTAGTGCCAGGCGCCGGATTCGCGGCGACCGCACAGGAAACACTCGTTGGGCGTCTTGTGGGGGGTCTGGGGGGAGGACGAAACGCCGGGCTTCGTCTCGCTCATCTCGATCCCTCGTCGCGGAGGCATTCCGGAAAACGGCAATTTACCCGGGACGGCCTGCTGGCCGTGTCCTGACCGTCCCAGGCTCGGGAGGCAGACCATGATCCGTAAGCTCAAGGCGGGCGGCTACCGTCTCTATTCGCGCAAGAGCGACCCCAGGACCGGGAGACGCCGCAACCTCGGAACATTCAAGACGCGCGCCGCGGCGCTGAAACACGAGCGCGCGATTCAATTCTTCAAGCGAGGCTAGCGTCTGTCCGGCGCGGCGAAGGAAACGCCCCGGGTTTCGCGCGCGCGGACGCTGATCGCGCGCGGCTTCGCGGGCGTGGAAGACCTCGTTTACATCGGACTGGGCGTGCTGCTCGCCGCATGCGCGCTCGCCCTTCTCCTCGCGGCGCTCGTGAGATTCGTCTCCACGGCCCTCTCCGGAGAGACGGCCGCGAAGATCATTCCGCTGCTCGACCAGATCCTCCTGATCCTCCTCGTCGTCGAGCTGCTCTACACCGTCCAGGTCTCCTTCCGGCTTCACGCGGTGACGCCCGAGCCGTTTCTCCTTGTCGGCCTCATCGCCGCGATCCGGCGCGTCCTCCTCCTCACGGCCGAGTTCGGTCACGTGGACGCGCCGGGAAATCCCGCGCAGCTCGTGCCCGAGCTCGCGGTTCTCTCCGCGCTGATCGTCGCGATCTCTGCGTCCTTGTTCGTCCTGCGCCGCAGGGACACGACGGACCGCATCCTGAAACCCTGACCCGGCTCTCGAGACGCGAATCTTTATCCGCCGCGGGCCGGGGCCGATTGGGCAGCGACGACGAAGAGGTCAGGGACTCCGCGGAGCCAGATCCCTTCAGCGCTCCACGCGCCGGACTTCGAGATCGTTGTAGACGATCTCGACTCCCTTCACGGCGCAGACGAGCCGGCCGGCCTTTTCGAGATCCCCTTTCGTCGGAACGCGGCCCGAAATCGTGACGACGCCGGTCGACGGATCGACGCCGACCTTCGCGAGGCGCGCGAGGTGTCCGTCTTGCGCGAGCGCGTTTTTCACGCCGTTCTCGAGCGCCACGCTGCCCACGCGCGCCGTCGGAGTCCGCACCGTGGCGCAGGCGACGAGGGACGCGACCGCCCCGAGACTCGTCGTGATCGAAGCGAGGCGGCGAGCAGCTTTTCGCATCTGAACGTCGACACCCCTTGACGCCTGAACCAGCGTCTGTAAACCCGCGCACCGAGCGGAGACGAAGCGCCTTGAAACCTAAGAGATTCCTCCCGTCAGCTTGCGTCCCGCCGACAGGCCGAGGATCAGGAACACGGCGAACGCGACGAGGAACAGGACCGCGAGGAACTTCGCGATCGCGATCGACGCGCCCGCGATCGTCGTGAACCCGAGCAGAGCGGCAATCAAGCCGATCACGAGAAACGTCAGCGCGAGTCTCAGCATGGCAGCCTCCCGCCCTCGTCTCTGCCAAATCAGTGCCAGGTGCCGTTGTAATCCGGTTCCTCGCGCGACGCCGAGGGAGAGGCGGGCGATGCCCTCAACACGCTCGACGCGGACTGACGCCTCCAAGGCCCGGGGCTTGCCCGCGCCTCGAACTCGTCAGGCACCCGCGGCCGGAACGGCGCCGGACGTCTCCGCGGCGGCGAGGAACCGCATGACCTCGGACACGACGCTCGGCTCGCGCAGGATCCTGTGGTGGCCGAGCCCCGAGGTCCGCACGAGGAGCGCGTCGTCCCATCCGTCCGCGACGGCCATTCCGTCGCCGACGGGCACCGCGTAATCGCCGCGGTCGTGCACGACGAGAAGCCGGCAGTGCGTCCCGTCCGCGGGTCGATCCGCCCGGAGATCTTCCCACCGCGTGCCGTAGCGGGTCGCGAGGCGCACCTTCATCGAGTCCCGCGTGGGCTCGCAGATCCCGAAGAAGCGCGCGAACTTCCCCACGTAGCGCTCCGGGTCGGCGGGAGGAGCGATCAGGACCGCGCGCTCGGCTCCCAGACCCCGCCCGAGCGCGAGCGCGCAAGCCGTCGCGCCCATGGAATGGGCGATGACCGCGGACACGGGGCCGCTCGCCGCGGCGACCGCGAGGATCGCGTCGACGAAATCCGGCAGCGACGAGCGACGGCCGGTGGAATCCCCGTGCGCCGGCGCGTCGAACGCGACCACGGAGTAGCCCGCCGTCACGAGCGGCCCCACGAAACGGGAGAGGCGCCCCGCGTGCCCGCCCCACCCGTGGACGAGGAGGACGCGGGGGCCCGCACCCCAGCTCCACGCGGCGAGACGGCCGCCCGGGGTGCGGATCCGGAACGCGCTCCCGGCCGCCAGGACCGACTCCTCGGCGCGCGTGCGCCTCTGCGGAGGCGGGCTCAGGAAGAGGATCTCGGCGGGCACGGCGCCGATCCGTGGCGAGAACCGTGACAGGAACCCGAAGAACCTGCGAAACGCGGTGCGCACGATCCGTCGGCGCCCCCGGGCCCCCGGAAAGTGCAGAAGGCGCAATCCGCTGCCTCGCGCATCCACGACATTCCCAAACGCAAGGCGCTTGCCACGATCCGGCGGTCAAATCTTGCGGAGTCTCGTCCGGGGTCAGGCCGGCGCGGCGTGCGTCACGCGGCTCGTGTGCGGCGGCGGCGCGCGGCCTTGCCGCCGCGTTGCGCGAGGCTCGCCTTCAGGGCGGCCATGAGGTCCACGACCTCGCCGTTCTTGCCTCCCTCTCCGGACGCGCCCTTTCCCTTCTCTTCCGCCGCGCCTTCGGCCGGGCTCTTCGCGGCGAGCAGCCTGCGCAGGGCGGCGCGGTAGCGATCGGGATACTTCGCGGGATCGAGCTCCTCGGCGGACATCTCGTCGATCAGAAGGCGCGCCATCTTCGTCTCGGCGGCCCGGGGCGCGGGCAGCGGGACGGACGGCGCCGCCGCGATCTCCTCGAACGGCCGCAGGACGACGAGAGAGAGGCCGCGCGGCGTCGGCAGAAGCGCCGCGAGGTGCGGCGTGGCGCGCAGCCGAAGGCGGCCAAGCCCGACGCGTCCCGCCGCCACGAGCGCCGCCTTCAGGACCGCAAAGGACTTCCGGCCTCCCTCGCCCGGCAGGACGTGGTACGGGTGGGCGAAGGAGACCGGATCGATCGCCTCGGGTCGCACGAACTGCAGGACCTCGAGGACGTGCGCCTCCACGTCTTCCCCGGACGTCCGGCGTGCGTCCTCGACCTCGCCCTTCTCGACGAGAGCCCACTTTCCCCGGGACACTTCGTACCCGCGGACGACCTCGTCGTCCGGAACCTCGCGGCCTTCCTTGCTGCAGAACTTGCGGTATTCGATCGGCGCCTTGTCCTTCCGGTGGAGGAGGTGGAAGCCGACGTGCTCCTTCGCGTCGATCGCCGGAACGAGCTGGACGGGAATCCCGACCAGGCCGAACGAGAGGCGACCTTTCCAGACGACCGTTCCCCGCGCCACGCGACCACCCCGCCGCTCAGGCCCGGACCCGGTCGGCCATGGGGGCGACTCCCATCCGGGGCGGCGCGATGCGGAGCGAGGGAACGATCGTCGACAGCGGCACCCAGGAGGCGCCTCCGCAGCCCGGGCACACCACCGTGCGGGAGTCCCGGGCCGGGACCATGTCGAAGATCGCCTCGCACGTCGCCTCGCAGCACAGAGCGGCGCGCGCGAGGTGGAAGGACACGACTCCGAAACCGACGAGGGCGCTCGACTGCCTCGACCAGCGTTCCATGGTTTCCTTCCCTCCCCTCGTGGGAATTCCAACGCGATGAACGACGCAAGGCCTGTGCCCAACGCGCCGATAAGGCCAGGCGGCACGTCTCGTGCTGAGAGCCGGGTTGCCGCTTGGGCGGATGAAAAAACGCGCAAAGGAGACGCCAATGCCGCGAAAGTACGGAGAGAAGGCTTCCGAGAAGGTCGAGCGCGCGATACGCGAGATGAAGCGCGGGACGCTCAAGTCGGGGGGCTCCGGCAAGACGGTCAAGAGCCGCAAGCAGGCGATCGCGATCGGTCTCTCCGAGGCGCGCCGCGCGGGCGGCAAGGTTCCGTCGAAGAAGGGCGGATCGTCCCGCTCGCACTCGCGCTCGTCGCGCTCCTCCCGGTCGAAGTCGTCGTCCTGACGGGACGCGAAGCGCGCCTCAGCGCGGCGGCCGCTCGCCGGCCAGCGTGAAGCGGTGGCCGAAGTGCTCCCGCGCCTTCAGCCAGGCGATCCCCGCCCGAGTCGCGAGGGACTCTGCCTCGGCGAGCGTGAAACCGCGCCGCACGGAGAGCGGCCCGTCGAACTTCGCGAAACGGTTCGCGAAGAGCGTCAGGAGCCGGATCCACAGGACGGCGCGCCGGCGGCGCAGGAGGTCGTTCACGACGACGAGGCGCCGCGCCACGCGCGAGAACTCGCGCAGCGCGAGGATCGCTTCGGTGTCCGTCAGGTGGTGGAAAAGATGCGTCGAGACGACGACGTCCACGCTCGCGGACCGGAACGGGAGGCGACGGGCGTCCGCGCGGACCCGGGGCAGATCGCCGGCGAGCGCGAGGAGCGCCGGGGAATAGTCGGCCGCGATCGGCTTCACGCCCGGGAACCGGCGCGCGAGGGCGCGAGGGATGTCGCCCGCTCCCGCGCCGACGTCCACGAGCGTCACGGGGCCCGGCAGGCTCTCGAGGTGGCTCGCGACGGCGCGTGTCGCGCCGAGCCAGCGGTTCACGAACGCGAGGTAGCCGGCGAGACGCGCGCGCTCGTCGCCCCGCGGCGTCTCGACGTCGAGCAGCTCGAGGGAGGACGAACGGACCCTCACGCGGCGAGCCGCAGGAGGTCGGTGAACGTGACGTCGCTCCTCGGCCGCTCCCCGGCCACGATCCCGAGGAGAGCCGCGAACGTCTCGGGGCGCCGGCCGAGAGAAGAGACGACGCGGTCCGCGAGCCGCGCGTGGCGGGAAGCGCGCAGGATCCAGCCGGCGACCCACCGCGCCCCTTCGCCAAGGCGGCGACGCCGGGTCTCGTAATCCCCGGGCCGTCCCGCGGCGACGGCCTCGGCCGCGGCCCGCGCGGACAGGATCGCGAGCGACATCCCCTCTCCGACGAGCGGGTCCGGCGCCCCGGACGCGTCGCCCACGAGCAGGGTGCGCCCCGACGCCGCGGGCGCGACACGCAGCCCGAGGGGGCCCGCGCCGAGAACGGGCGACGTGAACGACAGCGCGCGGCAACGGTCCCGAAGCGCGTCGAGCGAGCGCAGCGTCGCGAGGACGCGGGCCTCGTTCGAGGCTCCCGCCGGCAGCGCGCCCTTCCGGAAGAGACATGCGACGAGCGTCTCGCCGCCGCCGGTCGGCGCGAGGTACACCTCGCCCGCGGCGTGGAAGATCACCTCGACGCGATCGGGAACCGCGTCGAGACCGGTCACGTGGGTGCTGAGTCCCATGCGCTCGACGCGCGGCCGCGACACGCGGAACGTCCCCCCGCCGTGGAAGCGCGAGTGGAGCCCGTCGGCTCCGATCACCCACGGCGCACGCGAGCGGGCCGGGTCGTACGCGGTTTCGGGGCGCGCGGTGACGTTCGGGGTCCGGGCCGCGGCGTCGAAGAGGAACGCGTCGAAGCGGTCGCGCCGCACGACCATGCCGGGCCCCGCCGGGAAGTCCGCCTCGGCCACCACGCCGCCCGGAGAAACGTAGCGCACGCCTTTCACGGGCTGTCCCGGGAACGCGAGGCCCATGGCCGCGAGCGCCGCGACGCCGTGCGGCATGAGGCCTTCGCCGCACGCCTTCGGCCGCGGGTGGCGGCCCCTCTCGAGGAGAAGCACGCGGAGGCCGCGGCGCCCCAGCTCGCGCGCCGCGATCGAGCCCGCGACGCTGCCGCCGACGACGACGACGTCCGGCTTCACCAGCCGAGCACCAGCATCTCCGCGGCGAATCCGGGGCCGAGCGCGACGAGGAGGCCCTTTTCGCCGGGCGACGGCGAGGCCTCGAGGACGTCTTCGAGGATGAAAAGGACGGACGCGCTCGAGAGATTGCCGACTCGCGCGAGCGACGCGCGCGTGTACGCGAGATCCTCCTCGCGGCAGCCGAACGTCTCGCGGTACGCGTCGATGACGCGGCGCCCGCCAGGATGGAAGAGGAAATGGTCCACATCGGCGATGCCGAGGCCGGCGGAGCGCAAGACGCATTCCACGACGGGGCGGAGCCGCGTCTTGACGAGATCCACGACGTCGCGCGAGAGGACGAGGCGCATGCCGTCGGACGTGAAATCCCATCCCATGATGTGGCGGGTTCCGTCGAAGAGCTCGGTGCGCGACGCCTCGATGCGCGGCCCGGAGGATCGGACCTCGTCTCCTCCGAGGAGCACCGCGGCGGCGCCGTCGCCGAAGAGCGCGGTTCCGATGACGTCCGTGGGGTTCGTGGCCTCGGGGCTGAAGACCTGCCCGCACAGCTCGACCGAGACGACGAGCGCCCTCTGGTCCGGACGGCCGCGCAACGTCTCGGCGGCGCGGATCAGGGCGCCGGCGCCCCCCGCGCAGCCGAGCCCGAAGAGAGGCCAGCGGCGCGCGTCCCGGCGCAGCCCGAGGCGCGGTGCGAGGAGCGCGTCGATGCTCGGCGTCGCGAGGCCGGTCGTCGTCACGAAAAAGAGGTGGTCGACGGACTCTGCGGCCACGCCGGCCTTCTCGAGACATCTCCGGGCCGCCGTCTCGGCGAGCGCCGTTCCCTGCTCGACGTAGTCCGCGTTGCGCTCCTCGAACGACCGCTTCGCGAGGTAGTACGCGCGCGGGAACGCGAGGTGCCGCGTCCTGACGCCCGAGTCGAAGACCCTGAGGAGCCGCAGCACCGCTGGGTTCCCCGCGAAGAGGCGCTCGTATTCCGCGCGCGCGTCCTCCTGCGTGATGACATGGGGGGGAAGCGCGGTCGCGACCGATTCGACGAATGGCATCGATGTTCCGGGCCCGTCGCCGGGCCGTTCCTTTCCTGCAAAGCATCGACCAGACCGCCGGTGGAGAACTGTGACGCCTGGCACCCGCGTTGCGTTTGCGTGCCCGGGGAAGGAATTCCCTCACGGAGGATCCCATGAAGACCCTGCTCGTCGCCACGATCCCGTTCGCGCTCGTTTTCGCCCTCCCCGCGCCCGCGTCCGCCGCCAAGGGCGCCGCGTCCTCGAGCGCGCTCAATTCGTCCGATCGCAAGTTCCTCGGGGAGGCCGCGGGCGGCGGCCTGGCCGAAGTGGAGCTCGGCAGGCTCGCCGTGGAGAAGGCGTCCGACCCGGACGTCAAGGCGTTCGGCCAGCACATGGTGGACGACCACAGCAAGGTGAACGAGGAGCTGAAGAAGCTGGCCGATTCGAAGGGCGTCACGGTCCCGTCGAAGCTCCCCGCGAAGGAGGCGCAGCTCCAGAAGAAGCTGTCCGCGCTCTCCGGAAGGGCATTCGACCGCGCCTACGTGGACGCGATGGTGAAGGACCACGAGCACGACGTCGCCGCGTTCCAGAAGCAGTCGACCGCCGCGCACGATCCCGACGTCGCCGCGTTCGCGACGAAGACTCTCCCGACGCTGCGAGAGCACCTGACCCGCGTCCAGGGGATCTCGAAGTCGATGAAGGGAAAGAGCGCCGACGCCGCGTCGAAGGGGATGTGAGCTCCCGGATCCCGGATCGGCGGGCGCCGAGAGGCGCCCGCGCGCTTCGCTCGCGGCGAGACCGCAAGGCGAGCGCTTGAACGCCTCCATCAGGGCGCCGAGGTGAGCGCCCGCCACGAGCGGCTGGTCCGCGAGGACGAATGCGCCGCCCGACGGGGTCTCGCTGCGCCGCAGGAGGTCCTGGAGCGCGGCCCTGACCGACGCGCCTATCCCCGCGCGCCAGCAGGGGCTCGGAACGACCTCGACGGCGAGGCCGTCCAGGGTCGGGATGACCCGTGAGGCCTCGGAGCCCACGACGACGATCACGCGGCCGGCCGGGCTCGCGAGCGCCTCCTAGCATGCTCCGACGACGAGCGCGCGCCTGCGGAACTCGAGTGCTCGGCCTTGAGGCCCGTCGCCGCGAGCCCGACCACCGGCAACCCGGAGAGGGAAACGCCGAGGAATTCCCTCCTGTTCATCTCCCGTCCTCCCGTCTGTGCCCGGGCGGCGGGCCGGAGCGGCCGCGGCGCGTGTAACCCGTGCCCTTCCGCGGAGCCAAAGCAGGGGCCGTGCCCGCCGCGGAGTCTTCCGCTTGCGCGAGGCTGGCCATGAGGAGGAGCTCCTGCCCTTCGCGCGCGCAGGCCGCCTGAAGGAGCTCGCGGTGGAGAACCTGCCAGTCGTCGTTCGGGATGTCGGTCGCGAGGAGTCGCTGGGCGACCCACGGCGAGGGTCGCGGCGGCCCAGACGACGCGGAGGACTCCGCGGTCGATCCCGCGCGACAGGGGAACGAACGCGAGCACGAACGTCGCGACCCGCGGACGCGCGATCCCGAGAAGGAGAACCGGCCACGCCGCCGCCGCCGCGACCGCGGCCGACAGCACCGTCTTCTCGCGCTTCGGCCTCGGCCCGAAGAGCGCGACGACGGCCCATCCGAACGCGGCTTGAAGGAACCTCCCGGCCGAACGCACGAGCCACGCGAAGAGGGCCTGCAGAACGATCACGTCCCTCTCCCTGGCAAGTCCCGGTCCTTCCCGCGCGGGGAAAACGCTCCATGGCACTCGCCTTGCTCCCTCTTCCAGGGTGAAGACACGCAGCACCCGCAAGCGGCTGACCTCGATACGGGAGGACGCGCCCTCCCCGCCGCGCACGGGTCCCGTCGCCGTGCCGCGCGTGCTGCCCCGCCGCGGCCGCGGCTGGAGAATCGCGGCGGGCGCCCTCGCCGCCCTCCTCGCGCTGCTCTTCGCCGCCACGTACTTCGGCGACGAGCCGCTCCGGCGGACGCTCGAACGGAACATGAACGCGAAGCTCAAGGGGTACACCGCGGCCGTGGGGCGCGCCCACCTGAACCTGTTCGGCCTCTCCGTGACCCTGCGCGACGTCTCCGTCGCGCAGAACGCGAATCCGGATCCGCCCGTCCTCGCGCTGCCCCTCCTGAAGGCGAGCGTCCATTGGAAGGAGCTCCTCACGCTCCACCTCGTCGCGGACTTCCTGTTCGAACGCCCGCGCCTCCACGTCGACCGTCCGCAGCTCCTGAAGGAGGCCGATGACGCGACGCCCGTCAAGGAGCGAGGATGGCAGGAAGCGCTCGAATCCATCTATCCCCTCAAGATCAACCTCCTCCGCGTCGAGGACGGCGACCTCACGTACATCGACGACGCCGCGTCGCCGCCCCTGCGCATCCAGGGTCTCCGGATCCGCGCCACGAACATCCGGAACCTCCATTCCCGGACGCACGTCTACCCGTCGCCGGTCGAGGCGACCGGCGTGATCCTCGGGAGCGGCCGCGGGTCGGTGAAGGGGCACGCGAACTTCCTCGCCGAACCCTATCCAGGCATCCACGCGCTCTTCGACCTCGTGGACGTCCCGCTGACGCCGTTCCGGCCTCTCGTGGCGCGGTCCAACCTCGTCGTGAAGGACGGCATCGTGTCGACCTCGGGCGAGGCCGAGATCGCGCCGGGGATCCAGATGGTGAACGTCCGGAACCTCGCAGTGCGCCGGGTCGTCATCGACTACGTGCACGACGCGGCGACGTCGGGGCAGGAAAAGCGGCGCGCGGAGACCGTGAAGAAGGCCGTCAGGAGCGCCTCGGACTCCCCGACCGCGGACGTGCGCCTCGAACGGCTCTCCATCACCGACAGCGAGCTCGGCTTCGTGAACCGGGCGAAGAAGCCCGGCTATCGCGTCTTTCTTTCCGGGGCGACGATCACGGCGACGAATTTTTCCAACGGCTTCAGGGCCGGACCCGCGTCGGTGAGCGTGACCGGCAGGTTCATGGGCACGGGACCCGCGGAAGCGCACGCGACGTTCCGGACCCCCGTCAAGGGGCCCGACTTCGACGTCGCCGTCTCGATCCGCGACACGCAGATGCGGGGGATGAACGACCTCCTCCGGTCCTACGGGAACTTCGACGTCACCGGGGGGCTCTTTTCGTTCTTCTGCGAGCTCACGGTCCGGAACGGCATCCTCGACGGCTACGTGAAGCCGCTCTTCCGCGACATGAAGGTCTACGACGCGCGGCAGGACACGGAGAAGAGCTTCTTCCGGAAGCTGTACGAGAAGCTCGTCGGCGGCGTCTCGAAGCTCCTCGAGAACCGCGCGCGCGACGAGGTCGCGACGAAGACGCGCATCAAGGGGCCGATCGGGAATGCGCGGACGGACACCCTGCAGATGGTGGTCCGACTGATCCAGAACGCATTCTTCCGCGCGATCCTGCCGGGGTTCGACGAGGAGCTCGCGCGCCAGACCCGGAAGAAATGATCGCGATTCGCCGCGGCACGGCCCTTGCGCCCCGGCCGGGGGCGCCGACGGCGCCTCGAAAGTACAAAGCTGGAAAGGGGATCGACGATGTCGAAATCATTCACGGCCCGCGAGACGATGAGCGGACGCGCCGAGGGCGACCGCAAGGCCACCGAGATCCTGAAGGAGGATCACTCCAAGGTGAAGGGACTCTTCAAGGAGTACCGCGGCCTGGAGGAGAACGAAGACGAGGAGAAGGAGCGCCTCTTCGGCGAGATCGAACGTGAGCTCAGCGTGCATGCGACCGTGGAGGAGGAGATCTTCTACCCGGCCGTGAAGGCCCTGGGCACGGAGGAGCCCGTGGATGAGGTCCTCGAGGCGCGCGAAGAGCACGGGATCGTCAAGACGCTCCTCGGACAGCTCCGCGGCCTCACGCCCGAGGACGAAACGTTCGGGCCGAAGATGAAGGTGCTTATGGAGGCGGTCGAGCACCACGCGGAGGAAGAGGAGAAGGAGATGTTCTCCTCGGCGAAGAAGGGCCTCGGTGACGAGGAGCTTCTCCGCCTCGGCGCCCTCATCGAGGACCGCAAGCGCTCCCTCGAGAACGGCCGGACGCCGAAGAGCGCCGGCCGCTCCGCGAACGCCCAGGTCCAGGCCGCGAAGAGCCCGGCGTCGTCGGGACGCAGGCGCTGACATGCGAGCCGGGGCCGGCCCGTCCGGCCCCGGCTTCTTTCTTTCGCCGCCGGTCCGGACGCGGGCGACATGCCGCGGCAACGCTTGCAAGCGCCCGGCGGCACGGCGGTTGCGATGAGGGTTCCAAGCGGCTGCGGAGGACCCGGCGGGCCGCGAGTCCCCGAAAAAGGAGATGAAAATGAGGATGAAAAATTCGTTGCCCCTCCTGTTCGCGGCAGGCCTCGCCGTCTCGTCGGCCGCGGCGCTCGGCGGCGTCGGCTGCAAGACGACGCAATCCCCCGGCGCCCAGGCCGACGACGCGGGGATCAAGATCTCCGTGAAGGCGAAGCTCGCGGCGGACGTCCGCTTCTCGACCCTCACGAACGTCGAGGTCAATTCCACGAACGGCGTCGTGACGCTCTCGGGTCAGGTGAAGAACGCGGCGGATCGCGACGCCGCCGCCGGGCTCGCCCGCTCCGTCAAGGGCGTCGTGAAGGTCAACAACGAGCTGCAGATCGAGAGCCCACCTCGGTAGGCACGTCCCGGATGGGCGTTCCTCGAGAGACGCGCCCGAAAGGCGCGCCTCTCCGGTTCTCATCGGGCGGCCGGTGTCGGCGTCGTCGTGGCGAGCGGAACCGTCGGAGTCATGCCGGGGAGCGGCGTCTTCTCGAGGTTCACGGGCGTGGGCGTCGGCGTGAGCAGCGGGTCGAGAGACCGCGGCGCGCCGGGCTTCCTTCCAGGCGTGGGGGGGGGCGGCTGAGGCGCGCGCGTCGGCACCGGGGTCGGCGTCGGCGGCGTGCTCGGCGAAGGAGTGGGCGGGACGTCCTGCGCGGATGCATCCACGAGGGTGGCCGCAAGCGCGAAAGCGGCGAGCAACGGGTACTTCATGTGAGCCTCCTCCTATCGCACGGCAATAACGGTGCCGGATCGTGTCGAGGCCACTGCGGGCTGGCTCGTAAATTGCGCTCGTCCAGGGAGGGCGGGGAAGCGCACCCGCGGGGAGAGGATTTTTCAATGTACGAAAGCAATCGAGCCGAGTCGATCCGCCGGATCGCGGAGCTCCTGCGAGGCATCCGCACCGCGATGCTCGTGACCCGAGGCGGCGACGGAACGTTGCGGGCGCGGCCGATGGCGACGCAGGACCTGGATTTCGACGGGACGCTGTGGTTCTTCACCGTGAATCCCTCGAACAAGATCGGAGAGCTCACCCACGAACCCGAGGTCGTCGTCACCTACGAAGACTCCTCGAGGCACCGTTACCTCTCGCTGTCCGGAAGGGCGGAGCTCGTGCAGGACGCCGAGAGGGCGCGTGTCCTCTGGACTCCGGGGCATCGCGAGTGGCTCCCGAACGGACTCGAGGATCCCGACGTCACGCTCCTCAAGATCGAGGTTTCCCGCGCCGAGTACTGGGACTCGCCGGGAATGCTGGGGACTCTCGGCAACGTCTTCGCGGGCTTCACCGGGCACCCTCCTGCCCCCGGGGAGAATCGGCAGGAAAGCGTGCGCCACGGAACCGTCCGGCTCTGAAGGACGAAAGAGGAGGATGCATGCCCGGAAAGAGGAAACCGCGGGAGGGTCATGCGGCCGGGACGGTCGTCGGAGCCGCGAGCGCCGCCGCCGCGGGAGCGCTCACCGGAGCGTCCGTCGGAGGGCCGGCGGGCGCGGTCGTCGGCGGCGTCGTCGGCGCGGCGGCCGGAGCGCTCGCGGGAAACGCGTTCGCGGCGGAGTTCGACGCCACGGAAGAAGCGCGGTACTGGCGACGGCATTTCGCGTCCCGCCCTTACCACAGGGCCGATCGGGACTTCTCGTTTTACGAACCCGCATACCGGTATGGCTGGGAGAGCGCGCGACGGCTCGCGCGGGACCGCCGGTCGTTCGAGGAGATCGAGCCCGAGCTCGCCGAAGGCTGGCTCTCGTGGATGGTCGGAGACTCCTCCGCGGGCCGCGAGTGGCACGAGCTCAGAGACGCCGTGCGCGACGCCTGGCACCGGATCCGCGGCTCCTGACGATCCGGGCGGACGGGACGCCCGCCCGCCCGTCTCCTCAGGGCTTGCGGAGCTTTAGGCCTTGCGGAGCTTTCCGCCGTCGAAGGACCGCAGGAGATCCGCGAGGTCGTCCGCGTGCTCCTCTTCCTGTCCGAGGATCCACTCGAACAGCCGCCTCGTCGTCGGATCCCCCTCGCCCGCGAAGGCGATCATCTCCTTGTATGACTCGATCGCGATCCGCTCGGCGACGAGGTCCTCGCGGATCATCTCGGCGAGCGACGACCCCTCCTCGTACTCCGTGTGGCTCTTCGAGAGGAGAGCCGACGGGTCGAGGTCGGGCTCGCCGCCGAGCTGCCGGATCCTTTCGCAGAGCGCGTCCGCGTGCGCCTGCTCCTCCTTCGCGTGCTCGAGGAACTCGGCCTTGACCGGATCGGCGTGGATGCCGTCCGCCATGAAATAGTGGCGTTTGTAGCGCAACACACAGACGATCTCGGTCGCGAGCGCGACGTTCAGGATCCGGAGCATCGCGTCGCGGTCGCCTCGATAGCCGGGGGTGACCGCGCCGTCCTCGATCTCCTGCCGGGCGCGCCGGCGCAGCGCGCTCACGTCGCTCAGGAACGTCCGCGGATCCCCCGGCGTCCTCCCGGCGCGCTCTTTTCGGGCGCTCACGGTCACGATTCCCGCGACACGAGGTGGCCCACGAGGAGCCCGAGGCCGAACGCGGCGACGGCGACGATCGCCGTGTTGTCGTCCGCGTAGACGCTCACCTTCCCCGCCGCCTTCCCGAGATTGCGGCGCGCCGCGTCCGCGAGCTCGCGGGCGCGAGCCGACGGCGGCCATGCGGCGCTCTTCGCGTCGTCCGCGAGGCCTTCGGCCGTCTCCTTGCCGCGGGCGACGGCGTCCTCGAAGTCCTTTCTGACGTCGGACCCGAGCTTTTGCGCTTCCTTCGCCGTCTTTCGAGCCTGCTCGGCAGTGGTGGGGCTATACAGGTTTTCCATGAGGTTCCTCCGCTCCTCGAGGCAGCAACGTACGTGCCACCCGGGTCGGCGGATCCGGGCCGCGATCTTGCTTGGAGGTTTGCGCCGGACTCTTCCGGAAGGAGATTCACGATGGCGAAGAGCGCGTTCGATCAGATCCTCTCTGCGTTCCAGTCGGGAGCCTCGGAGATCAACGAAAGGACCGGCGAGACCGTCGCGCAGGTCGCGGACTCCGTGAGCCGGGTCCTGGACGAGGCCGGTTCCGAGGGCGCGAAGATCAAGAAGACGCTCGTGCGCAACTGGACCTCGTTCGAGAGGCCCCGGCGCGGCCGATCCGTCCCCGTGATCCTCGGCGTTCTCGCCGTCGCCGCGGCGGCCGCCTATCTCGTCCGCCGCACGATTCCCGCCGAATCCCGCGGCTGATCGGTCCTCAGTCCCCCGGGCCGGCCTTCGGCTTCGAACCAGTCCGACGCGCCGAGGACATGAGCCTCGCCGGCGGCGTTTCCGAGGCCGAGCCCGAGGGCCAGGACCCCCTTCCTGACGAGGAGCGCGCCCCACGAGCGCCCGCTCCTCCGCCTCCAGTCCGCGTGGAGCGAGAGCGTGCCGGCCCCGGCGCGCACCGGCGACGCCGCGAGAAGGCCGGGTGCGATCCGCAGACGCGCGCCCACGCCGAAGTCGTGAAGATCGACGAGGCCGGCGATCCATTTCGGCGGGCCGGACGGCACGAGCCCGAGGAGCGGCCGCGCGTCCTCGAGGCGTGCGGAGACTTCCCCACCCCCGCGGCCGTGGCGCATCGCGACGCGGACCCGGACTGTTCCGCCGCCCGTCACGGCCGGTCTTCCGCCCTCCGGCCAGAGGAACGGCAGCGACTCCATCGTGCCGTCGAGAGACGCGGCGCCGGACATGATCCTCCACACCGCGTTGCCGGGAAACTCCCGCGTCTCGAAGCGCGGCAGCGAGGCCCGCACCGTCCCGGCCGTCGCGCGCGAGACGGTCGCCTCTCCCCAGCGCAGGGTGCCCGAGACGACCGAGAGCGTGCTCGGAAGGACCTCGGCCTCGTGACCGGGCCGGAGGAAAAAACCACCCGACATGCCGGCTTCGCCGGTCCACCGCCAGGAGTCGATCCAGATCTCGCGCACGAGCGCGACGTCGAGGTCGTCCACGACGACGCGCCAGGGATCGGCGGGCGGCTCGTGGCGCGCGCCGGGAGCGCGCCGCGGCGGGTCCGCGAACCCCGAGATGCGCGGGTACCGGGCGACGCGCGACGGGATCGCCTCGTCCGGCGCGAGCCGTTCGCGCAGCCGGAACGCGAGGGACCGCGCGCGCACCGCCTTCGCGTGAAACCGGCGCCCGGCGAGTCCCGGGAGCGCGACGTCGACCGTCACGTCCTCGAGCCGGGCCTCCCATTCGACATTCGAGTCGCGGCTCCGGAGCGTGAGCGTCGCGAAACGGATCCGCCCCGGCAGGAGGGCGGCGCGCGGCCCCGTGAACGCGACGAAAAGGGAGTCCGGATCCGCGTCGACCTGCTCGAGCAGCCAGTCCGAGCCGAGCACGACGCGGGTCGCGCCCGCGAGAGCGAGTCCCGTGGCCGCCGCGAGCGCGAGCAGGGCGAGCGCCGCGCGGCGCGCCGTCATCGGGCCGCTTCGGTGGGCCGGCCCTCGAGCACCGCCTTGACGAGCTTCCGCTGCCGGCCGGTGTCCTCCGTCTCCCGGAGCGCCGAGTGGTCGGCGACGGCGTCGGGGTGCAGCCACTCGTCCAGCCAGTGCTTCTCGACCACGGGATACGCCGCGACGAGCGGAAGCGCGAGGACGGCGCCCGGGATGCCGCCGAGCGTCCCGCCCCCGAGGATCGCGAGGAGGACCGTCAGCGTCGAGAGGCGCAGGCGGTTCCCGTAGAGCCGCGGCAGGAGAACGTAGAGCTCGAAGAGATGGTAGGCGACGAACAGCGCCGTCACGAGGAGCGCCGTCGCCGGGGTCACCGTGAGAGCGCACAGGGCCGCGACCGCGGTCACGACGACGATCCCCGCGACCGGAATGACGTCGCAGAGCGCGGCGAGGAACGCGATCGGAAGGGCGCCGGGCACACCCGGGATCGCGAGCGCGAGCAGCGCGAACGCGCCGAAGAGCGCAGACGCGATGAGCTGGCCCGTCGTGTAGGCCTGCACGACGGAGAAGAGTTCGGGGACCATGTCGCCCATCTTCCGGCGGTGCGCGCGGGGCGCGTACGCGAGAAGCCACGCGACGACCTTCGGCCCGTCGAGCAGCAGGTAAAGGCTCAGGACGACGATGACGATCGCGCCCGCCACCGCCTTGAACGCGGGTGGGCCCCAGACGAGAGGTCGGGCCAGCCAGGCGTCCACCTCGGGTCCGTGCGGGAGGTCGAGCAGAGGGAGGAGGACGCGCGCCGACAACCCGCCGCGCTCCAGGGAGCGGGAGATCGACCCGCGCACGGTCGGCAGGCCCCTCCACATGTCCGAGACCTGCCCCATCAGCGGCGGAAGCACGAAGAACGCGAAGGCCGCGCCCAGGAGACCGACCGCGAGAGCGACGAGGAGCACCGCCTTCCCCCGGCTCAAGCGCCGCTCGAGCACACTCACCACCGGACTCAGCGCGATCGCGATGAGCGCCGCGAAGAGAAGGAACTCCAAGGACGTCCAGAGACGCAGGCAGACCCACGCCGCGAGGGCGGCGAGACCGACCTTCAGGAGCGTGGCCCACGGGAGGCGGAGCTCTCGCGGTGCGGCAGATGCGGCGCGGCGCGACACGATTCCTCCAAAAAAAAGGGGACGCCCTTCGGGACGTCCCGGGATCAGGAGAGCCGGGGTGCCATCTCAGCTCGCGGGGTTGACCGTGAGCGTCTTGACTCCCTCGGCGTTCTTCGACTCGACGACCTTCACCTTCGACCCAACCACCACGGACGGGTCGACCGTGGTCGCGACCGACTTGGAGTCGAGCGCGAACGAGCGGGTCTTCTTGCCGACGAGCACCTTCAGCTTCTTGCCGGCCTCGTACTCCTTGACCGTCCCGACGACCGTGTGGGACTTGGACTTCATCGTCCCTTCCGTCGTCGTGACCTTCTTCTCGTCGTTCTTCTCCATCGGCTTGTCCTGCGCCACGGCGGCCGCGGCGCCGCCGAGCAACAGGACCGAAAGGACGGACGCGAAAACGTTACGATTCATTTCATCCTCCTCACGCCTCCGTTGCAGCGGGCGTGCCAGCCTAGGCGCGGGCCGTTTCCGCAACCGGCATCTGGGCGCTCTCGAAGCGGCGGCCGGCCTCTTCCCAGTCGACGGCGGCGAGGAACGCGTCGATGTATTCGCCGCGCTTCGTCCCGTAGTCGGTCAGGAACGCGTGCTCGAAGACGTCCATCACGAGGACGATCGGACATCCCGCGAGCGCGCCGCGATCGTGCTCGTCGATCCAGACGTTGAAGAGGTGCCGCGCGAGCGGATCCCACACGAGGGCCGCCCAGCCGATTCCCCGCAGGCTCCCGGTCGCGCGGAACTCCTTCTCCCAGGCGTCACGCGATCCGAAGTCCTTCCCGATCCGCATCGCCAGGGGCGCATCCCTCTCCGGCGCGCGTGAGGTTCGTGTCAAATTTCCAAAATAGATCTCGTGGAGGCGCATGCCGTTCCATTCCCACCCGAATCGCCTCTTGAGCTCGGACCACGACGGCGTGGGCGGCTTCGCCGGCGACGACGCGGCGAGCTCGTCATGCAGCGCGTTCGCGTTCTTGACGTACCCCGCGTAGAGATCGAAGTGCTGTTTCAGGAGCTTGTCCGAGAAACCGGCCGTCCCGAGCAACCGTGAGAAGTCCTGCGTTGAATAGAGAGCCATGATCGTCCTCCCGCCCGTTTCCAGCACGATCCGTTCCACGCGCGCGGCACGGCGGTTGCTCAGAGGGGGGCAGGAGGAGGAAAATGCTCTGGACCATCTTCGTCATTCTTCTCGTGCTGTGGCTGCTCGGCATGGTGACGTCATACACGCTCGGAGGGTTCATCCATATCCTCCTCGTGGTCGCGATCGTCATCGTCCTCATCCGCGTCATCCAGGGTCGGCGTCCCGTGTGACCCGGCGGCCCCGCGTCCTTCCGGGCGGCCGGCGGCCGTCAGGAAGGACCGGGGGCCGGCCGGCAGTGGCGCGCCACGGTCTCGAGGAGCTGCTCGGGGTCGAGCGGTTTGCGCAGCCAGCCGGCCGCCCCGATCTCGCGGGCCCTCTCCTCGGCGTGCGCGTCCGCCGTGCAGAGGATGACGGGGATCTCCGCGAGCGCGTCGTCTTTCCGTTGCGCTTCCCGGAACTGCCAGCCGTTCATCCCCGGCATCGCGAGGTCGAGGAGGATGAGGCAAGGTTCCCCGCCCTTTCGCATCTCCTCGAGGGCGACGCGACCGTCCGGCGCACAGACCGCCTCGTGCCCGGCATCCTCGAGGAGGCCGACGAGCGCCTCACCGATCGCCTCGTCGTCTTCAACGACCAGAACTTTCAACGTCCCCTCCCCCTCTCCGCGGCAGACATACGCGGAACGTCGCGCCCGCGCCCGGACGGCTCTCCACCGAGATCGTTCCGTCGTGCGCCTCCACGATCTCTCGGGTGATCCAGAGCCCGAGTCCCATCCCCGGGTAGGGCTCCGCCGTGACCGCGCGCTGGAATCGCTCGAAGATGCGCCGCTGGTCCGCGTCGTGGATTCCGATGCCCTGATCCGCGACGTGCAGCAGAGCATCGCCGCCGCCCGCGGAGACCTCGACGACGACCGGGCGCCCCGGGCCGAACTTGAACGCGTTCGTCAGGAGGTTCGAGAGCACCTGGTCGAGGCGGAGCCGGTCCCAGAATCCCGTGACGGGGGCCGGCGCGCGCAGTTCGAGCGGGCATCCCGAGCGTTGAGCGCTCTCGTCGAGCCGCTCGGCGACGTCGCGCGCGAGCTGGGCGAGGTCCATCTCCTCGGGGCTCAGATGGAGCCGCGCCGCCGAGATCCGCGACACGTCGAGGAGCTCGTCGGCGAGGCGGACGAGCCGTGCGACCTGCTTCTCGCAGCGGCCCGCGAGGTCGATCGCCTTCTCGTTGCCGAGCGCGCGCAGGTGCCGCGCGAGCTGGTAGACGATGAGATTGAGCGCCGACAGCGGGGTCCGGATCTCGTGGCCCGCGACGGAGAGGAACGCGTCTCGCGCCTTCACGGCGTCGCGCGCCTCCTCGTACAGCCGGTTGCGCTCCGCCTCGACGCGCTTGAGCTCTGAGAGATCCACCACGAAGGACGCCCTCACCGGCGCGCTTCCGCCCATGTCGATGCTCGTCGCGCCGAACAAGACCGGAACGCGGGTCCCGTCGGGACGCAGAAGCTCCTTCTGGTACGGACGGCAGGTCCCCGTCTCGGCGAGCTCCTTCTCGCAGTTCTCGTCCAGCTCCCGGAACTCGGGAGCGGTGAATCCGAACAGCTGGTGGCGGCCGGGCTCGAACGACCTCCTCTCGAGGCCCACGATCGAGAGGAACGCCTCGTTCGCGGCCGTCACGCCGCCGCCGTTCGAGAACAGGACGCCAATGAGGTTCGCGTCGATGAGGCGCCGGATGCGCGTCTCCCTCTCGCGGATCGTCGCCTCGGCCCGGTTGCGCCGCCCGAGGTCGGCCCGGATGAGCCACCAGATGAGGATCAGGAACGCGAAGAGGAGCGCCCCTCCGATCGCGAGCGTCGTGATGAGGTTGCGCGCCGTAGAACCGGACCTCTCGTTGCGAACCGCGAGGAGGTCGCGCTCGGCAGACCGCATGGAGAGGATGAGGCTCCGGATCTGCTCCATCGTCGCGCGGCCCGCGCCGGCGCGCACGTACGCGCGGGCCTCCTCGCCGCGGTCCGCCTTCGTGAGCCGCACGGCGAGGTCGAGCTGCGCGAGCCTCTCCATGACGAGCTCGCGAAGCCTCCGCGCCTTCGCGGCCTGCGCCGCGTTGTCCGTCGTCATCGCCTCGATCCGGCGCATGTGCTCGGGCAGCGCCGCGGACGACCGGTGATAGGGCTCGAGGTAACCCTCGTCTCCCGTGATGAGGAAGCCCAGCTGGCTCGTCTCGCCCTCCGTGATCGTCGCCTGCACTCTTTCGAGCTCGGCGAGAGCGTCCTTCGTGTGGTCCACCCACCGGGCTTCCCGGATGAGCTGATTCGTGCTCATCGACGTGACGGAGACGAGCATGAGCAGCGCGCCGAACGTCACGGCGATCGCGGCCGCGAGACGCACGTCCATGCCTCTCGGCCTCCAGCCGAGCCGGGTGCCCGTCGTGTCGCCGATCATCCCGCGTTCACGACGGGCATTCTCTCAGCCTTCGAGCTTGACCGTGAGGCGGCGGGCCTTGTCGTCGCCCGTCTGCTCCGTGAGCCTCACGCGCGAGCCGACCGCCACCGCCGAGTCGATCGAGACGATCGTGTCCTTCTCGTCGAGGCGGAAGTCGCGGGTCTTCTTCTCGGCGGTCAGGACCTCGATCTTCCTGCCCGGTTCGTAGGACGTGACGGTCCCGACGACGGTGTCGATCGTTCCCTTGATCGTCTCGTTACCGGTGTCGGTCTTCGTCTCCGTCTTCGCTTCGAGAGTGTTCCCCGACTGCGTCGACTCGGACGTCGTCTTGACCTCGCCCTGCGCGGTCTGGGTCGTCGTGTCGGACTTTCGTTCGACGGTCCCCGGTGCCTTCGAGCACGCGGCGGCCGTCACGAGGCATGCGGCGCCGAGGATGCCGGCCCAGGGCGATTTCATGCGATACGACATGTTCCAATCCTCCTGCGGCGCTCTTCGCAGGTCGCATGCCAGCCGGACACCTCGCGGCATGGAAAAAACTCCATCACCTTGCGCACGCCGCCTTCGAGACATCCTCCAAATGACGAGTAGGATGCATGGCGTGAAGATTGCAGTGTTCACGGCGTGAACGAGGAACAGTCTCGGCCCTCGCACGGGGAATTCCTGCCTGCCGACCGTCTCGAAGAGCATGCCCGCGAGCTCGGGGCCGGCTGGACCGTCATCCCCCGCGGGGGCGGGCGACACGTCCTCGGCCGTCTGCGCGCGAACCTCCCGGCTCTCAGGCGCGCCTACCGGCTGCTCTCGGCCGACGTGCGCTCGGGCGAGCCCGCGACTCCGGCGACCGAGTGGCTCCTCGACAACTTCCACCTCATCGAGGCCGAGGTCCGCGGGGCGCGTCACGACCTGCCGGGCTCTTACAACCGCGAGCTTCCCCGTCTCACCGGGCCCGAGCACGGGGGCGCCGCGCGCATCGAGGCGCTCGCGCGCGAGCTCGTGCTCAGGAGCGACGCGCGCCTCGACGCCGCCCGGCTCGAGACGTTTCTCACCGCGTTCCAGGCGACGACGCCCCTCACGCTCGCCGAGCTCTGGGCGTGGCCGAGCTTCCTGCGCGCCGCACTCGTCGAGCACCTCCGGCTCCTCGCGAACGAAATCCTCGAGATTCGGGCGGACCGTCTCCGGGCCGACGCGGCGCTCGCGCGGCTCTCGTGGGGCAGGATTCCGGTCGTGCCGGACCCGGCTCCGGCCGCGTTCGCCTCGAGGATCCTCCAGCGGGCACGGGAGTTCGGCGCACCCGCTGCGGAGCTCGTCGCCGACATGTCCCGGCGACTCGCCGAGAGCGGCCGCACGCTCGAGGACGCGGTCCGCGCCGAGCACCAGCGTCAGGCCGCCTTGCAGGTTTCGGTCGCGAACGCCGTGTCGGCGCTTCGCCTCTGCGGCACGCTCGATTGGGGCCCGTTCGTCGAGCGCGTGAGCCTCGTCGAAGAGGCGCTCCGGCACGACCCCGGCGCCGTTTACAGCCGCATGGACTTCGCGACGCGGGACCGGTACCGCCACGCGATCGAGAAGCTTGCCCCACGTTCCGCAGAGGACCAGCTTCGCGTCGCGCGGCGTGCGGTCGCGCGTGCGCGGGAGGCTCCCGCCGGGGCCGATCCGCGCGAGGCGCACGTCGGTTGGTTCCTCGTCGGGCCTGGCCGCCCGGCGTTCGAGAAGGACGTCGGCGGGCGGCGCGGCCCCGTGGCCCGGCTGAAGCGCGGCTTCTTCCATCACGCGACCGCAGCCTACATTTGCGCGATCGCCGTCCTGACGGCCGCGGGGCTCTCCGCGGTAGCGGCGTTCGTCCGCTCCATGGGCGCCGAGTCCGGCGCCGAGGTGTGGGCCTTCGTCCTCGCGGCAATCCCCGTCTCGGAGATCGCGGTCTTTCTCGTCCAGCGCCTCGTGGACGCGCTCATCCCGCCCCGGCGGCTGCCGCGCCTGGACTTCCGCGGCGGCGTTCCCGACGGCGCCCGCACGCTCGTCGTCTTTCCGACGCTGTTCCCGACCGTCGCCTCGGTGGAGTCCATGCTCCGGCACATCGAGGTCCAGGCACTCGCGAACCCGGACGCGAATGTTCACTTCGCCCTTCTGTCCGACTTCACGGACGCCGTGGAGGCAACGCGGAACGACGACGACGCGATTCTCGCGGCCGCCTCGCGCGGAATCGCCGAGCTGAACACGACGTACGGTCCGCGGCGGTTCTACCTCTTCCACCGCGTGCGGCGCTGGAATGCATCCGAGGGCCTGTGGATGGGCTGGGAGCGCAAGCGCGGGAAGCTCGAGGAGCTGAACCGCCTCCTGCGCGGCGCGACCGACACGAGCTTCGGCCTTCAGGTCGGCGACCTCTCGCTCCTGCCCTCCGTCCGCTACGTCCTGACGCTCGACAGCGACACCCGGCTTCCCCGCGACGCCGCCCGCACGCTCGTCGGCATCCTCGAGCACCCGCTGAATCGCCCCCGCCTCGACCCCGTGTCCCGCCGCGTCGTCGCGGGCTACGGCATCCTCCAGCCGCGCATCGCGATCGCGACGACGAGCGCGACCGCCTCGCGCTTCGCGCGCGTGTTCTCCGGGCACACGGGCGTCGACCCCTACACGACCGCGGTCTCGGACACGTACCAGGACCTGTTCGGCGAGGGAGTCTTCACGGGGAAGGGGCTCTACGACGTCGACGCGTTCAAGGCGTCGCTCGACGGCCGTGTTCCCGAGAACTCGCTCCTGTCGCACGACCTCTTCGAAGGCCTTTACGCGCGGACGGCGCTCGTCACGGACGTCGAGGTCGTCGACGACTACCCCGGCAACGTCCTCGCGCACGCGCGCCGGCAGCACCGCTGGGTGCGCGGGGACTGGCAGATCCTGAGGTGGCTCCTGCCGCTCGTCCCGACGCGCGCGGGCCTCGAGCAAAACAGCCTCCCGCTCATCTCCCAGTGGAAGATCCTCGACAACCTGCGGCGGAGCCTCCTGCCGCCCACGCTGTTCGCGCTCATCGTCGCGGGCCTCACCGTCCTGCCGGGTCCCGCGGCGGCGTGGGTCCTGCTCGCGGGCGCCGTCCTCGCTCTCCCGCTCGTCTCCGTCGCCCGGCTCGTCCTCGAAGGGCCGCGTCCGCAGCAGCCGGCCTTCTCGTTCGTCCGCGAGTTCGGCCAGGAGCTCGAGATCGCGCTCGCGCAGGCCGTCGTCGGACTCGCCTTCCTCCCGCACTACGCGTACGAGGCCCTCCACGCGATCGTCCTGACGCTCGTGCGCCTCGCCGTGACGGGCCGGCGCCTCCTCGAGTGGGAGACCGCCGCCACGGGAGCCGCCCGCGCCGCCGGGCTGATGTCCGGCGGCCCCCGCTCGTTTTACCTCGAGATGGCGGCGAGCCCGCTCGCGGCCGTCCTGACCGGCATCGCCGTCGCGGCGGCCCGGCCCTCCGCGCTTCCTCTCGCCACGCCGCTCCTCGTCCTCTGGGCCCTGAGCCCTCTCCTCGCGTGGTGGCTCAGCCACGCGGCCCCTTCCCCGATCCGCGCGCTCGGCCGCGCGGACCGCGAGTTCCTCCTCGAGACGGCGCGGGAGACCTGGCGGTACTTCGAGGAGACGGTCCGCGACGACGAGAACGGCCTCGTGCCCGACAACGTCGCCCTGCGCGAGGAGGGCGCCGCGCCCGTCGTCGCGCCGCGGACGTCGCCGACGAACATCGGCCTCGCCCTCCTCTCGGACCTCGCCGCCCGCGACTTCGGCTGGCTCGACGCGGCGAGTCTCCTCGCGCGGATCGAGCGGACGCTCCGCACCGTCGAGGGCCTCGAGCGGTGGAAGGGGCACGTCCTGAACTGGTACGACACGCGCACCCTCGAGCCGCTCGAGCCGCGCTACGTCTCGACCGTGGACAGCGGCAACCTCGCGGCCTGCCTCCTCGTTCTCGCCTCAGGCCTGCGGGAGTCCGCCGCGCCGGCGGGCGACGGGCGCGCGGAGGACCTCGCCCGGCGCGCCGTCGCTCTCGCCGACGGGATGGACTTCGCATCGCTCTTCGACGCCGGTCGCGGTCTCTTCGTGACGGGCTGCCGCCCGGTCGCCCAGGGCAACGCGGTGCGGGACGAGACGTTCTACGACCTCCTCGCCTCCGAGGCACGCGTCGCGAGCTTCCTCGCGATCGCCAAGGGCGACGTCCCCCAGAGCCACTGGTTCCGGCTCGGCCGGCTCGCCGTGAGCCTGCACGGCGTGCCGACGCTCCTGTCGTGGAGCGGGTCGATGTTCGAGTACCTCATGCCGCTCCTGTTCACGCGCACCTATCCGGGCACGCTCCTCGACGAGTCCTGCCGGATGGCCGTGCGAAGGCAGCGCGAGTGGGGACGCTCGAACGGCGTTCCGTGGGGCGAGTCCGAGTCCGCCTACCGCGCCGTCGACCTCGCGGGCGAGCACCAGTACCGCGCGTTCGGGGTGCCGGGCCTCGGGTTCCGCCGGGGCCTCGACGAGGACCTCGTCGTCGCGCCGTACGCGACGGCGCTCGCGGCGCTCCTCGTCCCCGCCGAGGCGGCGAAGAACCTCCGCAGGCTCGCGTCGGCCGGCGCCAACGGGCGCTGGGGCTTCTGGGACGCGATCGACTACACGAGGGGACCGGCGGGCGCGGACCCCGCGCCGATTCCCAGGACCGCCGACGGGCGCGGCGTCCTCGTGAGGACCGCGTTCGCGCACCACCAGGGAATGAGCCTCGTCGCGTTCGCGAACGCGCTGCTCGACGGAATCATGGTGCGGAGGTTCCACGCCGACCCGCGCGTGCGCGCCACCGAGCTGCTTCTGCAGGAACGCCCGCCGCGCCAGGCGCCAGTCGCGCAGACGCGCCCGTCGTCCGACGAGGTCTTCCCGATTCCCGCATCGCCGGCCGCCGCGCCCCGCCTCCACCGCTCGCCGTATGCGGCCTTCCCCGCCACGCAGTTCCTGTCGAACGGGTCATTCGTCACGGCGATCACGCAGGCGGGAGGCGGGTGGAGCTCCTGGCGGGGGCTCTCCGTCGTCCGGCGGCGCGACGACCCGACGGTGGATCCCGCCGGCCACGCGCTCTACCTCCGCGACGTGCGCAGCGGCGCCACGTGGTCCGCGACCTTCGCTCCGACGTTCCGCGAGCCCGGGATCTACCGCGTCACGTTCTTGCCCGAGTCGGCTTCCGTCCGCCGGCGCGACGACGAGATCGAGTCCCTCCTCGAGGTGGCGGTCTCGCCCGAGGAAGACGTCGAGGTGCGCCGCCTGACCCTCACGAACCTCGGGGCCACCGTCCGCGAGGTCGAAGTCACGAGCGCGGTCGAAATCGTCCTCGCGCGACCGGAGGACGACGTCGCGCACCCGGTCTTCGCGAAGCTCTTCCTCGAGACGGAGGCCATCCCGCAGAACGCGGCACTTCTCTGCGCGCGGCGGCCCCGCACGGCGGGCGAGACCCCGCTCTGGGCCGTTCACGTTCTCGCCGTCGCGGGCCGGCGTCAGGGGTCCCTCGAGTGGGAGACGGACCGCGTGCGTTTCCTCGGCCGCGGGCGCGACGCCTCGGACCCGATCGCCCTCGACGGCCGCGCGCTCTCGGGCACGACCGGTACCGTCCTCGACCCGATCCTCTCTCTGCGCCAGAGGGTCCGGCTCGCGCCCGGAGCGATCGCGCGCCTCGTGTTCACGACCGGCGTCACGGAGAGCCGCGAGGCGGCGCTCGCGCTTGCGCAGAAGCACCACGACCCGTCCGCGGCCGTGCGGGCGTTCGCGCTCGCCCGTACGCACGCCCAGGTGGCCGTGCGCCACCTCGGACTGGCCCCCGAGGACACGCGTCTGTTCGAGCGGCTCGCTTCCTGCGTCCTCGGCTCGGACCGCAGGCTCGCGGCGCCCTTCGCGGAGCACGAGGCGAACACGCTCGACGCCTCGGCGCTGTGGCGGCACGGCATCTCGGGGGACCTCCCGGTCCTCACGGTGCGTCTCGGACGTGACTCCGACCTCGACCTCGCGCGGCAGACTCTCGAGGCGCAGGAGTACTGGCGCCTGAAAGGCCTCGCCGCGGACCTCGTCCTCCTCAACGAGCACGCGGAGGGCTATCGCAAGGAGCTGCACGACCACCTCACGGAACTCGTCGAGCGCGGTCCCTGGGCCCCGCACGCGGGCAAGAGTGGAGGGGTCTTCCTCCTGCGCGGCGATCTTCTGAGCCCCGACGAGCAGCGGGGCCTGCTCGTCTACGCGCGCGCCGTTCTGCGCGGGGAGGACGGCGACCTCGCGCTCCAGCTCGACCGGACGACACCATGGGCCGCCGAGCCGCCGCCTCCTCCGATTCCGCGGCCGGCGTCCGAGACCGCGCCCCCGGAGCCGGTCCCGCGTCTCGAGATGGGGAACGGCCTCGGCGGGTTCGGCGAGGGCGGCCGCACCTACGAGATCGTCCTCGACGGAGGCCGCGAGACGCCGCGCCCGTGGACAAACGTCCTCGCGAACCCGTCCTTCGGCTCGCTCGTGACGGCCTCGGGCCCGGCGATGACATGGTCGACCAACAGCCGCGAGAATCGCCTGACGCCGTTTGCGAACGACCCCGTCAGCGACCCGCTCTCCGAAGCCGTGTTCGTGCGGGACGAGGAGACGGGCGAGGTGGTGGGCGCGACGCCGGGCGCGCGACCGCGGGAGAAGACGGGCCGCTGGCGGGTCACGCACGAACCCGGTCTGTCGCGCTTCCGGCACTCCGCCGGCGGCATCGCGCGGTCGCTGGATACGTTTGTCGCGCGCGAGGAGCCCGTGAAGATCTCCCTCCTCACGCTCGAGAACCGTTCGGGCCGGGCCCGCCGGCTCGCGGTCTTCGCGGTCGCCGACTGGACGCTCGGCCCCCCGCGCCCCAAGGCGCCCCGTCACGTCGTCACGTCGCTCGCGCCGGACGGACGGGCCCTTCTCGCGCGAAACCCGGAGAACGCCGCGTTCGCCGGACGCGTCGCGTTCCTCGCGTCGAGCGAGCCGCCCGTCTCGTGGACCTCCGACCGGCGGGAGTTCCGTGGAGCGGGTCGGTCGCTGCGTACCGCGACGGGGCCGCACCGCGCGCGCCTTTCGGGGCGGACGGGCGGCGGGCTCGACCCGTGTGCGGCGCTCCACGTTTCCGTCGCTCTCGCCCCGGGCGAGGCGCGAACGCTCGCCTTCGTGCTCGGAGAGGGGCGCGACGAGGCCCACGCGCTCGCCCTCGCCGCGCGATTCGCCGATTCCGCCGCCGCTGCCGCCGAGCGTGGGCGCGTGCGCGCCGCATGGGAGGAGACGCTCGGCGCGCTCGTCGTGACGACGCCCGACGACTCCCTCGACCTCCTCGTGAACCGCTGGCTCCCCTGCCAGATCATCGCGTCCCGCCTCTGGGGGCGCACGGGCTACTCCCAGCCCGGCGGGGCGTGGGGCTTCCGGGACCAGCTGCAGGACGTCTCGGCGCTCGTCCTCGTGCGTCCCGACCTCGCGCGCGAGCACCTCGTCCGCGCCGCGGGGCGTCAGTTCCGCGAGGGGGACGTGCAGCACTGGTGGCACGAGCCGATGGGGCGCGGCACGCGCACGCGCTGCTCCGACGACCTGCTCTGGCTGCCGTGGGCGGCTCTTCGCTACGCCGACGCGACCGGCGATGCCGCCGTGTGGGACGAGCGCGCGCCCTGGCTCGAGGGGCCGGCGCTCGAGGAAGGACAGCGCGAGGCCTATTTCGAGCCGACCGTGTCCGCCGGGACCGACACGCTCTTCGAGCACGCCGCGCGCGCGGTCGACGCGTCGCTCACGGCCGGAGCCCAGGGTCTCCCGCTCATCGGCACGGGAGACTGGAACGACGCGATGAACGAAGTCGGTCCCGAGGGCCGCGGCGAGAGCGTATGGCTGGGATTCTTCCTCCACTCCATCCTCGTGCCGTTCGCGGTGCTCTGTGACGCACGCGGCGAGGGCGCGCGGGCGGCCCGCTACCGGAACGAGGCCGGCAGGCTCCGGCACGCGCTCGGCCTCGCCTGGGACGGCGACTGGTACCGGCGCGCGACGTTCGACGACGGTTCGCCACTCGGCTCGCGCCGGAACGTCGACGGGCAGATCGACTCGATCGCCCAGACGTGGGCCGTCCTCTCGGGAGTGGCGCCGCGCGCGCGCGCCGAGCGCGCGCTGGACGCCGTCCTCTCACGTCTCGTGCGTCGCGACGCGGAGATCGTGACGTTGCTCGCGCCCCCTTTCGACCGCGGGCCGGAGGCGCCGGGCTACATCAAGGGCTACCCGCCCGGCATCCGGGAGAACGGCGGTCAGTACACGCACGCGGCGGCGTGGGTCGTGATGGCCGCCGCGGCGCTCGAGTCCGCGGACGAGGCCCTCGAGATCTTCCACATGCTCAATCCCGTCAACCACACCCGGTCCGAGGCCGGCGTCCGGCGGTACGGAGGCGAGCCGTACGTCGTGGCCGGCGACGTCTCGGCGCACCCCGCGCACCTCGGCGGGGCCGGGTGGACGTGGTACACCGGGGCGGCGGGGTGGCTCTACCGCGCCGCCACCGAGAGCCTCCTCGGGTTGCGGCGCGAGGGAAGCGTCTTGCGCCTCGAGCCGCGCATCCCGGCCTCGTGGCCCGGCTATTCGGTGTCTCTTCGGATCGGCCGCACGCGTTGGGAGATCCGGATCGAGAACCCCGATGGGAAGACGGGCGGCCTCGGCCAGCTCGCGGTCGACGGCCGGCACGTGGCCGGAAACGGCGTTCCTCTCGTCGATGACGGCGCGATCCATCGTGTGCGCGGCGTCCTGGGCGACGCACCCGCGAAAACGGCCGCGGTGCCGCCCGCCTCGCGGCCGGCGCGGCGCCGTGCCCCGGAGCCGCCCTCCGCCCGCCCGCAGCCCGACGTCCTCGTCGTCGACGACGACCGAGCGCTCCGCGACGGGCTCCTCCGGCTGCTCGACGACGAGGGGCTGAGCGGCGTGGGAGCCGAGGACGGGGCCGAGGCTCTCGAGCGTCTCCAGGCGGGACTTCGGCCTCGCCTCGTGATCGTCGACCTCGAGATGCCCCGGATGAACGGGTGGGCGTTCGTGCGCCGCGTCGAGGAGCTTCCCGCGTTCTCCTCCCTGCCCATCCTCGTCATGTCCGGGATCGCGACGCCCGGTTTCGCTCCGCCGCGCCGGAACGACGCCGGCTTCCTCCGGAAGCCCCTCGAGCCCTCCGAGATCCTCCGCGTCACGCGTCACTGGCTCGGCGCCTGACGCCCGCGCGCCGCGTCAGCGCTCGAGCTCGTACTGCTTGATCTTGTTGTAGACGGTCTTGAGGCTGACGCGGAGCATCTCGGCGGCCTTCCTCTTGTTGCCGCCGACCGCTGCGAGCGTGCGTTCGAGCAGGCGGCGCTCGACCTCCTCGAGGGAGTCGCCGACGCGGACGGGGACGCTGAGCGGGTCGTCCGGGGCCGGGGCGGCGGGGGCCGGCACGTCCGCGGGACCGGCCTCGGACGCCGCGTCCTGCTCGCGCGCGGCGGCGCCCGGAGCGGGCGGCCGGACGGCCGGGAAGGTCCCGCTCGGGCGGCCGGAGAGGACAGCCGCGACCGTGGCGTCGTCGACGGTCTCGCCGTCCGAGAGAACGTAAGCGCGGTGCACGGCGTTGCGGAGCTCGCGCACGTTGCCTGGCCACGCGTGCTCCGCGAGCCGCTCGAGAGCCGCTTGCGAGAAGCTCCGTCGGCGGCCGTGCTCGCTCTCGGCGACGCTGCGCGAGGAAGTGCCGCGCGAGCAGCGGCGATGTCCTCGCGCCGCTCGCGCAGCGGCGGCACGCGATGCGAGGCACGACGTTCAGCCGGTAGTAGAGGTCCTCGCGGAAGCGTGCCCTCCTGCACGGCGCTCGACGAGGTCGCGGTTCGTGGCCGCGACGACGCGCACGTCGACCGAGCTCCTCGCTCGCCGCCGACGCGGCGGAACGAGCCGCGTCTCGAGCACGCGCAGGAGCTTGACCTGCAGCGTCCGGCGGCGATCTCGCGCGACCTCGTCGAGGAACAGCGTCCCGCCGTCGCGCGCTCGAAGCAGCCCGCTGCGCCGCGCGGTCGGCGCCCGTGAACGCGCCGCTTCTCGTGGCCGAAGAGCTCGCTCTCGATCAGGTTCGCCGAGAGCGCGCCGCAGTTGATCGCGACGAAGCGCGCCCGCCGCGCGCGGCAGTTCGTGGACGCGCTGCGCGACCAGCTCCTTGCCGGTTCCGCTCTCGCCCGTGATCAGCACGGTGGCGTCGGTCGGCGCGACTGCGCGCGACACGGCGAACATCTCGCGCATCGCCGGCGACGCGGCCGACCATGTTCCGAAGCGGCCGGCGCGTCGAGGGCTTCCGGCGCGGCGTCGTCGTCTGCCGCCTCGGCGCGCCGCGCGATGCCGCCCGACGAAGCCCGAGCGGAGCCGGTGGGATTGACCGGCTTGATCGAGGTAGTCGAACGCGCCCTCCTTCATCGCCTCGACGGCCGAGTCGAGCGAGCCGTGGCCGGTCAGGACGACGATCTCGCGCATCGCGTCCTCCGCGCGGGCGATCCGGATCAAATCGAGCCCGTCGCCGTCGGGGAGCTGGAGGTCCGTGAGACAGACGTCGGGGTCGAACGCGGTGAGCTGCGCGCGCGCCTCGGCGAGAGTCGACGCGGCCCGAACGTCGAGACCGAACTCCCGAAGGAGCATCTGGAGGCCCTCGCGGGTGTCGCGGTCGTCTTCGACGACGAGGATCCTCATCGCGCCGCCTCCGGAAGGGACGCCGTCACCGTGAGGTTCGTCCCGTCGTCGTGGCCGTCGAGCCGCCCCCCGTGCGCCTCGAACGTCCAGCGCGCCAGGAACGGCCCGAGCCCGGCGTTCGGCCGGCTCCGCGCCTTGAACAACATGTCGCCGGGAGCGCCCCCGGAGAGCGGAACGCGGAACTCGAGCGCGGCGGATCCGTCGACGGAACGCAACCCGATTCGGGCCTCGCCGGGGGAGGCCCAGCGCGCCGCGAGGGCCAGGACCTCGCGGGCCGCCGGCTCCAGCTCGTCCGCGAAGCCCTCCACGCAGATGCCGTCGGCGAAATCGCCGAGGCGCACGCCCAGGCCGCGGCGCTCGAGCTCGGGTCCCGCGTCGCGCGCCGTGCGCCGGACGAGATCGGAAAAATCGACGAGGCCGGGTGCCCCGGTCCGCGCGCCGCCGAGAGCGGTGAGCCCGTCCAGAAGGAAAACGGCCTCGTCCAGCTGCTGGCGTCCCGTGTCGAGTCCGCTGCGGAGCTTCCCCGGAACGCCTCCCTCCACGCGCTCGGCGGCACGCCGGGCCAGCTCGAGGTGAAGGCCCGCCGCCGACAGCGGCGTCGCGAACTCGTGACGCAGCACGCGGCACGCGCGCAGGGTCGCCTCGAGACGCGCCTCGTAGAAGGACTCAGGCAAGCACGTTTCCCCGCCGGCCTTATCGAACTCGCATGACATGACCACGTTCTGCAACGCCGAGGCCATGGTAATCCTTACACCGGCCGATTGCGATTCAGACTCCGCTGCCCCGAAGGACCGTCACGACCGTGCGAAGGAGGACGAACAGGTCGAGAGCAGGCGTCCAGTGAAAGAGGTAGCCGAGGTCGTAGCGGAGCTTCACGTCGGGCTCCGTCGCGTACGCCCCCATGACCTGGGCGAGACCCGTCAGTCCCGGCTTCAGGACGTGCCGCAGGCGGTACGCGGGGACACGCTCCGCGAACGTCTTCACGAACTCCGGCCGCTCCGGCCGGGGACCGATGAGGCTCATCGAGCCGCTGACGACGTGGAAGAGCTGCGGGAGCTCGTCGAGCCGGGCGCGGCGCAGGAATCCCCCGACGCGCGTCACGCGCTCGTCGTTCGTGGACGAAAGCGTCGGGCCGGTTGCGGCTTCGGCGTCCCACCTCATCGTCCTCACCTTCCAGAGCTCGAACGGCCTCCCTCCGCGCCCGACGCGGCGCTGGCGGATCCACGGGGAGCCCCGGCTCTCGAGGGAGACGGCCGCGGTCACGACGAGGAGGATCGGGAGGGCAAGGAGCGTGAGCGCCGTGCCGAGGACGAGGTCAAGCACGCGCCGCCAGGCGAAGGCGAACGCGCTCGCGCCCCGCGTCACGACGGGCACGAGCGGGAGGTCGCCGAGGCTTCTCGTCACGACGCGCGAGGCGACGACGTCCGCGACGCCCGGCAGGATCCAGAGGTCGAAGTCGTGCTCGAGGCTGCGCTCGAGCAGGGCGACGAGCGTCTGCCGGTCCTCCGTCCGGTCGGGCGCGTACAGAACGTCCTGGGCCGCGCCGGGCTCGAAGGACGAGGCGTCCTCGCGCCACGCGAGCAGCCTGTGGCCAGTGATGCGGCCCGAGGAAAGGGCCTCGGCCGCGCGCCGCGCGTCCTCTCCGGCACCGAGAACGAGCACGGGACGTGTCCCGATCGGCGCGACGGCTTCGGCGACGCGCCGCCAGGCGCCGAGGCCGAACGAGAGGAGCGGGAGCCAGAGAAGCAGGACGGTGCGCGGCACGGCGCGACCCGCGAGGAAGTAGAGCGCGAGGAGCAGGCCGCCCGCGAGGAACGCCCCGACGAGCAGGCCGCCGCGTTCCTTGAGCGACGCGAGGGGCTCGTCGTACGTGCCGGCGAGCCAGAGTGCCGCGAGGGTCACGAGTGCGATGCCGCCCAGCCAGACGGGGTCGAGCGGCACGTTCGGCGCCGGGAGCGTCCCGAGAGTGCCGGGGAGCGCGAGGGCGCGGCGCAGCCCGACGATGAGCGCAAAGAGCCCGGCGGCAAGGCCCGCGTCGCCTGCCGCGAGGACCGCCATGCGGCCCGCGAAGTGCCCGCGCGGCTTCACGCGCGCTCCCGCGCTTCGCGGTACGCCGCGGCGAGAGCGTCGTAGGAGCGCTGCCGGTCCCCGTGCGCCTCGACCCACGCCCGGCCCCGCGCCCCCTCCCGTTCCGCCGCCGCGGGATCCGTCAGGAGCGCGACGAGGGCCAGCGCGAACTCGTCGTCCGTGCGTGCGGTCCGTGCCGGCGGCGGCGCGCCGTCCGCGGCCACCCGGGCCACGAGCGCTTCCGACGCGACGACCGCGGCCCCCGCCTCGAACGCCTCGAAGAGCTTGTTCGGCGTGCCCGTTCCCAGCGCGACGGGCGCGACGGCAACGCGCGACGCGCGCAGGAACGCCCGCATGTCGGTCACGGGGCTCACGACCTCGACACCGCCCTTCCCCGCGCGGGCCCGGAGCCAGCCGGGCGCGTCGGCCCCGCCGAGGACGAGGCGCCCCCCGGGAACCTCGCGCACGACGCGCGGCCAGATGTCGTCGACGAGTCGCTTGACGGCGAGGAGGTTCGGACGATACCGGAGACGGCCCGAGAAGGCCACGACGGGGCCGCGCGGGCCGGCCGCGAGAGGCGCGATCGTGACGCCGTTCGGAATCGCGCGGGTGCCCGGAGGGAGAAGCGCCGCGTCGAACGGCGTCGTCGCGAGAAGGACGGAAGCGCCCTCGGCCGCGCGGCTCTCGGCGCGAAGGAGCCGCGGAGCCTCGGCCTCCCAATACGACCGCCGCCAGGGCGCCGGGTCGTCGTTCGAGGCCTGACGCGCCGCGGCCGCGAGCGCGTCGACGTAGTCGACGACGCGCGGCAGCGCCGGCAGCGCGCCGACGTGGGCGAGGAGGCGGGGGAGGAGGACGCAGACGAGGAGGTCCGCATTCCGCGCCGCTTCGCGCAGGGCAAGGCCGAAAGATCCTGCGAAGAGTGCGGACTGCAGAGGCTCGCCGGACGCGGCGGCGCTCACGAGGGCGGCCGGAAGCCGCGAACGCCCGAGGCGCACGGGATGCACCGACGCCGCATTCTCCATTCGAAGAATCTCTTCTCCTCCGGCGGTTCCCCCCACAATCGCCGTCTCGTACCCCGCGCGGGCGAGCGCCTCGAGGTGCAGCTCCGCGCGCAGTCGGTCGCCCGTGTGGCCCGTGCCCGGCAGGCGCGGGACGAGCAGGACGGCCTTCACGCGGGCGGCCTCGCGCGATGCCAGTGCGAGGGCGAGAGGAGTCCCCGGACGACGGCGCCGCTCCAAACCAGAAGAGAGTCGGAGAGATTGGCGAGAGAAACGGGCGGGACTTCCGGGGGATAGCCGATGCGCCGGCGCAGCGCGACGATCGAGAGCCACTCGAAGAGGAGAGAAGACTTTCCTAAAAGTGAAAGGAGCAGGAGGCAGAGGAGGAGCGCGACGGGTCGAGGCGCCGCGGCCGCGCCGGTTGCCGCCGCGGCGTCGCCCGTGCCCGTGCCGAGACCGCCCCACGCGCCACTCGAAGAAAAAAACACCATCGCAGCGTCCGAGAGGGCCGCAAGAAACGCGAGGGCCCCGAGCAGAAGGATCCTCGGCCGGAGCCACAGATCCGCCGCCAGCACGAACGTCCCCACCGGCCGGCGCGCGGCGCAGCGCAGCAGTTCGACGAGGCCCGTGAACAGCAGCTTCAGGTGCCCGCCGAACCATCGCGCGCGCGACCGGCCCATCGCGCCCGCGTCGGCGGGCGGATCGTCGAACGCGAACGGGCCGTCCAGCGCGCGCACGACGACTCCCCGCGCGAGAAGTGTGAGAGTCGCCTCGGAGTCCTCGGCGGTCGTCCGCACGGCGGCGGCGGGCCCGAGGCGAAACGCGCGTGGCGAAAAGCCCATCGCCTTGCCACGCAGCCGGACCGGCAGACCCGCCCCGGAACGCACGCGGTCGTCGAGCCGCGCCTCGGCGAGGGAGAGCGCCTCGACGCGCGGAGCCCCCGGCGCCGGGACGCCCGAAGGGCGGACCGGCAGCTGGAAAACCTCGGTTCCCTCCGGCACGCACAGGTCCCGCAAGAAGCCCTCGGGGAGACGCATGTCGGCGTCGAAGACGAGGATGAAGTCGTACGAGTTCAGGCGCTCGCCCAGGCTCTCCGCCAGAAAAGCAAGGACGTTGCCCTTGGAAGGGCCTGCAAGCTTCTTCGAAAGGTAATGGACCCCGTCGCGCGCGAGACGCGTCTCGGCATCGGGGTCGGGGCCGTCCAGAACGACAAGCACGTCCATGGGGACGCGCTCCGCCGCGGCGCCGCCCGTCGGGCGCGCGCCGCCGGCCGCCCCCGCGTCTTCCGCCTTCGAAGAAATCCCTCTCTCCTCCGACTCCCTCTTCAGGTCCGCGGCCAGGTCCCCCACCCGGGCGCCTTCGGCGCGCGACGGGATTACCGCGAGGATCTTCCGGGGCGCGCGAGCGCCCTCCGGCGCTCGCGCGCTCCCCTGCGGCGCCGCGAGCCGCCGCCAACGCAGGAAGCCGTCGACCGCCGGGACCGCGGCGAAGGCCGCCAGAGCGGTGCTCAGGTCGGTGAGAACGTCCACGCGGCCCGCATCGTACGGTACGGGCGGGCCGCGGGGCCGGGAGTCACACCTTGCGGGACTGCGCGTCCACGACGCCGAACGCCGCCATGTTCACGATGTCGGAGACCTCGACGCCGCGCTGCAGGACGTGGACGGGTTTGCCCATGCCCATCAGGATCGGCCCGATCGCCTCCGCCTTCGCGAGCCTCCAGACGAGCTTGTACGCCGCGTTCGCGCTCTGGAGCTCGGGGAAGACGAGGACGTTCGCCGGGCCCTTGAGATCCGTCCAGGGGTAGTTCTCCTTCAGGAACTCGGGCAGGACGGCCGTGTCCGCCTGCATCTCGCCGTCGCACTCGAGCTCGGGGCGGCGCTGCTTGACGAGCTTGACCGCATCGCGCACCTTGTTCGTCGCCGGGTGGACCGTGGACCCGAAGTTCGAAAACGAGATCATCGCGACGCGCGGCTGGATCCCGAAGAGCTTCGCGGTGTCGGCCGAGAGGAGGGCGATCTCCGCGAGGTCGCCGGCGCTCGGGTCGATGTTGACCGTCGTGTCCGCGAAGAAGAACGTGCGGTCCTGGAGGATCAGGACGTAGAGCCCGGACACCTTCGTGACGCCGGCCTTCACGCCGATGGTGTGGAGAGCCGGCTTGATCGTGTCCGGATAGTTCGTCGTGAGGCCCGAGAGCGAGACGTCCGCGTCGCCCTGGTCGACCATCATCCCGGCGAAGTAGTTCCGGAACCTCATGGTGCGCTCGGCATCCTCGAGCGTCACGCCGTGGCGGTTCCTCTTGGCGACGAATGCCTTCACGTACTTCTGGAAGTTCGGGTGTGTCTCGGGATCGATGACCTCGATGCGGGTCTTGACGTCCATCGCCTTGAGGGCCGCCTCGGCTCTCTTCCCGCGCGACAGGAGGATCGGCACGGCGAGCCCCTCCTCGGCCAGGATCTTCGCGGCGCGCTGGATCTTCGGATGGTCGCCCTCGGCGAGGACGACACGCTTCGGGTCGCTCTTCGCCTTGCCGTGGATGACCTGCATGAAGGAGCGTGAGCGCGAGAGCATGCCTTCGAGCTTCCTCTTGTAGGCTTCCATGTCCTTGATGGGCCTCTTCGCGACTCCGGTGTCCGCGGCGGCCTGGGCGACGGCGGGCGGCACGTGCAGGAGGACGCGCCAGTCGAACGGCTTCGGGATGAGGTACTCACGGCCGAACTTGAAGCCCTCCACGCCGTACGCGCGGGCGACGGAGTCCGGCACGTCCTCCTTCGCGAGGTTCGCGAGGGCCCGGGACGCGGCGAGTTTCATCGCTTCGTTGATCTGCGTCGCGCGGCAGTCGAGCGCACCTCGGAAAATGAACGGGAAGCCGAGGACGTTGTTGACTTGATTGGGATAGTCCGAACGGCCGGTCGCCATCATGGCGTCGGGACGCGCGGCCTTCACCTCCTCGGGCGTGATCTCCGGCACCGGGTTCGCCATCGCGAAGATGATCGGGTCCTTCGCCATCTTCCTGACCATGTCGCCGTTGATCGAGTTTCGCGGCCGAGACGCCGATGAAAGCGTCCGCGCCCTTCGAGGGCCTCGGCGAGGGTGCGCAGCTTCGTGTCGCGCGCGAAGCGCTGCTTGTACGCGTTCATGTTCTCGGTCCGGCCCTTGCAGATGACGCCGGTCCGGTCGACCATCAGGATGTTCTCGAGCCTGACGCCGTACGTGATGTAGAGGTTCGCGCACGCGATTGGCCGCGGCACCCGCGCCCGCGAAGACGACCTTCACGTCCTCGATCCTCTTCCCCGCGATCTCGAGCGCGTTCAGGAACGCGGCGGCGGAGATGATGGCGGTGCCGTGCTGGTCGTCGTGGAAGACCGGGATCCCCATGCGCTTCTTGAGCTGCTCCTCGATGTAGAAGCACTCGGGGGCCTTGATGTCCTCGAGGTTGATGCCCGCCGAAGGTCGGCTCGAGCCGCGCGCACGCACTCGATGAACTTGTCGGGGTCGGTCTCGTCGACCTCGATGTCGAAGACGTCGATGTCGGCGAACCGCTTGAAGAGGACCCCCTTGCCCTTCCATGACCGGCTTGCCGGCGAGCGGCGCCGATGTTGCCGAGGCCGAGGACGGCGGTTCCGTTGGAGATGACGGCGACGAGGTTGCCCTTGCCGGTGTACTCGTAGACGAGCTCGGGGTCCCTCGCGATCTCGAGGCAGGGCTCGGCGACGCCGGGCGTGTAGGCGAGCGAAAGGTCGCGGGCGGTCGCGCAGGGCTTCGTGGGGATCGACCTCGAGTTTTCCCTTGCGGCCCGTCGAGTGGTACTCGAGGGCGTCCTGCTTGGTGAAGCTCACGCGTCTGTTCCTTTCTTCCTGAAGCGGGCCATGAATCATAGTCCCCGGTTTACGCGCCTCCGGATGATGCGGGCGCATCAAGGGACCGTTCCCGAAGCATGGAATCCGCGCGGCCGCGCGTGCTCAGGTCGGGGCGAGCGCCTTTGCGAGGACCGGCAGAACGGCGGCGAGGAGATGCTCCGGATACGCGGCCTCGAGCGCGGCGACGGGGTCGAATCCGAACTCCGCGGCTTCCCGCACGGTCCGCGTCACCGCGTCGAAGTACGCGATCTGCCCCTCGACGGCCTCCCGTCCCCCGGGCGGCCCGTGCCCGGGAACGAGCGTCCAGAACGGAAGACCGCGCAGCCGTGCGAGCGCGGCGCGCCACTGCGCGACGTCCGCGTCCTCGAGGTTCGGGTGGTAGCCGCTCGAGACGAGGTCACCCGGGACGAGGACCCCGAGCGCCGGCGCATAGACGCACAGGTCACCGGGCGTGTGCGCGGGGCCCGGATGGAAGACGTCGAACCGGATTCCCCCCGCCTCGAGTGCGAGGCCGTCCGTGACGAGGCGTGTCGGCGCGTACGAGCCGGCGCCCTCGAACAGCGGGACGAGCGCGGGGTCGCGGCGGCGCCCGGCGAGCAGCGCGGGATGCTCGAGCGCCATCCGCCGCGCCGCGGCTTCGTGCGCGACGACGTCCGCGCCGCGGGAGAGGAACCAGGACGCCCCGAAGGCGTGGTCCGTGTGGTGATGCGTGAGGACGACGTGCGTGACGGGGTCGACGGTCCGCTCCGCGATGCGCGCCCCGAGCGCGGCCGCCTGGCGCGGCGCGATGAACGGGTCCACGACGACGACCGCGCCCTTGCCGAAGAAGACTGTCGCGTTCGAGCCGTAGCTCTCCGCAAGCGTCTCGCCGCCGTGCGTGAAAACCGAGACGGCGCCGGACACGTGCGTTTCGACGAGAGAGCTCATGCCGGAATCCTAGGACGGTTCGAGCCGGGCTTCGCCCTGGACGGTCAGAGGCGGCCCGCCCGGAGGGCGCGAAAGCGTCACGTCGATGAAGACCCGGTCCGACACGCAGGCCGCCGGGATCGGAACGCGGAGCACGTGCCCTTCGGCGCTCGCCGGAACCCGGACCTCGCCGCAGGAAGCCGTCACGTCTCCCGGGGCCACGCCCCCGAGGGGAAGCGAGAGCAGCGCCCGCGGACCCGCCGCGCGCGCGAGCCCCGTCGGGAGACGGATGAGGATCGCCTCGGACGTCCAGGCACCTTTCCGGTCGATCGTCATCCGGAACGAAATGCCCGTCGCGAGCGGATGGGCCGCGAGAGAAACTGGTCCGGATGCTCGCGAAAGAACCGTCCGGGTTCGGCGACGTAAACGACGTTTCTCGGCACGGCGACGCCCGGCTTCGTCACGCCCTGCCCTCCGGCGCCGCGGAACTCGCCGACGATGGCCGCCGTGATCGCGCCGCTCCGGACGAGACGCGGCACGTCCCGTTCGTCGACCGGAAGGAAGTCGAACTCCGGGAGCGCGCGAAAAAGATGGAAGACCGTATCGTTGTATTCCGACACGATGCCGAGGCGCGTTCCTCTCGGAAAGCCCGCCGGCAGGGTGCGGCACAGCGCGGCCATGACCGGTTCGTGAACCGCGTCGGCGAAGTGCGGGTCGCGGTACGCCCCGAACCGCACGCGATCGGGGCCCGAGCGCGTGAGGAACGCGGCCGCGACGATCCCGACGAGGCCGAGAATGGCGGACGCGGCACGTCCCGCTCCGCGCTCGAAGAAGAGGGGCGGGAACACGGCAGCGGCGAGGACGACGGCCGCCGGGACGAAAAACCGGGGCCCCTCCGGGAAGAACGGCGGGGCGGCGGCGAGGAACGTCGCCGCATACGCCGCGGCGGCCAAGACGAGGGCCGCACAGACGAGCGCGGAAGCCTCCCGCCTGCGTGTCCACGCGAGAGACGCTCCCACGAGGACGATCGGCGCGCCGACCCCGAGAACGAACGCGAGAGGCCCGAACGCGGCGCGACCCGCGTCGGGCGTCGCCGAGGGCATCGCGCGCAGGTAGCGGGCGGCGACGTCGATCCGCCCGGCACGCGCGTCCGGACGGTCCGAATAGAAGTGGGAGAAGCCGGCAGCGGCGGCGACGGGATTTCCGAATTCCCTCGCGTTCAGGACGGCGTTGTACGCCGCGAGCAGCGCGACACCCGAGACCGCGCCGGCCACGAGCCAGAGCAGCGCGCGACCCCGCCCGGGCGCACGCCGCGCCAGGGCGGCCGCGACGAGCGCGACGGCGAGCCCGGGCGCCAGAAACGCCGCCGTCAGCTTCGTCCCGGCCGCGAGGCCTCCGGCGAGACCGAAACACGAGGCCGCCCGCCACGGGTGTTCCGACGGGTCGAGGAGCGCGCGCGTTCCGAAGTAGACGGCCGCCGTACCCGCCGCCGCGACGAGGAGGTCGTTCTGGGGCGTTCCCATCTCGAGGACGACGACCGGAAACGTGAGGACGAGCGCGCCCGAGAACAGGGCCCCGGGCCGGCCGGCTCCGGCGAGCCGGGCCAGCCCGGCGGCGCTGCAGCCGAGCGCGAGACCGGCGACCGCCTGGAAGAGGTGGAGCCCGGGAAATCTCCTCGCGCCTGCGAGCACCCACGCGGCGAGAAAGGACGAGTCCGGCGGCATCTGCGTCAGCCGGTAGTCGCTCGTCGGGAAATGCCGCGCGGTTCCGAGCGTCGTCCAGTAGTAGGCGCGCGGCAGATGATAGGCGTTCGCGTCTCCGTCGAGCGGCTCGTACAGACACGCCCAGCCGGCGTTGACGGCCCAGACGAGCGCGAGCGCCGCCGTGAACGCCCCGAGCCACGGATGGCTGCCGGCGAAGTGCCGCGCGGCCTTCGCCGCCTCGGGGAGCCGCGGAAGCGGAGACGGCCTTCCGCCCACGACCCACACGGCGAGCGCCGCGAGACAGAGGGCGGCGCTGCCGGCGAGAAAGCCGACCGCACCGATCCCGTGCAGCTCGGACAGGACCTCGCAGAGCAGGACGACCTGGCCCCATGCGACGAGACCCGCGGCGAGCAACCGACTCACGACGCCCTTCGGCGCGAGAACCGCTCCGAAGAGCACGCTCGAAACGAAGAGAAGAGCGGCCGACGCGGCTAGCACACGAGCGTCTTCGCGCCCGCCGCGAGCGTCCGCTTCACGACGTCGACGACCCTGTCGAGGGCGACCCCCTGCGCCTGCTTCTCGCGGCGCGCCGAGACCTCCACGACTCCCTTCGCGAGGGACTTCCCGCCCACGACGACGCGGACGGGGAACCCGACGAGGTCGAGGTCCTTGAACTTCACGCCGGGCCGCTCGTCGCGGTCGTCGTAGAAGACCTCGACACCGGCGGCCTTCAGGTCCTCGTAGAGCCTGTCCGCGGCGGCGAGGACATCCGCGTCGCGCTGGAGCGCCGCGACGACGCACGCGTAGGGCGCGAGCGGGACCGGCCAGACGATCCCGTGCTCGTCGTGGTGCTGCTCGATCGCGGCCGCGATCGTGCGCCCGAGCCCGAGCCCGTAGCACCCCATCGCGAGCGGCACCATCTTCTGCGCCTGGTCCGCGACCTCGCACTTCATCGACTCGGAGTACTTCGTCCCGAGCTTGAAGATGTGCCCGACCTCGATGCCGCGCTTGATGCGAAGGACGCCGCCCTTCGGGGCGGGCGACGGGTCGCCGTCGCGCGCGGTGGCCACCTCGACGACGCCCGCGAACGCCCGGTCGGACATCACGTCACGCTTGATGGACACCTGAGCGTGATGGTGATCGTCGAGATTTGCTCCGCACCAGACGTTGACGCCGTGCTCGAGGGATCTGTCGACGTAGATGCCAACTGGATTTTCTCCAAAGGTGGAAAGACCAACGGGGCCCACGAAGCCGGGCCGCGTTCCTGTCACCTTTCTAAGAATCTCTTCCGACGCCAGCTTCACATGAAGCGCGCCGATCGCCTTGGGGAGCTTGACCTCGTTGATGGCGAGGTCGCCGCGTATGAGCACGGCGACGAGCCGCGACTTCCCGTCCGCTCCGACGGCTTCGTAGATCATCGTGTTGACGATGCGCACCGCGTCCGTGCCGAGGTGCTTGGCCTGTCCCTCGGTCGTCGTGATGCCCGGCGTCGTCGCACCCGCCTTCTGGAACGGCTTCTCGACTTCCCCCGCCCACGGCTCGGGGAGTGGCGCCGTCGTCGCCTTCTCGATGTTCGCCCCGTAGTCGCCCGCCTCGGAGAAGACGAGCGCGTCCTCGCCCGTGTCCGCGACGACCATGAACTCCTCGGACGCCGAGCCGCCGATGGCGCCGGAGTCCGCCTGCACGACCGCGAACTCGAGGCCACAGCGGTCGAAGATCGCGCGGTACGCCGCGTCCATCTTCCGGTAGTGCGCGTCGAGGCCCTTCTGGTCGAGATCGAACGAGTAGGCGTCCTTCATGAGGAACTCGCGCCCGCGGAGAAGGCCGAAGCGCGGCCGGATCTCGTCGCGGAATTTCGTCCGGATCTGGTAGAGGTTGAACGGCAGCTGCCGCCAGGACGTCACGGAGCGCCGGACCATGTCCGTCACGGCCTCCTCGGCGGTCGGCGCGAGCGCGAACTCGCCGTCCTTGCGGTCCTTGAGGTGAAAGAGGATTCCCTCGGACTGGTAGCGGTCCCAGCGCCCCGACTCGACCCAGAGCTCCTTCGGCTGGAGGATCGGGAGATCGACCTCCTGCGCGCCGGTCGCGTCCATCTCCTCGCGCACGATCTCGATCATCTTCTTGAGCGACCGGAACCCGAACGGCGTGTAGGCGTAAATGCCGGCCGCGAGCTTCTGGATGAACCCCGCGCGGTAGAGGAGCTGATGAGAGACGACTTCGGCGTCGCCGGGCACCTCCCGGAGGGTCACGAGAAACGACTGGGACCAGCGCATAGGCCGAGGAGATTAGCAGGCGACGGCGTCACCTCGACGCACGGTACGTCTCGCCCGCGAGAGGCGCGCGCCCGTTGCCTCGACGCGCGACGGCGGCGGGAGGGTTCATCGTCTCTTCGTGGTCTCGATGAGCGCCTCGAGGTGGTCGAGGTAGCGGCGCAGCGCGCGGCGCCCCTCGTCCGTGAGGCGGAACTCGGTCTTCGGGACGCGGCCGTCGTAGCCCTTCGCGCAGGCGACGTATCCGGCCTCCTCGAGCTTGCGGGCGTGAACGGACAGGTTCCCGTCCGTCGCGCCGAGGATCCTCTTCAGCTCGGTGAACGTGAGAGAGGGAGCGGAAGCGAGGGCGCTCACGATGCCGAGGCGCAACCGCTCGTGGATGACGCGGTCGAGGCGCATGGCCTCGGAGGGCGGCGAAGAGGCCTTTCGCGGCCCTTCCCCGCCCGCGCGGGGACGCGCGGAATCCGGCGCGGCGGCGCGGCGGCGGGTGCCGCTAGCCACCGTGCCTCCGGGCGACGATCGCGCCGCACACGACGTGGCCGAACCCGAAGCCGGCGCCCAGGAGCACGTCTCCCAGGGAAGGAAAGGCGAGGGCGGCGAGGCCGAGGACGAGGAGGGATCCTCCGAACATCGGGACGACCGGCACCGAGAAAAGCCCGGCGCCGACGACGGCGCACCCGTAGAGGAGGAGCCAGATCCCCGGGAGGAGCGTGAACGCGCCCGATGACGCCAGCGCCACCGTGAGCGCCGCACCCGCGACGAGCGGCGGCATGAGCGCGAGCGCGAACCGGCGGGCCACGGACCCCGCCGGGCGGTGGCCATCGAGCCGCGCCTTTTGGAGCAGCGCGAAGACGCCCGTCGCGAAGGCGAGGACCCCGGCGCCGATCCAGACGGCGAGCCACGTCAGCGGAGAGCCCGACCGGGGCGCGGCGACCGCGGCCACGATCCCGACGAGCCCCATGGCGACGCCGCCGCGGCCGGGCACGCACGTGAACGCCGCGCCGCGGCCCATCGCGTCCCGGATGAAGCGGAGGTCCGCCTCCGCGCGCTCGTGCAGCCCGACCGCCCGTTCTTCCGCCGTCACCGACGGCGAGCGTGCCGCCACGCTGCGGGGGCGTCAAGTACTTTTCAGCCCAAAGGGTCAGCCGGCGGGAGCGGCGCGATTGGTCGCCCCCGCCGGCCTCCGCCCCCGAAACGCGCGCGCGAATCGAATAGACTCGCCGCAATGGACGTGACGCCTTGCTTCCACGCGCCCGAGAAGGCCGACGCGGGCCTCTCGCCGCTCGCGCGGGGCGTCGTCGGGTCCGAGATCCTGCGCATCGCGGGCGAGATCCGCGCCCTGCAGGCGGCGGGCCGCCCGGTCTGCAACCTCACGATCGGGGACTTCGACTCCCAACAGTTCCCGATTCCCGAAGGTCTCCTCGCCGCGACGCACGACGCGCTCGACTCCGGACAGACGAACTATCCCCCGGCCGAAGGAATTCTCCAGCTGCGCGAGGAAGTCGTTCGTCTCTACGCGCGCGACCTCGGGCTCCATTATCCGGTGGACTCCGTCGTGATCGCGGCCGGCGCCCGCCCGCTCCTCTACGGCACGTACCGGACGCTCCTCGAGCCGGGCGACGGCGCGATCTACCCCGTGCCGTCGTGGAACAACAACCACTACGCGTACCTGTCGGGCGCCCGCGGCATCCCGATCCGCGTCGAGGCGAAGTCGAACTTCTTCCCGACGCCGGACCAGATCCGTCCTCACGTCCCGGGCGCGCGCCTGCTGATCCTGAACTCGCCGCTCAACCCGACGGGCACGGCGATCTCGAAGCAGGCGCTGACGGACCTCACGGAAATGGTGGTGGAGGAGAACCACAGGCGCGACTCGGAGGGCCGGAAACGCCCGCTCTATCTCGTGTACGACCAGGTCTACTGGACGCTCGTCTTCGGCAAGACCGAGCATCACACGCCGGTCGAGGTCGTTCCCGAGAGCGCCCCGTACGTCATCTTCCTCGACGCGATCTCGAAGGCGTTCTGCGCGACCGGCATGCGCGTCGGCTGGGGCGTCATGCCGCCGCCGATCCGCCGCCGCATGTCGAACATCCTCGGGCACGTCGGCGCGTGGGCGCCGAAGGCCGAGCAGGCGGCCGTCGCGAAGTTCCTGTCGAGACCGGAGGACGTCTACGCCTACCGGGACACCGTGCGGAAGAAGCTCGCCGAAAGGCTCGAGGCGCTCTACCGCGGCGTCATGGAGATGAAGGCCGACGGCCTGCCCGTCGACGCGATCGAGCCCCAGGGCGCGATCTACCTCTCGGCGCGCTTCGACCTCTTCGGGCGCACCGTCGGCGGCGTCCCCGTGAAGACGAACGACGACGTGCGGCGCCTCCTCCTCGAGGAGGCGGGCGTCGGCGTCGTCCCGTTCCAGGCGTTCGGCTTCGAGGGCGACACGGGCTGGTTCCGCCTCTCCGTGGGCGCCGTGTCTCTCGAGGACATCGCCGCGGCCTTCCCGCGCCTCAGGGCTCTGCTCGCCGCCGCTCCCGCGGCCGTCTGAGCGCCGCCGCGCGCGGCACCATCGTCTAGACTCCGGACGTGGAGCAGGACAAGAAGTCCGAGAGGAGTCGCACGGCCATCCTCGAGGCGGCGCTCGACCTGTTCTCGCAGCAGGGCTACCGGGGGACGAGCATCCGCGAGATCGCCGAGCGCGCCGGGGTCTCCACCGGCAACGTGTATCACCATTTCGCCGACAAGGAGACGATTTTCCAGACGCTCCTCGGCCAGTACTGGCAGGCGATCGAGGGCTCCGATCTCCCCTTCAATCGCGCGCTCGCCGCCGGACGGTTTCCCGAGAACATCGAAGCGATCGCGGCGGGAGCACGGGAGAGCGTTCGCCTCTACCGCAAGCACATCGCACTCATCTACGTGGACGTCGTCGAGCTGTCGGGCAACCACATCCGAAAGTTCTATTCGGAGATGGGCGGGCGCTTCGAGCGCTTCCTCGCGAGCCACCGGAACGAGGCGTTGTCTCCCGACATCCGCCCCGCCGTTCCCGCGGCGACGGCCGTGATGCTCGTGAGCCGCTTCTTCCTCCACTACTGGGCCGTCGAAATGCTCTTCGGGGTTCCGAACCAGTTCGGGCGCGAGACCGAGGTCGTCGTGCGCGAAGTGGCGGACATCCTGCGGCACGGCATCCTGCGCGAAGGGGTCGAGGGCGCCGCCGGAACGTCCCAACGCGCCGCGCTCGCGCGAAGCCGGCGCTGACGACAGGCCACGCGGCCGACCGCCTTTCAGGCCCCCGAGTCGAAGAACCGCCTCAGGCGGGGCCAGAAGACCTCGGGCTTCTCGAGGTAGACGACGTGCCCGGCGCCCGGGATCTCCTCGTAGGCCGCGCGCGGGATCACCGAGAGGATCTTGCGCTGCTGGCTCGTCGGGATTGCACGGTCGGCGGCGCCCGCGAGGACGAGGACGGGGCACGGGATCGCCGCGAAGGACGCCGCATTCGACCCGAGCGCCGCGAAGAATGGGTCCTGCGCGCGCGTGAGCCTGACGAGCGCGTCGATGCGGCCCGAGTACCGGTCGTGAAAACCCTGGCGCATCGCCTCGAGCTTTTCGCCGACGCGCGCGACGAACGCCTCGCCGAAGATCTTCTCGTAAACGTACCGCGTGTAGAGGTCGAAGAGCGGCGGTCCGCCCGAGTAGAAGCGCAGAGAGACGTCCTCGTACATCGAGAAGAGGGTCTCCTGCGTGAGGAGGATGCCCGAGAGGACGAGCGACGCGGCGCGGGACGGGTGGCGGCGCGCGAATTCCGCGGCGACGAAGCCCCCGTACGACACGCCGACGGCGTGCACCGCCGGGATCGCGAGCCCGTCGAGGATTTCCGCGAGCGCGTCGCCGAAGACGGAGATCGGCGCCCCGGGCAGGGCCGCGTCGTCCGAGGCGCCCTGCCCGAGGTAGTCGTACAGGAGGACGTCGCGCTCTCCCGTCAGCGCGGGGAGGAACGAGAGCCAGCTCTTCGTGGACATCGCGAGGCCGTTGAAGAGGCAGACGGTCTCCCGGCCGCCGGCCCCGAAGAGTTCCCAGTGATACGCGTGCCCCTCGTGGACGAGCCGGCCCTCGCGCAGCGGTTCGGGAGGCGGCGGCGTGGCGCTCACGAGGGGCCGTCGGGGCGGCGTACGCGCTCGAGGAAACGCTCGGCGAGGAGGATGAACTCGTCCTCGCGTTCGACCGGAAGGGCGTGGCCGGAGCCCGGCACGACGACGAGACTCGCGTCTGGGATCGCGTCCGCGACGGCCTTCGTCCGTTCGAACGGCATCGCGGCATCGCGGCCCGCCGCGAGGACGAGGACCGGGCAGGCGATCCTCGGCAGGTCCGCCCTGAGGTCGACCTTGACGAGCGCGTCGAGGAGTGCTTCGAGACCCGTGAACCAGGCGCCCGGAAGGAGCCCGACCTGCGCGCGCCGCGCCGCGAGCTCTTCCGCGTGGGCGGCCTGCCACTCGGGCGTGTAGGCGAGGGCGACGATCGCGTCGTAGACGGCCGTTCGGTCCCCGCCGCTCGCGGCGGCCCGTACGGCCGATTCGAGGCGCGCGCCGGCTTCTCCGACCGCCTCTTTCGCGACGTCGGTGACCGTCGCCGCGACGAGCGACGCGACGCGCTGCGGGTGCCGCGCCGCCAGGAGGAGGCCCACGTATGCCCCGAACGACGCCGCGACGACGTCGACGCGCGCCTCGCCGAGCGCGTCCAGAAGCGCCGCGAGGTCATCCGCATGCTCCTCCATCGACGCGCGCGGGGCGCCGGGCGAAAGGAGCTGGCCGCGGAAATCGCAGCGGATCACGCGGTGCCGTCCCGCGAGGCGGCCGGCGACGGGCTCCCAGGCCGACATCGACATCATGCCGCCGTTGAGGAGGAGAAGAGGGGGGCCCTTCCCGTCCACCCTGTGTGTCAGCAGCGGCTCGCTCGCGCTCATCGGGAATCGTCCGAGGAGGAAGAAGAAGAGGAGGATTTCTTGGAAAGGTAAAGAGACCGGAGGTCGCCCTTCACCACTTTTCCGTACGGGGTGCGCGGGAGCGCATCCACGAACACGAATTCCCGTGGGACCTTGTAACGAGCGAGCCGCTCCGCGACGAACCCGGCGAGCTCCGCGGCGGCCCCGGCGCTTCTCCCCCCTTCACCTTCAAAGAAACTCTTCTCTTCCCTCCTTCCTTCTTCTTCCCGTCTCACGACGAACGCGACGCCGACTTCCCCCCACTTCTCGTCCGGGACGCCGACCACGGCGACGTCCTTGACACGCGGGTGCCGGAAGAGGACGGCCTCGATCTCGGCCGGGTAGACGTTGACGCCGCCCGAGATGAGCATGTCCTTCTTTCGGCCGGCAATCGTGAAAAACCCGTCGGCGTCCTTCTTCGCGAGGTCGCCCGTGCGGAACCAGCCCCCGGCGTCGAGCGCGGCGGCCGTGGCCTCGGGGTTCCGAAAGTAGCCGGCGCAGACGTGGGGTCCGCGCAGGAGGAGCTCGCCGACCTCGCCGGTCGCGACCTCACGGCCGTCCTCGTCCGTCAGCCTTGCCTCGGTAAACATCATCGGGCGTCCGATGGACCCGGCTTTCCGGACCGACTCGGCGATGCTCATCGCGAAGCAGTTCACGCCCACCTCCGTGAGGCCGTATCCCTGCTTGAAGTTTGTACCGCGCCCCTGCCACGTTTCGATGACGTCCAGCGGGAGAGGCGCGCCGCCGCTCGCAAAGTAGCGGATGCTCGAGAAATCCGCGGACGGCCACGCGGGGTGCTCCTGGAGCATCCGGAAGATCGTCGGGACACCGAGGGCGACCGTGCAGCGCTCTTTCTCGATCGTCGCGAGGACCTCGGCGGGGTCGAAGGCCGCGAGAAGGACGATCGTTCCCCCGACCGCGAAGATCGGCGTCAGGAACGCGCCGAGGCCGCCGGCGTGGTAGAGCGGCGTGTAAATCGGCGAGACGTCGTCCTCCCGGAGCTGCCACGACACGACCGTGTTGACCGCGTTCCACGCGACCATGCGGTGCGGCACCATGACGCCCTTCGGCTTGCCGGTGGTGCCGGAGGTGTAGAGCAGGCAGTAGAGGTCCTCGGGGCCGGGGCCGGAGGAAGACGAGGATTCTGCAGCGGCGCCTGGAGGCGCCGCTGGAAGAGAAGAAGGAGAAGGAAGAGAAGAAGAGATTTCCTCGAAGGTGGTGGGGGCGGCTCGCGCGCCCGCCGCCGATGCCCCTGGCGCGGCCCCAACACCGCCCACGGCGCGCGCCGCTGGAGCATCGAGTGCGACGCCCCTCACCCCTGGACACCTTCTAAGAAGATCTTCGGCAATCTCTTCGTGCGTCAAGTCGAAGACGAGAGCTTTCGGTTCTGCGTCCTCCATGACGCCCGCGAGTTCCGCCGCCGTCTGCCGCGTGTTGAGCGGGACGAGGACGACGCCCGTCTTGCCGCACCCGAAGAAGACGTCGAGGAACTCGACGCGGTTGCCCGCGAGGAGGGCGACGCGGTCGCCCTTTCCGAGGCCGATCCCCTCCGTCAGGGTCCTGCCCGCCGCCTTCGCGCGTGCGTCCAGCTCGGCGTACGTGAAGCGCTTCCCGGTCGCCACCTCGACGAGAGCGGTCTTCTCCGGCGAGAGGCGCGCGCGTTCCCCGAGGACGTCGCCGGTGATCACGGCTTCGCGCCCGCCGCGGGAGCCGGCGCGGCGACGGGAGGCGAAGAGACCGTCGGCTCGCGGAGCGGGTTGCGGAGGACCTTCAGGAGGGCCTCGGTGAAGCGGTCGGGGCACTCGACCTGCGGCGCGTGGCCGCACCGCTCGATCGTCGTGAGGCGCGCGGCCGGGAGCTGCGCGGCGAGGCGTTTCGCGTAGTCGACGGAAAGGAGCTTGTCCGACGCCCCCCAGAGGAGGTCGACCGGAACGTCGAAGGCGCCGAGCTTCCCGTCGAGGAGGTACGGCGGCATGCTCTTCGCCTCGGAGGCGAGCCGGGCGATCGGGCCGGTCGCCGCGACCCGGATGATGTCGTCCACGACGAAATCCGGGATCACCGGCGCCGACGGATCGCGCAGGGCCGCGAGCGTCCGGTCCGCCTCCGCGCGCGTCTTCGGCTGGAGCGTGAGGTCCGGCCGGTCGCCGAGAAGCGGCCCCCCGTTCACGAGCACGAGGTGACTCACGCGCCCGGGATGCTCTCTGGCCCACACGGTCGCGACCCAGGCGCCGAGCGAGTTGCCGACGAGCGTGACCTCTCCGCGCGGGAGCTCCTTCATCGCGCCGTCGAAGCCTGCGAGGAGAGTCGCGAACGGCAACGGCCCCGACGCCGGCGCACTGTCGCCGTGACCGGCGAGGTCCACGGCGACGACCGCAAACGTCTTCGCGAGGCGGGGCGCGACCTTCGACCAGCCGCCAGCCTGGTCACCCGCGCCGTGGACGAGGACGACGGGGGCGCCGCCGCCGCCCGAGAAGACGCACTGCGGTCCGACGGGCGACGGCTGGAAGCGCTTTTCGAAGCCTGCGAAGGAGAGGCGTCGCCGGCCCAGCCAGGCGAGCGTCGCGAGCGGCCTCTTCCAGAAGATCGCCCCGCAGGCCGCCCCAAAGAGGAGGAGGGCGGCGGCGAGCACGAGGACGGTCTTCGCGGTGCGCGACACGATGTCCGGAGCCTAGACCATGCGGAACGCGGCGCCCGCCATGTTGTATCCGACTCCCGACGCGACCAGGACGACGAGGTCCCCCGGCTCGATCTTCCCGGCGTGACGAGCGTCGTCGAGGGCCATCGCGACGCTCGCGGAGCCGGTGTAACCCCACTTTTCCATCACCATGTGCGTCTTCTCCATCGGGAGCCCGAGGTCCTGCATGACGAGCTCGATCGTCGGCCGCCGCACCTGCGTCAGGAGAAGCATGTCGATGTCGGAGACGGCGAAGCCGCCGTCGGCGGCCATCTGGCGCACGAGCTTCGGCCAGCCTTCGTTGTTGAGCTCGGGCGGATAGCGCTCGACGAGCTTGACCGTCGTGCGGCCTGCCTTCACGGACTCGACCGACGCCGGCTCGTCCGTCCCGCCGGACAAGATCGCCCAGTTCCGGTGGAACGAGCCGTCCGCGCGGAAACCGGATGCGACGAAGCCGGGCGTTTCGGAGGGTTCGAGCACGGCGGCGCCGGCGCCGTCCCCGAAGAAGAAGATCATCGGGTCGTCCGGGGCCGTGAGCTTGTGCATCATGTAGGCCCCGATCGCGACGACGGTCTTCAGGGACCTGTTCGTCGCGATGAGGCCCGCCGCCGTCGCGAGACACGTCGGGAAGGACGCGCACGCGCAGCCGACGTCGAACGTGCCCGCGTTCTTCGCGCCGAGCTTGTGCTGTACGACGACCGAGGTCGCGGGCGTCACGAAATCCGGGGAGTCGGTGCCGAGGAGGATGAGATCGACGTCCTCCGGCCTCTTCCCGGCCGCGTCGAGCGCCTTGCGCGCCGCGCGGACCGCGAGGTCGGACGTGGCCCAGTCGGGGGGCGCGTACCAACGCGTCCGGATCCCCGTCGCCGCCTCCATCTTGTCGACGAACTCGGGCGCGTTCGGGTCGAACTTCGCCCGGAGGACGTCGTTCGTCACCTCGATCTCCGGGACGTACGACCCCGTCGACACGATTCGCGCCGAGCGGCTCACGTTCCGAGCACCAGGCCGCCGTCGACGGAGAGCGTCGCGCCGTGGACGAACGACGCCGCGTCCGACGCGAGCCAGAAGTAGGCCTCGGCGATGTCTTCGGGCCTACCCATGCGGCCGACCGGCGTCTTCGCGACCATCCCCGCGATGACCTTCTCGGGCATCGCCTTGATGATCTCGGTCGCGACGAAGCCCGGCGCGACCGCGTTCACCCGGATGCCGAACTTCCCGAGCTCGCGGGCCCACGTCTGCGTGAAGGAGATGACGCCCGCCTTCGTCGCCGCGTAGTTCGTCTGGCCGAAGTTGCCGTAAAGGCCGACGACGGACGACGCGTTGAGAACGACGCCGTTCCCCTGCCGGATCATCGCCGGCGCCGCGGCGCGCGTACAGTTGAAGACGCCCCTGAGGTTGACGGCGATCACGCGGTCGAAGTCGGCGTCCGACATCGTCGAGACGGCCGCGCCGTCCTTCCACTTCACGAGCTGCGAGTCCCGGACGATCCCGGCGTTGTTCACGAGGACGTCGAGGCGCCCGAACCGTGAGAGGACCTCGGCGACGGCCGCGTCGACCGCCGCGGCGTCCGTCACGTCCACCTTGCGGCCCTCGGCGGCGGGCGCGCCCGCCGCCTGGAGGTCGGGAACGAGGGCGGCGGCCTTCGCCTCGTCCACGTCCCACACGGACACGGCGCAGCCGCCCTGGGCGAAGCGGTGTGCCGTGGCGCGGCCGATCCCGGCCGCGCCGCCGGTCACGATGACGACGCGCATCGTCAGAACGTGACCTTGACGCCGAGCTGGAACTCGCGCGACGGAAGCGTCGCGGAGTAATTGCCGTAGTTCGGGTTCGCCTTGTAGGCGGCCGCCGGGCTCGCGATCGTCGGGCCCGCCGTGAACTCGGCGTTGTCGATCGACGTCACGTCGTCGTTCACCGTGTTGAGGAGGTTGAACGCCTCGGCGAGGACCTCGAATCCGAAGCCCGAGAAGTTGAACGCCTTCGAAATCCTGAGGTTGAGACTGCTGTAGCGCGGGCCGTCCTGGCCGAAGCGGTCGACGCCGGCGGCGCGATCGCCCGTCTTCCCGTCGGCGTTGTAGTCGTAGCCGAGACGCCGGGTCCACGGCTGCCCGCTCCCGTACTCGAAGACGGGCGCGACCGCGATCTGCCACGGGAGCCGGGCGACGCCCGAGACCACGATCCGCATGCGCTCGTAGGAGCGGGCGCGGCCGTACTCGGCGTCCATGTTCGCCGGGTCGCTCGGGTACCCGGTCGGGAACTCGGGGCTGAAGTCGTCGTTGACGTTGTGCTTGCTCGCGAACGTCACGGACGCCGTGACGACGTGCCCGCCGCGGACGGTGCCGTTCAGGGCGAAGACGAGCGCCTTGTATTCCGAGCGGCCGTCGTTCGTGTACTCGTTGACCTGGTCGTAGGCCGTGATCGGGCGCGTGTGGGTCGCGTTGCCGCTCCAGTTGACGTCGCGGATCGCGATCTCGTTCCGGCCCTTCATGTAGACGCCCTCGACGTCGACGTAGAGGCCCGTGGCGCCGAGCTTCGAGGTGAGGCCAAGCGTCGCCTGCGTGGACTGGGGCGCCTTCAGCACGGGCGCGAGGAGCCCGACGGAAGCCTTGCCCCTGATCCCCGTGTTCATCGGGTTGTTCGGGTCGAGCGCGAGCGTCGGGAACCCGAGGAGCGCGCCGTTCACGTTCGTGTACGTGAGACGGCCCGTGATGCCGTTCTGCTGGAGCTCCGTGAAGAGCGGGACCATCAGGTAACGGCCGGTGAAGAGACCGACGCCGCCGCGCGCGACAAACTCGCCCTTGCCGTTCACGTCGTACGAGAAGCCGAGGCGCGGCTGGATGTTCGTGGAGTCGACCTTGCGGCCGTCGATCCCGAGAACCGGCTGCTTGAAGTCGGGGTCGTTGCCGTTCGTGTCGAGGTCGTAGCGCACGCCGAGGCTGATCGAGAGGTTCGTGATCGGGCGCCAGTCGTCCTGGACGAACGCCGCGATCCGGTTCGTGTTCGCCGTGACGTCGGCCGAGCCGACGCCGTAGAGGTACGCGTAGAGCAGCGCCTTCGTGTCCGTCAGGTACAGGAAGAGGCCCGGCGCGTACACATCGATGACCGAGCGGTCCACGACGCGCTGGAACGCGGCGCCGACCTTGACGTCGTGCGTGCCGGACTTCCCGCCGAAGTGGAGGTTCAGCGTGTCGCGCAGCTCCCACTGGTTTCCGTCGCCGAGGAGGTCGCCGTAGAGGCTGCCGCCCGTCTGGAGCGTCGTCCCGAGCGTGTACCACTCGGTCGGCGACGTCGAGTTCGGCGGCTCGTCGTACTTGCGCTTGCCGTACTGCGCGCGGAACTCGTTGACCGTGCTCGCGCCGAGGACCGCGGTGTCGCCGACGGTGACGTTCAGGTTGTCGCGGTTGAGCTCCTGGCCGTTCGTGATGTCCGCGACCCCGCCCACGCGGAAGTTGTTCTCGCGGTAGCGCTCGTACTCGACTTTCGCCGTGAGCTGGTTCGAATCCGTGAGCGTCTGGTCGACGCCGGCGTATGCGAGCGACTGGTGGAACGGGTGCTTCACGTCCGCGGCGAGAGGCTTGAACGCGCCCTGCGGCCGGAAGAGGATCGGCGTCGTCGAGTTGATCTGCTCGAACGACGCGAAAAAGTGCGTCCGGTCCTTGACGATCGGGCCGCCGACCGTGGCGCCCCACTGGTCGCGCTCGTAGCTGATCGAGGAGTCCTGCTCGAGCGCGCCCTTCGCGCGCAGGGAGTCGCCCCGATAGAAACCGAAGAGGGAGCCCGCGAACGTGTTCGTGCCCGACTTCGTCAGGATCGAGAGCGCGCCGCCCGAGGAGCCGCCGATCTCCGCGTCGAAGCGGTTCTGGATGACGCGGAACTCCGAGATCGCATCCTGCGAGAACTTCGTCTTCGCGAGGCCGAGCGCCGGATCCGTGAAGTCGACGCCGTCCACGAGGATCGTCGCCTGGCTCGCGTTGCCGCCGCCGCCGATGACAGGCCCGCCCGAGACGAAGCGGAAGGCCCCGCGCTCGCGCTCGACTCCGGGGGCCACGAACGCGAGCCTCTGGAAGTCGCGGTCCGGCGTCGGGAGGTCCTGGATCTGCTCCGGCGTGATGTTCGTCGAGGAGTCCGTCTTGTAGACGTCCACGAGCGGCGCCGTCGCGACGACGCTGATGCTCTCGGTCCGCTTGCCCTGGAGCGTCACCCCCACGCGCGCGCTCTGCCCGACGAGGAGCACGACTCCCTTCTGCTCGACCGTCTCGAAGCCCTGGAGCTTCACGGAGACGTCGTAGGTGCCGGGCGGGAGGGCCGCGAACGACGCGAGGCCTGCGGTACCCGTGACGCCCGTCCGAAGCAGGCCGGTCGAAGGTCTCTTCACCTCGACCGTCGCCCCGGGAAGCGGGCCTCCCGAGCCGTCTGTCGCCACGACGTCGAGCGTCGCGGTCGCGGACTGCGCCGCCGCGCGCGGCGCGACGAAGAGGAGGACCGAGAGAATGGAGAGGGAAATAAGTGGAAGAGGGTTCTTCGAAAGGAAGCGGGCGCGCGCGGCTCCTGGCATCTCGGGTCCTCCTGCGACAGGAAACATAAAACCGGACAGTCGGTTTGTTTTAGGAACTGTATCTTCGAGGAAATCTCCGTGTCAACAACGGAAACGCGTTGCACGACGGGGTTGCGTTCATGCGCCCGGGAATCACGCGAGCCGAGTCTTCTTCCGGTTCGCGAGCTTCTCGGTGAGCTGAAGGTTGCGGCGGATCTGCTCGAGCATCTTCGCCTCGAGCCCGCCGCGCCCGCCGGAGACGCGCACGTCACGGCGCTTCGCGCGCCCGAACGCCTGTCGGGCCGCCCGCGCGTCGCCGAGCGCGAGGTACGCGAGCCCGAGGTGCGTGAGGCCCGTCGGCGTCTCGCCGAGGTCGGTCGCGCGCCGCAGGCACTCGACGGCCCGGTCGAACTCGCGCCGCTTGTAATGCACCCAGCCCTTGGCGGCGAGCGGGAACTGCCGCATCTCCTTCGGCGACAGCTTCAGGGAGAGGTCTGCGAGTTCGAGCGCGGCGTCGAGGTCCTCGCCGGTCTCGGCGAGTGCCGTCGCGCGCTGGAAGTAGGCGATCGAGCGCGCGTAGTTCGACCTCACGGCGCCGAGCATCTCCTCGGCGACGCGGCTCCCCTCGCGGAACTTTCCCTCGGCCTTGAGCGCCTCGAGGAGCGTCGCGTAGGCGGCGGCCGCGACCATCTCCCCGGGCTCGCGCGAGAGGACTCGGCGGGTCGTCGCGACGGCCTCGGACGTTCGCCCGACGGCCGAGCACAGGAGCGCGTAGGCGATGAGGAGCGTCGGGTTTTCGGCATCGAGCTTCAGCGCGCGGCGGTAGATCGCGAGCGCCTTCTGGGGATCACGCCCCGCGGCGGCCTCGGCGCGGCGCGCGAGCTGCGCGGCCTCGCCCGTGACCTTCGGCAGCGCGCGGGCTCCGGACGGGGCGAGCAGCTTGCAGGCTTCCTGGTACTCGATCCGGTTCGGGTTCAGCTCGAGCGCCGACTGGAACCTTTCCGCGGCCTTCTGCGTCCAGCCGCGATCCAGGTAGCAAAGCCCGAGCTGGTAGAGCGCGTCCTCGTCGTCGGGGTCGAGGCGCACGGCCTTCTGGAACGCCTCGGTCGCCTCCGCGAGGCGGCCGCGCTCGTACGCGATCGTCCCGAGGAGCGAGAACGCCTGCGGGTTCTCGTCGATCGCGACGGCCTTCCTCAGGAACGTCTCGGCTCGGGCGAGCTGCCCGCGCAGCGCGAAGAGCGCGCCGATCGCGAAGTACGGGAGGAACGCGTCGGGCTTGACGGCGACGGCCTGCTTGAGGACGTCGAGCGCGCGCTCCGTGCGGCCGGCCTCGTTCTCGAGGACGCCCGTGTAGACGAGTGCCTCGAAGTGCCGCGGCTCGCGCGCGAGGACCGTGTTCAGCATCTGCGCGGCGCGCTCGGTCTCGCCTTCGTTGAACGCCGTCTCACCGAGATAGAACGCGAGCTCCGCGTTCGTCTTGTCGAGGCGGAAGGCCTCCTCGAGCGCCCGGACGGCCTTCTCGGGGTCCAGCGCGTAGAACGCGAACTCGGCGTCCGACAGGATCGCCTTGAACCGCTCGCGCCGCTCGCCCGAGAAGCTCCCGAGCATCCGTTCCTTGCGCTCGAGGAAACGCTCGCGCTGCTCCATCGCGGCCATGTGGAGGTCGACGCGCGTCTCCCAAAGATCGAGGAGCTCCTCTTCGACGAGGAGACCCTTCCGCTCGAGGAGGTCCTTGAGCGCGAGAAGACCCGTCTGCGAGACGAAGCCGTTCTTCTCCTGCCGATTGAGCGCCTCGAGGAGCATCTTGAGCGTCTCGGCGCTGCGCTTGACGATTTCCTCGAGCACGGAGACGCGCTCGAGGAGGTGCTCGTCCAGCGAGACGCCCTCTTCCGACGTCCCCTCGTCGTACGTCTCCGTCGCGCCGGAGACGACGAGGAGCTTGCTCTGGCACTTCGCGCAGAATTCGCGGTCTAACTCGTTGTTGGTCCCGCAGACTTGACAGATCAAGGGGCGCCCACCGCTCGAAAACCGTCCGAATTCACTGCTTCTGATCGGGGGGTGCGACGCTCGTCCGAGCGCATCCGACCGCCGGGTTCGCACCCCCCATACCCCCCTCTTCCCTTCTCAGAAATCTCACGGCGTCACCCTTTCCCCACCGGGTGCCGCGTAGCGATAGAACCCTCTTCCCGTCTTCTTCCCGAGCCAGCCCGCGTCCACCATCTGGACGAGGAGCGGGCACGGGCGGTACTTGTCGTCGCCGAGGCCGCCGTGGAGCACGCGCAGGATCGCGAGGCACGTGTCGAGCCCGATGAAGTCCGCGAGCGTGAGCGGACCCATCGGGTGGTTCATGCCGAGCTTCATGATCCCGTCCACCGCCTCGGGCGTCGCGATGCCCTCGTACAGGACGTAGAACGCCTCGTTCAGCATCGGCATGAGGACGCGGTTCGAGACGAAGCCCGGAAAGTCCCGGCAGGCGAGCGGCGTCTTCCCCATCGCCGTCGCGAGCGCGAGGACGGCCTCCGTCGTCTCGTCGGACGTCGCGATCCCCCGGATGACCTCGACGAGGGTCATGACGGGCACGGGGTTCATGAAGTGCATCCCGATGAACTTCTCGGGACGCTTCGTCGCCGCCGCGAGGCGCGTGATCGAGATCGAGGACGTGTTGGACGCGAGGATGGCCGGCGCCTTCACGATCCCGTCGAGCTTTCCGAAGAGCTCCTTCTTGACCGCCTCGTTCTCGACGATCGCCTCGACGACGAGATCCGCGTCCGCGAAGCGCGCGAGATCCGTCGCGGGCGCGACGCGCGCGAGGGCCGCGTCGCGGGCCTCCGGCGTCACCTTCCCCTTCTCGACCTGCCGGCCGAGGTTCTTCTCGATCGTCCTCAGGCCCTTCCGCACGGCGTCGTCGGAAACGTCCGCGAGGACGACGCTCCGCCCCGCGAGCGCCGCGACGTGCGCGATGCCCGACCCCATCTGCCCGGCGCCCACGACGCCGATTTTCTCGAGATTCATCCTGCTGGACTCCTGCGGGGCCGCTCGGGCGCCCGGAACGGAGCGTATATCAGGAGGGAGCGAGCGCCACGCCCGGCGCGCGGGAAGCGGCGACGGCGCAGGAAGCGCCGATCCCGACGAGCGACGCCGCGCTCCACAGGAGCGGACCGGCGAGGGGCACGAGCGACGCGGCGCCGAGGGCGAGCAGCCCGAGCGCGACCGCGGCCGGATCCCCGAAGAGAGCGCTGCCGCGCACGGCTCGCGCGTTCAAGCGTCGGCCGAACGCCAGGAAGAGCGCCGTGAGCCCCCAGATCTTCGCGGCGGCGAGGAGGAGGAGAAGTCCGGCGCCCGTGACGAGAGCGACGCGGGAAGGCAGAAGAGAGAGCGAGAGCGCGGCCGCGAACGCCGCGGTGAGGACGGCGGTCGCGCCGAGCGCTCCGAGAAACGCGCCGCGTCCCGTCATCGAGTCGGCGGCGGCGCCGACGGCGCGCGGCGCGACGAGAAGGAGGAGAAGCGACACGACGAGCCACGCGGCGAGGAGCGAGAGACGGAACGAGAGGAGGAACGGCCACGCGGCGAGCGACGCGGCCGGCGACGTCTGAAGCTCCGTCGCGACGGCGGCCTCCAGGGCGGAGACGCTCCGGACGCGTCCGCCCACCTGGGCGGAGACCGCGCTTCGGGAGAGGCTCGAAGAGGGCGCCGGGGGATTTTCTTCGAAAGTGAGAGAGCCGCCGATCGACAGCACGTCGCCGTCGATGCGGGCGCCTCGGCGAATCGTGGCGTTCGCCCCGAAGAGAACGAGGTCGCGACCTATGCGACCGCTCACGATGGCTTCCCCGCCTCCGACGAGCACGAGGCTCCCGCCCAATTCACCTTCTAGGAAGATCGTCCTTCCGAGAAGGACGACGTCCCCCGTTCTGGTCTCGCCCTTGCCGATGCGAAGCTCCGAAGCAGAAATCTTCTCCGACCGCGCCGGAGCCGGCAGCACGAGAAGGCCCGCGGCGAGGAGAGCGGGCGCGAGCCGGCGGCTGCCGCGGCGCATCGCGCCGTTTCAGCCGCGCGCGGGGGGCGCCGCGGCGCGGACCGGCCGCCGGGCGAGCCGCCGGGCGATCAGCGCGAGCGAGCCGCCCGAGAGGAGAAGGAGGCCGCCGAGGACGGGCCGGAGACCACTCAGGCCGGAAAGCGCTCGGCCGGCGGCGTCCGCCAGGGCCGGAGCGGCCGCGAGCGTGGCGCCGACCGCGCCCGACGTCGACGCGACGATCACGCGTACCCAGAGGTCCATCGCGGCCGTGGGGCCGACCGACCACAGAGGGGCCAGAAAAACGGCCACGCTGGCCGCCAGGAGGCCGCCGGCCACCGCCGCGGGCACTCGCCAGGCCCTGGCCTTCCGGACCTCCCAGGGGGCGAAGGGACGGGCTGCCAGGATGGCCGCCGTGAGGTCCGGGCCAGGCGCAGGGCAGCTGGCAACACACTCATCCAGAAGGAGTTCGAGGCGGTGATCCCGCTCGATTTCCTCCGGCGAAAGGGTCCCGGGGCCCACGGCGTCTCCTACGATCTGCATCATCCCGCCTCTCTATACGATGTCTTTCGGCAAAAGATCTCGCAGCGCCTGCCTGGCCCGGAAGAGCTTGTTCTTGACCGTCCCGAGGGGCATGCCCTTCATCTCGGCGATCTCCTCGTAGGGCATCTCGCCGTAGTGCCGGAGGCTGATGAGCTCGCGGTAGTCGTCGGGCAGCCGGTCGATCGCCGCCGCGAGAGCCTCGCGGAGGCGGCTTCGCGTCAGGTCCTCGAGCGGATCCGGGCGGTTCTCGCGCGGCTCGGCGACCCGCGACTCGCCGTCCTCTCCCAACGGGAGCTCGAGCGGGAGGGGCCTGACCTTGCGCCGCCGCAGATGATCGATCGCGGCATTCCCGGCGATCCGGAACAGCCACGTCGAGAACTTGTACTTCGGATCGTACGAGTCCAGCGCGGCGTGGACCTTCAGGAACACCTCCTGCGTCACGTCGCGCGCGTCCTCGGCGTCGTAGGTGTAACGCTCGATGAACCGGTAGAGACGCACGCGGTAGCGTTCCACGAGGACCCCGAACGCTTCCGCGTCCTGTGCGAGCGCGAGCCGGACGAGCTCCGGGTCGTCGCGTTCCGGCGCGGATTTCACGGCGGGCATCGTGCCACAAGGGCCGGGCTCGCCGCATTGTCGTAGAGTTTCCCGCGTGAGCCGCTCGCGCGTCCACGACTTCAAGGACCTCATGCGGCACCGCATCGAGGAGGTCCTGCTCGTCGCGAGCCCCTACGACGCCTTCATCCTCGAACAGGACGAGCAGCTCGACGAGCGGGGCCTCCCCGAGCTGGACCACATGCCCGACATCACGGCCGTGTCGAGCGGCGCAGAGGCGCTCGCGCGCGTCGCCGACACGCGGCGCTCGCGCCTCATCCTCACGACATCCCACATCGGCGACATGTCGGCGGTGGACCTCGCGCGGGGCGTGCGCGAGGCGCGCCCCGGGCTCCCCGTGGTCCTTCTCGCCTACGACATCGGCGAGATGAGCGCGCTCGCGGCCCGCCCCGAGACGCGCGAGGTCATCGACTCGGCGTTCCTCTGGCAGGGGGACGTCCGCCTGCTCGCGGCGATCGTGCGCTCGGTCGAGGACCGCCTCAACGTCGAGAACGACGCGATCGGGTTCGGCGCCCAGGTCATCCTCCTCATCGAGGACAACGTCCGCTACACGTCGTCGTTCCTCCCCGTCATCTACGACGAGCTGCTCGCGCACTCGCACCGGCTCCTTTCGGAGGGCATGAACCTCTCGCACAAGCGGATGCGGATGCGCGCACGGCCGAAGATCCTCCTCTGCCGGAACTACGAGGAGGCCCTCGAGGCGTTCGAGAAGTACCGCGAGGAGATCCTCGGCGTCGTCTCGGACGTCGAATTCCCCCGCAACGGCGCTCGGTCCCGGGAGGCCGGGCTCGACTTTGCCCGGGCCGTGCGGCGACAGGTGCGCGACGTGCCCGTCGTGCTGCAGTCCTTCCGCAAGGAAAACGAGACCCTCGCGATCGCGGCCGGGGCCTCGTTCCTCCTGAAGGGCTCGCCGGTCCTCCTCCACGACCTGCGGCGTTTCATGATCGAGTACTTCGGCTTCGGCGACTTCATCTTCCGCCTGCCCGACGGGTCGGAGGTCGGACGCGCGCGGGACATGAAGGAGCTCGCCGAGAGGCTCGTCGAGGTCCCCGCGGCCTCGATCGCGTACCACGCGGAGCGCAACCACTTCTCGAAGTGGCTCAAGGCCCGGACCGAGTTCGCGCTCGCGCGTCGCCTGCGCCCGGAACGGGTGACCGACTTCGCGACGCACGAGGACCTGAGACAGAACCTCATAAGCGCCATCGGCGCGTACCGGAGGGACCAGAACCGGACGCTCGTCGTCGATTTCGACCGCCAGACCTTCGACGCCCCGGGGAGCTTCTCCCGCATCGGCGGCGGCTCCCTGGGCGGGAAGGCGCGCGGCCTCGCGTTCGTCCGGGCGCTCCTGTCCGAGCACCGGCTCGCCGACCGCTTCCCGGACGTCGAGGTCTCGGTGCCGGCGTCCGTCGTCCTCGGCACGACCGTCTTCGACTCCTTCCTCGACGCGAACGGCCTGCGCGACTTCGCGATCAATTGTCCGGACGACGACGAGCTCCTCGAGCGCTTCCGCGCCGCGCCCTTTCCCCCGGCCGCGCGGCACGACCTCGTCTCCTACCTCGCCCGCGTGCGCGACCCGATCGCCGTGCGCTCCTCGAGCCTCCTCGAGGACTCGCAGTACCAGCCGTTCACGGGCGTCTACGACACGGTGATGCTCACGAACCAGGGTGCGCCGCCGAAGCGGGTCGAGAGGCTCGTGGACGCGATCAAGCGCGTCTACGCTTCGACGTTCAGCCGGCGCGCCAAGAGCCACCTCAAGGCGACCCCTTATCGCCTGGAGGAGGAGAAGATGGCGGTGATCCTGCAGAGGATCGTGGGCGTGCGCCACGGCGACCGCTTCTACCCCGATTTCGCGGGGGTCGCGCGCTCGTACAACTTCTACCCGGCCGCCCCGACCACGGCCGCGGACGGGATCGCCGCCGTCGCGCTCGGGCTGGGCCGCACGGTCGTCGACGGGGAGCGCTGCATCCGCTTCTGCCCGCGCGCCCCGCGCCAGGTCCTCCATTTCTCCTCCGTGAACGAGGTCCTCGAGACGTCCCAGCGGACGTTCTGGGCGCTCGACCTCGGGGAGGACCGCGACGGCGAGAGCACGCGCGAGGCGCGATTCGGCCTCGCCGAATCCGAGGCGGACGGCACCCTGGCCGCGGTGGGCTCGACGTTCTCGGCGGAGAACGACGCCGTCTACGACGGCGTCTCGCGCCCGGGGATGCGGATCGTGAGCTTCGCCCAGATCCTCAAGCACGACGCCTTCCCGCTCGCGCCGCTCCTCTCGGCGCTCCTGAAGATCGGGAGCGACGGCGGCAACGCGCCCGTCGAGATCGAGTTCGCCGTGAACCTGTCGGGCCCTGGCGGCTCGCCCGCGGAGTTCGGGTTCCTCCAGATGCGCCAGCTCGCGCCGTCCCGCGAGCTCGAGGAGCTCGACGTCTCGGGGGTCGAGACGGACGCGCTCGTCTGCCGGACGCGGCAGGCGCTCGGGAACGGCAGGATCGAGGGCGTGAAGGACCTCGTCGTCGTGGACCTGCACCGCTTCGAGCGCGCGCGCAGCCTCGAGGCGGCCCAGGAGGTCGCGCGCCTGAACGAGCAGCTTCTTCGGCTCGGGACGCCCTATCTCCTCATCGGCGTCGGGCGCTGGGGCTCCCGCGACCCGTGGCTCGGAATCCCTGTCGCGTGGGAGCAGATCTCGGGCGCGCGCGCGATCGTCGAGGCCGGCCTTCCCGGGATCAAGGTCGAGCCTTCACAGGGGAGTCACTTCTTCCAGAACCTCGTCTCGTTCGACGTCGGCTACTTCACGGTGGATTCCGAGGGGACGGACGGCTTCGTCGACTGGGCGTGGCTCTCCGCGCAGAGAGCCGCGTCGGAGTCGGGCGCCGTGCGGCACCTCGCGTTCGCCGAGCCGCTCCTCGTGAAGGTGAACGGGCGCCAGCACGAGGGCGTCATCTTCAAGCCGGGGGCCGGCCGGTGACGCCTCGGCAAGGATCCGTCAGCGCGTCGGGGCTTCCTTGAGCCGGAGCGGACGCGCCGCGTCCGTCACGGCGTGGATCTTCGACGCGTAGCCCGTCCCGCGGCGCACGTCCTCGTCCGTCAGGTAGTGGGCGTCGAGGAGCCCCTGCAGCCGGATCCCGGTCTTCATGTAGTTGATCTCGGCAAGGCACGCGCTCCAGCCCTCGAGCCACGTCGTGAGCGCGCGGCCGTGCTCGCGGTCGCCGTCGACGTGGATGAGGAGGTCGAGGTCGCTCGCCGCGCGTGCCGTGCCGTTCTTCGCGCTGCCGAAGACCCAGATCCCCCGCACGCCGAATCGACCGGGCTCGGCCTCGGCCGCGATCCGTTCGGCCATCGCGAGCCGCCAGCGCGAGTGATCCTCGGGGAGCCCCGCGTCGGCCGAGCGCGGCGCGCCGGCCGTGGACTCGAACGCCGGGCCTCTCGCCGCGAGCACCGCGACGGCGCGATCCTGGTCGGCGTTCAGCAGGAGCCTCAGGACGGAGCCTCCGGTCGCCTGGGGCACGTCGATCACCCGGACGACGTGGGCGAGGTCCGCGAACTCGGGCGCGAGGTCCGCGAGAACGCTCGGCGAGCCCTTCAGGAAGGCCTCGTGGAAGCGGATCTCGGGATCGTCGGGAAAGAGCGGAACGTAGCGGATCGAGGCCTCGACGAGGTCCTGGAAGAAATGGGTTCCGAACGAGAGATCCGGCACGTAGTTCCCGCGCTTTCGCGCGATCTCGACGAGCACGGCCGTGTTGCTGATGTCCGAGTACGTCACGGGCACGCCGAGGCGCAGGTCGCCGCGGCTGCCCCACCGCCCCGGGCCCATGAGCGCGAACTGCCGCTTCGGCAGGACCTTGTTGAGGCGGCCGACGGCCTGGCCCACCCTCCTGAGCGCCACCGGATCGGAGAGCGCGGCGTACCCGTCGGGATCGACGTAAACGACGTGCGTGAGGTCCGGCACGCGCCCATTCGAGACGTAGCGGCGCGCCTCGAAGATCACCTTCTCGGCGGGCAGGTCGGGCGGGATGACGGCGGACGTCGCGTCCTCCGAGAAGCTCTGCGGCCGGCACTGCAGGAGGAACAGGTCCTTCCCGTCGGACGCGAACTCGATGTCGACCGGGCCCCGCGTCTTCTCCCTCAGAAGCCGGAGCAGCGCGCGCATGCGCGCGAGGAAGGGGGTCGACTCGAGGAGGCCCGCGAACGTCACGACGAGTCGCGCGTCACGCGCGCGCCAGTCGATGAGATAGGGGCGGTGGACGCCGCTCTCGTCCGCGACGGAGACGATCTGCTCGAGCCCCGGGATCTCGGGCCCGCAGGCCGCGAGGAGGCGCTCGATCTCGATCGTCTCGAAGCTCCCCGACTCCATGTCGATGACGTCGACCTTGCGGGGCGAGTAGCGCACGATCTCTTCCTCGGTGACGTTCACTCTCAGGCCCGGCTGGCCCGGCGCCACGAGGACGGGATAGTCGTCCGCGAGGCGGTCGACCGCCCGCGTGCCCAGCCCGGGCACGAGCCTCACGAGGCCGTCGGCACGCTTGATGCGGGCCGACCAGCGGAACTCGTTGTTCGAGAACGCGACGCCGGCGAACGTCGGGAGGTAGTACCGGCCGACCCGGCAGCCCACGACCTCCTGCAGGAGGATCCCCATCTCCTCGTGGACGTCGAGAAGGCCGCGCTCCGCACGGTACTCGAGCGGGTCCGGGCCGAAGACCGACGCGTAGACCTCGGCAACGGCGTCGAGCAGAGCCGAGAGCCTCTCGGCTTTCGTCCCCCTGTTCGCGAGGAAGAGACTCTTGTACTTCCCGGAGAACGCCGACCCGACGCGGTCCTCGAGGAGGCTCGAGCTCCGGACGATGAGCGGCCGGTCCTCGAAGTCGTCGAGTGCGAGCGAGAGCCCCTTCACGATCTCGGGCGAGAAGTGGGAGTTCTTGAACACCTGGACGACGTGCGGGTACTCGCGCCGCACCTGGTCGATCTCGAGGTACTTGCGGTTGTAGAGGTCCTCGAGCTGGTTGTACTCGATGAAATCCAGGATCCCGTCCGAGGTCAGGTACCAGGTCTTCGGGATCCGGATCGTGCCGAGCGCGTCGGCGAACTCCGTCGACTTCCTCACGATCTGCGTCGCGAGGAGGAGGCCGGCGCTCTTGCCGCCGACGCGGCCGTGGCTCTTCGGCGGCGCGATCACGTGGCGCGCGAGCTCGAAGTAGTCCGCGGTGTCGATGTAGTCCTTCGCGACGTCCACGAACGCGAGGTCGTCCGTGAGGAAGCGGCGCGCGAGAGAGACGCGCAGCTCGACCTGGATCGTGCGCGAGAGCTGCCGATCGTCGATGTGCGAGTCGTGGAAGCGCCCGAGCGCCTGCGCGAGCTCCGCCGTGGACGTCCCCTGGTTCTCCGCCGCCCGGAGCAGGAAACCCGCCATGTCGTCCTTGATCCACTTCTGCATGCACGAGCGGATCTCCTCGCCGGACAGGTGCTCGGAGGCGACGCGGAACGCCTCGTCGGCGACGCCGAGCAGGGACTCGGGGCTGCGCCGCTCGACCGGGCGGTTGTCGTCGCTCTCCTCGGACCCGCGCGCCCCCGTGAACCGCGGCAGGAGATCCTGCGCCGCCGCGACCCCGTTCCAGCAGAGATAGTTGATCATCCGCCGCGAGATGCGGATGAGGAGGCGCGGGTCGGTGTTCCTTAGGAAGTCGATGATGATCCACCACTCGGCACGGGCCTCGGGCGCCGGGCGCTCCGGCTCGCCTTCCCAGCCGTGCAGGAGCTCGAGCAGACGGCGCTGCAGGAGGAGCTGGCCGAGCCGCTCGGCGATCGTGTCGATGAGCTTGCGCTCCTCCTTCAGGAAGGGGCCCTCGTCGGCGGCCGGCCGCTCCTCGCTGTAGAAGACCTCCACTTCGCCCACGGTCTCGCCCTGAACGCGGATCACGGCGGACTGGCGCCAGCGGGTCGCGACGACGCCCGGCGGCTCGTAGACGACCTTGTCGACGGTGACACGCGCGAGGCACGTCTCCGGGTACTGCCAGCCGAACGGCAGGATCTGGACGACGCTGCGGAAGATCTCGTCCAGCGACGACTGCGGCGAGTTGCAGACCTCGTTGACCCGGTAGAGGCAGGTGAGCTCCTTCGCCCGCTCCTGCAGGGCCTCGAGGAGGTTGTCCGCCGGCGTCAAGCCGGGCTCCCTTCGCCGGCGCGCCGGAGCACGACGCCCCTTCCGGAGCGCCCGTCCACCTCGACACGCAGCGGCTCGTCGAGCCGGACGTGGCGCACGAACTCGGTCTCGGACGCGGCGGGCCGCGCTCGCAGCCAGTCCCAGTCGATCGACTGAGCGCCTTCCGGCACGCAGGCGTACGGCACCGAGAACGCCGCGAGGTTGTGGAGGAAGTGCGATCCCTGGCTCATCTCGATCGGGCGGCCCCGGGGAGAGGTTTCGACCATCGCTCCCGCCCCGGAGACGTCCCCCCAGTTTACGGGTACGCCGAGCCAGGGGTCGGCGCTTCCCCACCGTCCGAACCCGATCAGGAGGTACGGCCGCCCCTCGTCGAGGAGGCGCCGATTGAGAGACGCGATCTCGCCGGCGATCACGGGCGTCCCGGCCGCGTCGAAGCGCTCGGGGACGAGATACACGACGTCGGCGATCCCCCGGACGACGCCGTTCCCGAGCACGTGGTCGGACGAGACGAGAGGCGCCCAGCCCCCGGGGCATGACCCGATCTCGACGGGTTCCGTGGAAACGGACATCGGCCTCGCCTGCAGGACGCAGAAACGCGGAGGGGCCTCCCCCGCGTCCGGCAGCGTCACCGCGAACTCCAGCTCCACCGGGCCGTGCAGCGCATCACCCGCCACCGCGAGCAGCCTTGCGACGAGCGCGGCGAGCGGCAGCTCGTCGAGCACGAGAAGCGGGGCGAACGTGAGGACGCGCGGCCCCGCGCGTCCGAGGCCCGGCACGAGCCGCTCCGAGCGCGGATCGAACGTCGAGGCCGTGAGGGCGAGCGTGCCGTCCGCCTCGGCGTCCGCGAGCGGCGCGTGAACGAGGTATTCCGTCTCGCGCGTCGGGTCGTACTCGGGCGGATCGCCCATCCTGACGGCCCAGAATCGCGCCTGCGCCTCTCGCATGAGATCGGCGGTGGAACCGTACGGCGGCACCGCCTTCGGCCGTGCGGGACTGAACGTCCAGGCGGGCTCTCCCTGGACGATCGTGCGGCCGAGGCCGAGGGCAAGCTGGCCGACGCCCTCTTCCGGGGACGTCCCGCCGAAGCGATAGAACGCCAGCGACCGCGCGACGCCGGACACGTCCGGGTAGTGGCGCGTCTGGTGTCTCCGGCCGACGACCTCCTGCACGAGGACCGCCATGCGCTCGCTCTCTCCCGCCCCGACCCGCGCCCGGTACGCGCGCGCCGCCGCGAAGAACGTCGACGCCCAGACGAACTTGATCGCCTCGACCATCCGGGTGAAGCGCGTGTCGGCGTCGAGCTGGTCGTTCGGCGTCATCTTCGTGCCGTAGACGCCGGCGAACGGGTGCTCGAGCGCGTCCTCGAGAAGGCTCGACGACCGCAGCGCGAGCGGGGCGCGGACGTCTTCCATGAGAGCGCGCAGGTCTCCGACGAGGCCGACCGGGAGGGTGGCGCGCTGGAACGCCCTCGCGATCTCGTCGTCGCGCAGCCCCTCGGCGGCGCCGGGGAGCGCGTTCTGGGCGAGGAAGGCCTCGAACCAGTCGGAGGCGACGACCGTGAAGCTCGGGACCGTCACCTCGAACGGCCCGAACCGGCCGTCGGGGAAGGCGGCGCCGAGGCCGTCGAGGAGACGGACGAGCCCGGCGGCCTTGCCCCCGATCGAGCCCCGGCCGATGCGCGTGAACCGGTCGGAACGAGATCCGAGTTCTCCGGCGGGGCCCCCGGGGCCGCGCGGGAACCGCCCTCCCGCGCCGAAGCTCGCCCGTGCGTATTGCGCGAGCTCGAGGAGGGCGGTCACCCGGTCACCCGGCTACACCCAGCCGCGGTCCCGGCAGGCCTTCGCGACGCGGCTCACGGCGATCACGTACGCCGCGTCGCGCATGTAGAGCTTCCGGCACTTCGCGAGCTCGGCGACGTCGTGGAACGCGTGCGTCATCTTCACGTCGAGCTTGCCGAGGACCTCGTCCTGCGTCCAGTAGTGGTTCATGTTGCTCTGGACCTGCTCGAAGTAGCTGCAGGTGACGCCCCCCGCGTTCGCGAGGAAGTCCGGGATGACGAAGATCCCGCGGTCCTGGATGATCATGTCCGCCTCGGGCGTCGTCGGCCCGTTCGCTCCCTCGACGATGACCTTCACGCGCGGGGAGATGCGCTTCGCGCTCTCGCCGGTGACCTGGTTCTCGAGCGCCGCCGGCACGAGGATGTCGACGTCCTCCGCGATCCAGTCCTCGCCGGGCTTCACCTCGTAGCCGAGCTTCTTCGCCTTCGTCTTGTCGATCCCGCCGAACGGGTCCGTGATCGTCATGAGCTCGGCGGCGTCCACGCCCTCGACGCGCCGGAAGCTGTACGAGGTCTGGTCGGCCTGGTCCCACGACGAAACCGACAGGACCCTTCCGCCCATCTTCGTGAACAGCTGGATTGCGTACTGCGACACGTTGCCGAACCCCTGCACGGCGGCCCGGGTCTTGTCGATCGGCAAGCCGAGCTGCTGCAGCGCCTCGCGGAGGGCGAAGACGACGCCGTAGCCCGTCGCTTCCGTGCGCCCGAGCGAGCCGCCCATCCCGACCGGCTTCCCGGTGATGAAGCCGGGGCCGCGGTGGCCGTGAATCGTCTCCCATTCGTCGAGCATCCAGAGCATGTGCTGGGGCGTCGTCATCACGTCGGGCGCCGGCACGTCGATCGTCGGGCCCACGTTCTTCGCGACCTGGCGGACCCATCCGCGGCAGATCCCCTCCTGCTCGCGCGCCGAGAGGTTGTGCGGATCGCAGATCACGCCGCCCTTGGCGCCGCCGAGCGGGATGTCGACGACCGCGCATTTCCACGTCATCCACATCGAGAGCGCGCGGACCGTGTCGATCGTCTCCTGCGGGTGGAAGCGGATCCCTCCCTTGCTCGGCCCGCGCGCGTCGTTATGCTGGACGCGGAAGCCCCGGAAGACGCGGACCTTGCCGTCGTCCATGCGTACCGGGATCGCGAACGCGTACTCGCGCAGGGGCCACCGCAGGAGGTCGCGGGTGGGCAGATCGAGGCCGAGGATGTCGGCGCTCTTGTCGAACTGGGACTGGGCCATCTCGAACGCGTTGAACGCGCCTTTCATGATGAATAACCCCCATCTTTCATGTCGTTTGAAGTCTGGCCGGACGTCCTCTCGCGCGACGTCTCACACCTGAGCAGCATCCATGATCATGGTAGTGAGGGATCCTCCCTCCCGGCCATGAGGCGGGTGAATCAGGCGAGCGGCCGGCGCGTCTCAGGCCGGCGGGCTGGCCCGATGGGGGCCGCCGCGGATCTCCGCGGCGGCCCTCGTCTCCCGTTCCAGGGCGGCGGACTCCTTCATCGCCGTGGCGAGCGTCTCGTACGCCTCGGACCACGCGTGCCGCACCTCGGGCGTGAAGTGTTCGCCGAGGAGCTCCCCGAGGGTCTCGAGGAGCGCCTTCCCGAACGTCGCGTAGGCCGACTCCTCGACCCCGTAATGGGCGTGGCGGCCCCCGAGCTCGCGGATCGAGTGCGGGACGTAGCCCTCCTCGACGAGCCCGAGCACCGCCACGTTGAGCGCCGTCACGAACATGGCGGCCTGGTTCTCGAGATCGCCGCCGAAGAGCGGCCGGAGCGCCGGATCGAGCGCGAACAGGCGGCCGTAGAAAGCGAGGCCCGCACCCTTCGGGATCGGCCGCAGCCTCTCGAAGGTGCTCTTGACGAGTTCCCTGTCGTGCGCGTTCATCGGCGTTTCCCGGCGCCTTCCGCCGCGCCCGTCCCTAGACGAGCCCCTGGTCCATCATCGAGTCGGCGACCTTCAGGAAGCCCGCGATGTTCGCGCCGTTCACGTAGTTGCCCGGACAGCCGAACCGGCTCGCGGTCTCCACGCAGGCCTTGTGGATGCTCTTCATGATGATCCGGAGCCGCTGGTCGACCTCCTCGCGGGTCCACGCGTAACGCATGCTGTTCTGCGACATCTCGAGGCCCGACGTCGCGACGCCGCCCGCGTTAGCCGCCTTTCCGGGCGCGTAAAGAATGCCGGCGTCCACGAACTGGTGGACCCCGTCGAGCGTCGTCGGCATGTTCGCGGCCTCGGAGACGACCTTCACGCCGTTCTTCAGGAGGTTCGCGGCGTCCTTGCCGTTGATCTCGTTCTGCGTCGCGCTCGGGAACGCGCAATCGGCCTTGATGGCCCACATCGGGTTGTGGTCGAGCCTCGGGTCCGCGGGCGTGAAGTGCGCGCCCTTGAACTTGTCGACGTACTCCTGGATGCGGCCGCGCCGCACGTTCTTCAGGTCGAGGATGAATTCCATCTTCGTGCGGTCGATTCCCGCCTCGTCGTGGATGAAGCCGCTGGAATCGGACAGCGTCAGCACCTTCGCGCCGAGGTCGAGGAGCTTCTCGACGGTGAACTGGGCGGCGTTGCCGCTGCCCGAGACGAGACAATTCTTCCCTTCAAGCGTCTGCCCGCGCGTCGCGACCATCTCGGCGGCGAAGTAGACGCAGCCGAAGCCCGTCGCCTCGGTCCGGATCAGCGAGCCTCCCCAGTTCAGGCCCTTCCCGGTGAGGACGCCCGCGAACTCGTTGCGGAGCTTGCGGTACTGCCCGAAGAGATAGCCGATCTCGCGGCCGCCGACTCCGATGTCCCCAGCGGGGACGTCGGTATCCGGGCCGATGTGCCGGAACAGCTCGGACATGAAGCTCTGGCAAAAACGCATGACCTCGTTGTCGGACTTGCCCTTCGGGTCGAAGTCCGAGCCGCCCTTGCCGCCGCCCATCGGGAGCGTCGTGAGCGCGTTCTTGAACGTCTGCTCGAACGCGAGGAACTTCAGGATGCCGAGGTTGACGGACGGGTGGAACCTCAGGCCTCCCTTGTAGGGCCCGATCGCTCCGTTCATCTGGATGCGGAAGCCGCGGTTGATCCGCACCTCGCCCTGGTCGTCCATCCAGGGCACCCGGAACATGATGACCCGCTCCGGCTCGACGATCCTCTCGAAGATCTTCGCGCGCCGGTACTCGGGGTGCCTCTCGAGGACGAGGGCGACCGAGTCGGCGACCTCGGCGACCGCCTGGTGGAACTCCGGCTCGGCCGGGTTCTTCGCCTTCACGTCGGCGAGCAGCGCCGCGACATATTCCTTCTGCATGTGCCCCTCCGGCCTGGCCGGGGTCTTCGTCTTCGGTTCGTCCAGCACGGTGGAACCATACTCTCTCATGCACCGCTCCTTTCACGTGCGAAAACGTGCTACTTAACGAGTGAACCCCGGTCCCCGCGGGGTCAATGAAGCAGATGAATCGGGGTTCGAACCTTTAAGATCCGGAGGTGATCCGGTTCGAGGGCACGACGAAACGCTACGGAGACAAGACGGCGCTTTCGGACCTCTCCCTCGAGATCCCCGCCGGCGCGCTCTTCGCCCTCGTCGGCCCGAACGGCGCGGGAAAGACGACCGCGATCGGCCTCCTCACGGGACTCCTTTCCCCGACCTCGGGCCGGACGTTCCTCGCCGGGATCGACGTCACGCAGGATCCCGTGGCCGCGAAAAGACGTCTCGGATTCGTCCCGGACCGCCCGTATCTCTGGCCGAGGTGGACGCCGCGCGAGACGCTCCGTTTCGTCGGCGCCGTCTTCGGGGCGCGCGGCGCCGCGCTCGAGCAGCGCATCGACGCCGAATTGGCCGCGTTCGACCTCGAAGCCCTCGCCGACGCCCGCAACGACACGCTCTCCCATGGCACGCGGCAGCGGGTCGCGCTCGCGCAGGCCTTCCTCCACGACCCGGAGATCCTCGTTCTCGACGAGCCGATGGTGGGCCTCGATCCGATCGCGCAGCGGAGCCTCGGCGAACGTCTGCGCGCCCTGGCGGCGCGCGGTTCGGCGGTCCTCATCACGACGCACCAGCTCGCTCAGGCGGAGGAGCTCGCGACCGACGCGGGGCTCCTCTTCGACGGGCGCCTCCTCGCGCGCGGGGCGCCGGGCTCCCTGCGCACGTCGTCGGGGCTGACGGGCGGGATCTCCGAGATCTTCTTCGCGCTCGCGGGAGATCGGCCGGCGTGAACGCGGTCTTCCGGGCGAATGCCGCGCGCGGCGCGGCGCGGGCGCTCCTCGGGACGCGGGGCCGCGCGCGCATCCCGGCCCTCGCCGGGCTCCTGTCGCTCCTCGTCTTCGCGGCGCTCGAGGCCGTCGGCCTCGAGTCCGCCCTGCGCGCCTCCGCCGTCGCGCTCGCGGCCCTGCCCGAGTTGCGGCCGGCGTTTCTCGCCGAGCGCCTCCTCACGGGCGCGCTCGCCGCGGCCGCGGCGCTCGTCCTCCTCGGCTCGCTCACGACGGCGGTCTCGACGCTGTTCCTTTCCGACGAGCTTCTCGCGCTCGCCGTCCTTCCGGTGCCGCACCGCCGCCTCCTCGCGCGGCAGGCCGCGCTCACGCTCTCCCTCGCGTCGGCCCCGTCGCTTCTCCTCGCCGCCCCCGCGCTCGCGGTCGCGGCCGCCGCCTCACGCGCGCCGGCCCTCGCGGCCGTAGCGGGCACCCTCGGGATCGCCGGCCTTTTCCTCCTCGCGGGCTCGGCCGGGATCGCCGGCGCGCTCCTCCTCGTCCGGATCGTGCCGCCGAGGCGGGCGCGGCTCTTTTCCGCGCTCCTGTCCGTTCTCGGACTCTCGGCCGCGCTCGTGGGATTCCGCGCCGCGAGGCCCGAGCGCCTGCTCGACCCCGTCGAGGCGCTCGGGGTCCTGCAGTCGCTCGGGGCGATCCCGCCGCCGGCCCCCGGCGGAAGCCCGATCCGATGGGCGGCCCACGCGGCCGTCCTCGGACTGGCGGGAGATCCCGCCGGTCTCCTGCCCGCCGCCGCCGTTCTCGCTCTCGGAGTCGGCGCGGCGGCGCTCGTGCCGGCCGCGCTCGCGCCCGTCCACCTCAGGGTCTGGCGGGACATCCGCGAGGACTCGACGGGCCGGGATCGCCCCGCGCGCCGGCGGCCGGCGCGCTCCCTTTTCGCTCTCCTCGTCCGCGCCGAGGCCGCGACCGTCCTCCGGGACGCGTCGACGCCCGCGCAGCTCGGCTCGCTCGCCGCGGTCTTCGTCCTCGACCTCCTGAACGTCCGGCTGCTCCCGTCGACCGATCCCGCCGCACGCGATCTCGTCGCCGGACTCCAGACGGGGCTCGCGCTGTTCCTCGTCGCCGCCCTTTCTCTGCGTTTTGCGTATCCCGCCGTCTCGACAGACGGGCGTGCCGCGGCCGTCCTGCGCTCGCTCCCGCTCGATCCGGGCCGCCATCTCGCGGCGCGCTGGGCGGCGCGCGCGATCCCGGCTATCCTCGCGTCCCTCCTCCTGACGGGCGCGAGCCTCGCCGCGCTGCGCCCTTCGGCCTCGACGTCGGGCGCCGCGCTCGCCGTCGCGCTCGCCGGGGGGCTCGCGATCCCGGCGCTCCACACGGGCCTCGGCGGGCTCTTCCCGCGCTACGACGCGCCGAACCCGGTCGCCGTCGCGCTCGGACCCGGCGGCCTCTTCGCGCTCGTCCTCTCGACGGGCCTCGCCCTCCTCGCGACGGTCGTCGTCTCCGAGGAGCTCCGCGCGCTGCTGGGCGCGATGATGAAGCAGCGTTTCACCCTCGTGCCGATGCTTCTGCTGTTTCTCTGCGCCGCCGCTCTCGCGGCGGCGATCCCGATGATGCTCGCGGCGCGGTCCCTCGCGACGAGCGACGTCAGCGTCGGCTGACTCCGAAGAACACCGAAGATTCTCTTAGAAGGGTGAATGAGCGATGCGCCTGCACGCAAATCTCCAGCACGTCGGCACGCACGGGCACCTTCTAGGAAATCTCCCTCTTCCTTTCTCTCTTCTCTCTCGTTCTTCAGCGGACCGGGTTCAGCGCCGGCTCGCCGGCGGCGAAGCGCACGATCTCCGTGCACGCGAGGCGCGCCATCGCGAGGCGCGTCTCGGTCGTCGCCGAGCCGAGGTGCGGGAGGAGGACGACGTTCGGGAAGGTCCATGAGCGCCGCCTCGATTTTCGGCTCCCCTTGAAACACGTCCAGCCCGGCGCCGAAGAGATGCTTCGAACGAACGGCGGCCGCAAGCGCGTCCTCGTCGACGATCGGGCCCGCGCGCGGTGTTGACGAGAATGCGCCCTTCGCGAGCCAGGAGAGTTCCGCAGCGCCGAACCGACCGCGTGTGTACTCCGTCAACGGCGCGTGGATGGACAGGACATCCACCTTCTGAAGAAATCTCTTCAGTTCCTCTTCGCGTTCCCGTCCTTCTCGAAGGTCGACGACGTCGCATCCCGAATGCCTCTCCGCGCTGCGCGACGGCGCGGCCGATGCGGCCGAACCCGTAGATCCCGAGCGTCCTGCCCTGCAGCGAGACGCCGAGGAGCTCCCGTGGCCTCCAACCGTCCCACGCGCCCGAGCGCGCGAGCGCCTCGCCCTCACGCAGCCGGCGCGCGACGGCGAGGATCAGGGCGAACGCGAGGTCGGCCGTCGCCTCCGTGAGAACGTCCGGTGTGTTCGTGACGAGGATCCCGCGGGCGCGGCACGCCGCGAGGTCCACGTGGTCGACGCCGACGGAGTGGCTCGCGACGAGGCGGACCCGCGGCGCGGCCGCGAGGACGTCCGCCGTGACGCGCTCGCGCGGCGTCGGCAGGAGGGCGTCGGCGTCCGCGAGAAGCGGCCACTCGGAGCGCGGGAGGCTTCCGCCTCCCGTGACGACGGCGTGCCCGGCGAGGAGGTCCGTCGTCGACGGCTCGACGAGCGGCTGGCCGACGAAGACCTTCACGGCGCGCGGTAGGGGCGGACGAGGAGCCAGCCCGCCACGAAGACGCCGGCTCCCGCGAAGAACATTCGCTCCTCGTACCTGAGGTCGTCCTTCACGAGACCGACGGCCAGCCCGACGCCCACGAGGACGATCCCGACGAGCTGGAGCGCCCGCCCGATCGAGAACTTCACGGGAGCGCCCCCGGAGGGCGGGACGGGCGCGGCCGCTCCGTCACCCGCACCGCGGCGAGAACGTCGTCCTGCTCGGTGCGGTCGAAGACGTCCATCCCGTCGCGCACCCTCGCGAAGACCGTGTAGCCCCCGTCGAGGTGGATCTGGGGCGCGAGCGTCACGAACCACTGGGAGCCGCCCGTGTCGGGGCCAGACAGCGCCATGCCGACGGCTCCGCGCGCGTAGCGCAGGGGGTTGATCTCGTCGCGGATCGCGTAGCCGGGGCCGCCGCTTCCGTCCCCGCGCGGGTCGCCGGTCTGGACGACGAAGTCCGGCACGACGCGGTGGATGACGATCCCGTCGAAGAAGCGCTGCGCCGCGAGCGCGCGGAAGCTCTCGACCGTCATCGGTGCCTCCTCGGCGTCGAGATCGAGCGTGGCCGTTCCCCGCGCGGTCTCGACGGTCGCCGAGAACAGCGATTCGTTCGCGGCCCGCGCGAGACGGTCGAGGTCCTTCTCGGAGAGCCGCGTCTTCACCGGAATCGGCCGGAACGAGCCGGGCGCGGCGCCGTACTTCTCGACGAGGAGCCGGCGCGCCTTGTCCCGCGTCACGGCATCCGCGTCGTTCTCGTGCGCCGCGACGAGCGCATGCCCCGCGTCGCCCCGCGCCGCCCCCGCGTCGAGCGCCCCGACCGTGAAGTCGGGTTCGACGGCCTCGAACGCCTTGTCGAACGCCGACGTCCAGGCCCGGCGAAGCTCGTCGCTCCCCTTCTCGAAGAGCGGCGCGGCCGCCTCGAGCGCGACCTCCCGCACCGCCGGATCCCGATCCGCGAGGCCAGCGACGAGCCAGCGGGCGGCGCCGGCCGGAGATTTCTTCGAGAGTGAAGAGAGAGCGGCGGCGCGCACACGGGCGCTCGGATCGGAGATCAGGGCGTCCGCGAGAGGGTCGGTCGAAGAAATCCCCTTCTTTTCCTCTCCCGTTTTCCGTCCCTCCACGAGGTACTCCACCGCCTCCGCGGCGCCGAGGCGCATCTCGAGCGTCCCGACGACGAGCGCGGCGTCCAGTCGCTTCGCGGCCGCGTCGGGCGCCCGTGCCGCGTCGAGGCGTGTGAGGGCGACGAGAGCCGTCTGCCCGCGCCACCCCTTTCGAAGAACGTTCTCCTCGAGCGCCGCCCGCGACTCCGGCGAGTCCGGCAGCGCGCCGAGGAGGCGCAGCGCGGCGATCGCGACGCTGGGGAAGGGGTCGTTTGTCCGGAGGACCGCCACGTCCCGGGCGCTTCGAGCCCGTTCCGGAGATTCGGAAAAGAAATTCTTCCTAGAAAGTGAAGAGAGCGCCGTGAGCGCCTGCACGGCTTCGGACACGTCACGGCTCGCCGCGAGGCCGACGAGGTCCGGCGCGCTCTCTTCGTCTTCGAGGATTCCCAGGCCGCGCGCCGCCCACGCGACCTCGTCGCTCGAGGGCGCGTTTGTCCCCTCTCCCTTCATTCGAAGAACCGCGCGAAGCGCGGGCGCCGCTTCCGGCAGGGGCTTGCGCGCCAGGGAATAGACGATCGCTCTCCTGAGCTCGGGAGCAGGAGCCTCATCTCCCCGCGCCGCGAGGAGAGCCGCAACTGTCCGCGCTTCGGGCCTGCGAAACATCGCGAGAGCGCTCGCCGCGCGAGCGGCGCGAGCGCCGTGCCGTCGCGCGAGCGCCGTGAGAAGCGCGTCCGTCGCGTCCCTGCCCCCGATCTTGCCGAGGGCCTCCGCGGCGTCGGCGGCCGTCCGGGCGTCGGAGTCTTCGAGCGACTTCTTGAGGAGAGGCACGAGCCTCACGTCGCCCGAGACGCCCGCGGCGAACGCGGCCGCGCGCCGCACGGTCGGCTCGGCGTCGATCAGGAGCGGCGGCAGGACGATCGTCGCGTCCGGGTCGCGCAGGCGCCCGGCGGCGAGCGCCGTCTTCGCGCGCAGCCAGGGATCCGGCGAGGACGCCGTCCGTCCGACGAGGAGGGGATCGTACGCGCGCCGGTCCTCCATGCGGAGGAGCCGCGCGAACCCGTGGAGCCGCTCGCGGTACGTGCCCTTCGGCGGACCCGGCTCCGCACCGAACGTCAGGCACCCACCGAGGGCGGCGGCGAGCGCGACGGCCGCGGCGCGGCGAAGGCCGCGGGTCAAAGCCCGACGAGCAGCCGGTCCCCGAGGACCGCCGGCAGCCCGGCGCGCTCGATTTTCCGGCGCGCGGCGGCGACGTCGTACGGGACACGGTCGAAGTGCACGACGCCCGCGGTCGCGTCGTAGATCGCATACGCGGCGCGCGGGTTCCGGTCGCGCGGCTGGCCCACGGAGCCGGGATTCACGAGGTACCTCTTCGCGGGATCGAGGCGCAGCTTGAAGCGCGGATCGCGCACGGCCTCGACGCGGATGCCGTCGGGCTCGAGCGTGAAGATCGACGGGATGTGGCTGTGGCCGAAGAAGCAGAGGTTGATCCCCGCCGCGAGCCGGTGCATCTGGACGAAGTTCAGGGACGCGTCGAAGTCCGAGAAAATGTAAGCGTCCTCGTCGAGCGGCGAGCCGTGGCACACGACGAACTTCTCGTCCACGACCGAAGGGCCCGGCGCGAGCTTCTTCAGGAAGTCGGCGTTCTCCCGAGAGAGGCGGTCCACGGTCCACCGCGCCGCCTCGAGCGCGGGCGGGTTGAAGAGCGCGCCCTCCTCGACTCCCGAAACGACCTTGTCGTGGTTCCCGCGGATCGCGAGCGTCGGGCGGCGGAACGTGCGGTAACGGTCCAGGACCTTGTTCGGGTCGGCCGCGTAGCCGACGAAGTCCCCGAGGCAGATCACGCGGTCGAATTTCTTGCGCTTGACCCGCCGGAGGACCGCCGTGAAGGCCTCGTCATTCGAGTGCAGGTCGGACAGGATGAGGTAACGCACCTCAGGCTGCCCCGCCGGGAGCCGCGAACGGCGGGGTTGTGAGATCCGAGATTCGGTGGGCCACCTCGGCCGCAGTCATGTCGCGCGTCACGTCGAGAATCCGATCCGCCATTCTATAGGACCCGAGCCGCGACTCCCAGAGCTGCCGGGCGCTCCCTTCCGAGGGAAAGAGCGGCCGGTCCGCCGTCTTGCCGGCGAGCCTCTCGGCGATGACGGGAAACGGGACGTCGAGGTAGACCGAGACCCCGTGCGCCTTCACGAAGTCGCGGTTTTCCGGGAGAACGAACGTCCCGCCCCCGAGCGCGACGACGGCGGCCGGCAGCGACTGGGTGCCGCGGAGCAGCTCGGCCTCCCGCGCGCGGAACCAGGGCTCGCCGTGGGTCTCGAACGTCTCGCGGATCGTGCGTCCCGCCATCGACTCGAACGCGAGATCGAGGTCGACGAATGGAACCCCGAGGAGCTCGGCGAGGAGACGGCCGGCGGTCGTCTTCCCGCTCCCCATGAACCCGACGAGGTAGATGCGCCCCGGCGCGGCGGCCACGCGCGGGCCTCCGTTCAGCCCGGCCCGTTCTTCAGGAGCCAGCGCTCGAGCCACTTCGTCGAGACGCGGCCGTGGCGCACGTCCGGATCGTCGAGGAGGCGGAGATGGAGCGGGATCGTCGTCTTGACGCCCTCGACGATGAAGAGCTCGAGCGCGCGGCGGCCCCGTGCGAGCGCTTCCTCGCGGTCGCGGCCGTGCACGATGAGCTTCGCGATCAGGGAGTCGTAGTACGGCGGGATCTTCCATCCCGAGTATGCGGCCGTGTCGACGCGGACGCCGGGACCGCCCGGGAGGTGGAACGTCGTGATCGTGCCCGGAGACGGCGCGAACGTGACGGGATCCTCCGCGTTGATGCGGAACTCGATCGCATGCCCGCGCGGCCGCCACCCGGCTCCGTCCCCGTCGCCCGGCGTCGGGCCGAACGACAGCCCCTCGCCGGCGGCGACACGGATCTGCTCCTTGACGAGATCGAAGCCCGTGACCATCTCCGTCACGGGGTGCTCGACCTGGATCCGCGTGTTCATCTCCATGAAGTAGAACGTCCCGTCCTCGTCGAGGAGGAACTCGACCGTGCCGGCGCCGACGTAGTTCACGGCCTTCGCGGCGGCGACCGCCGCGGCGCCCATCCGTGCCCGGAGCGCATCCGACAGCGCCGGCGAGGGCGACTCCTCGAGGATCTTCTGGTGGCGACGCTGGAGCGAGCACTCGCGCTCGCCGAGGTGGACGACCCGCCCCTGGCTGTCGCCGAAGATCTGGATCTCGACGTGCCGCGGCTCCGCGAGGTACTTCTCGAGGTAGACGCTCCCGTTCCCGAAGGCGCGCTCGGCCTCGCGCGTCGCGAGCTCGAACGCGGCCGCGAGCTCCTTGTCGTTACGCGCGACGCGCATGCCCCGGCCGCCGCCGCCGGCGACCGCCTTGAGGAGAACGGGATAGCCGATGCGGCCCGCGATGCGCATGGCGTCCTCGATCGAGTCGAGCGGGCCGGGGCTCCCCGGAATCGTCGGGACGCCCGAGTCCTTGACCGTCGACTTCGCGACGGACTTGTCGCCCATCCGCCGGATCGCGTCCGGAGACGGGCCGATCCACTTCAGGCCGACCTCCTCGAGGATCTCCGCGAAGTGCGCGTTCTCGGCGAGGAAGCCGTAGCCCGGGTGGACGGCGTCGGCGTCCGTGATCTCCGCCGCCGCGACGAGCGACGTGATGTTCAGATACGAGCCCGCGGGCGCCGGGGGACCGATGCAGACGGACTCGTCGGCGGCCCGGACGTGGAGTGCGTCGCGGTCCGCTTCCGAGTGGACGGCCACCGTCGCGACGCCGAGCTCCTTGCAGGCCGCGATGATGCGGAGCGCGATCTCCCCCCGGTTGGCGACGAGTACCTTCTGGAACACCGTCGCCTCAGCGCGGCTGGATCGCGAACAGCTTCTCGCCGAACTCGACGGGCTGCGCGTTCTGCGGGTAGATCGCCACGATCGTCCCCGCGACGTCGGCCTCGATCTCGTTCATGAGCTTCATCGCCTCGACGATGCAGAGGGTCTGGCCCTTCTCGACGGCGTCCCCGACCTTCACGAAAGGCTCGGCGTCGGGATTCGTGGCGCGGTAGAACGTCCCCACGATCGGGGCCGTCAGGACGTGGAAGCCCTCGCGCTCGCCGGAGCCCGGAGGCCCGGGAAGAACGTGCGCGGCCCCGGCTGGCGCGCCGGCGGCGGGCGCGGGCGCAACGAGAGCGGCCGGCGCCGCGAGCGGGGCCGCCTCGACGACCGCCGCCTCGTACGCGCGCGGCAGCGCGGCGGCACGTGGCGCGCCCTCGATCCTGAGGCGGAACCCGGCGCGCTCGATCTCGAGGCCCGCGAGTCCCCGGCGGGACACGAGGTCCACGAGTTCCTTGATCTCCTTGACGTTCATCTTCCTTCTCGGTTCCTCTCTCGGCGCTCAGCGCACCGCGGGACTCAGGGCGCGGGCCGTGCGCTCGGCCTCCCAGCGCACCTCGCCCAGGATCGCCTCGGGGTCCACGTGCAGGATCAGGGAGTAGTCGTCGTTCACGCGCGACACGACGGCGGTCCCGTGGGCGCCCGTGAACGTGAAGCCGCGGAGCCGCCCGGCGCCGACCTCGGCGGCCGAGCGGCCGACGTTCTTGAGGAAAGACGTCAGCTCGGCGACGAGGATCTCCTGCCCGCCTTCGCGCGCGGCAGGCCCCGCGGCGACGACGGGCAGACCCTCGAGGTCCGTCAGCGTGGCCGCCCGGATGCCCTCCGTCGACTCGACGAGGGCGCGGATGATCGAATGGAGGTCGTTCGCGCTCGCCTCGGTCCGCTTCGGAAAGCGGCGCGCGAACCGGCGCAGCCGCGGCCAGTCGGCGCGCTCTTCGGGAAGCGCGGAGGCCTTGTCGCGCAGGGCGCGCGCCCGGTTCTCGTCGGTCTCGCTTTCCGCGAGCGACCGGTACGTCTCGCGGGCGTCGGCGGCGAAGCCCTGGCTCTCGTAGAGGGCCGCCAGAGTCTCGGTGACGAGAGGCGGTGCAGAAGGCTCGAGGTCCGGCCGGCTCTCGAGGCCCGGATCGACCTCGAGCCGTGCTTCGGCCTCGGCGAGCACCGGGGCGGTCTGGACAGCCGGAGGAGGCGCCGGCTCCGGCTCCGGCTCCGGCTCCGGCTCCGCAGAAGCGGGCTCCGGCGCCGAGCCGACGCGGTAGAGATGAACGGGAAATTCGAAAGGCTTGGTCGGGACGTCGTCGACGTCGGGCTCCAGCGCCGAGGCCGCGAACGCCAGCGGCGCGGGCGGCTCCGCCGGCGGCATCTCGGCCGCCCGCTCGACCGGTGCCGCCGGGATCCCGGGCGAGGGCGGCGTATGCCGGGCCTGCGGAATCGGCGCCGTGAAGGGAGAGAGCTCCTCCGTCGAGGACGGGCGCGCCGCGGGCGGCGGCATCTGCACGAAGGGGTCGCCGAGCGGCGGCGGCTTCGGCGGAGCCGCCGAAGCGGGTGCCTCCGCAGACTTCACCTTCTCGACCGCGCGCGCGACCGACGCGCCGTCGTACGTGAACGCCATCGGGTCCGGCGGCCGGACCTCGGCAGCCGGCGCCGGGTTCTCCGGAGGCCGGACGTCCAGCCTGCGCAGGAGCGCGGCGCGCCGGTTCGTGCCCGAGGAGACGGGGGCGGCCGGAGGTGGGAATCCCGGCGGCGCCTCGACGGCCGGGCGCACGCCGCTCCCCAGGCCCGCGCGCTCCCCGACGGCCGCGGACATCTCCTCCTCGAGACGCGCGATGATGTCGTTCACGTCGCGGTCCCCGGCCTTGAGGCCCCGGTAGAGCTTCAGCTTCTTGATCGCCTCGACCTTGTCGCCCTTCGCGAGGTAGACCTCGGCGAGCTGCCGGATCGCGACCAGGTTCTCGCGGTCGATCCGGAGCGCGTTCGTAAACGCGCGAATCGCGTCCTCGAGCCGGTCGAGTTGCTGGTACGTCTTGCCAAGGGCGACGTGGCCGGCGACCGAAGTCTGGTGGAGGGACAGTCCACGCTCCAGCGTGATCACAGCGTCGCGGTACTTGCCGTGCCGGCGATACTCCTCCGCGAGCGCCAGGAACTGGCGCGACGTGGGGTCCCGCTGGAGGAGCCGCTTGAGCTCCTCGAGGCGGGTCGGGGGCTGCGAAGGGCCGCCAAAGAGAGCCATGTATGTCGTTCCGACTCCGAGTCTACGGCATCCGGTTTCGAGAAAGTTCGGGCCGCCCGGAGGCGGCCCGAATCGCCAGGAAACGCCAAGTCGGGATCAGGGATCGATTTGCAACGAATACGTGCGCGTCGCGGAGTTGGCCGCTGCGTCCGTCACCTGGATCGTGAACGTCGAGGTTCCCGACGCATTCGGCGTGCCGGTGAGATCGCCGCCCGCGCTGACCGCGAACGCCGGAGCCCCCGGCGGGAGCGTTCCGCTCGCGACGCCCCACGTGAACGGCACCCCCGCCCCGCCGGAAGCGGTGAAGGTCTGCATGTACGGGGTGCCGACCTTTCCGTTCGGAAGAGCGAGCGGCAGGATCGAGAGCGCCGCCCGGCAGGTCACGTCGAGCGGGTTGTAGACGAGGACGTTCGGCAGGTCGACGCTGCACCCGGTGAGCGTGTTCGTGACCCGGATGCCGAACGACGTCGGAACGTTCTTGACGCCCGTCACCGTCCCGCCCGAGAGGCAGTTCTGCTGGTTCAGCGACGCGTTCGGGACCGCCGGCGCCGAGAACGAGAGCGACGTCGGGTTCGACACGTTCGCGTTGTTCACCGGCGTGTTCGGCACGGGGTTGCCGTCCTTGAGAAGCGTGACCGTCATCGGGGCCTGGAAATTCGTGCCGATGACCGTGATCGTCGCGGGCGTGGAGCCCGGGATCGCCGACGACGGCGAGCCGTCCTGGTTCAGGCTCGTCGGCGAGGCGCTCGTGGCGGTCGGCTGGTCCGTGTGGAACGAGAACGGCACGGAGATCGGCGAGGTGCTGCACGTGAGGCCCGGGAATGTGAGCTCGATGGCCGCGTCCGTGTTCCCGCACGTGAGGGCGCCGCCGAGGAGCGCCTGCAGCGACGGCACCGTGACGATGATCGACGTGTTCGAGACGCTCGTGACCTGGACGGGCACGAGAGCGTTCCCGATCCGGATGTTTGCGATCACGGGCTCGCCGAAGTTGTTGCCCGTGATGACGACGTTCGTCGACTGCGTCGCGTTTCCAACCGACGGAGCCGCGTTCGCGACGCTCGGGCAGGAGTAGTACTTGAAGCAGGACGAGCAGGTGGCCGTCTTGCCCGTCGCCGGGTTCAGGATCGTGACGTCGACGAGCTGGCCCGAGAGGCACGCGTTGCCGCCGACGGCGACCGGGGTGTTGAACACGATCTGCGTCGAGAGGACCTGGATGACCGAGGCCTCCACGCGCTGGGCGCCGCAGACCCCGCCGGTCATGAAGACCTGCATCGGGAACTGGAAGTTCGCGCCGAAGATCGTCGCGCGCGTCGACTGGTCGTTCGGGCCCGTCCGCGGCGAAACGGAGTAGATGGAGGGCTCGAGGGCCTGGACCGTGTAGACGAAGCCGCCCGCGACACGGAAGCAGCGCTGCGTCGGGCTGCCGAGATCCGTGACGACGACGTCGACGATCTCCGGCACGTCCGGGAACGTGAGGATGCGCCGCGGCGAGGAGACCTGGAAGGACGTGCTCGACGGGTTCGCGACGACCGAGCCGAGGTTCCCGCCGAAGTCGACCTTGAGGAGCGCGGCGCTCGTCGGGAAGCCGCTGCCGACGACGGTCACGATCGTCCCGCCGTCCGGGGAGCCGGTGTTCGGCGTGATGCTCGAGACGTAGAACGTCGGGTCCGTGTTGCACGTGCCGGTCGCGCCGCTGCCCCTGTAAACGAACGGCACCGGCGAGGTCGCGGACTGCATCGAGAGGAGGCCGAGGTCGCGCGTCACGACGACCGGGCAGCTCTCGGAGAGCGCCGGGTTCGCGAGAGCGTGCGCGGGCGTCGTCACGGTGACGACGTTGTCCGCCTGGCCGGTGATCTGGGCCGGAAGGCCGCAGAACGTGACCTGCGTCGTCGCCGTCGTCGCCCCGAAGTGGCTGCCGAGGATCGTGACCGCGTCCCCGCCGCCCGGCGAACCCGCGATCGGGCTGATCGATGAGATCGTCATCCTCTCCGCGACGCAGAAGTACGTGAACGTCACGGGCTGGCTCGTCTGGTTGCCGGACGTCTGGACGACGAGGTTGACCTGCTCGGGCTTCAGCGGGTCCTTCAGGGCGTGGATCGGCGTCGTCACCGTGATGGACGCGCTCGCCCAGCTCACGACGGACGCCGGGGAGCCGCCGAAGAAGACGCTGCCCGCGGTGCTCCCGAACTGGCCGCCGGAGATGACGACGGTGTCGCCGCCCGCGCACGAGCCGCTCTGCGGCGTGAAGGACGAGATGAACGGTCCCTGGTTCGCGACGCCGGAGAACGTCACGGTGATCGACGACGACGCGCACTCGAACGTCGCCTTGATGTGCGCGGGCCCGGGGTTGCTCCCGAAGAGCGTCACGTCCGCGGCGCCGTTGAGCGTGGTCTTGGAGACCGTCTGGAGCCCGTTCTCGGCGAAGAGGCCGAGGTCGGTCGTGAGCTGGACCGACGTCCCGTCGGGGACGGCGGCGCCGGCCTTCGTCACGGCCGCCCGGACGACGACCTCGCTGCCGGCGACGGGAGCCTGCGAGGTCGCGACCATCGCGATCGAGACCGTGCAGGGGGTGCCCCCGTTCGGGGGCGTCGGCCTGCTCGAGGGCGACGTCGGCGTCTCGCCCGCGCAGCCGGTGAGAAAGGCCACGAGGCCCGCGGCCAGCGCGGCGCTCGGGAGCGGGATTCGTCGCATGGATTTCACCTCGTCACCGAATGAGCTTTCCCTGAACGCGCCCGGCCGCCCCGCCGTAGATGAAGATCATCCCGAACGTCGCGGGCGACGAAACGACCGCCTGCCCCGAGAGCGTGTGCCCGTACCACGTGACGTGGCCGGCCTGGACGATCTCGGTCTTTCCGGTCTCGCGGTCGATCCCGCCGTTGAACGGGTAGAGCTGGTCGAGCGGGGGCCGAAGGAGGGCGTCCGCCCGCATGTAGTCGTAGTCCGTCAGGGTCGAGGAGCCGTTCGGCGGAACGATGACCTGGCCGCCGAACGTCTCGTCCTGGCTCGCGACCGTCCCGCCGTCGATCCGCGTCCAGTGCACGACGTAGCTGTCGACCTGGACGTCGAGGAACTGGAGCGACGTGATGTTCGTCGTCTTGAGACGGTTGCGCAGCGTCGTCGTCTTGAACTGGAGCGGCGACGCCTCCACGAGGAGCTTGTTGAGCGGCAGCTCCGTGAATTCCCCGGCGAGGAACACGGGCGCCGCATCGTCGCCGCGCGTGTTCGTCGAGCACCCCGGAAGGAGGGCGGCGAGCGCGGCTCCGAGGGCGAGGGCGGTGAGGGACTTCTTCATCTCGCGCGCTCCTGTCAGCGGATGATCCGCGGGGTGATGAAGATCATGAGCTCGTCCGTGTTCTCGGTCTGCGTGCGGCTCCGGAAGAGGTTCCCGATGAGGGGGATCTTCCAGAGGCCGGGAATCATCGACTGGCCGTCGTTGCTCGTGATCTTGAAGATGCCGCCGATGACCGCCGTCCCGCCGTCGCGGACCATGAGACGCGTCTTCGCGTCGCGCGTCGTGAGCGGGATGTTCTGGCCTCCGGCGATGTTGATGCCGACCGCGGGCTCCCGCTTCTGCAGCGTCACGTCCATGATGACCGTGCCCTCGTTCGTGATCTGCGGGGTCACGTCGAGGCGGAGCGTCGCGTTGATGTAGAGGACCGACGTCGTGTTGTTGACCGTCGTCTGCACCGGGATCTGGAAGCCGGACTGGATGCTCGCGGCCTCGCCCGTCTGCGTCTGGACCTTCGGCGTCGAGACGACCTTCACGAGGCCGCGCGACTCCGCCGCGTGGATCGACGCGTCGAGCCGGAACGTGTCGAGGACGTTCGCGAGCGAAAGGCTCAGGACCTGGGGCGCGCCGCTCGGGAGAGAGACGTTGCCCGCGACGGAGCCGGAGTTCGGGAAGACGAGGCCCGTCGTGTTCCCGTGGTTCGCGTCCGCGGCGCCGTTGAAGCCCCAGACGACGCCGATCTCGTTCGAGAACGTCCGCGTCGCCTCGATGATCCGCGCCTCGATCATGACCTGCGGGCTCGCAACGTCGAGGTTCTTGATGAGGTCGAGGACGGTCGGAAGGTAGTCCGGCAGCTCCTTGATCACGAGCGTGTTCGAGCGGGTGTCCACGAAGATGTCGCCGCGCGCCGACATGACCTTGCGCGCCGTCGCCGCCATCTCGTTCACGTTCGCGTAGGAGATCTTCTGGAGGACCGTGCGGAGGGGACGGTTCTTGTCCTGCGCGGCGCTGAACGCGAGCCGCGCCTGCTCCTCCTGGAGGAGCTTCTGGGACGACGCGATCCGCATGACGTTGCCTTCGAGCACGTACCCGAGCTGGTTGATCTTGAGGATCAGCTCGAGCGCCTGGTCCCACGGGATCTCCTGGAGGCTCACCGTCACCGTGCCGCGCACGTCGGGGTCGAGCACGATGTTCAGCTGCGTGAGCTCGCTGAACCGCTGGAGCGTGTCCTTGATGTCGGCGTCCTTGAGGTTCAGCGTGATCGGCTCGCCCGTGTACTGCTTCTCGCCGGCGCCCAGGGTGCGCGCCTCGAAGGGGTTCACGATCTCGCGCGGCTTGCCGGCGGCGTCCTGCTGGTTCAGCAGCGTCTCGGCGGCCTCGATCAGGGCCTTGTCCTCGGCCGTCCTCCGGCGCTTCGGCGGCGCCGCCGGAACCGGCGGGTGGGACGTCGTCGCGTTCACGACGGGCACGGGCTTCGACTCGGAAATCGAGTGGACCTCCGGAGAGGCGGTCACGAGCCGCGGGGCGTCCGCGGTTGCCGCGACGCTCGCGCCGGCGTCGGCGCGCCGGACGACGGGCTCGCGCGGGTCGTCCGCCTCGTGCTTCTCGTAGGAGCCGGCCGCCGGTGAGACGGCGGAGGCGCTGATGCCCGCCGGAGCGACATCGGAAGCGCTCGTGGCTGCAGAAGCCGCCGGGGCGGGCTCGGAGACCGGCGCGGGCGCCGCCTCGACGACGGCGACCTTCTCGGGCGCGGCCGAGACGGTCTCGGGAGCCGGCGTGGGTGGCGCCTCGACCTTGGGGAGCGTGGGAGCCGGCGCCGCAGCGGGAGCCTCGGTGACCGTCGCCGCGGGCGCGGTCATGGCCGACGCGCCGAACGCGAACGCGAGCCCGGCCGACGCGGACTTCGCGGCCGGCTCGGCCGGCGAGGCGAGGTCGAAGACGACGCGCGCGACGGGCTCGGGTCCGCCCTTGAACTGCGACGCGCGGACGCGCGTGACGGCGGGGTCGCGGACGTCCTGCGACTTCTTCGACGTCGCGAGGAGGACTCCGGGGAGGTCGACGACGTAGCGCGGCGGGTTCGGGAGGGCGAACGTGTCGTACGCGAAGGAGCCGTTGCCGGAGAGCGTCACGACGAGCCGGCCGGACGCGTGTCCGACCGCGATGCCCGACAGACGCGTCGCGCGCGGGCCGGTCGCGGCGTGGTGGACGGGCACGGGAGGCGCGTCGGCGGCGACGGCGACCGACGTGGCGGGTGACGCGGACACCGTCGCCGGTGCCGCGGGAACGTCCTCGGACTTGACGATCGTCTCCGGCTCCGCCCCGGTGGCCGGGGCCGAAGCGGCGCCCCCAGCCGTCTCGAGCGGGGCGGCGGGCGGCGCGGCAACAGCCGCGGGTCCAGCCGGAGCGGAAGCGGAGGCCGCCATGACCGTCGACGCCTTCGCGAGGCTGACGGCCATCGCGGGCGAACCGGAGTCGGACGTGATGGCGGGCTCGAGCGGAACACGGCTCGTGAGCTCGAACTGGATGTGGGGCTTGCCCATCTCCACGAACGACTTCATCTCGAGGCGCGAAAGGAGCGTCCCGTCGGCGCGCGGGGGCTCGAGGCCGGGCGCGGCCACGGCGTTCGCGACGTCGACGACGACCTTCGTCGACCCCTCGCGGTTGAAGAGAGTCGGCGCGAGCGGCCCGTTCCCCGTGAGGAGGAGGCGAGGCGTCTCCCCCTCGGTGAGCAGCGTCGCCCCTGTCAGGACGACCGGAGCCGAAACCGCGGTCCCGGAGTCCGCCGCGGCGACCTTGTCGCCCGTGGAGGCACAGCCGGCGAGCACGGGGACGAGCAGCGCGAGAGCCGCGACACGGGCGGCGAGGACACTCCGGTTCCGCATGCTTCCTCCACCGGATCCCACCTGATCGGAAGAGCCCCTTCTTTTCCCGGACCCATCGAGCATCGTCGTCATGGACGTCCCTTCGCTCACGGCTTTCTCTGGAGTGCGAGCGCCTTGACCACTTCGCGGAACGGCTTTGGGTTCGTCGGATCGTTCACGTTCTGGCGGAACGTGACCTCCGTCGCCGACACGTCGGTGACCTCGCCGTCGAAGAGGGTCGTGCCTTTCCGGATGAGATACGACTTGTTGTCCGGGCCGCGCATCATCGCGACCCAGCCCTGCTTGACCTTGATCGTGCCCTGCAGCTCGAGCTCGTCGACCATGACGCCGGCGAGGCCCGGCGGGCGGACGCGCTCCTTGTCGGAGGGGTTGCGGACGAGGAGCGACCGGAAGGGATCCCGGCGGCCGCCGACCTCGTACGTGTACACGGACGGCGTGAAGTCCGGGTCCGCGATCTTCGGGGACTCGGCGGATGCGGGCGTCGGCGCGGGTGTCGGCGCGGGCGCACGGCGGTCCGGCGCGGCGCTCGAGAGGGTCGCCGCGAGGAGCGGAACGAGCGCGAAGGCGGGGGCGGCACGGCGGTCGCTCATCCTTCCAGCGACTCCTTCTTCGCGGCGCCGGCGGGTCTCGGGCCGGGCTTCGGCTTCGGGGCGGCCGGGGTCGCGGACTCCGTGTCGCCCAGGTAGATGAACGTCTTGGCCGTGAAGTTCGCGCCGAGCGTGCGGCCCCCGCGCGCGTCGGGGTAGCCGGTCATCACGAGGTCCTCGATGTTGATGATTCGCGAGAACCGCGCGATCTTCTCGAAGAAGAGGGCGAGGTTGTGGTACGAGCCGTCCACCTGCAGCTGGATCGGCCACTCCGCGTAGAAGTCGCGGTTGATGTACTCCTTCGGCGTCCACTTCTTCGTGAAGAGCTCGCCCTGGTTCGCGAGCGCCTGGACCCTCTTGATGAGCTCTTCGGCGTTGCGGGCCGTCGGGAGGATCGCGAGGAGCCTCTGGAGGTCGAGCTCCGTCCGGCGCACCTCCTCGCGCAGCTGCGGCAGGCGGCGCTCGGCGGCGCGGCCCTGCGTGATCTTCTGCTGCAGCGCGTCGAGCTCGTTCTTCTTGTTTTCGAGCGTCTGCTTCATCTCGGAGAAGTTCGGGATCTGGTAGTAGGCGACCGCGTAAATCGCGAGCGCGATCGCGAGTCCGATCCCGAGCCCGTAGTACCAGGGCTTCCCTTCGAGCTGCTTGAGGTCGAGCGATGCCATCGCGCGCCTCCTACATTCCCAGGGCGCCGGTGGCGCCGCCCGCGGGTCCCTCGGCCTTCGGCGGCGGCTCCGCCGACTTCGGCGGGGCCGCGGGTTCCGGCTGGGTCCGATCGAGGTTCGAGAACGTGAAGGACATCTTGTAGCAGTAGAGGGGCGCGCCCGACGTGCCCGAGCACGCGGAGAGGTCCGCGAGCTTCGGCTCCTGGAAGGACGGGACGAGCCTGAGGTTCGCGATGAAATTCGCGACCGCGGGCGGGTTGAAGGCCTTGCCCTCGAGCGAAATGGCGTTCCCGTGGTACTCCATGCGCTCGATCCAGACGAGGTCGGGCAGCGCGCGCGAGACCTCGTCCATGAGGCGCACGGGTCCGCGCTGGTTCTGCTTGAGCTGGTTGATGAGGTCGACCTTGCGCTGGACGCGCGCCTTCTTGGCCTCGTAGTCCTTGACCTCCTTGAGGACGGACTCGAGGCGTGTCACCTCGACCTGCGCAATGCGGATCTTCTCTTCCTGCGCCCTGATCTGGCTGCGGAGGACCCAGTAGTGGACGATGCCGACGAGGACGGCGAGACCGATGGCCCCGCCGAGAAGGAGCGTGTTCAGCCGGCCGCCGGCTCCGAGAGCGGCGACGCCCTTCTTCTTGCGCTGGGGCCGGGCTTCGGCGAGGAGGTTGATCCGAATCATGCGGCTACTCCCCGATCTTCCGGACGCCGAGTCCGACGGCGATCGCGAGCGAGGGCGAGGCCTCCGTGAGCCACGCGGCATCGACCGCGCGGTCGTCCGTGAAGATCGAGCGGAACGGGTTCATGACCTCGACGGGAAGGCCGAACTTGTCCTTCAGGACGTCCTCGAAGTGGGCGGCCCTCGAGCCGCCGCCCGAGATGACGATCGAGTCCACGCGGTCGGCGCCGGACGTCGCCTGGAAGAAGTCGAGCGTCTTCTGGAGCTCGGCCGCCGCGTCCTCCGAGACGCCCGTGAGGACCGGCTGGATCGACTGCGCCGTCTGCCCGGCCACGGGCTCGCCCTTCTTGAGGGCCTCGGCCTGCTCGAAGTTGAGCGAGTAGGCCTTCTGGAGGGCGTCCGTGAACTGGTTGCCGCCGAACGTGATGTCGCGCCAGAAGACCGTCTGCCCCTGCGAGAGGATGTTCACGTTCATGACGGAGGCGCCGATGTTCACGAGCGCGACGACCCGGCCCGGGTCGGCTCCGTAATTGACCTCGTAGCAGTTCTGGAGCGCGAAGGCGTCGACGTCCACGAGGGACGGCGTGCGTCCCGCCTGGGTCACGACGTTCTTGAAGTCGTCGACCTTCTCCTTCTTGGCGGCCACGAGCAGGACGCCCATCGTCTCGCCGACGGCGCCCGGATCGAGGACGACGTAGTCGAGGTAGACGTCGTTGATGTCGAACGGGACGTACTGCTCGGCCTCCCAGCGGATGGACTCGGAGAGCTCCTCCTCCGGCATCGTCGGCAGCATGATCTTCTTGACGATGACGGAGTGGCCCGAGACCGAGACCGCGACGTTCGGGTTCTTCACGTTCGTCGAGGCGAGGAGCCGCGTGATGGTCTCGACGACGAGGGACGAGTCCATGATGGCGCCGTCGACGATCGCTTCGGGCGAGAGGGTCTCGAGTCCCGCCTTCACGAGGTGGAACGTCCCCTCCTTGCCCTCCTTCAACTCGATCAGCTTGACGGCCGACGAGCCGATGTCGAGTCCGACGAGGTTCTTCGCCTTGCGGAACAGCACGGTCAGCTGACCTCCTACCCAGGAACGCGAGACACGGTCCGCCGTGAAAAGAGATTGACTCGCCTTATTTTGTGCGTCCCCCCCCACGTCGTGTCAAGTCGTTGGGACTGTGCGATTTCGCTTGCCAGCAGGGTTCCCTTGTGGTACAAGTCCGCCCCATCGCGGAAAGTGCGCCCGTCCGGAGTAGGGGCGAAGCCGCATCCGCTCCGAGGCCAGGTGGGCGGGCCCGGACGCACGGGATGCTCGCGGCAATCGCGCGGAAAAAGGACACCGGGACGCGCCAGGATCAGCCGGCTTCGGCGTCCGAGGAACGCAGCTTCCGCCTGACGTCCGTGACGCCCGGGAGCGCCCTCAGGCCCACGAGGAGCCTTTCGAGGTGCCGCCGGTCCTGCGTCGTCACGCCCGCCTCGATCGTCGCGCGGCCGTCCCCGCTCGTCCGGGCCTCGATCGAGCGGATGTTCGAGTTGGCGGCGGACAGGAGCTGCGTGATGCGGGCGAGCATGCCCTGGCGGTCCTCGGTCCGGATCTCGAGATCCACCGTGACGGACTGATCCTTGGCGGTCTCCCACTGCACGGCGATCTCCCGGCTCGGATCGAACAGCAGGCTGCGGACGTTCGGACAGTTCACCGAGTGCACGGACACGCCGCGGCCGCGCGTCACGTAGCCCACGATGTCCTCGCCCGGGACGGGCTGACAGCACTTCGCGAGCGTCGCGAGAAGGTCGTTCTCGCCCCTGACGCGGATGCCCGGAGCGGTCCCGAACGGCAGGACCCTCCGGACGGCGTTTCCGATCGCGGCGACCCGGGACGGCGCCGGCGCCTGACTCTCCCCTCCCGCTTCCGGCACGAGCTTCGCGACGACGGCGCGCGAGGCGATCTTCCCGAAGCCGATGTCCGCGATGAGGTCGTCCACCTTCGCGACGCCGAAGTCCCCGAGGAGGGGCTCGAACGCGCCGGAGTCGAGGAGCCTCGCGAGGCTTTTCTTCCACTTCTTGAGCTCGCGGTCCAGAAGGCGCCGCCCGATCTCGACGGACTTCTCCTTCTCGGCCGTGTGGACGAAAGCGCGGATCTTGTTTCGCGCGCGAGAGGTCAGGACGAAGCTGAGCCAGTCGCGGGTCGGCTGGGAGGACGGCGAGGTCAGGATCTCCACGATGTCGCCGTTCTCGAGCGGCGTCTTGAGGGGCACGAGCCGGCCGTTCACGCGCGCGCCCGTCGTGTGGTGCCCGACGTCCGTGTGGACGCGGTACGCGAAGTCGACGGGAGTCGCCCCGCGCGGGAACGCGAAGACGGCCCCCTTCGGACTGAAGATGTAGACCTCGTCCGGGTAGAGGTCGATCCTCAGCGAGGAGAGGAACTCGCGCGGGTCCGAGACGTCCTTCGTGGTCTCGAGAATCTGGCGGAGCAGGCCGACGTGCGCTTCCTGCGCGCGGCTCGCCTCCCCCTCCTTGTACTTCCAGTGCGCCGCGATGCCGTTCTCGGCGATGAGGTCCATCTCGCGCGTGCGGATCTGGACCTCGAAGGGCGGCGCCCCCTCCGGCACGAGCGTCGTGTGGAGGGACTGGTAGAAGTTCCGCTTCGGCATCGCGATGTAGTCCTTGATGCGTCCCGGGACCGGGCGCCAGGCCTGGTGGACGATGCCGAGGACGGTGTAGCACTCGGGGATCCCCGAGACGAGGATCCGGAACGCGAGCACGTCGTAGAGTTGCTCGAGCGGGATCACCTGCCGGATGAGCTTCTGCCGGATCGACCAGTACCGCTTGACGCGGCCCGTGATCTCCGCCTCGATCCCCATCGCCGCGGTCTTCGCGATGAGCTCCTGCCGGATGTTCTCGACGTTCGCGGCCGAAGCCGTCATCCGCTCGTCGACGGCCGCCTGGAGCGCCGCGAACTCCTCCGGGTAGAGGAACCGGAACGAGAGGTCCTCGAGCTCGCCCTTCATGTTGCCCATCCCGAGCCGGTTCGCGAGCGGGGCGTAGATCTCCATCGTCTCGGCCGCGACGGCGCGCTGTTTGGGTTCCGGCAGGTGCTCGAGGGTGCGCATGTTGTGCAGGCGGTCCGCGAGCTTGACGAGGATGACCCTCAGGTCGTCCGTCATCGCGAGGAGCATCTTGCGGAACGTCTCGGCCTGCTGGGCTTCCTTCGAGGTGAACGCGTACTTGCCGATCTTCGTGACGCCGTCGACGAGGTGCGCGACGTCCGGGCCGAAGAGCTCGGCGAGCCGCTCCTTCGTGAGGGACGTGTCCTCGAGGACGTCGTGAAGGAGGCCCGCGACGATCGAGGCCTCGTCGAGCTTCATCTCCGCGAGGATCATCGCGACGTTCAGCGGGTGGACGAGGTACGGCTCTCCGGAGGAGCGGAGCTGGTTCTTGTGCTCGTGCGCGGAGACCACGTACGCGCGCCTCAAAAGGTCCTCGTCCACGTGGGGGTGGTAGGACTCGACCTTCTCGAGGATGTCCTCGAAGCGCAGCACGGCCGCCCATTATCGTCCTTTCCGGCTATCCTCCGCACCCGACGAGGGGGAGAAATGGACCTGCTGAAGCAGCTGATCGACGTCTTCCTGCACCTCGACAGGCACCTCGCCGACGTCGTGCGGGATTACGGCGCCTGGACGAACACTCTCCTGTTCGTGATCATCTTCTGCGAGACCGGCCTCGTCGTGACGCCGTTCCTGCCCGGGGACTCCCTCCTGTTCACCGCCGGGGCGCTCGCGGCCCTCGGAAACCTGAACGTCTGGGTGCTCTTCCTCCTCCTCTCGCTCGCGGCGGTCCTCGGCGACACGGCGAACTACTGGATCGGGAAGAAGATCGGGCCGCGTGCGTTCGACGGCACCGTCCGGTTCCTCAAGCAGGAGCATCTGAGGAAGACCGAGGCGTTCTACGAGAAGCACGGGAAGAAGACGATCATCCTCGCGCGCTTCGTGCCGATCGTCCGGACGTTCGCGCCCTTCGTCGCGGGCGTCGGCTCGATGACGTACGGGACGTTCCTCGCCTACAACGTGATCGGCGGCGCCCTGTGGGTCGCGATCTGCGTCTTCTCCGGGTACTTCTTCGGGAACATCCCGATCGTGAAGAGAAACTTCTCCCTCGCCATCCTCGTGATCATCGCGCTCTCGATGGTCCCGCTCGCGTGGGAGTGGTGGAAGGCACGCCGCGCCCGCGGAGACGCCCCCGCGTGAGCGGCGGCGCGCGGAGCCGCTGGCTCTCGCCGACGGCGCTCATCTTCTACGCGCTCTTTCTGGGAGTCGCGCTCGGACACCTCCTCCCGGCGGAGACGTATCCCGGGGCTTACGACACGTTCCGCTTCCTCTCGAAGGCGTTCATCAGCCTCATCAAGATGCTCGTGGTCCCGCTCATTTTCGCGACGATCGTGCTCGGGATCGGCCGGACCGGCGACGTCAAGGCCGTCGGGCGCATGGGCGTCAAGGCGCTCATCTACTTCGAGGCCGCGACGACGATCGCGCTCCTGATCGGCCTCGCGTTCGCGAACGTCGTGAAACCGGGGCTCGACCTCACGCTCCCGGCGACGGGCGAAACGGGGCTCGCGAAGCCGAAGACGCTCGTCGAGACGCTCCTCCACCTCTTCCCGTCGAACCCGATCGACGCCATGGCGCGGCAGGACATCCTGCAGGTCGTCATTTTCGCGACGCTCCTCGGCATCGCGGCGGCGCACGTGGGCACGGAAAGGGCGAAGCCGTTCGTCGACTTCTTCGAGTCCGCCGTCGCCGTCCTGTTCAAGCTGACGGACTACGTCATGGCGCTCACCCCGCTCGGCGTCTTCGGCGCGATGGCCGGCGCGGTTTCGCACCACGGGATCACGGTCCTCGGAAGCTACGCGAAGCTCGTCGGCTCGCTCTATGCGGCGCTCGTCGTCTTCGCGCTCGTCGTCTTCGTCCCGGTCCTCACGCTCGCGGGCGTCTCGATCAGGCGGTTCTTCCGCAAGATCCGCGAGCCGTTCCTCATCGCGTTCTCGACGGCGTCGTCCGAGGCCGCGCTCCCCCGCGCGCTCGAGCGGATCGTCGAGTTCGGCGTCCCGAAGGGCGTCGCCGGGTTCGTCCTGCCGGCCGGCTACAGCTTCAACCTCGACGGCTCGACCCTCTACATCGTCCTCGCGACGATGACGATCGCGCAGGCGGCGGGACGGCACCTCACGTTCGCCGAGCAGATCACGATGTGCCTGGTCTTCATGCTCACGTCCAAGGGCGTTGCGGCCGTGCCGCGCGCCTCGCTCGTCATCATCGCGGCGGGCTGCGCGAGCTTCAACCTGCCGGGCGAGGCGGGCGTCGCGATGATCCTCGCCGTCGACGAGCTCATGGACATGGCGCGGACGTCGATCAACCTCGCCGGGAACTGCGTCGCCGCGGTGGTCGTCGCGAAGTGGGAGGGCGTCCTCGGGGCCGAGGCGACGGACGGAGCGGGATCAGACTAGACGGCGGACCCGGCCTGCGGTCCAATCGGAGCAGCACGATGGCAGATTTCTTTCAGGCCGGTCCGATCACGACCCTCACGCGGCTCGCGGAGAGACCCCTCGTCGAGCTCGACGAGACGATCGCGCGGCACACGCGGCAGGCGCGGGCGGCGCTCCTGATCCCGTGCCTCGTCGGGGAGATGGACCGTCCGGCGCTCGCGCGCATCTGCGACGAGGTGTCGCAGCTCCAATACCTCGACGCCGTCGTGATCTCCCTGGACCGCGCCGACGAGGCGGGCTACAAGAAGTCCCTCGAGTATTTCCGCCGCATGAAGCGGCGCACGATCGTCCTCTGGAACGACGGCCCCGGCGTCACGGCGCTCCTGAGGAGGCTCGCCGAGAACGACCTGAGGCTCGGTGAGCGCGGAAAGGGCCGCGCGTGCTGGATGGCGTTCGGCTACCTCCTCGCCGCCGGGCACGAGCACGTCGCGCTGCAGGACGCCGACGTCCTCGACTACGACCGCGCCGTGCTCTCGCGCCTCCTCTATCCTCTCGTGAACCCGATCCTGAACTTCGACTTCTGCAAGGGCTACTACGCGCGCTTCACGGACCGCCTCAACGGCCGGGTCGTGCGCCTCTTCGTGTGGCCGCTCCTCTCGGCGCTCCGCGCCCTCCTCGGCTCGCACCCGTATCTCGAGTTCCTGTCGGCGTTCCGCTACCCGCTCGCGGGCGAGTTCGCGCTCTCGGCGGACCTGCTGCGCCAGGTCCGCGTGCCGGCCGACTGGGGCCTCGAGATCGGCGTCCTCTCGGAGGTCTTTCGTCACGTCTCGCCGCGCCGGGTCTGTCAGGTCGACCTCGCGGACCGGTACGACCACAAGCACCAGGCGCTCTCCCCCGACGACGCGTCGACCGGGCTCAACCGGATGGCCGGCGACATCGCGAAACACCTGCTCCGCACGCTCGCCGCCGCCGACGTCGTCCTGTCCGAGGGGGCGTTGAAGTCTCTCCTCGCGTCCTACCAGCGGCGGGCGGAGGACGCGATCAACGACTACTACGCGCTCTCCCGTTTCAACGGCCTCGTTTTCAAGCGGCACGAGGAGGAGTCCGCGGTCGCGACGTTCGCGCGCGCGCTGAAGGCGGGCATCGAGCAGTTCCGCCTCGACCCGCTCGGGGCGCCGCTCATCCCGAACTGGGCCCGCGTGCTCGCCGCCGTACCGGACGCCGGCGACCTGCTCCTCGAGGCCGTCGAGTCCGAGGGGGGAATCCTGCCACCCTGACGCGGCGGAAGCCGAGGGGCGCAGGCGGCCGAGCCGGCGAGCGCAAGCGCAGCCGGCGAGGCACGCCGAGCGGAGGGTGTGGGAACCCGCATGACGGGTTCCCACCTTCACACGTGGCGGATCCCGTTCTCCTCCTGCTCGGCCCTGAGCCGCCGCTCGAGATAGGCCCGCGCCAGGTCGCGCGCGCCGAGCCCGAACGCGAGCGCCGCGGCGAGCACGAACCCTCCCGACACGATCGAGAACGCGGCGACGAGGATCGCGCCCCCGACCCCGACGTGGTCGAGCGAGAGCGACACGAAGAAGACGATGACGGCGGTGTGGACGAGCCGCGCGGCCGTCCGCGCCCACGGGAGGCCGGAATTGACCGCGGCGAGGAGGACGCTGCGCCGGGCGAGGGCCGCGAGGCCGATGCCGAGAACGAAGATGAGGGCCGCGGTGAGAAGGCGTGGCAGGAACGACACGAGGTCCTGCAGCGCGTTTTTCAGCCCGCCGGGCTCCAGAGCTCCGACTCCGACCGCGAGGGCGACGACGACGGCGGCCCAGAACGAGATCGCCGAGGCCACGACGGCGGGGGGCGCCCGCAGGCCCGCGGCGCGAAGCACGGGCACCGAGCCGTCGCCGACCCTCAGGGCGCGCAGGACGAGGGCGAGGACGCCGCGGAGAGCGAGGCCGACGGCGGCGCCGACGGCGAGCGCGCCAAGAAGGACGATGATCGCGGGGATGATCGAAAGAAACGCGTCGCCGAGCTTGAAGACCGCGTCTCCGATCCTCGTGCCCAGGTTCTGCCACATCACGGGCCTCCTTTCGCGCTGCTCGCCGGCTCCCCGGGAGCTTGCCAGAGGGAGCGGAGAAAGGGCTTCTCGCGCTCGTAGGTCAAGGCCAGGGCCTCGAGCCGCAACTCGGCCTCCTCGGCTGTCGCGTCGCGGGTCTGGGCGACGAACGTCGCGACCTTCCCGAGGTAGACGGGTATCAGGGACCTGAGGAGCGTCTCCTGGGGCAGGCGACGCCGCGCGCATCCGACCGCGGCCGCGTAGATGGTTCTGACGAACGTCTCGTCCTCGAGGCACGGTTCCGGACCCTCCGCCGCGCGCGCGAGGCCCGCGATGAGGTCCGCGTCCAGGAAGAGCTCCCACACGGGCGGCAGCTCGGCCGCGCCCGTGCGGAAGATGTCGCGAAGCCGGTCCACCTTGACGGGCACGGGCTCGAGACCGACCGCGTACGGCAGGCCGAAGACCGGCGTCGGCGCCGAGCCCGTGACGGGGATCCAGGCCGGCTCGTGGGCCTGCATGAGGTCGAAGAGGGTCGAGACGACCTGGACGAACATGTCCTGCAGGTCCGCTCCCGGGTCCTTCGGGTCGTGGAGCTTCGCGCCGAGAAACGCCTGGCACACGCGGCGGCCCTCGGCGAGAGCCGTCGTCGTCATGAAGATGTCGATCCCGTAACGCGCGACGGGTCCTTCCCAGCCCTCGAACTCGAGAAAGCGGCGCGCGAGGTCCCCCGAGAAGCCGAAGTCGCCGCCGATCGGCTGGCGTACGCGGCGCCCGTAGAGGGCGCGCGTCATCGGATAGACGATCGTGTTCGTGATCGTTCCGTCGTAGCGGTGCCGCGCGTACAACGGCGCCACGAAGTCGAACCCGTGCCGCTGGACCGGCGTCAGGAGGAGCTCGACCCACTCCGGCGAGATGCTCCTCAGGTCGCTGTCCACGACGCAGCAGGCACGGGCGCCGAGGTCGGCGGCGATCCGGAAGATCGTCCTGAGCGCGCTCCCTTTTCCCGGCAGGCCCGCGTACGGCGTCACGAGCCGTGCGAGCGGAGCCTTCGGGACCGCGTCCACGAGGATCTCGGCGAGCTCGCCCAGCTCCGTCCTCTCGACGATCTCCCGCGTCCCGTCCGTCGAGCCGCCGTCGCTGTTCACGAGGAGGCTCCTCTGGCCCGGGAAATGCCGGGCGATGCCCGCGGCCACGGCCCTCACGACGTGTCCGATCGTCCGCGCGTTGTTGAACGAGGGGATTCCGACGAGGATGTCCACGGCTCCGATCGTCTCGAGCCGGGCGCGCACGTCCCCGGAAAGCTCCGGAAGGGCCGCCGGCCGGGTCATCGAGGCGCCGCCCCGGCGAGGCCGAGACTCCGCACGGCGGCCGCCCACCCGGCTCCCGCCGGCGCCGGCGCCGTGGCGGCCCCGGGCACGGCGGCCGCGAGCGCGGCATCCACGCCGGTCCGTCCGGGCACGAGGACGGGCCTGTCCACGATCCGGAGAAACGCGGCGTCGGACGGGGCATCGCCGAGACCCACGGTCATGCCGCCACCGAGCCTCGCGAGGAGGAGCCGCAGCGCGTCGGCCTTGTCGTGTCGTCCCGAGAGGTGCCAGAAGCGTCCGCCCCGGACGAGTTGCACGTCCGGCCGCGAGAGCCGCGCCCGGGCGAGGACCTCTGATGCGTCCGGCGGAGCGACGAACGGCAGGTCGTACTCCCGCTCACGCGCCGCCGCGGCGTCGCGCGGCGCGAGCCCGGTGAGGCGCGTCATTTCGTCGTCGGGGATTTCTTCGAAGGAGACGAGGGGAAGGCCCGTCTGCCGGCGAAGGGCGTCGAAGACGGGTCGCAGGTCGCGCGCGGAGACGGCGCCCGGGAGAATCCCGCATTCCCCCTCGAACAGACTCCCGGCTCCGTTCTCGAAAGCGCCCGCGTCTCCCGCGTGGAGCACCGCCAGCCATCGCTCGAGCTCGCGTCGCGTCTTGCTCGTCAGCGGAATCACGGGCACGTCACTCCTTTTCAGGGCGTCCAGCGCCTCCCGCGCCTCGGGCGACAGGGACCCGTCGTCCTCGAGCAGGGTCCCGTCGAGATCCGTGAACACGATCGCTCGCGACAACTCTTTCAACTCCTGCCGGCGCGCGCAAGCCGTGCGGCGAAGTCTTGCACGTTCGTGCCCCGGACGCCCGAAAAGCGAAGGGGCGCGGTCGCCCGCGCCCCTGGGGACCGCCGAGCCCGGCCCGTCGGCTACCGCGCCTTTGCCGCCTTGGCGGACTTGGCGGGCGCCGCCGAGGGCCCCGGCTTCGCCGTCGAGCGCTTCTGCCTCCATTCCTCCCACACGATCACGAGGGGGGCGGCGATGAAGATCGAGGAGTAGGTCCCGACGAGAATTCCGATGATCATGACGAAGGAGAACCCGCGGAGGACCTCGCCGCCGAGGAAGAAGAGGACGAGGACGACGATGAACGTCAGGGCGGCGGTCAGCACCGTCCGCGAGAGCGTCTGGTTGATGGAGTGGTTCACGAGCTCGGCGAGCGGGGCGCGCCGGCTCTTCTCGCGGTTCTCCCGGACGCGGTCGAAAACGACGACCGTGTCGTTCACGGAGTAGCCAATGAGGGTCAGGAACGCGGCGACGACCGTGAGCGAGATCTCGAGGTTCAGGATCGAGCAGAGGCCGAGCGTGATCCACGTGTCGTGGATGAGGGCGACGACGGCCGCGGCGCCGAAGGACGCCGAACGGAACCGGAACGCGATGTAGAGGAGCATCGCGCCCCACGAGAGGAGGATCGCCCACATCCCCTTCTCGCGCAGGTCCTTCCCGACCTGCGGGCCGACGTTCTCGGCGGAGAGGAGCGTGAACGGCCCGGCGATCGTCTTCGCCTTCAGCCACTCCCCGACGACGGGCGACACGCCCGGCGTCTTCGCGGCCTCGTCGACCGAGGTGAAGAGGCCCTTTTCGGACCGCGCGCCGATGATCGCCTCGGCGATGCGCCCGTACTCGACGTTCGCATCGACCGTCGGGCGCTGCGCGGCGTGCTCCGGGTCGTCCGCGAGGAGCTTCTTGAGAAGCGTGTCCGCCCCATTCAGGTTCAGGTCGAACACGTCCGGGGCCGCGCCGGCGGGATGGAGAGCCCGCGTGAGGGCCGTCGTGACCTCTTTGGCGACGTCGCGGCCCTCGGTCTTCTCCATCGGAACGCGCAGGAGCACCTGGTTCTTCTCGGGCTTGTCGTAGCGCTGAACGGAGACGACCTTGACGTTCGCCGCCTCGACGATCTTGCGGATCTGGTCCTCGTCCGGGCTCTTTGTGAACGCGTAGACGATCTGCGCGCCGCCCGTGAAGTCGATCCCGAGGTTCGGGCCGCCCCGGCCGACGAGGGAGATCGTCCCCACGAGGATCGCGAGGATCGACAACCCGATGCAGATCCACTTGATTTTCAGGAAGTCGATGTTCGTGTTGTGGAAGAGACGCACGCGTTTCTCCGATTCAGATGGACAGGGACTCGACGCGCTCCTTCGCCCCGTAGATCAGGTCGAACAGGAGGTGCGACACGAAAACGGCGGTGAAGACGGACGCGAGGAGGCCGATGACGAGTGTGACGGCGAAGCCCTTGACGGGGCCCGTGCCGAACTGGAAGAGGAAGAGAGCGGCCGAAATCGTCGTGACGTGGGTGTCGACGATCGTGCCCCAGGCGCGCTTGAAGCCGAGGTCGATCGCCATCTTCGGCGCCTTGCCGTTGTCCATCTCCTCGCGGATGCGCTCGAAGATGAGCACGTTCGAGTCGACGGCCATGCCGATCGTGAGGATGAAGCCGGCGATGCCGGGCAGCGTGAGCGTCGCGTTGATGTACGCCATCGCGCCGAGAAGGATGAGCGCGTTGAGGACGAGCGCGAGGACCGCGTTCACGCCCGCGAGGCGGTAGTAGAGGAGAACCACGATGAACACGCAGATCATCCCGACGACCGACGCGAGGACGCCCTTCTTGATCGAGTCGAGACCGAGCGACGGGCCGACCGTGCGCTCCTCGAGGATCGTCATCTGGGCGGGGAGCGCGCCCGAGCGCAGAACGAGCGCGAGCGCGTCCGCTTTCTCGGGGGTGAAGTTGCCCTCGATGATCCCGCTCTCCTTGATCTGACTGTTGATGACCGGAGCCGACATGACGCGGTTGTCGAGGACGATCGCGAGGTGCTTGTTGACGTTCTCGCCCGTGACCTTCCCGAACTTGACGGCGCCCGCCGCGTTCAGGAAGAACATGACGGCCGGCTGGTTGAACTTGTCGCGGTCGATGCGCGCGTTCTTCATGTCGCGGCCCGTGACGGCGGCCGCGCGCTTGAGGACGTAGTAGACGGGCGTGCGCGTCCGGGCGTCGGCGTCCTCGCTGAAGCCTTCGACGAGGCGCAGGTCCTCCGGAATCGTGCCGCCGTAGGCCCCCTTCGCGGCCTCCGCGGTCGGGTACGGGCCGCCCTTGTCGTCCACGAGCGTCAGCTCGAGGAGGCCGGTCGTCCCGATGATCTCCTTCACGCGGCTCGGGTCGTCGACGCCCGGGATCTCGACGACGATGCGGTCCGTTCCCTGGCGCTGGATGACGGGCTCGGCGACGCCGAGGGCGTCGACGCGGTTGCGGATCGTCTCGACCGCCTGGCGCGTCGCCTGGTCCTCGATCGAGTTCCGCTCGGCGTCCTTGAAGCCGATCTTCCACTCCCGGCCTCGCTCCTCGACGGACCACGCCGTGGACGGGAGGACGGTCTGGACGAGATCCTTGAGCTTCGCCTGGTCGGTCTTCTCGTCGAGCTTGAGCGTGAAGCCCGTCGCGTCCGCGGGGCCCGCCGGGTTCACGGCGACGCCGCGCTTCGTGCCCTCGTCCTTGACGTGCTCGAGCGTGTCCTGCGCCTCGACCCTCAGCGCGTCGGCCGTCTTGACCTGCATGACGAGGTGGATCCCGCCCCGGAGGTCGAGGCCGAGCTTGAGGCCATTGCGGAGGACCTCGGAGACCGTGGGATTCGGCGGCGCGGTGGGCGACTTCTTGAGCGCTTCGTGGCCGCGCCACCAGTAGGCGCCGATCGAACCGAGTAGGACGGCCATCGTCACGCCGACGCGCCATCCGGTGGGCTTGTTCACGAACGCAACCTCCGGGAGCGGGCCCGGCCGGGGGCGGCCGAGGCCACCGGAGCGACGGGAATCCCGCGGGATACACCCGGCTTCTCCGGGCGAACCGGCGGAGTCTAGCAGAACCGCAGCGGGCTCAGCCGATCACGCCGGCCGGCGCCGGACGCGAGGAGAACGGCGCGAGGGAGACGCGCGCGAGGCGTGACGCGGCCTCCCCGAGCGCCGCGAAAAGGCGCTCGTGCCGCCAGCCGTGGCACGAGACGACGAGGACGGGCCGCTCTCCCAGGACCTCGGTCGCGAGAAACCGCATGACGGCGACGAAGCGTTCGTCGTCGGCGCCGACGAGCGGATCGTCGAGAAGGAGCGGAACGCCGGCGGCGCCCGTCCCGAGGTAGCGGAGCGCGGCGAGGCGCGCCGTGAGGTGGAGCTGCTCGCGCGCGCCCGTCGAGAGCCCCGACTCGATCTCGCTCCTCGTCGCGACGCGGCCGCCCTTCACGAGCGCCGAGAGCGTGAGGTCGTCGGAGAACTCGAGCGCTTCGTAAGGCGTCCGCCAGGTCGCGAGGATCGCCCGCGACGCCTCGTTGAGACCCCGCCGGAAGTCCGAGTAGACGGACGCCGCCGCCGCGGCGAGGGACGTCCGCGCGAGTTCGATCGCGTCGCGGAAGAGCGTCGCGCGCACGAGCAGCGCCTCGGCCGACTCGAGATTCTCCTCGACGTCCCGCGCGCTGTCCCCTCCCGCGCCCGCCGCCGTGGCGAGGACGCGCTCGGCGGCGAGGCGGTCCGTCTCCGCCCGCGCGAGCGCGGCCCGGGCCTCCTCGGCGAGCCGGCGCGCCTCCTCGGGCGTCCCGTCTCCCTCGGGGAGGGCGCCGCCGGCCTCCGCGCTCCGGTGGGCGATCTCCGCATCCAGGGCGACCAGCCGCGCGGCGAGGTCTTCCGGGTCGCCGGAGGCCTCCGCCTCGCGGCGGGCCGGCAGGTCGTGTTCCTTGAGCTGCCGGTACTTCGCGGCCTTCCGGCGTCCGGCCTCGATCGCGAGCAGCGCCTCGGCGATGGGAAGGCCGCGCGGCACGCCCGTCGCGGCGAGCGCGTCGCGCAGGCGCCCGTCGAGAGCGCGCAGGTCCGCGTCCTCCCGGGCGAGGCGCTCGCTTTCCCTCGCGAGGACCTCCTCGCGAGTCCGTGTCTCCTGCCGCACGCGCCCGAGGTCTTCGACGAGACCGAGGAGGCGCGCCGTGTCGCCTTCGGCGGGAATCCCGGGAGCGAGCCCGAGCATCTCCCGGAACGGCCCGAGGTCCGCATCGACCGCGTCGAGGCGCGCGCGCGCGTCGTCCCGCCGCGTCGTCGCCGCGGCGAGCGCGCGCCGCCGTGCGTCCGCGGTCCGCACGCGGCGGTGCGCCTTCAGGAGCGCGCTCGCGTCGCGGAAGCCGGCTCCCTTCGCGACCCGGTCGAGGCGGAGCCGCACGTCCGAGAGCCGCCGCCGGATCTCCGTCGCGCGGCGGCGCGAACCGGCTTCCTCCTCACGGGCGCGTGCCTCGTCGGCGAGACGGTGCGTCGAGGCGTGGCGCCACCCGATCGCGCCGAGAAACCCGAGCGTCAGGGTGAAGACCGCGAGCGAGACCGTCATGTAGAAGGGGACCGCCGCCGATGGCCACGCGAACCACCCGACGACCGGTACGAGCGCGGCGGCCGCGAGGACGAATCCCTTCGCGAGCCGCAGGCGCTGCGCGCGCTCGCCCGCGATGATCGCGGCGAGCGCGGACGCGTCGGCGACCTTCCGGTCCAGCTTGACGCCCTCGAGTTCGAGGGCCGCCCGCTCCTCCTCGGCGCCGAGGACGAACTCGCGGTCCGAGGCACCGATCGCGTCCAGGCGCACGAGCTCCTCGGCGAGCCCGTCCCCGCGCAGGGATTCCCACTGGGCCTCGAGTGCGCGCCCGGCCTCCGCGCTCTCCCGCCTGAGGCTCGCGACCGTTCTGAGGAGCGCCTCGAGCCGGGCGCGCGCCACGTCCTCGAGCCGCGACACGGCGCCGAAGCGACGCGCGAGGTCCTCCGCGTCGCGCGCGGCCTCGCGCAGGCTCGCCTCGAGGGCGGCACGCGCGCTTTCGAGTGCCTCCGGCCGCGCCCCGCGTTCCTCCCGGAGACGGTCCACGTCGCGCAGTGCCGCATCCGAGAAAAGCGCCGCCTCCGGCGCGAGCGCCTGCGCCTCGCTCTCGGTCTCCCGGCGCCGCTCCGCGGCGGTCCGGGCCACGCCCAGCCTTTCCCGCAGGGCCCGGCGCTCGGCGCAGACGGCCGCGAGATCCGAGAGATCGGACCGGCGCTGCGCCTCGTCCCGGGCGCGCGTGCGCGCCGAGAGCGCGGCGGACGCCTGCGCTGCCTCCCGCCTCTTCTGCGCGAGCCGGTCGAGGCTGCCCTTCAACGCTTCGATCCTCTTCCCGAGGCGCGTGATCTCCGTGTCCACCGAGACGGCGCCTCCGGTCGTGGCCCCCGGCATCTCCCGGCGGGCCTGCTCGAGCGCCCCGAGCGCGCGCACGACGGAGGCCTCGCCCCCACCCGAGTCTGCGATGCGCGCGAGCTCGACCGTCAGGCCCGCCTCGAGCCGGTCCGTGTCGAGCACGTTCTGTTTCACGTAGGCCGTCGCGCGGAAGAGCGGCTCGCCGAGCCCGCCGGTGACGGTCTCTCCGAAGACGTCCCGTCCGCCGGGGCGGAGGAATTCCGCCGTCGCGTCGTCGCCGCGGTCGCGGTCGACGACCCGGACGGTTCCCGCGTCGAGGTCCCGGTCGACGGACCACTTTCGGCCGCCGGCGGAGACGTCGAGCCCGACGCGCATCGGCGCCCCGTTCCGCGGGCGGCGCAGCTCCCGGACACGGCCCGCGACGCCGCGCGTCCTCGGAAGCCCGTAGAGCGCCGTCACGATCGCCTCGCAGAGCGTCGTCTTCCCCGTCTCGTTCGGATCGACGGCCAGGAGGACGCTCCCCTCCGGCCAGGCGAGGTCGAGCCCGTGCAGCGCGCCGAAGCCCTCGACCCGGATGCGCTCGATCCTCACGCGCTCTCCGCCTCCGGGGGCCGAACGGCCCGGCCCGCGAGCGCGTCGCGCCCGAGGCGGAGCGCGAGCTCGGCGAGGCGGCGCGCCTCCTCGTCGACGGCGGCGTCGCGGCGGGCCACGAGGTCCGCGACGAAACGGCCCTCTGCCGACCGCAGGCCGGCCTCCTCGGACGGCGGAATCGTCAGGTCGCGGACGGAAAGATGCCGCACTCTTGGCGCGAACGCCCGGGCCGTCTCGGCCGGTCGCGCGCCATACGGCTGCGCGCCCGTCAGAGAAAGCCGGACGAGGTCGCCCGCGCGGACGCGCGCGACCGTCCAGGCCGCCTCGATTCTCCCGGCGAGCGCGCCGGCCTCGAGATCGGTCGCGTCGACGGAAAGGTCGTGGACGGTCCGCTCGTCGGCGGGAACCGTCTCGACGCGGGGAGGCTCGCCCGCGGCGAGCGTGACCTTGAGGAAAACGCGCGGGCCCGCCTCGTCGAGGCCCCGGCCGGTCGGGCACCCGGAGTAGGCGCCGCACGGGAACCCGGCGTCGTCCTCGACGACGTGGACGTGGTGGTGGTGCCCGAGCGCCGCCCACGAGAATCCGGCGTCGAGGACCTCGCGGCGCGCGAACGGCGCCGTGCGCTTTCGCCCCTGCGGCGAGTCCGGACCGGGATAGCTCTCGAGCGAGCCGTGCAGGAGGAGGATCGCGTGAGCCGACGGGGGGCGCGTGGGGGGCGGGGTCAGCGGCCGCTCGACCACGATCGCGGGAGAGAGGAAGGCGCGGCCCGTCACCGTCACGTCGTCGCGATCCGGGAACGGCGCCGTGCTCCACGCCGGGCCGCGGAAAACGACGACGTTCGCCGGCCAGGCGCGCATCCCGAGGGCGGCGAGGACGGACGGGTCGTACCAGCCGCCCGCTCCGGCGAAATCGTGGTTCCCGGGCGCGACGAAGACCGGCCGGGGCGAGAACGAGGCGAGCGCGTCGAGCAGGCGGTGAAGGGCGGCGGCCGGAGCGTTCTCGGCGTCCCAGAGGTCGCCGGGCACGAGGAGAGCGTCGGCCCCGCACGCGTTCGCGGCCTCGACGGCGCGCTCGGCGGCGCCGTCGACCTCCTCACGCCGGAGCGCCCGGAGCTCGGGCGGGAAGCCGAGCCCTCCGCCCGTGAGCGCGGAGCCCACATGCCAGTCCGAGGACTGGAGCAGGGTGAGAGGTCGCCCGCCGGGCACTCCTCATTTTCTCACGGAATCCCGACGGTCAGCCCGGTTCCTTCGCGTCGGCGTCTGCCGTCGTGCCCGAGATCGCGCTCCGGCTGACCTTGATCTTCACCGTGTCGGCGATCTTGAGCCACACGATCTGGTCCTCGACCTGGGAGACCGTCCCATGGATCCCGCCCGATGTGACGACGCGGTCGCCCTTCTTGAGAGCCGCGAGCATCGCCTTCTGCTTCTTCTGCTGCTTGCGCATCGGCGCCAGCAGCACGAAGTAGAAGATCACGAACATGAGCAGATACGGGACCATCTGCACGAGAGGGTTGGCCGCGACGCCCGCCGGGGCGGCCTGCAGCAGGGACGGGTTCATCAGGAGTCCTTTCCGACGGCCCGCGACCAGCGCGGGAGCGTTTCCGCCGACCACGCCGCGAACCGGTTCGCCGCGAGAGCCTCCCGGATTCCCCGCATCAAGTCAAGGATCGCCGTCAGGTTGTGAACCGTGAGCAGCGTCGCCGCGGTGGGTTCGCCGGCGACGAAGAGGTGCCTCAGGTACGCGCGTGAATGGCGCCGGCACGTCGGGCAGCCGCAGTCCGCGTCCGGAGGGGCCGCGTCCTCGCGGTAGCGCGCGTGCTTGATCGCGAGCGTCCCCGCGGACGTGTAGAGCAGGCCGTGGCGCGCCGCGCGCGTCGGGAGCACACAGTCGAAGAGGTCGAAGCCGCGCGCGACCGCGTCGATGAGGTCGTCGGGCCGCCCGACGCCCATGAGGTATCGGGGCTTTTCCTCCGGGAGGAGCGGCGCCGTCGCCGCGACCATCGCCCGCATCTCGTCCTTCGGCTCGCCGACGGAGAGCCCGCCGCACGCGACCCCTTCGAACGGGAGCGCCGCGACGGCGGCCGCGCTCTCGGCCCTGAGGTCCGGGTACATCCCGCCCTGGACGATCCCGAAGAGCGCGCCGCGCGGGGAGCCGAGCGCCGCGCGCCGCGCCGCCGCGCGCGCCGCCCAACGATGCGTGAGGTCCATCGACGCGCGCGCCTCGTCCTTCGTCGCCGGCCAGGGCGTGCACTCGTCGAGAACCATCGCGACGTCGACGCCGAAGTCCCCGAGCTGGAGGTCGACGGCGCGCTCGGGCGTGAGCGTGTGCGGCGACCCGTCGACGTGGCTGCGGAAGACGACTCCCTCCTCCGAGAGCGCCCGGCTGCCCGCGAGCGACATGACCTGATACCCGCCCGAGTCCGTCAGGATCGGCCGGCTCCAGCCGGCGAACCGGTGCAGCCCGCCGAGCCGCCGGATCGTGTCCCCGCCCGGCCGGAGCATGAGGTGGTACGTGTTCGCGAGGACGATCTGAGCGCCGGCCGTCTCGACGTCGCTCCAGCGCGCGGCCTTGACCGTGCCGGCCGTCCCGACCGGCATGAACGCCGGGGTCTCGACGGTGCCGTGATCGAGAGTCAGCCGCCCGCGGCGCGGCCCTGGCCCGGAGCCGGACAGCCGCTCGAACCGGAGCATCGCGTCAGAGGCCGAAGCGCGCGGTCGCGACGAGGCCGAGCGCGCCGTCGTCCGTGCGGTAGACGCCGCCCACGTCGATCTTCGCGGGTCCTATCACGATCCCCGCGCCGCCCGTGAACGTCGGCTTGCGGTCGGGAGATTCCAGGTTCACCGACGCCCCGCCGCGCACCACGACCGCGACGATCGTCCACTCGACACCCCCGCCAATCTCGCGGCTCCTCAGACCCTCGACGAGCGTGTCGTTCGTCGTCAGGTCGTAGTCGGCCGCGAACGTGAGCCCGATGACCGGCACGTGCACGGACGCGCCGACGCGCGCCTGCGATCCCCACGTCACGGACCGCCCGCGTTCGGCCGCCGGCGCGCCCTCGGCGTACGGAAACGCCGGCTCGTTGATCCCCCGCCACACGCCGCCGACGTGGACCGGACCGAGTGAGACGAGCGCTCCCGCGTCGACCCCCCAGTCCGTGTGCGTGCGGGCGATCCCGTCGAGGGACCTCTGGGCGAGGCTCCACGGCCCGGCGCCCGCGTCGACCGTGAAGACGGACTCCTCCTGAACGTAGGTCGTCCCCCACAACGCGTGCAGCGCGGCGCCGACCCGGATCTGGCCCGCCAGGAACGAGAGGGACTTCGCGAGCGCGACGTCCTTGAGCTCGAGACCCCGGAAGACGGCCGCCGACGTGTTGAACGCAATCGAGGTCGCGGGATCCGCGCCGAGGGCTTTGTGGACGAGGTCGGCCCGCACGAACGTCCCGCTGTACCCCCGGTCCGTGTACGAGAGCTCCCATCCCCCGTGCGCCACCGCGAGAGAGACGTTTCCGCTGCCGAGCATCCCGTTTCCGGGGTCCGCGAGCGTGCGCAGCGCCGCGAGGACGTCGGTGTAGCTCTGGGGCTGGGAGCCGGCCGCGAGCCGCAGTGGATCGTTCCCGGCGATGACGCGCAGCGGGGCGAAATAGTCGCCGTTCTCGTGCGTCACGAGGCCGGCCGTGAGCGCGAACGAGAAGCTCTTGTCGGGGGCGAGGGCCGGGTTGTCCATGGCGACGGAGACGTCTGGCGCAAAGCCGACGGCGGCACCGCCGAGCGCCGCCGACCGGCCGGTCACGGGCGCGAAGGGCATCTGGGCGAACGCCGGGAGGGCCGTTCCCGCGAGGAGGAGCGCCGCCGCGAGCGCGGTTTGGCGGCGTTGCGGTCCGGCGCGGAGGGGCGTGTCCATCGGTCCTCCCGAGTGTACGTGCGGGAGCGCGTTGACCGAAAAAAACACGGGTGCTATGTTCCGGCGTCTTTTTGGGAGGCGCATGCCGGACCTGGGAACGAAACACACGTGCTTCAAATGCGGGACGAAGTTCTACGACCTGAAGAAGAACCCCGTCCTGTGTCCGAAGTGCGGCGCCGACCAAAAGGATGCGCCCCCGCAGCCGACGTCGCCCGTCGTCCTCCACGCGGCGCGGCGCGCGAAGAGGGACGAGTTCGCGGACCCGGACGTCTTCGACCGCAACCGCGAGGAGGAAGACGTCGCGTCCGGCGAGCCGGAGGACCCCGCGGCCAAGCGCGTCGACGACGACGAGGAGCTCCCGCTCGGCGAGGCGCCGACGCTCGAAGGCGCGGAAGAGTCGGACGACGAGTACTGACGCGGCGCCCGGCCGCCGGGCGCGCCCGGCGCGGCGAGCACGCCCGCGGACCGTCTCCGTCGCGATCGGTCTCGGCTCGAACGAGGGAGACAGAGAGGGATCTCTTAGAAGGGCAATCGCGGAAATGGCGCTCCACCTGCGGGAGGTCCGCGCTTCACCGTTCTATGAATCTTCTCCGGTCCCTCCCTTCCCGGCCCAGCCCGACTTCCTGAATGCCGTCGTCACCGGGCGGACGAGTCTGTCGGCTCCTGCCCTTCTCACCCTTCTCAGAAAATCCGAAATCTCCGCGGGCCGACGAAGAGAGTTCGAGGCGCGGAACGGCCCTCGCCCCCTGGATCTCGACATCCTTCTCTACGGAAACCGGAGGATCGCGAGCCGCCGCCTGACCGTTCCCCACACGCGGATGGCGTCGCGCCTCTTCGTCCTCGTCCCGCTCGCCGACGTCGCGCCGCGGCGCGTCGTGCCCGGAACCGGCAAGACCGTCGCGCGCCTCCTCGCCGAGGTGCGAGCGCGCTCGACCGACGCCGTCAGGCCGTGGCGGCCGAGCCGCCGTCCTTCTCGACGAGTCGCGAGAACGCGAAGGCGAGGAGCGCGAGACGGTTGAAGAACCGGACGGCGAGCCGCGGACTCTCGACGTCGCCGGCGAGCGTGGACGTGACGGCGGCGCGCAGCACGTCGAGGGGCGCCTCCTCGCAGAACATCCGCGTGAAGACGGGGTCGTAATAGCCGTACACGAACGGGCGGAAACGCGCGACCATGCGTTCGGTCGTGCGGCCGTAAGCGACGAAGTCCGCCGCGTCGACCCGCCCCTTCGCCGAGAGCGCCTCATCGATCGCCCGGGCGGCCCGCAGGCCCGCGGACATGCCGAGGAAGACGCCGGACGAAAAGACCGGATCCAGGAACGTGGCGGCGTCTCCCGCGAGGACCCAGCCGTCTCCGCCGTGGCGCGCCGCGTTGAACGAATAGTCGGAAACCGAGCCGACGTCGCTCGTTTGCGTCGCGCCCACGAGGTACTCGCGCATCCTCGCGGATCGCGAGAGCAGGTCCCCGAAGCGCTCGAGGTTCGTCTTCCCGGACAGGGTCGCGAGGACGGCGGGCGCGAACACGGCGCCGACCGAGGCGCTCCCGTCCGCGAACGGGATCACCCAGTACCAGACGTCCGGGAGGAACGGCAGGAGAATGTCGCCCGCGCGGTCGCCCGCGCCGCGCCAGGCGCCTGTGAAATGCGCGTAGAGCGCCGCCTTCCGGAGGTTCGTGTCCTGCCGCCGGATCTTGAGCCGGGACGCGAGGAACGCCGCCGGACCGGTCGCGTCGACGACGACCCTCGCGTCGATCGTTTCCTCGCCTCCGGGCCCGACGACTCTCACACCGGTTGCACGCGCCCCGTCGAACAGGACCTCCTCGACGGTCACGCCGCGGCGCACCGTCGCGCCGCACTCGGCGGCATGCGCCGCGAGGAGCGCGTCGAAGTCCTTCCGCTTCACCTGCCAGGCCGACGGCTTCGACGCGTCCCAGGCGCCGCGGAAGTCGACCTGGCGCACGCCCCCCGTGCGCTCGTTCGTGAACAGCGCGCCATACTTCCTCTGAAATCCGGCGGCCTCGATCTTCGCGAGAAGCCCGAGCTCCTCGAACACGGGACGGTTCCACGGGAGAAGCGACTCTCCGATCTTGAACCGCGGCTCGGGGTCGCGCTCGAGGAGCACGACGGATCGTCCCCGCCGCGCGAGAGCCGTCGCCGCCGCGCAGCCCGCCGGGCCGGCGCCCAGGACGAGCGCGTCCGGCGTCATCGGGCGGGGGCCGGGGCGGTGCGGGGCTCGAGCCTGATCTGGTCGCCCTGGAGCGTGACGCGCATCCCGGGGGGCACGGACGACGTGAGCCACACGCTGCCGCCGATCACGCAGCCGCGTCCCACGACCGTCTCGCCTCCGAGGATCGTGGCCCCGGCATAGATCACGACGTCGTCCTCGACCGTCGGATGGCGTTTCGTCCCGCGGATGAGCTCGCCGCGCTCGTTCTTCGGGAACGACAGCGCCCCGAGCGTCACCCCCTGGTAGAGCTTCACGTTGGTCCCGATGTCCGTCGTCTCACCGATGACCGTCCCGGTGCCGTGGTCGATGAAGAACGAGCGGCCGATGCGGGCTCCCGGATGGATGTCGACGCCCGTTTCGAGATGCGCGAACTCCGTCATGACGCGCGGGATGAGCGGCACGCCGAGGCCGTGCAGGGCGTGCGCGAGGCGGTAGGTGAAGACGGCCTTCACGCCCGGATAGGCGAGGATGATCTCGTCGAAGCCGGTCGCGGCCGGATCGCCGTCGAAGGCCGCGCGCACGTCGTCGGCGACGATGTCGCCGATCGCGGGGAGCGCCTCGAAGAAGCTCGTCGCGATCTCCGGCGCGCGCGCCGCGGCGCCCGCGGGATCGTCGGGCGCGAGCGCCTTCTCGACCTGGTCGGAGAGCTTCAGATGGATCCGGAACAGGACGTCCGCGAGGTGGTCGCGCAGATTCGCGCGGTAGAGGACGGTTTCGCCGAAGAAACCGGGGTACACGACCTCCTGCAGGAGACGCAGAATCTCGACGACCTCGCGGCGGCGGGGCCGCGGCGGCGCGTCCACGGCGGAGAGGAGAGCGCGGCTCTCGGCGCCGGCGACGACACGCTCGATCGCGCTCCTGCGGCGGGAATCGCCCATGGGACTCATTCTCTCACCGCCCCCACTCCTTCAGCTTCGCCGCGGCGTCCTCCTGGGCCCGCCGGCACTCGACGACCCAGCCCGGCAGCGGCTCTTCGTCGACGAGAGCCTGCATGAGTGCGCGCGCCTCGGCGCGCTTCTCCGGCTCGTAGTCCCAGATCGCCTCGGCGAGGAACTCGCGCCCGAGGAAGTTCTTCGGGTCCATCGCGACCGCGAGGCGCAGGTTGCGGAGCGCCTCCTTGCGGGAGGCCCAACCCGTGAGGAACGGGACCGACGGGGTCTGGTGGTGGAGCCTCCCGAGGATCCGATAGCCGCCTCCTCCGTCGAACGTCGGGTCGAGGAGGATGACGGCCTGCGCGTAGTCCCGGATCTTCGCGGCGGCACCCTGCCGGACCGCCGCCATCTTCCCGAACGCGAGCGCCCACTTCCCCCAGTTGGCGGCCGCCCAGTAGAACGCCTCGACGGCGTCGGGGCGGCCCTTCACGAAAGGCGCGAGATCGACGGGCGTCGCCTTCGAAAGGTCCTTCCCCGCGGTCTTCGAGGCGTCGCGTCTCAGGAGGTCGAGTGCCTCCTCGGCCGCCTTCCGCCCCTCGCCGAAGATCGCGCGTTTTTCGGCGACGTCGCCCGCGACGTGCTCGCCCTTGAAGTGCAGGGCCCGCATGAGGCACGCATGCGCCGCGACGAGGCCCGGCTCGAGGGCGATCGCGGAGCGGCACGCGGCGATGACGGGATCGATCGCGGCCGCCCGGGCGCGCCCGCCGGTGGACCCTTCCGCGCGCTGCGCCCAGAGGCGTTCGGCCTCGGCGAGAGGCGTCCCGTCCTCTGCGCGGATCGTGCCGGGAATCGCGATCGGGAGCGCGAGCGCGAGGAGAAGGGCTCTCATCCGTGTCACTATACGGGCGCGCCTCTTGCGAAGAGGCTCCCGATTCGATCCGCGAGGTGCCGCAGTGGCCGACCAGCCGAAGACCGAAGGATCCGCGCCCCCGACCCTGCAGTTCTCGATCGACGACGCCGTCGCAAACGGCGTCTACGTGAATTTCGCGAACATCATCCACAACCCGGCGGAGTTCGTCCTCGACTTCGGCCGCGTCGTGCCCGGACGGACGGACGTGCGCGTCCTCTCGCGCGTCCTCACGTCGCCCGTCCACGCCAAGCAGCTCCTGAACGCCCTCGCGCAGAACGTCGCCCTCTACGAAAAGACGTTCGGCCCGATCCGCACCGATTTCGAGGCCGCGCCCGGGCGACCCGCGCCCGATCCCGTGCGGCCGAACTGACCGAGACCAGGGAGAACGATTTCCGATGCCCGCCCCGCTCCGCCCCGCTCTCGCCGTCCTCTCCGTCCTGGCGCTCGCCTGCGCACGTCCGGCCGCCGCCGCCGAGCCGCCGGGCAAGACGCCCAGCGCCGCGCCCGCCGAGAAGGCGCCGCTCTACGACCCGGACCTGGTCGGCGACCAGGCGATCGCCGCGTACCAGAAGGCCGCGAACGACTCCGGCCGGCGCTTCCTCCTGAACCTCGGCTCGAACGACTGTCCGGCGTGCGTCGTCTTCAACCAGGCGCTCCACAAGGACAAGTTCTTCGACGTCTTCAGCCAGCAGTTCGTCACGCTGGAAGTCGACGTCTCGAACATGCCGAACGCGGTGCTCCTCGACCGCTACCTGATCAACCCGAAGGCGGAGCTCCCGGCGATCCTCATCTTCATGCCCGACGGGCGCCTCATCGAGGCGCTCGCTCACGGCGAGATGGCCGCGCTCTCGAAGAAGGGCGTGGGCGCGGTGCAGGAGTGGATTCTCGCGCGGTTCGCGAAATCCGAGTAGGTCTCCTCTCCCCGTCTGGCAGAATGATCCCGTGAGCGTCCCTCCGCGCACCGGGACCGCGCACGATCCGGATTCCGGCGACTTCCTCCTCGTCGCGGCGGGCGACGACGCGGCGCTCCGGCGTCTCCTCGCGCGCTGGCGCCAGCCCGTCTACGCGCTCTTCGAGCGCCTGCGGGAGCCGTCGGCGGCGGCGGAAGCCACGTGCGTCACGTTCGAGAGGCTCGTCCGCTCCGCCGCGCGCTTCAATCCGGGCGAGTCCTTCCCCGCGCACCTCTGGGGCATCGCGGCGCGCGTGGCGCAGGAGCAGCCCCCGTCCGAGCCCGTGGCGGTCCCGCCGGCGCGCCTCGCGGAATCCGCGGCCGCGCGCACGGCGCTGCAGAGGTCCGCGATCGCGGCGCTCCCGTCTGCCGAGAAGGGTGCATTCCTCCTGACACGGGTCGCGCGGCTGCCGCTCGCGACCGCCGCCGACGCTCTCGGAACTTCCGAGAGTGACCTGCGCCGCCGGCTCGTGCGCGCCCTCGAGCACCTGCGCTCGTCCCTCCGCCCGCTCCTCGACATCGGGCTGACGGGCGGGGAAGGGCCGGAGGCCGCGGGCGAGGCGGGGGAAGGAGACGCGCCGTGAGATGCGACGAGCTTCTCGAGCGCATCGTCGACCCGGGCGCCTCCGGACAGGGCGGGCACGCGACGGTCGTCGAGCACCTGCAGGAGTGCGCCGACTGCCGCGCCTCCGCCCGCGATTTCGCCGCGATCGACCGCCTGCTCCGCCCGGCTGCGGCGCCCGAGCCGCCCCCGGACCTCGACGCCCGTCTCCTGCAGCGCCTCTCCGCGTCCCCGGGAAACCGCTGGAACCGGCCGGGCCTTCTCCTCGTCGCCTCGGTGGCCGTCCTCCTCCTCGCGTTCGCCTTGTTCCGCGTGCTGCGTCCCTCCGTGGCCGCTCCGGCGGCGGCGTCCCCCGAATCGACCCCGGCTCCGGCCGCCCCGACGGCCCCCGCTGTCGCCCCGCCCGCGGAGCTCCCGCCCGACATCGTCGCGGTGCGCTCGACGCCGATCAGCCTCGACGGCCCGCCGCTCTCGAACGAGGAGAAGACGCAGGCCGAGGCGCTCCATCAGTTCGACTTCCTCAACACGTTCGAGACGCTCGCGCGCCTCGACGCGTTCTTTCCGGAGCCGGTCGGGCCCAGGGCGCCGGTGCCGGTTCCGCCCGGCGGGTTCCCGTCGCGCCCGCCCGACACTCCGGACGGCCTCATGGGGCGCTTCCTCGACTGGCAGCGCACGAGCGCGAGGGAACGGGCCCGACTCCTCGCGCTCGAGGCCGCGTTCGAGAACCGGCCCGAAGAGGAGCGCCGCTTCCTCGAGAACCGCTGGACTCTCGTGAAGGACTTCAACGCCGCGCAGCAGGTCGGCCTCAGGCGCCTCGCGAGCCGACTCGGCGAGATGGACCCCCGCACGCTCGACCGCCTCGAGGCCGAGATCCGCCTCATCGGTCGTCTCCCGAAGAACCAGCGCATCGCCCGCTGGCGCGCGCTGCCGTTCGCGGCGCCGCTCACCGGCCAGGAGCTCGAGAGCGCCGAGCGGCTGCTCGTGTCGCGCTGACCTTTCGGGCGCCCGGAACGGTCCGCCGCTACACTCCGGCCCCATGAGCGCCACGACCGGGGCCGCGGCCCCTCCCCTCACGCCGTGGGTCCCGCCGTCCGAATCCCCAAAAGAGTTCACGTTCCGCGCGGTCGCCCTCGGCGCCGTCCTCGGGATCGTGTTCGGGGCGGCGTCCGTCTACCTCGGCCTGCGTGTCGGCCTCACGACGTCCGCGTCGATCCCGATCGCCGTCATGGCGATCACGATCCTCAAGAAGCTCGGGCACTCGACGATTCTCGAGAACAACATCGTCCAGACGACGGGTTCGGCCGGCGAGTCCGTCGCGGCGGCCGTCGTGTTCACGATTCCGGCGCTCATCTTCCTCGGGTTCCCGATGCGGATTCCCGTGACCTTCCTCGTCGCGCTCACGGGCGGCATCCTCGGCGTCCTCATGATGATCCCGCTCCGCCGGTATCTCATCGTGAAGGAGCACGCGGCCCTCCGTTTCCCGGAGGGGACGGCGTGCGCCGAGATCCTGATCGCCGGCGAGAAGGGCGGCACGTCCGCGCGGAAGATCTTCGCCGGAATCGGGCTCGGCGCCGCCTTCAAGGTCGCGACGGCCGTCCTCGGGCTCTTCAAGGCGCGCGTACTCCGGCCGCTCGCGTTCTATCCCGGCGCGCGGCTCGAGTGCGAGACGTCGCCCGAACTCCTCGCCGTCGGCTGGATCATCGGCTACGAGTCGAGCGCCCTCATGGTGGCCGGCGGCGTCCTCGCCTCGCTGATCCTCGCGCCGATGATCGTCTTCTTCGGAAGCGCATCCGCCGCGGCCGTGGCGCCCGCCACGGACCTCATCCGGAACATGGACTTCGACGCGCTGCGCGCGCAGTACATCCGGTACATCGGCGCGGGAGCCGTCGCGGCCGGCGGGGTGCTCGGCCTCGTGCGCGCGGCGCCGGCGATCTGGGACTCCCTCGCGGCCTCGCTGCGGCAGCTCCGCGGGGGCGTCGGCGGAGGGGGCGTCCTCAGGACCGAGCGCGACACCCCGCTCACGTGGGTCGTCGGCGGCTCGCTCGCGATCGTCGTCTTCATCGCCGTCGTGCCGGTCTTCAAGATGAACTTGCTGGGCGCGGCGCTCATCGTCGTCTTCGGGTTCCTGTTCTCGGTCGTGTCCGCGCGCATCACGGGCCTCGTCGGCTCCTCCTCGTGCCCGCTCTCGGGGATGACGATCGCCGTCGTGATCGGGACCTGCCTCATCTTCCTCGCCGTCGGGTGGAGCGGATCCGCCTACTCCTACGTCGCCCTCGTCGTCGGCTCCGTCGTCTGCATCGCGATCTCGAACGCGGGGACGACGGCGCAGGACCTGAAGACGGGCCACCTCGTCGGCTCGACTCCTCTCGCCCAGCAGGCGGCGATCCTCGCCGGAGTCCTGACGTCCGTCGCCGCGATCGGCTGGACGACCTGGCTCATCAACGCCTCGGGCACGAGGATCACGCCTCTCCCCGCGCCCGTCGCGGTGCCGGCAGCCTCCGTGGCCGTGGCGGAGGACGTGGCCGGCCCGGACGGCCGCCCGAAGGCGTTCGTGAGGATCGGAGCGGGCGAGGTCGCGGGGCTGGAAGCCGGCAACTACCTCGTCGAGCGCGGCAGCGGCGCCGCCGTGGCTCGCCGCGTGGACGGGATCGGGACGCCGAGCTTTCCCGCGCCGCAGGCGAACCTGATGGCGGTGCTGATTTCCGGCCTCCTCGACCACAAGCTCCCGTGGGGTCTCATCCTGATCGGCGTCGCGATCGCGGTCTTCATCGAGCTCACGACCGGCCACTCCCTGACCTTCGCGGTGGGCGTGTACCTGCCGCTTTCGTCCACGATGCCGATCTTCATCGGCGGACTCGTCCGCAAGCTCGCCGACAGGCGCTACGGGCGCGTCGCGGACGACCCGGCCGAATCCGAGGGCACGCTGCTCTCGTCGGGCCTCATCGCGGGCGGCGCGCTCGTCGGCGTCGCCGTCGCGCTCCTGCACTTCCCCGTCTTCGGCCTCGCGTTCGATGACGATCTCGACCTGCCGATGAAAATCGCGCTCGGTCCGAAGTACTGGCCGGGAATCTTCTCGTCGGACCTCGTCCCGATGCTCGCGTTCGCCGCCCTCGGCTGGCTGCTCTTGAGGGGAGCGCGGGATCCGGAAGAGAAGAAGACCCAGGAGAAAGAGATTTCTTAGGATTTCTTAGAGAGTCCCGAGAAACGGTCGCTGGCGCGGCGAGTCGCGGGAGGGCGGTCGCAGCGCGAGGCCGAAGAAACGCGCACCCCGCGGCCGAAGCGGTCTTCCCTCTTCAGCAGAAAAACCCAACCGCCCAAGACGGAAACCGAAGAGGTCAGCTCGCGGCGACGAGCGCGGCCTGGGCCTCGAGCTTCGCGATGAGCGCGGCGCGGCGGGCGGCGTCGAGGTTCTCGGACCCGGAGCGCAGGATGTCCGGGTTCCCGTCGACGGAGCGGCGGAAAAGAAAGTCCTGAACGGCCTTCGCGTCCACCTTCGTCGTCTCCTTGAGGAGCCCCGCCACGGCCGAGACCATCGCAGGGTGGTCCTCGTGAAGAAGGAGCTCCGCGAGCTCGAGGACGACGGCGGCCTCGCGCCGGCCCTCGCTCACGAGGCCGACCGCGGCGAGCACGGCGAGCCGTCGCTTGCCGACGCTGCGCAGGCGCGCCCACTTGCGCACGAAGTTGACCTTTCCGGGCTCGAGGCCGAGAGCGGGCGCGGCGACGCGGGTTCCGAGAGCCTCGGCGACCTCGAGATCGTCCGCCACGGCGCTCCACTTCTCGACGTGGGAAAAGAGGCCCGGGGCAAAATCCTTGCGGTACCGCTCGAGGACGTCGAGCGCCACGAGGATCTCCTCGCGCACCTTCCGGGCCACGGCGGCGTCCATCAGGGAGGTCGCCGCGGCGTAGTCCATCGCGGGCCTGTTTTTCGTCTGGATCTCGCGCGCGATCGAGCGCACGTACGAGCTCTTCACGCCGAGAGCCTTGAGCGGGCTGCGCGCCGGAGCGGAACCGCCTTTGGACTTCCCGTTGGACTTGCCTTCCCTCGCGTCGCGCGACTCGTTTTCGTCGGCGCGCGCCTCCAGAAGGGCTCTGACGTCCTTGAGGATTACGGCGGTGGAGGCAGCAGACTTGGCCATATGCAAACCCTAATTCTAGCACAAGGGGTGACCACTTCCGAGGCCTGCCGCGCTCGTCAGGGACCGAGTCTCGACGCGCTTGCCTCAGCGAAACGTGCCCGGGCTGAAGTCATAAGTCTTTTGAAGTGAATCAGTTGGCTGTGCGAAGAGAAAAGTTTGCGACGACCTCGTGCCGAGCGGGCGACCCTTCAGAGTCACGAAGCCTGCCGCGCGACCCGCGCGCACCCCAAGACGCCTCAGATCCGCGAGATCTCGGAGGATTTCCTTGCCGCGCACGAGCAGGATTCGCTCCACCGCGCGGGGACCGAAACCGGGAACGCGCTGCAGATCCTCCCGCGTGGCCGTCGTGATCTCGACGGGAAAACGCTCCGGGTGGCGCATCGCCCACGCGAGCTTCGGGTCCTGGTCGAGAGGCAGGTGGCCGTCCTCACCATACGGAAGCTCGTCCGCACGGAAGCCGTACCGCCGCAGGAGATGGTCCGCCTCGTAGAGCCGCCGCTCGCGCAGCGCAGGCGTCTCCGAACGGCCCTCGAGCGGAGTGCCCCGGATCGGCCGGAACGCCGCGAACTGCGCGTGATGGATGAGCTTCTTTTTCTCGAGCCCCTCGGCGAAGCCGAGAAGCTCGCGATCCGTTTCGGAGCCGAGTCCCACGACGAACTGCGTCGTCGCGCCGGCGCCCATTCCGCCGGGCACGCGCACCGGAGCGGACGGCACCGCGGCCGGTGCCTTCCGCGCCGACTCTCGCCGCGCCTCGCGCACAGCGGCGGCCGCGTCCCGCGCGACCGCGAGGATCGCGAGGCCCTTGTCGAGATCCTTGCCGGGCGCGTGTTCGTCGAGCGCACGCTGACACGGCGCCTCGAGGTTGTAGGAAACGCGATCCACGAGGCGCACGAGCTTCTCGACCTGGCCGGGCTGCGCTCCCGCGAGCGCCTTGACGTGCAGGTATCCGCGATAACCGTGCGTCACGCGCAGGAGCTCGACGAGCTCGAGCATCCGGTCCATTGCCCAGACGGCGTCCTTCGGAATCCCGCTCGTGATGAAGAGCCCGTCGCACCAGCCGCGGCGGAAGGCCGTCATGAAAATGCGCGCGAGGCGCGGCGGCTCGAGCGCGTGCCGCGGCAGATCGCGTTCGGCGCGCATCGGGCAGTAGTCACACGAGTACCGGCACGCGTTCGTGAGGAGGATCCGGAAGATGCGCCTGTTTCCGAGCCCGGGAACGATGAGGTCGCGGATGTTGATCGGGTCGAGCGCCTGCCTGCCTCTCTTCCCGTCCGCGAGGCCGCGGATCGAGGCGGATCCGGCGGAGCGGGCGTCGCCTGAGCCGCCGTCGCGGTCGTCCAGCGCCTCGGACATCAGCACCTTGACCTGATCGTCGACTTCGACCGTCCGCCTGACCGAGACCATGTCTCACCTCACCGGACGTAATGTAGGCGTAAGTAACGCGCAAGTCAAGGGCGACGCGAAAAATGACTGGGAGGGCGGGCCGATCGGGCGGCTTAGGCCGGGGAAATCGGCCTGGCGATGACGCCGCCACCGAGGACGAGTTCGGGCCGGGCGGGGTCGTAGAAGACGGCCGTTTGGCCGGGCGCGGCGGCCCTCACGGGCTCCTCGAACTCGAGGCGGGCTCGGCCGCCGTCCTCGAGTGTCAGCAACGCGGCCTGCTCGGGATGTCGCGAGCGGACGCGGGCGAGGACATTCATGGGCCCGGGCGACCCTTCGCCTCCAAGGATGCGCACACTCACGCTTTCGAGAAAGATCTTCTTAGAAAGAAGAGAGGGGGCCGGACCCACGACCACTCGCGACTCCTCGGGCACCGTCGCGAGCACATAGAGAGGGTCATTCGAAGAAATTCCGATCCCCCGGCGCTGGCCAATCGTGTAGCGGAACGTCCCCTCGTGCGCTCCGACCCTCTCTCCACCTTCCAAGAAAATCCCCCCTGCCCGCGCGCCGCCGATCGCCGGTAGATCGAGGCCGAGGCGCGGCGCCTCCTTGCGGATGAAGTCCGCGGGCGACGCGCCGTTCGGCACGAAGCAGATCTCCTGCGAGTCCGGCTTGTCCCAGTTCGGCAGGCCGGCCTCGCGCGCGATCTCGCGCACCGCGGTCTTCTCGAGCGCGCCCAGCGGGAAGCGCACGCGCGCGAGCTGCTCCGAGGTGAGATCGAAGAGGAAGTACGACTGGTCGCGGCTCAGATCCCGCGCCTTGAGGAGCCGGTTCTCGCCTGTCGCCGCGTCCGTCTCGACCCGCGCGTAATGCCCCGTCGCCACGGCGTCGCAGCCGAGAGCCTCCGCGCGCGCGAGGAGCGTCTTGAACTTCACCTCGGTGTTGCACGCCGTGCACGGGATCGGCGTCCTCCCCTCGAGATAGCTCGCGACGAACGGCCGCACGACGGCCTCCTCGAAGCGCTCCGTGAGGTCGAGGACGTAGTGCGGGATCCCGATCGCGTCGGCGGCGCGCCGTGCGACGGTGAGGTCGTCCGCCGTGCAGCACCGGCCCGCCGCGGCGCCGGTGCCGTCACGGTCGTGGTCCCACAGGTGCATCGAGAGGCCGACGAGCTCCACCCCCTCGCGCTTCAGGAGAAGCGCGGCGACGGAGGAATCGACCCCTCCCGACATCGCGACGGCGATCCGCACGGGAGGATTCTAGGGGGCCGGGGCGCGCGACGAAAACGACGTCGGCAGGACGAACGGTGAAGGCGGCTTCGGGAGTTGTCCGACGAGGGCGATCGACATCGCGCCGCCGTCGACGGAGTAGTTCCACGAGAGTCCAGGGAACCGGCTGCTTGCGATTTCCGCCGATGGCTGCGGCCAGGCCCCTTGCGCGCGGCGCACTTCCTTCACTCTCAGGATCTTCCCCGTCAGCTCCGCGTCGAGCGCGAGGCGGTCGGCGCGGTCGAAGGAGTTGCGGAGGTTCGGGATCGCGATCGACAACATGATGTCCGAGAAACTCCGGCCCGGCTTCGGGCCCGGAGCGCTTTCGCGGAACGCGGGCTCGTCGCGAAGACCCGCGATCGCGCGCGCCCACGATTCGCCGTAGTCGGCAAATCCAAGCCGGCCGCGCGGTTCCTCGAGAAGAGAGACGAGATTGTGGGCCCACCAACCGACGCCCTTGGGCCGCAGGCGCAGATAGCGCTCGGCCATTTCGCTCGCGCTGGGCTGGTCGAGGACGAGAGCGTCGACGAGGAGGGCGCGTGAGCCCATGGCGGCAAGGCGCGGCGTCCACGTCTCCGGCCGTGCGGCGATCTTCCGGAGGACTCCGGCCTCGAGGCGCGCGACCGCCGTTGCGATGAGCTGCGAGAGGATCTCGGGCCGGAGGACGAGACCTTCGTTCAGCTTCCAGGACGCTTCGAGGGCTCGCACCGCTCCGGCCGAGTCTTCGCGCGCCGAGGCCGCGAGCGCGTCGGCGACGAGGAGTCGCTGGACCCGCATGTGCCCGAGGCCGTTCGGCTCGCGCCGCGCATCGCGGTCCTCGCGGGCGTCGAATGCCCACCGGGGAGGTGGCGAGGAGACGAGGAATTCTTCGAATGTGGTCAGGGAGCTGCGGCGCTTCTCGAGGACCGCCGCGAGTTCGGGGGAAGCCGGGGCCGTGGATCTGTCCGGCCGTGTCAACTGCTCCCTGGGGTAATCGCCTATGGCCGCGCGCTCCTTTTCGCTGAATCCGTCGCGAGCCCTCTTCCAGGACTCGCGCGTCCCGAGCGACACGTCGGACCCGAGCGCCTTCGCAAGCTCTTCGACCCTTCGCGCTTCGCCGTTCGAGCCGGCGACGGCGTATTTCGCCTGGAGAGCGGCTCGCGATCCGAAGGTCGCTTCGAACACTCGCTCCGCGGCGGCCTCGCGCCGCGCCGCGTACGCGTTGCCGCCGACGATCCACGCGCCGGCGAGCGCCGCGGCGCCGGCGACGACGGCGGAGGCGATCCGCAGGCCGCGCACGGACGGATTATCCTTTCTTCGTCGCGGTCGTCTTCTTCGCCGCCGGCGCCTTCTTCGCCGCCGGCGGCTCGGAAATCCAGCCCATCGGCGAGGCCGTGCGGTCGGGCCACGTCAGGACTCGGTTCGTCCGGATCGACGCGCGGCCGTCCGCGGTCACCGCGTACTCCCAGGACACGTTCTTCCCCTTCGAGACCTCGATCCCCGGGATCGCCGGAGGCCACGCACCGGAGGCGTCCCGTCTGGCGCGGATGTCGAAGACCTTGTTCGTGAGCTCGGCCTCGAGGACGAGCCGGTCCGCGCGCATCCACGCGCTCGCGAGCATCGGATTCGGAGGCGCGGCGGCCGCCCAGCGGCCCATCCCCTCGCGGAACGCCGCCGCGAGAAACGCGCCGTCGCCGTCCGAGACGGGGCTCTTCGTCGCCGCGTCCGTCATGGCGCGCCAGCCGTCGAGAAACGCGGCGGCCACGAGCCGCTGCCCGGGCGCCCCGACGAGGCGCGCGAGCGGCCCCTGCGGCGCTCCCTCGGCGACGCCCGCCTCCCGGCGCCTGCGCGCCGCCTCCCAGGTCGTCCACGCCTCGAGCGCCCAGGAGCGGCGCACGGACTCACGCGGGTCCCAGGCCGCGATCCGCGCGCGCCACGGCCCGTCGTTCACGGCGAGCGTCCTCAGGACGCCGAGCTCGAGATGCGTCGCGATCCAGGCGATCGAGCGACTCGGCACGTCGGCGCGCTGGCGCTCGGGCGCCGCGAGATTCCACGACGCGAGGAGCGCCCGCTCCCCGCCGGCCGTGTCGCCCGACGCGACGCGAAACAGCGCGCGACCGAGGAGAACCGTGTGGAGCTGCAGATGGCCGCTCATGTTCGGGGCGGGCGCCGCGAACAGAAGGCTCGTGTCCTCTGCCCACTCCGGCGCCGGTCCTTCGACGAGCGCGCGCTCGATGCCATCGAGCTCGGCGGCGTGGCCCGTGAACCACGCGGCAACGGCGGCGGGCGGGGGCTCGACGATCGCCTCGGGCCGCTCGGCCTCCGTCGTCGCCCACTTCGTGAGAGGGACGCGCGAGCGGCCCCACTCGGTCTTTCCTTCCCGGTCCATCCCCGGCGGCTCGGGCTCGGCCGAGCCCGCCGCTCCGCGGGTTTCGAGGTGGATCCCGAGGGGAAGAGCGGCCTTCTCGAGAGAAAGTGCCGCCGCGTTCGTCTCCTTCTTCGGAAAGGAAGCGGCGAGCGCCGGGAGCGCGCTTCCCCCGGCGCTCCAGGCGTCGAGCGCCTGTTTCTCGCGGCGGGCCGCCCACACGGAGCTGCCGGCAAACCAGACGAGGGATGCGCCGGCGGCGAGCAGGACGGTCAGCGCGAGGGCTTTCCAGAGTCTCATGGGGCCTCCGAACCGCCGATGATAAGGGCCTCATGACGGAGGCCGATCGGGCACAATCGCGGGATGACGCGCCCTCCCCTCCTGCACGAGAGCGACGTGAAGGCCCGCCTCGCGGCGCACCCGGCGTGGACGTTCGACGGCGCACGCCTGCACCGCGAGTTCCGCTTCGCGGATTTCTCCGAGGCGTTCGGGTTCATGGCCCGCGCCGGGCTCGCCGCCGAGAAGCTCGACCACCATCCGGAATGGACGAACGTCTGGAACCGCGTGGCCGTATACCTCCAGACGCACGACGCCGGCGGTGTGACCGAGCTCGACTTCCGCCTCGCGGCGGAGATGGACCGGATCGCGGGGGGCTGACCGGAGGGTTCGGACCCGAGCGCTTCCGTGCATGCGCCGAAGCGAGGGTCACGGTGGATTTCCTCTTAGAAGGTGAAGAGGGACGGGCCGCAGTTCATTCGGCTGGCCCGGCTCAATGTGGCGATTTTCCTGCAACACACGAACCGCGGCGCCCCTCGAAACGCGCGGCACCGACCACCGCTAAATTACCTTCTAAGAAATCTTTATCTTCTCTTCGAACTTCACCCGAAGCGCGTGGCACGGCGTGTGAAAAGCGACAGAATGGGGGACGTGACCGCCATGTCGCAAAAGTGCGTCGAGATGATCTTCGGAAAGCTTGCGACGGACGAGGAACTGAGGCGCCGCTTCCAGGCGGACCCGCTCGGCACGCTCGGACAGCTCGCCGAGCGGGGGTTCGAGCTGACGCGCGCCGAGTGCGAGGCCCTCGCCGCAACGAAGGCCGACCTCTTCACACGGCTGTCGGAGGCGATCGATCCAAGGCTCCAGAAGGCCAGCCTGCGCCCGGCCCCCCCCGCAGCCGCCTCGCCCGCCGGAGAAAGGAGGCCGTCGTGATCCGCTCGGCCCTCGCCGCACTCCTCGTCTGCTCGGCGACGCTCGCCGCCCAGAACGCGCACGAGCCGCCGCCGTCCGCGCAGCCCGCGGGCGTCGCGCTCACTCTGGCGGACGCGACGGCGCGCGCGCTCGCCCGCAACAACGACATCGCGTTCGAGCGCGAGGCGTTCCGGATCACGGACGCGTCCGTCCTGAGGGCCGACGGTTCGTACGACCCGACGTTCCGCCTCGACGCGCGCTACCGCAACCACACGGATCCCGCGAACTCGCTCCTCTCGGGTGCTCCCGCGGGCGAGATCTCGCCCTCGTCCGAGGGCGCCTCCGGCTCGGCCTCGGTCGGGGCGCTGCTCCCGACGGGCGGCACCGTGAGCGTCTCGGCGTCCGGGGCGCGCGACCACACGAACAACTTCCTCGCCCTCCTCTCGCCCGCGTACTCGACCTCGCTCGGGATCGACCTGAGGCAGCCGCTCCTCCAGAACCTCTCGATCGACCCGGCGCGCCGGGCGATCCGGATCGCGGCGCTCGACCGGGAGCGCGGGACGGCGTCGCTCCGTCGGACGGTCGCGGACACGGTCGCCGCCGTCGAGCGCGCGTACTGGAACCTCGTCGCGGCGCGGCGCGACGTCTTCGTCCGCGAGTCGAACGTCCGGCTCGCCGCCGAGCAGCGAGACGACACGAAGTCGAGGATCGACGTCGGAACCCTGCCCGAATCCGACATCGCGCAGCCGCTCGCCGAGCTCGAGCGCCGCAAGGGCGACCTCTATGCGTCCCAGGAGAGAATGCGGCGCGCCGAGCTGGAGCTGAAGCTCCAGATCGTCGGCGACGAGAAGGACCCCCTCTGGAACCAGGCACTCGAGCCGGTCGACGCACCCGAAACACCCGTCGTCTCCGTCGACCTCGCGAGCGCCCTGAGGACCGCCGAGGAGAAGCGTCCCGAGATCGCCGAGGCCCGCGCCCGCGTCGCGCAGCGCGGGGTCGACATCGACTACACGCGGGACCGGCTCAGGCCGCAGCTCGACCTCGTCGCGGGCTACGCACGCCGCGGCCTCGCGGGCCGCCTGAACCCGAACGCCCCGGCCGTCGGCTTTCAGGGCGACCCCGTCGTCGTACCCGACGCGCTCGAGGGCGGGTTCGGGCGCTCGCTCGGGACCGTCGGCGAGGGCCGCTTCCCCGACGCCACGATCGGCCTCTCGCTCTCCGTGCCCGTGTTCAACCGCGCCGCCCGGGGCGACGTCGCCATCGCGAAGGCGCAGAAGAGCCAGGCCGAGATCCTCCTCGCGCAGCAGCGGCAGCGCGTCGCCGTCGAGGTTCGCAACGCGGTTCTCACGCTCGACACGGCCGCGCAGCGCATCGACGCCGCGAAGGCGGGGCGCGCCGCCGCCGAGACGCAGCTCACGGCCGAGAAGGAGCGCTACGGAGTGGGCCTCTCGACGAACTTCTTCGTCCTCACGCGACAGAACGACCTCGCGACGGCGGTCCTCACGGAGATCGCGGCGCTCACGGACTACCGCAAGGCCCTGACCGACTACGCGCGCGCCGCCGGAACGCTCCTCGACGAGCGCCGGATCGAGATCGCGGGCGACGCACCGGCCCTCAAGGCCGCGGAAGGACGCTGAACCCATGCGCACGAAGCTCACGCTCGCCCTCGCCTCGGCGTCGCTCCTCCTCGCGGGCTGCTCGCGCCGGGACGCGGCCTCGAAGGCGGCCGCCTCCACGGCGCCGCCGCCGATCGCGGCCGTCACGGCGCCCGTCGAGAACCGCGTCCTCCCCCGCATCCTCGAGGTCACGGGCGCGCTCGCGGCGGACGAGTCCGCCGACATCGCGTCCGAGCGCGACGGCCAGGTCGCGACCATCCGCGTCGAGCGCGGGACGTTCGTCGAGAAGGGCGCGATCCTCGCCACGCTCGACGAGCGCGAGGCGAAAGCCCAGCTCGACCAGGCCCGCGCGAACCTCGCCTGGGCGACGTCCGAGGTGGAACGCTACGCCGAGCTCCGCCGCAAGCAGGTCGTCGCGAAGGCCGAGGACCAGAGGAAGGGCACGGACCTCGACCTCGCGACCGCGGCCCTCGCGCTCGCCGAAAAGGGTTTCACGGACTGCACGATCCGCGCGCCGTTCTCCGGCGTCGTGACGGAGAAGAAGATCTCCGCCGGCGCTTACGTGCGCCGCGGGCAGGCGATCTGCGGCCTCGTGAAGATCGACCCGCTGCGCGCCGAGCTCGCGATCCCCGAGGCGGCCGTTCAGGCGATCAAGGTAGGCCAGAAGGCGCGGCTGAACGTCCAGTCGTTCCCCGGGCACGCGTTCGACGCGCTCGTGCGCTACATCGGCCCGTCCCTGCGCAGCGAGGCGCGCACGCTCGTCGTCGAGGCGATGGTCCCGAATCCCGGCCACGTCCTCAAGCCCGGCCTCTTCGTCACGGCCCGCGTCGAGCTCCCGAAGAAGGAGCCCACGCTCCTCGTCCCGTCCGCGTCCGTCGTCACGGACTCCGGCGTCTCTCACGTCTACGTCCTCGGGAAGGACCGCGTCTCGGAGCGGATCGTCGCCCTCGGCGACCGCTACGGCGACGCCGTCGAGGTGCGCTCCGGCGTCGCGGCCGGCGAGCACGTCGTCGTGAACCCCGATCGCAGGCTCGCGGACGGGCTCGAGGTCCTCCGCAACGGACCGGTCGCGTCCCGCTAAGGAGAACCCGTGCAGGCACTCGCGCGCCTCTGTGTCCGCCGTCCCGTCTTCGCCTCGGTTCTCATCATCGCGCTCGTCGTCGTCGGAGGCGTCGGCTACACGCGCCTCGGCGTCGACCGCTACCCGCGAGTGGACTTCCCGACCGTCGCCGTCATCACGCGCCTGCCGGGCGCGGCGCCCGAGGAGGTGGAGACGGAGGTCACGGACAAGATCGAGGAGTCCATCAACACGATCGCGGGCATCGACGATCTGCAGTCCGTGTCCTCCGAAGGCATCTCGCAGGTCTTCGTGACGTTCGTCCTCGAGAAGAACGTCGACGTCGCCGCGCAGGAGGTCCGCGACAAGGTGAACCGCGTCCTCGCGGACCTTCCGCGCGACATCGACCAGCCGATCGTCGAGAAGCTCGACCCGGACGCGACACCCGTCCTCTCGATCGCGCTCTCGGGCAACCGCACGCTCCGCGAGACGACCGAGTTCGCGGACAAGGTCCTGAGGCGCCAGATCGAGTCCGTCAGCGGCGTCGGCCAGGTCACGATCCTCGGGGGCCGCTCGCGCCGCATCAACGTCCGCCTCGATACGGAGCGGATGAAGGCGTACGGACTCACCGCCGTGGACGTCCGCCACGCGCTCCAGACGCAGAACGTCAAGATCCCGGGCGGCACGCTGAAGGCGGGCGCGAACGAGGCGACGGTACGCGTCTACGGCCGCGTCGCGGACGCGAAGGAGTTCGAGCAGATCTTCATCACCCAGCGCGACGGGTTCCCCGTGCGCGTCGGGGATGTCGCCAAGGTCGAGGACAGCGAGGAGGACGCCGAGCGCGCCGCGAGCAAGGACGGCGTCCCGACCGTCGTCCTCTCCGTCCGCAAGCAGTCCGGCACGAACACCGTCGCCGTCATCAGCGCGATCAAGGAGCGCCTCGCGGAGATCGCCCCGCAGCTCCCGGCCGGCTACTCGACGGAGATCGTCCGCGACCAGTCCCAGTTCATCAAGGCCGCGGTCGACACCGTGCAGGAGCACCTCATCCTCGGCGGCTTCCTCGCCGCGCTCGTCGTCCTCGTCTTCCTCGGGAACATCCGCTCGACGCTCATCGCGGCGATCGCGATTCCCGCCTCCATCATCTCGACGTACGCGCTCATGTACGCGATGGGGTTCACGCTGAACGTCCTGACGCTCCTCGCGCTCACGCTCGCGGTCGGGATCGTGATCGACGACGCGATCGTCGTCCTCGAGAACATCTTCCGGTTCATCGAGGAGAAGAAGGTCATGCCGTTCCAGGCGGCGATCGACGCGACGAAGGAGATCGGCCTCGCCGTCCTCGCGACGACGCTCTCGCTCGTGGCCGTCTTCCTGCCGGTCGCGTTCATGGGCGGCATCGTCGGGCGGTTCATGAACTCGTTCGGCCTCACGATGGCGTTCGCGATTATGGTCTCCCTCCTCGTCTCGTTCACGCTCACGCCGATGCTCTCGGCGCGGTTCCTCCGCCGAAAAGAAGAGAAGAAAGAAGAAGATCTTCTTAGAAGGAAAGAAAGCGGCGGTCCGGGCGGCGCCACACCTGCCGGGGCTGCGCACCGGCAGGCGTCTTCTTCGTCGAAGTCCCGCGGCTTCTACGCGATCATCGACCGAACGTACGTCGCGATGCTGCGGTGGTGCATGGCGCACCGCTGGGCCGTCGTCGCGATCTGCGTCCTCGCGCTCCTCACGGTCCCCGTCCTCTTCAGGGTCGTCCCGAAGAACTTCCTCCCCTACGACGACGAGGCGCAGTTCGAGGTCAACTTCCGCGCGCCGGAGGGCACGACGCTCGAGTCGACGGCGCTCCTCGGGAACCGGATCAGCAAGGACGTCAAGGGCCTCCCCGGCGTCGCGTACACGCTCCTCACCGTGGGCGGAGACGACGCGAAGACCCCGAACCTCGGCTCCGTCTACGTGAAGCTCGTCGACGCCGACAAGCGCAAGGAGGCGCAGACGACGGTCATGGACCGCGTCCGCAAGGAGATCCTCCCGCATTACGCAGACGACAGGCTCCGCACGGACGTTTCGTACGTGAACGCGTTCTCGAGCGGCCAGAAGAACGCCGAGATCATGTACGTCATCAACGGGCCGGACCTGAACCAGCTCGCGAAGATCTCCGACACGCTCATGGCGAAACTCCGGACCGTTCCGGGCATCGTGGACGTCGACTCCTCCCTCATCTTCGGCAAGCCCGAGCTCGGCGTCACGGTCGCCCGCTCGAAGGCCTCGGACCTCGGCGTCTCCGTCGCGGACGTCGCCGAGACGCTCCGCGTCCTCGTCGGGGGCGAGAAGGTGTCCGCGTTCGACGACGGCGGCGAGCAGTACGACGTCTCCCTGCGCGCCCGCCCCGAGGACCGCGCCGACGAGGCCAGCCTCAGACGCTTCAACGTGCCATCCTCCCGGCTCGGCGCCGTCCCGCTCGAGGACGTCACCTCGTTCCGGAAAGGCGTCGGGCCGTCGGAGATCCGCCGGCTGAACCGCCGGCGGCAGGTCACGATCCTCGCGAACATGAACCCCGGGCACTCGTCCCAGACCGCGATCGACCTCCTCGTGAAGGAGACGAAGGCGCTCAAGCTCGATCCGTCCTACACGTACCGGTTCGTCGGCCGCTCGAAGGAGCAGGGCCGCGCCGCGCAGAACTTCCTGCTCGCGTTCGGGCTCTCCTTCGTCTTCATGTACCTCATCCTCGCGGCGCAGTTCGAGAGCTGGCTCCATCCCGTGACGATCCTGCTCGCGCTTCCCCTCACGATGCCGTTCGCGCTCCTCTCGATCCTGATCTTCGGGCAGAGCGTCAACATCTTCACGTCGCTGGGCATCCTCGTTCTCTTCGGGGTCGTCAAGAAGAACTCGATCCTCCAGGTCCAGTTCGCGAACCAGCTCCGCGAGCGCGGGCTCGAGCGCGACGAGGCCGTCGTCCTCGCGAGCCAGGAGCGGCTCCGGCCGATCCTCATGACGACGATCGCGTTCGTCGCCGGGATGCTGCCCCTCCTCGTCTCGTCGGGGCCCGGCGCGGGCACGAACCGCGCCATCGGGTCCGTCATTGCCGGGGGCCAGACGCTCGCGCTTCTCCTGACCCTCCTCGCGACGCCCGTCGCCTACTCGCTCTTCGACGACGTCCAGCAGGTCGCCGGCCGCCTCGCCCGGCGGCTCCGCAAACCGCACGTTCGGGCAGCCGCCGCTGCGCCGGAGCCCCGGCCGGCCGCGGCCTCGCTCTAGGAGACGCCATGCGCCGATCGATCCGCTTCGCCGTTCTCGCTGCCGCGGCCCTCGCCGCCGCCTGCCGAAAGGGCGGCGACCCCGGCATCGTCCTGCTGAACGGCCGCCTCGAAGCCCCCGAGGTCGACCTCGCGCCGAAGGTCGCCGGGCGCGTCGTCGAGGTGAAGGTCCGTGAGGGCGACCGCGTGAAGGCGGGCGACCTCGTCGCCCGACTCGACCTCGGGGAGACGGCGCTCGCGGTGGAGCGGGATCGTCGGGGACTGGCGGCGAGCCAGGCGCACTACGAGGACCTCCAGGCGGGCAGCCGGACGGCCGAGATCGCGCAAGCCGAGGCCGACGTCGCCGACAAGAAGGCCGCCGTGGAACTCGCACGACGAGAGCTGGAGCGCCAGGAGGTCTTGCTTTCCAAGAAGGTAGGAACGCAGCGCGACACGGACACCGCCCGCACGACACGGGAACGGGCGGTGGCGAGCGCGAAAATGGCCGGCGATCGCCTCGAGCTCCTGCGCGAGGGCTTCCGGCGCCATCAGACCGAGCAGGCGCGCGCGGACGTCTCCCGCGCGAAGACGGTGCTCAGGCAATCCGAGGTCGTCGCGAGCGAGTCCGAGATCCGCGCGCCCGCGGACGGCGTGATCCTCCACCGCATGGCCGAGCCCGGCCTCCTCCTCGGCCCGGGGCAACCAGCCGTCACGATGGCGTTCGCGGATCGCCTCTACGTCCGGACGTTCATCCCCGAAGCCCAGCTCGGCCGCGTGCGGCCGGGAAGTCCCGCCGAGGTGACCGTCGACTCCTTCCCGGGCCGGACGTTCCCCGCGAGGGTGACCGAGATCTCCCCGGACGCCGAGTTCACGCCGAAGCCGGTCGACACACCGCGCGAGCGCGTGAACCTCGTCTACGCCGCGAAGGTGGATCTCGACGCCGGGTGGAACGCGCCTCTCGTCCCGGGCCAGCCCGCGGACGTCCGCGTGAAGGTCGCCGCGGGCGACGCCGCGGCGGGCTCCGCCAAGTGATCCGCGCCGCGAAGCTCGTCCGGACCTTCGGGAGCCGCCGGGCGCTGCGCGGCATCGACCTCTCGATCGCGCGCGGCGAGCTGTTCGCGCTCATCGGGCCCGACGGCGCCGGCAAGACGACGTTCTTCCGGATCGTCGCCGGCCTGCTCGAGCCCACGTCCGGCCGCGCCGACCGCGACGACGTCCCCTTCGGACTCGTGCCCCAGCGCTTCTCGCTCTACGAGGATCTCACGGTGGACGAGAACCTGACGCTCCGGGCCCGCCTCTACTCCGTTCCGCCGGACGAGTCCGCGACGCGCGCGAAGGACCTTCTTGCCCGCGTCGGGCTCGATCGATTCGGGGCCCGCCTCGCCGGCGCCCTCTCCGGCGGCATGAAGCAGAAGCTCGCGCTCGTCTCGGCGCTCCTGACGCGCCCGGACCTTCTCCTCCTCGACGAACCGACGACGGGCGTCGACCCCGTTTCGCGCCGCGAGTTCTGGCAGGTCCTGAACTCGCTCCACCACGAGGGGCTCACGATCGTCGTTTCGACCCCCTACATGGACGAGGCCGAGTACGCCTCGCGCCTCGCGTTCCTCGACGAGGGGCGGGTCGTGGCGGCCGGGACCGGCGCCGAGATCCTCGCGGCCTATCCGCGCCCGCTCGTCGAGATCGAGACGGCCGCGCGCGGCGAGGCGCGCACGCGCCTCGCCGCGATGCCGGAGCTGGACGACGTCTCCCTCTTCGGGTCGAAGCTGCACGTGAGAGGGAGAGAAGAAGAGGAAAAGAACCAGAGAGAAGATTTCTTAGAAAGTAGAGTGGTCGAGGCCCTCGAGGGAATCGTCCCGGCGAACAAGGTGCGGCGCGTGGCGCCCACCCTGGAAGACGCGTTCGTGCTGTTCAGCGAGGGCCATGAGGACCCGGCGCCGGGAGAGCGCCACGTGACCGACCGCCGCTCGCTCGACGCCACGCCCTCCCCCTCTTCACCTTCTAAGAAATCTCCCTCTTCGCCTTCGTCTCCCCTCCCCTCTTCACTTTCTAAGAAATCTTCCTCTTCCTCTTCTTCCTCTACGGACATCCTCCTCCGCTGCGACAACCTGACCCGGAAGTTCGGGACGTTCACGGCCGTCGACAACGTGTCCTTCGAGATCCCGCGCGGGAAGGTCTTCGGCTTCCTCGGCCCGAACGGCTCGGGCAAGTCCACCACGATCCGGATGCTCACGGGGCTGCTCGAGCCCACGTCGGGCACGGCGACGGGGTTCGACGGCCTCGACGTCGCGAAGCACACGGACGCCTGGAAGGCGCGCCTCGGGTACATGAGCCAGAAGTTCTCGCTCTATCTCGACCTCTCCGCGAACGAAAACCTCGAGTTCTTCGGGTCGATCTACGGGCTCTCACGCCCGCGCCTCGCCGCGCGCATCGAGGAGCTCGCGCGGCGGCTGCGCTTCGAATCGATCCTCGGCGAGCTGACCGAGAACCTCTCGACGGGCCAGCGGCAGCGCGTCGCGCTTGCCGCGGCCCTCCTCCACGAGCCCGAGCTTCTCTTCCTCGACGAGCCCACGGGCGGCGTCGACCCGAAGGGACGGCGGCTGTTCTGGGACCTCATCTACGAGCTCGCGGCGACGAGGGGAATGACGGTCCTCGTGACGACCCACTACATGGACGAGGCCGAGCAGTGCGACGTCCTCGCGTTCATCCTGGACGGACGGATCATCGCCTCGGGCAGTCCCGCCGACCTGAAGACCTCGCTCGCCGGCCGGCTCTTCGAGGTCCCGCTCGCGTCCGAGCCGTTCGCGGCCCTCGCCTCCGTTCAGGGGGACCCGAGCCTCGAGGACGCGTATCTCTTCGGCCTGCGCCTGAGGGCCGTCGCGCGGGAGGGCGCCGCGGAGGCCGCGGCCCGTCTCCTCGCGCGCCTCGGAATGCCGGCTCCCGCCCCGCCGTCCCTCGAGGACGTCTTCGTGTCGCTCGCCCGGAGCGCCGCAACCTCCGGCGTGACGGCGGCCCGAGGAGGAGGAACAACGTGAACCGCCTGCTCGCCCTCGTCCACAAGGAGTTTCTCCAGCTGCGGCGCGACACGATCACGCTGAGGCTCATCGTGATGGTGCCGATCCTGCAGACGCTCATCTTCGGCTACGCGATCAACTACGACGTCAAGCATCTGAAGATGGTCGTGCTCGACGAGGACAAGTCGTACGAGAGCCGCGAGCTCGTCGCGAAGATGACCGCGACCGAGTACTTCGACGTCGTGAAGACCGTCGATTCGGAGGCCGCGATGCGCCGGGAGATCGACGCGGGCTACGCCTCGGTCGGCCTCGTGATCGACCACGACTTCGGCAAGAACCGGCGCCGCGGCGTCCCCGCAGAGGCATTCCTCGTCGTGAACGCCTCGGACACGACGACGGCGAGTCAGGCGATGTCGATCGCGGGCGGGATCTCGAACCAGCTGTCGCTCCGCACGCTCGCCGCACGGGCGGGGTGGAAGGAATCCGGCCCGCCCGTGGACCTGCGCGTGAGGCCCTGGTACAACCCCGATCTCCGCACGGCGACGTTCATCATCCCCGGGCTCATCGCGATCCTTCTCACGTTCACGCTGATCCAGTTCACGGCCATGGCGATCGTCCGCGAGCGCGAGCGCGGGACGCTCGAGCAGCTCCAGGTCACGCCCGTGACGCGCGTGGAGATCATCCTCGGGAAGATCGCGCCGTTCGTCCTGATCGGCGTCTTCCAGCTCACGCTCATCATCATCCTCATGCGATTCCTCTTCCAGGTGCCGATCGCGGGGAGCGTCCTGCAGCTCTACCTCGTCGGGCTCATGTTCATCGCCGCGGTCCTCGGCCTCGGGATGCTGCTCTCGACGCTCGCGAAGACGCAGATGCAGGCGATGCAGATGTCGTTTTTCTTCCTCTTGCCGTTCGTCTTCCTGTCGGGCTACGTATTCCCCATCGCGGGCATGCCGAAGTTCTTCCAGTACGTCTCCTACCTCATCCCCGCGAAATACTTCATCGAGGTCGTCCGCGGCATCGTCCTGCGCGGCGCGGGTCTGACGGAGCTCTGGGAGCCCGCCCTCTGGCTCACGTTGTACACGCTCGCGATCATCGCGCTCGCCGTGTCGCGCTTCCACAAGACGACGGCGTAGGATGGAAGCGTGAGCGCATCGAGCCCCGCGACGTCGTCTCGCCCGAAGCCCCTCCTGAGGGGCGTCCTCCACGAGGTCGCGGCCGCCGTCGCGGCCGCCGCGGGCACCGTGCTCGTCTTCCGCGCCGCGACGCCGCGCGCGCGCTTCGGCGCGATCGTCTACGGGATCTCGCTCGTCGCGCTCTTCGCCGTGAGCGCGCTCTACCACCGCCCGAACTGGTCCGAGAGGGTCCGTACGGTCTGGCGGCGTCTCGACCACTCCGCGATCTTTCTCCTCATTGCCGGCACGTACACGCCGTTCGCGTTTCTCCTCGGCAGCCGTGCCGGCTGGATCTTCCTCGCCGTCGTCTGGGCGGGGGCCCTCACGGGCATCGTCCTCTCGGTCGCGTGGGTCCGGGCACCGAAGGCGCTCGTCGCGGCCGTCTGCGTCCTGCTCGGCTGGGCGTCCGTACCGCTGCTGCCCGCCCTCAAGGCCGCGCTCGGGACCTCGGCCGTCGCGCTTCTCGCCGCGGGTGGAGTCGTCTACAGCCTCGGCGCCGTCGTCTACGCGCTACGCCGGCCGGATCCGTTCCCGCGGGTCTTCGGCTACCACGAGGTCTTCCACGCGCTCGTGATCGCGGCGGCCGTGTGCCATTTTGCGGCCGTCGCGCGCGCGGTCTCGGCCCTGTCGGCCTGACGGCGGCGATCCGGAAATGGAGACGGGCGCCCCGCCCTTCGGCGCCGTCCCGCTCTTCGAATGCCTCAAGCCGGAGGAGCGCCGGGTCCTCGCGCCCGTCTGCCGGGCGGTGGCGTACGAGAAGGGCGAGGAGGTCTTCCGCGAGGGCGCACCCGCCGAGGACCTCTGCTTCGTCGTCCTCGGCCGCGTGAAGGTCGTGAAGGCCGGGCCCGAGCGCGACGTCATCCTCGGCCTCTTCGGCCCGGGCGAGCCCCTCGGCGCCGTCGCGGTCTTCGAGGGCAAGCGCTTCCCGGCGTCCGCGGTCGCGCTGGAGCCCTCGACCGTCCTGCGGGTCCCCGAGAGCGCATTCTTCGCGGCGATCGACGCGCATCCCGAGATGACGCGCCGCCTCCTGCAAGGCCTCATGGTCCGCCAGTTCGAGATCACGCGCCGGCTCGCGGACCTGTCCGCGCCGGTCGAACGGCGCATTGCGCGCCTCCTCCTCACGCTGGCCTCGCGCATGGGCCGCACCGCGTCGTCACGCGTCGAGATCCCGCTTGCGCTCTCGCGGCTCGAGATCGCCGAGCTGACCGGGACGACGGTCGAGACGGCGATCCGCGTGATGAGCCGCTGGGGCAAGGAGGACCTCGTCGTCACGACGCACGACGGCTTCGTCGTCAACGACGAGGCCGCGCTGAACCGGATCGCCTCCGGCGAGCCGGGCTGAGACGAGGGGAACCCGGCGCGACTTCCCTTACGTCGCGTCACTCGAGCAGCCCGCGCGGGGAGAAAACAACATCCTCTTCCACGCACGCTCGCGGTCGAGGAAGGGCGTCCGGCCTGATTCACCTGTCTCATCGACGGGAAATGGAGGGCGGGCCTAAGTCCTGTATGCGCGCATGAGGTCGACCCGCGGGTTCTCGCTCCTTCCGGTCCCGCTGACGCTCGCCGCCGCGGCGGCCGGGCTGGCGCTCGGCGTCGGCGGCTACGCGTTCTGGTACGCGAAGGGCTCGTCCTACCTCGGGAACGACCCCGCGACGTGCGCGAACTGCCACGTCATGAGCGCGCACTATTCCGGGTGGCTGACCGCCCCGCACCACGGCGTCGCGACCTGCAACGACTGCCATACGCCCGCCGGCGCGATCTCGAAGTACACGGTCAAGGCTCTGAACGGCTGGCACCACTCGTGGGCCTTCACGATGGGCGGCACCCCGGACGTGATCCGCGCCCGTCCCGAGAGCACGGCCGTCGTCGAGGCGAACTGCCGCCGCTGCCACTCCGATCTCGTCGACTCCATGTCCCACGGCGGCGACGTCTCGTGCGTCCGCTGCCACGCGTCGGTCGGCCATCCGCGCTGACGCCCGTCACCACCCGACAAGGAGCACTCATGACCGCTGACAACGCCGGGCCCGGGAAGAAGAAGAACGGGCTCCTCATCGCCCTCGTCGCGGGCGTCTTCGCCCTCGTCGCCCTCGGCGCCGCCGCCCTTCTCGTCAACATCGCCGAGAGGAAGCAGGAGGCGAAGAACTCGTACGTGAAGCTCGCCGAGGTGACGGAGAACGACGTCGACCCGGCGAAGTGGGGCACGAACTGGCCGCGCGAGTACGACGGCTACAAGCGCACGTCCGAGCCGACGCACACGAAGTACGGCGGGGGATGGGGCGGGGCCGAGGGACTCGTGCCGCCCGAGAAGGCCGCCCGCGACCCGTGGCTGACGCGGATCTTCGCGGGCTATCTCTTCGCGGTGGATTACCGCGACCGCCGCGGACACGCGTTCATGCTGACCGACCAGGAGAACACGAGGCGCAACGTGCCGGCCGAGGCCAAGCAGTCGGGCAACTGCCTCCACTGCCACGCCTCGATCATCCCGCTCTACAAGAAGCTCGGGAAGGAAGCGGCGCCGCAGGCGAGCGAGGCCGAGCAGCTCCAGAAAGGGCTCGCGAAGGTCGGCGAGATGGGCTACTGGGACGCCCACAAGGCGCTCGAGCAGATGACCGGCGGCAAGGTCCACCCCGTGTCCTGCGTCGACTGCCACGACCCGAAGTCGATGGACCTGCGGGTCACGCGTCCGGCGTTCATCGCGGGCATCCAGGCGCTCGCCGCCTCGAAGGCGGGCGTGCCGCACCTTCCCAGCATCGAGCGCTGGCGCAAGGGCGACCGCGCCCGCGCGTACGACCCGAACGTGGACGCGACACGGCAGGAGAAGCGCTCGTACGTCTGCGGCCAGTGCCACGTCGAGTACTTCTGCGGGAAGGGCACCACGATCTTCTTCCCGTGGGGCGAGGGCCTGAAGGTCGAGGACATGGAACGCGTCTACGACGGCATGCAGGCGAAGGGCGAGAGGTTCAAGGACTGGACGCACGCCGAGACCGGCATGGAGGTCCTCAAGGCCCAGCACCCCGAGTTCGAAATGTGGAGCCAGGGCATCCACGCCCGAAGCGGCGTCGCCTGCGCCGACTGCCACATGTCCTACCGGCGCGACGGCGCCCAGAAGATCTCGGAGCACTGGGTCCGGAGCCCGCTCCTCTCGGCGAACCGCTCGTGCGCGACGTGCCATCCGTACGGCGACGAAGAGCTCAAGAGCCGGGTAGAGGCGATCCAGGACCGGCACTTCGCGCTCATGACCAGGGCCGGGCAGGCCGCGACCGCGATGATCGACGCGCTCGTCGCCGTCCGGAGGCCGTACGACGACCAGAACCGCGCCGCGGCCGCGGCGAAGGCGAAAGAGACGCTCGGGAAGAACGCGGACGTCCAGAAGCTCGCGAAGGAGGACCAGGACAAGAAGCTGGCCGCCGAGACGAAGGCGAACCTCCTCGCGGCGTGGCGCGCGGTCGTGGACAAGGATCCGGCCATCCGGGAGCTCGGCGAGCTGCAGCGCGCGGCGCAGTGGCGCCTCGACATCGTGGCGGCCGAGAACTCCATGGGCTTCCACGCCCCGCAGGAGATGGCCCGCATCCTCGCCGAGTCGATCGACCTGTCGCGCCAGGCACAGGTCAAGGCCGGCGAGATCCTCTCCGGCCGTATCGTGAAGACGGCGTCCCGGTAGACGCGCGGGCGCCCTGATTCATCTGCTCCATGCGCGCGCGGGCGCGCGGCCCCACCTTCCGGGTGGAAGCGGGCGCGGAGCAAGCGCCGCAAGGAGGGTCCATGCGCGTTCAGGACGTGATGACCCCGCACGTGAGGACGATCGAAGCAGACCAGAGCGTCGAGACCGCGTTCACGACGATGAAGGCGCTGAACGTCCACCACCTCGTCGTTCGCGACGACGGCGCCGCCCTCGTCGGCATCGTGTCCTCGCACGACCTCGGAGCCCCCTCGCAGGACGAGTTCCGGCGGAACCGCCGCGTCGCCGACGTGATGTCGCCGCACGTCGTCACCGCCGAGCCCGGGATGCCCATCCGCCAGGCGGCGAACCTCATGAGGGGCCGCAGCATCGGCTGTCTCCCGGTCGTTCAGCCCGGCCGGCACCCCCGCCTCGTGGGCATCGTGACGACCTCGGACCTGCTCCAGCTCCTCGGCCGCGGCGTCGACCGTCCGGCGCACCCCGAGCGCAGGGTCCTGAAGGCCCGCGCCCCGCGCGCCGCCCCGAAGGTCAAGAGGCTGCCGTAGCGCACGGATGCGCCGGCCCGCCGTCCGCTTCGCGCTGGCCCTCGCGATCACGCTCGCCTCCGCCGTGTGGCAGCGCCGGTCCGGGCCGACGTACCCCGTCCGGGGACGGGTTTCGCTCGGCGGAAGCCGCGTCGACCTCACGCTCACGCGCACGCACGGCGGACCGGGCGATCAGCCCGTCCGCGTCGCCGCCCAAGACGCCGCCGTGACCGGCGCGGTCGCGTACCGCCGGTACCCGACGAACGACCCCTGGACGGCCCTCCCGATGGCGCGTGAGGGGAACGACCTCGTCGCCGCGCTCCCCCACCAGCCGCCCGCGGGCAAGGTCGAATACCAGGTGCGCCTCGCAAGAAGCGCAGAGACGGCGGTCTTCCCGCCGCGGCCGGCCGTCACGCGGTTCCGGGGCGACGTCGCCGCGGGAATCCTCGTTCCTCACGTCCTCTGCATGTTTCTCGCCATGCTCCTCTCGACGTCCGCGGGCCTCGCGGCTCTCGCGGGCGCGCCGACGCGCAACCTCGCGCTCGCGACGCTCGCGTTCATCGCCGTCGGCGGCTTCATCCTCGGGCCGATCGTTCAGAACGCCGCGTTCGGAGCCTACTGGACGGGCGTGCCGTTCGGCTGGGACCTCACGGACAACAAGACGCTCGTCGCCGGCTTCTTCTGGGCCGGGGCGCTCCTCGTCCAGCGACCCGGGCACGCGGCCCGTGTCGAGATTCTCGCCGCCGCCGTCACGACGCTCCTCGTTTTCGCGATCCCGCACTCGACGTGGGGGTCGGAAATCAGGTGGGAGGCCGTCCAGAACCCAGGCTGAGACCGCGGGAGCCGGCGGTCCTCGTCCGGGGACCCCCGTCAGCGGCGTCGGCCGCGGACGAGGCGGACCGGCGCGGGATAGCGGCGCGCCTCACTCACGGGTGAGCACCACTCCTTCGCCTTCGGGTGCCGGCCGCGGACGGCCGCGTGGTACGCGGCCTGGAGCTCGCGCGTGACGGGCCCGGCGGCGCCGGAGCCGATCGTCCGGAAACCGATCTCGCGGATCGCGACGCACTCGGCGGCCGTGCCGCAGACGAAGACCTCGTCGGCCATGTAGAGCTGGTCGCGCGAGATCGTCCGCTCCACGACCTCGTAGCCGGCCTCGAGAGCGAGCGTCACGAGCGTGTCGCGCGTGATCCCTTCGAGGATCGGCGCCGACGGCGTCGTCACGATCCGGCCGTCCTTGACGACGAAGAGATTCGCGCCCGTGCACTCGGCGACGTACCCCTCGGGGTCGAGCATGATCGCCTCGTCGAACCCGAGCCGCACGGACTCGGTCTTCGCGAGGAAGCTGTTCACGTAGTTGCCGCTGATCTTTGCTTTCGTCATCGAGACGTTCGGGTGGTGACGCGTGTAGGACGACACGTTCGCGCGGACGCCCTTCTCGAGAGCCGACTCGCCGAGGTAGTGCCTCCACTCCCACGCCGCGATGCCGATCGCGGGCTTCCCGCCGTCGAGATTCAGGTTCCAGCCGCCGGCGTCGAGCCAGATCATCGGGCGGATGTAGCACTCCGTGAACCCGTTCTTGGCGACGGTCTCCTTCGTGGCCTCGATCAGCTCCTCCTCCGTGAACGGCAGCACGTCGAAGCCGAGGGCCTTCGCGGAAAGCCTCAGCCGGCGGATGTGCTCCGGCAGGCGGAAGACGGCCGGCCCGGACTTCGTCTCGTAGCAGCGGATCCCCTCGAAGACGCCGATCCCGTAGTGGAGGCCGGGCGTGAGGAAGTGCAGCGTCGCGTCCTCGTACCGGACGAAGTCGCCGTCCCTCCAGATCCACTTCGATTCCATTCCCATCACACCCTCACTCCGGAGTCCCGCAGGCCGCCTCGCGGCCCGCCGGCATCGTGGTCGTGGCGGCCGCGATCTCGTCCGCGATCGCCCGCGTCATCTCGCGCGTCCCGAGGGCGCGCGTTCCCTTCCCGGCCAGGTCCGCCGTGCGCGCCCCCTTCTCGAGCGCCGCCTCGATCGCCCGGTGCACCGCCGCCGCCTCCTCGTGGAGGCCGAGCCCGTCCCCGAGCAGCATCGCGGCCGTGGCGATCGCGCCGATCGGATTCGCGAGATCGCGCCCCGCGAGCTGCGGCGCCGAGCCGTGCACCGGCTCGAAGAGCCCCGGGCCGTCCCCGAGGCTCGCGGAGGGCAGGAGGCCGAGCGAGCCCACGAGCGCGCCGCACTCGTCGGACAGGATGTCGCCGAAGAGGTTCTCCGTTACGAGGACGTCGAACGCCGACGGGAAGAGGACGAGGTTCATCGCGCACGAGTCGACGAGCTGGTGCTCGAGCGTGACGTCGGGGTGCCGCTTGCCCACGTCGGTCGTCACGGCGCGCCAGAGCCGGGACGTCTCGAGGACGTTGGACTTGTCGACGGACGTCACCTTGTTCCGGCGCGTCGTCGCGAGGCGGAACGCCTTCTCGGCGATGCGCTCGATCTCGGGCCGCGTGTACGGCAGCGTGTTCACGGCCGTGCCGGCCTCGAGGTCGATCGACCGCGGAGTCCCGAAGTAGAGGCCGCCCGTCAGCTCGCGCACGACGACGAGGTCGAGGCCGCGCGCGATCTCGGGCTTCAACGGCCCGGCGTCCGCGAGCGCCCGGTAGAGGCGGGCGGGCCGGATGTTCGCGTAGAGGCCGAGCGCCTTGCGCAGCTGGAGGAGGCCGTACTCGGGCCGCTGGTCGAACGGCGCGAGGTCGTACGCGGGGTCGCCGACGGCGCCCAGGAGGACGGCGTCCGCGTCGCGGCACGCGGCGAGCGTGTCCTCGGGCAGCGGCAGCGCCTTCTCGCGCAGGGCGCGCGCGCCGAGGAGCCATTCCGAGAAGACGAACGTGTGAGAGAAGCGCGCCTCGACCGCCTTGAGGACCGCGACGGCTCCCGCAATGACCTCCGGACCGATGCCGTCGCCCGGCAGGACCGCGATGCGCGCGCGCTTCCCCACTCAGACCCCGTATCCGTAGCCGGCTTCCTCGATGGCCGGCGTCTCGTCGACGCGAAGATCCGCGGCCGCGGGCCGCGCCCCATTGCCGTGGCCGTTGCCGCCGTGATGCGCCGGACGCAGCGCGACGACGCGCTTGAGCGCGGACCACATCGACACGAGATCCCGGTCGTGAACCACCTTCTGTCGATCCGCCAGCGCGATCATGCGCCTGTAAAGGTCGTCCAGCTCGTGGCGGGCCGGGAGGATGCCGAGCGCTTCGCAGCGCGCCCTCAGCGCGTGCCGTCCGGAATGCTTGCCGAGGACCATCGTCGTGCGGGGAACGCCGACGTCCTCGGGCCGCATGATCTCGTACGTCCGGCGGTCCTTGAGGATTCCGTCCTGGTGGATGCCGGCCTCGTGCGCGAACGCGTTACGTCCCACGATCGCCTTGTTCGCCTGGACGGCCTCGCCCGTGAGCTCCGTGAGGAGCTGGCTCGCCGCGTAGATCTGCCCGTGCACGATGCCGGTCTCGAACGGCAGCTTGTCGGGCCGCACACGGAGCGTCATGACGATTTCCTCGAGGGACGCGTTGCCGGCCCGCTCGCCGATCCCGTTCACGGTGCACTCGATCTGCCGGCAGCCGCCCTCGATCGCCGCGAGGCTGTTCGCGACGGCGAGGCCGAGGTCGTTATGGCAGTGCGCGGAGAGGACGACGCCGTGCGAGCCCGGCACGCGCTCCCGGATCGTCCGGAAGAACCGGTAGATCTCGTCCGGCGTCGAGTAGCCGACCGTGTCCGGGAGGTTCACGGTGGTCGCGCCTGCCTGGATGACGGCCGTCACGACGGCGCACAGGTAGTCGACGTCGCTGCGCGTCGCGTCCTCGGCCGAGAACTCGACGTCGTCGACGGACCGCCGGCCCCGCGCGACGGCACGGGCCGCGGCCTCGAGCGCCTCGCCGCGCGACATGTGGAGCTTGTGCGTCAGGTGGAGGTCCGATGTCGCGATGAACGTATGGAGGCGCGGGCGCGCACAGCCTTCGAGGGCCGCGAGGGCGCGGTCCACGTCCGCGTCCACGGAGCGCGCGAGCGCCGCGACGACCGGGCGCCTCACGGCCTTCGCGACGGCGCGGACGCCGGAGAAGTCGTCCTCCGACGCGATCGGGAACCCGGCCTCGAGGACGTCGACGCCGAGCTCGTCGAGCTTTCGTGCGAGGCGCACCTTCTCGGCCTCGCGCATCGAGAAGCCGGGCGCCTGCTCGCCGTCCCTGAGCGTCGTGTCGAAAATCGTGATCCGGCTCGTGACGTCTCCCTCCGCGCGCATGGTCAGGCCACCTTTCCGACGACGACCGGGTTCAGGAACGGCATCTTCTCCCGCAGCTCGGCGCCCACCTTCTCGAGGAGCTGCTCCTGCTCCTTCTCGCGCGCCGCCTCGAAGTTCGGGCGGCCCGCGCGGTTCTCGGCGATCCAGTTCTCGGCATAGACGCCTTCCTGGATCTCCTCGAGGATCTTCTTCATTTCCCGGCGCGTGGCGTCCGTCACGATGCGCGGGCCCGCCGTGTAGTCGCCGTGCTCGGCCGTGTCGCTGATCGAGTAGCGCATGTAATTCAGACCGCCGCGGTACATGAGGTCCACGATGAGCTTCAGCTCGTGGAGGCACTCGAAGTAGGCGACCTCCGGCTGGTAGCCCGCGTCGACGAGCGTCTGGAAGCCCGCCTTCACGAGCGCGGACGTGCCGCCGCAGAGCACGGCCTGCTCCCCGAAAAGGTCCGTCTCCGTCTCTTCGGCGAACGTGGTCTCGAGGACGCCGGCGCGCGTCGCCCCGAGGGCTTTCGCATAGGCCAGCGCGTCCTCGCGCGCGTGCCCGCCCGCGTTCTGCTCGACGGCGAGGAGCGCGGGCGTGCCTCCGCCCTCCTTGTACAGCTCGCGAACGCGGTGGCCGGGCGCCTTCGGCGCGACCATCGTGACGTCCACGTCGAGCGGCGGGACGATCTGCCCGAAGCGGATGTTGAAGCCGTGCCCGAACATGACGGTCTTCCCGGCCTTCAGGTGCGGCGCGATCGCCTCGTCCCAGAGCCGCTTCTGGCCCGTGTCCGGCGTGAGGATCATGACGATGTCCGCCCGCCGGGCGGCTTCGGCGACCGCGCAGGACCGCGAGGCCCTCGGCCCGCGCCTTCGCGGCGGACTTCGACTGTCGCGTGGAGGCCCACGACGACCGAAACGCCGCTGTCGCGGAGATTCAGCGCGTGCGCGTGCCCCTGGCTGCCGTACCCGATGATCGCGACCGTCCGGCCCTTGAGGCGGGAGACGTCGGCGTCCTTGTCGTACCAGATCGTGGCCATAGGAGTTCCTCTTCGCTCGTCGTTTGATGGTTCGGCTTGGGTCACGTTGTTTTCTTCCTAGAAGGTGAAGAGAAGAGAGCGCGCCGCAGGGCTGCTTCGCTGCGTGCGGCCTACTCGGGACCTTCTAAGCAGTCTTCTCTTCGAAGGTGAACGAGGGCTGCGCGAAGGCGGCCGTCCCGCTCGTCCGGGCGACTTCCGTCACGTCGTGGAGGCGCATGAGCTGTCGCTCGACGAGACTCGACCGTTCCTCGTCCGCGTCGATGACGAGATCGATCCGGGCGGGACCGCCGCCCACACCACCTTCGAAGGAAAAACTCCGAATCGTCATGCGCTGGCGCCGCAGGATCGTCTCGACCCGCGCCATCAGCCCGGGAGCATCTTTCGCCCTGATCTCGTAGGTCTCGTGCATCCCAACCTCCTCGATCTCTCAGGTCTTCTTCCGCGGGTCCGAGACCACCATCGTGTCGATGGACTGGCCCGCGGGCCACATGGGGTAGCAGTTCTCGTTGCCGTCCGTCCGCACGTGGACGAGCGCAGGGCGGTCGTCCACGGCGAGCGCGGCTTCGTACGCCGGGACGAGCTCCTCGGGACGGTTCACCCGGAATGCCGCGGCTCCGAACGCCTCGGCGAGCTTCGCGAAGTCGGGGTTCTGGAGCTCGACCGCGAAGAAGCGGCGCTCGTAAAAGAGGTCCTGCCACTGGCGGACCATCCCGAGGCTCTCGTTGTCGAGGATGACGACCTTGATCGGGAGCTTCTCCTCGACGGCCGTCGCCATCGCCTGCATCGTCTGCTGGAAGCTGCCGTCGCCGTTCAGGTTGATCACGAGGCGGTCCGGCATCCCGCACTGCGCGCCGATGGCCGCGGGCAGGCCGAAGCCCATCGTCCCGAGACCGCCCGACGTGATGAACACGTTCGGCTCGTCGCACTTCCAGAACTGCGCCGCCCACATCTGGTGCTGGCCGACGTCCGTCGTGACGATGGGACGGCGGTCCCGCGTCAACTTCCAGAGCGTCTCGATCGCGAACTGCGGAAGGATCACGTCTCCCGTCTGGGCGTAGGCGAGCGGCGCCTCGGCCTTCCATTCGGCGATCCGGTCGTGCCAGCCGTTCGTGTGGGGCGCGCCCACGAGCGGGAGGAGCTGCTTGAGCACGGTCTTCGCGTCCCCGTGCAGCGGGTAGTCGGCCCTCCGGGTCTTCCCGATCTCGACGGGGTCGACGTCGAGGTGGACGACCTTCGCGTGCGGGGCGAACGTGGCGAGTCTTCCCGTGATGCGATCGTCGAAGCGGGCGCCGAGCGCGATGATGAGGTCGCATTCGTGCATCGCCCAGTTCGCGTACGCCGTTCCGTGCATGCCGAGCATCCCGAGGGAGAGCGGGTCCGTCTCGGGGAACGCGCCCTTGCCCATGAGCGTCGTCGTGACCGGGATGCGCGTCTTGTGCGCGAGGCGCCGGACCTCGGCGGACGCGCCCGATGAGATCACGCCGCCGCCCACGTAGAGGACCGGGCGGCGCGCGTTCGAGATCGCGAACGCGGCGCGGCGGAGCGACACGGCGTCCGCGCGGCGCGGGGCTTCGGCCGGCTCCTCCGCCGGGCCGTCCGACGCGGCCTCGGCCTGCAGCACGTCTCGCGGCACGTCGACGAGGACGGGTCCCGGGCGGCCGGCCGAGGCGACGCGGAACGCGTGGCGGACCGTGGCGGCGACCTCGTCGGGATCGAGGACGAGCCAGTTGTGTTTCGTCACGCTCTGCGTCATCCCGACGATGTCGGCTTCCTGGAACCCGTCCCGACCGAGGAGAGACGTCGCGACCTGCGCCGTGAGAGCGACGACGGGCGTCGAATCCATCATCGCGTCCGTCAGGCCGGTGATGAGGTTCGTCGCGCCCGGCCCGGACGTCGCAAGACACACGCCGGCGCGCCCGGTGGCGCGCGCGTATCCCTGCGCGGCGTGGGCGGCGCCCTGCTCGTGCCGCATGAGGAGGTGGCGGATCGGCGAACCGTGGAGCGCGTCGTAAAGAGGCAGCGCGGCGCCGCCGGGGTGCCCGAAGATGTGCGTCACGCCGAGCGCGACGAGCTCGTCGGCGAGCGCGCGTGCGGCGCTCGCGCGGGTCCTCGGCTGGGTCCTCGCCTGCGCGGTCATGCGCTCCTCCCCGCGGAAACGGTCGTGGCCGGAGCGCCGGCCGGCTCGGAGCGAGCCGCCGCAACCCCCGCGAACGTGCCCGTCACCGCGCCTTCGGAGGCCGACGAGACGAGCCGCGCGTACTTCGCGAGGACGCCCGTCGTCGCACGGGGAGCCGGCGCGCGATACGCCCGGCGGCGCGCGGCCATGTCGGCCTCGCCGATCTGGACATCGAGCCGGCGGGCGACGACGTCGAGCGTCACGGGATCGCCGTCCTTCACGTACGCGATCGGGCCGCCGGCCGCGGCCTCCGGCGAGACGTGCCCGACCATGAAGCCGTGCGTGGCGCCGGAGAAGCGGCCGTCCGTCACGAGCGCGACGGCCTCCCCGAGGCCCTGCCCGACGAGCGCCGCCGTCACGGCGAGCATCTCGGGCATGCCGGGTGCGCCCTTCGGCCCCTCGTTGCGGATCACGACGACGTCGCCCGCCCGGATCCCGCGCGCCTGGACTGCCGCGAACGCGGCGATCTCACCGTCGAAGACGCGCGCCGGACCGGTGTGGCGCATCCGCTCGTGTCCCGCGAGCTTCACGACGGCGCCCTCCGGGGCGAGCGTGCCGCGCAGGATCGCGAGCCCGCCGTGCGGCTTGAGCGCCTTCGAGATCGTGCGGACGACCTCCTGCCCCGGAGTCTCGACGGCGTCCTGCGCCTCGTCGAAGAGCGTGCGGCCCGAAACCGTCTGCGCGTTCTTCACGAGGCCGGCCTCCACGAGCCGCCGGGCGACGAGCCGCGAGCCGCCCGCCCGGGCAAGGTCGGGCGCCGTGAAGCGGCCGCCCGGCTTCAGGTCGACGAAGAGCGGCGTCCGCGCCGAGATCGCGTCGAAGTCGTCGAGGACGAGGGGCACGCCCGCCTCGCGCGCGATCGCGAGCAGGTGCAGGACCGCGTTCGTGGAGCCGCCCGTCGCGGCCACGGCCGCGATCGCGTTCTCGAACGCGGCGCGCGTCAGGATCTTCGACGGGGTCAGGCCGTCCTTCAGCCGATCCATCACGAGGCGTGCCCGCGGCACGCGCGACGCCGGCCTTCGCGGGGTCGGTCGCCGGGACGTCGTTCGCGCCCATCGGCGAGAGGCCGAGGAACGTCAGCGCCGTCGCCATCGTGTTCGCCGTGAACTGCCCGCCGCACGCGCCGGCGCCGGGGCACGCGCCGGCCTCGACGTCGCAGAGCGCCGCGTCGGAAATCTTCCCGGCCGCGTGAGCGCCGACGGCCTCGAAGACGTCCTGGATCGTGACGTCCTTCCCCGCGACGTTCCCCGGCTCGATGGAGCCGCCGTAGAGCGCCACGCCGGGAAGGCCCAGCCGGGCGAGCGCCATCGCGGCCCCGGGGATCGTCTTGTCGCAGCCGCAGAGCGCGACGACGGCGTCGAGTGCGTGGCCCGACACGGCCAGCTCGATCGAGTCCGCGATGACCTCGCGCGAGACGAGCGAGGCGCGCATCCCGTCCGTCCCCATCGAGATGCCGTCCGAGATCGCGATCGTCCCGAACTCGAACGGCGTGCCGCCCGCCTCGCGGACCCCGGCTTTGACCTCCTCGGCGATGGCGCGGAGAGAGACGTTGCACGGGCCGAGGTCCGTCCACGGGTGCACGACCGCGACGAGGGGCTTCTCGAGATCGGCGGGCGTCAGCCCCGTCGCGCGCAGCATCGCGCGCGCGGGAGCGCGGTTCGGGCCTGTCTTGATCGCGTCGCTCTTCACGTTCCCGAGGCCTCCGTCCCTTCGAGGTTCCGACCCCAAAAAAAAAGCCCCGCATCTGCGGGGCGGCTGGCTGCTCTGTTATCGGATCCGCTTCAGCCCGCCGCCTGTCTCCTCGTAAGGACGAGAGAGATTTCCTTCGAAACCAGAAGGACGAGAACGGCGGCACGGGTCGAGGCGATCACGGCGCAAATTGGACCCCATTCGGAGAAATTCTTCAAACTCATAGTCTTTCTACTATTATTAGTTTCTCTTATGGACGTCGCCTCCCTGAGGGTTTTCCTGACGGTCGCCGAGGAGAGGGGCTTCTCGCGGGCGGCCTTGCGGCTCTTCCGGACACAGTCCGCCGTGAGCCAGGCCGTGCGCCGGCTCGAGGACGAGCTGAAGACGGATCTCTTCGACCGCACGACCCACGACGTGCGGCTCACCGAGGCCGGGAAGACGCTCCTCGGCTACGCGGAGCGCGTCCTCGCCGTGGCGGGCGAGGCCGAGCGGGCGGTGCGCGACCTGAAGGACCTCCGGCGCGGGAGGGTCGTCATCGGCGCGAACGAGGCGGGCCTCGAGGTTCTCCTCCCCCTCGTCGGGCGCTTCCGCGAGACGCACGCGGGAATCGAGTTCGACGTCCGGCGGTTTCCCTCGCGCCTCCTCGGGGCCGAAGTGCTCGCGACGGCGCTCGACTTCGGCGTCGTCGCGTTCGTGCCACAGGAAGAAGGGCTCAAGACCGTCATCCTCGCCTCCGACGAGCTCGTCGTCCTCTCGCACCCCGCGCATCCGTTCGCGCGGAAGGAACGCGTCACGCTCGAGGAGTTCGGCGCCGCGACCGTCATCGCCCACAGCGACCCCTCCCCGGCCCGCGAGCGCGTCCTGAGGACGTACTCCGAGCGCGGCGTCGCCCTCAACATCAAGGTCTCGCTCCCGAGCCTGGACGGCGTCAAGCGCGCCGTCGAACGCGGGATGGGCGTCGCGCTCCTCCCGCGCCGCACCGCGCTCTCCGAGATCGAGTCCGGCCGGCTCGCGGCGACGACGCTTCCGGAGCTGCGCCGCCCGCGCGACCTGCGCCTCGCCTACCGCGCCGCCGGCAACTTCGGCCCCGCCGCCCACGCGTTCCTGGAGATGGTCCGGGGGAGCCGCTCGGAGCGCTGACCGTCGCCTTCACGGGTTCTTCACGGCTTCGCGCATGAGTCCGGCATGACGGCCGGACGGGTCCTCCTCGTCGAGGACGACGCGAAAGTGCGCGAGACGGTGCGGCTTTACCTCGCCCGCGAGGCTTCACGGCTCTCGAGGCCGCCACCGGCCCGTCGGGCCTCGACCTCGGCGCCGACGACTACGTGCCGAAGCCGTTCAGCCCGCGGACGCTCGTCGCGCGCGTGAGGGCCGTCCTCCGGCGGACACGCGACGAGGCCGGGCCGGCGGAGGTGGCGGCGGGCGCGCTCCAACGTGCACGTCCTCCCCGGGAAGCCCTCGAGCGCAGGCGGCGGCGAGTCGACCGCCGACGACCTCGTCCTCTGGGGCGAGGCGATGCGCCGGGACGCGCTCGGCGTGGGCCGGCCGCAGCCGAACGGCGGAATCGGGATCGCGGGCGGCCTCCCCGGCTCGAACGCGGCCCTCGAAATCTGCGCCGGCGGCGTCACGATCGCCGTCCTCTCCAACGTCGACCCGCCGTCTGCCGAGTACGTCGCCGGCCAGGCGCGGAAGCTCTGGGGTCGCGGCGGAGGGGACTGAACCCCGTTTCACCGCAAGAAGCCAGTTTTGCGGCGGCGAGCGCGGGCCTGAAGTTCCCTCATGAGGCGGATCCGTCCCTCATACTCGAGCTACCGGAGGGCCGGGGTGACGAAGCGCTCGCGTGTGTTTCTTTTCATCGTGGTCCTTGCCGGAGCTCTCGCTGCGAGCGGGCCCGGTCAGGCGCAGGGCGGCGTGCGCGTCCGCGCGATCGATCCGAAGCCTTTCTACAGACCAGGCGACACGATCGTCCTCGAGCTGCGGTGCGATCCCGGAGTTCCCGACGTGATGGTCGATTACAACCCGACTCTTCAGGATGACGACTGGATTGCCCTGGAAGGCGATCCGCGATGTCCTTTTGCGCGTTTCGAGATTCAAATTCCCCGGGATTTCATCGGTAAGAATCGGGTCTTCGTGAGGCGTCGCCCTGTGTTCACGAAGACCGAATCTCGCGAGAAGCTCGAAGACCGCGATCCGCCTCACGTCCCCGCCTTTGCATTCGAGGTGCGGTCGAACGTTCAGCCATCCGATCTCTGGTTCTCGACGGACACCCAGAACGAGGGTTGCAACTACTTTTATCTCCGCGAGGGCACGGGGCCTCAGAACATTGGGCTCTTCTCCGTCGTGCCGGACGGCACGCGTTTCGACCTTTGCCGCGAGGGAAAGGCCACCATCCGGGCCGTTCCGAAGGACCATGGAGTCATCGCGATGAAAGACGGAGCCTGCACGTTGCTCCTGAAAAAACAGGGAGACCTGAAAATCGTCGCATCCTACCGAGGGCTCCGCAAGGAGTGGCCTTGCACCGAAGGGGGCCCCAAGGACGCGCCCCGTCCGAGGAACTGAGACGGAGAGAGCGGCGTCGGCGTGGCCTCAGAAACCGGCGACGTAAGGCAGGTGCTTTGCCAGCGCTTCCACCTCGCCGAACCGGTCGAGGAGCATCGACGTCCCGTCCCAGTGACCGGACAGGAACGCCTGCCGCGCGTTTCCCGGCATCGACACGGGAAACGTCGCCCCTCCGGCCGCGAGCGACATCGTCTCGAGGTCGAGCGCGAAGCGCGCCGCGGTGTCCGTCGCGACGAGCGCCTGCAGCATCGCGACGGCCTCGCGCTCGAGCGCGACGCACGGCAGGCCGATCGCGACGGAGTTCCCGAAGAAGATCTCCGAGAAGGACTCGCCGACGACGGCGTGGAAGCCTCCGCGGGCGAGCGCCTGCGGCGCGTGCTCGCGCGAGGACCCGCAGCCGAAGTTGCGATTCACGAGGAGGAGGCTCGCGCCGGCGAAGCGCGGATCGTCGAACGGATGCGTCCCGCCGCGCTCCCGCGCCGCGGCGCGGTCGTCCTCGAACGCGTGGGCTCCGAGCCCGTCGAACGTGACGGAGACGAGGAAACGCGCCGGGATGATCCGGTCCGTGTCGACGTCGTCGCCGACGAGCGGGCGCGCCGTCCCCGAGACGCGGCGGATCGCGGGGAGGCTCATGCCGTGCCCCCCAGCATCGTCCGCACGTCCGTCACCTCGCCCGCGACGGCGGCGGCGGCGACCATCGCCGGGCTCATGAGGAGCGTGCGGCCCATCGGGCTCCCCTGCCGGCCCTTGAAGTTGCGGTTCGACGAGGAGGCGCAGACCTCGCGCCCCTCGAGCCGGTCGGGGTTCATCGCGAGGCACATCGAGCACCCGGCGCCCCGCCACTCGAACCCCGCGTCGCGGAAGACGCCGTCGAGGCCTTCGGCCTCCGCCGCCGCGCGCACGGCGTTCGAGCCGGGCACGACGAGGGCCCTGACGTCCTTCGCGACCTTACGGCCCCTCACGACGCGCGCGGCCTCGCGCAGGTCCGAGAGGCGCCCGTTCGTGCACGAGCCGATGAACGCGACGTCGACCCGAGTGCCCGCAATGGGCTCGCCGCCCGAGAAGCCCATGTAGTCGAGCGCCTCGGCGATCTGCGCGCGCTCACCGTCCGGCACGTCGCGGGGCCCCGGGACGCGTTCCGAGATCCCCGCGCTCTGGCCGGGGTTGATCCCCCACGTCACGTGCGGCTCGAGCGCGGCGGCGTCGAAGGCGACGCGGTCGTCGTACGCCGCGTCCGCGTCCGACGCCATCGTGCGCCACCACGCGACGGCGCGTTCCCACGCATCGCCCTGCGGCGCGGCGGGCCGCCCCTTCAGGTAGTCGAACGTCACGGCGTCCGGGTTCACGTAGCCCGCGCGAGCGCCGCCCTCGATCGACATGTTGCAGAGCGTCATCCTCTCTTCCATCGACATCGCCGAGACGGCCTCTCCGCCGTATTCGTACGCGAAGCCGACGCCGCCCTTGACGCCGAGCGTCCGGATGATCGAGAGGATCGCGTCCTTCGCGTAGACGCCCGGGGCGAGGCGACCCGCCACGTCGATGCGGCGGAGCCTCATCGGGTCCATCGCGAGGCACTGCGACGCGAGGACGTCGCGCACCTGCGACGTCCCGATCCCGAACGCGAGCGCGCCGAACGCGCCGTGCGTGGACGTGTGGCTGTCGCCGCACGCGATCGTCATCCCGGGCTGCGTGAGGCCGAGCTCGGGCCCGATGACGTGAACGATGCCCTGGCCCGGCGCGCCGAGGTCGTGGAGCTCGATGCCCGCGCCCCGCGCGTTGCGCTGGAGGGACACGAGCATCTCCTCGGCCGCGGGATCGGCGAACGGCCGCGCGACGCTCGCCGTCGGCACGATGTGGTCGACCGTCGCGACCGTCCTCGACGGGAACGCGACCTTCCAGCCCTTCTCTTTCAGCATCGCGAACGCCTGCGGGCTCGTGACCTCGTGGACGAGGTGGAGGCCCACGAAGAGCTGCGTCTGCCCCGTCGGCAGCTTCCTCACGGCGTGGAGGTCCCAGACCTTGGCGAGGAGCGAGCGGCCCATCCGCATTCAGCGTAACAGGGGCGCGTGAGACGGGGGAAGGAGAGACGATTTTCGAGAACATCATGCCCGCGAACTGACCCTGCAGGTAGCCCCGGAACGAGATCTCCTCGCCCGCCCCGGCCGCGAGACTCACGAGGATCCACGCCGCGATCTGCGCGGGACCGGACGGACCCACGACGCGCGCGACGTCCCCCTCGATGCCGAGCACGCGTCCGAGGAACGGCGAGAGGACGTGCGCCGCGGCGAGGGATCCGACGGCGAGGAGGACGTCGACCGCGACGCGGCGCGGCGCCCGCGAGACGACGCCGAGGAGATCGCGCAGAGTCCGGCCGCCTCGTCTCGCTCGAACGCGTGCACAATGTCCCCGGCGGCGCGGCCTCGAGCGCCGCTTGCCGACCATTCAAAGCATTGATCCCGACGCAGGAAGGAAGATCAGTCGTTATGCTTGACCGCTCACGAAATGATCGCCACGCCGCCGCGGCAGCCGCGCTCCTCGGACGCCGGGGCGGCCTGCGCGGCGGCAGGGCCCGCGCCGAGAGCCTGACCGCCCGCGAACGGAGCGACATCGCCCGACGCGCCGCCGTCGCGCGCTGGGCCGCGGGCGCGACGGAGCGCCTCGAGCCCGCGCCGCCGGGCCGTGACGCCGCCCGCACGCGCCGGCGCATTCTCGCGGCCGCCGTGCGCGAGGTGCGCCAGCACGGCCCCGTGGGGGCGCGGCTCGCGCGCATCGCGCGCCGCGCCGGCGTACACGCGAAAACGGTCCGCGCGGCGTTCGGCAGCCGCGAGGGCGTCGTCCGCGAGGTCTTCGCCGCGAACGCCCGGGCCCTGCGCGCTGCCGGGACCACGTCGCCGGGGGACCTCCCCGAGACGCTCGTCTTCTGGCAGCGATACCTCCTGGAGCGGCCGGGCTGGATGCGCGCGACGCTGTGGGAGGCGCTCGAGCCGCCGGCCGGACGCCTTCCGGGTGGCGACGAGAGGCGGGCCCTGTGGCGCGCGTCGGTCGACGAGCTCGAGGGGATGCAGCGCCGCGGCCTGCTCCGGGCGGGCCTCGACGCGCGCTACCTGCAGCTCGCCCTCGTCTCGCTGACGATGATGCCGGCTGCGCTCCCGCAGATGGCGCAGCTCGTGACCGGCCTTTCCCCGTCCGATCCGCGCTTCCGCCGGGGGCAGGAGACGTTCCTTCGGGCGCTCGGCGACCTCCTCGCGGCCCGGTCATAATCCCCGCGATGCGCGTCGCCCTCCTCCAGATGGATCTCGCCTGGGAGGATTGGAAGGCGAACCACGCGGGCGCCGCGAAGCTGCTCCAGCGGGCCGCCGAGAACGGCGCGTCGCTCGCGCTCCTGCCCGAGATGTTCGCGACGGGTTTCTCGATGGACGGCGGCAAGATCGCGCAGCCGCCGGGCGGCCCGAGCGGAGAGTGGCTGCGCGGGATGGCGCGCGGCCTCTCTCTGCATCTGATCGCCGGCCTCGCCGAGACGTGCGACGCGTCGGGCGCCCCGTCGCCGCTGCCGTGCAACAACGCGCTGTGGGTCACGCCCGAGGGTGACGTCTCTCGGTACACGAAGCTCCATCCGTTCTCGTTCGCGGGCGAGGACGCCGTCTATGCGAAGGGCGGGGCGGTCGTCACGTGGACGATCGAAGGCGTGCGCGTGACGCCGCAGGTCTGCTACGACCTGCGCTTCCCCGAGCCGTTCCGCCTCGCGGCGGAGGAGACCGACCTCTTCGCGGTCGTCGCGAACTGGCCCGAGCGCCGCCGCGCGCACTGGCAGCTCCTCCTCAAGGCGCGGGCGGTCGAGAACCTCTGCTACGTCGCGGGCGTCAACCGCGTCGGGACGGACGGCAAGGGCAACCGGTACATGGGCGACTCGTCCATGACGTCGCCGTGGGGCGAGACGCTCGTGAGCGCGGCCGAGACCGAGACGGTCCTCATCGCCGACGTCGACCCTGCCGTCGTCGCCGACGCCCGGGCAAAGTTTCCGGCGCTGAAGGACCGGCGCGCGGAATACGCGCTCGGCCCCGCGTCTCGCTGAGCCGTCTGCATCATGGAGGGGCCCGGGGCGGGCCCCCATGTTCCTCGTGAGGCGTGAGCCTGCGAGAGGAGTCCGCCATGGCGAAACTGCTTCGGAACTCGTCCCGTCCGCCTGTTTCCGTCCCCGAGACGGCCACGGTGCTCGAGGCCGTCAAGACGATGGTGAAAGAGCGCGTCGGCGCCGTCGTCGTCATGAAGGGAAAGACGATGGCGGGCATCTTCTCCGAGCGCGACGTTCTCGAGAAGATCGTCCTCGCGCGAAAGGACGCCGCCAAGACGCACGTGTCGGCGGTCATGACGGCCGACGTGCTCTCGATCCCCGCGCCGGGCGACGAGGCGGCGGCCGCGACGACGATGGCCGAGCACCACATCCGGCACCTTCCGATCGTCGACGAGAAGAGGAAGGTCGTCGGGATCGTCTCCCTCCGCCACGTCATGCAGGAGCGGATCGCGGACCTCGAGCACGAGGTGAACGTCCTCGAGGCATACCTCGGCTACGACGGGGTCTCGGGCTGATCGACGCGTCCCGGAAGCCCGTTCCCCCTCCCCGGAATGCGCCGGGCCCGAGATGCGTTCTCGACGCCGGAGGTTCCCCATGAACGTCGGAATCCTCGGCAGCGGCGACGTCGGCCAGTCTCTCGGAAGCGGGTTCGTCTCGCGCGGACACTCGGTGAAGCTCGGCGCCCGTGAGGCGTCGAACGAAAAGACGGCGGCCTGGGCCGCGAGGCACCCGGGCAAGGGCTCGGCGGGAACCTTCCGCGACGCGGCTTCCTTCGGCGAGATGCTCGTCATCGCGACGCACTGGGACGGGACGGAGAACGCCCTCTCCCTCGCCGGCAAGGAGAACTTCGCGGGCAAGGTCGTTCTCGACGTCACGAACCCGCTCGTCTTCGAGCCGGGCAAGCCACCCCGCCTCGCGCTCGGCCACACGGACTCTGGCGGCGAGCAGGTCCAGCGCTGGCTTCCCGGCGCGCGTGTCGTGAAGGTTTTCAACAGCGTCGGGAACGCGCACATGATCGACCCGAAATTTCCCGGCGGCCCGCCGACGATGTTCCTCTGCGGGAACGACGCGTCCGCGCGCGCTGCCGTCACCGACGTCTGCAAGGCGTTCGGTTGGGAGATCGTCGACCTCGGCGGGATCGAGGGCGCGCGCCTCCTCGAGCCGCTGTGCATCCTCTGGGTGCAGTACGGGGCCTCGACGGGCACCTGGAACCACGCCTTCAAGCTTCTGAGAAAGAGCTCCTGAGAAAGTGAGACCCGACGATGGCCCGAAGTGACGCCGCGCTCCGTGAACACCTCTCGCGCGCGCTCGACTGGACGAGCGCGCATCTCACTCTCGAAGATTCTTTGAAGGGTCTGCCGTCGGGGCGCCGCGGCAAGAGACCGCGCGGTCTCCCCCACTCGGCGTGGGAGCTCCTCGAGCACATCCGGCTCGCGCAGCGGGATCTACTCGATTTCTGCCGGGATCCCGCCTACGTCGAAGGCGACTGGCCAGCCGCCTACTGGCCGAAATCCCCGGCGCCGCCCTCGCCGCGCGCCTGGAACGCGAGCCTCGCGGCCGTCGCGGCCGACCGTCGGGCGTTTCAGGAATTCGTGGCGGCGTGCCCGAATCTCCTCGCGGAGATACCCGGGAATCCGGGCAAGACATTCCTCAGGTCGGTCCTCCTCGCGATCGACCACACCTCCTATCACGTGGGCCAACTCGTCACGGTGCGGAAGCTCCTCCGCCCCTGACCGCCGTGGCCTTTCTCATCGCCGTGGACCGGCTCCACTCAAGCTTGTGAATTTCGTCACAAGCGAGATGACGCCCCTAGCGCATCCTCATCATTTCCGGCCGCTTGTTCGATCCGCATCCTCTTCATGCCCGGAGCCCTGAACGGACTCCAGATGAGGAGGCTCAATGGCGACGACGTTGGCCGCGCCCGAAACGAAGGCGCAGGAAGGCTCCGCGAAGATGCGCGACTCCCTGACGATCACCGACAACCGGACCGGGAAGTCCTACGACGTTCCGATCAAGGACGGCACGATCCGCGCGATCGATCTCCGTCAGATCAAGGAGCAGCCGACCGACTTCGGTCTGATGACCTACGACCCCGCGTTCATGAACACGGCGTCCTGCAAGAGCAAGATCACGTTCATCGACGGGGACAAGGGCATCCTGAACTACCGCGGCTACCCGATCGCCGAACTCGCGGAGAAGACGACGTACCTCGAGACGGCGTATCTCGTCGTCCACGGCGAGCTCCCCACGAAGGACGAGTACACGTCGTGGGAGAACGACATCCGCTTCCACACGATGGTCCACGAGAACATCAAGGACCTCATGAAGGGCTTCCGGTACGACGCACACCCGATGGGGATGCTCGCGTCCACGGTGTCGGCCCTGTCGACGTTCTACCCCGAGGCGAAGGAGGTCCGCGAGCCGGCGACGCGCCGCCAGCAGATCGTCCGCCTCATCGCGAAGATGCCGACCCTCGCGGCATTCGCGTACCGCCACTCGATCGGCTGGCCGTTCTCGTACCCCGACAACGAGCTGAGCTACACGGCGAACTTCCTCCAGATGATGTACCGCGCGGTCGAGCCGAAGTACGTCGCGAACCCGACGCTCGTGAAAGCCCTCGAGATCCTCTTCATCCTCCACGCGGACCACGAGCAGAACTGCTCGACGAACGCGATGCGCGCGATCGGCTCATCCGAGGCCGACCCGTACTGCGCGGCGGCCGGCGCGATCGGCGCGCTCTACGGCCCGCTGCACGGCGGCGCGAACGAGGCCGTGCTCAGGATGCTGTTCGAGATCGGCTCGAAGCAGAACATCCCGGCGTTCATCAAGTCGGTCAAGGAGTCGGGCGGCGAGACGCGCCTCATGGGCTTCGGCCACCGCGTCTACAAGAACTACGACCCGCGCGCGAAGGTCATCAAGGCGATGGCCGAGCAGGTCTTCGAGGTCACGGGCCGCAACCCGCTCCTCGACATCGCGCTCGAGCTCGAGCGAATCGCCCTCGAGGACGAGTACTTCGTGAAGCGGAAGCTCTACCCGAACGTGGACTTCTACTCCGGCCTCATCTACCAGGCCATGAAGTTCCCCGTCGACATGTTCCCGGTCCTGTTCGCGATCCCGCGCATGTCGGGCTGGCTCGCCCAGTGGGACGAGATGATGGCCGACACGGACCAGAAGATCGCCCGCCCGCGCCAGATCTTCCAGGGCTCCGGCGAGCGTCACTTCACGCCCTTCGAGAAGCGCTAAACCCGGTCGTTCCCCGGATCCCGTCAAACGCCGCCGCGATCCGGCGGCGTTTGAGTTTCTGTCTATGATCCCCGGGACCAGGAAGCCCCGACTCTTCCGCACCGTGGACCTCGCCGTGGACGTGTCGGGCGTCTTCGAGTGACGCGGAGCTCACGGGACCTAATCCGAGCCCGAGCCCGCTCTCTCCTCCGTCGGCGGCGGTGACGGCGGCCTTTTCCCCGCGTCCACCGTGTACAGCACGTCGGCCCCGTTCGCTTCTCCCGAGGTCTCCGCGGACACGCTCCACTTCCTCGAGAGGATGTAGCGCAGGCGGAGCGTGCTCACCGGGTCGAAGAGACCGATCCCGTACTCGACGTAGAGCTTCGGCGAGAGGTACTTGCCGACGACGAGGGCCGCGGACTCGAGCCCGTGCCTGGCCTCGACGCGGGCGGTCTCCAGTCCGAAACGCGAGGCGATCTTCTTTCCGAGGAGGTTGCCGCCCGCGATGCCGAGCGACGTCGCGGCCTTCGCGACGGCGCTGCCCTCCTCGGGAGTCGTCGTCTGGCCGAGAGGATGGCCGAGGACGAGGTACGCGAGGGCGTCCGTCTGGCTCATCGAGGGCTCGGACCACACGCTCACCTCCGGGTTGCGCACGGTCCCTTTCACCTCCACGCCCGCGATCGTGCCGTCGTCGGCCTCCCGGGAGGCGCGCAGGTCCACGGCGGGGTTCGCCACGGGTCCGCCGAAGACGACGCGGCCGCGCTCGATCGTCAGGTCCTGGCCGTATGCCTTGTAGGTCCCGCCGCGGACGACGTCGAGCTCGCCGGTCGCGGTGGTGGGGCGCCCCGCCTCGTCGATGGCGAGGATGCTGCCGGTCAGCCTCCCGTCGAACCCCATCGTCTTCACGCGGACGAGGTCGCCGAGGACGAGACGGACGCGCGCCTCGATCAGCTGCGCGCGCTTCGCGCGGGCGGTTTCCTCGTCTTCCGCCGACGGTCCCACGAACACGATGTCCTTCGACGGCTGGATCGTCGCGAACTTCCGGACGTACTCGATCCGCGTCTGCGGGACGAAGACGCGGCCCTCGACGCGGATCTTCCGGCCGTCGGCGACGATCGTCAGGTCGGGCGAGACCCAGACCTGCATCGTGTCCGTTCCCATCGCCTGGAACCTTCGGCCCTCGATCTTCACTCTCGCGGGCGCGTCCGGGGCCGGAGCGAGCGGCGAGCGCCCGGTGATGCGGACCGTGCCTTCCCCCGACCGCGCCGTCCCCTCGACGTGGAAGACGGGGCCGCCGTCGCCGCGCGCCGCGATCGAAACGTCCGCGACGTTGATGCCGAGGGAGGAGAGCTCCGCCCGGCCGTCCGCCAGCGTCACCTCGCCGCGGATGCCGGGATTCCCGACCGTTCCGTCGAACGCCACGTCCGCGCGGAGCGCGCCGCCGAGATCGTCCACGCCCGGGAGGAGCGCGCGCGCGAAGCCGAGATCCGCGAACGAGGCCGTGACGCGGCCGCGGACATGCTCCGACTTCCGCGGCACGCCCCGCGCGTTGTAGTCCGGCATCGCGAGATCGGCCCCGATGCGGCCCTGGCCCTCGACGGCGAGGGAGAACTTGGCCGTGGCGCCGCGAGGCCCCGCCGCGAGCTCGAGCCGCGTGTCCGAGTAGGAGAACGCGACCGTCCCCCCGGCCGCGTTCGGTAGCGGATCTCGCCCGGCCCCGGCCGGAGGTCCACGGCGCCGTCGACGTCGCCTCCGCGCGCGATCGCGGCCCGAACGCGGCCGTTCAGCGCGCCCGTCACCTGCATGCCGGCGGGAAGCCACGGCGAGAAGACGGCGAGAGGGACGTTCGCGACGCCCGCTTCCATCCGGGAGGGTCCGGTCTTCCGCCACTCGCCGTCGAGCGTGAGACGCCCTCCGGAGACGGCCCATGCGAAATCCCGGACGCGGACCGCGTCCGCCGACGCCGATACGGCGGCCGAACGGGCGAGCCGGCCCGAGACGTCGGGCGACGTGAGGTCGAGACGCGTCACGCGGCCGTCCCAGCCCGCCGGTATCGGCCCCTCGTCCCGCGCGCTTCCCGCAGCCACGGCCCCGCCCGACGCCGAGAACGCGAGCCGCGTCTTCGCCGTCCTCGCCCCGACGGCGACGTCGTGTCGCGCGAGCGTGCCGGCGAGACGCAGCGTGAGGGCCTCGAGCGTGCGCCCGGCGACGAGCACGGTTCCCGACGTGTCGAGATCGACGCGCGACGGCCGCTCCCGGTTCGTGTTCACGTCCGCGTCGAGCCGGAGCCTCGCGATCTCGCGCGCCCCCAGCGCGAGCGAGCGGCCGTCCGCGGTCGTCTGGACGTGCGGCGTCTTCCGCGGTCCCGTCAGTCTTCCGGTCGCCGACAGCGACCCGCGCGCGTCGGGGAGCACGGCCCCGACGTCCGGCACTTCCAGCCTCCACGCGAAGTCCCACGTCCGGCCGATCCGGCCGGAGCCCTCGAGCCGCGCCGTCGCGACTCGGAAGTCGGCGCGCGGCACGGAGAGCTCGGAATTCGCGAACCGCGCCTCCGCGGCTCCCGAGACGGGCCGGCCGCGCAGCGTGCCGCCGAGGCTCGTCAGCGAAACGGACCCGTTCGGACCCGCGTTTTCGAGGACGCCGCGCGTCGAGGCGCGGAACGCGAGACGTCCGGGAGAGGAAGGCCAGAAGCCCTCCGGATCGATGCCCTCGCCCGCCACGTCGAGGTCCCAGGTCACGTTCGGCTTCCACGCGACGGCGCCCGACGCCGCGATGGAGCCGCCGAGGATCTCGCCCGAGAGCCGTTCGAGCGCGACGTGACGGGCGTCGCCTCGGCCCTCGAGCCTCCACGTGCCGGGCGGAAGGCCCTTCGCGCGGACGTCGGCGTCCGCGACGATCCGATATCCGTCGAGCGTCCCGTTCACCTTCAGATTTCCGTGCGAGCTCGCGACGGCCGCCGGTCCCTTCAGCGGCCACTCGAGGCGCGTCCATTCGGCCGCGAGGTCGAACGCGGGACTCGCCTCCGCCGTTCGCACGGAGCCGCTGATCCGGGCCGCGGTCCCCTCCGGCAGCCGGACGTCGAGCCGCGCGACGCGCCAGAGGTCGCCTCGCCGCTCGGCGTCCCAGGAGGCGTCGAGCCTGCCGACGTCCGCGACCTTCGTCTCGAGGCGCACGACGCCGCGTGTCGAGAACCGCTCCAGAGCTCCCTCCGCGTGGATGCTCCCGGAGGCGGACGCCGCGGGCGCGGACGGAACCAGGCGGCGCAGGTCGAGCGCGTCGAAGCGCACGTCCCCGGAGAAACCCAGGTCGCGCAGCGGACGAAGGAGCGTCGCCTCGACCTCGAGCGGCGCCGGGGAGAGGAGCGTCTGCGTCACGCGGAGCGACTCGAGCGTTCCGGCGAGGGTTCCCCGCCCCTCGTAGCGCGTGTCGTTCGACTGCACGCTCCACGCGGTCGTCAGGTCCAGCGGGTAGTCGCCTCTCGGCTCGAGCGTCCCGGAGACGTCTGCGGTGAACGTCGGGCCGCGCACCGCGAGGCGGTCGACCCGGACGACGGCGCCCGCGACGCGCGTCGCGAGCGAGATCGAGTCGACGCGGACGGGCGGCCCGGGGCTCGGGCCGCCGGACGTCATCTCGACGTCGCGCACGTCCGCCGCCCGCACGATCACGTTGATCGGAAGCTGCAGATCCGGGCGCTTCTCCTTCTCCTTCTTCTCGGGAACCGGCGACGTGCGGATCCGGACGCCCCGGGCGGAAAGCGAGAGGACGTCCAGCCGCTTCGCGAGGAGCTCCGAAAGCCGCCAGTCGAGACGGACTTCCTCGACCGAGACGGTCAACGCGGGCGTCTCGTAGACGAGGCCGCGCACGGCGAGAGGACCGCGGAGCGGACCCTGGAGGGACGCGACGCGGACTCTCCCCTTCATCGCCGACGCGATGCGCGCGAACGCCCAACGCGCTCCCGCCTGCGTCCCGAGGACCCACCAGAGAAACGCCGCGGCGACGAGGACGAGCGCGCCGACGGCGGCGCCGATCGGGGCGAAAAGGCGGGTCCGTTTCTTCCCGTTCACAGGTCCGGCCCGATGTTGACGTGGAGCTTCCATCCCCTCGAGGGCGGATCGAACCCGTACGCGCTGTCGACGCGGATCGGCCCGATCGGCGAGATCCACCGCAGGCCCGCGCCCGCCCCCGTCTTCCACCCTTCCGAGAAGGCGTTCATCGCGTTGCCGCCGTCGACGAAGACGGCCGCCCCCCATTTCGGGAGGAACCGGTGGTCGAGCTCCACGCTGGCGACCGCGAGGATCTTCCCGCCGACGACGTTTCCTTCCTCGTCCAGGGGCCCGACGTGCTGATAGCCGTAGCCGCGGATGCTCTGGTCGCCGCCCGCGAAGAAACGGAACTGCGGCGGCAGGCGGCGCAGCTCCGAGGTCGCCACGTATCCGAGCTCGGCGCGGCCGATGAGCCGGTTCCCGCCGCCGATCGAGCGGATCATCTTGGCCGCCGCGTCGAGCGTCAGGAACGTCGCGTCGGAGACGACTCCCTTCACCGCCGTCTGTGTGAGGAACGTCGTCCGCCAGCCGTTCTTCGCGTCGATCCGGTCGTCCGCGACGACCTTCTCCCAGTGAGCGCCCGGGACGAGGAGGTTCGAGGTCCCGCTGTCGACGCCGACGGTGTAGGTCTCGCGCCTGTAGAAGAGCGAGAACGACTCCTTCCACGTCCCGCGCTTCTGGGACCGGTCGATGCCCGTGACGAACGCGCGGGTGTTGCTCGTCTCCGGCTCCAGGCGCTCGTATCCGATCGAGAACGTGTAGACGTCCGTGCGCGGGTAGGGACCGGGAATCAGGTAACGCAGCGCGCCGCTCTGCTCGATTCCCGAGAGCCGGACGTTCAGCTCCGCGTGGTCGCCGTGGCGGTTCACGCGCCGCACGAGCGTGCGAAACGTCCCGCGCGGCCCGGTGTCCGTGCCGTACCCCGCCCCGACCTCGAAGCGGAAGGGCTTCGCGGGCCTCAGGTTCACCTCGATCGGAACGCGGCGGTCCTGTGCCTCGTCCTTCCGCGGCACGACCTCGACCCGCTGGAAGTACGGGGCGCTCGCGAGGCCGTTCTGGAGCTCGAGGATCTTGCTCGTCGAGATCGGCTCGCCCTCCGTCCACGTCACGTACCCGCGGATGACCTCGGGATCGAGGATCGACTGCTCGAAACGGACGGGCCCGAAGAGATAGCGCGGGCCCGTCTCGTACCGCAGCACGACGTCGGCCGTGTACGCCGCGAGATCGACGCGGATCTCGTTTTCGGCGAAGGCCCCGTCGAGATATCCGTGCTCGGCCGCGGCCGTCTCGATCGCGTCCTTCCCCCGCTCGTAGACGGGCGAGACGACGACCTCCCCGCGGCGCAGCGGAAAGGCCGCCGCGGCCGCGCGGAGGTCCGGGTCCTGTTCCCCCGGGCCGGTGATCGTCAGCTCGAGGGAAGCGACGGACAGAGCGGGGCCCGGATCGACGCGATAGACGGCGCGCCACGCGTCGCCGTCGCGCGTGAGCTCCGCGTCGATCGTGGGCCGGAAGTAGCCGAACGGCTCGAGCGCCTTCCGGATCTCCGCCGGGGCCTCCTCGTGGAGGCGCCGGACGCGCGCCTCCGTGAGGTTCTCGTCCTTGCGGTGGTCCTCGATCGAGAGGACGGAGAGGACGTTCTGCCGCACGTCGGTCCCCTTGAGGCTCTGGTTCTGGAGCAGGCCGCCGAGCGCCCCGCCGAGACCCTCGACCTCGACGTCGATCCTCTCCCCCGCGTCCGCCCGCTCCGGGAGCGCCGAGGCGCAGAGTCCGATCGCCGCGGCCGTCACGGCGGCGCGCAGGGGGAGCCGCCTCGTCACGCCCGCTCCTCCGCGACGTCCCGCCGAGCGCGCCGCACGCGCTGCGCGCCGGCCGTCGCCTGCGGGCGAGACCCGAGGACGTGCCTCGAATGCGCCCGGGTGAACTCCGCGCCGAGAAGGAGGATCGACGTCGTGTAGTAGACCCAGAGCAGGATGACGACGAGCGCGCCGGCGGCGCCGTACGCGGAGGCGACCGCCGTCCTTCCGATGTAGATCGCGAACGCCCACTTCCCGAGCTCGAAGGCGACCGCGGCGGCGGCGGCGCCGAGCCACACGTCCCGCCAGGCGATCTCCCGGTCGGGCAGGATGCGGTAGATCATCGCGAAGAGCAGCGTGAAGAGGACCAGCGCCGCGGCGAAGTCGACCCCGCGGAAGAGAGCGGGCGAAACGGCGGCGAAACGCTCGATCGCCCAATCCTGGAGAGCCGCCGTCCCGGCGGAGACGGCGAGCGAAACGACGAGCAGGAAGCCGATTCCGAGAAGCATCGCGAACGACACGACGCGCTTTCGCAGGAGGGAGCGGAGGAGGTGGCCGGGGCGAGGCGCGACATCCCAGACGCGGTTGAGGCAGGTCTGGAGCTGCACGAAGACGGCGCTCGCTCCGAAGAGGACGACCGCGCCGCCGAGGAGGGCCGCGACCCCGCGCCGCTCGTCCGAGGACGCCCTCTCGAGGATCTTCTGGATCATCTCGGCCTGCCGCGCGCCCATGAGATCCGCGAACTGCCGGACGATCTGGCCCCGGACCGCCTCGCGGCCGAAGATCGCGCCCGCGATCGCGATCGTCACGACGAGGACGGGCGCCAGGGAAAAGAGCGTGTAGAACGCGAGGGCGGCGCTTTCCGTGAGAGAGCGATGTGCTCTCCAGCTCGAGACGGTCTGAAAAAGGACGCGGCGCCAGCGCGTAACAAAAGATTCCACCACGTCTTTCGGGCGCAAGGAGTGTGCCATCTAAGTCGAGCGCGTGAACGACGAGACGCTCGTCCTTCCGCAGATCGAGACCCTCGAGTAGCGGCGGCGACCAAGGCACCGCCCCGTGAGATGCTTTCCCGATGTCGGGAGAGCCGAGAACCGGCGCCTTCTATGGCGCGCCCCTCCGGGAAGGACACATCGGCCGCTTTCACGTGGCCGAGCGTCTCTACCGGCCGTTCCAGAGGATCCCGCGGCACACGCACGAGCGGCCCTACGTGTGCGTCGTCGTCGAAGGACGCTACGAGGAGAGCTCCGGAGCGGGAACCGTGAGGTGCGCCGCCGAGACGCTTCTCCTGCACCCCGCGGGCTCCGTCCACAGTGACCGCTTCGACGCCCAGGCCTCGCGGCTCCTCATGCTCGAGATGGAACGCTCCTGGCTCGACGGGCTCGACGCGCCCACGCTCCACGAGAGGCGCGTCTTCGCGTCCGGTCCCGTCGCGGCGTTCGGGACACGGATCCGCCGCGAGGCGCAGTGGCACGACGACGTCACGCCACTCGCGCTCGAGGGCATCGTCCTCGAGCTGCTCGCGGGTGCTCACCGCGACGGGACGAGGGCCCGCGAAGGAGTCCCGGCGTGGCTCGTCCGGACGCGCGAGCGACTCGAGTCCTCCTTCCGCCGCCCGCCGACGCTCGCGGAGCTCGCCGCCGAGGCCGGTGTCCACCCGGCGCACCTCACGCGTTCGTTCCGCCGCCACTTCCTCCGCTCGATCGGGACCTTCACGCGCGAGGTGCGCGTGACGCGCGCCAAGGAGCTCCTGTCGAAGCTCCCGCTCGCCGACGTCGCGCTCGCCTGCGGCTTCGCCGACCAGAGTCACCTCACGCGCACGTTCCGAAGGCTGGAGGGGACGACGCCCGCCGCGTTCCGCCGGGCGGGCGCCCGATAGGCGCGCGAGGCGCGGGGCGTTCCAGCGACGCTCCGCGCGTTCAAGACGAAGCCCGACGAATCCGAATACGGTCGCGAAATGTCGAGGCGCCACACGCACACGCTCTGCCCTCCCCTCTTCCCTTCGAAGAAAGGCTCTCTCTTTCTCCTCGTCTTTCCCGCCCTTCTGTGTCGCCCGGCCCCCGCGCTTCCGATCGACGCCGAGCTCCCGTCGCCCGAGTTCCAGGCCGCCAAGCAGGACTCGGCGAACGGACGCTTTGCCGCGGCGAAAGAGAAGCTCGCCGCGATCCTGGCTTCGCCTTCCTCTCTGCCTCGGGACCGCGACGAAGCGGGCACGGAGCTCGCCCGCATCGAGTGGCGGATCGACGCGCGCCCCGACGCCGCCCGCGAGCGGCTCCGCGCGCTGATCCCCGGCGCCGCGAAGAGGGCCCGGCCCCTCCTCCTACTCTCCCGCATGGAGCGCAGCCTGCGGCGCTTCGGCCCCGCCGCCGAAGCCGCGCGGCAGGCCGCCTCCGCCGTGGAGACGAAGAACGAGAGGGAGGCCGCCGCGGTTTCTCTCGCCCGCGCGCTCACCGAGGAGTCCGTCCTTCTCGCGCGCGACGGGAAGCCGGACGCGTTCGAGGGCGAATCGAGAAGGCGCCTCGGCGAGGCACTCGATCTCGTGGCGCCGATCGTGCACGACGAGCCGGGGCTTCTCTCCGCCTCCGAGATCCAGCTCCAGGCCGCGCTTCTCCTCGATGACGGCCCGCACGCCCTGGACGCCTGGCTCTCGTACTTCACGGCCGCCGGGACCGCGGACTCGGCACTTCTCGCGGGACCGCGCGCGGTCCTGGGCGACCTCCTGCCCCGCTGGCGCGGCCCGGCCGCGGCCCGTGCGGACCGCGAGGCAGTCGTACGGGCGCTCCTCGATTCGCGGTTCTTTACGGAGGCCGTCGCCGTCGCACGGGACCCCCGGCCGCCGGCGGATTCGCGCGTGGAGGGCCTTCCGTGGGTGAAGGACCTCATCCTGTACGAGACGTACGTGCGCGGCGTGAAGGAGGCGACGGAGCGCTACTACGGCGACGTCGCCCGGGGAACCCCGCACGCCGGAAGGTGGAAGAGGGATCTCGTCGCGAGAACCCGGGCGCTCTGGAAGGACCTGTCCTGGCCCGGAAAGACGCCGGCCTTCGACGCGAAGATCCTCGACAGCGAGGCCGACGGGTCGCTCGCCGAACGCTTCGGGACGATGATCGCGTCGGGAAAGACGGGCGGCGTCCCGAACCTCCACATGGGGCACCGGGTCGTGGACGTGAGTCACGTCGCCGAGCAGTACGGCCATCGGGCACCGATCCGCTTCATCGTGCTCGACGCGATCGTCTCGGACGGTTACGAAACGTGGATCTGGGACGGGCGCGGCGCCCACGGAGGATGGGGCAAGGTCGGCCTCATCGTGCAGGTGAGGCCGGCGTACGCCGAGGGGGCGCTGCTCGACTGGCGGGACCTGACCGACGCCGAGCGGCGTGCGAAGGCAGACCTGAGGATGGCCGAGGAGACGGCGCGCGACGACGCGCGCGCCGCGAAGGACCCGTTCGCCGCCCTTCCGGGCCTCGCGCTCCGCCTCAGGCGGCAGGGGGATCTGGCGGTCTACGACGAGCTGGGCGCGCGCGGCCTGACCGGCGGCGCGCTCCGCGCGGCGTTCGTCGCCGAGGTGGACCGCGCGGTGATCGCGTCCTCCATCTTCGCGCACGAGGGTCGCCACGCGATCGACGCGTCGCTGCCGAAGGCGAAGGTCCTCGTCCCGGGCCTCCCCGGAATCGACGCAGCCTACGAATACCGGGCGAAGCTCTCGGAGATCGCCTTCGCGCCCCGGCCGCGCCTTGCGTTCGGCGGAATCCTCAGCGGGATCGGAAGCCCGACGCCGCACGGCCGCGCGAACCTGAAGGTCGTGCAGGGGCTCGTCGCGTGGATGGACGCGCACCGCGCCGAGGTCGCCGGCCTCGAGCCGAAGAGACCTCTCCTGCCCCAGCTCGACCGGCTCACGGACGGGCAGCTCGGGGCCGCCGCGCGCTCCCTCGACCCGATGGCGGCTACCCGCTGACCGGATCGCCGCGGGTTACGATCCCGGCGAGGTTCCGATGACGAAATCGCTCAAGGCCCGCCTGAGATCCGGCGAGGCCGTCCACGGTCTCCTCTCCCCGAACGTCGAAGGCACGACGCTCGAGACGCTGGGTCTCGTCGGCTTCTCGCTCTATATCCTCGACACGGAGCACGGCCCCGCCGGCCCTCGCGAGGCCGAGGACGTCGCCCGCGGGTGCGAGATCGCGGGAATGTCGTTCCTCGTCAGGCCGCGAAGTCTCGACGCGAAGCTGATCCTCCAGCACCTCGACGCGGGAGCGGCCGGCATCATGCTGCCGGGCCTGCGCGAGTCGGACGAGGCGCGCCGCCTCGTCGAGGCCGTGAAGTACCCGCCGAAGGGCCTGAGGGGCATCGCGGCCGTGCGCGCGAACCGCTGGACGCTCGGCAAGGAGAGGATCGAAGACTACGTCGAGCGCGCGAACGACGAGACGCTCGTGCTCCCGCAGATCGAGACGCTCGAGGCCGTCGCGAAGCTCGACGACCTCGTCCGCGTGCCCGGCGTGGACGGCTTCATCATCGGCCCGCGCGATCTCGCGATGGCGATGGGCTATCCCGGCGGACCGGCACGGCGGGAGGTCGAGGAGGTGATCGACCGGATCACGAAGACCGTCCTCGACGCGGGTCTCCTCATCGGGACCGTCGCTCCCACGGGCGCGCGGGCGAAGGAGCTGACGGCCAAGGGCCACCGCATCCTTCTCCACTCGGTGACGGCGCTCCTGAAGAACGGGGCCGCCGCGTACTTCGGCGCCGCCGTCTGACGCCGCGAACGCGGCGTCAGACGATCTCGACGGGGACGGACAGCGACGCCACCTCCTCCGGCCGGCACGCGCCCTCGCCGCAGGCGCGGTACGTCACGCGCAGCGTGACGTCCGTCTTTCCCTTCTTCGCCTTTCGGGAGACCAAGAAAGAGAGATTTGCTTCGAAGGTCCCGAACCAACCCGATTCGCCGTCTTGCGTCGAGTCGGGCAGGAGCGAAGGTGCGGGCGGGGAGATTTCTTCGAAGGTGAATCCGGATTCGGAGACGGACGTTCGCGCTCCCTCCGCCTCGATACGCAGTCCGTCGGGACCCTGCACGTGCCAGCCGGGAGCGACCACGATGCGCACGCGAAGCGCCCCTTTTCCGCCCCTCACGACCTTAGGCTCGACGGCCACTCCCTCCACGCGCACCGGCGAAGCGCCCGCCGAGAGGCTCTCTCCCCCATTCACCTTCGAAGAAAAATCACCCACGCCGGGCCCCACCGTCGGTCGCCTCACTCCTCCGGTGTCCACGAGAGGGAGCAAACCGTACCGGTCCTCGAACTCGAAGAGCAGCTCGAGAGCGAAGAACCACGACTCCATTCCGTGCGGCGAGCGCTTCATGATCCAGGAGACCTCGTCCACGGCCTCCCGGGCCTCGCGCGCGAGCGCGACGTCGCCCGTGACGAGCGCGAGGCGCGCGAGCGCGCGAGCGGCGGCGCCGGACGCGGACGGCACGGCCTTGTCGAAGAGATCGCGTCCACTCGACAGGAGGACCTCGTTCCCCGTGCCCGAGAACGTGAACCCCGGACCGCCCTTCCGCCGGAAGCGCGCGCGGAGCGAGTCGACGGCGGCTCTCGCCTCCTCGTGCCAGATCCCGCCCGCGCCGGGCCCCTCGGCGTCCGCGAGATCGAGGAGAGCGAGCGCGAGGAGCGCCTCGTCCTCGAGGAAGGCGGGAATCTTCGCCTCGCCGTCCTTCCACGTGCGTCGGAGCACTCCGTCCTCCCCGCGCGCGAGCGAAAGCAGGAAGCGCGCGCCGACGCGCGCCGCCTCGAGGTAGCGCGGCTCGCCGAGCGCGCCGGCCGCCGTGGCGAAACCGGACACGGCGAGCGCGTTCCAGCCGGACACGCGCTTGTCGTCGAGGGCAGGAGGGATTCTCTTGCTGCGCGCATCGAGGAGTTTGTGCCTGAGCGGCGCGAGCCGAGCTTCCGCACCCGGAGAAGAGGAGACTTTCTTAGAAAGGTGAAGAACGCTGAGGCCCGTGGACCGCCCCGTCGATTCCTCGAGGAAATTGCCTCCTTCTTTGACCGAATACCATTCCAAGAAATCTTCGGCGTCGTTCCCCATGCCGAGAACGTCGCGGATCTGGCTCGGGTCCCAGCAGAAATATCTTCCTTCTTCCCCCTCCGAGTCCGCGTCCGTCGCCGCGTAGAAGCCGCCTTCCGTGCCGCGCATCTCGCGCAGCAGGTAGTCGCCCGTCTCGCGCGCGACCTGCGCGTAGAGCGGGTCCTCCGTGACCGCGAACGCGATCGCATAGACGCCGAGGAGCTGCGCGTTGTCCGTGAGCATCTTCTCGAAGTGCGGGAGGAGCCATTGCGCGTCCGTCGAATAGCGGTGAAAACCGCCGCCGAGGTGGTCGCGGATGCCGCCGAGCGCCATGGCGTCCAGCGTGCCGATCGCGTGCGCGAGCGCGGCCGCGTCCCCTTCCGCCCCGCGGGCGAGCAGCCACTCGAGCGCGAGGTGCGGCGGGAACTTCGGCGCATCGCCGAAGCCGCCGTGCCGCGCGTCGAACGCGCGGGTGAGGGCCGCTCCCGGGAGGAGGAGCGCGTCGCGCGACAACGCCTCCGCGGCCTGCCGTCCCGCGGGGTCGGCCGCGCGCGCGACCTCCTCCGCGATCTGCCGCGCGGAGTCCACGAGCGCCTCCCGCTCGTTTCCCCACGCCTGCGCGATTCTCAGGAGGAGCGTCTTGAACCCCGCCCGGCCGTGCCGGTCCTCCGGCGGGAAGTACGTCCCCGCGAAGAACGGCTTTCCGTCCGGCAGGAGAAACGCGGAAAGAGGCCACCCGCCGCGCCCCGTCGTGAGCTGGACGGCGGTCATATAGACGTCGTCCACGTCGGGGCGCTCCTCGCGGTCCACCTTGACCGGGACGAAGTGCTCGTTCAGGAGGTCGGCGACCGCCCGGTTCTCGAAGGACTCCCTCTCCATGACGTGGCACCAGTGGCAGGACGAATAGCCGATCGACAGGAAGACGGGCTTGCTCTCCGCGCGCGCCTTCGTGAACGCCTCGTCCCCCCAGGGGTACCAGTCGACGGGGTTGTGGGCGTGCTGAAGCAGGTAGGGCGACGTCTCGGCCGCGAGGCGGTTCGGCACGCTCAGACGGCTCCCGCCGGCTCGCATCCATGCCGCCGCGCCCGGGCCTCTTCGAGGAGCGGCTTTTCGATGCCGGAAAGCCTCTCCTCGGCGGCGAGCGCGCCAAGGGTCTCGGCGCTCCGCTGGAAGTACGTGCACGCGCGCTCGGCCGCGGGCGCGCCGCGTCGCCCGCCGCCGCGCACGCCGGCGGCCCACGCCTTGCCCGTCGCGAGGTAGACACGCCCGAGCTGCGTGCGCGCCCATGCGTTCATCGGGTCGCTGGCGATCATCGCCTCGAAGATCGTCGCGGCCGCTCCGAACTGCGCGAGCGCCTCCGTCGCGCGCCCGTCCGCGCCGAGAGTCTCGCCGAGGAGGAGCCGCGTCATTCCGAGCGCGGACTTCGCCTGCGCGTTGCGCGCGTCCTCGGCCGCGAGCTCCTCGGCCAGGGGCATCGAGCGCTCCAGCGCCCTAAAGGCGCGTGGAATCTCCCCGAGCATGCGGTGGCTGAAGCTGATGTCGCCGAGCGTGAACACGAGCCGCAGCCGAGCGCGCGTGTTCAGGGGGTCCGTCGCGAGGATGGCCTCGGAAAGAATGCGCGCCTTTTCGTAGTTCTCGAGCGCCCGCGCGTAGTCGCCGGTCCGCTCCCACGTCTCCGCGAGGTCCTGATACGAGTACGCGACGGCCTGCTGGAGCCACCCCGGCGGACCGGGCGCGTGGGCCGCCTTCTCGAGGTGTGCGACGGACTGCTCGAGGAGCGCACGCGCCTCCACGGGCTTGCCGCTCGCCGAGACGGGCCACGCGAGCCGCTGCTGCGTCGCGCCGAGCCGCGCCTCCGCCGCCGGGTCGGACGGGCTCCGCGCGAGAACGGACTCGCGGTTCGCAACCGCGCGACGGCCCCAGCCGATCGCTTCGTCGAGGTTCCCGATCTTCGCGAGCAGTCCCGACATGCGGATCTGGGCCTCGGCGAGGTCGTCCCGCGCCCCCGTCTCCTGCGGGTGTGCCGCCGCGAGCTCCTCGCGGAGCGCGATGGCCTTCTTGAGGCTCGCGAGCGCCGAGACGCTGTCGCCCTCGTTCGCGGCACCGACGCCGCTCTGGACCTCGGCGACGCGCATGTACGCGGTCGCGAGCTCGGCCTTGAGGTCCCGGTCGCCCCCCGCCTCGCGCGCGAGGCTGTCCAGGTACGAGAGCCCCTCCGTGACGACGAGGCTGCGCGCCTTCGTGGAGCCGGGCAGCTCGGCGATCGCGTCGTGGACGTCGAAGAGAAACGTGTGCGCGAGCTTGCGGACCTGCTGGAACCGGCGCTCGGCGAGGCGGCTCTCGGCGAGCGCCACGCGTGTCTGGCGGAGGGAGACGGCGAGGCTGACGACGAGCGCCGCGCCGACGAACGCACCGGCCGCGACGGCGACGCGGTTCCGCCTCACGAACTTGCCCGCGCGGTAGGTGAACGCCGAGCCCCGCGCACGCACGGGCCGCCCGTCGAGATGCCGCCGGAGGTCCTCCGCGAGGGACTCGATCGACGCGTAACGCCGCTCGGGCTCCTTGCGCAGGCACATGAGGACGATGTTGTCGAGGTCGCCCCGGAGCCTCCTCTGGAGCCGCGCCGGGTCCGTGTCGCGGCGGGCGCTCGCCGACGCGGCCGTCACGGGTGGCGGACCGTCGTCCTCGTATGCCGGCGGCTCCTCGACGCGGGCGACGGCCGCGCTCGGTTTCTCGGGCTCCTGTTCGCAGACGGCCCGCGCGATCTCGCCCGGCTCGCGGCTCTTCAGCCGGTACGGGCGGCGCCCCGTCAGGACCTCGTACAGGATGACGCCGAGCGAGTAGATGTCGCTGGCCGTCGTGATCCTCTCGGCCCGTACCTGCTCGGGGCTCGCGTACTCCGGCGTCAGGAGGCGCGCGTCCATCCCCGTGACCTCCGCCGTGCGGGAGGAGACGTCGGCGTTGAGGATCTTCGCGAGCCCGAAGTCGAGGAGCTTTGGGACGCCCTCGGCCGTCACGAAGATGTTGGACGGCTTGAGGTCCCGGTGGACGACGAGGTTGCGGTGCGCGTACGCGACGGCGCCGCAGACGTCGAGGAAGAGGTTGAGTCGGCTCGTGATGGACAGCCGGTGCGCGTCGCACCAGGCGAGCAGGTCCTTGCCCTCGATGAACTCCATCGCGAAGTACGGGAGCCCGTCCGCGGTCGTCCCGCCGTCGTGGAGCCGCGCGATGTTCGGGTGATCGAGCCCCGCGAGGATCTGGCGCTCGTTGCGGAAGCGCCGGAGGATGAACTCGGTGTCCATCCCGCGGTTCACGATCTTGAGCGCGACCTGCCGGTGGTACGCCTCGTCTGAGCGCGCCGCCCGGTAGACGCGCCCCATGCCGCCCTGTCCGATCTTCTCGTGGAGGACGTACGGGCCCACGCGGCGCGTGCCCGGCGGGTCCGTCTCCTCGCGCAGGGCCACGACGGCTCCGGCGGGAGACTCCAGGAAAGTCCCCGCCTTCTCGCCCGCCGACAGGAGGAGACCGACCGCGGCCGCGAGCTCCGGATCCCCCGCCGTCGCCGTCGAGACGAACGCGTCCCGGCTCACGGGCGGCTGCTCCACGGCCTCCTCGAAGATCCCCCGCACGCGTTTCCAGAGCTCGGGCGTCATGCGGGCTCCCCGACGCCCCCGAGCTCGGCGAAGAGCCACGCGCGCGCCGAGCTCCAGGATCGCTTGACGGTCGCGGGCGAGCAGGCGAGGACGACCGCGGTCTCCTCGATCGTCAGTCCGCCGAAGTAGCGCAGCTCGACGAGACGCGCCTGCGCGGGATCGAGCTGCTCGAGCCGCGTGAGCGCCCCGTCGAGCGCCATGAGGTCCACGCCGCGCGGCTCGACGGAGGCCGCGGCGTCCTCCAGGACGAGACGGGTCGCGTCGCCCCCGCGCTTCCCGGCGTGGCGGCGCCGGGAGTGGTCCACGAGGATCTGGCGCATCGCGCGGGAGGCCACCGCGAAGAAATGCGCGCGGTCCTTGAACGACACGTGCGTCTGGTCCACGAGCCTGAGGAACGTCTCGTGGACGAGGGCCGTGGCCTGGAGCGTGTGGCCGGGCCGCTGGCCCCTCAGGGTGCGGCTCGCCTGGCGGCGCAGCTCCGCGTAGACGTGAGGGACGAGCGCGTCGAGCGCGCTCCGCTCCCCCCGGCTCCATTCGAGCAGCAGGCGGGTCACCTCCCCGGGCGGTGCGGCGGCCATGATCTCTGAGACCGGATCTTAATCGTGAGCCGGTCTTCCCGGAATTCGCGTTGTCCGGGGCATGGGCGAACCTCACCCGCGGCGCTGCACAGGCCGCCTCATCCTGGCCGGACTCCTCGCGTTCGGGCACGCGCCCGTCCGGGCGGATCGCCCCCCGGCGGCGGCATCCGAGCTCCGCGCGTTCCGCGGGGATCCGCAATGCGGCTCGAAGGCGGCCATGGACGCGCTCAACGAATTCTTCCAGGCGCAGGCCGAGAACATCGTCGCCGTGGGTCGGACCGCCGGGAAGGTCGCCGACGCCGCCGGGAAGGCGGCCCCGGCGGCCGCCGAGGCCGCGACCGCCCTGAACGAGCTCGGGAGGATGTCCGGCGACATCGCGAAGGCGGGACCCGACGCCGCCCGGCAGGCCGCGGCGCTCGCGAAGGCGATCGGCGACCTCGAGAGGCACTCGGCGGCGGTGGTCAGTCTCGACCGCGGGGGCCTCGCCGCCGACGGCGAAGCGCTCGAGACGTCGGTCGGCGGCTTCGCCGCCGGATGCGCCGGCTGCGCTTCCGCAATGGCGACCGCGGTCGCGGAGCTCGGGAGCGGCGGTCACCCGGGGGCGCGCGGCTCGGGCCAGGACCCGCTGGTGGCGAGCCCGTGCGGACGGGCGCTCGAAGACACCGCGAGGATCGGCGAGAGCTTCGCGACGATCCGGAGGTTCGTCGGGGCGACGGCCGCCCTCAGCGACTCGATCCGCAAGTCCGTTCCGGACCTCGTGGCGACGACGGACGCCCTCACGAGGCTCGGCCATACGCTCGGGAAGGACGCGCGGCCCGGCCTCCGCCGCATCGAGGACAGCTTGAACCGCTCGATCGACGCGATCACCGCGGCCGGGCAGACCTACGACGGAGATGTCGCTCCGCGGGTCGCGAAGCTCGCGCCGTCGCTCCTCCAGCAACTCGCGGACAACACGGACCGCCTCATGGGCTGCTACGGGAGGCTACGGGACCTCGCGGGCCGAAAGACGAAACGACCCGCGCCGATCCGGTTCAACGGCTCGCTCGCGGTCCCGACCGGACTCGCGCTCGAGCGGCCGATCGCGAAGATTCACCTCGAGCTCGCGCCATGAGAGCCGGAGCCTGGGTCGCCGTGCTGACCGTCGCGCTCGCCGCCGGTCCGGGTCGCGCGGAGGAGGACGCACTCACGGCGAGGCTCGAGACCGGCGGTCAGGAGTGGGTGAGCCGCCGCTTCCCGATCGAGATCGTCCCGAGCCGTCCCGTGCGTGCCGCCGAGGGCCGACTGGCCGTCCAGATCGGGAAGGCGGACGTGACCGACCTGTTCGAGCCTTCGGACGCGGGCCTGAGGTACCGGCCGAAGGCGCGACCTCTGCCGACCGGAGAGCAGACGGTCGTCGTCTCGCTCGTGACGCCGAACGGCGAATGGAAAGAGATCGCGAGCCTCCCCCTGAAGGTCCTCCGGCCCGGCGGCTTCGAGAGGGTCGACGTCGCGCCGAGGCTCGACCTGACACTGAAGGGCCAGCTCGGCCAGGGGCAGTTCCCGGATTCGTCCTCGCCCGTGCGCGAGACGTTCCAGGACCTGACCGGCCAGGCGACGCTCGCCGCCTCGGCGAGCCGGGGGACGACTGCTCTCTCCCTCCAGGCGGCGGTCGCGCTCGCCGAGCGCGAGGAGGACGCCCTCCAGTTCTCGGCGCGGGGCCGGGACGCGAGCCGCGCGGACCTGTCGAGTTGGGGCATGAAGGTCTCGGTCGGACCCGCAGCGCTCGAATGGGGAGGGATCACGTTCGGTGAGAACCGCCACCTCGTGAACGGCTTCTCGAGCCGCGGCGGCCGCTTCACGCTCGCGCTCGGCGGGATCGTCGACCTCGCGGTCGCGGCCGCCAACGGCACGTCCGTCGTCGGTTGGGACAACTTCTCGGGGCTCGACACGCGCGAGCACCAGGTGCGGACGGGACGTCTCGGCCTCGAGCTCGTGCCCTCGGCGCCCGGCACGCTCCGCGTCGAGACGACCTTCGTCGACGGCTCCCTTCTCACGAACTCGGCCGTGAACCGCTCCTTCGTGACGGACACCGAGAAGAGCCGCGGCCTCGGCGTGCGCCTCCTCGCGAATCTCCTTTCGGGGCGCCTCCGCCTCGAGGGCGGCTTCGCGCGGAGCCGCTTCGAGAGCCCGCCCGACCCGACGCTCGAGCAGGGCCAGACCGTCGTCCCGATCGCGACGACGACGCGCTCGGCGTCGTTCGCGAACGTCGCGCTCGACGTCGTGAAGGGCACGGGCCCGTTCGCGCTCGCCGTCACGTTCAACCACGAGCGCGTCGACCCCCAGTACCGGAGCGTGGGCGCGTCGACGCAGTCGGACCTCCAGACGGAGATGGCGCAGCTCGCGGCCACTCTCGGAGGCGTGCAGCTCCAGGGCGGGTTCGCGTGGACACGGGACAACCTCGCGAATCTTCCGAATCTCCTGACGACGAAGACGACCCGGCCGACGGCGACGGCGAGCGTCCCTCTCCCGACGCTCGCGGGAGGCGCCGCGCCCGTCTGGTGGCTCCCGGCGCTCACGTACGCATACAACTCGGCCCACCAGTACGGGGCGAACGATCCGACCGGTGGCGGCTTCAACACGACGCAGATCCCCGACCAGGTCACGACGAGCCACACGGGAGCCGCCGACTGGCAGAAGGGCGCCGTGCGCTGGGGCTACCGCCTCAACGACTCCCTCGTCGACAACCGGCAGCCGGGCCGCGAGAACGCCGACACACGGAATCTCGTCCAGTCGCTCCTCCTGGGCGCGGGGTTCACGGCCGTCGATTTCTCGGCCCAGGGCGATCTCGAGCGCGCGGCGAGCATCGAGACGGGGGCGGTCGACCTCACGAAGCGGATCCAGCTCACGCTCGGCCTGCGCCCGTTCACGAACGCGACGCTCTCGGCGAACGGAACGCGCACGTCGACGGGCGACGAGGCGGGCACGCGCGACGGATTGACCTGGGGCGCGAACGTCGAAGCCACCTGGCGCTTCGAGCCTCCCCGGCGCGGGGCGCACGGCATCTCGGGCCAGATCTCGGTCCGCTACGGGTTTTCCGAGTCGCGGACGCGGGATCTCGTGCTCGCGACAGACAGCTTCCAAAAGACGTGGACGGTCGGCTCCGGCGTGAGCCTGAGCCTGTTCTAGGGAGGAACCGTGAGATTCCGCATCGGCGCCCTGCTCGTCCTCCTCGCGGCGGCCCCGCCGCTCGGGGCCGAGATCCGCCGCGACCCGACCGGCGTGAACGTGAGCAGCCAGAGCGCGACGTCCGTCTACATCACGTTCGGCGGCCTCTCGAACCAGACGCCGGCCGAGTCCCTGTGGTGCGGCGAGCTGATCCCGGCGGCGCCGGACCGCGGCCAGAAGTGCGACCCGAACACGATCTACGGCAGCCTGCCGGTCCGCTACGACCGCTCGTCCCTCCACGGCGGGACGTACACGGACATCATGACGATCCCGCCCACCGTCGCGCGCCGCGCGTACCAGGCGGCCGAGCGCGGCGCCCTTTCGCCGTTCTTCTACGTCCGCCGCTTCGTGAGCACGACGGGCGGCCCGGACGAGTACGTCTTCGTGACGTGCCGCCCGACGGGGGGCGGCGCGCGCACGCCGTACTCCCTCACGGACGTCGCGCTCGCCTTCGCCGTCGACCAGCCTCTCCTCTCCGTGCGGCGCGGCGACACCGTGCCGACCCTCTCGGCGAAGATCTCGTACACGGGGACCGGCCGCCTCAAGGGCCGCTGGGAGGTCGTGCTCCCGAACGAGGAACGTCCCTCGACGACGGATCTCCTGACCGAGGCCAGTCTCCCGCCGCAGCAGCGCCTCCTCCAGAAGCGCTACATGGAGATCGAGCGCTTCAACGTCTTCCTGCCGCCGGGCGGGCGATTCGTGCTGCCGGGCCCGGACCCCTCCCGGGTCCCGACGTCAGCCGAAGGATTCCACGAGATCCTCCTGCGCGTCGAGGCCGACTCGGACCGCGACTCGGAGTCGAATCTCGAGAACGCGAGCGCGGGCGCCGGCGTCGTGGCCGCCGGGGCCGTGGCGGGGTTCCCGCTCCCGACGCTCCGGTACTACGTCGGGAGCGCCCCCGCACAGCTCCCGCCGGGCGCCACGGGCGGCCTCGCGCTCGCCGCGCCGCCGAACCGCAGCGTCCTCCCGGCGGCCGCCCCCGTCGTATTCCGCTGGTCGCCCGTGGGGTCCGCCGCGTTCTACCGGCTCGAAATTCTCGGAGGCGACGGCGCGCTCCTGCACGAGGCCTGGATCGCCGCGCCGTCCACCTTCTACACGGCGCCGACCTGGCTCGCGTCGAAGGCCGGCGACGCGGTCCTCAGGTGGAGTGTCACGGCGGAGGGCGCGAGCGGGCAGGAGCTCGCGGCGAGCGGCGACTCGGAAGTCCGGTTTGCGAAGAAGGAAGGAGACAAGCCATGAAGACACGACGGATCGGGGCGGCCTTCGTCCTTGGGGCGACCCTCGCGTCCGGACAGGTGAAGGCCTCGATCGACAGGCTGGATTCGTGCGAAACGCAGTGGGGCGGGAACAGCCTCGTTCTCGCGCGCGGAGTCGCGAACGACGTGACCGTGACCGGTTTCGGGGTCGACCTCGCGACGTCCATCGACACGACGCTGCCGGGCGTGAGCGTGAGCGTTCTGTCGCGCAAGAACGGCTTCGGCTCGAACATCGTCCTGAGGTTCGTCGCCCCCGCGAAAGGCGACGAGGTGGAGGGCGTCGTGACGCTCCACTACGTCGCCGGCCAGGACGTCTTCCCCGCGACACTTCGGACCGGCGTCCCGACCATCTCGTCGATCGCGTTCGTGCCCGGGCCCGGCGTCTCGACGGCCGGAGGGACGACGCGCGTCACGTCGCTCGACACGCACGTCGTCTCGATCAAGGGCGCCAAGCTCGACACGCTCACGCCTCACAACCTCTCGTTCGGCAACGCGGGGTTTAGGAACCTCACGATCGTCTCGCGGGTGTCCGGGGAACTGCGGTTCTCCTTCACGTCGGAGGCCGGGAATCGCACGATCGATTCCCACCTCTTTGGCTCCGACGGCTACGCGGCATCCTGCTCCCCGCCGCTTCCCCAGTTCGTCCTGTCGTTCACGGTCTTCGACCCGCCGCGTACGCCGACGCCGACGCCGACATCGACGCCGACGAGGACACCGACGCCGGTCCCGTTCCATCTCGTCGCCCCCCCTGCCGGGATCCGCCCGCTGTTCCCGACACCCACGCCGACGCCAAAGGTGGCGCCGCTGCTGCCGCCCCCGAAGAGGTGACACATGAGGATCACGACCGTCCTTCTGGCCTCTGCGCTCCCCTGCGCCGCCCTCGGGCAGGGGCTGACGCCTCCCAAGGGGCCGACGCCCATCAAGCTGCCGACACCCGCGCCCGCACCGTCGCTCACGATCCTCGAGCCGGCGACGATCTACCCCTACAGCAAGGTCGCGCTGAAGATGCGGATCGACCACTACCCGTTCGAGGACCTCGACCGCAACCGGCTCCCGCTGCACATGGGGGACTTCAAGCGGATCTCCTCCATCACGTACGCGGCGCCCCAGCCGCGCCGGGAAAAGGACGGCAGCGTCACGTTCGACGCGATCGGATACTTCCCGACCACCTCCTCCACCGTCCGCATCCTCGCGACACGACTCGGGACGAGCAAGACGGCCGTGGACTCGATCGACGTCTCGGCGCGCGCGACGCTCGCGGACCGCAAGACCTACTCCGTCAAGAACACGTGGAGCCTGAAGGACCGCTTCCAGCCGAAGCTCATCCACTTCGGCGTCGGCAGCTTCTGCGACGGCAAGCCCCCGATCGGCTCCGCCCTCGGCGTCGTCGAGAACGGGGGCAAGCTCTCGTTCCTCGGGCGCAGCGGGCCGGTGGGGACGTCCTGCGCCTTCGCGCTCAAGGAGTGGTTCGAGCGCAACGGGATCGTGGGCGCGAAGTGGAAGGTCGAGAGGTCGGGCCCGGGTGCGCAATGCAATGCGAACGCCGGCCTCGCCTTCAACACGACGCACGGCATGGCCGTCATCGGCGCGGACGGCGCGGCGTCGGGCGGCCTCACGCTCCTGTCGGACGCGCGCGAGGTCTCGTCCGACGGCCTCGTCTTCGCCCACGACAACACGGACCCGGTGAGCGTCCTGAAGCCGGCGCTCGTGCAGTACTCCTGCCCGATCACGCTCGGCTCCGACGTGAGGACCATCCGCTTCACGCTCGACGAGGTCACGTTCCTCGCGGCGCCGGGGAGGACGTTCCCGTGAGGCGCGCGGCCGCCACGCTCGCCTTTGTCCTCCTCGTGGGCGCATTTCCCGCCGTCGCGACCGTGGACTTTTTCGGATCCTCGACGACATGCTCGGGCATCGGCTTCAACCCCGGCGACACCTACCCGCTCTTCCGGGGACGGACGGTGACGCTGACGATCGTGGGATTCGCAGTCGACAACGCAAAGGCGGTCGAGCTTCACGGGCTGCCGGGCGTTCGCGCGACCGTGAAGGGGCGCAAGCACGGCTTCGGCTCCAGCATCGACGTCGAGCTCGCCGTCGACGCCGGCGCGGCCCTCTCGACGGGAGAGATCCGCCTGCGCTACGCCGTCGAGCTCGCGGGATTCGACCGCGTCCCGGCGCGGGTCTTCGACTTCCCCCGTGTGGACGGGATGGCGTTCCAGCCGCCCGCGCCCGTCACGAAAACCAGGGCGACGCTCCTCGTGCCCGGCTCGGATTACGTCCTCGTCCTGTCGGGCAAGGCGCTCCTCGACCTGCGGCCGCGGAGCCCGTTCACGGGCGGCGACCGGTTCACGAACGTCACGGTGCTCGACGCGAGCGACACGACGCTCCGCATCGGGCTGCGGCCGGTTCGGATCGGGTCGGCGAGGATCGCGACGACGGACTTCAAGATCGAGAAGCTGCGCTGCGTCGAGAGCCCGTCGGGGTCCGCATCGGTCGAGATCTCGGTCGCCGTTCCGCCAACGCCCGCGCCGACGCCGACCCCTCGGCCCGCAACTCCCACCCTGAACCGGCCCGCTGCGGGGCTCAAGCTCCTCCCGACCCCGGTTCCTACGCCTACTCCGAACCGCGCGTGCCTCGACCAGAAGGCTCGCGAAACGGCAAAGCTGTCCGCGGACGCCGCGCGTTGCGGCGACACGGCGGCCTGCGTCCAGATCCGGAAGAACGAGCAGAAGGCCATCGAGGAGAGGTTCCAGGCCTGTCTCGCAAAAGGAGCAAAGTGATGCGCCCGACCCGTTGCCTCCTCGCCGTGCTCGGGCTGCTCGCCGCCGCGGGCGGCGCCGTCGCGCAGGTCCCGACCCCGAAAGTCCCGACGCCCTTCGTCCCGAAGCTCCCGGCCCTCCCGACGGCGACGCCGACGCCGCGTCCCGTGATCGCGGGGCCCGCCAACAGGCCGCCTCAGCTCACGGCGCTCGGCGAGCCCTCCGTGAAGTCGTTCTCGCCGCAGACGTTCAGCATGCAGGGCTCGACCATCCTGTTCGTCGGCGCCCTCTCGCCGAACGTCTTCCACGCGGCTCTCGGCCAGCCGCCCGTCGAGCTGCCCATCGCAACGCACAACACGAATACCTCCGGCGACGTCCTCATCAGGGTCAAGGTGCCCGACACCCTGACGTCGTTCGGCGCGCCGCTCGTCGTCTGGTACGGCGTCAACGGTCCCCGGAAGACGCTCACCCAGTCCTACAAGATCCTCAAACGGCCGCGCGTCTCCTCGTTCCGAGTGACGGACGGTCCGTACGCCCTGGCGTCCTCCAGCCACGGAAAGAAGACGAAGTTCGAGGTCGAGATCGCGGACTTCGATTCTTCGGTCAACCCGAGCTCTCATCCGATGCTCTGGCAGCAATGCGCGGGCGACACGTCGTCGAGCGGAACGCATCCCGTGAGCCGGCCCGGCGGGAGCCCGTATCGGGTCACCTACGAATCCGGCCTTTCGCAGGCCGGGAAGAGCTGCGCGATGAGCGTCCAGCCATACGCGGCATTCGACGACCGCTTGCCGGCCGGGAACGTTCAGGTGCCCAATCTTGAGACGTACACGATCTCCGACACCGCGGACCTGCTCGACTTCACGACGCCGTCGGGCAAGAAGCTCAAAGCCTCCGCGAGCAAGGGCGTCCTCCCGTGCCAGCTCGCCTCTGTCGGGACCGCCGGGACGTTCGCGACGGGCGTCGTGAAGGAGGGTGGCGACCTGTCGTTCCAGCTCCGGAACGGCCTTCTGGAGGAGGCGTGCACGTTCACGACGACGCCGGCGCTCCTCGTCCGCGACGAGTGGGCCGTCAAGTCCGTCGCCTGGGACTTCACGGAGGACTCTCTCTGCGTCGCCGTCAACAAGCTCGCGACGCAGGCGTCGAGCGGCAGCACGGTGACGTTCTTCTCCGACGAGTCCGCAATTTTCGAAGTGAAGTTCGATGCCCTCTGCAAGCCGAACGGGAGCGATCTGCCGAAGAACAGCCACGTCTTCAAGGCTCGACTCTCGAGCGTCAAGCTGATCGGACCCGCCGGAAAGACCTGGCGGGACGCGTTCAAGTGACAAAAGGAGGCCCACGATGATGCGGACACTCGCGGCCTTTTCGCCCGTCGCCGTCCTCCTCGCCCTCGCCGCCCCGGCCCGTGGGCAGATTCCCCTGAACCCGCCCGTGCGGGCCGCGACGCCCCGTCCCACGCCGAACACCGCGTTCGCGAAGCAACTGCTCCCGCCGGCGCCGGATGTGTCGGACTGGCAGCCGCACGACCGGGCCGTCGCCGGAGGCAGGATCGTGATCACCGGAACCGGGTTCCGGCCACAGGAGTTCGAGGCCGTCGTCGGGCCCTCGAAGTACCGGCTGCCCGTTCGCGTCGCCTCGAGCTCGAGCACCCGAATCGAGCTCGTCGTCCCCGAGGACGCGCTCGGGATCTCCGGCGCCTTCGTCGTCGGACACCACCTGACGCAGTCCCGGATGCTCGACGCGACCTACCGCCTCGACCAGCCGACGCCCGCGCTCGCGGAGCTGATCCCCGGAGGCACGGTCTACCCGTACGTGAAGATCGCGCTCCACGGGAAGATCCGCGAGTTTCCCGGCGCGAAGCTCGAGGTCGGCGCCGTCGCGTTCGGCGGAACCTGCCGCTTCCGCAAGCAGTCGAACGTGTCGTACCCCAGGGCGGACCGGGCAGCCGACCTCACGCTGGACTTCTCCGTGCTCGGCTGGTTCGAGACGCCCGGGAGCTGCCGCCTCGACGTGATTTTCGACCCGCTCCGCTCCGACGGAACGAAGCTCCCGCGCGTCACGCTCGGGGGAAACCTGACCGTGGCGGCCCCGACGACGTACTCGTTCTCGAGCACGGCGCAGGTCAAGTCGCGTCTCGGGACCTCGCTCGTTCACTTCGGCCTCGCGAGCATCTGCCAGGGCACGCTGCCGAACGGGGCGAAAGTCGGCGTCGACGACGACGGCTCGGACTTCTCGGTCGTCGTCCGCGGGGGCCCGCTCGGCGTCTCGTGCAGCTTCCGCACCAAGGAGTGGATCCTGCCGGAGGGCGTGCGGCTCAAGGAGATCGAGTGGGGCTCGAAGAAGACCGGGAATCGCTGCGGCCTCGAGGGCACGTTCTCCGGCATGGAGTTCGGCGTCGGGTCGTTCACGCGAGGGGCTCTCGTCGTCAAACCCGACGCGAACCCGTCGCCGTCCGACCACGTCGTCTTCGGTGACAAGGAGCTCGTCGTGGACGGCGTGTCCTTTGCGTCCAACCTCTCCGGGCCGCGGACGATGATCAAGCCGCTCTATCTCGGCATGCAGTGCGCGTCAATGGCCACGGTTCTCGTGACGAGCAGCGGGAAGTTCGGGCCGACGCTTGACCCGCAGGCCTACCGGATCACGCTCAAGAAGCTCGTCCTCGAGGGGCCCCCGAATCTGACGCTGCCCTGAACCGGGCCCGCTCCGGTAGCATTGCCGTGTGCGCAAGGCGGACTACGGCGTCGACGCCCCCGGCGTCGTGCGGAATCTCTTCGTTGTCGCGGGGCTGCTGCTCGCCGCGCTCGTCCTCGCCCCCCAGCGCGTCGGACCCTTCCGCATCGGCGGAACGGACGTGACGCTCGGGCTCCGCGGGATGTTCGCGGGATCCGCCGTCGGGTGCCTCCTCGGCGGCGCCCTCATGCTGCTGTACGCCGAGTGGGGGAAGTTCCGGCAACGCGACCGCATCCTCGCGATGGTCGCCTGGTCGGGGTCCGAAAACGTGCTCGATGTCGGGACCGGCCGCGGCCTGCTCGCCATCGGCGCCGCGAAGCGGCTCAGGACGGGGACGGCCGTCGGGGTCGACATCTGGAGCGCCCGTGATCTGACGGGGAACACGGCCGATGCGTTTCTCGCGAACGCGGAGGCCGAGGGCGTCGCCGAGCGCGTCGAGGTCCGCAACGCGGACGCGCGCGCTCTGCCGTTCCCGGACGGATCCTTCGACGTCGTCCTCTCGAACGTCTGCCTCCACAACATCGCCGAGCGAGAGGGCCGCGCCGAAGCATGCCGTGAAATCACACGCGTCCTGAAGAGGGGCGGTGTCGCGCTCGTGTCCGACTTCATCCGGACCGGCGACTACGCGAGGTCCTTCGCCGCCGCCGGCATGATCGTCACGCGGACGGGACTCCACGCCTTCGACACCTTCCCGCCGATGCGGGTCGTCCGCGCCGAGAAGCCGGTCGGCTGACTCAGGCGAGAAGCGGCCGGGCGAACGGACGCACGAGGACGCCGAGGACGCTCGGGGCGAGGTGCCCGGCCGCGAGCCTCCGCAGACGCACGACCTGCTCGGCCGCCACACCCCCGAAGACACCGACCCGCACGAAGTCCGCGGGCTCGAACACGACGATCGCCCCGAGGACGGACGTGACGGCGAGCGGCCCGAACATGACGAGAAGGAAGATCGCGGAGGTCCGGCCCCAGCGGATCCCGTCGAAGCCGAACCGCTCCGCGAGACGGACCTGGTCGTCCAGCGGAAGGAGCCCCGCGGCCGGCTCGAGGAGATGGTACCGGTCGAGGACGTCACGCGCGGCGTCGGGCTCCACGTCCCAGGCCGCCCGTTCCTCCGGCAGAGGCCTCCCGGCGGCACGGGCCCTCGCGCGGCCGAGGCGGCGCCACGCTTCGTACAGGAGCGTGCCGACGAGCGTGCCGATCCCGCGACCCTGGAGAAGGCACACGACGAGTCGCGCCGTCGATTCCGCGAGGAGGTACACGCCGAAGACGAGGGCTCCGGTCGGGATCGAGCCCGGCCCCACGATCGACGACGCGAGCAGGAGGATCAGCGCGAGCCATCCCACGATCCAGAGCGGGAGAGCCGAGGCGAGGCTCAGGAGGCGCGCGGGAACGTTGTACTCGCGCTCGAGCCGTTCCTGAACGTGGGCGGGGAGCGAGCCCGCGACCGGCGCGACGAGGAGGAGGCCGACGTGACGGTCCGACCGCTGGGCGGCGTCTTCCCTCACCCGCGCGCGGACGGATTCCGAATCCGAATCGTAGGACTCGACGACGCGCATCGCATGGCGCTCGTCCCAGCGCGCGAGGACGTACTGGACGGCGGAGCCGCCCCGCGGGCGCACCTCGAGCACCTCGAAGAAGTCGCCTTCCCAGCGCAGCGCCGTGCCCGGGTGCTCGGCGGAGGTCGCCGTCGCCGCGGACCGGCCGCGCCAGCCCTTCGGAGCGTCGCAGTCGAGGAGGAGACGCCCGCCCGCCTCGACGCCGAGACGGTCGCGTCCGAGGGCGCGCGGCATGCGTAGGCCTCCGCGCACGAATGTTAGCGCGGGGTGTATAACTCCACGGCGATGAAGCTGGTCTCGTTCCTCCCGCCGGAAGGCGAGACCTCCCAGTCCGGGGTCTTCCGGCGCCACCCGAAGATCGGCGCCGTGATCGGGGAGGACCGCATCCTCGAATTCGCGCGGGCGAACGCGCGCTTCGCGAACGTCACGATGGTCGACCTCCTGAAGCGCTCCGAGGAGCTGCTCCCGCAGGCGCAGGCGCTCGTCGGGATGGCGTCCGAGCTGCACCGGGAGGCGTTCTGGTCCGAGGCGCGGGTCACGCTCCTCGCCCCGATCCCGCGACCGGTCTCGATCCGTGACGGCTACGCGTTCCGCCAGCACGTCGAGACCGCCCGGAGCGAACCGGGGCCTCGCGATGATCCCGGAATTCGACGCGTTCCCCGTCTTCTACTTCACGAACGCGCTCGCCGTGACGGGCCCCGGCGACCTGCGCGTCGGCGGGCACCGGCTCGAGAAGCTCGACTTCGAGCTCGAGTGCTTCTGCGTGATCGGCCGGCGCGTCACGAACCCCACGCTCGAGGAGGCCGACGCGGCGATCTTCGGCTACGGCGTCATGAACGACTTCTCGGCGCGAGCCCTCCAGATGGAGGAGATGAAGCTGAACCTCGGCCCCGCCAAGGGCAAGGACTTCGCGACCGGCCTCGGGCCGTGGCTCGTGACGAAGGACGAGCTCGAGCACCGGATCCGCCCGTCGCCGAAAGGCAACGTCCTCTACGCGGCGATGTCGGCGACCGTGAACGACGTCCCCGTCTCGCGCGGCGACGTCTCGCAGATGAACTGGACCTTCGCCGAGATCATCCGCCGCGCGGCGGACGGCGTGACGCTCGAGCCGGGCGAGGTCATCGGGTCGGGTACCGTCGGGACGGGCTGCTTCCTCGAGCTGAACGGCTCGAAGGTCACGCACGACCAGTGGCTGATGCCGCGCGACGTCGTGAGCCTCACGATCGACGGCCTCGGCACGCTCACGAACACGATCGTGGAGGACGCCGCGCGATGAGCCTCCCCCCGGACGACCTCGCCTCCCTCTACGTGTTCAACACCTGGGCCAACGCGCGCGTCGTCGAGGCCCTCCGCACGATCCCCGAGCACGACTACGAGAAGGAGCAGGGCGGCGGCTGGCCGTCGCTCAGGGCGACGTTCGTCCACATCGCGGGCGCGACGGACGCGTGGGCCGAGCGCTTCGCGGGCCGCGACGCGACGCGGCTCCCGACCGTCCACGAGCTCCCGACGCTGGACGACGCCGTCCGCGTCCTCCTCGGGGCCGAGGAAAAGCACTCCCGCCTCCTCCCGACGTTCGACGCGGCGCTCCTCGCCGGCCCCTTCACGTGGAAAAACCTGAAGGGCGAGTCGAAGACGGCGCCGTTCTGGGTCGTCGTGAAGCACGTCGTGAACCATCAGACGTACCACCGCGGACAGATCTCGTCGATGCTCCGCCGCCTCGGCCACGCGCCCCGGGCGACGGACATGGTCGTCTGGGGGATCGAGGTCGCGTCCCGCCCCTGACCGCGCGGCCCGCTCCCGGGCGGCGCGGTTGCCTCTAGAATCGCGTAAACATGTCCTCCCTCGAGCAGTCGTTCCTCGACCGCTGGATCCGCCGCGGCATCATCACGAGCTTCGCCTTCGGGTTCACGTTGCCGTACTTCCGCCTCCTGAACCGGATCCGCGCGACGGGGGACGCGATCCTCGACACGCTCCCGCGGAAGAACGTCGTCTTCCTCGCGAACCACCAGACGTACTTCATGGAAGCGATCGCGTTCTTCGACCTCGTCTACGTGACGCACGCGCTCCCGCTCGAGGACCCGTTCGTGCGCTTCTCGGCGGCGACGGAGACGATGCAGAAAAATCTCGTGACGCAGCTCTTCACGAAGGCCGGCGGCGTCACGTTCCGCCGCAGTTTCCGCGAGGGCGGCCGCGAGGTGAAGCGGTCCGTCGACTTCGAGGGGGTCGCGAAGGTCGAGGAGGCGATCGCGTCCGGCTGGCTCCTCCACTTCCCGGCGGGGACGACGCAGGAGGGAGCGCCCCTGCGTCCCGGCGTCGCGCAGCTCCTCCACCGAACGAAGGCGACCGCGGTTCCCGTGCGCGTGGAAGGGTTCCGCAAGCTCCTTCTCTACCGGCAGATCCCCGGCAAGGTCCTCCGCCGATGCCGTCTCACGCTCCACCCCCCCCTGGATCTCGACGCCTTCTACGCGGCGCCGTACGACAAGGGGGCCGGCGCCGAAGTCGTCGCGCGGCTCTCCGCGGTCCTCGCGGATCCCTCATGAGGGTCGGCGCGTGAGCGTCCTGGAACTCACGGCCCTCCTGTTCGCGGGCGCGGCCGCCGCCGGGTTCGTCGGCGCGCTCACGGGCCTCGGAGGCGGGGTCGTCCTCGTCCCGCTCCTGACGCTCGGTCTCGGCGTCGACATCAAGTACGCGATCGGCACCGCGCTCGTCGCGGTGATCGCAACGTCCAGCGGCGCGGCGTCGGCCTACGTGCGCGAGGGCTTCTCGAACGTGAGAATCGGCCTCTTCTTCGAGATCGCGACGACGTCCGGCGCGCTCCTCGGCGCGTTCCTCGCCGCCCGCACGCCGACGTCCGCGATCGCGGTGATCTTCGGGGCCGTTCTCCTCGGCTCGACGGCGTTCTCGTGGCACGGGCACCCGGACGCGAGGGAGAACCGGACGCCCGATCCGCTCGCGACGCGACTCAGGCTGAACGGGTCGTACCCGTCCCTCGCGGGCGAGCACGCCTACTTCCCGCGGCGCGTCCCGCTCGCATGGCTCCTGATGGTCGTCGCGGGCGCCGTTTCCGGGCTCCTCGGGATCGGTTCGGGCGCCCTCAAGGTCCTCTCGATGGACAACGTCCTCGGCCTGCCCTACAAGGTCTCGACGACGACGAGCAACTTCATGATCGGCGTGACCGCGGCCGCGAGCGCCGGCGTCTACCTCGGGCGCGGCTACATCGACCCGGCTCTCGCCGCTCCCGTCATCCTCGGGGTCCTCGCCGGGTCCGCTCTCGGAGCCCGCATCCTCACGGCGGCGCGCTCGAACGTCCTCCGTCTCGTCTTCACGGCCGTCGTCCTCGTGATGGGAATCCAGATGATCGTCCAGGGCCTGAGGGGCGCCGTATGACGGCGGGTCGCAAGGAGCGACGCCTCGCGCGCGAGGTCGGCGGGATCCTGCGCCTCGGCGTGATCCTCTCGAGCGCCGTGATCGTCCTCGGAGTCCTCCCGTTCCTCGCGCGCGAGGGCGCCCGCCGCGCGGACTACCACGTGTTCCACGGCGAGCCGGCGGCCTTCCGTTCGGTCGCGGGGGCGCTCGCGGACGCCGCGCAGGCCGATCCGCGCGGGATCATGCAGCTCGGCGTCCTCCTGCTCCTCGCGACGCCGGTGGCGCGCGTCGCGCTCTGCCTCGTCGAGTTCGCGCGCGAGCGGGACCGGCTCTACGTCGGCGTCACGCTCGCCGTCCTCCTCGCGCTCGCCTGGGGGCTCCTCGGCTCGGTCTGACGGCCGTCAGTTGACGGTCAGCGTGAACGCCGGCGGCTCGACCATGTGCTTCTTGACCGCGCACTGGTCGACGGCCCGGCCGATCGCGTCCTTGTATTTCTCCGGGAAGCCGAGCGGGAGCGTGAGGGCGACCCGGATCGCCCCGAGCCGCTTCTTCTCCGGGTCGCGCACGGTCTCGAGCGAGAGGCCGAGACCCTCCGTCGCGATCCGTCGCTCCTGGCAGAACCGCAGCGCATAGAACCCCATGCACGTCGCGATCGACGCCAGGAAGAGGTCGAACGGCGCCGGCGCGCCGTCCTGGCCCCACGGCGCCGGCTGGTCCGTCCGGACGAGGTGTGCGCCCATCCGGGCGTCGACGGCGACGCCGCCGGGAAACGAGACCTCGACGTTCATGCGGCCTCCCCCGCGCAGCACGGGGCCTTCGTCTCGGGCGCGGCGTCCCTGAGCCCCGCCTTTCTCAGGATCGGCACCATCGGGCACGTCTTCGTGAAGGCGCTCTGGAGAAGATTCGCCCCGACGAAGGCCGTGAAGAGGAAGAAGGCGGGGTGGACGAAGTACCCGAGGGCGAGCGAGGCCAGGGTGAAGAACCCTCCGAGACCGCGTAGGGCGTCGTTGATCGTCATCATTCTCTCCTTCGTCAGGCGGCGGTCCCGCCGCTTGACTTTAATCACTTCATAGTTATATAAGATATTTCTATGAATGACAAGACCCCTGTGGCCGCTCGATTCGCGCTCGCGGCGGCCGCCCTCGTCTGGCCGTCCCTCGCGGGAGCCGCGAACCCGGCCGGTCCGGACGCGCCCCTCACGCTCGCCGGCGCGATGCAGAAGGCCCGTGAAAGCGCCCGGGACGTCACGGCCGCGCAGGCCCGTCAGGGGGCGGCCGAGGCCCGGGCGTCCCAGGCGAAGGCCCTCCGGCTCCCGGCCGTCAACCTGACGGCTCTCTTCATGCGTACGAACAACCCGGCCGAGGCCTTCGCCCTGAAGCTGAACCAGGGCGTCTTCTCGTTCCCCGAGTTCGTCGCGTCAAACCCGAACGACGCCTCCCCGCTCAACACGGGCATCACCCGTGCCGAGGTCGTCCTTCCGCTCTTCACGGGCGGCGAGCTCTCGGGTCGGATCGACCAGGCGAAGCTCGCGGCCGCCGCGGCGTCGGAGACCTCCTCGTGGGCGAGCGACAACGCCGCCCTCGCGGCCGCCGAGGCCTACGTGATGGTCGCGCAGGCCGAGGAGTACGCGGCCCTCCTGCACAAGTCGCGTGACACCGTCGCCGCCCACGTCAAGCTCGCCCGGGACTACGTGGCCCAGGGGATGCTGGTGAAATCGGAGCTCCTGAGGGCCGAGGTCGAGCTCGCCCGAATGGACGACCTCGTGACCGAGGCCGACGGCCGCGTACGCATCGCGAATGCGAACCTCGCGTTCCGCCTCGGCGCCGAGGGCGGGTCGTCCTGGGCGCTCGCTCCCCTGTCCGACCCGCGCCCGGTCGACGTGCCGCTCGACTCCTGGCTCGCGACGGCAGCCGAGAGGTCCGACCTCGGCTCGGCCCGGAACCTCCTCGCGGCCGGCGAGCTCGAGGAAAAAGTGAAGAAGGCGCCCTTTTGGCCGAAGGTCGCGCTCGTCGCCAAGGGCGAGCTCTACGGCGACAAGCCGTTCGGGTCGACGGGTACGTCGGGCTCGATCATGGCCGTCGCCACCTGGAACCTGTTCCACGGCGGCGCGGATCGCGCCGCGGCGATCGCGGCGCGCGAGGACGCCCGCGCCGGCCGCGAGGACGTCGCACGGTTCGCCGACGGCGTGCGGCTCGAGGTCCGCAAGGCGTGGGAGGAAGCCCGGACCGCCCAGGCCCGGGACGAGACGGCGAAGAGGGCGCTCGAGGCGGCCCGCGAGGTCGAGCGCATCACGGAAGAGAGGTTCCGGGCGGGCGTCGTGAAGACGCTCGATCTCCTGGACGCCACGACGGCCCGCCGCGAGGCGGAGACGCGCGAGCTCGTCGCCCGCGCCGACGCGCACACGGCGGCGCTGAAGCTCGCCGTCAAGGCGGGCCGCAGGCCCGAGACGGTCCTGAACGGAGACGCGAAGTGAGAAAGACTGGGAAAGAGGAAATGAAGCAAAGATTCGGATTCGGCTTCGGAATTTCTTCGAGTGCGAGGAGCATGGGCAGCGCCGGAGCCGCGCCTCGAGCGCGGCGCGCGGGCCGCGGCGGATTCGGATTCTCTTCGAAGGTGCCGGGCGGCCTCATCGCCGCGGGGGTCGCCGTGGCGGTCCTCGCCGGCTGCGCCGGTCCCTCTTCACCTTCTAAGAAATCCTCCTCTTCGTCTCTCTCCCCCGTCTCCGCCTCCACGGCGACGGTCGAGAGGGCATCGTTGCCGGATCGCCTGACTCTCTATGGCACCGTCACCGCCGACCGCTCCGCCTCCGTCTCCTCGCGCGTGACGGCGAACGTCGTCGCCGTCCCCGCGCGTGTCGGCCAGTCCGTCGCCGCCGGTGACGTCCTCGTCGAGATCGACGCCGCGACCGCGAGCGGGCAGGTCGCGCAGGCCAAGGGTGCCCTCGCCCAGGCGCGCGCGGCCCTCTCGCTGGCCGAACGCAACTACGAACGATACAAGGCCCTCGCGGCCTCGGGCTCGGCGTCGCCGCTCGAGCTCGACATGACGCGGATGCAATACGAGCAGGCGAAGGGCGCCGTTCAGCAGGGCGAAGGCGCAGTGGAAGCAGCCTCCTCCGTCGCACGGGAGTCCCGCGTGACGGCGCCGTTCGCCGGCCGCGTGTCCGCACGCCTCGTCGAGGCCGGTGACCTCGCCGCCCCCGGGCGCCCGCTCGTCACGGTCGAGTCCGCGACGGGGCGGCGGCTCGTCGTTCAGGTTCCTGCCGGGACGGTCGCGGTCTCGGGGCTGTCGCTCGGCAAGAGGCTCCCTGTGAAGATCGACGGCGTCGCCGGCGACGTGACGGGCACCGTCGTCGAGATGTCGCCCGGCGCCGATCCCGGCAGCCACACCTACACGGCGACCCTCGAGCTCTCCGGCACGCCCGTCGCGACCGGCCTGACCGGACGCGCGCTCCTCGACGCCGCCCCCCGGCCTTCCGTCCTCGTGCCCGAAAGCGCCGTCCTCGCGACCGGCGGTGTCAGCCTCGTCGCCGTGAAGGACGAGGCGGGCAAGGCGCGCACCCGGGTCGTCACGACCGGCGCCGTCTCGGGCGGAAAGGTCGAGATCCTGTCCGGCCTCTCGGGCGGCGAGACCGTCCTCGTCGGCCTCGCGGCTCCGCCCGCCGACGGCGCGCCCGTCGTGGAGCTGAAGGACGGCGCGAAGGGGACCACCCGGTGAGCGAGCCGACACCCCACGGGCCGAGCGCCCGCGAGCTCCTCCACCGGAAGATGACGCGCCGGCCGCTCGGCGCCTCCGGCCGGATCGCGAAGGCGTTCCTCGAGTCCAAGCTCACGCCGCTCCTCGTCGTCGCGTCGCTCCTCCTTGGTGCGTTCGCGATCCTCATCACGCCGCGCGAGGAGGAGCCTCAGATCAAGGTCCCCATGATCGACGTCTTCGTCGCGCTTCCGGGCGCGACGGCCGAAGAGGTCGAGCGGCGCGTCGTCTCCCCCATGGAGAAAGCGCTCTACCAGATCCCGAACGTCGAGTACGTGTACTCCACGTCGCAGCCGTCAGGCGGCATCGTGATCGTGAGGTTCGTCGTCGGGACGGACCCCGACCAGGCCGTCGTCCGCGTCCACGCGAAGATCGCCGAGCTCCAGCCGAATCTCCCTCCGGGCGCGCTGCCGCCCGTCGTCGTCCCGCGCGGGATCGACGACGTTCCCGTCGTGGCGTACACGCTCTGGTCGAAGGACGCGACGCCGATGCAGATGCGGCAGATCGCCGACGAGGTCCGGAACGACTTCACGCGCCATCCCCGCGTTGCGCAGGTCGCCGTGCTGGGAGGCCAGCGGCGGGTCCTCAACGTGCGGTTCGACCGCGACCGCCTCGCCTCCTACGGCGTCTCGCTCGTCCAGGCGTACGGCGCGCTGTCCGGGCTGAACTGGCGCCTCCCCGCCGGCAGCTTCGCGTCGGGAAACGCCGAGGTCCCCGTCGAGGTCGGCTCGCTCTTCCGCCGCGCCGGGGACGTCGGCTCGGCCGTGATCGGCGTCGTGAACGGCAAGCCCGTGTGGCTCAAGGACGTCGCGACCGTCGTGGATGGCCCCGAGGAGCCCGCCCAGTACGCCTGGATGCTCACGAGGGCCGGCGACGACGCGCCTGCCGTGACGCTCGCCGTCGCGAAGAAGCCCGGCACGAACGCCGTCGAGCTCGTGAAGGAGCTGGACACGCGGCTGGAGGGTCTCAAGGGCCCGGTCATCCCCTCGAACGTGACGGTCACGAAGACCCGCGACTACGGCAAGACGGCGGACGAGAAGTCGTCCGAGCTGATCTTCCACGTGGGCCTCGCGACGCTCTCCGTCGTCATCCTCATGGCGCTCTTCCTGGGCCGGCGCGAGGCGGTCGTCGTCCTCGTCGCCGTCCCCACGACGCTCGCCCTCACGCTCTTCTCGTCCTACCTGTTCGGCTACACGCTGAACCGGGTCACGCTTTTCGCGCTCATCTTCGCGATCGGTATCCTCGTGGACGACGCGATCGTCGTCGTCGAGAATGTGCACCGGCACTACGAGCTCGGCTGGGGCGACCCGCGCCTCACGACCGTCTACGCCGTGGACGAAGTCGGCAACCCGACGATCCTCGCGACGTTCGCGGTCGTCGCGGCGCTCCTGCCTCTCGCGTTCGTGTCGGGCCTCATGGGCCCGTACATGCGCCCGATTCCCGTGAACGCCTCGGCGGCGATGGTCTTCTCGCTGCTCGTCGCGTTCGTCGTCTCGCCGTGGCTCACGTTCCGGCTCTTCCGCCGGTTCGCCGAGGAGCACCTCAAGGGCGAGTCGAACTTCAAGGCCGGCGCGGAGGCTCCCGCCGAGGACCGGCTCCTGCGCTTTTACCGCAGGCTCTTCACGCCTCTCCTGACGCACGCGCGCCGCCGGTGGGCGCTCCTCGGCGCCGTCGTGGCCCTGCTCCTTCTCTCCTGCGGCCTCTTCGTCGTGAGGGGCGTCAAGGTCAAGATGCTCCCGTACGACAACAAGAGCGAGCTGCAGGTCGTCCTCGACATGCCCGAGGGCACGACGCTCGAGGCGACGGCCGCGGCCGCGCGCGAGCTCGCGGTCCTCGTGAGGACGCGGCCCGAGGTCGCGGACGTCGAGGTCTACGCGGGCACGTCGGCCCCGTTCAACTTCAACGGCCTCGTGAGGCACTACTTCCTGAGGTCCGGCCCGCTCGTCGCGGACCTGCAGGTCAACCTCGCGCCGAAGAGCGAGCGGTCGAAGGACAGCCACACGACGGCCAAGGAAATCCGCAACCTCATCACGCCGGCCGCGAAACGGCTGGGCGCGAACGTGAAGGTCACGGAGGTGCCCCCGGGACCGCCGGTTCTCTCGACGATGGTCGCCGAGGTTTACGGGCCGGATGCGGCCCGCCGGATCGCGCTCGCGAAAGAGGTCCGTGTGATCTTCGAGTCCACGCCCGGCGTCGTCGACACGGACTGGCTCGTCGAGGACGCCTCGCCGAAACTCGAGGTCGCGATCGACCGCGAGAAGGCGATGCGGAGCGGCGTGACGCCCGAGGTCGTCGTCAAGACCCTTCGCATCGCGCTCGACGGGATGGACGCCGGGCTCCTGCACGTCGATGCGGCGCGCGAGGCGGTGCCGATCGTCCTGAGGCTCGAACGCGCCCAGCGCTCCGGTCTCGAGGGCCTCCTCGCGACGACCGTTCCGTCCACAAGCGGCACGCTCGTCCCGATCCGCGAGCTCGTGACCGTCACCGACGGGAAGCGGGCGCCGTTCATCTACCACAAGAACCTGCAGCCGGTGACGTACGTCCTCGCAGAGATGGCGGGCGTCGCCGAGGCCCCGGTCTACGGCATCCTCGACATGAAGAAGTCCATCGAGGCCCTCCGCGGTCCCGACGGCAGGCCGCTCGAGATCTTCAACACGTCGCTCCCGACCGACTCGAACCGCTACGCGCTGAAATGGGACGGCGAGTGGCACGTCACGGTGGAGGTCTTCCGCGACATGGGGATCGCGTTCGCGGCCGTCCTCGTCCTGATCTACGTCCTCGTCGTCGGATGGTTCCGGTCGTTCGTGACGCCGCTCATCATCATGGCACCGATCCCGCTCACGCTGATCGGCATCCTGCCCGGCACACGCGGCATTCGGAGTGTTCTTCACGGCGACCTCGATGATCGGCTTCATCGCCCTCGCCGGCATCATCGTGAGGAACTCCATCCTCCTCGTGGACTTCATCAACCTCGAGCTCGCCGCGGGCGAGCCTCTCGAGGAGGCCGTCGTGAAGGCGGGCGCGGTCCGCTTCCGGCCCATCGTGCTCACGGCGCTCGCGCTCGTCGCCGGCGGCGCCGTCATCCTCCTTGACCCGATCTTCCAGGGCCTCGCCGTCGCGCTGATCTCGGGCGTCGTCGTCGCGACCGCCCTGACCCTCGTCGTGATTCCGCTCCTCTACTTCATGTACGTCAAGGCCGCGGGCGCCCCGCCGGCCGAGGAGGAAGAAGCGTGAAAATGGTGATGGTCCTCGCCGACACGGCGTGCCGCGAGGACGTGGAGATCGCCTTCGAGCGCGCCGGCGTGAACGGCTACACGGAGGTCGACGCGCGCGGCTTCGGCGCCACGGGCCGCCACCTCGGCTCGGCCGCGTTCCCGAAGACGTCGACGATCATCATGTCTTTCGTCCCGGACGAGGAGGTCCCGAAGCTCCGCGCCGTGCTGAAGGCGCTCAAGGGCGCCGATCCGTGCCCGCACGTCATCACCTGGTCCCTTGACTCCCCGGACGCCTGAGGAGGAAGCCGTGCCACTCTACGAATTCACCTGCGAAGACTGCGGCGCGACGTTCGAGGAGCTCGTGTCCGCGGCGTTCGACACGCTCGGGCTCACGTGTCCCGAGTGCGGAAGCGAGAAAGTCGAGAAGCTCGTGTCCCGCTTCGCGTCCGGCGGCTCCGGCGGGACGGACGGCGGCGGCTCGTCCTGCGGGCCCGGCTCCGGCCGCTTCACGTGAGGGTGACGCCGGGGCCCGGCGGGCCCCTTCACGCGCGACCGGAAGGAAGGAGAAGCTCATGACAAAGCCCACGCAGACGTCCGTCGCCTTCGAGGCCCGCACGAGGCGGCCGTTCGAGGAAGCCGTGGCCCGCGCCCGCAAGGCGCTCGAGGCCGAAGGCTTCGGCGCGCTCACCGAGATCGACGTCGCGGCAACGATGAAAAAGAAGCTCGGCGCCGACCTTCCGCCCTACCTCATCCTCGGGGCCTGCCACGCGCCGTCCGCGCTCAAGGCCCTGACGGCGGCGCCGGAGATCGGTGTCCTTCTCCCCTGCAACGTCACCGTCTCGGTCGAGCGCGGGGAGACCGTGATCCGTGCGATGGACCCGCGCGCCGTCCTCGGCCTCGTCCGCGTCCCCCAGCTCGCGCCCGTCGGGGTCGAGGTCGCGGCCGCGCTCGAGAGGGTGGTCGCGAATGCGGCCGGCGGCTGATCCCGCGCCCCGCGACCGCGGCGCCGGCTGCGGCGACGCACGGGGCCCCGTCCTCCCCGCGACGGACGCGGGCTGCGAGGAAGTCGCGTCGCGCTTCCGGGCGCTCTCCGAGCCCATGCGCCTGAAGATCCTGCGCCGCCTCGCGCGCGGCGAGTCCTCGGTCGGCGAGATCGTGGGCGAGGTCGGCGGGACCCAGGCGAACGTCAGCAAGCACCTCGCCGTCCTTCACGGCTCGGCGCTCGTCGGCCGCCGCAAGGACGGGACGCGCACCGTCTACCGGATCGCCGACCCGACGCTCCTCAGGATCTGCTCGATCGTCTGCGAGGGCGTCGAGCGCGAGGCGCACGACAGGGCCGTCGCGATCCTCGGTCCTCCACGCGAGCCCTGAAGGGGCGCCCGGCCCGCCGCTCCCCGCGGGAGCGCATCCGTGCCAGACCTGCCGGTACGCGTGTTGCAGGTACGGGGCCACGGACGGGCGGCGAGCAGGGTGCCCGAACGTCCGGCGACGACGCGCGGCGGATTCGGCGTCGGCCGGCCAGACTAGCGCAGAGGGATCCGGTCGGCCTCCGGCGACGCCTTCGGGTTCAGCCACTCGATCACGACCGCCCAGCCGAGGCTCTCGGGGTCGTTCTGCAGGTAGTTGCGCACGACAGCGAGCGCCGAGAAGCCGTGCTCGAGCTGGAACGAGAGCGTCGGGTCGTAGAGCTCTCCGGACTCGACCTGACGAACGTAGGCCTCCGGGGAAAGCGACGGCGCGTGACGGCCGTAGCCGCGCAGCCGTGCGCCGGCCCGGATGCGCAGAAGGCCGAGGCGAACCGTCAGACGGCGTCGCTCCCCGTAGAGGGCGCTGCCGATTCCGCGGCCGCGCTGGTCCGGGTCGACCATCACCTCGGCTCCGTAGAGCGTGCGCCCGCGCTCCGGGTCGTGGTTCGTGAACATGCCGTGATCCGTGAAGTCCCGCCATGACGCCGAGAGGTCGTAGTCGTCCCAGTAGACGATGAGGCTCGCCGCCATCCCGACGACGGCGCCCGAAAGCGGATCCACGGCGACGAGCTGCCCCTCGGGAAAGACGTTCAGGTGCGACGTGAGCTGCTCGGCCGTCCACGGGGCCGAGTGCGGGTAGACCCGCCGGCAGAGCGCGATGATCCCGGGGATGTCCTCGGCGCGCATGCGGCGAACGGCGACTCCGGCGGTCAAAGCTTCACCCGCTCCAGACGGGACACGACCTCGGCCGTCTCCTGGCTGTCCCGGAGAGGCAGGACGGTCCCCTTCTTGCGGCTCTCCGCGATCGTCTCGAGGTTCAGCTCGCCGATGACCATCGTCTCCTGGTTCGGAATGCCCTCGGCGAGGATGCCGTCGCGCGCGAACGCGAAGTCGCTCGGCGTCACGATCACGGCCTGTCCGTAGTTGAGCGACACCGCGGGGACCATCGGAAGTGACCCGACGGTCGAGGACTGGATGACGTACATCTGGTTCTCGATCGCGCGGGCGTGCGCGCAGTACCGCACGCGCAGGTATCCCTGCCGGTCATCCGTGCAGCTCGGCACGACGAGGATGTGCGCACCGCTGCGCGCGGCGACGCGCGCGACCTCCGGAAACTCCACGTCGTAGCACACGGCGATCGCGAGGGTGCCGAGGGAGGTCTCGAACAACCTGAGGTTGACGTCCGGAGCGACGCCCCATTCCTCGGACTCGAAGCGCGTCATGTGGAGCTTGCCCTGCTCTCCATGCCCCCCGCCCGGGCTGAAGAGGTGCGACACGTTGCGGATGCAGCCGTCCCGTTCCATCGGGATCGTGCCGGCCACGATGTGCATCGCGGAGCTCCGGGCGAGCCCTTCCATCAGCTCCAGGAAACGCGGCGCCTGCCCGGAGAGACCGCGCACCTGGTCCCGGATCGGACGGCGAACGTCGCCGAGCGTGAGGAGCTGGAGCGTGAAGTACTCCGGGAAGACGAGGAGGTCGCAGCGGTAGTCCTTGGCCGTGTCGACGAGGCCGGCGACCTGGTCGCGGAACTGGTCGAAGCTCGCGACGGGGCGGATGTAGTACTGAAGCGTCGCGACGCGGATTCGGTTCATGACGCCATCCTACCGTGCCGACCGCCCGGGCGCCATCCATTCGTTGGAGCTCAAACTAATGTGTGGTACGGTGTCGCATGATGGGCGACTTTCTCGAAACGCTGAAGCGGATCGTGGGCATCCTGAGCACCCCGCTCGCCCACCCGGAAGGGGCTTCGTTCAGCGTCATGACGCTGCTCGTCATCGCCGTCTCGCTCGCGACGCTGTTCTGGCTCTCCGGAAGGCTCCGCTCCTGGATCATGGCCGGACGCATCGGGATGCGCGACGCCGACGAAGGCGTCCGCTACGCGATCGGGTCGATCGTGCGCTACGTCGTGATCGTCCTCGGCCTCATCGCGATCCTCGAGGGGCTCGGGTTTCGCCTCGACGCGATCACCGTCGTGGCCGGCGCGCTCGGCGTCGGCATCGGCTTCGGCCTGCAGCAGGTCACGAGCAACTTCGTGAGCGGGCTCGTCCTGCTCGTCGAGCGCCCGATCAAGGTCGGGGACCGGATCGAGGTCGACGGCCTGAAAGGCGACGTCGTGAAGATCGCCCCGCGCGCGACGACGATCGTGACGAACGACAACATCGCGATGATCGTCCCGAACTCGAGCTTCATCACGTCCACCGTCGTGAACTGGAGCTACAGCGACCGGAGCGTCCGGATTTCGATCCCCGTCGGCGTCTCGTACCGGTCGGATCCCGAGCGCGTGAAGGAGGTCCTTCTCGACGTCGCGCGTTCGCACGCCGGCGTCCTCGCCGAGCCCGCCCCCGACGTCGTCTTCAACGGGTTCGGCGACAGCGCGATCAACCTGACCCTCCGCGTCTGGACGGCCACCTACACGACCCGGCCCACGATCCTCCAGAGCGACCTGAACTTCGCGATCAGCAAGGCGTTCCGCGAGCAGGACATCGAGATCCCGTTTCCGCAGCGCGACGTGCACATCCGGGACGGGACTCCCCCGATCCGCACCTGACCTTTCCTCCGCGAGGGTGAGCCGAAGGGCCTACATCCACACGAGGGCGACCGCTCCGAGCGCGGCGAGCCCGAGAAGGAGCGCGAGGCTGAGGCGACCCGTCGCCCGGTCGGCGAACGCGTACGCGTAGATCGCCTTGACGACGTTGTTGCTCGCGGCCGCGAGCGCGATCGCCGGGGCCGCGATCCCGAGCGGCGTCGAGGCGGCGCCGCTCTGCGCGAGCCCGAGAATGAACGGATCGACGTCCGTGACTCCCATGACGGCCGCGAGTGCGTAGAGCCCGGTTCGCCCGAGGGTTTCGCGCGCGAGGCCCGTCAGCACGAGGATCAGGACGAAGACGCCCGCGAAAAGAAAGGCCGTGCCGAGCTCGAGCGGGTTTCTCGGAGGGTGGTGCGGCGGCGGAGCGGCCCCGGCCTCTCGGGGCCCGCGGGACACGATCCATCCCGCGAGGCACGCGATTGCGGCCAGAGCGCCGAACGCGGGCGCGAGCGCGGCCGCGAGAGCCCCGTTGAAGAACGCCACGAGCAGGATGAGCCGGACGTACATCACGCCGGAGGCGGCCAGGATGCTCCCGGCGTAGAGGCCGGGCCGCGCCTCCGACTCGCCCCGGGCCTGCCGGGCCAGAACGACCGTGGTCAACGTCGAGGAGTACGCGCCCCCGAGGACCGCGGACAGCCTCACACCACCGCGCCCCTCGAAGAGGCGCTGCAGCACGTAGCTCGCGAAGGAGACGCCGCTCACCGCCACGACGACGAGGAACGTCTTGAACGGGTTGACGTGGAAGCGCGTCAGCTCGCGATCGGGGACGATCGGAAGGACGACGACGGCGAGGACGAGAAACTTCGCGACGGTGACGATCTCGTCCGAGGCGGCGAGCCGCGTGAGGCCCTCGAGGCCCTTCTTCAACTCGAGCAGGAGCACGCTCACGATGCCGACCGTCGCCGCGAGCCAGTAGCGCTCCTGCTGGACCAGGCCGCCGATCGCGTACGTCGCGAGCGCCGAGATCTCGGTCGTGAGGCCGGCCGCCGGACCTTCGTCGAGCTTGTGGAAGTAGGAGAGGAGCATGAAGCCGCCGACGACGGCGAACCCGACCGTCCACGGCCCGAGAGACGTCGGAGAGATCAGCGCGAGCGCGTAGCTCACGACCCCGATGAGCGGAAACGTCCGGACGCCTCCGAACCGGTAGCCCGCCCCGTGCTGCTTGTACTCCTCGCGCTCGAGGCCGATGAAGAACGCGAGGGCGAGCACGAGCGTGATGTTGAGCGCGTCGGACGGCACGACGCGCAGGAGGTCTCCGAACGCTCCGGAGCCGGACCCCGCCTGGGCCGGGCCTGGGCCGGTCACGGCCGATCCCGCAGCCGTGCTGCGCCGAGCGTGCGGCAGCCGGAACTCGCGAGCGCTTCCACGTCCAGCCCGTCATCATAGTGATAGTGCCGCGGTCCGGGGGCCGGGCTTTCGACGACGGCACCGGGAGGGAAATTCGAATCGTTGCTGGACAAACGATCTCTCGTTTGATACATTGAATTGCGTTCCGGGCTCACCTGCCCTTGCTGAGTCCCGGAAAGTGTTTCGCGACAGGCCTGTGTTTCGTCAACCCCGTGCAAGGGAGTCAGGATCACGTCTCATGATGAATTTTGCCCGTAATGTCCATTTCCAGATCAAGAACGGCCGCGAGAAGGACTTCAACACGCTCTTCACGAACGAAATTCTCCCGCTTCTCAAGAAGCAGGAAGGCTTCAAGCAGGAGCTCATGCTCGTGAACCGCAGCGCGGCCGTCGGGATCAGCCTCTGGGACGAACGCAAGCACGCGGACGCCTACCAGACCTCGACCTACCCGAAGATCGTCGAGAAGCTCACCCCGGTGCTCGAGGGAACTCCCCGCGTCGAGACGTACGACGTCTCCGCGACGACCCTTCTGGCCTGATCCGGACGCCCTCCACGCGTCCCGGGCGGGAGGCCATGCGGCCTCCCGCCCTTTTCGTGTTCGCGCGGCCGCGACCGGGCCGGTGATACGCTGACGAGCGTGAGCGAGGTTCGCCCGGTCCTGTGCGCGAGCGATCTCAGCGAGGGCGCGGACGAGGCGATCCGGCAGGCCTCCGCGCTCGCCCGGGGCCGCGGGGCCGCGCTCGAGATCCTTCACGTCGTCCCGAACCCCCTGGCCGCAAATCCGGCTCTCGCCGCGCTCGCCCGACACGAAGAGGCACAGGCGGCGATCGAAGCCGCCTGCGAGGCGGCCCGGCGGGACCTGACGGCGAGGCTCGCATCTCTCGCCCCGAACGCCTCGAGTGCCCCCACGGTCCACGTGACGGAGGGCGTGCCCTACGCCGCGATCGTGTCGCGTGCCGCGGAGACGGGCGCGGACCCGATCGTGGTCGGAGGCCGGGGCGCATCCGGGCTGAGGATGCAGCATCTCGGCGACGTGGCCGAGAAGGTCGTCCGCCACGCCGCCGTCTCCGTCCTCGTCGCGCGCGGCGGTCCGGGGCACGGGAAGATCCTCGCGGCGACGGACCTTTCGGACCCTTCGCTGCCGGCTCTCACGGCCGCCGCGGAAGAATCGCGCCGCCGCGGCGCGAGCCTGACCGTCGCTCTCGTCGTCGACCCGGAGAAGGCGATGGGATCGGAGGTCTTCGCGACCATCCTGAGCCTCCTGTCGGAAGACTTCATGTCCGAGCTCGTCCGTGTCGCCCGCGGCCGGCTCGCGGAAGCGCTCGAGCGCCTCGGCGTGACGGGGAGCGCCGTGATCGAGAGCGGCGCCGCCGCCTCCTCGATCCTCCGGCTCTCCGAGGACCTGCCTGCGGATCTCGTCGTTCTCGGCAACGCGGGGAGCACGAATCTCGCGAGCGTCCTCGTCGGAAGCGTCGCCGAGACGGTCGTCCGGTGGGCGCCGTGCTCCGTGCTCGTCGTGCGGCGCCGCGGCTGATCGCCGGCGCCCCCGTAGTCCCACGAGGCCGCTCCCGTCGCTCAGTCGCTCACGAGGACGAGCAGCGGGCGGACGTCGTCCTCCGGCGTCGAGTCCCAGTACTGGACGAGGATCCGGTACACGAGGACGCCGGTCTCCCCTTCGCCGAAGAAGAAGAACCGCAGGGCCTGCGTCATCGGGCCGCGCCGCGTCAGGCCGAGGATGAGGGTCCGCGGGTCGATCTGCTCGCTGATGAACGCGATCGCGTTCGCGATCGCGACGGCGCCGGTCACGTGGAGGAAGTAGTTGCCCGTCTCCACGATCTGCCGCACGTGGATCTCGAGCTTCGCCTCGAATTCGCTCCGGTCGTCGCGCAGGCTCACGTGGAGGAACGCGAACGGGCCCTCGATCCGGTGCCGCTCTTTCACCTCCTGGATCTTCTCCCAGCGGTCCAGCTTCCCCGTGTGCTTGATGGGGACGAGGTCGACCTTCTTCCCGCGGATCGAATCGAACAGCCTGGCCGACTCCGCGTCCGCGAAGACGAGCCGCTCGACGCGGAGCTCCGTGGAGCGCCGTGAACGCGACAGGACGCTCGACGCGACGATGAAGGCGACGAAGCAGGAGGCGATGATCACGCCGTCCGGGCGCTCGCGGACGTTCTGCACGAGGACGAAGGAGAAGACGCACGACGTGAGGAGGAAATACAGGGCGCGCGTGCGCGCCTCGCGCCAGAGCGCGAGCGTCACGGCGACCGCGGCCGAGAGCATGAGCACGAGGACGCCCGTCGCGTATGCGCCGCCCTGCGCGTTCACGTCGGCCTTGAACGCGAGCGTGATGACGACGTCGAACGCGAACACGAGGACGACGAGGGGCCGCGCGCGGGAGACCCACGCCGGGGACATCCCGAACCGGGGAAGGTAGCGGGGAATCAGGTTCAGGATGCCCGCCATCGCGGAGGCGCCCGCGAACCACAGAATCGCGATCGTGGAGAAGTCGTAGAGCGTCCCGAAGGCGGCGCCGAGGTACCGGTGCGCGAGCCAGGCGAGGGCGCGCCCGCTCGCCTCGCCCCCCCGCCGGAAGGCGTTCTCCGGCACGAGAAGCGTCGCGACGAAGCTCGACGAGAGGAGGAACACGCTCATGAGCGCGGCCGCGCCGGCAAGCAGCTTGCCCGTGCCCGCGATCCGCGCCTCGGGCTTCCGCGCCTCGGGCTTCCGGACCTCGGGCTTCCGGACCTCGGGCTTCCGGACCTCGGGCTTCCGGACCTCGGGCTTCCGGACCTCGGGCTTCCGGACCTCGGGCGCGCGGCCGCCAGCCGGCGGCCGCGCGGGCGCGTCCTCGACGAGCGGCATGACGGCGACCCCGGTCTCGAAGCCGGACAGGCCGAGCGCGAGTTGCGGGAAGACGAGGCCTGCGGCGATCAGGAGCCCGACCGGGCTCCCGTGCGCGTGCAGGGCCTCCGTCCAGCGCCCGAGGAGCTCGGGCCGGCGCGCGATTTCGACGAGACCGCGGACGACGACGACGGCATTCAGGAGGATGTACGGCACGCTGACGAGAATCGCGACGCCGATCGCCTCGCGGAACCCGCGCAGGAAGACGCCCGCGAGCACGGCGAGGAGCGCGAGCGTGACCGTGAGCTGGTGGCCTTCGAGGGACCGCCCGAGATACGGGTTCTCGCAGGCGTGCTTGGCGGCGTCGGCCGCGGACAGCGTCATCGTGATCACGAAGTCCGTCGTCGCGAAGCCGAGGAGCGCGAGCACGAACAGCTTGTGCTTCCAGCCGGTCAGGAGGCTCTCGAGCATCGCGATGGAGCCCTGCCCGACGTAGGAATGGCGCGCGACCTCGCGATAGACCGGCACCGCCGCGAAGAGCGTGACGAGAACGAGGAGGCCGGTCGCGAGAGGCGCGAGCGCTCCGGCCGCGAGGAGCGCGATCCCGGGTTGGTAGCCGAGGGTCGAGAAGTAGTCGACGCCGGTCAGCCAGAGGACGCGGTACCACGGATACGTCTTCTCGTGCCCCGGAGGGGGCGGCGCCCCGTCCCGCCCGGGGCCCGCGGCCGCGCCCGCCGGCGGAGCTGGAGGGGCTCCGGACACGGTCAGCCCGCCGCCGGCTGCGCCGAGCCGGCGTGCGGCCGCGCGCCGCGCAGACCGAAGACCATGAGGAGGTTCGTGACGACGAGGAGAACGAAAGCGTAGAGCGGGAACGACTCCGCCCCCGGTAGCCCGGCCTCGGCGGCCTCGAAAGCGAGGACGGCCGTCACGAGCCCGCGCGGCATGAGGGCGGAGATCGCATTGCCCTCCGCGCGCGTCAAGGGCAGAGAGCCCGTCCGGTTCAGGACGACGACCGTTGCACGGCGCCCGAGGATCACGATGGCGACGAACAGGCCGGCGGTGAGCGCCGACTCGGGCGTGAGACCGGTCCAGCGCACGACCATTCCGAGGAACACGAAGAAGAACGTCCTCACGAGGAACGTGAGCTGGTTCGCGAAGCGTTGGACGCCGACGCGAAGCGCGCCGAAGAGGGCCTCGTCGTCGCCCGAAAGCGGCCGGCGCAGGAGACGGGCCATGATGACGGGCTCGTTCGAGAGGACGAGGCCGAACGCGACGACCGCAATCGCCGAGGCTCCCCCGAGCGTCTGGACGGCGCCGTCCAGCAGGAGCACGACGCCGAAGGTGAGGACCTCGCCGTAACTGTGCCCCTCCGCCGGTTTGAGGCCGCGGAGCAGGCGGCTCCAGAACAGGCCAACGACCAGTGCGACGACGGCGCCGATCGTGAAGCCGACGAAGAGCCTGCGCAGGGCAACGACCGTGAACGAGCCGCCGCCCGCGGCCTCCATCGCGATCCCCGCTCCGAGAATGCCGAGGACGTCCGCGAGGGCCGACTCGAGCACGACGACGGTCCTGAGATCGGAACGCAGCCCGAGCCTCCCGGCGATCGGGAGCACGACGGCGCTCGAGGGCACGCCGAGCAGCGACCCGAGTGCGAACGAGGAGGGCCACGCGAGCCCGAGAATGGCGCGCGCAAAGAGCGTGAGCGTGCCCGCCGTCAGCAGAAACGAGAGCGCCGCGAGCCCGGACGCGAGGAGAAGACCGCGAGCGGATTCCTCGAGGTCGAGGCCGAGACCGCCCTCGAAGAGAATCACGACGAGCGCAAGCGCGCCGAAGTACGGAGCCGCCTTCTCGAAATCCGTCCCGGGCGCGATCCGGACCAGCGGGCCGAGCACCACTCCGGACGAAATGAGAAGGACGACAGCCGGAATGCGGGTCTTCTCGAACAGGACTTCCGCGAAGTACGAGAGCACGAGGAGCCCGCCGAGCAGGGAGACGAAGAAGGCGGATTCCATGCGGGAAACGAGTCTACATGCAGCCTTTCCGCCGGCGGCCGGGCGCCTCTTTCGTTTGACGTCAAACGAATTACGACCTACAATGGCAGCCGGTCGGGGCCACCGCCGGAAAGGAGGTTCGACGTGATGCCCACTCCCCCGAATTCCGTGCCCGCGCCCGATTTCGCCGCCATCGTCGCGCGCTCCCGGCGCCGGATCTGGCCGTTCTTTCTCGCTCTGCTCGTTGCCGCCGCGGGTCTGGTGGCTGCCCTTGCCGGCTGATCGCGCGCGGCGCCCCGCGGCGCCGCCGATCGCCCTGTTCGGCGAGGCCGTCCTGGACGCCGCGCCGTCCGGAACGACACCGGGAGGAGCACCGTTCAACGTCGCGTGCCACCTCGGCCGGCTCGGTTTTCGGGCTCGCCTTCTGACCCGCGTCGGAGCGGATGCCGGCGGCCGCGAGATCCTGCGCGCGATCCGCGCCTGCGGGCTTTCCCGCTCGGGCATCCAGGTCGACCGGCATCGCCGCACGACGCGCGTCCGGGTCGTCCGCGGCGCGGACGGCCCATCGTTCGAGATTCCCGCGCGGCAGGCGTTCGACGCGATCGACGCGAACGCCGTGCGCGCCGCGTTCTCGGGTGCCCGGCCCGCCCTCCTCTATTTCGGCACTCTCGCGCAGCGCGCCGAGCCCTCGCGTTCCACTCTCGCGGCGCTCCTCGCCCGCCGGGACGTCGCCACGTTTCTCGACGTGAACCTGCGGGCTCCATGGTGGGACGCCGAGACTCTCGCGCAGTCGCTCGAGGCCGCGACGACCGTGAAGGCGAACGAGAAAGAGCTCCTCGCCCTCGCCGCCGCGCTGCGTCTGCGCGGGCCCGGCACGCGCGGGCGCGCCGAGGCCCTGCTCGCGGCGTTCCCCTGCTCGCGGATCGTCGTGACGCGCGGCGCCTCGGGCGCGGTGCTCTTCTCGCGCCGCGGTCGCTCGGTGACGGCGCGCGTCGCGCCGGGCCACCCGCTCCCCGGTCCGGCCGAGGATTCCGTCGGCGCGGGCGACGCTTTCTCGGCGGCGTTCCTCGCCGGCCTTCTCCTCGGGTGGCCGGCCGCCACGACGCTGGGCCGCGCGAACCGCCTCGGCGCGGCCATGTGCACGGTGCGGGGCGCGCGGCCCGGATCGGACGCGTTCTACGCGCCGTTCCGCCGGCGATGGGGGCTCGCCTGATCGAGCGCGACGACCGCCCGCTGCGCGTCCTCATGCTGAGCCTGCACGGGCTCGTGCGCGGCCACGACCTCGAGCTCGGGCGCGACGCGGACACGGGCGGTCAGGTCACGTACGTCGTCGAGCTCGCGCGTGCCCTCGGCCGGAGCCCCGCCGTCGAGCGCGTCGACCTCCTCACGAGGCTCGTGGAGGACCCGCGCGTCTCGCCCGACTATGCGCGCCCCGTCGAGGAGCTCGGCCCGCACGCGCGGATCCTCCGCGTCCCGTTCGGGCCTCGCCGGTACGTCCGCAAGGAGCACCTCTGGGGGTACCTCGACCACCTCGTCGACCGCTGCCTGACGCTGCTCGGGGAGTCCGTCGGCCTCCCCCACGTCCTGCATAGCCACTACGCGGACGCCGGATACGTCGGAACGCAGCTCTCCCGCATCCTCGGCATCCCTCTCGTGCACACGGGGCACTCGCTCGGCCGCGTGAAGCGGAGCCGACTCCTCGAGGCGGGACGGCGCGAGGAGGCGATCGAGCGGCAGTTCAACTTCGGGCGGCGCATCGCCGCCGAAGAAGAAACGCTCGAGCAGGCCTCTCTCGTCGTCGCGTCGACGCACGAGGAGCTCGAGAGGCAGTGGGGCGGCTACGAGAACTTCCACCCGCGGCGGGCGACCGTGATCCCGCCGGGGGTGGACGCGTCGCGCTTCTCTCCCCCGCCGCCCGGGGCCGTGCCCGAGCGCTCCGAGTGGATCGACCGGTTCCTCCGCGAGCCGCGCAAGCCGATGATCCTCGCGCTCTGCCGCCCGGCACCGAAGAAGAACCTCGCCCGCCTCGTCGAGGCGTACGGAACCGACCCGGACCTCCGCGAGCGCGCGAACCTCGTCCTCGTCGCGGGCAACCGCGACGACCTGAAGCTCTCCGAGCCCGAGGAGCGCAAGGTGCACTCCGAGCTCCTGTACCTCATCGACAAGTACGACCTGTACGGGAGGGTCGCGATCCCGAAGAAACACCGTCCCGAGGACGTCCCCGGCCTTTACCGTCTCGCGACGGGCCGACGGGGCGTCTTCGTGAACCCCGCCGTCAACGAGCCGTTCGGCCTCACGCTCATCGAGGCCGCCGCGAGCGGCCTTCCGGTCGTCGCGACGCACGACGGCGGCCCCCGGGACATCGTCGCGAACTGCCGCAACGGGCTGCTCTTCGATCCACTCGACACGCAGGCGATCGCGGGGACGCTGAAGGACGCGCTCTCGGACGGACGGCGCTGGCGGCAGTGGTCTCGAAACGGGGTCAAGGGCGTGCGCGACCACTACGGCTGGCCGGCGCACGTCGCGCGTTACGCGAGGGCCGTCGGTCGCGTGCTCCACCGCGAGCGCAAGCGCCTGCGCCGGCACGTCACGTCCGTGCGCGGCGCGACGCTCCCGGGGAGCCTGCGCGAGGCCGAGTACGTCCTCGTGACCGACGTCGACGACACGCTCCTCGGCGAGAAGGAAGGCCTCCGCGCGCTCCTCGCGTGGCTCAAAGCGGAGGCGCCGCGCGTCGCGTTCGGCATCGCGACCGGCCGGACGCTCCGGATGGCGCTCGACATCCTCGGCGAATGGGGCGTGCCGCGCCCGGACCTTCTCGTGACGTCCGTCGGCACCGAGATCTACTTCGGACCGTCGCTCGCGCGCGACCTCGCGTGGGAGCGCCACATCCGCCCGCATTGGCGGCGCGCGAGCATCGCCGAGGCGCTCGAGGGCCTGCCGGGCCTGACCCCCCAACCCGCGATGAAACAGGGAGAGTTCAAGTTGAGCTACGACATCGACCCGGGCCGCGTCTGGCCTCTCGAGCGTCTCCAGAGTCACCTGCGCGCGCGCGCACTTCACGCGCGCCTCATCCGGTCCCAGGACCGGTTTCTCGACGTCCTGCCCGTACGCGCCTCGAAGGGTCTCGCGATCCGGCATCTCGCGTACCGGCTCGGCCTCCCCCTCGAACGGTTCCTCGTCGCCGGAGACTCCGGCAACGACGTCGAGATGCTCCTCGGCGACACGCTCGGCGTCGTCGTCGGGAATCACAAGCCCGAGCTGAACGTGCTCGAGGGCCTCGACCGCGTCTACTTCGCGCGCGCCGGCTTCGCGGGCGGAATCCTCGAGGGGATCCGTCACTACGGCTTCGCGTCTCCACTCGCCGAGGCGGTCGCGCCGTGATCGAGGAGCTGACGGCCTTCGCGGCCGAGCGGCGCGAGCCGCTCCTGCTGCTCCTCGAACGCTACGCGTCCGGCGGCCGGGCGAGCCTCCTGCACACGGACCTCTGGCAGGGCTACGAGGAGGTCCGGGCGGCGTACGACAAGGTCGATCTCGACACGACACCGCTCGCGGACTTCGCGCGGGCCGCGCAGGAAGCGGAGATCCGCGACCCGTGGTTCCACTTCTCCCTCCGGGAGGCCCTCGGCCGCTGGCGTTACGTCCGCATCCACCGCGAGCGGCTCGTCCCCGAGGAGATCCCCGTCGCGGACTTTCTCGGGTTCAAGGAGGCGCTCGTCACCGGAGGGGCCGGCGACAACGGCATCCTCGAGATCGACTTCGGCCCGTTCAACCGGGACTTCCCGAAGCTGACCGAGCCGCGCTCGGTCGGGCAGGGCCTCGCCTTCCTGAACCGGCAGCTCGCGAGCCGGATGTTCAACGACGCCGAGAAGGGCGGAGAGAAGCTCCACGAGTTCCTCGGGCTCCACGCGATCGACGGGCAGCAGATGCTCCTCCAGCGCCGGTTCCCGACGACGGCGGCGCTTCGTGCGACGCTGCGTCGGGCGATCCTCGCGGTGGAGGCGCTGCCCGAGGACACGCCGTGGGCCGCGTTCGAGGGGATGCTCGGTCGGCTGGGCTTCGCACCGGGCTGGGGCGACACGGCCGCCCGCGCGGCGGAGACGATGGGCCTTCTCTCCGATCTGTTCGAGGCGCCGTCGCCGGGCGCCCTCGAGACGTTCCTCGCCCGGATCCCGATGATCTCCCGCGTCCTCGTGGTCTCGCCGCACGGCTTCTTCGGCCAGGACGGGGTGCTCGGCCTTCCGGACACGGGCGGCCAGGTCGTCTACATCCTCGACCAGGTGCGGGCCCTCGAGAAGGAAATGCGCGCCCGGCTCTCGGGCCAGGGCGTCGCCGTCGAGCCCCGCATCCTCATCGTGACCCGGCTCATCCCGGATTCCGCCGGCACGACGTGCGGGCAGCGCCTCGAGCGGGTCGCGGGGTGCCAGTCCACACACATCCTGCGCATCCCCTTCCGCAAGCCGAGCGGGGAGATCCTCCCGCACTGGATCTCGCGCTTTCATCTCTGGCCCTATCTCGAGCGCTTCGCACGCGAGGTCGAGCGCGAGGCGCCGACGGAGCTCGGCGGGCGGCCCGACCTCGTGATCGGAAACTATTCCGACGGCGGACTCGTCGCGACCCTCCTCTCGAAGAGGCTCGGGGTGACGCAATGCCACGTCGCCCACGCCCTCGAAAAAACGAAGTACCTCCTCTCGGCGCTGCACTGGAAGGAACTCGAGCCCCAGTACCACTTCTCGTGCCAGTACACCGCGGACCTCATCACGATGAACGCGGCGGACTTCATCATCACGAGCACGTTCCAGGAGATCGCGGGAACCGAGGAGACCGTCGGGCAGTACGAGAGCTACCAGTCGTTCACGATGCCCGACCTCTTCCGCGTCGTGAACGGGATCGACGTGTTCGACCCGAAGTTCAACATCGTGTCGCCGGGCGCGGACGCCGACGTCTACTTCCCGTACTCGGACTCCGCGCGCCGCCTCACGAGCCTGACGCCCCGGATCGAGGCGCTCGTCCTCGGCGACGATCCGCTCCCGTCCGCCCGGGGCCGCCTCGCGGAGAAGGGCAAGCCGATCATCTTCACGATGGCGCGGCTCGACCGCGTCAAGAACCTCGCCGGGCTCGTGGAGTGGTACGCGCGTTCGGAGCCCCTGAGGCGGATCGCGAACCTCTTCGTCGTCGGCGGCAGCCTCGATCCGGCCGCGTCGTCCGACCACGAGGAGCGGGCCCAGATCGAGCGGATGCACGCCCTCTTCGACGAGCACGGCCTCGGCGACTCGGTCCGGTGGCTCGGCATGCGCCTCGAACGGAACCTCGCGGGCGAGCTCTACCGCTGGATCGCGGACCGGCGGGGCGTTTTCGTCCAGCCCGCGCTCTTCGAAGCCTTCGGCCTCACGGTCGTCGAGGCGATGGCGTCCGGCCTGCCGACCTTCGCGACGCGCCACGGTGGCCCGTCGGAGATCATCCAGAACGGCAGGTCCGGCTTCCACATCGACCCGCTCGCGGGCGACCAGGCCGCGGCCGCGATCGCGGAGTTCCTCGAGCGCTGCGCGACGGATCCCGGGAGGTGGGAGCGCATCTCGCGCGAGGCTCTCGCGCGCGTGGCCGCCCGCTACACGTGGACGAGCTACGCCGCGCGCGTCATGACGCTCTCGCGGATCTACGGCTTCTGGAAGTTCGTGACGGACCTCCAGCGCGAGGAGACAAAACGCTACCTGCAGGTGCTCTACCGGCTGCAGTTCCTGCCGCTCGCGGCGACCGTTCGGCAGGAATGACTCCGCTGGCCACGGGGACTCGCGCGCACTACACTTGATCCAAGGAGATGCAAAGAGATGCGACGGACGTGGCACAGGGCGCTGGTTCTCCTCGCGGTGGCGGTCGGACTCGCTCTCCCGGCGCACCTGCGCGCCGAGGAGAAGGAGCCGGCTCACGGCGGCACGTGGTTCAAGGTCGCCATGCTCACAGGCGACAAGTACTCGCGGGACGAGAAGACCGTCTTCAACCCGGATGCCCCCGCAATCTACGCGATCTACCGGATCGTCGCGGCGGGACCGGCGAAGGTCAAGGTCGTCTTCTGGGCCGACGGAATCGAGGGCGTCGACACGAAGACGAAGCTGCTCGAGAAGACGGCGACGATCTCGGAGAAGGGCGAGTTCATGGGCGCGATTCCCGCGCTGAAGCCCGCGAACGGCTGGCCGACCGGTTCCTACCGCGTCGAGCTCTTCATCGGCGACGCGCTGTCCAAGACGCTCCCCTTCAAGGTCGCGAAGCCCGCCGAGAAGCCCTGACGCCGCGGCGGCGACGCCGTCGGGCGTTGCCGCCGGCCGGGGCGCTCAGGAGGGGGCCCCGGGCCCCGGGTCGGACCCGCTCTCGGGCGGGGCTTCGCCCGGCCGACGCGGGCCCGGCCGGGCCGACGCGCGCTGGACCCGCTCGAGCAGGCTCCCCGGACGGATCTGCATGCCCGAGCGCGTGAGATCGCCGATGTCGACGTCCATCCGCACGTTCAGCCCCGCGGACTTCGAGAGCCCGATCTTCTGGCTCGCATAGACGCTCCGGTGCCCGACGAGGAGAAACGCCGTGCCCGCGGCGAGAGCCGCGTAGACGCCCACTTCCCGCGGGAGCAGCTCGATGCCCATGACGGCAGCCGCGATCGGCGTGTTCGCGGCACCGGCCACGACGCTCACGAACCCGAACGCCGCGAAGAGGCCGGGCGGGAGGTGCAGGAGCCTTGCGAGGGCCGCGCCGCTCGTGGCCCCGATGAAGAAGAGCGGCGTCACGATTCCCCCGCTTCCGCCGGACTCGAGCGTCACGGCCGTCGCGACGATCTTCCACAGAAAGGCCAGGATCGCGATCGACCCGGTGGCCGCGAGCGCGCTCTCGATCGTCGGGATGCCGAGCCCCGCGTATTCGTCGCCGACGACACCATAGAAGATGGCGAGGAAGACTCCCCCCGCGGCCGCGACGAGGTACGGGTGATTCTCGAATCGGCGCAGGCCGTGCTCGATCCCACGCATCGTCTCGATCAGGAGGAGCGCGACGAGGCCGAACACCGCCCCGAAAACGATCGAGAGGCCCACGAGCTCGGAGTGTCCGAGGGCGCCGATACCGCCGAGGAGGGCCGGCACCGGGGCCTGCACCCCACAGACGAGGTGAGCGACGATCCCGGAGACGAGGCACGGGAAGAGAACCGCGTACTCGATCCGTCCGAGGTAGAGCACCTCGATCCCGAAGAGCGCCCCGGAGATCGGCGTGCCGAACACGGCGGCGAATCCGCCGCCGATTCCGCAGATCACGAGCCGGCGGCGGTCCTCGTTGTTCAGACGCAGGATGTCCGCGAAAAAGCTCGAGATCGCCGCGCCGATCTGGGCGCAGGGCCCTTCCTTGCCGACCGAGCCGCCGAACATGAGCGTCACGACGGTCGCGAGGAGCTTGATCGGCGCGACCTTCCACGGTATCCGTCCCGAGTCGCGATGGATCGCCGCGATGACGGCCTCCGTTCCGTGCCCCCGCGCCGTCGGCGCGAACGTGCGGATCAGGAACACACAGACGGGAAGCGCCAGGGGCAGAAGCCAGGCCGGGTGGATCCCGCCCGGCGTGACGCGCCTGACCCACTCCCCCGATGCCGCGAGCGACCACAGGAAGGCGCGCGTCCCGTAGCCGACGCAGAGGCCGGCCACGGCGCCGAGAATCGTCCACTTGAGCGTGCTGATCAGGAGCGCCGTGTGCTCCGTGTACCAGCGCGTCTCGTCGACGAGTCTCGGCGGCGGCTGCTCGGCAGGCACCGTCAGCGTGCCGTCACGACGAAGTGCGCCCGCCGGTTCTGGGCCCAGGCCGACTCATCGTGGCCTGTCGCAAACGGGCGCTCCTTGCCGTACGAGATGGTTCGGAGCCGCGTCGCGTCGACCCCGAGGCTCGCGAGGTAGTCCCGCGCCGCGGCCGCCCGACGCTCCCCGAGGGCCATGTTGTAGTCCGACGTTCCACGCTCATCGCAATGCCCCTCGATTGTCGCACGCACGGTGGGGTGCGCCTTCAGCCACGTCGCGTCCCCGGCGAGGGCGTCCCGCTGGGCGGCCTCGATCGCGTACCTGTCGAGCTCGAAGAACGCGTCCTTGAGGTACCCGCGACGGTTGATCTCGTCGACCGAATTCGGAAGCACGTCCTCCGCGACCCGCGGCAGCGCCGGCGTCGGCGCCGGCGTGGGCTCGAGCCGGACCTCCGTGGGCGTCGGCGTGGGCTCGGGCGCCGTCGCCTTCACCGGCGGCTTCGAAGAGCAGGCGGCGGCGGCAAGGAGGCCGGCGGCGAGCGCGGCGAGGGGAAGAGGCCGGATGTGCGGAGACATTCGTTGCTCCTTTCTCGTGGAGTCTCCCGCATTTTTTGTTTGAGGTCAAATTAATATCCGTGCGATCATCGTCCCATGGCGGCGACGCCCGCATCGGAGAAGCGCTTCGGGAGGGTCCTCGAGTTCATGCGCCTCATCTGGGCGCTCGATCACGGGCTGCAGTCCCTCTCGAAGCGAATGCAATCCTCGTTCGGGCTCACCGGCCCGCAGCGGGTGACGCTCCGGGTGCTCGGCCGCAGACCGGGAATTTCCGCGGGCACCCTCGCGGAGATTCTCCGGCTGCACCCGAGCACGCTGACGGGAATCCTTCACCGCCTCGAGCGGCGCGAGCTCGTTCACCGCACCCACGACCCCCGGGACCGGCGCCGGACGCGTCTCGAGCTCACCCCCCGCGGCCGGAAGCTCGACGCGCCGTCCACGGGCACGGTCGAGGCCGTCGTCGCGCGCGTCCTCGCCGGGATTCCCGCGAGCCGCCTCCAGCCCGCCGCCGACCTCCTCGCGGCCATGGCGGTGGCGCTCCTCGAGGAGTCCGCGCCGGCCGGTGGCCCGAGGGCCCGCCGCCGATCCCCCGGTTCCCCCCTCAATCGGCATCATTGACCCCCCCGGGGGGCCGGCCCATGATCGTCATATGGCGATCCATGCGCACCTCCCGCTGACGGACGCGGGCTGCGAAGAGGTCGCGATGCGCTTCCGGGCGCTCTCCGAGCCCATGCGCCTCAAGATCCTGAGGCGGCTCTTCCAGGGCGAGGCGTCCGTCGGCGAGATCCTCGAGGAGGTCGGCGGCACGCAGGCGAACGTGAGCAAGCATCTCTCGGTCCTGCACGGATCCGCGCTCGTCGAGCGGCGCAAGGACGGCACGCGCACCGTGTACCGGATCGCCGATCCGACGCTTCTGAAGATCTGCTCGATCGTCTGCGACGGCGTCGAGCGCGACGCGCGGCAGAAGGCCGACGCGATCCTCGGGCGCACGCGCCGAGGCGGCCGGCGCTGAGAGACACCACCGCCGTGCCGCCCCGTCTCGTCGACACGTCCTCCGCAGCGCCGCGCGGCCCCGTCGTCACGTCCGCGCCCGCCGAGGAGGCCGCGTTCCTCGGGCACCTCCGCGACCGCGTCATCGGCGCCGGCGCCGTCCTCCCGGGCCCGTCGGGCGACGTGCCGCTCCGCTACTTCGACTTCATCGCCTCGGGCCGCTTCCACCGGGACGTCGAGGACGAGCTGAACGAGCGCGTCCTCCCGTTCATGGCGAACACGCACACGGAAAGCAACTTCACGTCCCGCCGGATGACGGATCTCTACGAGGGAGCGCTCCGCAAGATCGGCGCGTACGTGGGCGCGACCGGGGACGACGCCGTGATCCCGGTCGGCTCGGGCTCGACCGGCGCGATCAACCGGCTCATCCACGTCCTCGGCCTGAGGCTCCCGGACCAGCTCGATGGGCGCTTCGGGCTCGCCGCCCGCATCCCCCCGGAAGGCCGGCCCGTCGTCTTCCGGTCGCTCATGGAGCACCACTCGAACGACATCGCGTGGCGCGAGACGGTCGGCGACTCCGTCTACGTCGAGTTCGACGCCGACGGCCGGATCAGCCTCGAGGACCTCGACCGCAAGCTCGCGGCGCACGGGAGCCGGCCCTGGAAGATCGGGACCTTCAGCGCCGCGTCGAACGTGACGGGGATCCTGAACGACGTCCACGGCCTCGCGCGCGTCCTCCACCGGCACGGCGCGCTCGCGTTCTTCGACTACGCGGCGGCGGGACCCTACGTGGACGTGGACATGCATCCTGCCGGCGACCCCGGGAGCGCGCTCGACGCCGTCTTCTTTTCCGTCCACAAGTTCCTCGGCGGCCCTCGGACGCCGGGAATTCTCGTCGCGCACCGCAGGCTCTTCACGAACCGTGTCCCGGCCGAGCCGGGCGGCGGGACGGTGCTCTACACGTCGCCGTGGGACCACCGCTACCTCGGCGCGATCGAGTCGCGCGAGACCGGCGGGACGCCGCCGATCGTCCAGACGATCCAGGCCGGCCTCGCCTTCGACCTCAAGGCGGCCGTCGGCGCCGCGCGCACGGAGCGTGTCGAGCAGGAATACCTCGGCCGCGCGATCCGCGCGTGGCAGGGCCGCGACGACCTCTATCTCCTCGGGAACCTCGAGACGCGGCGCCTCGGCGTCCTCTCCGTCATCTTCCGCCGCGTGCACCACAACCTCGCGGCGCGGCTCCTGAACGACCTCTTCGGAATCCAGGTCCGGGCCGGCTGCATGTGCGCGGGCCCGTACGGACACCTCCTCCTGAACATCGACGAGGCGCGCTCGAAGTCGATCCGCCATCGGCTCGACGAGGGCCACCTCGGCGAGAAGCCGGGCTGGGTCCGCATCAGCCTCGCGCCGACCGTGAGCGAGGACGAGTTCCAGGCCCTCCTCGAGGGCGTCGACCACGTCGCGCGGCGCGGCCACGAGCTCGCGGAGGATTACTCCCAGAAAGACGACACCGGCGAGTGGGCGCCCCGCACGGCCGCCCCCGCGCACGGAAAGGACGCACCATGACCGACCTCCGCAAGATGCATCCGGCCACCCGCATCATCCACGCGGGACAGCACCCCGACCCCGCCACGGGCGCCGTCTCGACGCCCATCTATCAGACTTCCACCTTCGCATTCCGCAATGCGGACGAGGGAGCCGCCCGCTTCCAGGGGCGCGACCCGGGCTACAAGTACACGCGCCTCGGCAATCCGACGGTCGCGGCGCTCGAGGAGTGCCTCGCGACCCTCGAAGGAGGCTGCGGCGCGCTCGGCGCGGCGACCGGCATGGCCGCGATCAACACGGTCTACGTCACGTTCCTCGGCGAGGGTGCCCACGTCGTCGGGACGGACTCGGTCTACGGCCCGTCCCGGCTGGTCCTCGAGAACGAGTATCGTCGCTTCGGCGTCGCCTCGACGTGGGTCGACTCCTCGAATCCGCAGAACGTCGCGGCGGCGATGCGCCCCTCCACGAGGATGGTCTACATCGAGACCCCCGCGAACCCGACGATGAAGCTCACGGACCTCGCGGCCTGCGCCGACATCGCGCATGCCAACGGAGCGCTCCTCGTCGTGGACAACACGTTCGCCTCGCCCGTCCTCCAGCAGCCGCTCTCGCTCGGGGCCGACGTCGTCGTCCACAGCCTCACGAAGTACATCAACGGCCACACGGACGTCGTCGGCGGCGCGATCGTCTCCGGCTCGCCCGCGCTCCACGAGAGGCTCCGGAAGGTCCACACCGCATTCGGGGGGACGATGGACCCGCACCAGGCGTGGCTCGTCCTGCGCGGCGTCAAGACGCTCGGGCTCAGGATGGAGCGCGCCCAGGCAAACGCGCTCGAGATCGCCCTCTTCCTCGAGGCGCACCCCGGCGTCGCGTGGGTGCTCCACCCCGGCCTCCCGAGCCACCCCCAGCACGCGCTCATGCTGCGGCAGATGTCCGGGCCGGGCGCCGTGTTCTCGTTCGGCGTCAAGGGCGGGCTCGAGGCGGGCAAGGCGCTCATCGACTCCGTGCGCCTCGCGACGCTCGCCGTCAGTCTCGGCGGCGTCGAGACCCTGATCGAGCACCCGGCCTCGATGACGCACACGGGAATGCCGAAAGCGGAGCGCGAGGCCGCCGGGATTTCCGACGACCTCGTGCGACTCTCCGTTGGCTGCGAGGATGTGCGCGACCTGATCGCCGACGTCGGGCAGGCGCTCGAGAAGGCCGCGCAGGTCGTTCCGGCCGGGGCCGGCGCGCTCGGGATCCGGGGCTGAGTCCGCCATGACCGCCGACGCCGCATGGCTGTGGGGCGCCCTCCTCGTCTGGGTACTCCTCCAGAAGTTCGTCCTCCCGCGCCTCGGCGTCCCGACGTGAGGGGCTCCGGGTCCCGCCGGAGGCGGGGCGAGCTGCTCGAGGCCGACGGGGCCGGAGGCGAAGAAGGAAACGGACGCGTGACGCTGGCCTCCGACGAGATCGAGCGTCGGAAAGAGTCGTTCCGGAAGCGGCGCGCGGCCTTCGCGGCTCTCGGACACGACGGCGCGCGCGCCGCGGCGCTCGTCCTCGACGCGGCGGGCCCGCTCGACGGGCCGGTCCTCGATCTCGGCACCGGGATGGGCGGCATGGCGCGCGAGCTCGCGCGGCGCGGACTCACCGTCGAGAGCGTGGACGTGAACGCCGGGGACCAGGAGGTCGCCGCGTCTCTCACCCTCGGAACGGGCCTCGAGGCCGCGATCCGCTTCACGCCGGCAGACGGGGCCGCGCTCCCCTTCCCCGACGGCGCCTTCGCCTCCGCCGTTTCGTTCAACGTCCTCCACCACCTCGCCGAGGGCGCGTCCGTCCTGCGCGAGGTCGTGCGCGTCGTCCGGCCCGGCGGCGTTCTCCTCCTCGCGGATTTCTCGCCCGAGGGCTTCGCGTTCGCGGCGCGTGTCCACGCGGCCGAGGAGCGCATCCACCCGGAGGGTCCCGTCACCCTGGACTGGACCCGCGGGTTCCTGTCCGCGCTCGGCCTGGTGGAGACCGCCGCGGGGGAGGCTCACCACGAGCGATTCGCGACCTTCTCGGCTCCCGCCGCCGCGGATGCCGCGGTGCCGCCCGCGTTCGGAGCGCTCGACCGCCCGGGCCTCCTCAAGGCACTCGACGTCTTCGCGAAGAACTGGCTCGCCCACGACGGAAGCTGGTTCCTCGCCGCCGAGGAGCGCTTCGGGATGGACGTGGCAATGGAGCTCGACGCTGGAGCGTGGCGGCGCTTCGCGGCGGCCGAGGCGCGGCGGATCATGGAGACGTACGCGATCCCGAAGGACGGCGGCCTCGACGCGCTCGCGCGGGCGCTCTCCTTCCGGGCCTACAGCTTCGTGAACCCCAGCCGGGTCGAGCGGGAGGGCGCGGTCCTGCGCTTCTTCATGACGTCCTGCCGCGTACAGGAGACGCGCCGGCGCAAGGGCCTGCCCGACTTCCCGTGCAGGCCCGTCGGCGAGGTGGAGTTCGAGACCTTCGCGCGCACCGTCGACCCGCGCATCACGACGCGCTGCCTCTCGTGCCCGCCGGACGCCGGTGCGCAGGGGCATTGTGGCTGGGAGTTCCGTCTCGTCTGAGAGCCCCGCCGGACGTTGGGCGGCCGGAAGGAGTCACCGCGGCCTCATCCCCTCGTGACCGGGCTCGCGGGGAACTGTCCGGCCTATTCGCTGTTCGGGCTGAACACCTGCGGCTCGAAGTCGCCCGCGCCCTGACGGGCGCCCACCCGGCGGCTCCCCTTCGAGCAAGATGAGGCCCCACCGAGTTCCTCGACGAGGACCCGGAAGTCTGCGGCTGCGACGCGGACCGGGCGCATGGCCGTTCCGGGCCGCAGCACCCGGGGGTTTTCGAGCCATCTTTGGAGCGTCGACGGAGTCCAGGGTCGTCTTCCCGGCGCCGTCGGCGGATAGAAAGCCGTGAAGACGCCCGAGAGGTTGGGGCCGGCCGATCCTCTCCCGAGCGGGCTCCCGGCACCGAGAGTCCGGTGGCATCCGCCGCATCGGGTCTCGAGGCTCGAATCACGAGCACTTTCCCGCTTCGCGAACCGGACGCGGTACGTCTCCGTTCCGAGGCTCGGGTCCGCCGAATGCAGGAGGTACGCGATCGCGGCTTCGACCTGACCTCGATCGAGGCCGAACCGCGGCATGTTCTCGACGGGCGTGCCGATCGAGCGCGCGAGCTCGGCCTGATCGCGTCTCCAGGCGACGCGGTCGAGGTTCGTCGCGAGCCGATTGCCCGACGCGCCGATGGTGTGGCATCTGCGGCACGCGAGTCGCTCGACTCGGTCGCGCCCCTCGGCCACAGCCCGAGAGTCCGGCATGCCGTGCTCGGCGGCCCTTCCGGTGATCAGGCGGTGGTGCGCGAGCTCCTCGCGCGCGGCGGCCGGATCGCCGCCGTGGCAGGACGCGCATGGCCCTCGTTCCGCATGGCGCGTCACGTGGCAGCCGCGGCAGCCCTCGCCGGCGCGGGCCTCCGCGTGCGTCTTCGCGCAGCCTCCCGCCACGAGGAGAAGCGGCGCGATCAGAAGGGCGAGACGAGATGCCAATCGGGCCCCCGGAAGAACAGTCCCGTCGCCGTGAGGGCGACGAGAACACCGCAGACGACGACGACGATCACGGCGAGCGTCCTCTGCGGGCGCGGAAACCACGAGGCCCGTTCGACCGGCCGGATCGGCAGCCACGGGAGCGCCACGAGCAGGATCGCGAGCGCGAGCGCCGCGTGAATCGCGAGCGTGTCGTGGCTCACGAGCTCCTGGATCCACAGGAGGAACCAAGCGGACTTGGCTGGATTCGGCGGGTGCGCCGGGTCGGCCGCGATCTGGAGGGGCGCGGGAAAGAAGACGGCGAGGAGGAAAAGCAGAGCGACGCCGCCGAGAAGCGCCCGCTCGAGCGGCCTGAAGAGGTGCGGGGAGCTGGGGACGAATCCGCTCACAGGTAAGGGAGAAGGCCTTTCTGCCTGCGAACGATGAAGAAGTGGAGCATCGACAGAACGAACAGAACGAGCGGAACGACCGCGACGTGGAGGGCGAAGAACCGGAGCAGCGACAGCGGCCCACCCACCGCGTCCGGAACCAGGACGGAGCGCGCGGAGTCCCCGAACGGGAGCGTCCGCAGCAGCTCCATGCCCGTCTGCGTAGCCCAGTACGCGAGCTGGTCCATCGGAAGCAGGTAGCCGGTGTAGGCCTCGAGGACGCACAGGAACAGCAGGAGACACCCGACGACCCAGTTCAGCCTTCGGGGCCGCTGAAACGCTCCGGTCAGGAGCACCCGCAGCGTGTGAAACGCGACGAGAACGAGAAGGACGTGCGACGCGACCCGATGCAGGCTCCGGACGAAGCCCCCTCCCCAGACGGCGTTTTCGAGGAACTGAATCGAGGCGTGGGCGCCGGCGGGAGACGGGCTGTAATAGAAGAGGAGAAGGAGACCGGTTCCTGCGAGGACGAGGAGGCACGTGAACGCGAGGCCTCCGAGGCAAAACGTGTATCGGATCCGCAGGTTGTCGCCCAGGACCATCCGCGGGAAGAGGTGCTTCGCGAGCTCCTTGAACATGACGCCTATCCGGCCTCGACGGGGTTTCGCACGCCGCCGGGAGCCTCGAGACCGGCACCCCGTCCGCGCGGAACGTGGATGGAGCCTCCTTCCCTCCGGATCGCCAGTCGGCCGAGCGGGCGCGGCGCGGGCCCCGTGAGCACCTGGCCCGAGGTGCCGAAGCGGCTGCCGTGGCACGGGCAGGCGAAGCCGTTCGCGTTGGCCGTCACCGTGCACCCGAGGTGGGTGCAGCCGACGTCGAGCGCGAGGAGATCCTCGCCCTCGCGCACGACGGCGACGCCCGACTCGGGCAGGACGAGCGCGCCGTTCTCCGGAATCTCCCGCTCGGCGATCCGGACGAACGCCGGCCGCGATCCTCCCGCCCCGCTGCGCGGAGTGAGAAAACGCCAGAGCCCGGCCGCCCCGAGCACGAAGAGGCCTAGCGCTTCGAGCGCGGAGCGGCGGGAGCGAGGAGCTTCTGCCATCGGTTCACGACCTGTCGGGCGTATTCGGGAGACCTGACGTTCATCCGGACGTAGCGTCCGGGCGGAAAGAACGAGCCGTTGACGACGATCTGCCTGTCGCGATTCCAGTACGACCGCAGCGGCAGACCGTCCTTCTCGAGCCGATAGAGCCGTTCGTCGTCCCGCTCGAGGAGAAAGCGCCGCCGGTTGTCGTGGCAGCCGCCGCAGGCGACGGTCCCGCGGCGCACCGTGTGCGGCGAGAAGGCGCGCCACTCCGCCGCCACGAGCCGGTTCTCGACGCCGTTCTTCGGATCGGTCACGAAGAGCAGAAAGCGCGGGCGGATCGGCGACACGAGGCCTTCCCGGTCGAGCCCGAGAGGCGGCGCGTCCTGCCGCTTCAGGTGGGCGCTCTTGCGCCACGGCCCCCACTAGGGAACGGAGAGAACGCTCTCCTCCTGTTCCGCGTTCGCGGGCCGGATCAGGAACGTCCCGTACTCCTGGGCCGCCCAGGAGGCGTGACAGGCGACGCAGGACAGTTTCTCGAGGTGTGCCGCGATCGCGTGCTCCGGGCTCGAGGACGCCGCCGGCGTGTGGCAGTCCCGGCAGCCCCGCGCGGCGCGCTTCCCTTCCTGAAGCGACTTCATCGTGTGGCAATCCGCGCAGCTCATCCCGCGCTCGAAGTGGACGTCGGCAAGCATCCTGAGGAACGGCTCTCCCTGGGCCGTCGCTCCGCGCCGGTAACGGGCGTGATCCTCGCGCGGCGCGCGGCCCTCGTACTCCCAGCCCGCCGAGTACCCGTTATGACAACGCAGGCAGGCCTCGTTCCTCGGCCGGCCGGCGCGGTGCGGTTCCTCTCCGTGGCAATCGGCGCACTTCGCGACGTGGCATCCGGCGCAGGCCGAAGCGAAGAAACGGTCGCCTTCGACTCCGAACGCCCGCCGCGCTAATGCGCGTTCGCCGGACCGTGTGGCCATCCGGCCCTCCAGCACGCCTCGAGCGGACTCGTGGCAGCGCAGGCAGGCCGCCGCCGCCGACCCGGCTTCCACCGGGCCGGGACTCGCGTCCGCGAGCCGGGCCGCGCTAGCGGCGAGCAGCCAGCAGGCGGCGATGAAGAGCGTCGTCGAGCGCGCCATGGTCGAGCCTCTTTCGATAGACGGGGTCGTCGGCCTTCTCGTGGCAGACGAGACAGAGATTGACCGCGAGGACGCCGAACACCTCTTTGTGATTCAGGGGCCGGGCTCCCGTTCGCGAGATTGCCGCGTAGGACACGACGCGGCCGGCCTCCATCGAGAGGAATCCGTCGAGCGCCTTCTTCGGGTTGCGTTCGCAGAGGAGCGTGCCGCGAATCGCACCGCCCTCCAGGACATGCTGTCCGAAGCCGAGGAACGCCGGATCGCCGTGGCACTCGGCGCACCCCACGGCACGGCGGCCGGTGTTGTGGGAATAGAAGGGCGCGAATCGCATCTGCGGCTTTCCCCTGTAGCGGGCCACGGCCTCGTCCTTCGAGCGGCGCCCGTCCGTCTCGATCACCGTCACGAACGTCTGACAGCCGGGAGTCACCGGCGCGATGCCGCCGCGGCCGTTGACGGCCAGGGGGAACGGGTAAAGGGTGCGGACGTCCTCGGTCTCGGCGAACTCTCCGGGACTGTCCTCGTCCTTGATGACGTCCCAGCTCGAGACCCGCCTGTCGTAGCTCGTGTGACAGCCGAAGCACTGCGGCACCGCACGCGAGTGGCAGGCCGAGCACTCCATCCGCTCGTGGCCGGCGATCGTATGGGCGGGCGTTCCCGTGATGACGGGGCTCCTGAGGAGCTTGCCGGTCCGCTTGACCGCGAGCATCACCTCGCCCCTGCTTTCGAAGACGTTCGAGTACGGCCGCCCCTTGCTCGTCAGCGCCATCCGCGCGCCGGGGCTCACGGGGCGGGCGTACTGGCGCGACTCGCGCACGGGAGAGTCGCTCTCGCGCGTCGCCTCGACGAAGCGCGGCGGCCGCTTCCCGTCGCCGTGGCAGTCCTCGCAGCGGATCTCGAGCTGGCCCTCCATGTTCGCGTGGGCAAAGCCGTCTCCCATCGTTTCGCGCGACGTGTGGCAGTCGATGCACTCCATGCCGGCGTCGAAGTGAACGTCCGCGGCGATGTGCGTGAACGAGCGCTCCTCGGTGCCCTTCACCGGCCCGGCCAGCCCGAGCCTCGTCGGCACGAGAGCGTTGTTGCCGTCCATGAGTCCCTGGTAGGTGAGCGCCGTCCGGCCGCTCCGGTCGTGGCAGCGCGCGCAGGCCTCCATCGGGGGCAGCCCCTGAAGCTCGTGGGTGGCGCTGTGCGGACTCCGGCCGCGAACCGTCCCGTCGCCACCCCGGTATACCGCGCCTTCACCGTAGGGGAAGTGACAGGCCGCGCAGCCCGCGGGATGGCGCGGCTCGGTGGGATCGTCGTCCGCCATGCCGAGATGGCAGCGAGAGCAGAACTTGCGGTACAGCTCGCCCGAGAGGCCGTCGAGGCCGGCGACCGAGGCGACCGCGACCTCGGAGCCGTCGGGCCGATACGGGCGCGCGTCCGCGGCGCCGAAGCGGACGCCCGGCCGCTCGCCCTCCCAGGTGGCCTGGATCTGCGCGATCATCCCCGCGTTCGTGAACATCTGGCCGCTCGTCATACGGTCGACCTGATCGCGGTGGCAGGAGCCGCACGCGAGCTGCCAGCGGTCGGGGCTCGAGCGATCCCTGCGTCCGTACATTCCCCGGTGCGCCGCCGCCGCGGCGGTCGCGGTCGCGTCCCCGCCGTGGCAGGAAACGCAGCCCGCGTGGGAGCGCGAGGCGACCTCGAGGGCGCTATGGCAGCCGATGCACCCTTCTCCTCTGCCGGCGGCTCTCACGCACCCGGCGAGCAACCCCGCGACGACCAGAAGAAAGACGCAGGGACCTCTCACGTCGCCACGGCCACGACTCAGCCCGCGTGCCCTTGCGGCGGTCCGGGTGCGGCTCCGTCGCCGCTCGTCGGTTCCTCGGTGCCGGCCGCTTCCGCCACCGGCTCGCGCCGCCGGTCCCAGGCCAGCTGCTCCGTCTTCATCTCCCTCCACCACTTGAAGTGGTGGTTGTAGGCGTAGAGCTCGTTGACGGTTCCGGTGATCATGGAGAAGAACGCCGGCTTCTCTTCCGGGAAGACGGCACCCATGTAGACGTGGACGATCAGCCCGGACACGACCATGCCGACGGCGGTGAAGTGGAGAACCACCGCCCATCCGACCACGCGCGGCGAGAAGAGCCGGAACGTCATGATCGCGCCGGTCACCATCACCACCGGCAGCATCGCGTAGACCACCATGGCGAATAGCTTCTGCCCGGCGTTGTAGATCCCCTGAGGCGGAAGGGCCTCGTCGGTGCGTGCCGAGGATGCGCAGTGCGCGGACGATCAGCCAGCGCACGTCGTCCCTGTCCAGTGCGATCTCCTTTTCAGCACCTCGCCGCGCAAGTACGTGCGGAAACCGAAGACTCCGTAGACGAGGAAGACGCCCATCCAGGTGAGGCCCAGGGCGATGTGGAAGCGCAGCAGATTGGCGCGCGTGCCGAACAGGCCCTTGAGGATCGCGAGATACCACTCGGGGGCGACGCGAAAAGAGTCGGCGAGGAGATGAGCGCGGCTCCGGTCGAGACCTCGAAGATCCAGTCACCGCGTTGAACCAGTGCAGGAGCATGATCGCGACGTGGTGCTTCTTGATCTGCCGCTGGAGCATCGTCTCGGCCTGCTCCGAGGTGAGCGGCACCGGCACGAGCGGGATGGCGTCACTCCTCAAAGTTGCCCTCCCCCTTTCGGAGCTGCGTGAAGAACGCCACGGCCTGGCCCGCGAACGTCATCCCCACCATGGCGAGGACGAGCGGCTTCAGGAGCCTCGTCCATGCCGCGCCGGCCGTGAGGAGCCGCGGGGGCCGGGGCGGGAAGCTGCTGAGGACCAGGTCGAGATGCTCGGGCCGCCCGAGATAGTAGACGTTCGGCCCCACGGCGACCGTCCGGGTCTCCATCCGGCGGGCCCCGTCGCGGAACACGAGCCGTGACACTTCGCTGTCGCGATCCTCGAGGTCGCCGAAGTACTTGGCGTGGCCGGTGCAGGTCGCGACGCAGGCGGGCTCCTCGCCGCGCGCGATTCGCGGCCGCGCAGAAGTCGCACTTGTCCACTTTCTTCGTACCGGGTTGATGAACCGCGCCTCGTAGGGGCAGGCCTCGACGCAGAAGCCGCAGCCGATGCAGACATCGCGGTCGACGCGCACGATCCCGCCGGCGTCCCGATACGTCGCGCCCGAGGGGCACGGCTCGACGCAGGGCGGGCGGTCGCACTGGTTGCACTGGGCGACGTGAAGGCTGAAGTCAGCTGCGGGAAGGTCCCGGCCAGAGGCGTCGTCCGCACATGCGTCCGCGCGTACCCGGCCGGAACAGTCCCACTCGGCGTTGCACGCGACCGTGCAGGCCTGGCAGGCCACGCACTTGCGCAGGTCCGTCACCATCGCGTATCGGGCCACTCGTCTTCTCCCTTCACGCCCGGGCCGCGACGCACGAAATTCACGCGCATCCCGGTTCCGCCCGTCAGCGGATCGACGCTCACCCGGCTCGTGAGCGAGTTGTCGGAGGCTCCCCGGCCGAAGGCGCGGCGCAGAGCTCGCGACGTGTGGCCGAAGCCGTGGACGAGGTAGGCGCAATCGGCGCGAATTCCTTCGGTGACCTTGACCCGGACCGGGCTGCTCTTCACGCCCTCGCTGTTCTCGAGGACGATCCGCTGACCCGCCGCACGCCCCAGGTCGCGGGCGACGGCCGTGCGCGAGCCAGACCTCGTTCTCGGGCATCAGGGCGTCGAGCGCCGCGTTGTTCTGGCTCCGCGCGAACGAATGCACCGGCGCGCGGCCGTAGATCAGCCGGACGAAGCCCCGCGGCGGCTCGCAGGGGCGCCGTGTACCGCGGCAGCGGATCCGCGCCGATCTTCGCGAGCGCCTCCGAGTAGAGCTCGATCTTCCCGCTCGCCGTGTCGAAGGTGCGATCGTCCAGGGCGCGGTCCTCCAGGTACGGTTTGCCCGGGAAGGCCACCGCCCCGCGGCTCACGAGCTCCCGGGCGCGAACCCGGTCGGCTCCAGGATCGTCTCGAGTGCTCTTCGGGCGTCTCCCACGGGAAGAACGCCTCCAGCTTCAGCCTCTTCGCCAGCTCCTTCGCGATCCACCATCCTGGCTTCGACTCGTAGAGGGGCTCGCAAGCCGGAGAGCGGACCGCGATGAACGGCCGCTTGGCGGATTCCACGATCGTCGGCGGATCGTAGCGCTCGAGATAAGTCGCTTCCGGCAGCACCAGATCCGCGAACCTGATCTGCTCGACCGGCAGCACGTCGACGACGACCATCAGGTCCAGCTTCCCGATCGCTTCGATCGTCCGGGCCGGCTGCGGGATGCTCTCCAGCACGTTCTGCCCGTAGACGATCCACGCCTTGATCGGGTAGGGATCGCCGGACAGCGTCGCGTCGATCAGCCCGTTCGTGACGCCGAGCTCCTCGATGGCGAGCGGGAAACGCTTCCCCGCGCCATCTGCGCGGCCCCGCTTGGACTCCGGGAAGTCCGGGAGATCGAAGCTCCCGCGCGCGACCGGCGTGGGGAGGAAGATGCCGCCCTTTCGCCCCCAGCTCCCCAGCAGAGCCGTGAGGATGGCCATCGCCCGGGCGCGCTGCGTATCGTCGCCGTACCAGGTAACGTGCCGCCCGGGGTGAACGGCGACGGCCGGCTTCGCCTTGCCCATCGCCCGCGCCGTCTCGCGAATCTTCGCGGCGGGAATCTCCGTGATCGCCTCGGCCCACTCCGGCGTGAACTCCCGGACGTGCTTTACGAGCCGATCGAACCCCGTGGCGTACGTCTCGATGTATTCCCGGTCGTAAAGATCCTCGGCGATCAGGACGTTCATCCACGCGAGGAGCAGCGCGATGTCGGTGCCGGGCCGGATCGGCAGCCACCAGTCGGCCTTGGACGCGGCGGTCGAGAAGCGCGGATCGACCGCGATCAGCTTTGCGCCGCGAGAGAGGCCGTCGCGAACGCGGTGATCTGGGACGTGAAGACGTTCTCGCCCAGATGGCTTCCGATCAGGACGATGAGCCTCGCCTCCTCGAGATCGACCGGCTCGGGAGAGCCGAGGCCCTGCCCGAACGTGAGCGAGTAGCCCACCTCCCGCGGGCCGCGGCACTGGGCGAAGGACGGCTCGGCGCTGTTCGGCGTGCCGTATGCGCGCATCAGCGTCGCGAAGAAGCGCGCGCCGTTGCCGTGCGGGAAGAGGGCGACGCTTTCCGGGCCGTGCTCGTCGCGCAGCCTCACGAGGCGGCCAGCGAGAAAGTCGAGCGCCTCGTCCCAGCCGACGGGCCGGAAGCGTCCTTCGCCGCGCTCTCCGATCCGCAGCAGCGGGGTCTTCAGCCGGTCGGGGTCGTAGAGCAGCCCGGTGCCCGCGTTTCCGCGGGCGCACAGGCGGCCATGGTTCTGGGGATGGTCGGGATTCCCCTCGACCCGAACGACCTTCCCGCCCAGCGACCGAGGCGAGGACGCCACAGCGCCAGAAGCACATCTCGCAGGTCGTCGCGATCTTCTCGACTCGCTCGGTGCCGCTCCATCCAGGCGGGTGCACCGCCCGGACTTGCGACAGCGGGCGCCGCGACGGCACCTGCGCCCAGCGTGGCGGCGGTTCCGAGGAAACGCCTTCGGGTGATCTCGTTCTTCATTCTGGCGTTCCTCGTTGCGCCGCCCGCGGGACAGCAGATCAGGACGCGGGAAGCGGAGTAACTTCCTTCGGCAGCCCGGGAGTGATCGACCACTCGAGCCAGGAGCCGTCGTAGAGGCGGACGTTCGAGTAGCCGAGGCGGTAGCGGAGCGTGAAGAAGAGATGCGAGGCCTGATGGCCCGACGTGCAGTAGACGATGACCGGCGTCGCGGCGGTCACGCCCGCGGCCTCGAAGTCCGCCCTGACGTCGGCGTCGGGCCGGAAGGAGCCGGCGTTCGGCTGTCCTTCCGGGACGATGTCCTTCGCCCAGGACCGCGATTTCGCGCCGGGGATGTGACCCGTGTTGTAGGCACCGACAGGGCGCGCGTCGAGGAGGACGGCGCTGTTCTCCTCGACGGCCTTCTTCACCTCGTCGAGCCGGACGAGGTCGGCCGGCCGGGGTGTGAATGTCTCCGTCGAGGGCGTCACCGGCTTGCGCCCGGGCGTCACGGGACGCTTCTCGGCCGTCCAGCGCCCGAAGCCGCCGTCGAGGATCGAGACCTGTCTGACGCCGGCCAGTCGGAGCACCGACGCGACGTAAGTCGCATCGACGTCGCTCTCCTCGCCGTACACGACGACGGGAACGTCACTCGTGACGCCCAGGCGGTGGGCGACGAGGTGGATCGTCTCCCAGGGAAAAAGGGTGCCGGGCACGCCGCCCGCCGTCGACCGGAGGCTGTCGGCGACGACGAACTGCGCGCCCGGCAGGTGACCCGCGAGATACGCCTTGATCGCCGGACGCGCGTCCAGCAGCACCATGCTGCCCGGCGCGGCCGCAAGACGTTCGGCGAGAACCGAAGGCGAGACGACCGGCGGAAGGCCCTCTACCGCAGTCGCCGCGAAAATGGGAGTCGCCCCCAGCGTGAACAGCCCGACGAGGAGAACCGGAACGACAAGGCGCTTCGACTTCACGGGATCCTCTTCCTTTCTCTGGAGATCCAAGGTCTCAGCAACCCGCCGTCGACTTTCCCTTTTCGAAGGAGACGGCCTCCCCGGCTTTCATCTCCGGCGACTTCTTCGTCTTGACGGTGATGACGACCGGCGTGACACCTTCCTCGGAGACCTCGAGGACCTTTCCGACGCCGTCCTTGAACTTCACAGGCGCGCCCACCCTGATCCATGAGGGTTTCTCCCCGTCGATCGCGATCTTCACGGACGTGCCGTCGATCGCGAGAATCTTGCCGTTCGTCGCGGGCGCCGCGAACACGGTGGCGGCGGCGACGAGCGCCACGGCCACGAAGAGCGTGATGGTCATTCTTTTCAACATGAGATGTCTCTCCTCGTTATTTCCTGTGGCTGTCTAGAAGACGCCGAGCTGGACCATGAGCCGGAACGTGTCGAAGCTCTTCAGCTTGTCGATGGGGGCGAACGTGACCGGGTCGACCCGGGCACCGATGAAGCCCGTCGGCTTGTCGAAGTTGGTGCTGAGGTACTCGACGGTCAGCCGGATGTTCTGCCGCCTGACGTAGTAGTTGAGGCCGCCACCGGTCTGCGTGACCTTCTGGTTGTCGATTCCGAGCAGGTGGGCGAACTTCCATTTTTCGGTCAGAAAGTACGGCTGCAGGAGCCCTTTCTTTCCGATCTTGAGCGGGAGAATGTAGCCAGCCTTCACGTACCCGCCGTTCTTCTGGCCGTTCAGCCCGGTGATGTTGACGAGGCGGTCGCCGGGGTTGAAGTTCGTCTTGTAGGCGTCGTCGAAATCGGTCTTGAGGTATTGCGCCGCGACCGTGAACACGCCCGCCTTCGTCGGATACTCGAAGAGGAGGTCGGCCGCGTACGCCGTGTAGGCGACGGTATCCAGGTTCTGGACGACTCCCGTGCTCGTCACGTTCCTGTAGACGGCGTTCGGCTCGTAGGCGACGCCGCCGCCCAGCGTCAGGACCTTCAAGTCGCCGAAGTACGTTCCCTCATATCCGGACCCGGGCTCGGGATCGAGGAAGGCGTAGTGAACCCGGCCGACGTACTCGAACGAGTTCTCGGGCTCCGGCGAGGACGTTACCGTGGCGCCGCTGAAGGGATGGGTCGTCTTCACGATTCCTTCGCGTCCCTGGAACAGGGCGGCGTAGTACCGCAGCCTGTCGTCGAGGAAGTTCCCCCAGACGACGGCCCCGAGGTCCCGGCTGAACTTCGCCGGCGACGTGCCGTACGCCGTGTAGACCCACATCGAGCGGTCCTGCGACAACGGCGCGAAGCAGTCGTCCAGGTTCGCGCGCGTGAGGGGGATCTTGGTCAACCCGATCTTGAGGTTCAGCTTGTCGGAGTAGTTCGCGATCGCGTAGCCGTCGATGATGCGGATGTCGCGATCGTTCCAGTCGACGTCCTGGAGGGTGACGGCATAGCCGAGGGAACCCTGCTTGCTGGTCCCGCAGGCGCCGCAGGTCTGGAACTTGAAGCCGTAGGTGTCGTCCAGCATGCCCGTGACGACGAGCCGCAGGCGCTGGAAATGGATGTCCGTCCGCGAGCCGGAGCGATCCACGCCTGTGCCGAAATCCGTGGTCTCGGAAAAGACCTGACCCTTGACCTGGAACTCGAAGGTGGGGTCGATGGCGATGGCGGGTGAGGCGGCCGTCAGAACGGCCGCCACCGCGGCGGTGGCGAGTGCGGTGCGCACTCGGACCCGTGTGAATGTCATGCAACCTCCTGAAGATAATTGGACTGGTAGACGTCGCCACGAGGGCGACGCCCACAACCTAGGGCGCCGCCCGTCTCAGGTACACTGCGCGGGCCGCATGGGCTCCATAACGACTCGTCATGGCGCCCTCCCGAGGTGATGCCGGTGGAGTCGACCTACCTGAAAACGTTCGTCGAAGTCGTGAACGCCGGAACCTTCTCGCGCGCGGCGGAAAACCTGAACCTGACCCAGCCCGGAGTCTCGCGCCGCATCAGGATTCTCGAGGAGCAGTACGGCTGCGAGCTCGTCGACCGGTCCGGCCGGGTGCTCCGGCCCACTCCGGCCGGCAAGCTCGTCTTCGACGCGGCCCGGACCCTTCTCGGCGTCGAGCAGAACCTGATGTCGGGCCTCCGCGTTCTCGGGGGAAAGACGAGGATCTCGTTCTCCTGCACGGCGTCCTTCGGAATCGCCCACCTCCCGGAGGTCCTCAAGGACTTCATGCTTGCCTGCCCGGACTCGGCGGACCTCAAGTTCGTCTTCAACAGCCCCGACCAGATCCTCGCGGGCATCACGGCCCACTCCTTCGACCTCGCGGTCATGGAGCTGTGTGAGGCATTCGACCTTTCCGATCTCGCCTCGTTCTCCCTGCCCGGCGACGAGGTGATCTTCGCGAGCGCCCCCGCGCTCGGCCTCGCCTCACCGGACGCCACGCTCGAGGCGCTCTTCGACGTGCCGTTCTTCGTCCGTCGTGAAGGCTGTTGCTCCCGCCTCCTGCTCGAGAACAACCTGCGCGCTGCCGGACACGACCTCGGAGAGTTCCGGAGAGTCATCGTCCACGACGACCTGCACCTCATCGTCCGGGCAATCCTCGACGGAGAGGGCATTTCGTTCCTGTCGCGGGACGTGCTGCAGGATCACCTCGCGGCGGGCCGCCTCGTTCCGCACCGCGTCCCGAGGTTCCACCATTCCCGACAGCGCGCGCTCGTACTCGAGCGTCCCGTGGCCCTCGACGAGGCAGCCTCGCACTTCGTCACGGCGCTCTTCAACCACTTCGACGTTCTCATCCCGGACGAGCTGTTCGCCAATCGCGAATGGCTCGAACCAGTCGGCACGGCCCCGCCCGCCGCCGGCGCCGCGAGACCCGCTCTCCCGTCCCGCTAGGGCTTCGAGGGCAGCGGAGGTTTCGCCTCCCAGCCGCCGAGGAGCCCGTTCGACCCGCACGCCGTCACCTCGGGCTCGAGGGTCGCGTGGCTCACGCCCCATCTCTCGTGGAGGAACGTCTTGATTCTTCCGAGCAGACCCTCGACGGCCTTCGCGCTCTCCTCGGCGTCTACCGCTACGTGCCCCGTGAGGAGGAGCTGGCCCGGGCCGGCCTGCCAAACGTGGACGTGGTGCAGTCGCCCGTCGCCGAACGCCTGGGCGACGCTCGCGGCCAGCTCCTCGACGTCGACGCCCGCGGGGACTCCCTCGAGCAGCGTCGAGACCGTCTCCCACACGAGGGAGACGGCGCTCCGGAGCACGACGAGGCCGACCAGGAGCGCCGCGGCGGGATCGACCCACGGCCCCACCGCGGTTCCGGCCAGGAGGGCCGCCACGACCACCGCCAGCGAGGCGAGAGCGTCCTGCGCCATGTGGAGGAACGCGCTCCTGACGTTCACGTCCTCCTCCCGGTGGCGGCGGAGCAGGAAGACCGAGGCGACGTTTGCGACGAACGCGCCGAGGGCCACGGCGAGCATCAGGCCGCGAGCCACCGGCTCGGGATGGACCAACCGCTGAACGGCCTCGCGGGCGATCAGGGCGGTCACCACGATCAGCGTGACGGCGTTGGCGAGCGCCGCCACCACCTCAGCCCTTCGGAATCCGTACGTGTGGCGGGCGGTGGGAGGGCGGCGGCCCAGCTTCCGGGCCACGAGCGCGAGGGCGACGGCCATGACGTCGCTCGCGTTGTGCGCGGCGTCGGAGAGGAGTGACACGCTGCCCGAGGCGATCCCCCCGAGGACCTCCGCGGCGGTGATCGCCGCGTTGAGCCCCGCGCTTGCCCAGAGGCGGGAGTCCATCGCCCCATCCCCGAGCGCGTCGTCGTGTGCGCGGTTCCCGCGGCGGAGTGCCACGTCGGCCGGCTCAGCCGCCCCCGAGGAGCCTGCGGATCTCGTCCACCTTCGGGATGCGGCCCGAGAGGACGACCCTGCCGTCGACGGCGACGCCCGGCGTCGCGAGGAGGCCGAGCTCGATCATCCGTTCGACCGACTCGACTTTCGTGACGTCGGCCTGCAGGTGGTCGGTCTCGACGACCTGGCGCACGACGCGGTACGTCTCCTTGCAGCGGGCGCAGCCCGGGCCGAGGACCTCGATCTTCCTGCGCGCGATGTCTTCCATGACCTTCTCCTTGTTTCCGTGCATTCACGCCGCGAGCACGCGGCGAAGCGTCGTGGCCCCGACGCCGACGCCGAGGACGACGAGGACCCATCCGAAAGCCCGCTGTAGCCGCCCGGCCCAAGCGGCGGCGCGGCTCCCGACGAAGGCCGTGACGAACCCGGTCGCGACACCCGCGGCGAGCAGCAGCACGACGTGACCCGCGGAATAGGCCAGGAGCAGCGTCGTCCCCCAAAGGACCTTCTGCTCGAACGCGACGAGGGAGAGGATGACGACGAGGATCGGCGTCGCGCACGGAGACGAAAGGGTTCCCGTGAGGGCGCCAAGCGCGAACGCGCCCGCGATCCCCGCCTTGCCGAGTCTGGCCGCGTCGACGCGCGGCATCGGGAGATGGAGGACACCCGCGAGGTGAAGGCCCATGGCGGCGAGGACCGCAGAAAGCAGCAGAGGCCAGGCCGCTCCGATGTCGCCGAGGAGTCGCCCCGAAAGGGCCGCTGCGGCGCCGAGCGCCGTGAAGCAGACGGCGAGACCCGCCGCGAATGCCACCGTGAGCGCCGCGGCACGTGCCCGCGTCGTTCCGGCACCGCCGACGGCCGCGACCACGAGGGGGACCGCCGCGAGAACGCAGGGGCTCGCGGACGAGAGGACGCCCCCGAGAAACACGAGGGCGAGCATGACCGGGGCCGGGGCGGCGGCGGCCTGCGCGGCGAGGCCGGCCAGAAAACCCTCCATCAGAGGAGTCCCTTCTCCTTGAGGACCCTCTCGAAATCCGGCTCGTCGAAGTAGCCCATGTGCCGGAAGATCTCCCGCCCCTTGGCGTCGAAGATGATCTGCGTCGGCATCACCATGATCTGGTGCCGCCGGGCCACCTCCGGGTTTGGCTGAATCCAGAAATTGGAGACACGCGCGCGCTTGCCGAGACGCGCCTGGAGACTCTTCAGGACCGGCTGCATGTGCAGGCACGGAATGCAGGTCTCTCCACCGAACTCGACGACGAGGGGGACCCCGGCCTTGAGGGCGGAGTCGAGCTCGGCCGGGGACAGCGCCGGAATCCGGGCTTCGGCCGCGGGCGTGGCCGCGGGAGCGCGGCCCGTAGGCACGGCCGCGAGCGCGGCGGCGACGATCAACGAGGAGAAGAGGAACGTCATGGAAGTGAACCTCCCGGGCGAGTCCTTCGGGGCGGCGGAATCCGGCCACCCGTCGCGGCGAACTCCTCGACGGGAACGCGCCGGAGCCGGGCCACGAGCGCGGCGTCGGCGAGCGCGACGGGATCGCCGGTCAAGCCGAGCCGAACGGCCTCCCGCCAGCGGACCATGTCGGGCGACGGCGTGAGTCGGTAGAAGACGAACTTGCCGTCCTTCTCCTCGGCAAGGAGGCCCGCGCGCTTGAGCTCCCGGAGATGCTCCGAGACGGTGGACGGCGCGGAGCCGAGGACGGCGGTCAGCTGGCAGACGCAAAGAGGCCCGTCCGAGAGCATCGCGAGGACCCGGAGCCGCGCCGGGTGCGCGAGCGCCTTGGCGACCGCCGTCGCGGCGAAGAGGCCCGACCCGGTCGTTTCAGAGGAGCGCATTGAACACGTATCCCACGACGAGGATCCCCGTCCCGACGACGCCGATGAAGACGGCGATGAGGCGCGGTGTGAGCACCTTGCGCAGGATCACGGCCTCCGGAAGAGAGAGCGCGATGACGGACATCATGAAGGCGAGGACCGTACCGAGCGCCGCCCCCTTGCCGAGGAGCGCCTGGACGACGGGCAGAATCCCCGCGGCGTTCGAGTACATGGGGATCCCGATCAGGACGGCGAGAGGAACGGACCACCAGGCGCCCTTGCCCATGATCGAAGCCATGAAGTTTTCGGGCACCCAGCCGTGGATCCCCGCGCCGATCGCGATCCCGAGGATCACGTAAAGCCACACCTTTCCGACGATCTCGCGGACCTCCTCGCGGCCGATCGCGAGACGCCGCTCCCAGCCGGGCTTCTCCCCGAGGGGCCCAGCCACGGGCCCACGGCTCCGGTAGACCCACGGCTCCACCCACCCCTCGAGCTTCAGCCGTCCGATGACCCAGCCGGCCAGGAAGGCGATGACGAGGCCGGTGCCGAGGTACAGCCCCGCGACCTTCCAGCCGAACAGGCCGAACAAGAGCGCGAGAGCCACTTCGTTGACCATGGGCGCGGCGACGAGGAACGAGAACGTCACGCCGAGCGGGACGCCGGCCGTCACGAATCCGATGAACATCGGGACCGCCGAGCACGAGCAGAACGGGGTGACGACGCCCAGGAGCGAGGCGAGCGCGTTGCCGGCGGTCTCCCGCCGGCCCGCGAGGAGACCGCGCGTCCGTTCGGGGGTGAAGAAGCTCCGGACGATGCCGACGACGAAGACGACGAGCGTGAGGAGGAGGAGGACCTTCGGAACCTCGAAGACGAAGAACTCGACCGCCGAGCCGAGAGGCGTCCCGGGCCTGAGGCCGACGAGGCGCGTCGTGACGAACCGCGCGACTCCTCCGTTGGCCGCGTAGGCGCCGACCCATGCGGCAAGAGCGGCGAGATGGAGAAGGATCGTCCGCGGGCGCAGACGGACCCTCGGGGATTCAACGGGGCCGTAAGTCGGGAGGGAGAGCGTGGCGTTCGTCATTTCGGAACAAGACGAAATGTACGCGCCCGAGCCCCGCCGCGGCATGAGACACCTGCATCAGGTCATCGGCCGATCGCGGCCATCGACCTCCGCCGTCGCGGTCCCGCAGGCCGATGGCCGGGAACGCGAAGTGGCGTCTCACCGCGTTCTCAGAACCCAACCGAGAGGCCGAGGTCGAAGACCCACTGGTCCATCTTGAGCGTGATCGTCTGCTGGCCGGGAGCCTCGAGCGGGTTCGGGCCCGTGACGGACTTCGAGAGCGCGCGGACGATCGCGAGATTGAGCTTCGTCTTCGCGCCCACGTTCGCGCTCGCGCCGACCGTGACGTGCTGCTCGATGACGCCGGGCGCGAGGATGTTGAAGAGGACCTCAATTTCCGGGATCGGCTCCTTCGCGTACGCATAGCCGGCGCGGAGCGTCAGGCCCGGGCTCGCGACCCACTGGAGGCCGAGCTTGTACGCCGTGACGTCTCTCCAGCCGAAGCCCGCGCCGCTGTCGTTGCCGAGGCGCGCCGTCATGAGGTTCGGAAGGAGCGGGTTCCCGATCGACTCGGTGTCACTGTAGTAGATCTTCTGCACGTCGAACGCGACCGTGAACGACTCCGCAGGCTTGATCGCGACGCCGACGGTCCAGTTCTTGGGAATGTCGAAGTCGCCCTGCTCCGCGAAGAGCCCCTCGTACTTCGAGAACTTCTGCATCTCCATCTCGGTCTGGTACGACGCGCCGACCGAGAGCCACGGCGTGAGCTTGCCGAGGTACCCGATGCGGACACCCCAGCCGAGCGACGTGTCGTGCGCGTTGTTCGAGAGGTTCTGCGGCGAGGACGAGTACGGCGCGAAGCTCCCGACGCCCTCCGCCTGGAAGCTCTGCCAGCCGAGGACGGGGCTGATGCCGAACGCGTGGTTCTCGCCGAGCTTGTACGTGAGCGTCGGCGCGACGTAGAGCTGCATGAGGTCGACGCCCGTGCGGCCCGCGTAGAAGACGGACGCGTCGTAGTTCGTGTTCATGCCGCCATTGCCGTACACCGCGACGCCGAGCGTCATCCTGTCGTTCAGCCTCCAGTTCGCGCCGATCGACGGCATGAGGAAGACCGAGCTGCCGCTCTTCACCGTGCCGGGCGCGAGTCCGAACGTGCCCGGGTAGCCGGACGGAGCGCCGGTCACCGTGAACTCGCGGTTCGGGTTGAAGACGGCGAGGCTCAGGTCGTAGCCCGTCACCCACGCGTTCCCCGCGGGGTTCGTCGCCGGGGACATCGTGTTGAGGGACAGCGCGACGCCGGCGCCGCCCATTCCGTTCTGCGCCGTTCCGTAGCCGAGCTGGAAGTAGCCGTCCGTCGCGAGGGCGGGCGCGGCGGTCACGGCGAGCAGCGCGACGAGCGCGATGCCGCTCCGGTTTCTCATTTCGGGCACTCCTCTCACAGGCGGGCCGTTTCGAACCCGCGATTCGATCGTTGGAATTCAGGTCAGGTCGCCGGGCCTTCCGCCCCTTCCGGGAGCGCCATCCCCGCGACCTCCGCGATGACCGCGCATGCCTTTCACTCGGAGCCTCCCCCGGCGCTCGCCCGAAACCAGGTTCTGCGCGTTCACGCTCCCCGTCTTGCGAGATGCGTACCAGCGCGCACCAACCCGGGAGCGCGCTCTTCTCCTAGTGCGTCGGCAGGTTCGACGGATGGACGTGGTCCGCGGGCTCGTGCGCGTGGCCGGCGCACGCCGAGGCCGGGGTGACCTCCTCGAGGGCGCCCGCCGTGAGCGCGGCGACCGCGTCCTCGACGGTTCCGGCGTTCGCCCGGAAGACCCGGACACCGCCCGCCCGGAGCTTTCCGAGCGCCCCTTGGCCGATTCCTCCGACGACGATCCCGTCGAAGCGCTCGCCCGCGAGCGCCTGAAGAGGCTGGCACATGCCGTGGGCGTGGTGCTGGTTGCCGTTCGGGATCTCGCGGCACTTCCCGTTTTCGGTTTCCACGACGAGGAAGAGCGGCGCCGAGCCGAAGTGCGCGCTGAGGGGGCTCTTCAGTCCGAGGTTTCGGGTGACGGGAAGACAGAGATTCATGGGGGATTCCTTTCGGTCGCATCCGGCCTCGCCGTCCCGGGGAGGCGCGGAACGGGCCAGTTTTCTTCGGGAGGCCCTTCCCTGGGGCCGCAATCCTTCGCCTCGCGCCTGTCCATTTCAATGACGCAGGCGAATGCCGGCCGGGCAATCTGTTGCAACACCCTGTTCACGTCGAAACGTTTCGGGCTCCTCGAAGGGCACGGCGCCGCGGCTCCGATCCGGAGCGGCAGCCTTCCGGCCCGGTCACGGGTGATTTTCGCGCTCGAGCTGCCCTCGAGCCCTCTGGCGCCCTTCTTGAATGGGAGAGGCCGAAGTCGCTCGAAAACGCGGACCGCCGGAGAGGACCATGAAACGATGAGACGAATCTTCGCAATCCTCCTGGCCCTCGCCGCGATCCTCGGCCTGGCCTACACCGCCTTGAGGAAGAACGACTCCGGGGTTACGCCCCTCGCGAAACTGAAGGACCGCTTCTCGCACAAGGCGAGCGCCTCGGTCGACCACTCGAAGTTTGCCCAGCTCAGGGTCGCCTTCAAGAAGCCCCAGGACGTAACGGCCGCGTGCATCTCCTGCCACAACGGGCGGGCCGCCGAGGTCATGGCCTCGACGCACTGGAACTGGGACCGGACTGAATACGTCGAGGGCAAGGGAATCCGGGAAGTCGGGAAGAGAAATGTCCTGAACAACTTCTGCATCGGCGTCTCGGGCAGCCAGCGGAGTTGCGACAAGTGCCACATCGGCTACGGCTGGGCCGACGCCTCCTTCGACCTCAGGAACCCGCTGAACGTCGACTGCCTCGCCTGTCACGACAACACCTCGACGTACGTGAAGGCCGCCGGCGCCGCGGGGATGCCCGACCCGTCGGTCGACCTCACGAACGTCGCCCAGCACGTCGGTCGGCCGCAGCGGGCGGACTGCGGCACCTGCCACTTCTTCGGCGGCGGCGGAAACAACGTCAAGCACGGCGACCTCGAGAAGTCCATGTTCGATCCCTCGCGCGACGTCGACGTCCACATGGCCTCCGACGGCGTCGACATGCAGTGCGTCGACTGCCACACGGCAAACAGGCACCAGATTCTCGGGAAGGACTACGCCGTCTCTTCCATGAATCGCAACCGGGTGGAGTGCGAGACCTGTCACGCGGCGATGCCGCACGCCGACAACGTCCTGAACGACCACACGTACAAGGTCGCCTGCCAGACGTGCCACATCCCCACGTACGCGAAGGTCAATCCGACGAAGCTCGCGTGGGACTGGTCGACCGCCGGGAAGCTGAAGGACGGCAAGCCCTACGAGGAGAAGGACGCCGCCGGAACCGACGTCTACATGTCGATCAAGGGCTCGTTCGTCTGGGGCAAGAACCTGAAGCCCGACTACGTCTGGTTCAACGGAACGGCGTCGCACTACCTCATCGGCGATACGTTCGACCCGTCGCAGCCCCTCGTGCTGAATCCGCTCGCCGGCGGCTACGACGACCCCGACGCGAAGATCGTCCCCGTCAAGATCCACCGGGCCAGGCAGATCTACGACACCGAGAACCGCACGCTCATCCAGCCGAAGCTGTACTCGTCGCACCCGGGCGACGGCGGCTACTGGGGGGAGTTCGACTGGGAGCGGGCGGCCGAAGAGGGGATGAAGGAAGTCGGCCTCCCGTACAGCGGCCATTACGGCTTCGCGCGGACGGAAATGTACTGGCCCCTGAACCACATGATCGCCCCGAAGGGGAAGGCCGTGACCTGCAACGAGTGCCACGCGCGTTCGGGCGGGCGGCTCGCGCAGCTCGGGGGCTTCTACATGCCGGGACGGGACCGGAATCCGTGGGTCGACCGGTTCGGCCTCGGCCTCCTCGCCTTCACCCTTGCGGGCGTCGTCGTCCACGGCGGGGCGCGGATCGCGCTCCGGGGAAACGGGAAGGGACACTGAGATGAAGCGCGAATACGTCTACCGCTCGTTCGAGAGGTTCTGGCACTGGACGCAGGCCGCCCTCATTCTCTTCCTCGCCGTCACGGGCTTCGAGATCCACGGCTCGCTCCGGTTCTTCGGGTTCGAGCACGCGGTCCATTACCACGCCTTCGCGGCCTGGAGTTTCCTCGTCCTCATCGTCTTCGCGATCTTCTGGCACTTCACGACCGGCGAGTGGCGGCAGTACGTCCCGACGTGGAAGAACCTCACAGACCAGGCCGACTACTACATCTTCGGCATCTTCCGGAACGCGCCCCACCCGACGAAGAAGACCGTTCTCTCGAAGCTGAACCCGCTCCAGAAGCTGACGTACGCCGGCCTGAAGCTCCTCGTGATCCCCGTCGTCGTCGTCTCGGGACTCCTCTACATGTTCTACCGCTACCCGCAGCGTTACGAGGTGCTCGGCCTGAACGTCCGCGGCCTTGGGACGATCGCGGTCCTCCACACGGCGGGAGCCTTCCTCCTCGTGACGTTCCTCGTCGCCCACCTCTACCTGATGACGACCGGCCGCACCGTGACGTCCAACCTCAAGGCGATGATCACCGGCTACGAGGATCTGGACGCGGATTCGCCGTCCCCATCCCGGGTCGAGGCGCCCGCGGCGCCGCTGCAAGCGCCCGTCCCGTCCAAATGAGAGGCATGCCGTGAAAACGAAATACATGGACCCCTACCTCGCCGGGTTCCTGCTCGGCCTGGTTCTCCTTGGGACGATCTTCGTCACCGGGCGGGGGCTGGGCGCGAGCGGCGCGCTCAAAAGCGTCGTCGTCGCGGCGGTCGACGGGGCGGCGCCGGCCCACGCGCAGGCGTCGCCGTTCTACGCGCACGTTCTCGGGTCCTCTCCGGAGAGCCCGCTGAAGTCGTGGCTCGTCTTCGAGGTGGCGGGCGTCCTGATCGGAGCCTTCCTCTCGGGCCTCGTCTCCGACCGCCTGAAAATCGTGACGGAAGCCGGTCCCCGCGTCTCCCGCAAGGCGCGCTGGGCCTTCGCGGCCGCCGGGGGTGCGCTCTTCGGCATCGGGGCCCAGCTCGCGCGCGGCTGCACGAGCGGCGCGGCGCTGAGCGGGATGGCCGTCCTGTCGACCGCGGGCTTCGTCACGATGCTCGCGATCTTCGGCACGGGCTACCTCGTGGCCTGGTTCGTCCGCGGCCTCTGGCTCGGACAGAAGACGGAGAGGTGAGGCGATGGCTCCGTTCGTCCCCGACCTCATCTCGGACCAGCTCAACCTCGTCGTCGCCCTCTTCCTCGGGATCGGCTTCGGCTTCGTCCTCGAGCAGGCGGGCTTCTCCTCGTCGAGGCGGCTCGCCGGTGTCTTCTACGGCTACGACTTTACCGTCCTCAGGGTCTTCTTCACCGCAGCCGCCACGGCGATGGCGGGCGTGCTCCTGCTCGGGTCGACGGGGCTCCTCGACCTCGACGTCATCTTCGTCAACCCCACGTGGCTCGTCCCGGCCGTCGTGGGAGGCGCCATCATGGGCGTCGGCTTCCTCCTCGGCGGCTACTGCCCCGGAACCAGCGTCTGCGCCGCCGCGATCGGGAAGGTGGACGGGATGTTCTTCGTCGGCGGCGGGCTCCTCGGCATCTTCGGGTTCGCCGAGATCTACCCGAAGATCGAGACGTTCAACGACTCGACCTTCCTCGGTCCGCTGATGGTCCACAAGTCCCTTCACATGTCCGCCGGCGTCTTCGCCTTCCTTCTCATCGCGATCGCCGTCGGCGCCTTCGCCGCGACGACGTGGATCGAGCGGAAGGTGGATTCCACGGGCGCCCCGTCCCTCCTCTTCCCCGTCGCCTCGCACCGCTGGGCGGCCGCCGGCCTTCTCGCCCTCGGGATCGGCCTGCTCTTCGTCCCCGACTACAAGGGGCGGCTCCTCGCGAAGGTGTCCAACCCGGCGTACGCGGCCGCCCACCCGGTGAACGTGATGACGGCCGACGAACTCGCGTTCCGGATCGTCGACCGCGAGCCGCGTCTCAGGATCGTCGACGTCCGGGACGCGAAGACCTTCGCGGCATCCACGCTGCCCGGCGCCGTGAACGCGCCCGTCCGCGACCTCTTCGGCAAGGAATGGCGGGACGTCCTCTCCCCGCGGCACGTGAAGAAGGTGATCGTCGGAACCGACGAGGCCGGGGAGCGGATGGCGGCGCTTCTCCTCAGGGAGCTCGGCTACGAGAACGTCGCCGTGCTCGAGGGCGGCTTCCCCGCGTTCGACAGGACGATCCTCCGGCCCGTCCTCGTCGTCTCGAACGCGCCGGGCCGTTGGGACGGAGACGTCCTGAAGTTCCGGGACTCGGCCCGGTCGCAGATCCTCCGAATGGTCCAGGAGGCGAAGGCCTCGGGACAGAAGAAACCCAGGAAGGAAAAGAAGATCCAGGGCGGCTGCTGACTCTAGTCGTACGCGAGCCGGACGGACTCCTCGCCGACCGTCGGCTTCAGGAGTTCCGGCCAGCGCGGGTCTTCCCACGTTCCCAGACTCTGGTGGATCGTGTAGTACTTCTGCGGGATCGGGTGGGTCCCCACGACGACCTTGAGGCCGAACTTCTCCGGGATCATCCGGACGAAGTGGTCGAGGTACGGGCAAGGCGGATAGCCGACGACGAAGCCCGTCGCGAGGTGGATCACCTCGGCGCCGTTCCGCTTCATCTCCTCGGGGGCGTATTCGACGTTGCCGCCCGGGCAGCCGCCGCAGGTCGTGAAGCCGACGAGCTCCACGTCCCGCCCGGCATAGGCGGCAAACGCCCCCTCGCGCTCGCGGAGGGCGCGGAAGCACTTCCCGCCCCCACAGGTTCCGTAACGGCCGCAGATGACGATCCCGATCTTCTCCTTGTGACTCATCTCGCTTCTTCCTTTCGACGTCCCGGCGCCAATCGGGAGCCCCGACATCACCGCTCTCGACCTCGGCTCGGTGAGCCTGAATTCGGGTCAGGCAAACCCGATGCGAAGCTCGCGCATCCGGCGCCAGAGCTTCGTCCGGCTCATCCCGAGCTCGGCAGAAGCCTTCGAGCGGTTCCACATGTTTCGCTCCAGCGCGAGGCGGATCCTGTGCGCCTCCCCGTCCGTCCCCGCCGTTTCCTCCACGCGCGTCCCGGGCGCTGGAGTCTCGGCGGCCTCGCGCCGCGGAGAGAGCAGCTCCTGAGGGAGGTCCTCGACGTGAATCGTCTGGCCGCGGCAGACCGCGACCGCGTATTCGAGGGCGTTCTCGAGCTCGCGGACGTTCCCCGGCCACGCATGGGCCTCGAGGAGAGCGAGCGTGTCCGGGGAGAGGCGCAGCGAGCGACCCTCGCGCCCTCCGATGTGCGCGAGCAGGTGCCGGGCGATGAGCTCGATGTCCGTCGGCCGCTCGCGCAGCGGCGGAATGTGAATCGGCACGACGCGGAGCCGGTAGTAGAAATCCTCCCGGAGCTTCCCGCTGAGGATCGCCGCCGGCACGTCCGCGTTCGTCGCCGCGATGATCCGGGCGGCGAGACGCCGGGACGTGCTTTCCCCGACCCTCTCGAACACGCGTTCCTGCAGGACCCGGAGAAGCTTGACCTGGATGTTCGGGGGGATCTCCGCGGCCTCGTCGAGGAAGAGCGTGCCCCCGGCGGCCATCTCGAGACGGCCGACGCGGTCCTTCACGGCGCCCGTGAACGCCCCGCGCACGTGTCCGAAGAGCTCGCTCTCGAGGAGGTCGGCCGGGAGGGCCGCGCAGTTCACGGGAACGAACGGCCCTCCGCCGTGCGTCGACTGCGCGTGAAGAGCCCGCGCGATGACCTCCTTCCCCGTCCCGCTCTCGCCGGTGATCAGGACCGTCGCGTCGCTCCGGTGGAGCGATTCGACGAGATGGACGATCCGCATCATCGGGCGCGACCGGGCGACGAGGCCGTGCGTCGCGATCGCGCTCTGGAGCATCGAGTCGTCGTCCTCGGCGGGCCGGACCACGACGAGGTACCGCGCCCGCGGGTCGCACATGCTCATGACGTTCGCGGCAACCGGCGCGGTCGTGACGGAGACGAGCCGCGCGGCGTCCTCGCCGCAACGCAGGACGCCCCGGCGTCCCTCCTCGCGGCGGCCGTCCCGGAGCGCCTCGCGCAACGAGTCCTCCGGGCCGAACAGGCGCGCGCCGATCAGGGTCTCGATCGGCTTGCCGATCACGGCCGCGGACGCGCCCGCCCCCGCGAGGGCGTCGAGCGTATGGCTCGCGCGCAGGACGTGGAATTCGTCGTCGAGCGAAATGATCACCCGGCCGAGCGACTCGAAAACCGCCTCGAGATTCGACCAACCGGGAATGTGTGCAACCTCGGCGTCCATCGCGAAGGATTATCCGCCCGGCCTCGACGAAAGGACCCGTATCTAGTGCAGCTGCATCAGGTTGGCGCGCCCGTCGCTCCTCGGCTCCGCGGGGTTCAGAGGGACCGGAGCTTCGCGACGACCGCGTCGACGTCGTAGTCGGGCGTGGAGGCACCGGCGGAAACGCCGACCCTCCGGGCGCCGGCGATCTTCGCCGGGTCGAGCTCGTCCGCCGTGCCGATGAGGAGCGTCGGCTTCTTTGCCGCCGCGATGTGCGCGAGCTCCTTCGTGTTCTTGCTGCTCTTCCCGCCGATCACGACGATCGCGTCGATCGTCGGGTCGTCGCAGAGGACGCGCAGCGCGTCCTGGTTCTCCTTGGTCGCGTAGCAGATCGTGTTCGCGATCCGCGTGTCCGGCACGCGCCGGCGGATCTCCGCGACGTGCTCGGCGAACGTCTCGGCGTTGATCGTCGTCTGGAAGATGACCTTGACGACTCTCACCCGCGACCAGTCGAACGCCTGCACGTCCTCGAGCCGGTAGAAGACGGCGTACGACCCCGGGTCGAGGTCCTTCGTGTAGCCGACGACCTCGCGGTGGTCCGCCTGGCCGAGGATCGCGAGGAACGCGCCCTCCGCGAGCGAGCGGGCGATCTCCTTGTGGATGTCCGTCACGAACTTGCACGTCGTGTCGATCGCCGAAAGGCCGAGCGACGCGGCCCTCGCGCGCACGGACGGCGCGACGCCGTGCGCCGAGAAGACGATCCGCGCGTCGTGCGTGCGCGCGTCCTCGAGCGCGTTCACCGTCGGGAATCCGAGGCCGGCCATCTCGGACTCGACGCTCTCGTTGTGGACGACCTGGCCGAGGATCGCACCCTTCTCGCCGCGCTGCGCCGCGAGCCGGACGAGCTTGTCCGCGACGCGCACGCCCGCGCAGAACCCATACTTCTCGGCGAGAACGACGTCCATCAGCCCTTCTTCGCCTTGTCCTTCGCGGCCCACTCCGCGAGCTTCTTCCTGGCGCCGTCGCGCCACTCCTCCGGCGCCCCCGCCTTTTTCGAGGCCTCGATCGCGCGCTCGAGGTGCGGCGCCGCCTCGGCGTACCTTCCGTCGTCGGCGAGGAGGTCGCCCTTCAGCTCGTCCATCCAGAAGCTCTTCCCGCGCTTCATCCCTTCGTCGAGCCAGCCCATCGCCTCGGCCCTGTGCTCGCCCGTCTCGCGGGCGAAGCGCGCGGACTGGTAGAAGTCGACGTAGTCCTTCTCTCCGGCCGCCGCGCGCGCCGCGTCGAGGTTCTTCCAGACGATCCCGTTCACGTCGACGTCGACGTCGAACGAGACCCGGAGCTTTTCCCACGCCATCTCGACCTTCACGGCGCGCGCGGACTCCGGGTGCATCCGGAACTCGAGCCACTCCTGGTGCGGCCCGGCGGAGGGCGTCACGTCGAACGTGAGGACGTCCTTCTTCGGGTCCCGGAAGTAGGCCCCCCACTGCTTCGACTGGGAATTGACGACGATCGACCACTTGTCCTTCGCGGGGATCGCGAAGAGCGCGTACGCGCCGGCCGGGAGTTCGTGCCCCGCGATCTTCGCGGCCTCCGAGATCTCGAGCGTCGTCGCGTCGTTCGCGCCGAGCCGCCAGACCTGCCCGTAGGGAACGAGGCCGCCCCAGATCTCGCGGCCCTTCACACCCGGACGCGAGTACGTGACGGTCACCTTCGCCGTCCCGATCTTCTCGAAGACCGACGCCGCCGGGCTCGGCCGCGGCAGCTCGACGGGAGCGGCGGAAGAAAAAGAGCCTGTGAAGGTGAAGAGGGCGCCGACCCCGCACGCGGCGAGCAGACGCCTCGAATCGAGGGCCGCTCCCCCTGTCCTATTCACTTTCATAGAAATCCTCCTCTTCGATCTTATCTCTCTGCGACGTTGTCTCATCCGAACGGAATCAGCTCGATGTCCTGCGGGAGCATCTTCACGAGGCGGTCGCGCTTGATGAGCTCGAAGCCCTTCCCTCCTCGTGAGACGGGCGTGTAGCGCTTCGTGATGGTGTGCTCGGTGCCCTTGCCGTTCACGAGCGTCAGCGTCGCCCTCTTCTCGTCTTCGCCGAAGACGGCGGCGCCGACGAGCCGGTCGTCCGGGGCGAGCTTGAAGCCGAGGACGCCCTTCCCCGGTCCCGAGAGGACCGGGACCTCGGACGCCGCGAACAGGATCGCGCGCCCCCTCTCGGACGCGAGCGCGACGAGGTCCTTCACCTCGCAGACGAAGACGTGCGCGACCTCGTCGCCCTTCGCGGGCCGCGCGAATCGCCGGCCCGCGCGGGTCGTCGGCTCGCGGAACGGATCCGCGGAAAAGCGGAAGACGAGACCGCGCCGCGTCACGGCGAGGAGCGTGAGATTCTTCGGCCGCGCGACGCGCGGGTCGAGGGACAGCGCCGCGACGACGCGTTCGCCGTCCCCGAACCTGAAGAGCTTCTGGACGGGCTCGCCGTAGCCTGTCGAAGGAGGCACGTCGTTCAGGCGCAGGACGTACGCCGCACCGTGGTTCGAGAACAGGACGCCGGGCTCCTTCGTCGAGCCCTGGAGCACGGCGAGCACCTCGTCGCCCTCGCGCATGCGCGTGGTTTTCGGGTCCTTCAGCTGGCGCGAGGCGCTTGAGCCACCCGTCCACGGTCACGACGGCGAACGTGTCCTCGTGCTGGATGAACGCCTCGGCGTCGTACGTGGGCTCGTCGACGCTCGAGAGCACCTTCGTGCGGCGCTTTTCCCCGGCGAGGGTCTCGCGGACCTCGACGAGCTCTCCCCGGACCTCGTTCCACAGCTTCTTCGTCGACTTCAGGATCGCCTCGATGATCGCGGCCTCGGCGAGCTTCTCCTTGAGCTCGGCGCGGATGGCGTCGATCTCGAGCCGCGCGAGCTTGTAGAGCTTCGTCTCGAGGATCGCCTCGACCTGCTCCTCGTCGAGGCCAAAGCGCTTCATGAGCTTTCCGGCCGCGTCCGCCTTGCCGTCGGACTTGCGGATGATCCGGATCGCCTCGTCGAGCGCGTCGTAGATCACGACGAACCCTTCGAGGACGTGGATGCGGCGCCGCAGCTCCTCGAGGTCGAACGTGAACCGCCGCCTGACGGTCTCGAGCCGGAAGTCGAGGAAATACCGGAGCATCGCCTTGAGCGGGAGCCGGGCGGGCTCGCAGACGTCCGTCTTCGCGGTCGGGACGAGGCACGTGAGGTTCACGGGGACGGTCGTCTCGAGCGGCGTGTGCTTGAAGAGATACGTCATGACGAGCGCAGGATCCGTCTCGCGCTTGATCTCGAGGACGATCCTGACGTCGTCCGTCGACTCGTCCCTGACGTCGACGAGGACCGGGAGGCGCCGCTCGACGATGACGTCCGCGATCTTCGCGACGAGGGACGCCTTCTCCTGCGCGTACGGGATGGACGTGACGACGATCGTCTGGGCGCCGCGCGGCCCCTCCTCGACCTCCCACTCGGCGCGCAGCTTGAGCGTGCCCTGGCCGCTCTCGTAAAGGGCGCGCAGCTCGCGTTTGCCCCCGAGGAGGAGGCCGCCGGTCGGGAAGTCCGGGCCCTTGATGTGCCTCAGCGGGTCCGCGTCGGCGTCGTCCACCGCCGCGATGGCCGCGTCGAGGACCTCGACGGGATTGTGCGGCGGGATGGACGTCGCCATGCCGACCGCGATTCCCGTCGCGCCGTTCACGAGGAGGTTCGGGAAGCGCGCCGGCAGGACGACCGGCTCGAAGTGGACGCCGTCGAAGTTCGGCCGCCAGTCGACGGTCTTCTTGCGGATCTCGGAAAGCAGCTCGATCGCGAGCGGCTTGAGGCGCGCTTCCGTGTACCGGTACGCGGCCGCCGCGTCGCCGTCGAGGGAGCCGAAGTTGCCGTGCCCGTCCACGAGAGGGGCGCGCAGCGAGAACGGCTGCGCCATGCGGACCATCGCGTCGTAGATCGCGACGTCGCCATGCGGATGGTACTTGCCGATGACGTCGCCGACGACCGTCGCGGACTTCTTGAACTTCGCGTCGGGCGTCAGGTGGAGGTTCTGGAACATCGCGAAGAGGATCCGGCGCTGGACGGGCTTGAGGCCGTCGCGGACGTCCGGCAGCGCGCGCGACGTGATGACGGAGAGCGCGTAGTTCAGGTATCGCCGCCGGGCTTCCTCCGGCAGGGGAATCTCTGCGTCGAACGGCAGGGGCGGCTGGCCGCCCGAGGCGGCTACCTTCTTTCGTGTCATGCGTGCTCCGGGCGCGCGAGGCGCGTCTCCCGCAAGCTAGCGGCACGGCCCGACGGCGTCAAATCATGTCGGGCGGGGCTCCCGCTTGACAGGCCCGGGGCACGCCGTCAGGCTCGGCCCGGAACGTGGACGAATCCGGGACGGATCTCCTCGCGCGCATCGTCGCGGGCGACCGCGAGGCCTTCGGCGCGTTCTACGACGAGCACGCAGCGGTCCTTTTCGGCTTCTGCGTCCGTATCCTGAAGGACGCGAGGGATGCGGAAGACGTGCTCCAGGAGACCTTCGTCCAGGCCTGGCGCGACGCGCGCCGATTCGACGCGGCTCGCGCGTCCGTTCGCGGCTGGCTGTTCACGATCGCGCGCAGCCGCGCGCTCGACCGCTGGCGGAGCCGTCATTCGATCGAAAAGAGAATCACGGCCGCGGACACCCCCGTACTCGAGCAGGTCGCCGGCTCCTCGGATGCCGCCGCGACCGCCGACGTGAAGGACTTCGTCGAGCGGGCCCTCGCCCGGCTCGGGGAGAACGAGCAGGCCGTGCTGCGCCTCGCCTACTTCGAGGGGCTGACCCAGGAGGAGATCTCCCTTCGCCTGAACGAGCCCCTCGGGACCGTCAAGAGCCGCACCCGCTCGGGGCTCTCGAAGCTGCGGACGATCACGGCGGCCGCGCAGAAGGAGGCCGGACGTGGCTGACGAGCGCCCGACCCCCCGGGCCGCAGACGAAGCCGCTTTCTGGGCGGAGTCTCTCGAGGCCGAGCTCGACGCGCTCGAGACCGGCGCGCGGATCGAGCCGCCGGTCGCCGTGAGGGACCGCGTCCTGTGGGAGATCCGCGGGCCCGGCGCCGAGGCCGCCGCGCGCGCGATTGCCGCGGCGGGGCCGGATCGCGGGCTCGCGACGATGTTCTGGGCCCTCGGCGTCGCCGCGTCGTTCATGCTCGCGGCCGCGTTCGGCGCCCTGTGGTACGCGACACGGGCCGACCTCGCCGCGGCGCGCGAAAGCGTCGCGCGCCTCGAGGCAACCGTCCAGGAGCGCGATCGGCAGGCGGCGCTCGCGTCGCAGGAGGTCGCCTGGCTCAAGGACCCGCGCGTTCAGGTCGCTCTCCTGAAGGGCCTCGAGGGCAACGCGGCCGCGCGCGCGAAACTCCTCTGGAACCCCGGGACGAAACAGGGAATCCTGTGGGTCTCAGGCCTGCCTCCGCTCCCGCTCGAGAAGAGCTACGAACTCTGGGCCTTCGTCGGCGACCAGCCCGTTCCCGCCGGGACGTTCGACGCGAAGAGCGACGCGGCGACCGTGATCCCGATCTCGAGACAGGAGTCGCTCGGCGAGGCGCCCGTGAAGTTCGCCGTCTCGGTGGAGCCGAAGGGCGGCGTCCCGTCCCCCACGGGCGCGATCGTCCTCGCCGGGGAGAGGTTCTGAATCTCGAGGCAGGCCGCGGCGGAACGCGAGGTTCGAAGAGGATTTTCCTTGAAAGTAAGAGGGGAACGCCCTCATCTGTAAACGCCGGCCCGACATTCGGCGTCTGATCCCGCGGGCGGACGAGAAACACCGCCCGGAGGATCGAACAAATGTCCGCTATCTCCTTTCAAAAGAAAATCTTCGGCATCTCCTCCCTCGTTCTCGCCGGCGGGCTCGCGGCGGGCGTCGCGCTCGCCCAGCCCGCGCCGGGTGCGGGCCGATTCGCCCGCGGGATCCGCGCCGCGATGGCGACCCTCGACCTTTCGGCCGACCAGCAGGACCAGGTCAAGGCCATCTTCGCCTCCCACAAGGACGAGGCGATGGCGTTTCATGCCCAGATGAAGGCCGACCGCGCGGCCCTGAAGGCCGCCGCCTCCGCGGAGACGCCCGACCCCGCCACCGTGGGATCGGCGTTCCTGAAGGTGCGCGCGGACGCCAGGGTGGCTGCCGCGAAGGTCAAGGCGGTGCGCGCCGAGATCGACGCGGTTCTCACGCCGGAGCAGAAGGCGAAACTCGACGGCTGGGTCGCCGCCCACCGCCAGCAGCGCCGCGCCGCGATACGCGGCTTCGGCGGCCCGCCTCCGGCGAACTGACAAAACGAGAGAAGAAGAACAGGAAGAAGAAGGTAAGAGAAAGAGAAGAGAAGATTTTCTTAGAAGGTTGAGAGGGGCCGGGGCGATCCGTTTCGCGCCGGCCCCACGCAGCGGCGCTACGCTCACTCACCCTTCCAAGAAATCCGAATCTTCCTCTTTTTCTTTCTATCCTCTTCCCTTCCTCTCGTTTTTCGTCCTACAGCCAGCCCGACTTCTTGAACGCCTTCCAGAGGCCGGTACACACGGCGGCCATGAGCCCGAGCGCGAAGGGGTATCCCCAGGGGGATTTCAGCTCCGGCATGTGCTGGAAATTCATGCCGTAGATGCCGGCGATCATCGTCGGGACCGCGAAGATCGCGGCCCACGCGGAGATCTTCCGCATGTCTTCGTTCTGCCGGATCGAGAGCTGCGTCAGGTTGGACTGCAGAATGCTCGTGAGCAGGTCGCGGTCGCCCTCGAGCTGCTCGACGACACGAACGAGGTGGTCGTCGACGTCGCGGAAGTACGGGCGCACGTCTTCGTGAAGGAGCGTGAACGTTCCGCGGGCAAGTCGGTCGAGCGGGTCGAGGAGCGGACGTACTCCCCGCAGGAACCCCATGAGCTCGCGCTTGAGGAAGTAGATCCGTTCCGCCGGGTTTTCCTCGTTCGTGGAGAACACCGCGTCCTCGACCTCGTCGATGTCGAGCTCGAGGCCGTGCAGGACGGGGAGGTAGCCGTCGACGACGTGATCGGCGATCGCCCAGAGGACGGCGCCCGGTCCGCACGCGAGCAGCTCGGGCCGCTTCTCGATGCTCCTGCGGGTCTCGATGAGGGGGCTCGCCTCACCGTGGCGCACGGCGACCACGAAGTGCTCGCCGACGAAGAGGAGGATCTCCCCGAGCGTGACCGCCTCCTCCCGGTCGACGTAGCGCGCCGTCTTGATCACGACGAAGAGGGTGTCGTCGTAGACCTCGAGCTTGGGGCGCTGGTGGGCCTTGAGCGCGTCCTCGACCGCGAGCTCGTGGAGCTCGAACGCGGTCCTCACGGAGGCGAACTCCTCCTCGGTCGGCTCGTGGATGCCCAGCCAGACGAACGTGCCCGGGACCTTCGAGGCCTCGAACGCCTCTGCGAACGTGTGGATACCCGGGCGCCTCACTCCCTGGTCGTAGATGCCGCAGTCGACGATCACGGGCGTCCTCTCAGACCACGGGGGCCACGAAGTCGAACTTCGTGACGTCCACGAGGCCCTTGTCCGTCAGCTTGAGATCGGGGATCACGGGCAGCGCGAGGAACGCGAGCGTCATGAACGGGTGGTCCATCGTGCCGCCGAGCGTCGCGGCGGCCGCGTTCGCGCGGCGCTCGGCGGAGTCGACGTCCGCCATGGGGGCGTTCGACATGAGGCCGCCGACCGGCAGCGCGACCTCTGCGAGGGCCTGAGCGCCGTCTGCGACGACGATCCCGCCACCGATCTCGGCCACGCGCCGGACGGCCGTCTCCATGGACGCGTCATCGGCCCCGACCGCGACGACGTTGTGCGAGTCGTGCGCGACCGACGAGGCGACCGCGCCCCTCTTCAGGCCGAAGCCGCGGGCGAACGCGACGCCGACGTTGCCAGTCCCGCGGTGCCTCTCGACGACCGCGAGCTTCAGGAGGTCGCGAGAAACGTCCGGCACGGCGGTGCCGCCCGCGAGGGCCGCGCGCTCCGTCGAGGCGCCCGTGGCGAGCGAGCCCGCGCGGACCTCGATGACTCGCAGCGAGGTGCCCTCCCCGGCCGTGAGCCTCAGCCGCGTGCGGTCGAAGCCTTCGACCCGGAACGCCGGACCTTCCTCCATGCGCGCAGCCGTGACGTCGACGAGCAGCTTCCCGCCCTTTGCGACACGCCGGCCGCCGAGGACCACGAGATCCGGTCGGAAGTCGTCGAGCCGCTCGAACGTGAGGAGGTCGGCTCGGAAGCCCGGGGCCAGCGCCCCGCGATCCGTAAAGCCGTAGTGCCGGGCGCAGGACCAGGACGCGAGACGCAGCGCGAGAACGGGGTCGAGCCCGAGTGCGATCGCGCGCCGCACGTGGTGGTCGAGGTGGCCGTGTCGGAGGAGATCCCAAGGGTGCCGGTCGTCCGTCGCGAACGCGAAGCGCTCGGAGTTCGCGGCCGTCACGAGCGGCAGGAGATCGTCGAGATTCTTCGCGGCCGTGCCCTCGCGGATCCAGATGTCCATCCCGAGACGTACCTTCTCGTGCGCCTCGGCCCGCGAGAGGCACTCGTGGTCCGAGCGGATGCCGGCGCCGACGTACGCGTTCAGGTCGAGGCCGGAGAGGAGCGGCGAGTGCCCGTCCATCGGCACGCGCCGCCTCCGCGCGTCCTCGACCTTCGCGACGACGCCCGGGTCGCCGAAGAGAAACCCCGGAACGTTCATCATCTCCGCAAGGCCGAGGACGTTCGGGAGCGCGTAGAGCGGCGCGAGGTCTTCGGCGGACAGCGTGGCGCCGGCCGTCTCGAGGTGCGTCGACGGGACGCACGACGGAAGCATCACGAAGACATCGACGGGGAGCGGCGCCGCCGCCGCGAGGAAGTCGCGGATGCCGGCCACTCCGCGGACGTTCGCGATCTCGTGCGGGTCCGTCACGGCCGCCGCCGTCCCGTGCGCGGCCGCGAGGCGGGCGAACGTGCCGGGCGTCGTCATCGTGGACTCGATGTGAAGGTGCGCGTCCCAGAGCGCGGGGGCGACGTAGCCTCCGCCCAGGTCCACGGTGTCCTCCGGGCGTTCCGTGCGGTAGTCGCCGAAGCCGAGGATCCGGTCCCCTTTGACGCCGACCGTCCCGTCGTGGATCTCCCCGGTCAGGACGTTCACGACGCGGGCGTTCTTCAGGACGAGATCGGCCGGGACGGCGCCCCGGGCCGCCGCGACGAAATCGGCCAGCGCGAGCGGCTTCGTCAGTTCCCCCATATGCCGACAGCGTACGACAGACCGCCTCCTCCCGCGATACACTGGCGGGACCGGAGGGACGGTGAGCGCTTCGTTTCCGATCCGCGATCCGCAGTCGGGAGCCTACAGCCGCGCCTTCTTCGACGAGATCGTCGACCGGGAGGTCGAACGGTCCAAGCGGCACGGCTCGGTCCTGTCCATTCTCTCGATCGTCCTCGTAAACTGGGCCGAGTTCGCGGCATCCATGCCTCCGGCGGCGCTCGAAAGCGCCGTCCACACTCTCGCGAACACGCTCCAGGCGAACCTGAGGCTCACGGACTATCTCTTCCGCTGGGAGGAGGACGAGTTCATCGCGCTCCTCGTCGAGGCGAATCTCGAGGGCTGCAAGGTGAAGGTCGCGCGCCTCGCCGCCACGTTCCGACCCTGGCGGGACGGCAAGGGCCCCCTGCCCCAGAGCCTCAGGGTGCGCGTGGGCGCCGGCGTCCTGGGCCCGGGCATCGTGTTCCCGGCGGTCCTCCAGATGTCCCGTCAGGCCGCCCGCGACACGTCCGGCGAGATGCCCGTCGTCAGGGTTTGAGGTCGATTCCCATCCCCGACGCGAGCGTGTAGAGAAGGCGCACCGGCAGGCCGACGACGGCCGACGGGCTCCCCTCGACGCGCGTCACGAAGAGGCCGCCGATGCCCTGGATCGCGTAGGCCCCCGCGCGGTCGTCCGGTTCGCCGCTCGCGACGTAGGCGTCGACCTCGGCTTCCGTCATCGGCGCGAACACGACGCGCGAGACCTCGCGGCCCGATTCGAGGCGGCCGCCGAGGCCGAGGGCCACGCCCGTGACGACGTCGTGCGCGCGCCCCGAGAGCCGCGTGAGCATGCGCCGTGCGTCCGCCCGGTCCTTCGGTTTGCCGAGGGCCTCCCCGTCGCACACGACGAGCGTGTCCGCCGCGACGACGAGGGCGTCCCCCGCCGTCGCGAGGACCGCGGCAGCCTTCTCGCGGGCGAGCCGTTCGGCCCCGTCGAACGGAGACTCGCCTTCCCGGAGCGTCTCGTCGACGTCCGAAGCGTGGACGGCGAACGAAAGACCGATCGCGGCGAGGATTTCCCGCCGCCGGGGCGACGAGGACGCAAGCAGGATGCGCGGCTTCGGCACGGCGCCGAGCTTAGCCGAAGGCCCCACGCGCCGGCCCCGGGGACCATAATGCGGCATGCCGCAGAAGAGCTCGGCCGGGACCCGGAGGGCACGGAGCGGGACGCTGCCCGCGCTCGCCCCGGCCGCCCGGCTCGCGGCCGCCGAGGCGGCGCTCGAGCGGGGCGCCGCCCTCGCGGACCTCGTGCTCGAGACCTCGAACGCGTTCGTCCGCGCGACGGCGACGGAGATCGACGCCCAGATCGAGCGCGCCCTCGAGGCCTTCGGGCTCTTTCTCGGCGCGGACGGCGTCACGCTCTGGCTCGTGTCCGAGGACGGCGCGCGGCTCGCCCCGTCGGCGCGCTGGCACGACCGCGACGTCACCCCGCCGCCGCTCGAAGCCTTTCCGCTGGACGCCCTTCGGTGGTCCGTCGGAAAGATGCGACAGCACGAGGTCGTTTACGCGCCCCGCGTCGCCGACCTCCCACCCGAGGCCGCCGGCGAGCGCGCGATGTCCGAGGCCCTCGGCGTGAAGTCCCTCGTCTTCGTTCCGATCCGCACCCCGCAGCAGCTCCTCGGGGTCGTGAGCTTCGTGGCGCTCCGCCGGGAAGCCGACTGGAACGACAAGACGGTGCGCGCGCTCCCGCTTCTCGCGCAGGTCCTCGGGAGCGCGCTCGAGCGCAAGCGCGCCGCGGCGCTGCAGGAGACCCGCGTGCGCGTCGCCGAGGCCGCCGACAGGGCACGTGACCTCGAGGAGTTCTACGCCGCCGTTCACCGGCTCGTCGGGGACCTCATCGACGCGAGGAACTTCTACATTGCGCTCTGGGACGCCGACGACCGCCTGCTGCGCTTTCCCTATTTCGTCGACGAGTTCGATCCGACGCCCGCGCCGAAGCCGCTCGGGCGCGGTCTCACCGAGTACGTCATCCGGACAGGCCGCCCGCTCCTCGCCTCGCCCGAGCTCTTCGCCGATCTCGTGACCCGCGGCGAGGTCGAGGAGATCGGCGCCCCCTCGCTCGACTGGATCGGGGTCCCCCTGAAGTCGGGGGGGCGCATCTTCGGAGCCGTCGTCGTCCAGAGTTACAGCCGCTCGATCCGGTTCGGAGAGCGCGAGACGACGCTTCTGACGGACGTCTCGCAGCACATCGCGGCCGCGATCGCACGCAAGCACGCGGATGCCTCGCTCCGGCGCTCACTCTCGCTCCTCGAGTCCACGCTCGAGTCGACCACCGACGGCATCCTCGTCGTGGACCTCCGCGGCCGCGTCATCTCCTACAACCGGCGCTTCACCGAGCTCTGGTCGATCCCGGACGGAGTCCTCGAGACCCGGGACGACCAGCGCATCATCGGGCACGTCCTCGGCCAGCTCGCGGACCCCGACGGCTTCCTCCGGAAGGTGCACGAGCTGTACGAAAGGCCGGACGCCGAGAGCTTCGACGTCCTGCGTTTCCGCGACGGCCGGATCTTCGAGCGGTACTCGCTCCCCCAGCGCCTGGATGGAGAGCCCGTCGGCCGCGTCTGGAGCTTCCGCGACGCGACGGCGCGTGTCCGTGCCGAGGAGGGCCTGCGGACGTCCGAGCGGCGTTTCCGGAGCCTCTACGAGCGAAATCCGGCGGGGTTCTTCAGATCCACCGTCGACGGACAGATCCTGGAGTGCAACGAGAGCTTCGCCCGGATCTACGGGTACGCGTCCCCGGAGGACGTCCTCGACACGCCGGCCCACGAGTTCTACGGGGCGGAAGCGGATCGAGAGGCGTGGATCGGGCGCCTCCTCAGGGACCGCGCGTTCATGAACCAGGAGTGCCGCGGCCGGCGGCAGGACGGCTCGCCCATCTGGACGCTCGAGAGCTCCGCGATCGTCGAGGAGCCGGGCCGCCCCCCCGTGATCGAGGGCACGTGCGTCGACATCACGGACCGCAAGCGCGCGGAGGAGGAGATCGAGCACCTCGCTTACCACGATGCGCTCACGGGACTCCCGAACCGCAAGTGCCTCAAGGACCACATGGAGCTCGGGCTCGCGCAGGCGCAGCGGAACGGCTCGAAGCTCGCCGTCCTCTTCCTCGACCTCGACCGCTTCAAGCTCGTCAACGACACGATGGGCCACGGCGTCGGCGACGAGGTCCTCCGCCAGGTCGCGGCCCGCCTGAGGGGATGCGTCCGGGCGGGCGATACGGTCGCGCGCGTCGGGGGCGACGAGTTCGTCCTCGTCCTCTCGAGCGTCGAGAAGGAGAGTGTCGTCCCCCTCGCCCGCAAGATGCTCGACGCGGTCTCCGAGCCCCTCGTCGTCGAGTCCCACAGACTCACGATGACGACGAGCGTCGGGATCAGCCTCTTCCCGGAGGACGGCGCCGACGCGGACGCTCTCCTGCGCAATGCGGACATCGCGCTCTACCGTGCGAAGGAGCGGGGCCGAAACAACTTCCAGCTCTGCACGCCGGCGCTCAACGCGGCGATCCGTGAACGCCTCGCGCTCGAGTCGGGCCTGAGACGCGCCGTCGACAACCGCGAGTTCGTCCTCTATTTCCAGCCCGAGGTCGTGCTCCCGTCGCGGAGGATCGTCGGCGCCGAGGCTCTCGTGCGCTGGCAGCACCCGTCGCGCGGCCTTCTCGCGCCCGACTCGTTCATCCCGCTCGCCGAGGAGACGCGCCTCATCGTCCCGATGGGCGAGTGGATCCTCAACGAGGCGTGCGCGCACGCGGCGAACTTCCCGTCGCAGGGAGAGAGCGCCTGGTTCGTCGCCGTGAACCTCTCGGCGAGGCAGTTCCACCGCGGGAATCTCGTGAAGACGGTCGAGGGCGCGCTCGCCGCGTCGGGACTTCCGCCCGGCCGGCTCGAGCTCGAGATCACCGAGAGCGTCGCGATGGGCGACATCCAGGAGGCGATCGCGACGCTGAAGCGCCTGCGCGAGATGGGCATCCGCGTCGTCCTGGACGACTTCGGCACCGGGCACTCGTCGCTCGCCTACCTCAAGAGCCTCCCGCTCGACGCGATCAAGATCGACCGCACGTTCGTCGCCGCCGTTCCCGGGACCGGCGCCGACACGTCGCTCGTGATGGCGATCCTCGAGATGGCGCGGGGCCTCGGCCTGCGCGTCATCGCCGAGGGGGTCGAGACGGAGGAGCAGCTCGCCTTCCTGATGGCGAACGGCTGCAGGCAGGCGCAGGGCTTCCTGTTCGGCGCGCCCGTGCCCGTCGGCCGGCTGCACGGCAAGGATTAGAGGGCCCTGAAGGGGCGCAATGGAGATTGTGGCGGGTCCTGGCGCGGACAGGCCAGGGGCCTCGCGATCGTCCGCGCGGCCTGCACGCACCGCACCCGACTCCAGGGCCCTCCGCAGAACTTCCGGGCGGCCCTTCAGGCTGCTTTTCGAAACAGCAACGGCAGCATCCGTTCCGCGTCGAGGGATTCGACGCGAAACGGTGAATCCACTGGGCCTTCGCCCGGCCGGCCACGGGGAGGCCGAATCGCAGACAGGTGCGACGGCGCTCGTCCGAAGTAGAACTCTGCCGGCGTCGCATTACGGAATTCCTTGATGTGGGCGGAAATGGGCGTAGTGGACAAGGCCCATCTCGGCCTTCGCCATCAGATCTTCCGCCACGAGCGGCCCCATCAGGCGCAGGCCGGACGTGTGTCACGCTTGTAGCCGAACGCTACTTCTCGCGCTTCACCTTCCTGGCACCTCCGGCAGAGAATCCCGCGAACCTGGATTCGCAGCAAGACCCTCGTGCCCGCGCACGACAGGTCCCGCACTTTTCGCTCGGTGCTTTCGTAGAAGACGCGTCGCGCTCAAGTTCACTCCCAGAGCGGCTCGCGGCGTTCGTCGTCGGCTGCTTCACCCACACTCTTCCGTGAAAAGCTCTAGATTAAAGGTACTGCACGCCGCGGTCGCTGTGGTGCACGAGATCGTCAGTTCGGGGCCTCGAATGCAGCGCCTGCTCGAAGGCGTCGAGCGCCATGTCGCCGCGAAGCGACCTCGGGACCCGCCAGCGGACGATCCAGCGGAGGAAATGGAGTCGAGAACGGTCCGACCGAGACCCGCTCCGCCCGGTATTCGGCCGGCCGCGTATGGGGAAGCTCCCTCATCCGCTCAAGCTCCTCGGTGAACTCGTCGCCGTTTTCGTGCCCACGCCCCGGCGTGTTGCGGTCGGCCTCGACCCCGTAGTGCCTCAGCACCGACGCGTACCTTTCGTTGAAGCTCCGTCCTCCCTCTCGCAGCTCGTTCGTGGCCACCGACAAGTTATCCGTCCGGAGTCCCTCGGCACCCGGCCCATCTCCCAGACGGCTCCCTGAAAGTCCGACACCAAGGACTTGAAGCTCCCCGTGAAGCAGATCCTCGCCGTCTCCCAGTTCGAAAACGGCAGTACGAAGCGGTACAGCAGGTGATCGAACCGCTCCCCGCCGATCGTCACCTTCAGCTCGCCCATCTCCGTGAAGTCGCTCTGCCCGGCCTCCCCGGGCGCGCTGCGGCACCGTTCTCCAACGGATGACCCAAGGGATCGCCGGCTTTCCCAGAACGACACACCCCCTCTTAATAGACGGTTTTGAGACGCGTTTTTCGACAGTGTGTCGGCATGCAGATGTATCAGTGCCCCCGGGCTGGTCCGGATCCCATGGTCTCTTCTGCGGCAATGCCGCACGAGGAGTTTTCATGCGAAAAGCCCGCTCCATCTCATTTCTGGTGATCGGGATCGCCACCGCCCAATTCTCCTTCTCAGCGAAACCGGAGACCGCCCAGCCGCTGGTTGTCAAAGGGGTCGTCGAGGAGCAGGCGTAGGCAGTGGCACGCTAGCCGTTACGCTGGAAGCATCAACGCGCGACTTCAAGAGTCTCAGCCTCGATGCAAGAGCCCTCGGCGGCGGACTTAGCGCAGCGGTTCTCCCCGCGGCCTTCAACGTCTATTCTGGTGTGCCGGCGAAGTTTTCTGTACGTCTCTCCGTGGCGGACTACGCTTCAGACGGGGCAGCTCCCGTGGTCGTTCGCGTGCTGTCGAAGTCAGGTGGTCCGATCGTCACGAACGTGTTCTACGTCGTGTGGGGGGCGCCCAAGGCCATTTCGGTCATCAGTTCGAAGGAGTTCAAGGAGCTTTCAGAGAGCCATGCCGTCGCGGAAGCAACTGCCGATGCCGACGCCACCGCCCGCCGACTCCTGAAGGACACTCGCGCACGCGGCGGCACGCCCGTGGCCTCATCCGTCGTCCCTACGCCCGTCTCGAGCGAAGGCGAGTTCGTCGCCGATTCGCCGAGCCAGGTCGCGTGGGACCGGCTTGCGCTCGCCTCGTCGAAGGTTCAGCCGATGCGGCCGCCGGACGAGTGCGGTCAGTTCCAGCCGAGAAACAACAACTACTCGATTCCGGTCGTAGGGCAGGGGTATTACTACGACCCGCATGAACAGGCCAGCCTTCCTCTCGGCAGTGGATACGCAATCGCCGTTGACACGCAGGTGCTGTGGACGGACCTCTGCAATAACGAGGACTATCGAACGACGCGCTACTATGGGACGACAGGCGCCTATGGGGACTATTCGATGACGGTGAGCAGCTCTGTTGCCCCAGGGACGGGAAACCCCGTGGTTTCGTTCCTGGCAGTTGCCCCCGACGCGGGGGTCAGGTCCGGCGCCGCCGGCTTTGTTCCCGTCAGCCAATCTCTCACGCCGGGCTATCACTACGGCTCATGGCAGGGCTCAACCTGGCGAATGTATCCGCTCTTCGACCCGAACAACGCCTTCTATAGCTTCCTCTTTCGTTGGAACGCAGAAATCGAGAGCCTTCGGTCTAGGTGGGCGGACAACGGATTCGGCTCGTACTTCACGCCGTTCACCGCTGGCTACGACGGCTCCTTGCCGAGCACCGCAGCCTTCATCATCGCGTCCCCCGGGCTCGTGGCATTCAACGACGATGGGAGATACACCATCAAGTGGATCATGGCGCATGAGTTTGGTCACTTCTTCCAGTACAGGCTTCAGGGAGGGTCGCTCGACGGGGGCGGTCAGCACTCGTACTGCGGAAATTCGGGCGACACGACGGCGTTCATAGAAGGATTTGCCGATTGGCACGGCGCTTGGTGGGAGACCGATGGGCGCGACTTTATAGTCCCCTGCGAAGGCGGTGAATGCTACACGCAATGCCCCTCGGGCTGGCGCTACGAAGGTAACGTCCAGGCCTTCTTCTGGGATCTCTTCGACTCAACGAACTCCGCGTCGCACGATGGCAGCATCGACACCGTCGGCTATTCGCTGAGTTTCCTGCAGAACTGGACTTCGTACTCGTCGTTCCCGGCCTTCTATGACAGTTTCCAGAGTCGAGGCCTCTTTAGCCCCGCCGTTCCTGGAATCCGGACGGTAAACGGGTTAAACGTCGCAGAATGATGTATCTGTCGGAGGGCACGAGCGGCCGCGCGTGCCCTCCCACTTGCCACAGGGTGGCTCGACTTACTATCTGGTCCCTCGCTGGCCTGTTTTCGGTCGGCTTGACAGGTTGTAACCGGAGCACCCCGACTGAACCCAACCAACCGACGCCGACGCCCACCGTAACACCGGCAGTCAGCCCGATCCCTGCCCCACCACCGACACCAACGCCTCTTCCCGGTCAGGTCGCTTGCTGCACGCTGAGCGACGATCTCCCTCTGCAGCTTAGGAGAGGGCAGGAGTTTACGTTTTCGGTGAGCATGACCGGGAATCCGGCGATCGAGGAATGGGAGAAGGGTTTCCTTGTCTGGACATTCTTCGACGGCTTCGTTGCAGATGGGGCCTTTGTATACTTCGACGGAGACTCAATCGGCCAGACACCTCCAACCGCAGAAACAGGCGCCTGGGATATTGTCGTTAGCCGAGCGAGGTTCGGTGCGGGCTCGCACCTAGGATTCACCGCACGGCTCCGTGTGAAGCGCGATGCGCGTACGGGATATGCGCTGGTTGGTTCCGAGGCGACGGTGCAGAACACGACAAGGGAAACGCGGTCGCAATTTCAGTCGCATCGTTTCTATGTTCAGATTCTGGAGTAGGGTGACAGGATCACAGGTGTTCCCGACTGGAGAGCGGCGGCGAGCGGCTGTCCCGTGATGTCCCGGAGGCTTGTCTGGGGCGACGAGCAGTGGGTCGGCCAGCCGGGCTATGGGCTTTCAGGCGTCACCTAAACTGACCCCCTTACGTCACGAAAATCGCCCCCCTCGACGGTCCTTCAGAGAAGGAGGACGAGATTGTTGAGGAGTTGAGGAGCGCACTCTCCCTTTTGCGAGGTGGCGGTGGTGGAGTCGGAGCAGGTGGCGAGCATCAGGGGATTACGCTCGATGGGCTGGGACGCCAAGAGGATCGCCCGGGAGCTGAAAATGAGGCGCAACACCATGTGGCGGTAAATCACGCGGAGAGTCGGCCGAGGTGCAGGTGCGCCCGGGAGCGCGGCGTCATCGAGCGCCAGCGGAACAGAATCAACGTCCTCACCTGCATGCTTGCCAGTCCTATGAAATGTCTCTTCGTGGTTAAAGAGGACGACGATGCGCCGGTCGAGCTAACGACGAATTCTGGGACGACGTACCCCCGATCAGGGGTAATACCCCGAAATCGTCCGCGCCGTGAGGTGCGACGGGGTCATCTTGACCTCGATTTTCCGCCACTGGTTCGACACGGACTTGTTCTGCGGGACGTACGACAGCAGGTACTGGCTCCTCAGCTCCTCGTTGATCTGGGCGTAGATCCGCCCGAGCCCCTTCGCGCTATCGACGTAGGACACGGTCCCGCCCGTCTCGCGCGCGATGCGCCCGAGCTTGTGGCGCACGTCGAGCTGCGTCGCCCCGATCCTCAGGCCGATGAAGTACACGGCGACGCCCGTCTTCTTCGCGTAGTCGAGCGCGGCATCGAACGTGAAGTGCGAGCAGCGGTCCTCGCCGTCCGTCAGGATCACGAACGCCTTGCGGCCCTTCGTCCCCTGGTACTGGTAGAGGCCGTAGACGAGCGCGTCCCAGAGCGCCGTCGAGCCCTGCGCCCGGAGCCCCGCGAGCGCCTGCGCGAGCTTGTCCCGGTCCGTCGTGAAGCGCGACACGAGCTGGGGCTCGTTGTCGAACGTGACGAGGAAGCTCCGGTCCTTCTTCGTCATGACGTCGCGCAGGAACTCGACCGCGGCCTTCTGCGCCTCCACGATCGACTCCTCCATCGAGCCCGACGTGTCGACGCCGATCCCGAGCGAGAGCGGGAGGTTCGTGACGATCTCGAATCCGTCGACGTCCTGTGGCACGCCGTCCTCGAGGACCCGGAAGTTCTCCTTCTTGAGGCCCGTGACGGGCCGGCCTTTCGCGAGAACGGACGTGTAGAGCTCGATCGCCTTGACGTTCTCCTCGGAGAGGTACTTCGGCGCGTTGTAGTAGCGCACGTCCTCCGTCGAGGTCCCGTCGTCGAGTGTCGCGACGACGCGCAGAAACCCGAGGTCCTTGCTCTTCGGGACGTCGACGAGCTGCTGGAACGGCTCCTGGTAGAGCGTCGCGGCGCGCCGGTCGTTCACGTAGAACTCGACCTTCTCGAGGCGCTTCGTCTCGGGCACGGCGAGGTCCGCGACGACGCGTACCGGTCCCGAGAGGGGAATCCCCTTGTTCGGGCTCGTGATCCGGATGCGGAACGCCTCGCGGCCCTCGTTCAGGATCATCTCGTCCTGCGCGATCGGCCTTCCGTCCTTCGAGTAGCCGATGACCTTGACGAGCTGCTTGCGCGGAAGCTCGCCGAGGTCGAGGTCGGCCGAGAACGGCGGGCGCCGCTTCGTGACGACGCGCGTGTTGTTCAGGTAGAACTCCGTGAACGCGACGTCGGGCGACGTCGTCCGCGTCTCGAATCGGATGAGGCCGGTCGCGATCTCGCGTGCGATCGGCAGAATCGAGAGGCTCCCCTTCGGCGCCCCCTGATTCTCGACGAGCTCGGTCACGGCCTTCTTCGCGGCCTCGCGCGCGGCCCTCTCTTCGGCCGTCATCGCGAGCTCGGGCGTGTCCGGGACCTTGAGGTGCTCCTTGATGAGGGCGGCCGCGTTGCGGTTCGCGTCCTGGACCTTCACGCGGAGCTGGTAGTCGCCGGGGTAGATCTCGCGTTCGATCGTCAGGGGGACGAACGGGCCGCTCACGCTGGAGGTCGGAAAGTCGAAACGGTAGCGGAAGTTGTCGACGAGCCGTCCGTCGCGGACGACCTCCCCGACGAGGTCGACGTCGAAGAAGCTCTCGTCGCCGATCTGCTTCTTCGTGAGCGACTCGCGCTCGAGGAGAACGGCGAGCTCCATCCGCATCCGGCTCCCGACGAGCTCCGGGAAGCGGAAGACGCGCTGCACCGGGAGCGTCGCGGAGCCCGACTGGAGGTCGGTGGTCATCTGGAGGATGCGGTCGGCGCCCTCCACGTCCGGCTTGGCCGCCGTCTTGAGGTCGTCGGCCATCTTCATGCCGCCGATCGTCCCGAACGTCGCGGCCACCGTGTTCACGGCCGCGATGACCTCCCGGTACTCGGCGCATCGCGTCACGTCCACGCGCATGCCGCCGATCCCGTTCAGCCCGCCCGCGATGTTCCCGACGAGGAGCGCGGCCTGCCCGTCGAGGGGCGTCCAGAGCCGGTAGTCGCCGACGCCGAGCTGCTGGTAGAAGAGGAGCAGGACCTTCGACATCCGGAGCTCGTCGATGCGCTCGTAGTACCAGATCTGAATGGGCCAGTAGACGTTGTCGCAGTCGATCTTCCGGACGCCGTCCGGGGGGCCGTGCAGGAGGAAGATCCGGCCCATGTCCGTGTTGATGTTCCGGAAGCGTTCCTTCGCCTCCGCGAGCCGCATCTCGTAGATGTCCTGAAACGGCGTGCGCATCCCGTCCGGCGTCGTCGAGCGGCGCTTCCAGAACTCGTCGATGAAGCGTTGGCGCTGGTAGTCCTCGCCGAGCTTCAGGAGGGTGTCACGCTCCACGTCCGTGATGATCGGGTCGACGTCCTGCAGAAACTGCCGGTACTTTTCCGGCAGCTCGGCCGTGAGCTTCTTGCGCTCCTTCCCCGTGAGCGGCTTGTTCGAGACGAGAACCGGCGCCGGCGCCTCGACCTTGGCGCCCGAGGGCGGGACGAGATGCGGCACTGCGAGAGCCCCGCGCTCGGCGAGCCCGCCGTTGTTGTCGCCCTGGCGGCGCGCGATGTCGCGCACGACCGAGGCGACGAGCGCGACGTCCGGACAGGATCCGGGGCTCTTCTCGAGGTCGGCGAGCGTCGTGGGCTTGTCGGACGGAGGGAACAGCACCGGCTCGCCCTCGAGGACGGTCCAGTACCGGTAGGACCCCGTGGGCGTCTCGGGATAGAAGAGGATGCGGGCGTTCTTCCCGAGGGTCGGATGCTCGAGGTAGGTCCAGATCTCGACGGGCCGAAACAGATCGGCGCATCGCACCGTGACGCGCGCGTCGGGAGGACCCGACGCGATGTAGACGACCGCCCGGTCGTCGTCCAGCCGACCGAACAGCCGGAGGGCTTCGGGGCTGCGCGCCATCTGGGCCTCGGGAACCGGTGGCCCCGCCGCCACGAGCGGGGGTGTCGTCGGCAAGGCCTTCGGCACGATGCCGGCGGTGGAAGGCGAACCGGCGGCCGGAGCGGGAGCGGGCGTCGCCTGCCCGGCGGCCATCGCAATGGACGCCGCCATCGCGAGGACCCCTCCAAAGAGAGCCCCAACCGATCTCATGCGCCCCATTTTGCGGAATTCCATGGGTGGGCGCACCTCCCCGCCACCATAACTGCAAGAGGGATTCCAGCCCCTTCCGTCCTCTCCGTCGTACGCAGGCGACGGGAATTTGGGTTTCGTCCCTCTTAGAATGCGACCGAGGCTCTTTCTGGACGAGCGCGCTCCGGTTTACGCCGATCACCACGCGACCACCCACCTCGACACGGCGGTCTTCGAGGCGATGCGTCCGTGGCTCGCCGGCCTCGCCGGGAATCCCTCGTCCGTCCACGGCCCGGGACGCGCCGCCCGGGCAGCCGTCGAGCGGGCGCGCGAGGAGGTGGCCCGGCTCCTGAACGCCGACCCGAGGGGCGTCGTGTTCACGAGCGGCGGGACCGAGGCAGACAGCCTCGCCGTGCGCGGGGGCGCCCGCGCGGCGCACGAGGCGGATGCGTCGCGGCTCGGCGTCTTCTACACGGCCGCCGAGCACGCCGCCGTCCGCGAAGCGGCGCTCGGGCTCGCATCCGAGGGCTTCGAGGTCGCCGAGATCCCGGTGAACTCCCGTGGAGTTCCACGAGGGCCGGCACCGGCCGGCACGAGCACGGCTCTCGTCTCGGTGGTTCTCGCGAACAACGAAACGGGCGCGGTCTTCGACGGCCTTCCCGCGTTCGCAGCCCCGGCCCGCGGGGCGGGGGCTCTCGTCCACACGGACGCCGTCCAGGCGGTCGGCAAGATCCCCGTGGACGTGTGCGCGCTCGGAGTCGACCTCCTCTCTCTTTCGGCGCACAAGTTTGGCGGCCCGAAGGGAGCGGGAGCCCTCTGGGTCCGGGAGGGGGTCCGGATCCTCGCGCTCGCGCCCGGCGGCGGCCAGGAGCGCGGCCGGCGCGGCGGGACGGAGAACGTCGCGGCGATCGTCGGGCTCGGTGAGGCCGCGCGGGTCGCCCGCCCGCGGCTCGCCGACGAGGGCGCGCGGGTGGCGGCCCTGCGGGACCGGCTCGAGGAGGGCCTCCTCGGGGAGGTGCCCGGCGCAAGGATCAACGCGGCGGACGGCGCGCGGCTCCCGACGGCGGTGTCGGTCGTCTTCCCCGACGCCCCGGCCGAGCTTCTCGTGGCGGCTCTCGACCTCGAGGGAATCGCCGTCTCGGCCGGCTCGGCCTGTCACGCCGGGGCGACGGCCCCGAGCCGCGTCCTCCTCGCTCTCGGCCTCTCCCCGGCCGACGCGAAGGCGACGCTGCGCATCTCGTTCGGGCGCGCGACCTCCGAGAAGGACGTCGAGCGCCTCCTCGAGACGATTCCCCGGATGGTCGCGCGCACGCGCCTCGCGAGCCGCTCCTGAGCGCCGATCGGGCGCGCCAAGCGAATCCCGGCTAAAATCGGCCCGGAGACAGCACCATCGCGTGATCATCCAGTGCACGGCATGCCAGGCGCGCTACCACTACGACGAGACGCGTTTCGCCGGCGCCCCCGCGAAACGCATCAAGTGCACGAAGTGTGCGAACGTCTTCGAGATCCGGAATCCGGCGATGGCGTTCCCGGGAGCGACGGTGCCGGCGCGCCCGAATTCGATCGGCCCCGACGAGTTCTCGCTGGACGAGACGGCCATGACCGAGGCGAGCAAGAGGCGTCAGGCCGGGAAGATTCCCGGAGGGCCCGCGCGGTCCGGGATGCTCACGTCCACCGACCCGGGTGATACGGCCGGCCCGTCGGGACCTCCGCCCGCCGGCGGGCAGGCCCGGACGACGGACCGCGTACCGATCCAGCCGAACACGCGGAGCATGGCCCGGCCCCTCCGCCTGCCCGACGGAGTGCGCCTGTCCCTCGCGTGCATCTCGGGGCCGGATTCGGGCCGCATCTTCGAGATCGACAAGCCGCGGGTCGTGATCGGCCGTGCGAACGCGGACATCGTCGTCTCGGACATCCAGTGCTCGCGCCAGCACGCCGCGATCGAAGTCCAGGACGAGCACGTGTTCCTCGTCGACCTCGGCTCGACGAACGGCACGTACGTCTACGATCAGCGGGTCGGCCGGACCGAGCTCGAGAGCCGCACGGAGTTCGAGATCGGCACGACGACGCTCATGCTCATCCGGAGCGGCGGCCCGCACGAGAACCAGCCCCCGGGGAGCTGAGCCGGCGGGCTCAGACGAGCGCGGCACGGACCGCGTCCAGCGTCGCGGGAACGCGCCGCGGCGGGTTCGCCAGGCGGCCCGCGCTCCGCTGATAGGCGGCCATCGCGCCCGAGAACTTGAGCGCATGCGCCGTCGCGACGACGACGACGAGGTCGCCTTTCTTGATGACGCCTTCCTTCCGGAGTTTTGCAGCGCCCGCGAGCGCCACGGCGGAGTTCGGGCAGATCGCGAGGCCGTGCCGGTTCGCCAGGGCGAACGCGTCGAGCAGCTCGGCCTCGGTCACGCGCTCGACGACGCCGTCGAAGAAGCCGACCTCGCGGCGCGCCTTCGGATGCGAGACGGGGGCCCCGATCCGGATCGCGGAGGCCGCCGTGTCGCCCGCGACGCGCGTGACCCGCTCGGCGAATCCGCCCCGGTAGGACAGGTAGAACGGATCCGCGGCGTCGGACTGGACGCCCGCGATCCGCGGCTTTTTGTCGAGGATGCCGAGCGAGAGCCACTCGCGCAGGCCCTTTCCGATCGCCGAGACGTTTCCCGCGTTGCCCACGGGCACGACGAACCAGTCCGGCACCGTCCAGCCGAGATCGTGGATCGCCTCGAAGCCGATCGTCTTCTGCCCCTCGAGGCGCACGGGGTTCTTGCTGTTCAGGAGGTAGACCCGCCCCTCGTCCGCGAGCGCGGCGACGATCCTCATGCAGCCGTCGAAGTCCGTGTCGAGGCCGAGGGTCGTCGCGCCGTAGGCGAGAGCCTGGGAGAGCTGCTCGTCCGTGATCTTCGCGTGCGGGAGCAGGACGACGGCCCGCATGGCCGGGACCTCGGCGGCGTACGCCGCGAGCGCCGCGGACGTGTCGCCCGTCGAGGCGCAGCCGACGACCGGGAAGCCGCAGGCCTTCGCCCACGTGACGCCCGCCGCCATCCCGCGGTCCTTGAAGGAGAGCGTCGGATTCTCCCCCTCGTGCTTCACGAAGAGGCGCGCGAGACCGAGCTCGTCGCCGAGCGCGCCACCCGCGTAGAGTCGCGTCACGCCTTCCGGCTTGCTCACGAGCGCCTCCGTGTCGAGGCCCGGGAGGACGTGCTCGCGGTAGCGCCACACGCCGCTCCGCTCGAACGCGCGCGTCTCGGGCGAGGCCGGGGCGGCACGCCTGCGGTCGAAGAGGTCCCGCCAGGCCGCGCCCGAAAATCCGAAGGCCCCGAGGTCGGGCACGACGTCCAGGAGCTCGCCGCACGAAGCGCAGGCCGTTCGTGGCTCGACAAGAGGGAACTCCGCTCCGCACCCGAGGCAGCGAAAGAGGGCGGCGACTCTCGGGGCGGCCATCGGGCGATTATGAGCGGACGCGGCGCGCGCCCCGCGTGTCGAGGCGGTGGACGGACGCGCGCGCCGTGATCCCCGCGCGCCGCCAGGCGGTCTCGGCCGCGCGCGCGATGCGCCCGGGGACGGGTCCCTCCTCCGTGAGCGCGAGGAGCGACGGGCCGGCGCCCGCGAGGCAGGCCCCGTGGGCACCCGCGCCGAGGATCGCGTCGCGCACGGCGGGTGCGCCCGGGACGAGCGGCAGGCGCGCGGGGTCGACGAGACGGTCCTCCAGGAGCGCGCGGCCGGCGCGCGCGAGGTCGCCCGCCGCGAGGCCGGCCACGAGGACCGCGAGAGCCGCGGCGTGCGCGGAGTGGCTCGCCATCGGCACGGAGCGCGGCACGACGGCCCGGGCGCGGCGCGTGGGGAGCTCGAGGGCGGGGTGCACGAGGACGAGGCGCAGACGCGTCGGCACCCGGAGCCGGAGCGGAGACAGCGGCCCCTCGGGATCGGAGGACGGCACGAGGACGAGGCCGCCGAGGAGAGAGGCGAAGACGTTGTCGCCGTGCCAGGCGCCGTCCGCGACGTGCTCGCCGAGAAGCGCGGGCCGCAGGAGCGACGCGCGGTCGGTGATTCCCAGGAGAAGGCCCGCCGCGAGCGCGCCCGCCGCCGCCGAGGACGCGGACGAGCCCATGCCGCTCGAGAGCGGGAGGCCTTTTTCGAGCGTCAACTCGATGCCCCGGCGCCGCTCCCCCGCGCCCCCGAGGACCGCGGCGGCGGCGACGGCGGCCGTGTTGCGGCGCGCCGAGCGCGGCAGCCGCCCACCGTCGCCCGTGACGGCGAGGAGCCGCACGCCCGGCTCGCGGGTCAGGCGGGCGCGGACGACGTCGCCCGGCCCGTCGAGCGCGGCGCCGAGGACGTCGTACCCGACGCCGAAGTTCGCGACGGACGCGGGGGCGAAGACGGTGACGGAAGCGGAAAAAGAAGAAAGAGCAGAAGAGGCAGAGAAGATTTTCTGAGAAGGTGAAGAGCGCACGGGGCGCGCCCCGCGCGGAGTGGACCGATCCCTCTCCCGGCCCCTCTTACCTTCTAGGAGATTCTTCTTCTCTTCTTCTTCTTCCATGCGGGCGCGGCTCACACGACCACGCGATGGAGGGCCTTCACGGCCATCTCCCGGTCCTGTCCCGCCACCGCAAAACTAATGTTGCACTCGGAGCTTCCCTGCGCAATCGCCTCGACGTTGACGCTCGCCCGCGCGACCGCCGCGAAGACCTTCGCGGCGATTCCGGGCGTCCCGCGCATACCGTCTCCGACGGCGGCGACGACCGCGATCGGGGTGCGCGCGGTGACGGCGTCGATTCCGCCGGTGAGCCGCTCGAACCGGAATTCCTGCTCGAGGGCCGCGACCGTGCGCGCGCGGTCGCCCTCGGGGATGACGAGCGCGATGTTCTGCTCCGACGAAGCCTGCGAGAACATGACGACCGAGACGCCGAGCCGCGCCGTCGCCCCGAAGACGCGCGCGGCGATGCCGGGAATTCCGGTCATGCCCTTCCCGTCGAGCGAGAGCAGGCACATCCCGGAGATCGCCGTCACCGCGCGGACCCCGCGGGCCCCGTCCCCCTTGGCCGCGATCGTCGTGCCGGGCCGTTCCGGCCGGAACGAGTTGCGGATCACGAGCGGGATCCCCTCGGCGATCGCCGGCAGCACCGCGGGGAAATGGAGGACCTTCGCTCCGAAGTACGTCATCTCCGCGGCCTCGCGGTAGGAGAGGCGCCGGAGCAGCCTCGCGCCCGGCACGAGGCGCGGGTCCGCCGAGAGGACGCCGTCCACATCGGTCCAGATCACGACCTCCTTCGCCGCGAGCGCCGCGCCGAGGAGCGCGGCCGTCGTGTCGGAGCCGGAGCGGCCGAGCGTCGTCGTCTCGCCCTGTGCGCTCCTCGCGATGAAACCCGTCACGACGGGCAGGACGCCGCCCGAAAGGAGCGGCCGCAGGCGGCGCCGTACGCGCGGGTCGCTCTTCGCGCGGTCGCACGTCGCGGCACCGTGGCGATCGTCCGTCACGAGCAGCTCGCGGGCGTCCACGGCGCGCGCCGGGACCCCCGCCTTCACGAGCGTCGCGGCGAGGAGCGGCGCCGAGAGCCGCTCGCCGAAGGAGGAGACGAGGTCCGTGACGCGCGCGGTCCGCTCGCGGAGGAGGGCGACCCCTTCGAGAACGGCAGAGAGCTCGCGGAGGGGCCCGGCGTCGAAGCGCACGCCGAGCGCGAGCGCCGCGGACGCGTGGCGCTCGCGCAGCGTCTCGACGGCGGCGCGGGCGGGCCCGCCGCGCCCCCGCTCGGCCTCGCGGGCGGCCGCGAGGAGGACGTCCGTCACGCCACCCATCGCGGACGCGACGGCGACGACACGGCCTCTCTTCCGCGCAGCGGCGAGGAGGCGGGCGGCGTTGCGGATGCGGTCGGCGTCGCCGAGCGAGGTGCCGCCGAACTTGTGGATCGAGACTCTCACGGACATGGAGCGCGGATCGTACCGCTCGCGGCGCCGCGGTACGATCCGCGGATGCGTCTCCAGGATCCGCGCATCGCCGAGGTCGCGCGGCGCGTCGGCGCGGCCGCCGCCGCCCTTGCCCTTCTCGCCGGACTGGGCGGCTGCGCCTCGGCGCCGCCGCCGGCTCCGGCTCCGGAGCCCGCGCAGGCCGCCGAGGAGCCGCCCGCTCCTCAGGCCGTGGAGGTCCCCTGGATCGTTCCGAGAACGGTGAACGTGCGGGATACGCCGTCGACGAGGGCCAGGACGGTTGCGAAGGCGACGAAGGGCTCCCGCCTGACGTCATTCGAAGAAAGGGAGGGATGGGTTCGCGTGAGGCTCCCCGACACACGCACCGGGTGGATCCGGAAGGACCTCCTCCGGAAGGACGACGGCTGTCTCCCGGACCGCAAGGAAGTCCTGCTCGAGCCCCCGATGCTCCGGATGAGCGACGCGCCCGGACCGAAGGGTAAGGTCGTCGTGGAGGCGGACATCGACGAGTCGGGCGCCGTGAAGACCGTCCGCGTCGTCACGAACGAGACGGGGTCCGAGGAGCGTGCCGAGGCCGTCAAGGCAGAGGTCATGACCGTGAAGTTCCAGCCGCCCGTGCGCCGGTGCAAGGTGTCCGCCTTCACGTACGTGTATTCGAGGACGTTCTAGGCTTCAGGTCTTCCGGAGGAACCCCGAAATCGTGTCGAGGATGCCGCTGGCCGGTATCTGGCCGTTCGGCGTGCAGCGGTCCACGAGCTGCGGGAGGATCCGGGCGATCGCCGCACGCGCGGCCGAGGGATCGATCCCCGCCTTCGCCGCGAGGGCCTGAACCTGCGCGCTTCCGAGCACGGCCTGGATCTGCTCCGCCGAGATCGGGAGGTTCCTCCCCGTGGACACCCACGAGCTCACGACGTCCCCGAGGCCCTTCTCGTTGAACATCTCGACGAGCCCGCCGAGGCCCTTCGACGTCCCGTCGCCCGAGAGGATGCCCATGAGCTCGGTCGCGAGGCTGTGGTGCGACGGGTCCACGGCGCCGCCGGACGCTCCGCTCACTCCCCTGAGGACGTCATCGATCAGGCCCATGGCAGGCTCCCCCTCACCGGACGACGATGTAGTCCCTGATCTTCGAGAACGTCCCCGCCTTGATGCCTCTGACCTTCTCGATGTCCTCGGGCGACGCGAAGGGGCCGTTGGCCTTGCGGTAGTCGACGATCGCCTGCGCCTTCACGGGGCCGATCTCGGGCAGCTTGTCGAGCTCCTCGGCGGACGCCGTGTTGATGTTGATCTTCGTCCCGGGGGCGAGCTTCTCGGAAGAAGAAGAGGAGGAAGCGGAAGATCTCTTAGAGGGTGAAGAGGGCGAAGGCGATGCCGCCGCCCTGTCCGTGGTGGCGGAGCTTCCCGTAGCGGCGTCACCGGCCGCCGCGCCACCCCCCGCGGACGCCGCCGCCTCTTTCACCTTCGAAGAACTCTTCGATTTCCTTCCCTTCGCCTTCGTCTCCGTGGCCGTCTCGTCCTTTGCGGCGACCCCTTCCGTGAGCTTCAGGACCTTTCGGAGCGCGTCGAGCTTCTTGCCCGTGCCGACGCCCTTGACCTTCGAGACGTCGTCCCACGTCTTGTAGGGGCGGCCCGCCACGAGCGCCTTCGCGAGCTTCGCGCCGACACCCTTGGCGGCGGCGATGTTCTTCTCGTCGGCCGTGTTCAGGTTGACCTTCTCGGTCTTGGCCTTGTCGGACGAGGCAGTCTTCGTGGACGCCGTCTCGGCGGCGGGAGTCGGCGTTTTCTTCCTGGAAGATGAATGGGCGGAGGGCGCGGCGCAAACGAATGCCGCCGCGACGCCCAGCGCGCCGAAGGCTCGGAAAAACGTCTTATTCATTCGCAGAAATCTCCTTGCTCTTCCTTCGGTTCTCGCTCTCGCGAGACTCTATCTCGCGCGCCTGCGGCGCGCCAGCGGAGGGCCGGTCGCTTCCCGTAAACTCCGCGACCGATGCCGAAACGGACCGACATCAAGTCGATTCTCGTGCTGGGTTCGGGCCCGATCGTGATCGGCCAGGCGTGCGAGTTCGACTACTCCGGGACCCAGGCGTGCCGCGCCCTGCGCCGCGAGGGGTACCGGGTCGTCCTCGTGAACTCCAACCCGGCGACGATCATGACGGACCCGGAGTTCGCGGACGCGACGTACATCGAGCCGCTGGACCGCGACACCGTCGCGGCGATCATCGCGCAGGAAAAGCCCGACGCGCTCCTCCCGACGGTGGGCGGGCAGACGGCGCTCAACCTGGCGGTCGCGCTCGACGAGGCCGGCGTCCTCGCGAAGCACGGGGTCGAGACGCTCGGGGCCTCCATCCACTCGGTCAAGCTCGGCGAGGACCGCCTCCTCTTCAAACAGGCGATGCAGGAGGTCGGCGTCGACGTCCTGAAGTCCGGAATCGCGAAGTCGCTCGACGAGGCGCGCGCCGTCGCGGAGCCCTTCGGCTACCCGGTCGTGATCCGCCCGTCCTTCACGCTCGGCGGGACCGGCGGCGGCATCGCGTTCAACAAGGACGACTTCGAGTCGATCGTCAAGCGCGGCCTCACGCTCTCCCCCGTCCACGAGGTCCTCATCGAGGAGTCCGTGCTCGGCTGGAAGGAGTTCGAGCTCGAGGTCATGCGCGACACGGCGGACACGTTCGTCGTCGTCTGCTCCATCGAGAACCTCGACCCGATGGGAGTCCACACGGGCGACTCGATCACGATCGCGCCGCAGATGACGCTGTCCGACGTCGAGTACCAGGCGATGCGCGACGACGCGAAGAAGGTCATCCGCGCCGTCGGCGTCGCGACGGGCGGCTCGAACATCCAGTTCGCGGTCCACCCGAAGACGGGCCGCCGGATCGTCATCGAGATGAATCCGCGCGTGTCGCGCTCGTCGGCGCTCGCCTCGAAGGCGACGGGCTTCCCGATCGCGAAGATCGCGGCGCTCCTCGCCGTCGGTTACCGCCTCGACGAGATCCCGAACGACATCACGAAGAAGACGCCGGCGTCGTTCGAGCCGACGCTCGATTACGTCGTCACGAAGATCCCCCGCTTCACGTTCGAGAAATTTCCCGGCGCGGACTCGACGCTCGGCGTCCAGATGAAGTCCGTCGGAGAGGTCATGGCGCTCGGGCGGACGTTCGCGGAGTCGTTCGGCAAGGCGCTGCGCTCCCTGGAGACGGGCCGGACGGGCTGGGTGGACGCCGTCCGGGCTACCGCGCCCAAGCCGGACGCCCTGCGCGTCCCGAGGCCCGAGCGGATCTTCGCCGTCCTCGCGGCGCTGCGCGCCGGGACGACCGTCGAGGCGATCTCCGAGATGACGGGAATCGACCGCTGGTTCCTCGACCGCTTCCAGGAGGCTCTCGCCGTCGAGGCGCGCGTCGAGGCCGCCGGCGCGAAGGCGCTCGGCGACGGAGAGCTCCTCCGCGAGGCCAAGCGCAGCGGCTTCTCCGACCCGGACCTCGCGGCCCTGACGGGGCGGTCCGAGGCGGAGGTCGCCGCGGCGCGCCGGCGCCTCTCCGTGACCCCCGTCTTCAGCCGCGTCGACACCTGCGCGGCCGAATTCGAGTCGACGACGCCCTACCTCTATTCCTGCTACGAGTCCCAGGACGAGGCCGGTGTGACCGCGAAGGAAAAGGTCATCGTCCTCGGTTCCGGGCCGAACCGGATCGGGCAGGGGCTCGAGTTCGACTACTGCTGCGTCCACGCGGCCGAGGCGATCACGGAGGCGGGCTACGAGTCCGTCATGGTGAATTGCAACCCCGAGACGGTGTCGACCGACTACGACACGTCCGACCGGCTCTACTTCGAGCCGCTCACGTTCGAGGACGTCATGGCCGTCGTGGACCGCGAGAAGCCGAAGGGTGTCCTCGTGCAGTTCGGCGGCCAGACGCCGCTCAAGCTCGCCCACGCGCTCGAGGGCGCCGGCGTGCCGATCCTCGGGACGCAGCCCGAGGCGATCGACCGGGCCGAGGACCGCGAACGCTTCGGCGAGCTCCTGAAGGAGGTCAACCTCCAGGCGCCGCCCTGGGGCGTCGCCCGCGACGCCGAAGAGGGCATGCGCGTCGGCCGGAGGCTCGGCTTTCCCCTCCTCGTCCGGCCGAGTTACGTCCTCGGAGGGCGCGCGATGCGCATCGCCTACGACGAGGAGGCCCTCCGCCACGTGCTCGGCGAGGCGCTCGCCGCGTTCCCGGACCGGCCGATCCTCATCGACCGGTTCCTCGAGGACGCCTACGAGCTGGACGTCGACGCGCTCGGCGACGGAGAGCACGTCGTGGTCGCGGGCATCATGCAGCACATCGAGCAGGCCGGCATCCACTCGGGCGACTCGTACGCTGTCCTCCCCCCGTACCGCCGGGTCCCGCGCGCGGCCCTCGGCGAGATCCGGCAGGCGACGGCGAAGCTCGGGCTCGCGCTGAAGGTCGTCGGCCTCATGAACGTCCAGTACGCGATCCGCGGAGGCGAACTCTTCGTCCTCGAGGTGAACCCGCGCGCCTCGAGAACCGTCCCCTTCGTCGCCAAGACGACGGGCGTGCCCTTCGCGCGCCTCGCGGCGCGCCTCTGCCTCGGAGAGACGCTCCCCGAGGTCGGCCTCACGGAGGAGCCCGCGGTCCTCGGTTTCTCGATCAAGGCGCCCGTCTTCCCGTTCCGCAAGTTCGAGGGTGTCGACACGATCCTGGGCCCCGAGATGCGCTCGACCGGCGAGGTCATGGGCCGCGACCGCGGGTTCGGCCTCGCGTTCCTCAAGGCGGCGCTCGGCGCCGGCATCCGCCTCCCCGAGAAAGGCGCTGCGTTCCTCTCCGTGCACGACGGCGACAAGGACGCTCTGCTCCCGCTCGCGCGCGAGCTCCACGCCCTCGGGTTCACGCTCCTCGCGACCGCCGGCACCGCGAAGGCCCTCCGGAAGGGCGGCCTCTCCCCGCGCAGCGTCCTCAAGGTCAACGAGGGTCGCCCGAACATCGTCGACCTCATGATCAACGGGAGCGTGGACCTCGTCGTGAACACGCCACTCGGCAAGGAGTCGTTCTACGACGAGGTCGCGATCCGCCGCACGGCGCTCGAACGCGACGTTCCCTGCCTCACGACGCTCTCGGCGGCTTCGGCGGCGCTCGAGGCGATCCGCGCGCGCGCGGCGGGCGCCCTCTCGTACGCGCCCCTGCAGGAGGAGGTACGCGTCTGACGCCGCCGCGCCGGGCGGCCCTCGCCTTCGGCGCGACGCTTTTCCTGATCGCGCTCTCTCTCTGGACGTTCCCCGGCGCGACGGCTCCCGCCACGCGCGCGGCGGGGTTCGCGCTCGCCGCCGCCGGCCTCTTCATCGGCTGGACGCGGCCCTCGCTCGCGACGTGCCTCGTCGCCTTCGCGGCTCCCCTCGGGTCCGGTCTTCCCCGCCTCCTCGGCGATCGCGCCGGGGCGCCGCTCCTCGCGGTCGTCGCGTTCGCGTTCCTCGGAAGCGCCTTCGCGCGCCGCCTCGCGCGCGGGGAGACCTCGCCCCTCCCCGCGCGGCTCGTCACGTTCGCGTCCGCGTTCCTCGTCCTCGCGGCCGGATCCGCGCTCGCGTCCTGCGTCCGCGGCGAGACGCTCGCCCTCCTCCTGCGCGGCCGCGTCGATCCCCTCTTCGTGAACGCGCTCGGCATGACCGCGGCCGAGCGCGCGCGCGACGCGACGCTCGCGTTTCTCGGCCTCGTCCTCCTCCTGCTCGCCCTCGACGTCTTCTCGCGCCTCTCGCTCGACCCGGAGGGACGCGACCGCCTTCTTCTCTGGGTCTCGGCGGGAGGAGCCGCCGCGCTCCTCGTCGGCGCGGCGGACCGCTTCCGCCCGCTCGATCCGGCGTTCCTCCCCTGGTCCGCCCTGCACCGCCGGGCCGCGACGTTCACGGATCCGAACGCCCTCGGCGTCGGCATCGGCCTGCTCGTGCCCCTGCTCCTCGCCTCGCTCGTCGGACGCGGCGCGGCGTCGGACGGCGCGCGGCGCACGGCCGCGATCGCCGGGCTCGTCGCCGCACCCCTCGCCCTCGAGTCCTCCGGCTCGCGGACGGGGCTCCTCCTTCTCGCCGCGGCCGCTCTCGCGGCGGCCGTGGGCTTCGTCCGTGCGCGCCGCGTGAGGCCGCTCGTCCTCGCCGCGGCCGCCGCCGCTCTCGTCGGGGCAGGCGTACTCGCCGTGCGCCTGCTGCCGCGAGGCGGCCCGATCGCCGCGGGGGGCCTCACGAGCCGGCTCGGGGCCGCGCTCGCGGCGCGAGACTTCCCCGTCTTCGCGAACCACCGGGTCATGTTCTGGCGGACGGCCTTCGAGATGACCGGCGACGAACCACTCTCGGGAGTCGGCCTCGCGGGATTCCCGTACGAGTTCCCCGCCGCGTTCGCGAAAAGACACGGTCCGGTCGCGGTGACGGACAGCGCTACGAACGCGCTTCTCGACCTCGCGGCCGAATGCGGGATCCCGGGGCTCCTCCTCGCGCTTCTGGCCGTCGTCCCCCTCCTCGCGCGCGCGTTCGACGCGTCGTTCGCGCGCGGTCCGATCGACCCCGCGTCGCGCGCGGCCGGGGCCGCGCTCGTGGGCCTCTTCGTCGCGTGTCAGACGGGGTCTCACACGCGGTTTCTCGAGATCGGCCTCCTGACGAGCGTCGCGGCGAGCCTTCTCCTCGTGCCGCACCTCACCTCCCGCGAGAATCGCCCGCAACCCGCCGGAGGCTGGAGGCCGGCGCGCACGGCAGCCTTGATCGCCGGCGCGGGCCTCCTCGGCTCGGCCGCGGCGACCCTCCCGACGGCGCGACCGGACGCGCCCTTCCGGGTGTCCTCGTGGGCCGGCGTCTACCCGGCCCGCGCGGGCAACCCGTTCCACTGGGCCGGTCCGCTCGCATACCGCCGGATCCACGCGGAAGAGAGGTCCGTCGAGTTCCGGCTCCAGAATGCGAGGCCGGACGGTACGCCCGTCTGGGTGAGCGTCGACGTCGACGGCGGAGCGGTCGCGTCACTCGCCATCCCGGCCGGGGAGACGCGCGACGTGCGCTTCGACGTCCCGCCGGGCGGGCAAATGATGAGGATGCGGACGCGTCCCTCCTTCGTCCCGCGCGAGCTCGCGGGCGGGGGCGACCGGCGCCGCCTCGCGCTCCGCGTGGCGGGAGGTGGGCTTTGAGCCGCGCGCCCGGCTTCCTGCTCGCGAGCTTCGGCTGGGCGGCTCTCGGCTGCGCGGCGCTGCCCGTCGTCCTGCCGGACATCGCGGCGTACCGCACGGCCGTCGTGGCCGCCGCGACCCTGCTCTTCGGACTCGCCCTCGCGGCGCCGAAGCCGGCCTTCGCAGCGGCCCTCGTCGGCGTGACGGGCGCGGGCGCCTCGGCCCTCGCGTTCGGGGCGCGGGAGCCCGCTTCCGCCGGCTCTCTCCTCCTGTTCGGCTACCTCGCCGGGGCGGCCCTTCGCGAGGTCTACGAGCCGCATGCGCCTCCTTTCGCGCCCCCCGTCGTCTCCGCGTGGCGGGCGTTCGCGGTTCTCTCCGCAGTGTCCGGGGCCGCGACGATCGTCGGCTTCCGCACGAGCTACCTCCTCACGCGCGGAGTGCCGCCGCCGAGGACGATCAACGTCCTCGGCGAAGACGCTTCGCTCGTGGCACCGGCCGTTCTCGGGGTCCTGCTGCCGCTCCTCGCGGGGTCGGGCCTGGCGCGCGTCGCGGGGCGGATTGTGCGCGAGGCGGACGGACGGACCTGGCTCGACCGTGCCCTTCTCGCGTCGGGCGCGCTCGCCGCCGGGGTCGGCATTCTCCAGAAGATCGGCGTGCTCCCGATGCTGCGCTCGGAGCGCTGGGCCGAGTGGCACCGCGCGCAGAGCACGTTCACGGACCCGTCGGCCGCCGGCGTCGCGGTCGTTCTGCTCGCGACGCCCCTTCTCGCAGGTGCCGCCGCGGGCGGCCGCGCCCGCCGCGTGCTCTCCGCGGCCGCGGGCGCCGGCCTCCTCGTCGTCCTCGCGGACTCGGGCTCGCGCGCCGGCCTCATCGGGACGATCACGGCGGCGGTCGTTTTCGTCCTCTGGGGACTCACGCGCCTCGCGGCCGGAGACGGCGGGCGCACGCGCCGCCGCGTCGCGGCCACGATCGGGACGCTCGCGATCCTCGGCGCGTTCGCACTCGCAGCCGCCGTCTCGTGGCCCGGGCCAGGAGGCCGCTCCGCGCTCTATGCCCGCCTCGAGGCTCTCCTGCGCGCGGCGCCGGCTCCGTTCGAGCAGACTCCCGGCCGGCTCCTCCTCTACGAAGCCGGCTGGACGATCTTCCGCGAGCACCCCGTGGCGGGGCTCGGGCTCGGCTCGTTCCGGATGGCATTTCCGGACGTCGCGGCCGACGAGCTCGGCCGTCCCGTGAAAACGACGGACCATCCGCCGTCGCTCTACCTCGGCACACTCGCGGAGTCCGGTCTCGCGGGCGGAATCCTCCTCGCGCTTCTCCTCCTCGGCTTCGCGCGCGGCGCGAGCCGCTCCCTCGGGATCGGAGCGGGACACGGGCCGGGGCCGCTCGGCGACGCCGCCGCGGCCGCGGCCGTCATCGGACTCCTCGTCGTCTTCCTGTTCGGCTCCCATCTCGTCTACCCGGAGGTCGCCGCGTGGGTCGCTGTCCTGACGAGCCGACTCCCCCTGCGCGAGGACGGCCGCACGGCGCGGCTCCTGACGGCCCTCGTTCCCGTCGTCCTCGCCGGAGCGGTCGTCTGCGCGCTCGGCGGCATCGCGGCCCGTGCCCACGAGACGCGCACGGCCGAGGCCGCTTTCCGGCGGGGGCCCGACGCCGGCGTCTGGGGCCCCGAGACGGAGCCCGACGGACGGACGTTCCGGTGGACCGCGCGGTCGGCCGCGTGGCGGATTCCCGGCGCGCCCGGAGGAGATGCCGTCGTCGAGCTGCCGGTCCGCAACGTCCGGCCGGACGGCCGCCCCGTGCTCGTCGACGTCTGGGTCGACGACGCGCTCCGCGGCCGCGTCACGCTCGTCGCCGGCCGCTGGCGCCGCCTCGAGGTGCCCGTCACGGCGCCCCGCGACGAGGCGGTCGTCCTGAGGCTCGCCGTGTCCGAGACGTTCCGGCCTTCCGGACACGGCGACCGCCGGGAGCTCGGCATCGAAACCGGCATGTCCGCGGCTCTCCGGAGGGCGCCGTGAGCCTCCTCAGGATCCACCCGACGGACCCCCGCCGGAAGAGCCGCTCGATCGAGATCGGCCCGATCGGAGGCGTGGTCTTCGCCGCCTCCATGCTCGCCGCGGGATCCGTGACGACGCTCGGTCTCGTCACCGCCCCGCGCCTCGTCTCGGACATCGCCCACGCGGCAGAGCTGCGGGCCGTCGGCGTCACGGCGCGCCGCGGCACGGAGGCGTTCGCGTCCGTGGGGCGGCGCGCGCTGGCCCTCGGCGGCCGGATCGCCGCGGACGAACTCTTCCTCGCGCGCGTCGCCGCCGTGATCGAGACGCCCCCGCCGGCAGGCTTCCCGGGCGACCCGCCGGACAAGCCCTCCACGACTGCCGCCGAGCTCGAGACCGAGACGGCCGGGCTCGCGCGGCGCACGCGCGTCCTCGAGCTCTTCCGCCGCGCGCTCGCGGCTCGCCCGGACGGCGCGGGCGGCTTCCGGCCGGCGGCGGTGCCTTCGCGCTCTCCGGTCGAGCCCTCGACCGCCGTGCCGATCTCGGTCTACGGGCCCCATCCTTCTCCCATCACGCGCGCGCCGGAGTTCGAGCCCGGCCTGACTCTCGCGTCGCCCGCGGGAAGCCCCGTGACGGCCACCGCGGAGGGCACCGTCCTGCAGGCCGGCCCGGTGTCGCGCCGGGCGGACGCGTGGTGGCGGCGCCTCGGCACCGTCGTCGTCCTCTCGCACGACGCGCGCACGCGCACCGTCTACGGGAACCTCTCGGGAGTCGTCGTCCACCGCGGCCAGCGGGTCGGGCGCGGGCAGACGCTCGCGCAGGTCGGGACGAGCGGATTCGCGCCGACGCCGCGCGTCCACTACGAGGTCCAGCGCCTCGAGAACGGACACTGGGTCGCCCGCGACCCGCGTGTCTTCATCCTCGACCAGGACTGGATCGGCGCCGCGGAGCTCCGCCAGGAGCCCGCGGCGCCGGAAGCGCCCGAACTTCCGCCCGAGCGCCGCTGATTGCGGTTCCGATAGCGGTTGTCGTGACTCCCCGCCGGACGCACGCGATAACCGGATTCCCCGGAAGACCGTCGCGGAGGCGAACACGATGAGAAGGGGATCCGTGAAGGGAATCCGGAAGCGCATCACGACCTGATACGGGACGTGAGCGAGCCAGACACCGATGAAATAGACGATCAACCAGCCGACCACGAGCGCGTCCTGCCTTCGGTAGTAGAACAGGCCAATGGCGGCAAGAACGTACATGCCGGTGTTGAGGACCGCGCTCGCCACGACGACCCTCATCGGATATTCCTGAGGATTGAGCCAGGGGCACCAGAAGGCCCACGCCCTTCTGACGGCGAATACGAGGGCGTGACCTGGATCCCGCCGGACGTTCACGAGGCCCGCGGCGAACCAGGCACGGCTTCTTTCGCGTGGCCCGGCGGCGCCGGCTTCAATCGCCCGCGCGGCTTCCACCGTCACGTTCTTTTCGAAGTTCTCCGTGGCCGAGCCGTATTCCGCCGGATCATCGATTCGGGAGATGCGCTCGATCTCGGGGTGCGTTCCCCGCCAGAAATTGAAGCCGGCCGCGTCGTTCACGACAATCAGCTCGTGGTATCGGATGGCGTTGCGCGCAATCCAGGGAAGCAGCACCACGAGGCCCCCGGCCGCGACGGCCATCGCCAGCCTCCACCGACGGTTCGCCGGCCACGGCGCGAAGAGCGCCGAGACGACGGCGATCGAGAGTGCGGCCAGGCCCGCGGGTCGCGCGAGGGCGCTCGAAGCGAACGCGGCACCGGACAACAGGCCCTTCGCGAGATCGTGGTTCCGCACGGCCCCGAGCAGGAGCCAGAGTGCGGCCGTCAGGAACAGCATCGCGAGCGGCTCCGTCCTGATGTCGCAGACGCCAGCGATGAAGAATGGATCGACGGCCGCCAGAAACGCCGCAAGCCCTGCTACGGCCGACGATGCGAAGAGAAGCCAGGCGATCTCCCCGACGAGAACGGCGGTGAGTGAATCGCAGAGTGCCAGCGCCACTTTCACTGCCGCGATGCGCTCCGGCTGGCAGAGCGTCGTCGCAGCGATGAATGCCGGCAGGAGCGGCGCCCGGAAGAACGGGAGGCTTCCCCGATCCGGATACGCGTGCTCCTCGCAGACGTGACGGGCCGTCGCCAGGTAGTCCAGCCCGTCGCCGAACGCGACCACGTCCGGTCCGGACCAGGAGATGGCTCCCAGCCGGACGACGAAAGCGAGCGCGAGGATTCCGAGCCGGCGACGAGCGGGCGTCGTGGATAGAGCCGCCGCGCCGCCCAGGACGCGACGGATCATGGCGCTTGCTCCTCGGAGGAGGGTCTCATTCCTCGTCTTCTACAGCCCCTTCAGAAGCCCGAGAACCCGTTCTGCCTCGCTCTCGTCGTTCCCGACGTGCGGCGAGAACCGCACGAAGCCCTCGCGCGCCGAGATCACGACGTTCTCGTCGGCGGCGCGCTTCTGGTAATAGCGTGCGTCCTTCCCCGCCGGAGGCCGCGCCGCGAGGATCCCCGAGCGCGGCGGCCCGTCGAACAGCACCGGAGCAAACCCGAGCCGGGGGAGGCCCTCGACGAGGACGCCGAGCGTCCGCGCGATGCGCGCCTCGACCTCGGGCAGGCCGATCTCGAGGAGGAGGCCGAGCGACGCCGCGAGCGCGTAGAGCCCCGGCGTCGGGAGCGCGCCCGGCTCGAAGCGGGCGCCGTCGGAGCGGAAGCGGAGCGTTTCGGGGACACGGTAGTCGGTCGGCGAGGAACGCGCGAGGTTCGTCCAGCCGGCCGGCGGCGTCAGACGCTCACGGAGCGCCGGCGCCGTGAACAGGATTCCCGCGCCTTCCGGGCCGAGCATCCACTTGTGGCCGTCCGCCGAGAGAAAATCGACGCCCCAGCCCGCGACGTCCACGCGCTGCGCGCCCACGGCCTGGATCCCGTCCAGCCCGAAGACGATGCCGCGCGCGCGGCAGAACGCGGCGAGCTCGTCGACAGGCGCGCGAAAGCCCGTGTGAAACGCGACGAGGGAGACCGAGACGATCCGTGTCGTGGCGTCGCAGAGCGCGGCGACGTCCTCGACCGAGAACGCGCCGTCACGCGTCGGGACACGGCGCACCGCGACGCCCTTCTCGCGGAGCGCGACCCAGGGCGCGAGGTTCGCGGGAAACTCGGAGGCGGTCGTGACGACGGAGTCCCCGGCCTCGAACGGGAATCCCGAGGCGACGAGGGACAGCCCATACGACGTGTTCGGGACGATGGCGATCGACGCGGGGCCTCCGACGGAGTCGCCGGCGCTGATCAGCCGCGCGGCGAGCGCGCGCACCTCGTCGGCCTTCTTCACCCAGTCCTTCCAGTCCAGCGCACCGCGGGTTGTCAGGTTCTCCGCGTACGCGGCGATCGCGGCGCCCGCACGCGCGGGCAACGGACACACGGCCGCGTGGTTGAACTGGATTGAAGATTTCTTAGAAGGGAATTCGGAAAGGAAGTCCATCTTGTCGCCGGTCATCGAGAAGCTGGTCGCATCGGTGGCTTTTCTTCGAAGGTGAATGGGACGCTCGCCGCCCGAGAAACCGCGGAGGCCTCTCGCAATGCTCCTCCCCCACTCACCCTTCTAAGAAAATCTTCTCTTCTGTCTTCTCTTCTCTTCGTCCCACTCAATATTCCCTTTGCGCCTTCACGAACGCGTCGAAGTTCCTCTTCGCTTCTTCCATCGAGTCCCCGCCCGTCTTCTCGAGCAGCGCGTCCGCGAGGACGAACGCGAGCATCGCCTCGCCGATGACGCCGCATGCGGGGACGGCCGTGACGTCCGAGCGCTCGTACTGGGCGCGGTGAGGCTCCTTCGTATCGATGTCCACGGACGGCAGGCCCTCGCGCAGCGTCGAGATGGGCTTCTGGTACAGCGTCGCGAGGACGTCCTCGCCGTTCGTGATGCCGCCCTCGAGGCCGCCGGCCCGGTTGGACGCGCGGAAGAACCCCCGGTCCGGCTCGTAGAGGATCGCGTCGTGCGCCAGCGAGCCCGGCCGGCTCGCGTTCGCGACGCCCTCGCCGAGCGAGACGCCCTTCACGGACGGGATCGAGAGGAGCGCGCGGGCGATCCGCCCGTCCAGCTTGTCCTCCCACGAGACGTGCGAGCCGAGACCCGCGGGCACGCCGCGGGCGCCGACGAGAATCGTCCCGCCGAGCGTGTCGCCGGCCTTCGCGGCGGCGTCGACGGCCGCGGTCATGGCCGCCTCCACGCTCCGGTCGACACAGCGGAACGGCGACGCCTCGTCCACGCCCTCGAGGTCGTCGAAGCCGTGCGGGCCCTCCGGAATCGAGACGCTCCCGAGCGAGAGCACGCCGCTCCTCACGCGCACGCCGAACGCGGCGAGGAGCTGCCGGCAGAGGGCGCCCGCGGCCACGCGGGCGGCGGATTCGCGCGCGCTCGCGCGCTCGAGGACGTCCCTGAGGTCGCGGCGGCCGTACTTGAGCCCCCCGGCAAGATCGGCGTGGCCGGGCCGGGGGGACGAGAGCCGCCTCTTCGCGGCCGCCTCGGCGTCGACCAGGAGGGGCCCCATGACCTTCTCCCAGACGCCGTGGTCGCGATTCTCGATCGTGAAGGCGACCGGGCCGCCGAGCGTCTCGCCGCCCCTGAGGCCCCCGGTGAACCGCGCCTCGTCCCGCTCGATCTTCATCCGTCCGCCCCGGCCGTAGCCGTGCTGGCGACGGGCCAGATCCCCGTTCACGGCACCGGCGTCGATCCTCAGGCCCGCGGGCAGGCCGGACACGATCCCCGTGAGAAGCGGGCCGTGGGATTCCCCGGCCGTCACGAGGGTCAGGCGAGACATGTCGCGAGTCTACCGGGTGGGCCGCGGTGTAGACTCTCACGGCGCAGTCCCGTCCGAGACTCAGGCTCGAAAGCGGTCTCGGGCCCGGGCGTGAAGTCGGAACATTTCTTTCAGAATCGGGGCCCAATTGATGAGAATCGCCGCCGTGCCAGCCGAAGACCCGCTCGAGCTCATCGCCGAATCGAAGCTTCCGGCCTACGGAATGGACCGGAACGACCGGATCGTCTACTGGAACGACGGCGCCGAGAGGATTCTCGGGTGGAAGCCCGAGGAAGTGCTCGGGAAAGCCTGCTTCGACGTCCTCGCGGGCCGCGACGTCTTCGGAAACGTCTACTGCTCGCACGACTGCGGCGTCGTGAAGACGGCCTCCGAGGGCGAGGACCCCCGGCCGTTCCTCCTGGACGTCCGCAAGAAGGGCACGGGCACCGTCAAGATCGTGGTCCGGACGATCGCGCTGCCCGAGACGGGCCCGCGCTTCTCGTGTCTCATGCACTTCATCGAGGCCGAGGGCGACTCCGCCGAGCCCATCCTCCGGGCCCTCCGCGACTCCGTCCGCGACCCGGGCGACGGGGAGGCCCCGTCCGCGGGCCCCGTGCCCGCGCCCGATCCCCCGATCTCCGTCTCGCCGCTCACGGTGCGCGAGCGGGAAATCGTCCTCCTCCTTTCGAACGGGTACGCCGCGCTCAACATCGCGGCGAAGCTGAACCTCTCGCACGCCACGGTCCGGAACCACATCCAGAACGTTCTCCGCAAGCTCGACGTCCACAGCCAGGTCGAGGCGGTCGCGCTCTCGTTCCGCCGCGGCTGGATCTGAAGGGCCGGCCGACCCCGTGAGCCGAGTCGTCTCCCGGGCGGCCGCGATCCGGATGCTCCGCGACTCCTTCCTCGCGCGGACGGACCAGGAGCACTCGATGTGCGACGTCGCTTCGCGCGAGAAGATCTTCTGCGGCGGCTTCCGGGCCTGGTCGGACGAGGAGCTGCGCAAGCGGTACGCGACGCTCGAGGCGCGACGTCCCGGCCTCCCGCGCGTCGCCTTCGAGGAGCTCGCGAACAAGTGGCAGCTCGGACGCCAGATCGTGCACGGGTCGCCGCTCGCGTGCGACGCCCAGACGAAGGAGCACGCGACCTGCCGCGGCTGGGACGCGTTCTCGAACGCCGACCTCGAGCGCTTCTGCGCGGAGGTTCTCGGCGAGACCCTCGCCGTCACCGAGACGGGCGAAGCCGAGACCTGACGCCGCGATTCAGCCGCGCCGCTCGGCGGTCTTCCAGCCCTGGAGCACCTGCAGGTAGCCGGCACGGGGGAACGCGCGCGGGTCGGCCCGCCGATCGAGGCTCATCGAGCCGCGTATCTCGTCGAGCGAGGCGTGACCGTGCGCCTCGAGCCACCGTGCGACGCCGCCCACCACGGCTCTCAGATGAGAGGCCCCGTGGAGCATGAGGGCGGAGACCATCTGCGTGACGTCGGCGCCCACGAGGACGCACTTGAGGACGTCCGCCGCGGAGTGCACGCCACCCGCCGCCGCGAGCGAGACGTCGACGCGGCCCGCGAGCATCGCGATCCAGTGCAGGCGGGAGACGAGCTCCGACGGACTCGAAAGGCGCGGGTCCGGCGTGGGCTCGCCTCCCTCGAGGTCGATGTCCGGCTGGTAGAGCCGGTTGAAGAGGACGAGCCCGTTCGCGCCGACCTCCTCGAGCTGCCGCGCAAGCGCGGCGATCGAGGAGAAGTACGGGAAGATCTTCACGGCGATCGGGATCGAGACGCTGCGGCGCGCCGCGGCGACGCTCTCGAGGACGTCGGCCTCGGCCGCCGCGCCGTCCGCCCAGAGGTTCGTCGAGATGTGGAAGAGGTTCAGTTCGAGCGCGTCCGCGCCCGCCTGCTCGACGAGCCGCGCGAACGACAGCCACCCCTCGTCCGTCGTCCCGTTCAGCGACGCGATCACGGGGATCGACACCGCGTCCTTCACGGAACGCACCAGAGCGAGATAGCGGTCGGGGTCCGTCGGGACGCCCTCGTGGCCGAGCGCCTCGGCGGCGACCTGCTCCTCGAAAAGCGAAGAGAGGACGAGCGCGGGCGCGCCGGCGTCCTCGAGCCTGCGGATCGAATCGAGATCGCCCGTCAGCGGGGAGGCTCCGGGGACGACGGGGCCCGCGAGGCGGAAACCGAGATAGGAGGAAGAGAGATCCACTCCCTCCGAACTTAGCGCGGGACCCGGAAGGCGCCATGATGCAGAGGATTCAGGGCGCCCTGCGGCGAATCGACCGCGCTACTGGATCCCGAGCTCCGCGAGCACCTTCGGGTTCTCCTCGTCCTGCGCGAGGATCTGGTGGCACGCGTCGCATTCCTGCGAGATGACGCGCCCGCCCGCCGCCTGGTGGTTACCGTCGTGGCAGCGGAAGCAGCCGAGGAAGTCCTCGTGCCCGATGTGGTTCGGATGCGTGCCCCACGTCAGCCTCATCTCGGGGAAGACGTTCCGGCCGTAGATTCGCTGGACTTCGCTCACGGCCGTCTCGACCGTGGCGCGGCGCGTCTTGTAGACCTCCGGGTACTTCGTCCTGTAGAACTCCGTGAGGTCCTTCTCGATCTTGTCGAACGCGGTCTCGCGCGACGGGTAATCCACCTTGAGGACCTCGACGGCCTTCTTGCGGACGAACGGCAGCTGAGGGCTGATCGTTCCGGCGGCCATCGCCTCGTTGACGGCCCGCTCCGGGAGCTGGTAGGCGTGCGTCGGACGGTTGTGGCAGTCGATGCAGTCCATCACCCGGGTCTCGGCCCTGCCCTTCTGCGTCTCCGTGGGCTTGATCTCCGTCGACGTGAAGACGACCGTCTTGCCGTCGTCGTCGATGTAGTTCACGGTCGGGATCACCTCGCGGCGGCCGTCCGTGGTCGAGTAGGTGATCCGCTCCCTGTCGTCGAGGTGGCGGCCGTGGATTCCGACGGCGTTCGAGCCCTGGCGCCCGCCGAGCTTCAGGAGGAGGACCGTCTTCGTCATCGAGTTCTTCTCGTCCTCGCCGAACTTCGTGATGATCCTCAGCTTGTCGCCCGCGAACTTCTGCGGCCAGTGGCACTGCTCGCAGGTCGCGCGGGCCGGACGCAGCGTGTGGACGGGCGACGGGATCGGCCGCGAGTACGTCCCGAAGACGACCGCGACGACCTGGCGGACTCCGTCGATCTTCGCCTTGACGGCCCACGACGCGCCGGGCCCGATGTGGCAGCTCGTGCAGGCGACGCGCGAGTGCGGCGAGTTGAGGTAGGCCCCGTATTCCGGGGCCATGACCTTGTGGCACGTCAGGCCGCAGAAGCGGGCCGATTCCATGTATTCGGCGCCCATGTACGCCGAGAACGTGAGGATGATGACGTTGAGCGTCGTGAGGAGGGCGACGAGGAACCCGAACCGGCGAAGGCCCGGGTCCCCGAGGTCGACCTTCGGGTACTCGGCCGGGAGGTGGCCCTCCGCCCTCAGGCGCCGCCTCTCGAGCCAGATGCCGATCGGGATCAGGACGAGCCCGAGCAGGAAGAGGAACGGCAGGAAGAGGATGAAAATGATTCCCGCGTACGGATGAAGCGGTCTCGAGGCGACGGCCTCGATGACCCAGAACCCGACGAGGGAGAACGCGGCGCCCGTCGTGAGGATGGCGCCGAAGACGGACAGGCGGTTGCGGCCGAGAAAAAGAATCGGCCGGATCCACCGGGCCGCGAGGCCGGCGGGTTCTGCGGTCATGGAGGTCCTCCTCGGGTCAGGCGAATCAGCTCAGAAGCGCGTAGATCGTCAATGTTACGAGAAGCAGGCCGACACAGACGGCGATCGTCCCGATCGTCCGGCCGCGGCGGACCTCGGCCGGCGTGGGCGCCGGCGCGGTGATCTCCGCGACCTTCCCTTCCGCCATCAGCCGCTCGTACTCGGCGGGTCGCTCGTGTTTCACTTCGTCGAGCGGGAGGACGCCCGTGAAGATCACCGTGTCCATCGGGAACTTCTCGGGCCTGAGGTGCCCGTTGAAGAAGTGGATCGTGAAGATGAAGACGGTCGCGAGGAGCGCTTCTTCTCCGTGGACGAGGAGGGCGACGTTGAACCAGTCGCCGGGCAGGAACCGGGACCAGAACTTCGGGAACCAGAGGACGAACCCCGAGCCGCCGATGATCCCCATGCCCCAGAAGACGGCCCAGTAGTCGAACTTTTCCCAGTACGTGAAGCGGTCGAACTTCGGCCGCTCGCCGAGGCCGACGAACCAGCGGATGTGGCCGAGCATGTCGGCGAGGTCCCGCGGCTGCGGCACCATGGAGCCCGGCCCCCAGAGGATCGTCGTGTCCTTGTCGAGGAACAGTCTCTTCATGATCCGCCCGAGGTGGACGAGGAAGACGAGGACCATGACGATCGCGAACGTCCGGTGAAGGGCGCCTGCCGCGCGGAAGCCCCCGACGAGGTTCGAGAGCACCTTCGCCCACCGGCGCTCCGAGAAGAGGAGCGGCAGACCCGTGAACGCGAGCCCGAGGAAGCTCGACATGAGGAGGATGTGGAGCCGCCGGTCGATCTCGTCGAACCGCCGGACGAACGTGGCGCCGGCCGAAGCGGCCTTCCCGGTGTCCTTCATCGCGCGTCTCCGTCGCCGTCGCCCCGTCCGGCCCGGCGGGCATCCTGGCGGGCCTTGACCGAGCGCGGGAACCATAGCGCCGTGTGGACCCCGAAGAAGGCGAAGACGCCGATCAGGAGGTACTTCATGAAGAGGGCCGTGAACCAGAGGATTCCGCTGCGCCCGCGGTCGTGCGGGTTCGCGTGCGGGTCGTACTTCGCGAATTTCGCGCCCGCGCCGGGGTGGCACTTCTGACACGTCGCGACGCGCTTCGCGGGCCCGACCGACGAGCGGGGGTCGCCCGCCGGCTGGATTTCGTGGGCCGTGTGGCAGTCCGAGCAGGTCGCGACGGCCGCGAAGCCGAGCTCGGAAACCTGCCCGTGGTAGGTGTCGCGGTAGGACTTCAGCTCGGAGTCGTGGCAGCCGCCGCACTGCTTGAGAATCGCGAGCCGCCGCACGTCGGGCGTTCCCGAGATCGCGTGGGCCGTATGGCAGTCGGAGCAGACCGGGACGCTCGCGTTGCCCTTCGCGAGCTGCTCACCGTGGATCGACGCCGCGTACTCGTCCAGGATCTTCGAGTGGCACGTGCCGCACGTTCCGGGCACGTGGGCGCGCGCGACGGTGCTCTTCGGGTCGCGCCGGGGGCTCCGGATCTCGTGGTAACCGTGGCACGTCGCGCAGTTCGGGGCGATCTTCAGGCCCGATTTCTCGAGGGCCTTGCCGTGGATCGAGTCGTGGAAGCTCACGGGCTCGCTCCCGTCGGCGCCGCCCGCCCGCGGGAAGATCTTCGGGTCGCCGTGGCAGCGCATGCAGGTCGCGGGCAGGTTGAAGTGGTTCGTCCGGGACGTCGGGTCGCTCGAGGGCTTGATGTCGTGCTTCCCGTGGCAGTCCGCGCACCAGGCCGCCTTGCTCGCGGGGTTCTTCGCGCGCGCAGCCGCGTGCCAGCTCTTCGCATAGTCCTCGACCTGCTGCGCGTGACACGCGGAGCAGTCGGGCCTCGCGAGCTTTTCCGGGTGGGGGAAGTCCGTCGTCTTCGCGAGGTCCGCGTGGCAGTCCACGCACGAGGCGCCGGCGACTCCGTGCACGGACGCGTCGAAGACCTTCTTGTCCACGAAGACGGAGGACCCGTCGGCCCTCGTGGCCGACGGGTCCTCGTGGCAGGTGAGGCAATCGTCGTTGGCGGGAGGCTTCGGCGTCGTGGCCGCTGCTCTTAGGGTGGAGGCCCAGAGAACCGCGGTGAGAACGACTCCGAGCCTCATCCTCATATGTTACTTGGACGCGGGATCGCCGGGGTTCGTCCCCTTCTTGAGTTCGTCGGCGTTGGACACGCCGTCGCCGTCGCTGTCCATCTTCCCGAGGGCCGTGAAGTCGTACTTGCCGTCCTTGCCCTTGGCCTTCGTGAAGTCGGCGCCGAACTTGTTCACGTCGGCGTCACCCTTCTTCGGCATCGCCTTCGCGTGGCACGAGCCGCACTTGACCTTCACGTCGGGATTCTGCTTCAGGAATTCCTTCTGGAGATCCATCGTCGCGAGCGCCGTGCCGGCCACGAGCGTGACCGCCGAGGCGAGAGAGACGACCGCGAGCCTGGTCTTGTTCATCGTTTCCTCTTTGAAGAAAAGAAGGGGCGGCCCCTCAGGGCCGCCACTTCAGGTAGACGCCGTAACGGTCGCCACGGTAGCTCTGGGTCGGGATCTGGAAGTCCAGGTACCGGTCCACGCTCCACTCCAGCGCGAGACCGGCGTGCGCCGTGGCGCTCCAGTCCGCGCGGACGCCGCCGCGATACATCCGGAACAGGTAGGTTCCGTCGTTGTTGAACCGGCTCCAGAACCCGTCGACCGCAATCCCCTTGAACGTGAAGCCCGCGCCGGCCTCGATGAGGTCGCCGTCTTCGGCGTTCTCGGAGACGAAGGTCGTGAAGTCCTGGGGCGCCCGGACCGGGATCGAGCTGTCGGCCTTGAGCTTGCCGTAGGCGCCGTGCAGCCGTACGCCCTTGACGGGGTTGAGGGTGAGGTCCGCCGAGTAGTTCCGCGCCGTCGCGGAGTAGGCGTTGAGAGGGCCGGCGTCCTCGTTCTTCTGGTCGAGGAAGAACGCCGTGCCGCCGAGCGTGAGGAAGTCGAATCCCTTCCACGTGAGGCGGATCCTCTCGCGGTTCCGCTTGAGGTAGTCGACGCGGGTGATCGCGGCGCTCGCGTCGTCGTACGCGGCCTCGCCCATGAGGTTGAAGCCGTGCATCGTGAACGTGACGGCGCCTTCGAAGCGGTTGATGTTGCGGCTGAACGTGCCGCCCTGGCCGCCGTCGACGAGGATCTCCGCCGGGTCCTCGGTCACGGTCAGGTCCTGGTTGATGCGGGAGTAGCCGACGCGCACGCCGAACGGCCCGAAGAAGCGCGCGGATGCCTGGACGTCGAACGTCTGCTCCTTGCGCTCGAGGGACGTCTGCGTCGAGATGAGGGACTGGAAGTCGGCCTGCGAGAAGCCCGTGAACGTCGACGTGCCCGTGTACAGCTCGGCGAGGAGGGCCTGGCTGTCCCAGTTCTGGTCCCGCTGCGTGTATCCGGCCGAGACGTCGAGGCCGCTCATGACATGCCACTCGGCCCGGCCGCCGGCGCGCCAGGCGAGGCTCGTCGGCGTCGAGGTCGGGTTCGCGGAGTAGCCCGTGAAGAAGCGCGAGATCGCGAAGGAGGCGAAGCTGCCGGACGCGGATTCCTTCGTCGCGTCGTCGCCGATCGCGTTCGAACGGACGTAGAAGCCCGAGAGCTGGAGGTCCGGCATCGCGAACGCGCGAACGAAGGCCGACGTGACGGGCACGTTGACGTCCGTCCTGCTGGAGCGCGTGAGGGTGTTTGCCGTGACGTTGTTGCCGAGGACCGGGCCGAGGTTGTTGCCGTTCCCGGCGAACGGGGCGAGGGTCAGGTTCTCGGTCTCGTGGTACTTGCGCCAGCCCTGGATGACCTCGCCGGAGACCGGGCCCGCGTTGAACGCGGCGCCGATCCGGAACTCCTGGTCCGTGCTGCGCAGGTCCTGGGCGAGGCGGAACTCGTCCTGGCCGAAGTGATACGTCGTCGTCCCGGGGCCCGAGAGCGTGTTCGAGGTGTAGCCGACGATCGGCGTGATCACCTTGCCCGGGAGGATCTCGAGGTCGACGTTGAACTGGTTGCGGACGCGGTCCCAGGTCTGCTGCCCGACCGAGACGCCGAGCGGATTCGCGAACCCCTGGTAGGCGCTGAAGAATTGCGTGTTGCGGTACGAGAACTGGAGCCGGTAGACGCCGGCGAGGCCGGCGTCGAGGCGCAGGAAGCCCGCGCCGCCGGCGCCGAGGTCGGCGCCGTCGATGCGGAACTTGTCCACGAGCGGGAAGCCCGCGTACTTCCCGTCCGTCGCGATGTGGAGGGACCGGACGAGGAAGCCCTCGCGGTCGTTCACCTGCGAGCGGTAGGTCTCCTCGTTGCCGGTCACGGAGAGGAAGCGGTAGCCGACCTCGATGTCGAACGGAATCGCCTGGGCGCGGGCGACACCGGAGGCGACCGTCGCCGCGAGGGCGGCCGTGAGGAAGGCGGAGCGGAGGATTCTTCGCATCGGCCTGTCCTTACTTCAGGAGCTGCGGATCGCGCTGCGAACCGTGGACGGCCGTGTGGCACGTCGTGCAGTTGCGGTAGCGCGGCAGCGAAATGTCGTGGAAGGATGGCGGCTGAGAGGCCAGCGTGCCCGTCGAGAGCCGGGAGTGGCACTCGAGACACTGGTTCGCGATCGTGGCCCTCGTCAGTTGGTGCGGGTACGGAGACCCGTGCGGACGGTGGCACGACGTGCAGTCGCCGACGATGCCGCTGACGTGGGGGAAGACGAACGGCCCGCGCTTCTCCGCGTGGCAGGAGACGCAGACGAGCTCGCCCGAGCGCGTCATGCGCACGGCGTGGTTCGCCGGCCGCCCGTGGGGGTCGTGGCAGTTCACGCACGACATGACGCCGTCCTTGAGACGGTGCGCATTCGGCTCGGACGTGAACGAGGCCTTGACGTCCCCGTGGCAGGTCGCGCAGAGCGTGTTCGGGTCGGACTTCAGGAGAGACTTCTGGCCGAAGCCCGACTTGTGGATGGAATGGCAGGAGAGGCAATTCACCGCCTCGGACGACGCGTGCACGCCGTTCCAGAAGGACGCGCGCTCCGCGGACTGCTTGTGGCAGGTCAGGCACGTGTCGGTGCCGGTCCGGCCATGGAGGGTCTTGATGAGCGTCTTGTCGCCCTCGGCCTCCATGTGCTTCGTCCCGTCACCGTGGCACGTTTCACAGACCGCGTTTCCCCCGGCGCCCTTGTGGGCGGCGAGGTAGCCACGGGAGTGTGGGTTCGTCGCGAAGATCTTGGCCTCGTCGTGGCAGTCAGCGCACGCGGGCCCGGCCTCCACCTTCGCGGCAGCCGGCTTGGCTGGCGCCTGGGCCACCACCGGCCCCGCCGTGAGAACGGCGAGGGCGGTGGCGGCGAAGACTCCGAGCGAGAGGTGTTTCACAGGCCTCACTCTGTTAACGCGCGTGAACCTTGTCGACACCGGCGTCCGCGCCGGTCGCGTGGCACGTGCCGCAGGCCTCGGCGGGAACGGCCGGCGAGTTCGGGAAGTACGCCGTGTTGATGTACGCGTGAGCCGCGACGTCGCGGCTGTCGTGGCAGCCCGTGCAGGCGGCCGTGGCCGACCCGCGCGGGGAGAAGAAGTCGCGGTCCGTGACGACGGGCTGGTTCGTGATCGGGAGCGGGAGCGAGTAGCTCGCGGCGTTCACGTGGCAGGCGAGGCAGTTCCGGCGGTCGCCGGGGTACGTGACCTCGTTGAACGTCGAGGCGCTACCGCCGAAGCCGTACACCGTGTAGTCCTGCACGAGCTCCTCGCCCGTGTGGATGCGATGGATCATCCGGGCGAACTCGATGGACTCTCCGGGATCCTGCGAGTGGTCCGCCGGGCGACGTCCGATGTCGCTTCCGTTCGGGTTGTGGCAGATGACGCACTGCTCGATCGCGATGCGCTGGTTGCCGTGCGAGAAGAGGACGTCGAGGCTCGCGTGGCAGGCGTTGCACTTCGTGAGCGAGACGACCGTCCGGCGCGGCGTGACAGTCGTGCCCGTGACGGCGAAGTAGAAGGGCTGGTTCGGGGCGCCCTCGTTGACCGTGGCGGGGCCCTTGGAGGGGGCCGGGTTCAGCGCGACCGCGCGGCGCGTTTCGATCGAGACCACGTACGTGCCCTTCGCGCCGGCCGGGATCGCGTTCGTGAACGTGTAGGTCGCGAGGCCGGTCGTCGCGTTGTACGCGGCCGTCTGGACGGATTCGCTGATCGGCTGGCCGGCCGCGTTCATGCCGGGGTTCGTGTAGTCGGACGTCGGGCCGCCGAGCTTGATGCTGATCGAGCCGTTCGCGGAAACCTTGTAGACGCCCGGGTCGACGAACGAGCCGTCGCCGTTGCGGAGCTTGAACGTGACCGTGATCTTCTTGCCGGGTCCGGCGTTCGTGACGGACGTGATCTGGGCCGTGTAGCCCTTGAGCTGCGAGGACTTGACGGGGACGACGTGGGCGGTCTTGATGCCCGGGCCGTATTCGTGGTCGTCCTGCGGCGTGTGGCAGGTCGCGCACGAGCCGTCGGTCGCGGGGCCCGCGACGTGGTTCGCGCCCGTCGTGAAGTTCACGTCGTTATGGCAGGAGCCGCAGGCCGCGATCGAGGGGTAGGTGTACCAGCTCGCGCCGCCGGCGGCCGCCGGGTCATGGCAGGTCGTGCAGAAGCGGATGTCCTGCGGATACGTGATGTTCGGGACGACCTCGGCGTTCTTCCCCATGTGGAGCTGGTGGAAGAAGATCTGGCCGTCGTACATCGACCGCGGCTCGCCCGGCTCGGTGGTCGTGGCGCCGATCGTCCCGGCCATGTTGTTCGGGTTGTGGCAGAGGACGCAGGTCTTGATGTCGCGGTAGTTGCCGCCGTGCAGCGCGAGCGGGTCGTGGCACTGGTTGCAGCGGGCGACCGTCATCGCGTTGAACGTCACCGCGGCCGCGTTCGTGGACGGGACGAAGTCCTTGTACTGCGGAACCGCGTAGTACTGCTTGCCGACGATGTCCGTCGTGTTGCGCGATCCCATCGCGGCGAGCGTGTGCGGCTGCGCCGTATCCATCGTCGCCGGAAGCGCGTTCGAGAACGTGTACTTGTAGTGGCCGACCTCGAGGTCTGTCCACGTGCCCGTGTTGTCACGGCCCGGGTTCGCGTTCTTGGTGGGATCCGCGTTGTAGCCGATGTAGTCCGTGTAGCGCCGCGTCGTCGGATTCCAGACGGCCGGGATGAACCGGAGCGAGACGACGCCCGGCGTCATGAGGCCGTTGCGGTCCAGGGGCCCCTTGAGGTCGTCCGTCAGGAACAGCTCGACGACCGGCTTCTGGCCGGGCCCGAAGTTCGTCACCGCCTGGATCTTGATGTTCAGGCCGGGACGGATGTACGTAAGCGCCTCGGGGGCGAGGTACGCCTCCTTGGCGGTCGCCGCGTAGGCCGTTGGAGCGGCCTGGTCGGGCGCGATGGCCGTGCCCGGGCGGTTCACGGGTGTGAACGGAACCGCGACCAGACCGGCCAACAGCGTGAGGGCCGTGCGGGAAACCAGTGACATGGTCAGCCTCCTTGCCGGAAGTGAATCGGTGAATCAACGAACGTGAGTTCGATAAGCGCGTAGAAAAGGGCCTTTTGCATCCGTGCGAAAGGGTATGAAATTGCTGACCCCCAACGCTTTGATTCAGTTGCATCAAATTCTCCGCGGCGACAAGCGCGCAGCCACGAAAGTGGGTCTCCGTTCGAAGTTGAGGTAATATTCCCCGACAGAACCCCCCTTTATTCGGCGTACCCGACCGGAGGTCCCGATGCCTCGCGCCCGATCCGTCGCCGCCGTCGCCCTCGGTGCCCTTCTGGCGCTCTCGGGACCGGGCCTCGCGGAGCAGCCCGTGGAGGACCCATTCACCCGGACGGGCGCCTTCCGCGTCCTCGTGGAGGACGACTTCGCGGCCTCCATGTCCCGCACGCGCTACGAGTTGGAGACCGACGAGGGTGAGGTCCTGCACCTCAGGTTCGCGACTCCGCCCGACCATCGAACGGGCGATCGGGTCTCGGTCACCGGCTGGCCCGGACGGCAGATCTTCGACGTCGACGAGATCCATTTCGCCGGCCGGGCGCCGCTCGCGACGCGCCGGGCGCTGAGCTCCTGGACGACGGGCGCCAAGCGCGTGCTCGTGATCCTGCTCAATTTCACGAACGACTCATCCTTCACCGCCACGACGGTCACGAACACCCAGAGCCTGTTCTTCGGAGCCGGCTCGAGCGTCGCGCGGTTCTACGCCGAAGCGTCCTACGGGCTCGTCTCGATGACGGGCGATGTCGTCCTCGTCACGGCCACCGTCCCCAAGCCGACGACGTGCACCGCTACGGACGAAAACACGATCCAGTCGCAGGCGAACGCGCGGGCGCTCGCCGCGGGATACAACCCCTCGAACTACAACTTCCCCGTCTGGGTCTTCCCGTCGATCGGCGCCTGTGGCTGGAGCGGTCTCGGGTACGTCGGCGGCGGCGGCTCGTGGATCAACGGCGCGCCGACGGGGTCATGGGGCCTCCTCGTCGCGGGCCACGAGCTCGGGCACAACTTCGGCGTCGTCCACGCCCACTCGTACGACTGCGGGGCGACGGCGATCGCGCCGTCGGGCTGCACGCGCAGCGACTACGGCGACCGCTTCGACATCATGGGGAACTCGCGCGCCGGGCACTTCAACGCGCAGTTCAAGGACACGTTCGGATGGCTCCCCGCGGGCTCCGTGAAGGTGTTCGGCGGCGGCTCGGCGACGTACACGATCGGCGCGCTCGAGGCGGCCGGCCAGTCGACGTACGCCGTGCGGATCCCGACGACCGGGACGAGCCCGACGCGCACGTACTGGGTCGAATGGCGGAGCCGGACGGGCTTCGACGCCGGAGAGCCCGCGACGATCGTGAACGGCGGCCTGATCCGGATCGCGCCGAGCTCCGCGGGCGGGACGGACCTCCTCGACACGACGCCCGCCACGTCGACGTTCGACGACGCCGAGCTCGACGCCCCGCTCGCGTTCAACGACCCCCAGACGGGTCTCACGATCACGACGCTCGCCAAGACGGCGTCCTCGATCACGGTCCGCGTCGAGTACGGGACGGGGCCGCCTGCGACCGCGTTCCACACGCTCGCGCCGTGCCGCGTCTTCGACACGCGCAAGGCGAACGGAACGTACGGGGGCCCGGCGCTCTCCGTGGGCCAGGCCCGCACGTGGGTCGTCCGCGGCCAGTGCGGTGTGCCCGCGACGGCGAAATCGATCGCCGGAAACCTCACCGTGACCGGTCCCACGGCCGCGGGCTCGGTCCGTCTCGCGCCGGGCGGCGCACCGGCGACCGGCACGGTGACCGTGGCGTTCCCGGCCGGACGCACGCGCGCGAACAACGTCGTGACGGGGCTCGGGGCGACGGGCGCCGTCGTCGTGGACGGCCTCCCATCCGGGACCGCGCACGTGATCCTCGACGTCGTCGGGTGGTTCGAGTGAGTCGGTCGCCTTCTATGTGACGACCGGCCGATCCGCGGTGTGGCGCCGCCAGAGCCCCTCGTCCAGCACACGGCGAAATCGGCTCCCGAGGCCTCGAGGTCGATCGGGACGACGCCCGCGGAATGGCTCACGTCCCCGAGGACGAGCGCGCCGGCCGCGTGCGCGACGTCCGTGACGGCCTTCATGTCGTGGAGAAACCCGCTCCGGTACGAGACGTGCGAGAGCGAGACGAGCGCCGTGTCCTTCCCGATCGCGGCGGCGAGATCCTCGGAAAGAACGCTGAGAGAGTCACGCGCGGGAACGACCCTCACGCGGCAGCCGCGTCCGAGCAGGCGGGCGACGCCCGCGAGGACATAGAGATCCGAGGGGAAGTTCAGGTCGTCCGTCACGACCGACGTCCGGCCCGGGCGGGCCTTCAGGGCCGCGACCGCGAGCTTGAAGAGGTTCACGCTCGTGGAATCGGAGACGAGGACCTCGCCCTCGTGCGCGCCTCGGGAGGCGGCCGAGGGAGTTCCCGTCGAGATAGAGCAGTTCCTCGTCCGCGACGACGAACTCGTCGCGAAAGCGGGCGAGCGGGTCTTCGCGGTCCCGCGCGCGCGCCTCGACGAGAGGGCCGTAGAGGTCCTGGACGTGCGTCACGACGGGCGAAACGCCTCCCTCAGCGCGATCTCGTGCGCCTTCACGGTCGAGGCGACCTCCTTCTCCCCGTGCGCCGTGGAGACGAACATCGCCTCGAACTGCGCGGGCGCGACGAAGACGCCCTGCCGGAGCATCGCGTGGTACCAGCGCTTGAACGCTCCGAGATCGGACTTCTTCGCGTCGTCGAAGTCGCGCACGGGTCCTTTCGTGAAGAAGGGCGTCAGGATCGAGCCGATCCGGTTCAGGGAGACACGGTCGGCGACGCCGGCCTTCTGCGCAGCCGCTTTCATCCCGCGCTCGAGGTCACGCGCCGTGCGGTCGAGCTTCGCGTAGACGGCGGGCGTGAGCGAGTCGAGCATCGTCTTGCCGGCCGCCATCGCGAGAGGATTGCCCGAGAGCGTCCCGGCCTGGTAGACCGGCCCGTCCGGCGCGACCCGGCCCATGAGGTCCGCCCGTCCGCCGTAGGCGCCGACGGGCAGGCCGCCGCCGATGATCTTGCCGAGGCACGTGAGGTCGGGCCTCACTCCGTAGATCTCCTGCGCGCCGCCCTTCGCGAGCCGGAACCCGCTGATGACCTCGTCGAAGAGGAGAAGCGCGCCCTCGGCGTCCGCGATCGCGCGGAGCCCTTCGAGGAAGCCCGCGACCGGCGTGACGACGCCCATGTTCGCGGCGACCGGCTCGACGACGATCACGGCGATCTTCTCCGGGTGCGCCCGGAAGAGCGCTTTGACGGAGTCGAGGTCGTTGTAACGCGCCGTGAGCGTCAGGCCCGCGAGCGGCTCCGGCACGCCCGGCGAGCCGGGGATACCGAGCGTCGCGAGGCCCGAGCCGGCGGCGACGAGGAACGAGTCGGCGTGACCGTGGTAGCAGCCGGAGAACTTGAGGACGAGGTCGCGCCCGGTGGCGGCGCGCGCGAGACGCACGGCGCTCATCGTGGCCTCCGTCCCCGACGAGACGAAGCGCACCTTCTCCATCGAGGGGACGGCCTTCGCGACGCGCTCGGCCAGCTCGATCTCGGCCTTCGTCGGCGCGCCGTAGGACGTGCCGCGCGGAAGAGCCTTGCGGACGGCCGAGAGGACCGGCCGGTACGCGTGGCCGAACACGAGCGGCCCGTAGGACATGACCCAGTCGACGTACCGGTTGCCGTCCGCGTCGATGAGGATCGCGCCCCGGCCCTTCTTGACGAAGAACGGCGTCCCTCCGACGGACGCGAACGAGCGCACGGGCGACGACACGCCGCCCGGCATGCGCTTTTTCGCGCGGAGGAACAGGGCCTCGGACTGCGTCGTTCGGCGGGGACGCTTGCGGGGGGGCGCAGCGCTGCGTGCGGACTTCTCGCTCATCGGAATGTCGTATTTCCCTAGAAGGTGAACTCGAGCGCGGCGCGCCCGAGTGGCGGTCGGGGCGATGAGTGCAGCCGCGGCCCCATTCACCCTTCTAAGAAAATCCTTCTCCTCTCTTCTCTTTCTCTTTCTTCCTCATCCGATCCACTGCGCCGCTTCCTTCGCGTGGTACGTGAGGATGAGGTCCGCGCCCGCGCGCTTGAAGCTCGTCAGGATCTCGAGCGTCACCCTCTGCCCGTCGATCCAGCCGTTCGCGGCTGCCGCCTTGACCATCGCGTACTCGCCCGAGACGTTGTAGCAGGCGAGCGGGACGTTCGTCGCTTCCCTCGCCGCGCGGATGACGTCCATGTACGAGAGCGCGGGCTTCACCATGACGAGGTCGGCGCCCTCGGCGACGTCCGAGAGGACTTCCTTCACCGCCTCGCGAACGTTGGCCGGGTCCATCTGGTACGCGCGGCGGTCGCCGAAGGACGGCATCGACTCGGCGGCCTCGCGGAACGGCCCGTAGAAGCCGGACGCGTACTTCGCGGCGTAGGACAGCAGGGCGACGTCCGCGAAGCCCTCCTTGTCGAGCGCGGCGCGGATCGCGCCGACGCGCCCGTCCATCATGTCGCTCGGCGCGACGACGTCGGCGCCCGCCTTCGCGTGCGCGACGGCCTCGGCCGCGAGGATCGCGAGCGTCGGGTCGTTGTCCACCGTGTCGCCCTTGATGACGCCGCAATGCCCGTGGTCCGTGTATTCGCAGAGGCAGATGTCCGTCATGACGACCGTTTTCGGGCTCTCGGCCTTGATCGCTTTCACCGCGCGGCAGACGGGCCCCTCGGGGTCGACGGAGGACGTGCCGCGGGCGTCCTTGTGGTCCGGGATCCCGAACAGGATCACGGACAGGACGCCGAGGTCGGCGAGCGCCTTCGCGTCCTTGCACGCGAGCTCGGCGGACGTGCGGTCGACGCCCGGCATCGACGAGACGCCCTGGCGGACGCCCTGCCCCGGCACGACGAAGAGCGGCGCGATGAAGTCGGAGGGCGCGAGCGACGTCTCCCGAACCATCGTCCGGAGGCTCTCGCTGCGGCGCAGGCGGCGGTAACGGTGGAGGGGGAAGCTCATGACGTTTCCTTCCGGAGAAGATCGAGGAGATCGGAGAGCCGCGCGCGCGGCGGGACGACGGGAGCGGGAAGACCCCGCGCGGAGACGGCCTTCGCCGTCTCGGGACCGAGGACGCCCCATCTTACCGGCGGCGGCGAGGGCACGGCCGAGAGCAGGACGTCGAGACCAGCCGTCGAACCGACGGCCACCGCGCCAAACCGCCCGGCGACGAAATCGGCGAGGACCGAGGCGTCGAGCTCGGAGGGAGACAGAGCCCGCTTCGCGTAGACCACCGGGGAACAGAGAGAGAAACCCAGAGATCGGATTTCTTCGAAGGGTTCGGAGGCGGCGTCCGACCCGTGCGGCCAGAGCAGCCGCACCCGAGAGGAAGCCGAAGATTTTCTTAGAAAGTGAATGACCCCCGCCGCTCCGGGCGCCTCGGGAACGACGAGCTGCGGTGAATCTGCCCCACTGGTGGTTGACGCGCCGCCGAGAGTGCCGCCCGACCGCCCCTCCGTATTCACCCTTCTAAGCAAATCTCCTGTGCCCTCCCCCACCGCAATCACGCGCGAGAAGCGAAGCGGAAAGAGAGGGGGCAGAACTCTCACGGTCTCCTTCGACGACACGATGAGCGTGGCGGAGGCGCTCGCGTCGAACGCGAGCGCCTCCGCCACGCCCTCGGCCCGTGCCCCGACCGCGTGGGTGTGGAGAACGGTGACGTCCGGGGCAAACGCGCCCTCCTCCGGCCCGGCCGAGCCCGAGCGCAGGAGGAGGATGCGTCCGCTCACGCGTGCTCGCGCGCCGCGTCGATCAGCCGCGCCGCGCCGCGCGCGAGCAGGCGCTCGGCGAGGAATCGGCCGAGGGAAGAAGAGGAAGAAAGAGAAAGAGAAGAAGAAGATTTCTTAGAAGGTGAAGAGGGGGAGGCCGAGGTCGTTGCGGACGGTTCTCCGAAAGGTTCACTCATTTCGTCTTCGAGGCACTCGCGGCCGTCGAGCGACAGAACGCGGCCCACGAGCCTCAGCGTCCGACTCCCCTCTTCACCTTCGAAGAATCCTCGCGCGCCGACGGGCGCGCGACATCCCCCTCTCAGGAATTTCAGGAGCTCACGCTCCGCCACGGCGGAGGCTCGGGCGAGAGGGTCTTCCATCTTCAGCAGAATCTCCCGCGTCTCCGCGTCGTCCGCCCGGCACGCGATGCCGAGCGCGCCCTGCGCGGGGGCGCCGAGCATTTCGTCCGGCTCGAGGCGCCGCGTGATGACGGCGCCGCGGCCGAGGCGGTCGAGGCCCGCGCTCGCGAGGATGAGCGCATCCGCCCGGCCCTCCTCGAGGCGCTGGATGCGCGTGTCGACGTTGCCCGCCATCGCGACCGTCACGAGGTCCGGGCGCACCCTCAGGAGCTGAGAGACGCGCCGCGGAGACGACGTCGCGACCCGCGCGCCCCGCGGCAGGTCCTCGACGCGTTTCACGCCGGCGTGGCGCGTCGCGACGACGAACGCGTCGCGGCTGTCCGCGCGCGCCGGCACGGCCGCGAGGACGAGGCCCTCGGCGTCCGCGGTCGGGACGTCCTTGAGCGAGTGGACGGCGAAGTCGATCTCGTCCCGGCGGAGCGCGTCATCGAGCGCGCGCACGAAGACGCCCGCGGAGTCGCCGCCGGGCGGGGCCTTGCCCTCGCTCGACAGCTGGTCGCCCTGTGTCCGCACGATGACGACCTCGACCGCCCGGCCGGACCGGCGCGTGAGCTCGTCCGCGAACGCCCCGGACTGGGCGCGCGCGAGGGCGCTCGCCCGCGTGCCCATGCGGAGCGGAGGGGCGGTCGTCATCGCGTCACCTCGGAGGCTCGTCCAGCCGGAACAGCGACCGCACGGAGGCGGCCTTCTCGAGGCGCTCGGACGCGTCGCCCTCCTTGAGGCCGACGGTGGGCTCGTGCAGGATGCGCCCGACGATCGTCTCCGTGAGGCGCTCGACGGTCGCGCGGTCCTTCTCGGACAGGCCCGACAGCCGGCCCGCGAACTTCTCGATCTCGGCGAGGCGGATCTTCTCGACCTTCTCGCGCAACCCGCGCACGACGTCGACCTGCAGGAGGGAGCCCCACCAGTCCGAGAAGCGCTGGACGCACTCGTCGACGATGGCCTCCGCCCTCGGGACCTCCTCGAGCCGCGCCTTCGTGTTCGCGTCGGCCATCCCGGTGAGGGCCTCGATGTCGTAGCGATAGACGTCCGGGAGGTCGCCGACCTCGACCTCCACGTCCCGCGGGACGGCGAGGTCGAGGACGAGGAGCGGCCCGCGGCGCTTCGCGGCGGAGAGCGAGGCCTCGAGAGCCTCCTTCGTGAGGACGGGCTCCGTCGCGTTCGTCGCCGAGAGGATGAGGTCGACCTCCGCGGCCGCGACGGCGCGCAGGTCCCACGGCACGGCGCGCCCGCCCGCGGCCGCCGCGAGGGCCTGCGCGCGCTCGAGCGATCGGTTCGTGACGACGATCTCGGACACGCCCTCGTCGACGAGGAGGCGCGCCGTGAGCTCTGCCGTCTCGCCGGCGCCGACGAGGAGCGCACGCCGCCCCTTGAGCGACTCGAAGATGCGGCCCGCGAGCGTGAGCGCGAGACCCGCGACGGACGTCGGCCGTGTCCCGAGCCCCGTCTCCGCGCGGACGCGCTTGCCGCACTCGAGCGCGTTCATGAAGAGCCGGTTCGTGACACCGCGCAGAGAGCCGGCCGCCGTCGCAACGCGGTGCGCCTCGCGGATCTGGCCGAGGATCTGCGCCTCGCCGAGGACCATCGAGTCGAGCCCGGACGCGACGCGGAACAGGTGCCTCACGGTCGCGTCGCCCCGGCCCGTGAGCGCCGTCTGGCGGAGGATCATGTCGTCCACCCGGTGGAAGCGCGAGAAGAACGCCGAGAGCGCATCGAGGTCGTCCTCGCGGTCCGACACGCCGTAGATCTCGGCGCGGTTGCACGTCGAGACGATCGCGCCCTCGGCGAGGATGTGCTCGGCGAACAGGCCCTCGAGCGCGAGACGCGCCTTCTCCGGCGTGAAGGCGAGTCGCTCTCTCAGGTCGAGAGGGGCGCCCCGGTGGTTCCAGCCGACGAAGACGAGGTTCATGAGCGGAACACGTGCAGCTTGGAGACGAACATGTTGACCGCGGTGTACGAGAGGAACACGAGCGCGAAGCCGACGAGCGAGAGGCGTGCCGTCGAGACGCCCGGCGCGCCGCGGCGCGCCCTCACGAGGACGAACAGGTAGAAGAAGAGCGTGCCGAGCGCGAAGAAGATCTTAGGGTCGAGCGCCCACTGCGGGTGGTCGTTCGTCCAGACGCGCGAGGCCCAGAAGAAGCCGAGCGCGAGCCCCGTCCCGAGCGCGATGATCCCGAGGCCGAGCGACGTGCGGTTCGCGCGCTCGAGGTAGGAGAGCGTCGGGAGTCGCGTCGCGGGGCCCGAGAGCGTGTGCGACTTCAGCGCGCGCCCGGCCGCGAGGTAGAGGACCGAGAGCGCGGCCGAGATCGCGAACGCCGCGTACGCGAGCATGTTCACCGTGACGTGGAGCGCGAAGATCGCGCCCTTGAGGTCCGGGTTCGGGGCGGGGCGGCCGGTGCCCGGCGCCTCGAGGAGCGCGATGAGCATGAAAAAGAGCGCGGCGGGCATGAGGATCGGCCCGAGCGCGCGGTCGTGGTGGCGCACCTCGAGGACGACCGAGAGGACGGCGAGGAAGAAGCCGAAGAGCTTCATCGAGCCCAGGAGATCGCGGTACGGGACCGATCCCACGGCGAGCGCACGGGCGTAGAGCGCCGCGAAGTTCAGGACCGCGCCCACGATCGCGGACGCCGTCGCCATCCGGCCCGCCCAGACAGAGGGCCGGTAGAGGTTCAGGACGTAGAGCGCCGAGGCGAGCGCGTAGAGGACGATGGCCGTCCAGCCGAGCCCGGTGCCCCACGCGCCCGCTGCGACCGCGTCCACCGTCACGCGGCGATTATAGGAACCGGCTTCTTCGAGCGACAATCCGTGCGGATGCATCATGGAGAACGCGTCTCATCCGGCTGGTCGGCCGCCGCGTTCGTCGAGACCGCCGGCGCCTGCCTCCTCGTCCTCCTCGCCCTCCTGAGGCTGCGGCTCCACCTCGCGACGCCTCTCCCGTCGGCCCGCCCGTTCGCGTGGCTCCTGACGGGAACCGCGGGCGATCTCGCGGTCCTCGCCGCGGGCGCGGGCCTCGCGCTCCTCGCCGCCCGGCAGGCGCCGCGCGCGGCAGCCGCCGCGTACGCGGCTCTCGCGGCCGCGTTCGTCCTCGCGACGGCGACGTGGTTCGAGACGGTCGCGTTTTTCGGCCACGCGCCGCGCCGGACGGACCTCGCCGTCGGGATGGACGCGTCCTTCCTCGCCCGCTCGTCCGACCACGGCGGCCTCGTGCGTCTCGCGCTCTGCGGCTTCGGCGCCCTTCTCGCGCTCGGGCTCGCGGCGCAGCGCGCGCGAAGAGCGCGCGGCTCGCTCGGAGCGCGGAGCGCGTTCCTCCTCGCCGCCCCCGGAGCGCTCCTCGCGTGGGCGCCCCTTCCGGTGCCGCTCCGCGCGACGGCGCGAAATCCGCTCGTCGCGCTCGCGCTCGCGCCGCGTTCCGCGCACGCCGGCGGGGAGCGCGCGCCGGGGTTCCGGCCGCTCGTCGGTCCGGCGCCCGTCGCGCGCGCCACGCCCCCCGCGCGTGCCGTGCGTCCTGCGGACGCTCCACGAGTCCCGGCGGGCGTGCGGCCGAACGTCGTCTTCCTCGTCCTCGAGGGAGTCCGGGCCGCGGAGCTCGGCGCGTGGGGCGGCCTTCCGGGCCTTTCCCCTTCCCTCGACGACCTCGCGCGGCGCGGGACGCGGGCCGCGCGCGCGTACAGCACCGGCACGCACACGCCCGAGGGCGAGCTCGCCCTCTGGTACGGCCTCGACGCGTCGCCGCGGCATCTCGTCGTCACGGACGATCCCGCCGGTCCGGGCGAAGGACTTCCCGAGGTCCTCCGGCGCGCGGGCTGGCGCTCGTTCCTCTGGGTCCACGACGGCGACCAGACGTTCTACCGCCGCGACCGCTTCTACACCCCGCGCGGCGTCAGGCTCATCGACGGCCGGGATTTCGATCCGGGAGAACCGCGCACGAACTGGGGCTTTTCCGACAAGGCGCTCGCGAGGGTCGCCGTCCGGGCGTTCGACCGGCTCGCGGAGCCGTTCGCGGCGATGGTCCTCACCGTCTCGAACCATCACCCGTTCCAGGTGCCGTCCGACGCCGCGACGTCCTTCGAGCCGCCGGAGCCGCCGCGCGGAGCGTTCGCGAGCGTCCCGGGCCTTCCCGAACTCCTCGGCCTGCACACCGGCCGCATGCTGAAGACGATCCACTACACGGACGAGGCGGTCGGCGACTTCTTCCGGCTCGCCGCGGCCCGGCCGTGGTACGCCCGGACGGTCTTCGTGATCTGCGGCGATCACGGCCTCCCCGTCGCGCCGTACGACGGCACGCCGACGCCGCACCGCTTCGCCGACCTCCGTCACCACGTCCCGCTCATCTTCTTCTCGCCGCTCCTCCCGGCCGCCGGGACGCTCGAGGCTCCGGCGTCGCTCGCGGACGTGCCCGCGACGCTCCTCGGCCTCTTCGGCATTTCCGGCGCGGCCGGCGACGGTCACGACCTCTTCGCGCCTTCGGACGCGCCCGCGATCGCATGGGACGACGAGGGGCGCACCGCGACGGCCGTCTCGCCGCGGTTCACGTATCACGCGGTGCTCGAGGCCGGGCCGGCGGGATTCGTCGCGACGAAAGAGACGCTGTTCGCGGCCGGGGATCGCGACGGCGCCGAGGACCTCGCGGACCGCGACCCCGCGGCCCTCGCGGCGCTGCGCGAGGCCGTCCTCGCGTGGGCGTCCACGCACTGACCGGGTGCTAACCTCCCGCGCCATGCCGGATTCCCCCGCTGCCACTCAAGGTCCGTCACGCAAGCGCTTCGTCGACGCCGCGTTCTCGCGTCCCGTCGACGTGCCGCCCGTGTGGCTCATGCGGCAGGCCGGGCGTTACCTTCCCGAGTACCGCGAGGTGCGCAAGGGCCTTGCTTTCCTCGACCTCTGCGCGAACGTGGAGGGCGCCGTCGAGGTTTCGATGCAGCCCTTCCGGCGCTTCGGGATGGACGGTGTCATCCTGTTCTCGGACATCCTGATCCCGCTCCCTCCGATGGGCATCGAGGTGCGCCTCGACGAGGGCGGACCGAAGCTCCCGAGCCCGATCCGCACCGCGTCCGACGTCGCGCGGCTGAAGTCGTTCGACCCGCTCGTCGGAACGAGGTTCGTCCCGGAGATCATGAAGGCGCTGAAGGCCGAGGTCGCCGGCCGCGCGGCCGTGATCGGTTTCTGCGGGGCGCCGTGGACGCTCGCGACGTACGCGATCGAGGGCGGCGGCACGAAGTCGTTCGTCGAAACGAAGAAGATGATGCACGGCGACCCGAAGACGCTCGAGGCGCTCCTCGGGAAGCTCGCGGACTCGTGCGGCGACTACCTCGCCGCGCAGATCGAGGCGGGCGCCGACGTCGTCCAGGTCTTCGACACGTGGGCGGGCGAGCTCTCGCGCGCCGACTACGACCGCTTCGCGCGCCCCGCGACGGAGCGCCTCCTCGCGCGGCTCCCGAGACGCGGCGAGGTGCCCGTCATCAACTTCGCGTCCGGCTCGGCGCACCTCGTCGAGTCGATCGCCGCGCTGCCGGGCGACGTCGTCTCCGTGGACTGGAAGCTGCCTCTCGACCAGGCGAGAGGCCGGGCGAACGGAAGGGCGCTGCAGGGCAACGTCGACCCCGGCGTCCTCCTCGGACAGAAGGAAGGCGTGACGTCGGCCGTCGCCGCGGCGCGGCGCGCCGCCGGGCCGCTCGGCCACATCGTCAACCTCGGCCACGGCATCCTGCCGCCCACGCCGCCCGAAAACGTCGGCGCGTTCGTCGCGGCCGCGCGCGCGCCGCTCGGCTGAGCGACGTCAAGGGTCCATCCAGACCACCGCCTGGCAGTCGAGGCGCTCTTTCGCGTCCACGATCGCCGCACGGAGATCCTGGACCGTCCCGATCGTCCGGCCCGGCGGCCACAGGGGCCTCGCTCCCGGGCGCACGCGCCAGACGACCAGGGGCACGTGGATCTCCTCGAGGTATTCCCTCACGGCCGTCGCGCCGAGAACGCTCGAGTCCTCGGCGCGCTCCGCCGCGACGAGGACGACGAGCCGGCGCGTTCCGGGCACGCCCACGTGCAGCGCTGCCGAGGCCACCGCGTCCGCGAGGCGGAGCGGCTTGAGCGGCGTCGCGTCGATCGCCTCGAGAAGCGCCGGGAGCACGGGCTCCTTCGGCAGCAGCTCACCGAGCGCGAGCCGACGGTCCGGGACCACGACGTGAACCGCGAAGCCCGCCCTGCGGAGAATGTCGTCGAGGGCGGCCATGTTCAAGCCCTTCGGGACCGTGTACGGAGACCCGACGAGACGAACGAGGGCGCCGTACGCGGCGGGCTCGGCGACGAAGACGATCTCTCCCTCGCCCCGTTCGACGCCGCGGATGCGTTCGCCGGCGCGCCGACGCCGGGCCGAGGCCGCCGCGGGCCCGTCAGGGCCGCAGGCCTCGGTCTCGAGGAGCGCGGAGATCGCGGTGTCCTCGTCCCCGTGAACGCGTCCGCCGAGGACGGCCGCGCTGCGTCACGCGCCGGCCGTCCGGAAACGTCAGGTCGACGGTGAGGAGTGCGCCGCGCGTCCCCGCAACCTCCAGGCTCACGTCGCGATGGCGCGAAGCCGCGACGCGGTGCCCGTCGAGTGCGACCGACACCCTCTTCGGGTCGAGCCGGTCGGCGTGCGCCCATCCGATCCGCACATCGCATCGGCTGCCGGACTCGTCGCATCGCGTGCGCGTCTGGACCTCGGCCTCGGCGGCGCCCGGGCGGTTCACCCACCTCACGGCCCGCTCGACGACGTTGCCTCCGGCATCCTTGCGGACGACCTCCAGGAGGTGGACCTTCGGCGACGGTCCGAGGTCGACGGAGCACCGCGGCACCGCCTCGGTGACCGTGCAGGCGGCGCGGCCGTCGAGGAGAACGGTGGCCGGCCGCGGAGGCGCACCCAGCTCGACGACCACCGGCAGGAGGCCCACGACGACGCCCACGGGATACGTCAGGATCTGCAACTGACCCGGAACCTAGCAAACAAATGCCAGCGCGCCCGAACCCGTTTTCGGGCCTTTCGTCCCCGGATGGAGACGGCCCGTCCCGGTGACACGCGGCACGCGGCGTGCTAAGACGACCGCGCGGAGGCCTCATGAAGCGCACCCTCACGTTCACGCTGTCGGCCGTCCTCGCCCTCGCTCCGAGCGTTCTGGCCTCCGCGCAGGCGGACGCGGTGCATCCGGTCCGCAGCTCCGTCGAGGCGGTCGCCGCCGACGTCGAGGTGCTCGTCCTCGACTCGAAGGGCAAGCCCGTCGAGGGCCTCGGCAAGGGCGACTTCAAGCTCTTCGTGAACGGCAAGGAGACGCCGATCGACTGGCTCGAGGCGCCCGCCCCTTCGCCCGGTGCCGCATCGACGTCACCGGCCCCCGCGGCGGCGGTTCCGGCCGGTCCGCCCCCCACGGCCGCGGTCGCCGCGCGCCGGATGCACAGCACCGTCTTCGTGATCTCGGATCTGCACTCGGACGTGCGGGCGAGGAACGACGGCATCAAGGCGCTGCTCGCGTACGCCGGCCGGATGCCGGCCGGAGAGGAAGCGGCCGTCTACCTCCTCGACAATGGAGTGAGGCGACTTCAGGGCTTCACGTCGGACCGTTCCGCGCTGAAGAAGGCGCTCGAGAAACCCGCGAAGATGCTCCCGCGGTCGTACGTGTTCTCCGAGGCGCGGGGCGACGAGTGGGTGGGCCAGTCCCGCCAGATGCTCCGCAACTTCACGACCGTCCTCGACAGCGTCGCGAATCGACCCGAGCCCAAGACCGTGGTCGTTCTCTCCGGCCCGATCTCGCCGACCGGCTTCGTGACACCGATCGGCGGAGCGGCCGGATCGCAGGCGCTGTCCCGGACTTCCTTCCCGAGCGGCATGTCGCCAGACGGTCCTCCGGGGTACAGCCCGCAGCCCGGCGACGAGCTCACGCCCAACGGGAATTCCTACTCGTCGCGCGGCCTCTGGAACTTCCTCCACGAGGCGAAGGACGCCGAGGCGCAGGCTCTCCTCGCCCGCGCCACGATCGTCGCACTCGACCCGACGGGCCTCGACTCGCCGGACGCGAAGGCCGAGATCAACTCCCTCGCAACGACTGGAAGGATTGCCGGATCGGGCGCCACGCTGCGGCCCGCGAGCGCCTCCACCGAGAGCGACTCGGTCGACACCTGGGAGTTCCGGAACGACACGTTCTCCCTGATGGCGGAGGCGACGGGCGGGGCCCGCCTCGGCTTCTCGAACAAGCCGGTCGAGAACCTGACGGCGGAGACGAACCTCCTCGCGAAGCGTTACCGCCTCGGCTTCACGCCGCCCGACGCGACGTCCGCGCGGCGCACGATCCGCGTCGAGGTGACGCGCCCCGGGCTCGTCGTGCGCACGGCGTCCGGCCAGCGCTCGCTCACGCCCGACACGGCGGCGCGCGCGCGCTTCGCCGCCCTCCTTCTCTCCGCCGACGCGCCGAAGGGCGACTTCCCGATCGCGCTCGAGACGAAGGGACCCGTGAAGGACCGCAAGGACGACGCGTTCCCGTTCGACGTCGTCGTCCCCGTCGCCGGGGTCTACGCCGAGGAGCGCGGCGACACGAAGCGCGCGAAGCTCGAGCTCCTCATCGCCGGCGTCGACGAGGAGGGCCGTGCGTCCGAGCCCATGGTGATCCCGTTCTCCGTCTCGCTCGACACGTCCGCGGCGAACGGAGCGGGGGCGTTCTTCCGCAAGGACTCGAACTTCACGCTCGACCACCGGTGGAAGGGCCGCCTGTTCGTCGGCGTGCGCGACACGGCGACGAGCCGGCTCGGGGCCGTGGCGCTGCCGATCGGAGGCTGAACGATGCGCGCCCGCGCGGCGGCCGTCCTCCTCCTCGGGGCGCTCGGGTGCGCGGGCTGCGCGACCACGAAGTCGGCGGGCCTCGCGATCGGCGACGAAGACGAGCACGGCTGCGTCCTGACGGCCCGTGTCGCGCTCCCCCCGCAGCCGGAGCGCGTCAACGGCCCCGTGGACGCGAGCGTGTCCTCCGGACGCGAGCAGGCCGTGGACGCATCGCGCTTTGCGGGCGGGGGCGGCCTCGCGCCGACGGCGGACAAGATCGTGCGCGGCGACCTCTACGTCGACTACTACACCTGTCCGAAGATCACGATTCCCGACAAGCCGAAGGAGTGACGCCATGCTCCTCTCCGTCCTCGCGGGCTCCCTCCTCTTCGCAGGGCCCGCCGTCGTCCCCCCGAACGTCCCGATCGTGAACAGCCCCGAGTCCGTCGCCGGATGCGAGCGGAAGGGGACGATCACGTTCGACAAGACCGAAGTCCAGCTGGACGTGCAGGAGATCCGTTCGCCCGAAATGCGGATGAAGGTCGCCAAGCTCGGCGGGAATGCCCTCCTCATCCTTCCCGGACGGCACCCCACGAAGGTGACACCTGCCGCCGTGTACTACTGCCCGAAGCTGGCGGTGAAGACGCCGGTGGGCGTCACCCCGGTTCCGCCGCCGCCGAAAAGCTGACGGCCCGTGATCTCCTTCCTCACGCTCCTCCTCGGGATCGCGGTCGGCGCCCACACGATCGAGGTGCAGTTGGACCCCGCCGCCGCGTTCGTGGAGTTCCAGCTCGACGGGCGAACCCTTCACTCCGTCACGCAGCCCCCGTGGAAGATGGTCGTCGACCTCGGCCCTCCCGTTCCGCACGAGCTCGTCGCGATCGCGCGCGACGAGGGCGGCGCCGAGCTGGGGCGCGCGGTCCAGCTCGTCAACGTCCCACGCCCGAATTCGGAGGCGATGTTCGCGCTCCTGCCCGGCGCGGGCGGCCGCGGGCGACTCGCGCGACTCACGTTCGCGAGCGCGTTCGCCGCGACGCCCGAGAGCGTCGAGCTGACGTTCGACGGACAGACGCTCGATCCCGGCAATCTCGCCCGGATCCGCCTTCCGGACTTTCGCCCCGCCGACGTCCACGTCCTGAGAGCGTTTCTCGAGTTCAAGGGCGGGGGGCGGATCTCCGCGGAGCTGCTCGTCGGCGGCGTGAAGCGCGAAGCGGCTGGACGGCCCCGAGACGATGCGTGGCGAAACGGAGGCCGAGCTGACCGCCGTGCCCGCCGTCTTCAGGGGCCGCCCGCCGAAGGAATCCGAGATGGACGGCTGGTTCCTCGCGAACGGGGAGCCCGTGCGCGTGGAGGCCGTCGAGGAGAGCCCCGGCGAGATCGTCGTCGTGAAGGACGGGAACGCGGGGCCCTGGATCGCACAGCTCCGCTCCGCGGCTTACCTGGGCTACACGTACTTCTCTCCGCTCCGGAAAGGCCAGCGCCTGCGCTTCTGCTGGCCGGGGACCCTCAAGCCGACGGACGTGGCTCCCGGCTACGACGTCTTCCTCCGGTCGCAGGATTTCGTCGGCGCCCGGGACGTCCGCAAGCTCCTCATCGACGTCTCCCCGCCGGATTACAGCGGCCCGCCGCGGCTCGGCGACGCCGTCGGCGTGGCCGCGCTCTCGGCGGCCGCGGGGAACCGCCCGCGGGCCGTCCTCCTGCTCGTGGCGGGGCCCGACGACGAGAGCGCGACGCCCATCGCGTGGACGCGCGCCTACCTGCGCGCGCTCCGCGTTCCGCTCTTCGTGTGGGCCAAGAAGAAGAACATGGCCGACCCCGCGTGGGGCAAGGTCGGAGGTCGTCTCGACCGCCGCCGACGTGCCGAGCGCCGTCAGACAAGGTGACGAAGGCCGTCGAGAGCCCAGCGCATCGTCTGGCTCGAGGGTCGGTACCTCCCGCAGTCGATCTCCCTCTCCCCGAGCGCGCGCAGGGTGACGCTCGTCGACTGAACGCGCCGCGCGCCTGATGCACCTGCGCCGTGAGACGCCGTCGCGGCCGATGCTAACCTTCACGGCGTGACGGCCATCCCGATCCGCCTCCGCGGCGAGACGCTCCCGATGACGACGGAGCTGCTCGACAAGTACAACGTCCAGGGCCCCCGCTACACCTCCTATCCGACCGCCCCGGAATGGACCGAGGGGACCGGCGTGACGGACTACGAGGAGGCCTGCGCCCGCGCGAACGCGCGGAAGTCGCCCGTCTCCCTCTACGCCCACCTCCCGTTCTGCGACGAGCAGTGCTGGTTCTGCGGCTGCTTCATGAAGGTCGTCCCGAAGCCCGAGCGCAAGGGCGAGGACCGCGCCGAGATCGAGCCCTACCTCGCGGACCTCCACAAGGAGATCGATCTCCTCGCGAAGCGGATCGACCCCTCCCGCTCGATCGAGCAGGTGCACTGGGGCGGGGGAACGCCTACGTACCTGACGCCCGTCCAGGCCGACCGGCTCGCGCAGCACCTCCTCGAGACGTTCCGGCCCGCGAAGGGCGCCGAGGTCTCCGTCGAGGTCGACCCACGCGTCACGACGGCGAAGCACCTCGAGGTCCTCATGACGCGCGGCTTCAACCGCGTCTCGATGGGCGTCCAGGACTTCGACCCCGAGGTCCAGGAGCTCGTGAACCGCGTCCAGCCCTTCGACATGACGAAGTCGCTCGTCGACGCCGCGCGCTCCCTCGGCTACTCCTCGGTGAACCTCGACATGATCTACGGCCTTCCGGGCCAGTCGCGGGCGGGCTTCGAGAAGAGCGTCGAAGAGATCATCTCGCTGCGACCGGACCGCGTCGCGATGTACTCCTACGCGCACGTCCCGTGGCTCAAGCGGCCGCAGCGCGTCCTCGCGGCGCACCTGCCCGAGGGGACGGAGAAGTTCGCGATCTTCGTCTCGGGGATCGAGCGCTTCGTCGCGGCCGGGTACGTCTACATCGGGATGGACCACTTCGCGCTCCCGCACGACGAGATCGTGAAGGCCCAGAAGGACCGCACGCTCACGCGCAACTTCCAGGGCTACACGACGCACGCGGGGTGCGACCTCTACGGAATGGGTGTCTCGGCGATCGGCTCCGTCGACGAGTGGTACCTCCAGAACACGAAGGACTACGGCGAATATCACGCCGCGATGGAGGCGGGCCGCCTCGCGACCGTGAAAGGCTGCCGCATGACGCCCGACGACGTCCTGCGCCGCGAGGTCATCACGCGCCTCCTGTGCCACTGCGTGATCGACAAGCGCGACGTCGAGCGGACGTTCGGGCTGCGCTCGTTCGACGAGACGTTCGCGCACGCTCTCGCGCGGCTTCCGGAGTTCGTGAACGACGGGATGGTCACGGTCACGCCGGACGAGATCCGGGTGACGACGATGGGCCGGATCTTCATCCGGAACGTCGCGATGCTCTTCGACGCGTACCTCGAGAAGAAGGCCGCGGACGCGCCGAAGATCTTCTCGCGCACGCTGTGAGCGTCGATCGTCTCGGTGTCCTCCTCGTTCAGCTCGGAGGGCCGGCGTCCCGCGAGGAACTCCGCCCGTTTCTCTATGAGCTGTTCGTGGATCCGGAAATCCTCGGGATCAAATTCACGCCTCTGCGAAAGCTCGTCGCGTGGACGATCGCGACGCTCCGCGCGCCGAAGTCGGCGAAGACGTACGAGCTGATCAACTGGTCGCCGATCCGGCGCTGGTCCGAGACGCAGGCCCGCCTCCTCGAGGCCGAGCTCGGGCGCCGCTCGGCCGGGTCCGGGGCCGCGCCCGTCGTCCGCGTCGGGATGACGTGCTCGTTTCCATTCGTCGAGGACGCGCTCGAGGACCTCCGGCGGGCGGGCGCGACGCGCCTCCTCGTTCTCCCGCTCTACCCTCAGTATTCCGTCACGACGACACGCGGCTCGTTCAACCGCGTCACGTCCGCCCTCGCGAAGATGGGCTGGAGTCCGGCGCGGACGAACGCGCCCGACGCCTGGTACGACGAGCCGGAGTTCCTCGCGGCGCACGCGGACCTGGTCCTCAAGGCGCATGCGACGCTGCCCGATCCCGACCCGGTGAAGACCGTCGTCCTCTACTCGGCGCACTCGCTTCCCGTGAAGACGGTCGTCTCTCAGAACGACCCGTACCCGGGTCACGTCGAGGCGACCGTCAAGGCAATCGACGCGGCGCTCGGGAACCGCTTCCCTTCGCGCCTCGGGTACCAGTCGAAGGTCGGGCCGGTGGAATGGCTCGGACCCTCGACGCCCGACGTCCTCGCCGACCTCGCGAAGCAGGGCGTGAAACAGGTCGTCGTCGTTCCCGTCGCGTTCGTGTCCGACCACGTCGAGACGCTCTACGAGATCCGGATCCTCTTCGCGGGCGTCGCCGCGCGGCTCGGCATCCCGCACTACGCGGTCGCGGAGGGCCTGAACGACCACCCCGCGTTCGTCCGCGCGCTCGCGGACGTCGTGACGAAGGCGGCGGCGTGAGCCGCGTCGTGATCCTCGGCGGCGGGATCGCGGGGCTGACGGCGGCCTACCGGCGGACGAGCGCGGGCGAGAGCGTCGTCCTCGAGGCCGGGCCCGCGCCCGGAGGATCGGTAAAGACCGTCCGCGAGGACGGGTTCGTCGTCGAGGGCGGACCGAACACGTTGCGCACGAGCGCCGCCGCCGATCGGCTGCTCGCCGATCTCGGCCTCGAGCCGCGCGTCGTGACGGCGGATCCGAAGGCGCCGCGCTGGATCGTCCGCGGCGGCCGCCCGCGCGCCGTCGTGCCGGGGCCCGCGGGACTCTTCAACACGGTCTTCACGACGGCCGGCAAGCTGCGCCTCCTGAAGGAGCCGTTCGTCGCCGCGCGTCCCGCCGGCCTCGAGGACGAAAGCGTCGCGTCGTTCTTCGCGCGGCGCTTTGGCGAGGAGGCCGCGCGCTACGGCGCGGGGCCGATGGTCTCGGGCGTCTACGCGGGCGATCCGGACACGCTCTCGACGCGCAGTGCCTTCCCACGCCTCTGGGAGGCGGAGGGGGCGGCCGGGAGCGTCATTCTGGGATTTCTTAGAAAGGGTAAGAGTGGTTCGGCGAAGCAGAACGCCGAAGCCGGCGCAGCGGGTCTCGGCGCGCTGGCCGGCGGCGCGGCTGCAGTGCCCCGCCATCGGGCCCGCACCCTCACGTTCGATTCGGGTCTTTATTCACTCATAGAAGCTCTTCAATCCGCCGTGAATGCGCGAGCCGGTTGCCGCATCGAAACGAACGCCGCGGCTGCCGCAATCGAAGGACCCCTCCCCGGCCCCGGTCCGCGCTGGCGCGTGCGGACGGGGGACGGCCGCGTCTTCGAGGCGGACACGCTCGTTTCGACGCTCGAGGGCCCGGCGCTCGCGTCGCTCCTCGGGGAGCGCCTCGCGAAGTCCCGCGCGGGCCTCGCCGCGATGAAGTCGTCGCCGGTGACCGTCGTCGCGCTCGCGTGGCCCGGGGGCCCGTGGGCGCCGAAGGGATTCGGCGCGCTCGTCCCGCGCGGAGAGGGGATCCGTTCGCTCGGCGTCCTCTACCCGTCGTCCCTCTTCACGGGCCGCGCGCCCGCGGGCTCCGTCCTCACGACGTCGTTCCTCGCGGGCGCGCTCGACCCCGTGATCGCCGACCTCCCGGACGCCGAGGTCGTCGAGATCGCGACGCGCGAGGCGAAGCTCCTCCACCCGGGCCTTCCCGCCGCGCCGACGCGCCACTGGATCTTCAAGTGGCGGCGCGCGATCCCGCAGATCCCGCTCTACCACTTCCGGACGCTCGCGGCCCTCGAGGAGGACCTGAAGTCCCTTCCCGGCCTCGTCCTGACGGGCGGCTGGCGCGACGGGATCGCGATGGGTGAGCGCATCGCGCGCGGCGAGACCCTCGGCGCCGCGCTCTGAGCGGCCCGCCGCGAATAGAATCCGCCCGTGACCCGCAGGCGCCGACGGCCTCTCCCCGTTCTCCTCGCCGCCGTCCTCGGCGCCGCCGCCTGGAGCGCCGGCGCGCTCCGCCCCGCCTCCGACGTCAGGCCACGCCTCGACGTCGAGAACGAGGAGGGCCTCGCGAAGAAGGCGCTCACGCGCGCGTCCTTCGCCGCCACGCTCGCGCGCGGGCTCCCCGTCCCGCCGCCCGCCTCCGTCGAGGGGACGACGCGCGGGTTCGACGTCCTCTCGTATGACCTCTCGTTCGAGCTGGATCCCGCCGTGAGGATCCTCTCGGGGTCGTCCACGACGCGCCTTTCCGGCTTCGCGACGAGCACGTCTGCGGTCGCGTTCGATCTCGACCGCGCCTACGCGGTCACGTCGGTCACACGCGACGGCGCCGCCGTTCCCGGGTTCTCGTTCGCGGGCGACCGCCTGACGATCCCGCTCGACCCGCCGCTCGCCGCCGAACGGCGGACGACGATCGGGATCGCGTGGTCCGGGATCCCGCCCGCGGCGGCGGCGCTCGCCTGGTGGTCGCACGCGACGGGCATGGCCGCGACGAGCGTGGCCGAGCCGTTCGGCGCGCGGCAGTTCTGGCCGTGTGTGGACGCGCCCGACGACAAGGCGGTCGCGACCGTGACGGCGACGGTCCCGCCCGGCTATCTCGTCGCGTCCGCCGGCCTCGGGACGTCCGTCACGCTCCCGGACGGCCGCGTGAGGTCCACGTGGCGTCTCCCCCAGCCGATCTCGACGTACCTCGTCTCCCTGAACGTCGCGAACTACTCCGTCGTCGAGGACACCTACACGGCGATGGACGGGCACAAGATGCCCATCCGCTCGTACCTCATGCCCGAGAACGCGGCCGCGAACGCGCCGCGGCTCTCCGCGATCAAGGACCACATCGCGGTCCTCGCGTCGCTCTACGGCGAGTACCCGTTCGCGGACACGAAGTACGGCATCGTCTCGTCGTGGTTCTCCGGCGGCATGGAGCACCCCACGCTGACCTCGATCGGCGAGAACATCCTCTCGAACGTCCCGCGCGACATCACGCTCCTCCTCGTGCACGAGCTCTCGCACCAGTGGTGGGGGGATCGCGTCACGATGCGGACGTGGGACGACATCTGGCTGAACGAGGGATTCGCGACGTACAGCGAGGTCCTCTACCTCGAGAAGGCCCTCGGGCAGGCCCCCGGCGCCACCCTCCGCGCCTCCTACGACGACGGCCTCTACGGCGGCCGCCTCGCCCACGCCGTCGTCGCCGACCCCGCGGACCCGTTCGCGTTCACGGGCGCCGTCTACAACAAGGGCGGGTATTTCCTGCACATGCTGCGGCGCCTCGTGGGAGACGACGCGTTCTTCTCGACGCTGCGCGCCTACGGCGACGCGCACGCGTGGGGCACGGCGACGCGCGGTGAGCTGCGCGCGCTCTTCGAGCAGAAGACGGGGCTCGACCTCAAGCAGTTCTGGGACCAGTGGCTCGAAACGCCGTTCCGGCCGATGCTCCGGGCGACGTACCACACGGCGGCGGACGCGTCGACCGTGACGCTCACGATCCTCCAGACGCAGGGGCACACGGTCGTCCACCCGGTCCCGGGACCGAACGACGTGCCCTACTACGTCTTCCCCCTCGTCGTGAGGCTCGCGTACGTCGACGGCTCGACGTCCGACGTGACGGTCGTGCCGACGGGCGTCACGACGACCGTCGTCATGCCGAACCCGTCCCGGAAGTTCGTCGCGGGGATCACGCTCGACCCGAACTGGGACGTCCTCGAGGTCGTCCTCTCGACCGGGCCGGGCTGAGAAGGGTCAGGGCATCTCGCTCCCGTAGTAGAACTTCTCGAACCACGGCTTCCAATCCTTCTTCGTCACGTAGGACAGGAGACCGACGAACTGGTCGGTCGTCACGGCCGGTCTCTTCTCGAACGAGCGCTGGAAGGACTTCAGGACCGTGAAGAACGCGTCGTCGCCGATCTCCTTGCGGATCGCCTCGAGGAGGACCGCCCCCTTGAAGTACGTGAGGTAGAAGCGGTCGGCCCACAGGTCGCTGCTATCGTAAAACTCGACCTTCCGGGTCACGTCGTTCGCGAGCGCGACCGGCGCGAGGCTCGAGGCGTCCTTCGCCCGCGTCCTCCAGATGTTCGCGAGGCGCGTGTAGTCGCTCCGGTCCTTCATCTCCTCGATGAGGCGCCCCGCCGAGACCTCGGCGAATGTCTCCTCGATCCACTGGTCGTTCTCCGTCGCGCCCCAGACGCCGTATCCCCAGTACGAATGCGCGATCTCGTGCGCGAGCCGCTCGTTGATGCCGCCCGAGAAGAACGCCGCCACGTCGTCGCCGAGAACGTTCGCCTGGAAGGCCTCGCGCGTGATCCTCATCATCCCCGGGGGCGCCTGCCCGAAGCCCCAGCGCGGAACCTCGAGGATCGTGTACTCCTTCCACGGGAACGGGCCGAAGTACGGCTCGTAGAACCTGCGCATCTTGTGGAAGAGGTTCAGAAGCTTCGCGCCCGAGCGTTCCTTCGAGACGCCGTAGCTCGCGATGCGGCACACGACGCCGTCCTGCGTGTCTTCCTGGACGGTGTAGGCGCCGGCGACGACGGCGACGAACGGAACGGGCCTCCGCAGCCGCGTCTCGACGACGTTCCACGCACCGTCTTCGGCGCGGCGGACCGTCTCGCCGGACGCGAACGGCACGAGCGGCTTCTTCGCCCGCACGACGCCGTGGAACGTGTGGAACGCCGCGGCGCGCAGCGCGGGCGGCTGCGGGTACCACGCGCTCGCGAGCTGCAGCTCCCACCGGTTGTCGCCGCCCGAGCGCGCCAGGAACGGCGCCTCGTACCGGAACGAGATCCGGCGCGATCCGCCCGCGGGAATCGCCTCCGGCAGGACGACGAGGAGCGAGCCCTCGTCGAGGATCGCCCGAACGGGCTTTCCGTCCTCGGTGGACGCGCCGAGGAAGCGCGCGGCCACCGGCGAGAGCGTGTGCGCCTGCAGGATGTCGGATCTCAGCTCGAGGACGATCGCCCGGACGGCGCGCTCGGCGCGCAAGGTCTCCTGGACGGCGAATGCCCCCCAGCCCGTCTCCGTCTCGCGCACGTCGACGTCGAGGTCGACGAGCCGGACGTCCGGGACGGGGGCGGTCCGGCGCGCGTGGCCGACCGTCCGCCGGCCCACGACCCCCGGGTACCGCCACCCGGGAAACGTGCTCGGCAGCCCGGACGGACTGTCCAGGACGGCGAGCGTCTCCTCGAATCCAAGAGCGCCGTCCACGCGGTGGCGGACGTCCCGGCTGCCGGCGAGGAGAGCCTCCCCGAACGACGTTCCGTTCGCCGCGGCCGCCGCGACGCCGAATTCCGGCGGCATCATGCGGTCGCTCCGGAAGCTCTGGCGGTGCCGCTCCCAGGCGTCGGAGGGCGCGTCTGCGGCGGCGGCCGGATCCCCCACCGCGGGAAGCGACCGCGGGGACGCGTGGAAGGACGCGCGCTCGAACGCGAACTCGAGCGAGCGGTCCGCCGCGTGTGACAGCCCGCCGACGCGCTTCGCGTTGTCGACGTAGACGCGTGAGGCCGCGTCGTCGCCCGCGCTCCAAGACAGCGAGCCTGCGCCGAGGAAGAAGTACCCGGCGGGCGCGCCGTCGGCGCCCGCGATCTCCCAGAAGCTCCCGTTCGCGAAGCGGTACGCGCCCCCTCCCCACGTAAACGACTTTCCGGCGGCGTCAATCGACCGGCCGGTGAGGCGCTGTTCGCGCCGCGCGGCGAGGGGGTCGGCGGGCGCCGACACCGTGACGGCGGCGGCCGCCGCCGGGACGGGCGGCTGCTGCGCGGCGGCGGAGACGGCCAGAAGGTACGAGAGGACGCAGATGCTCTTCATGCCGGCAATTTAGGCGCGCGTTCGCTCCCGCACAATGACGGAGCGCGTCCGGGTCACGGCCGTCAGCCCGGACGCGCGACCGCCGCCTTCACGGCCGCGATGACCTCGTCCACCTGCGCGTCCGTCATCGCGGGCCAGAGCGGGATCGTGATCGTCGCGTCGCCGATCCTCTCGGCGTTCGGAAACATCCCCCGCGTGAATCCGAACCTCTCGGCGTAGTACGTCGAGAGGTGGACGGCCCGGTAGTTCACGGCGACGCCCACGCCGCGCGCCTGGATCCCCGCGAGGATCGCGTCCCGGTCGGCGGGCTCGACCCAGATCGTGAACAGGTGTCGCGCCGACGTCGCGCCGTGAGGCACGGTCGGGAACGAGATCCCGGGGACGTCCCGGAACGCGGCCTCGTAGCGGCGGCAGATTTCCTCGCGCCTCGAAAGGCGCGCCGCGAGCTTCGGGAGCTGCGGCAGGAGCAGCGACGCGGCAACGTCCGAGAGGTTGTACTTGTAGCCGAGGCGCTCCATGTCCCAGTGCTGGTACTTCCCCGCGTAGCGGTCCGCCGCGTTGCGGCTCATCCCGTGCGAGCCGAGCTGGCGGAGGAGGCCCTTCTTCGAGCCGTCGCGCGCCGTGATCGCGCCACCCTCGCCGCACGTGAGGTTCTTCGTCGCGTAGAAGCTGAAGCAGCCGTAGTCCGCGAGCTGCCCCGGCCCGACGCCGTCGCGCCGGCCCTCGACGCAGTGCGCCGCATCCTCGACGAGGACGAGGCCGTAGCGGTCCGCGATCGTCCGGAGCGCCTTCAGGTCCGCGAGGAGCCCGTAGAGGTCGACCGCGACGATCGCCTTCGTGCGGGGCGTGATCGCGGACTCGACGGCGTCCGGGTCGATGTTCGCGGTCTTCGCGTCGACGTCCGCGAAGACCGGAGTCCCGCCCGCATAGAGGACCGCGTTCGCCGAGGAGAGGAACGTCATCGGCGTCGTGACGACCTCGTCTCCCGGGCCGATGCCCGCCGCGAGCATCGCGATGTGGAGGGAGGCCGTCGCGTGCGCGGTGCAGACGACGGCGGGCACGCCGAGGTACTCCTCGAACGCCTTCTCGAACGCGTAGACCCTTTGCCCCGTCGTGAGGAAAAGCGAGTCGAGGACCGCGCGGACCGCGTCCTTCTCCTCGTCGCCGAGCGCGTGGCGGTAGAAGTCGACGGCCATCAGCGGGCGGCCGGCATGAGGCCGGCGAAAGCGTCGAGAGTGTCCTTGACGGCTTGCGGAACGTCCTGCGGAAACCCCGACGACGAGCCCGGCCACACGACGACGGACGGCTTCAAGCCCTGCTGGCGGAGCGCCTCGATGCCGCGGCGCTCGGCGTTGATCGCGTTCGGGTCCGCGTCGCGCGACGACCCGAGGAAGAGCCTGGCCCCGCGCAGGCCCGCGGTGCTCGGCGCGGCGCCGGGGTCGAACGGGCCGCCGATCGAGCCGATCCCCTCGAACGTCCGCGGCGCCTTCTTCGCCGCGGCCGTGAAGGCCTCCGTGCCGCCGCGCCCGACTCCGACGAGGAGGATCGGAAGCGACGGGTTCCCCGCCTTCCGGCGCGCGGCCGCGATCGCCGCGTCGATCGCCTTCGCCGCGCGTTCGGCCGATCCCCAGCCGAAGCGCTTCTTCGCGGAGCGGCCGGGGCCGCGCGGCGCCGCGACGAGGAGGCGATGCGCGAGCGCCACGTCCGCGAACGGATTGCTGACGGAGTACGGGTCCGACTGCTTGTCGTGCAGGAGAAGGAGGATCGCGAGAGGGCGCTCCTTCGGGAGGAGGAAAATCCCTTCCTTCACGACCGCGGCGTCGCCGGCGGCGCGGTTGTGGGACGCGCCCGAGACGATCGAAGACCACCGCGGCTTTCCCCGGAGCGGCGCGAGGTCCGGGTCCTTCTCGAGGGCGGACCCGTCGTCGAAGCCAGCCGCGATCGCGCGGCCGAGTTCCGCGAACGCCGCGTCCGCGCGGCCCGTGCGCGCGTCGAGACACGCGAGGTTGTACGCGGCGGTCGGGAGCTCGCCGATCTTCCACGACTTCTCGAAGAACAGGCGGGCGCGGTCGAGCTCGTTCGCGTGAACCGCGGCGAGCCCGATCCGTTCGAGCTCGAACGGATCCTGCTTTTCGCCCTGGAGGGCGCGCATGTCCTCGGCGCTGATCTTCGGGACCCCCTTCGGAGCGGCGCTGCCGGTCGAGACCTCGAGGCCCGGGGCGGTCATCGGGGTGGGCTTCTTGGCGGCCGCGCCCGGCGGGGCGCCGGCGGCCGGAGACATGAGGAACGCGGCCGCGAGCGCGGCGAGGGGACGCTTCATCCGGCGGATTCTACGGGCGCGGGCGGACCGGAGGCGATTTCAGCTTCTCGACGAGCCCGCGGCGGTAGAGGAGGCGCGACGCGCGTCTCAGGACGCGGAGGACGCGCGGGTCGTACGGGAAGGCGAGCTGCCGCGCGAGGAACCGCTCGACGGGAGCGAGGAGGGGGCGGCGGACGGTGACGGCCTCGATCCGCGTCCACTGCCTGAGACCCTCGACGCCGTGCCGCACGCCGAGGCCGCTCTCCTTCCAGCCCCCGAGGGGCGACTCGACGACGAAGTAGTTCACGAGGACGTCGTTCACGATGGCCTGACCGGACTGGAGCCGCCGGGCGAACGCGAGCGCCGCCCCGGCCGGGCCGAAGACCGTCGCGTTGAGCCCGAGGTGCGTGTCGTTCGCGACGCGGAGCGCCTCCTCGGCGCCCGCGACGCGCATCACTCCGACGACGGGGCCGAACGTCTCCTCGCGCATGACCGCCATGTCCTCCGTCACGCCCGCGAGGACGGTCGGCTGGAAGAAGAGGCCGGTCCGATCGGCCGCACGCGCGCCTCCCGTGAGGACGCGCGCCCCCTTCGCGAGGGCGTCCGCGACGTGCCGCTCCGCGACCTCGATCTGCCGCGCGAACGTCACGGAGCCGAGATCCTGCGCGGCGGCGCCAGACGGGTCCGGGGCGGCCTGCCTCAGGGCCGCGACGCGCGCAGCGAAGAGGGGCTCGAAGCGGTCCGCGACGGAGACGTCCACGAGAATCCGCTCGGTCCTCACGCAGACCTGGCCCGAGTGGATGAAGCTCGACCACGCCGCGGCCTCGGCGGCGCGCTCGACGTCGGCGCCCGCGAGGACGACGAACGGAGACTTGCCGCCCAGCTCGAGGACGCAGGGCACGAGGCGCTCGCCGCAGCGCGCCGCGACGCGGCGGCCCGTCGCGACCGAGCCGGTGAACATGACGGCGTCCGTGAGATCCGTGAGCGCGGCGCCCGTCTCGCCCCGGCCCGTGACGACGCGAAAGACGTCCTGGAGGGTTCCCGGCCTTCCGCCAGAGGTCCGCGAGGAGCACGGACGTCAGGGGCGTGATCTCCGAGGGCTTCAGGACGACGGCGTTCCCGGCGAGGAGCGGCGCGACCGCGTCCGCCGCGTTGTTGAGGATCGGGAAGTTCCACGGCCCGATGACGCCGACGACGCCGAGGGGCCGCCTGAGGAGACGTGTCTTCTTCGTCAGGAAGAGACGCGGGTTCCGCGTCTCCTCGCGGAACGCCTTCGGCGCGAGGCGCGACATCGCCCGGATGAGCTCGCAGAGGTAGAGGACCTCGATCCCCTCGGCCTCCATCCGCGGCTTGCCGCTCTCGGCGACGAGCGTCTCGGGCACGGCCGGCTCGTCGAGCACGGCGTCGCGCCATCTCAGGAGCGCCTCGACGCGCTGCTCGAGGTCCCGCGCCGCCCATTCGGGCTGCGCGGCGCGCGCGCGGGCCACCGCGTCCGCGGCGCCGGCCGCACCCGCGTCGGGGACTTCGCCGAGCGGAGCTCCCGTCGCGGGAGAGAGGACGCGGATCGGATCGCGGCTCACCGCGCCATCCTACCGGCGGCGGCCTGGATGAGGCGGAGAGTCGCCGGCCAGGCGGCCGGTGGTTCCCGCGTGAGCGCCGCGAGATCCGCGCGTCCGCTCCGCTGGGCCGCCTCTCCCATGAGCGCGGTCGCCTTGGACGCGTCTCCGGCGTCGCGCGCCGCGAGCGCGAGGACGACGGCGAACTCCGGCTCCATCCCCCGCCGGCGGATCGTGACGGCGAAGTCCTCGAGCGTCTCGGGCCGGCGCGCGAGGCGATACCCCTCCGCGAGGACGGTCGCCGTCTCCGGGTTCGGAAGCGCCGCGAAGAGGCGCTCGCCGAACTCCACCGCGCGGCCGGCGCGCCCCATGTCCTGAGCGCGAAACGCCTGGTCGAGGACGGCCTCGACGTACGTGAGCGACCAGTCCGCCTCGTTCTTCCGGCGCGACAGGGCCATGCCGAGATGCGGCCAGCGGAACGGCGCCGTGAGGTGCACGAGGGTGCTCGGGGGCAGCGCGGCGGCGACCCCGGACGCGGGCGCGGGCGGACCCGCACAGAGGGCCGCGTCGATCCGGGCGGTACCGCCGCCGGAGAGACGCGCCGCGAGGAGGCGCGCCGCGAGAGGGATCGGGGCGAGCGCGGCCTCGTCGGAGGCGAAGTACTGCGGATAGAGAAACGTCCTGCCGTCCGGCGCGCGTTCGAGCGCGAATTCCGGGTATCGGGCCGCCTCCGCGGGCGCGAGCGGCCGGTGCGCGAGCGTCCCGTACGTCCAGGTCGTGAGCGTCGACGGCTGGAGGGCCGCGAGCGCGTTCACGGCGGCGCCGAGCGCGAAAAGGGCGGCGAAGACGGGCCTCGGCGCGGGAGCGACCGCGGCGGCCGCCGCGAGGAGCGGCACGGCAGGCAGGAGGAGACGCGGACCCCAGCCGAACGTCCCGTCCCACGCCCACCACGCGGACGCGGCCGCGAGGAGCACGGCCGCGAACGCGAAGGCCGGAAGGGCGGCAGGGCGCCTCGCCTTCAGAAGCGCCGCGGCACCGACGGCCGCGAGAAGGACGAGCGGAAAGTAGAAGACGAGCCCCTTGTTCACGCCGACGAGGATGCGCCAGAGCCCGTCCGGCAGGGAGTGGTCGAAGCGCTCGCCTCCATACGAGGCGAACGGCCGGCCGAACCGGACGATCTCGAAGAGCAGCCACGCGGCCGCGGGCGGCGCGAATCCCACGCACGCAGCGGTGAGTCGGCGCGCGCGGCCAGCCGTGGGAGCCCACAAGGCGGCGAGGACTGCGGCGAAGAGAATCACGAGGAGACTCTTCGAAAGAAGGGCGGATCCGGCGAGAAATCCGGCGAGGACGGCAAGAGAAAGCGCGCGTCGCCGCGCCGCCTCCTGGGCGGACTCCTTCACGGACCACGCGGCCGCCGCGAACGCCCCGCCCGAGAGCGCGGCCTGCAGAGGCTCGGAGAAGTCGAGCGCGACGTACGCCCAGAGCGGCGACGCGAGGGCCGTCGCGAGAGCGGCCGCCGCGGCGGCGCGCTCGTGCGCGCCCCACGCGCGAGCGAGAAGTCCCGCCGAAAGCGCGGCGAGAAGGACGAGGATGATCTGCTGCGAGACGAAGAGGGTCTGCGAGGCCCCCGTGCCGAACGCGCTCTCGAACGCCGGAGCGAGAAGGACGGGGACGGCGAGGACGAGGGACGGCCCCATTCCGTACCGCGACACCGCGTCGCCGCCGGGCCGTGCGATGTCGACGGCGCCGCCGCGCGCGATCCCGATCTCCGCGAGCGTCGCCATCGAGACGGCGGTGCGGACCATCGTCCGGCCGTCCGCCATGAGGCCGTACACGCGCTCGTCGGCCGTGAGCGCGAGGACGGCGCCCGCGAGGAGGAGGGCAGCCGCGAAGGGTCGCCGGATCGTCACGGCGCCTTCGGGGCGAGGAACGCGACCGGGTACTGGATCTTCCGGAGCGTCGAAGGCCACGAGGCGAGGGGCGCAGCGGCGAGGCGCGCGTATTCCGGCCGCGGGCTCACGGCGAGCACCTGCCCGAGGACCTGGCGCGCGCGCGCCTCGTTCCCCATGTCGCGGGACGCGAGCGCGAAGACCATCCCGAACTCGGGCGTCGCCTTCAGCGCCGGCGGAAGCGACGCGATGAAGTCCGCGAGCGTCTCGCGGCGCCCCGCGATCCGGTACGCCTCCGCGAGCGTCGCGGCCGTCTGCGGCGACGGGATCCGCCGGTAGAGCTCCTCGGCGAACGCGACGGCGCGATCTCCGCGCTCCATGTCCTGCGCGCGGAGCGCCTGGTCGAACAGGCAGTCGATGAAGGCGAGGACCGTGTCCTTCTGCCCGGGGCCGCGCGTGAGAGACATCCCGAGGTGGGGCCAGCGGAACGGCGACGTGAGGAAGACGAGCGCGCTCGGCGGGATCGCCTCCTCGGGCGGCGCTCCGACCTCCTGGCCCGGCACGTCCGTCCGCCACGGCGGCGTGCGCAGCGCGGCGAGGACGTCGCCTCCCGCGAGGCGCCTGCCGAGGAGCCAGAGGTCGACGCGCAGCGGCGAGAGCGCCGCATGGTTCGAGACGTCGTGGATCGGGAGGAGCCTCACGACGCCGGCCGCGTCCGTCTCCGTCGCGAACGAGGGGAAGGCCCGGCGCTCCGTCTCGCTGAGGACGCGCGGCCGGACCGTCGCGTAGTACCAGGCGAGGACGGGATCGGGCTGCAGTGCGCCGAGGGCGTTCACGCCCGCGCCGAGCGCGAACAGGACCACGAACGCGGCGGCGATCCGCGTCCCGGACGCGAGGACGGCGGCCGCGGCGAGTAGGGGAACGAGCGGGACGAGGAGGCGGGGGCCCCAGCCCGCCGTCCCGTCCCAGGACCACCACGCCGCCGTCGTGACGAGGAGGAAGGCCGCGAATGCGGCGATCGCGAGGCCGAGCACGCGGCGCGTCCTCACGAGGCGCACGAGCCCCCAGACACCGAGAAGCGCAAGCGGGAAATAGACGAAGAGTCCCTTGTTCGGGCCCAGCGTCAGCCTCCAGAGGCCGTCGAGGGGCGGATGGCTGAAACGCTCGCCCCCGTAAGACGCGAAGGGCGCGCCGAAGCGGACGAACTCCAGCACGAGCCAGAGAGCCGCGAGCGGAGCGGCCCCGCCGAGGAACGCGAGCGCCCGGGCGCGGCGGCCCTCGCGCGGAGCTTCGAGGACGATGACGAGGAAGAGGAGCGGGACGAGAACCACGAAGATCGACTTCGAGAGGAGCGCGAAGCCGGCGAGCGCGCCCGCCGCCGCCGCGAGGAGAACCGGCCGGCGCGCCTCGGCGCCGCCCGCGAGCGCCGCGCACGCGAACGCGCCGCCGATGCACGCGGCCTGCAGCGGCTCGGACCAGTCCGACGAGGCGTACGCCCAGAGCGGCGAGGCGAGCGCCGCCGCGAGTGTCGCGCGCCGGACTCCGGTCGCGTCCGACCCGCAGGCCCGCGCGAGGAGTCCGGCCGCGAGCGCCGCGAGGAGGACGAGGAGGACCTGCTCGAGGACGAAGAGCGTCTGCGACGAGCCGGGGCCGAACGCGTTCTCGAACGCCCCGGCCACGGCGGCGACCGGGACCCGCACGAACGAGGGCCCCATCCCGTAGCGGGTCACGGCGTCGCCCGCCGACCGCGGGATGTCGACGGGATGCCCCCGCGCGATCCCGATCTCCCCGAGCGCCGCCATCGCGTAGGCCGTGCGCGTCATGATCTGCCCGTCGGTCTCGAGCCCGAAGACGCGCTCGTCCGTCGTGGACGCGAGGACGAGGGCGGCGACGACGAGGGCGAACGTGAGCGGCCGGCGAGACGCGAACGGCACCTTCGGGCCCCGCGCCCGGGCGGTCGTCATATCGCGACCTGGATCGGCAGGATCACCGTCTGGAGGCCCTCGAACTGGAGCCGTCTCTGGACGGCGAACGGGGTCTGGTTGTGGAGCAGCCGGTTCGCGAGGTTCTCCTTCGGGAAGATGAGCTTGGACGTGAAGAAGATCGGCCGGTCGTATTGCTCCTTGACCTTCTTGCACAGCTCGACGACCTCGTCGAGAACGTCCGTCCCGATCGAGTAGTGGGACTCGGCGTGCATGCCGAGGCCGCGCGCGAACTCGACGTACTTCGTGAGGTCCTGCTCCGTCTCCTGCCTCAGGTTCTCCATCTCGTCCACGCCCTTGAACTTCGCCGAGTCCACGACGCCGACCGACAGGAAGACGGCGTTCTTGAAGTACCGCGGGAAGTATTTCTGGACCTGGAGCAGGGAGTGGATTCCGAGCCCGTTGAAGCCGGAGACGAGGAAGACGGCCGTCGGCATGTTCCGGGAGACGGCCGGAACCGGCGCGCCCGTCTCCGCCGGCTTCGCCTTCGGGAGCGTCGTGAGCACGTCGTCGGCGCGCTTCATGAGGAGGCCGACCGAGTGGTAGTGCCGTCGTATGGCGAAGCAGAGCGCGACGAGGGCGCCCGTGATGACGACCGTCATCCACGCGCCCTCGCGGAACTTCAGCGCCGTCGAGACGATCAGGATCGTCACCGAGATCAGGAGGCCCGCGCCGTTCAGCGCGAAGCGACGCAGCCACGTGCCGTCGGTTTTCCGCACCTTCCACCAGTGCACGCACATCCCGAGCTGCGAGAGCGTGAACGTCAGGAAGACGTTGATCGAATACATGAGGACGAGGACGTGGATCGACCCGCGCGCGTAGACGAGCATCGCGATCGCGGCCGCCCCCATGAGGATGACCCCGTTCTGCGTCACGAGCCGCTCGGAGAGCAGGCTGAACCGGTGCGGGACCCAGGAGTCGAGCGCCATGTTCGCGAGGACGCGCGGGCCCGCGAGGAAGCTCGACTGCGCGGCGACGAAGAGGAGCGCGCCCTCCGAGACGAGGAGCACGAACACGAAGGCGGCGGAGACGCCGCCGGTCCCGAACAGCTCGCGGAGGAGGACCTGGTAGAGCGCCGCGTTCAGCGTGGCACCCTCTTCCTTCCGCACGTTCGCGAGGAGGTAGCAGAGGATGAGCGTTCCCGCCATGAACGAGAGCGAGATGGCCATGTAGGCCATCGTCCGTTTGCCGGTCCGCACGCGCGGCTCGCGCAGGATCTGCAGGCCGTTCGAGACCGCCTCGATCCCGGTGTACGTCCCGCCGCCGAGGGAGAACGCTTTCAGGAGAAGCATGAGCGTGCCCCAGGCGCCGAGAGCGCTCCACGTGGAGCTCGTCTCCCGCGCCGTCTGCGTCACGAGCTCCGGAAACGCCGCGGCGTGCCGGAACACGCCGAAGAGCAGGATTCCGACGTGCGAGAACAGGAACACGAGGAAGATCGGGAGCAGGACCTGGATCGACTCACGGACTCCGCGCAGGTTCAGGAGGACGAGGACGACGACCGAGACGAGCGCGTACAGGAGCTGGCGCGAGGGCGACACCTCCCCGAAGAACGAGCACAACGCCGCGACGCCGGCGGCGCACGACGTCGAGATTGTGAGCACGTAGTCGATGAGAAGCGCGGCGCCGGAGACGAGACCGGCCGACTCGCCCAGGAGGTGCGTCGCAACGAGGTAACCGCCCCCTCCGGACGGGAAAAGCTCGATGAGCTGTGCATACGAACCGGAGATCAGGAAGACGGTGAGCGCGGTCGCCCCCGCGAGGAACACGGCGAGGTGCGTGTGCGTCCCGAGCGCGAGGAACGCCTCTTCCGGCCCGTAGGCCGACGACGACAGCCCGTCCGCCCCGAGTCCGACCCACGCGAGAAACGCGACCAGCGAGAGCTGATGAAAGACCTGCGGGTCGAGGGGATCCCGGCTCCTGCCGAAGAAGATCCGTTTGGTCAGGTCCCAGACAGACACGACTCGCCCGAGTATACGCGGGCGTTTCGGGGCCCTCCTGACGCTACAATCGAGGCTGGATGTCCGGCCCCCCCGGGAAATTCGGCGACTACCTCACCGACGTCTACTTCGCCGACCTCAAGCTCCCCCACGCCGTGAGCGCGGGCGTCGCCGCGTGCGGATTCGTCCGCGCGACGCCCGTGCAGGCCGCGACGCTGCCGCTCCTCCTCGCCGGGAAGGACGTCGCGGCCCAGGCGCAGACGGGCACGGGGAAGACCGCCGCGTTCCTCATCGCCATCTTCACGCGTCTCGCGCGCACGAAGCGTCCGAAGCCCTCGCCGTATCCGCGCGCGCTCGCGGTCGCGCCGACGCGGGAGCTCGCCGTCCAGATCCAGGAGGACGCGAAGGCCCTCGGCCACTTCCTGAAGCCGAAGATCGTGACCGTGTTCGGCGGCATCGACTACGTGAAGCAGCGCGACCAGCTCCGCGCGGGCTGCGACCTCCTCGTCGGGACTCCGGGCCGCCTCCTCGACTACGAGCAGCAGGGCGCGACGTCGTTCGGCGAAGTCGAGTCCCTCGTGATCGACGAGGCGGACCGCCTCTTCGACCTCGGCTTCATCCGCGACCTCCGGCGCATCCTCCGGCGTTGCCCGCCCCCGTCCCGGCGCCACTCGATGATGTTCTCGGCGACGCTCTCGCTGCGCGTCATGGAGCTCGCCTACGAGCACCTCAACGACGCCGTGAAGATCGAGATCCGTCCGGAACAGGTCACGGCGGACCGGGTCACGCAGGCTCTCTACCACGTCTCGCAGCGCGAGAAGATGCCGCTCCTCCTCGGCCTCCTCAGGCGCGAGGCGGCCGCCGCCTCCCGCGGCGAGCCGCTGCGGACCCTCCTCTTCGTCAACACGAAGAGGTTCGCCGAGCGACTCGTCGGCACGCTCGAGCGGCACGGCTGGAAGATCGGGGCGCTCACGGGCGACATCCCGCAGGCGCGGCGTCTCAAGATCCTCGGCGACTTCAAGAACGGGACGCTGCCGCTCCTCGTCGCGACGGACGTCGCCTCGCGCGGCCTCCACATCGAGGGCGTCACGCACGTCATCAACGTGGATCTCCCGCAGGATCCCGAGGACTACGTCCACCGCATCGGCCGCACGGCGCGCGCGGGGCGGACCGGCAAGGCGATCTCCCTCGCGGACGAGGACTACGTCTTCTCCCTGGACGCGATCCAGAAGCTCATCGGGATGAAGATCCCGGTCGAGTTCGCCGACGACAAGCTGTTCTCCCCGGGCGGTGCGACGGCAAAGGCCGCTGTGAAGGAAGAAAAGAAGGAAGAGAAGACGGCGCCTTCGGCGCCGAAGATTTCTTTGAGGGTGGAAGAGGCGGCGACCGCGCCTCCCGCCAGGCCGCGCCCCGATGCGGCGCCGATCCCGATGCCCGCGAAGCCGGAGCCTCTCCCGGAGCGCGTGCCGGTCGCCCCCGCCCCACCCACCTTCGAAGAAATCCCCTCTTCGGTCTCCTCTTCGTCTCCTTCCTCGGTCTTTTCACTCGAGGAGTCTCCTTCCGAAATCTCGATCTCCATCCTCGCCGCCGACTTCTGGACGCGCGAGGCGTTCGGCCTCGAGGCGCCCGAGGGCGGGTTCGGCGCCGACCTTCCGGAGCCGCCGCTCCCACCGGCGGCAGGCCCGCCGGCGAAGCGGCGGCGGCGGCGGCGCGGACGGCGCGTCGCCCCGCGCGCGGAGGCGGCCGCTCCGGCCTGAAGGCGATGCCGTACGCGGTCATCGGGGGACGCCGCCTCTACTACGAGGTCGGCGGCGAGGGCGAGACGGTCGTCCTCGTGCACGGCTCGTTCGCAAACCTCGACATCCTCGAGGCGCCCGCGACCGCGATCTCCTCCGGCTTCCGCGCGATCCGCTTCGACCGGCGGGGCCACGGCCGTTCCGCGGATGCTCCCGAGCCGCTCGCTCTCTCCGAGGAAGCCGCCGAGATCGCCGCCTTCCTCGACTGGTTCTCGACGGGGACGGCGCACGTCCTCGCCCACGACGACGGCGCCGAGATCGCGCTCCAGTTCGCGCTCGACTTCCCGTCCCGGACCCTGTCGCTCGTCCTCCTCGCGCCGACGCTCGAGGGGTTCGCGTGGGCGGAGGAGACCCGGACCGCGCGGCGCGACCTTCTCGCCGCGTACGCGCGAAACCCGCGACAGGCCATCGTGGAGAAGTGGCTCCCGTCCCGGATCTTCGACGTGGCGCGCGAGCACGAGATGGCGTTCGAGCGCCTCGAGGACATCTACGAGACCGCCCGCCTGTCCGGCGGATCGCTCGAGCGGCCGGTCCACGCGGGTCACGTCCAGGCCCAGAGGCTCGCCGAGATCCGCGCGCGGACGGCCATCCTCGCGGGGGACCGCGAGGACAAGGACCGCCTGCGCTGTGCCTCCGCGCTCGTGCGCGGCATCCCCGGCGCCGAGGGCATCGTCATCCCGGGCGCCTCGCGTTTCCTCCACATGGAGGACGGCCGCCACGTCATGCGGCGGCTGACGGACTTCTACATCCCGCCGGAGCCCGAGACCTAGCAGGCTGCTGAAAAAGGCCTTCTGAAAATCGCGACGAAGCATTGACTGCTGCGCGATGAAGCTGCACCTTGATGTGCATGCGTGGAGATAACGAAAAGCAGCCCGACCTCGTCGTGACGATGACGCCGGAGGAGCTCGTGCCGCGGGACCACCCGATCCGCAAGGTGAAGGCGCTTGCGGACGAAGCGCTGAGGCGCCTCGAGCCCAAGCTGGCCAGGCTCTACTCGGACAAGGGCCGTCCGTCGATTCCGCCCGAGATGCTGCTCAAGGCGCAGATCCTGATCGCGCTGTACAGCATCCGCAGCGAGCGGCTGTTCTGCGAGAGGCTGAGGTACGACTTTCTCTTCCGCTGGTTTCTGGACATGCCGGGGCTTTCTCCGGCCTTCGACCCGACGACCTTCTCGAAGAACCGCCAGCGGCTGTTGGAGGCCGAGGTCTTCGAAGAGTTCTTCTCGGAGGTGGTCGCGCAGGCCCGCAAGAGGTTTCTGCTCTCTGACGAGCACTTCACCGTGGACGGCACGCTGATCGAGGCCAACGCCTCCTTGAAGAGCTTCCAGCCCAAAAAGGACAAGGACGGCAAGGGCGGCGATGAGCCCCCGACCTCAGGCGGCCGCAACGCCGACGTCGACTTCCGGGGCCAAAAGAGGCGTAACGACACACATTCTTCGAAGACGGACCCGGACGCCAAGCTCTACCGCAAGGGCAACAACCAGCCCTCGCAGCTGTGCTACCTCGGGCACGTCTTGATGGAGAACCGAAATGGCCTGTGCGTCAATGCCAGCGTGACGAAGGCTGACGGCTTCGGAGAGAGATCGGCGGCGCTGGAGATGATCGATGCCCTGGGCTCTTCCGCACGCATCACGCTGGCCGGCGACAAGGGGTACGACACGAGGGATTTCATCGAAAGGCTCCGAGAGAGAAACGTCACGCCTCACGTGGCTCAGAACACGACCAACAGACGCAGCGCCATCGACCGAAGGACGACGAGGCACGTGGGATACGCCGTGAGCCAGAGGATCAGGAAACGCGTCGAAGAGATCTTTGGCTGGGGAAAGACCGTCGGAGGCCTGGCCAAGACGCGCTTCCGAGGCCTGGCCCGAGTGGCGGCTCACGTCCTGAGCGTGATGACGGCTTACAACCTGATTCGAATGGCGCGTATGGAGTCCTCGACCGCCTGATTTCTCCAGGAAATCCCATCGGCTCCACCGGATGCGAGCCGAAAAGGCGAGCAGCAGAAGCCCGCCCCACTCGCAGAAGTCGCCTCTTTGCCCTTGACCGGCGCTCTCGCGTCCACCCTCGTCACGAAAAGAGGGCTTTCTTCAACACCCTGCTAGAGGATGCTCTTCAGAAATTCCTTGTTCGTCTTCGTCTTTGCGAGCTTCGAGAGGAGGAGCTCCATCGCGTCCTGGGGCTTGACGGACGAGAGGGCGCGGCGGAGCTTGTGGATCTTCGGGAGCTCGTCCGCGTCGTAGAGCTTCTCTTCCTTGCGCGTGCCGGACGCGGGGATGTTGATGCACGGGAAGATGCGCCGGTCGAAGAGCCCGCGGTCGAGGATGATCTCGCTGTTCCCCGTGCCCTTGAACTCCTCGAAGATCACGTCGTCCATGCGGCTGCCCGTGTCGATGAGGCACGTCGCGATGATGGTGAGCGAGCCCCCGTCCTCGTGGTTGCGCGCGCCGCCGAAGAAGCGCCGGGGTTTCTCCATCGTGCGCGCGTCCATGCCGCCGGACAGGATGCGGCCGCTCCCGCGTTGCTCGTTGTTGTACGAGCGGCTCATGCGCGTGATCGAGTCGCAGAAGATCACGACGTCCTTGCCGATCTCGACGAGCCTCTTGGCCCTCTCGAAGGTGGCCTCGGACACCGCGATGTGGTGCGCCGCGTTCAGGTCGCTCGGCGACGCGACGACCTCGCCGGAGATGGACCGCTGCATGTCGGTCACTTCTTCCGGCCGCTCGTCGACGAGGAGCATGAAGATCTTGACGTCAGGATCGTTCTTCGCGATCGCGTTCGCCATCGTCTTCAGAAGGAACGTCTTGCCCGCCTTCGGAGGCGCCACGATGAGGCAGCGTTGGCCGCGCCCGATCGGGGCGACGAGGTCGAGCACGCGGCCCGAGATCTCGTCGGGCGCCGTCTCCATGCGCAGGCGCCGGTCGGGGTCGACCGAGACGCCCTTGTGGAACTGGATGTACTTGCCGCGGTATTCGGCGGGTTCCAGGCCTTCGATCGCGAGAATCTTCTGCACCATCGGACCCTTGCCGCCCCTCTGAACGGCCTCGGCCTCGACGAGGAGCCCGTCCTCGAGGTCCTCCGACTCGACGAGGGCCTTCGGAAGGAACGCGTCGCCCCGTTCGCCGAAGTACGTTTCGGCCGAGACGAGCGTCCCGGAGTGATCCCCGTGGAGCCGGACCACACCCGTGACGGCGACCCGGGGCTGATTGCCGACGGCCGGAGCCTCCACACGCGGAGCGGCGTAGCGGCCGCGCGCCTCGGGCGAGGCCTCACCCGCGGGAGCGACGCCCCCTTCGCCGGCGGCTCCCGGAGCCCCGGGGCCCCGCCCCCGCCCGCGCCGGCGCCGGCGGCGCCTGCGGCGGCGGAACGGGTCGAAGGATCCGGGGGCGCCTTCTCCCGGCGGGGCGAGCTCGCCGCCCTCCGGAACCTCGGGGCCTTCGCCCGCGTCGCCTTCGCCTGCGTCCGCGTCAAGATCGCCCTCGGGATCTCCGCCCGGGGCTTCGCCGTCAGACGCCGTCAGGACGCGGTCCTTGGGGTCGTTTTCGCTCAACCTGTCCTCCGGGGTTGGCCCTTTCACGGACCAACGGACTTCCCTGACTCGCGGCCCGGACCCGCCACGCCCCTCGGGGCGTACGGGATCTCTTCGCGTCGAGTCCTGCGTGGCCGGGCGGCGGCGGGATTGGACCCGGCCCTTCGGCTTCACATCCGGGGCCCGCTGGCTCGCCGGATCGAGGCCGCCCTGCGACGACGTCACAATGCTAAGGCCAAACGTCCCCGCCCGTCAAATCGACCTCTTTCGCCGACGCTCGCCGCGGAACGGGTCGTGCATCCCGCGCCGCTACAATGCGCGCCGTGACACATCCGCACGTCCCTCTCGAGCCGATGCGCGTCCTTCGGGTCCTGCCCGCCCTCTTTCTGGCTGCCTCGCTTTCCGCGCGCGCGCAGACGCCGACGCCGACACCCACTCCAACCCCGACGCCCGTCCCGACGCCCGCGGCGACGACGCTGCCCGCGGGGTCCTGGCTCTACGGCATCTCGAACGCGGGGAACACCGACGGCGCGAACGTCGTCCTCGACGACGACGGCACGGTCTGGAGCGTCTCCGCGGCCGACAACGCTCTCGCGAGACTCTCACCCGACCGGACGACCGTGTCGCGCTGGACGTTCGCGACGGACACGGCCCCGGGCTCGCTCCTGAAGGACGCGGACGGCACGTTCTGGATCACGGAGCTCGGGGGGTTCAAGGTCGCGCACTTCAAACCGTCGGACGGCACCCTCGTCGAATGGCCGGACGCCGTCCGCCGCCCGACGGCGCTCGTGAAGCGCGCGGACGGGAAGTTCTGGCTGCCGGAGACGGGCGGCCTGCTCGCCGTCTTCGACCCGTCGGCGCCGAACTTCACGTACTGGACGACTCCCGGCGTCTTCTACCTGTCGTACCCGTGGGTCGACGACGACGGGACCTTGTGGTCCTCCGACTTCGTCTACAACTCTCTCGTCCGCTGGGCGCCCGACATGTCGACCGCGCGCGTCTGGATCCTGCCCTCGGACATCGTGGCCGCGCCCTCGAAGATCGTCCGGATCTTCGGGAAGATCTGGATCTCCTTCTACTCCTCGTCCCAGATCGGCCGGTTCGACGAGACGACGGGGCAGCTCGACCTCTTCTCGACGGGCGGTGGCTCGAGCCCGTACGACCTCCACGAGTACCGCGGCCGCATCCTCTACTCTGACCAGATCGGCCAGATCGGCTTTCTCGATCCCTCCGGATCGGTCCCGACGACGCAGACGCTGACGCCGACGGACGTGACGCCGACCGTCCAGGGGACGTTCGCGACGTCTCCCGTCACGTCGACGCTGACGCCCGTCGACTCGCCCGTGGTCCCCTCGTACCTCGGAACCGTCTCGGGCTTCCAGGGCGCGGACGGCGGCATCGTCGCTCCCTCGTCCGGCAACCCGGTGTGGGGAATGGCGATCGACGAGAAGCGGGCGCGCATCTACTTCGGGACGAACGCGAGCATCGGCGCGCTCTCGGCGCCTCCGTTCGTCGAGGCCGACGAGCTCTATCTTCCCGTCGCCTCTTCCGGCAGTCCGCGGACCGGCACGGCGACGCAGATCGTGACGTGGAACCGCGGGACGCCCGATTCCGCCGGCGCGACCCACACGATGAACCAGGTCGAGCGGCTCCTTCCGGACGGGTGGATCGCGGGCTGGGCGCCCGGGGCGCAGCAGGCGATCGACGCGGGGACGATGCTCGTCCAGGCGGACGTCGTCGGGACGGACATGAACGCGCCGGGGGCGCTCGGCTCGATGCGCATCCTTTCGGATCACGGAGCGGACACGTTCATCTGGTCCCGGGTCTCGGTGCCGGCCGCGGGCGGCGGGACGCTCGGCGCGGCGACGAACGCGGTCCTCGGGACCGCCGCGATCCTCCCCGGCGACTCGGGGTTCCTCTTCGCGCCCGCGGACGCGACGTTCCTCACGCACGCCGGCGTCCTCGTCGTGGCGGACGCGACGGGCACGCTCTCGATCGTCGACGCATCGGGCCAGACGCGCGGGACGTACGCGTTCGACTGGCCGAGCGGCTACCGCGTGCAGGGGACGACGATCTTCGACGCGTTCGGTCTGCCCGCGCTGCCGTCGGCCCGGATCGTCTGCTCCGTCACGACCGGCAGCGTCCTCCTCTTCGGCACCGCGTACGACCCCGTGAGCGGCGACGCGGTGCGCCTCGAGCCGTTCCGCTCGGGCGACGCCGGCCTCTGGCCCACGCTCCCCGGGTTCGTGCGCGGGAACGGCATCACGCCGTCGCTGCAACTTTTCAACCCGGGCTCGGCGCCGGCGCACGTCGCGATCTCCCTCCGCCGGGCCGGTTCCGGCAATCCCGCGCTCCCGAGCCAGCCTCTCGCAACGGCGACCGTTCCTCCCTCAGCCACCGTGACGATCGACCTCTCCGGCCCGGCCGCCCAGGGCGCCCTCGACCTCTCGTCGGACCTGAACGTGGCCTCCTTCGCGACGTACCGCCGGCCCGCGGCGACGGACGGCAACGTCCTGTGGAGCGTCGCGGGCCAGGGTCTCTCGGGCGCCGTGACACCCGGCTCGCGCGGCGTGTTCCTCGCGTCGACGGTGAACGACGCGTTCACGTCGACACTCCAGCTCGTGAACGAGGGATTCGACCCGGCGTCCGTGACCGTGACGTACACGGCCGCGGACGGCACGGCGGCCGGCACGCAGGCCGTGTCGCTCGCCGCTCAGGGCGTCGTCAATCTTCCCGCGTGGCCGTCGGGGCAGACGACGGACATGGGCCGCGTCGACGTCACGTCGGCGGACGGCAGCGCGCCCGTTCTCGCTCTCCTCGCGCGGCGCGATCGCGTGAGCCAGGACACCGACGCCGTTCTCCCTCTCGTGGTACCCAAGTAACCGCGAGGAGGGCATCTTCATGGTCCATCCCGGTCACCGGGCGGGGTCCTTCGCGACCTTCGCCGTACTCGGAGTCCTGTCCGCTTCGGCGGCGGCGCAGGAGGGGGTCAAGGACGTCGCGACGGACGTCGGGAACCGCTTCATCAACACGAACACGCCCCTGACGAACGACCAGGGGGTCGGCGAGGCCGTCATCACGCATCGCTTCGACGAGGCGGTCATCGATTCGGGCGGCAGCTCTCTCTGGGGACTCGACGGCTCGGCCCAGATCGGCCTCGGGATCGAGTACGTGCCCGTCCAGAACGTCGCCGTGCAGGTCTACCGGGCCCGCTCCTACGCCGACTACGAGTTCGCGGCAAAGGTCACGCTCCTCAGGCCGACGAAGAAACTCCCGCTCGGTGTGGGCGTCCGCGGAGGCCTGGACTGGCTCTCGGCGAACTACCTCCCGAGCCTCGGGCTGAAGAAGCAGTCCAGCGGCTTCGGGCAGCTCCTCGTCTCGTACACGATCGCGGACCGCGTGACGCTCGCGGCCGCTCCGTCGTACGTCCAGCGCACGCCGGTCCAGACGGACGTCTGGAACGTGCCGCTGATCGCCCAGATCAAGATCACGAAGACGATCGCCCTCATGGGAGAGTTCATCCCGAAGTCGACGCTCGACCTGAAGGGGTTCGACCCCGCGACGGGCACGTTCGTCAGCGTACGCCCCGCGTATCAGTGGGCGGTTCTGATCGAGAAGGCCGTGTACCACCACCGGTTCGGGCTCTACGTCGGGAACACGATCGCGTCCACGGTCGACCAGATGATGGGTGGCGACTACGGCGCCGTGCCCGCGACGGACCGGAACGGGAACCCGATCGTCGTCGGCGGCGTCACGGACAAGAACATCCACTTCGGCTTCAACATCACCCGGAGCTTCGACTTCCCGCCGCGGTAGGCAAGACGATGAGAACGCGGAAGAGAAAGACGAAGAGGAAGAAGAAGAAGATTTCTTAGAAGGGTGGGAGGGGTCGCCCGCCGCCGCCATGGACCGCGGGGGCGTTGCTCCGGCCGGGGCCGCACTCGACCTTCTAAGAAATCCGAATCCCCCCGGTCTTCCTCCAAAATCCGAATCTCCCGGTCTTCCGGCGGTCAGAGCCTGATCCGTGTCAACCCGCGAGTGAAAGGCGCTGAGCGGCGGCGGAAAGCCGGCGGTCCAGCGTCCAGACGCCGACCCGGCCGAGCGCCGCCGAGACGAGCAGGTGAAGGTCGACCCAACCGATACCGGCTCCCTCGAGATCGTGGCGCTCGACGAATTCCATGGCTTCCCCGTGCGTCGCGACGGCGACCTGCGGCAGGTCCCCGAGGAGGCCGAGGATCTCGGAGCGCCGCCCGATTCGCCCGAGTGCCAGCTCGCCGACGACGAACGGGTGGACGAGAACGAGCTGCTCCTCGAGGATGCGGCCGAGACGCTGGTTCCCGCGCCTCAGGTGGTCGACCCAGACGGACGTGTCGACGAGCGTCAACCGGCCACTCTCCGGCCCGGCGACTGCCGCCGGCGCCGCGGGGTTCGAAGGTTCCTCTCGGTCCCTCCGAGGGCCGCGAGGCGGCGCGCGCTTTCCCGGGCGATGAGCGCCCTGAGACCGGCGTGAACCGTCGCGGTCTTCTCCTTGAGGCCGGTCATGCCCTGCGCTTTCTCGAGAAGGGCGTCGTCGAGGATCAGCGTCGTTCTCATATGCATAAGTATGGCCATATGATGAGCATTACGCAATCCGGCCGCCCGCACCGCGGGGCACAGCGCGTCAGCCGGTCTTCACGGTGCGGGCGCCCGCCGCGGCGCCTCGGGAGCCCACTCGGCGTCCGGCGCGACGACCCAGTTGTGGTCCGTCGCGGGGCGCACGTGGCCGACCTTCTTCAGCCGCTCGATGAGAAGCTCGCGGATCTCGTCCGGCAGCTCCTTGACGACCGTCGCGCCCTTGAGCACTTTGTAGCCGCCCGAGCCCTGGGCGCGATAGGCGTTCACGGCGAGCGTGAAGCGGTCCGTCGGCTGCACGGGGCGGCCGCGGTACGCGAGGTCCTTGACGCGCGATCCGACGGGAGCCGTCGGGTCGATCCGGTAGCTCGCGCCCTGCACGACGTCGAAGTTGTACGGGATCATCTTCTCCTTCGGCGTCAGGACGAGCTTTCCGTCCTCGAAGGTCGCGGTGGCGTAGAACTCGGCCGCGTGCTCGAGGCAGGCCTTCAGAGCCGCGCCGTCGATCTCGATCTCGACGAGCTGGTTCTCGTACGGGTAGAGCGTGTAGACGTTGCGGACCCTGATCGGACCCTTCCGGAAGCCCTCGAACCTCCCGGGCAGAAGCGACGTCATCGAGAGGTCCGCTCCGGTGGCCTCGCGCATCGCGTCGTTCACGAAGTCGAGGAGGGCCGTGTCCTCCAGGCGCGCGCGCGCTCCCGGGAAGTCCTCGTCCGCGACCGCGACGACCTCCTCCATGTACGCGCGTGCGACTGCGTCGAACGGGGCCGCGATCGCGGCGATCGCCGGGTCGGTCGCGACGGACGCGTCGGACGGCAGGAGTGCGGCCGTCATGTCGGCGACCCGGACGCGCCCGTCGGATCTCTCGAACGTGACGTCCACGCGCGCGAGGACGTCGCCCCAGCGCCCCGGCTGGATCATCGGCACGCCGTTCAGCTTCGTGAGGGGAATCCGGCGGTGCGTGTGGCCCGTCAGGAGCAGGTCGATCCCGGGGACCTTCGAGAGCGCGACGACGCGGTTCTCGTCGTCCGTGCCGTCCGGCACGCCGGTCTTCAGGTCGACCTCGGGCCCGCTGTGGACGAGGACGACGACGAAGTCGCACCTCTCCTTCCCGCGCAGCACCGGCACGAGGCGGGCGGCCGTCTCGACGGGATCCTCCCAGCGGAGTCCCGGCCGGTTGCGTGCGGGCTCCCAGTTCGGGATGTTCGGCGTCGTGAGGCCGAGGACGCCGACGCGGATCCCCGCGACGGTCTTCACGATGTACTCCGGGAACGCCGCCGAGCCGTCCGAGACGTTCCGCGTGTTCGCCGACAGCCAGGGAAACGCGGATTCCTTCTGCGCCTTGCGAAGAACCGCGAGGCCGAAGTTGAACTCGTGGTTCCCGACCGCCATGGCGTCGTACCGGAGCGCGCTCATCGCCTCGGCCATGGGGTCCGGCCCCTTCGAGGGGTCCTTCGCGTGCAGGAACTCGATCGGCGTGCCCTGGATCGTGTCGCCCGCGTCGAGGAGCAGGACGTTCGGCGTCTCCTTGCGGATCGCGGCGATCCGCGACGCGACCCGGGCGAGTCCGTCGTCCGCCGGCCGGGCGCGCTGGTAGTCCCACGGGAGGAGGTGTCCGTGGAGGTCCGTCGTCTCGAGGATCGTCACGGCGACGCCGTCCGCGGCGGCGGAAGAAGAAGAACCAATGAAAGTGAAGACGAGGAGGGAGAGGAGAAAGAGCGGAGCGATGCGAAGGTGGCGCTGCGGACATCTCAAAGTCCGCGAATCTTGGCATATCCTCCGGCCCCATGCCTTCGAAGAAATCTCCTAAATTCCCTCCTGCTCCCGTCCCCGAAGCGCTCGCGCGCCTCGAGGATCTCTATGGGGACGCGAGCTGCTCGCTGACGCACGAGAATCCCCTCGAGCTCCTCGTCGCGACGATCCTGTCGGCGCAGTGCACGGACGCGCGCGTGAACATGGTCACGCCCGAGGTCTTCAGGCGCTTCCCGGACCCGGCGGCGCTCGCGGCTGCCCCGCCGGGAGCGCTCGAAGAGGTCATCAGGTCCACGGGCTTCTTCAACGCGAAAGCGAGGTCGCTGCGCGGCATGGCGCGGGCGCTCGTCGAGGAGCACGGCGGCGCGGTCCCGCGCACGATGGCCGAGCTCCACGCGCTGCCCGGCGTCGGGCGCAAGACCGCGAACGTCGTCCTCGGCAACGTCTGGGGAACGCCCGACGGCGTCGTCGTGGACACGCACGTCGGCCGCCTCGCCCGCCGGCTCGGGTGGACGAAATTCGAAGACCCGGTGAAGGTCGAACAGGACCTCAACAGAGCCATTCCGAAGGAGCGCTGGACCTGGATCTCCCACGCGCTCATCCAGCACGGCCGCCGCATCTGCACCTCGCAGCGGCCGAAGTGCGACCTCTGCACGCTCTCCGACATCTGCCCGAAGGTCGGCGTCATTCCGCCGCAAGAGAGAAAGAGAGAGAAGAGAAAGAGGAAGATTTCCTTGAAGGTGAAGAGCGCGAAGGCGACCGGCGCGGCGCGCCGGGTTCGGCATGCAAAGGCCGCTCACGCGCCTTCTAAGAAAATCTCTTCTTCGAATTCCTCTTCCGCGCGGCCGAAGGCCGCGCGCCAATCTCTCTCTCGCAAGGGATCTCGATGACGCCCCCCGGAATCGGCTCGATCGAGGTCATCTGCGGCTCGATGTTCTCGGGCAAGTCCGAGGAGCTCATCCGCCGTCTCACGCGCGCCCAGATCGCGCGCCGCCGCGTCCAGGCGTTCAAGCCGACGATCGACGACCGATACGCGGAGATGGAGGTCGTTTCGCACGGCGGCCTGCGCCTCGTCGCGGTCGCCGTGGCGAGCTCGGCGGACGTCCTCGCGCGGACCGACGCGCGGACGGAGGTCGTCGGGATCGACGAGGCCCAGTTCTTCGATGCGGGGATCGTGGACGTGGCCTCGCGCCTCGCGGACCTCGGCAAGCGCGTCATCGTCGCGGGTCTCGACCAGGACTACCTCGGGCGCCCGTTCGATCCGATGCCGGCGCTCATGGCCGCCGCCGAGGAGATCACGAAGACGCGCGCGATCTGCGTCCGCTGCGGCCAGCCCGCGAGCCGGACGCAGCGCCTCGTCGAGTCGACGGAGCGCGTCGTCGTGGGCGCGGCCGGCCTCTACGAGGCCCGCTGCCGGCGCTGCTTCGAGCCGGGCGTCGCTCCCGCCGAGCGCAAGCTGCCGTTCCCGGAAGGCAGCGAGGGCTCCTCAAGCGATTGAGTTCCAACGCCTTGCGGAGATCCTCAGAGGATCTGTGCATTCCCCTGTGAATTGCAGTGTGCAAAACTCGGGGCGCCCGCGCTTCTCACGGACTTCACAAATCCTGCACGAATCTCTGTGCACGGGCCAAGTCATTGCAGAATTTGAGATTTACGGAGTCATGTCTGCGTCAAGGCCGCGCGAAGCCGCATGAATCGCGGCTCTTCCCGAATTACACAGGCCCAAGTCGGCTTCTGATGCGGGTTTCGTCGTGCCGGGGCGCGCGAACACGGCTGAAAATGCCGGTTTGACGCGATCTTCGCGTGAAATGAGCTACCAGCCGGAGCTCTCCCGGTGCTCGCCGAAGACGGTCCGCAGCGAATCCACGACTTCACCCAGAGTCACGAGGCCCGACACGGCGTCCACGATCGGTGGCAGCAGGTTGCGTCCCTCGCGTGCCGCGTCCGAGACGGCGGCGCGCAGGCGCGCCGCGGCGGTCGCGTCGCGCCGCGCCCGGAGCGCCTCGAGCCGTGCGACCTGATCGGCCTCCACGGCGGGGTCGATCACGAGAGTCGGGATAAGCCGCTCCTCGGACACCGTGAACTCGTTCACCCCGACGACGATCTGCTCCTTGTCCTCGATGGCCCGCTGGGCGCGGTAGGCCGCGTCCTGGATCTCGCGCTGGTAGAACCCGGCCTCGATCGCCTTGAGGGCGCCACCCATCCCGTCGATGCGGCGGATGAGCGCGTCCGCCTCCTCGACGATGCGCGCCGTGAGGGATTCGACGGCCCAGGAGCCGCCGAGAGGGTCCGCGACGCGGGCGACCCCGGTCTCGTACGCGATGACCTGCTGGGTCCTCAGGGCGAGGAGGGCGGAGTCCTCGGTCGGCAGCGACAGCGCCTCGTCCTTGCCGTTCGTGTGGAGAGACTGGGTGCCGCCGAGCACGGCCGCGAGCGCCTGGATCGCGACGCGGACGACGTTCACGTCGGGCTGCTGCGCCGTGAGCGTCGAACCGGCGGTCTGCGTGTGGAACCTGAGGGCGGCGGCGCGCGGGTCCGTGACTCCGAAGCGCTCGCCGACGAGGCGCGCCCACAGCGTCCGCGCCGCGCGGAACTTCGCGATCTCCTCGAGAAAGTCGTTGTGGACGTTGAAGAAGAAGGAGAGCCTCGGCGCGATCCGGGATGGCTCGAGGCCCGCGCCACGCGCCGCTCTCAGGTATTCCAGTCCGTCCGCGAGGGTGAAGGCGACTTCCTGAACCGCCGTCGAACCCGCCTCGCGGATGTGGTAGCCGGATATCGAGATCGTGTTCCAGCGTGGGACCTCGCTCTGGCAGAACGCGAAGACGTCCGTCACGAGGCGCATCGAAGGCTCGGGCGGGAAGGCGTACGTCCCGCGCGCCGCGTATTCCTTGAGGATGTCGTTCTGGATCGTGCCGGAGAGCTTCGCCCACGGCGTGCCGCGGCCTCGCGCGACCGCGAGCAGGAGGGAGAGCAGGATCGACGCCGTCGCGTTGATCGTCATCGAGATGGACACGGCATCCAGGGGAATCCCGTCGAGGAGCGTCTCCATGTCCTCGAGGGACGCGATCGGGACGCCGACCTTTCCGACCTCCCCGCGCGCGAGAGTGTGATCCGAGTCGTACCCGATCTGCGTCGGCAGGTCGAACGCGACGGAGAGGCCGCTCTGGCCCCGTTCGAGGAGGAAACGGTAGCGCCGGTTGGACTCCTTCGCGCTCGAGAAGCCCGCGTACTGACGCATCGTCCAGAGCTTCGTGCGGTACCCGCCCGGCAGCGTTCCGCGGGTGAACGGCGCCACTCCCGGCTTCCCGGGATCCCACCCCCCCGGCACGTCCCCGGGGCCGTAGGCCGCCTTCACCGGAATGCCGGAGGTCGTCGTCACGCTGGAATCGCTCATGGCCCCGATGCTAAGCTTCTGAGCCCGAGGTTCCCAAGTGGCCCTCCGTCGCTTCCCGGCGCTCGTCCTCGCGGCCCTGCTCGCCGCGGGCTCGTCGCGCGCGGCGAACGACCCGCTCCTTCTCGCCCTCCTCGAGACGAAGAAGGCCTACCACGAGAAGCGCTGGGACGACGCGGACGACGCCCTCAAGCGGATCCTCGAGCTCGCCGCCGCACCCGAGCGTGAGCCGGTCCTCCCGAAGATCCTCCCCGCCTACTACTTCTACTCCGCCGCGGTCGCGTGGGCGAAGAAGGACGAGGCGCGCGCGCGCGACGAGCTCGCCCATTACTTCGAGTACCAGCCCGAGGCGACGATCGACCCGAGCATGTACCCGAAGAGCTACTGCATCTTCTTCGACGCCCAGCGAAACGAGGCCGAGCGTCGCAATCCGCCTCCGCCGCCCGCGCCCGGCCTTCCGGACATCGCCTCGACCCTGCCGGACGAAGGGACCATCCCGCAGTACACGGGCGATCCCTCGTGGGCGTCGACGGCGGTCCGCTTTCTCCTGACGGAGCCCGAGAAGAAAGAGTTCGCGACACTCCCGGACGACGGCTCCCGCCGGGAATGGGTGTTCCGGTTCTGGAAGAAGTTCGACCCCGACGCGAAGACGCCCGAAAACGAGTACGAGGTGGAGTTCTACCGGCGCGTACAGTACGCGGAGGCGCACTTCTCCACGGAGACGGTGCGCGGCTCGCTCTCGGACCGCGGGCGGGTGCTCCTCGTCCTCGGGCCGCCTTCCTACGTCGGCCGGTCGCCGCTCCTCAGGTCCGACGACCCGATGACGTACCTCAAGACGACGGCGCCTCAGATCGTCTCGGCCGCTTCTGGCGGAGGCGCGATCGTGCGGGTCCCGACGACGTCCCGCGGCTACGTGACGCCCGGCGACATCGAGGGCGACGTCGAGATCTGGTACTACCGTCAGGACCGCATCCCGAAGGGGCTCCCGTTCCAGGAGCTCCAGTACCGCTTCATCTCGAAGCAGGGTTACGGCGACGGCGTCTTCCAGAAAGACGCCCGGGAGCTGATCTCCCTCCAGAAGGCCTCCCGCCTCCTCCGCACCAGTTCCTGAGACCGGTTCCGGCCCCGCGCGCGCGTTCGTGTCAAGATTGGCGAAGACGTGGCACGCACGCTCAGCGGCAACCTCGACACCTTTTCACTCGCCGATCTCCTGCAGTGGCTCGAGATCAACGCCCTGTCGGGACGCGTCACGGTCTGGCGCGGCGAGGTCGTGCGCACGATCGACCTCAAGGGCGGGGCGATCGTCTTCGTGTCCTCGTCGCTGCCGAACGAGCGGCTCGGCGTCTTCCTGACCCGCCGCAAGGTCCTGGCCGAGCCGGTCGTCTTCGAGCTGCTCGCCGAGAGCTTCGCGACGGGACGGAACCTCACCCGACTCATCCTCGAGCGCAATCTCCTCCCCCGCGAGAAGCTGGCCGAGGCGGTCGAGGGTCTCGCGATGAAGGTCCTGCTCGACCTCTTCCACTGGGCGGGCGCGACGTTCGAGTTCGACCCTCTCTTCAAGATCGAGGACCTGATCCGGATCCACCTCTCCCTCCGCGGGCAGGTCCTCGCCTTCCACGGGGCGAAGTCCGTGGACGACTCGCGGGTGAACGTCGGCACCGCGACCGGGTCGGACGAGACCGGCGCGCGCTGGGAGCGCGAGTTCAAGCCCGAGGTCCTCGCCGCGATGTTCTGGGAGATCCTCGAAGGGTTGCCCGGCGAGACGCCCTCCCCGGCCGCCCTGAAGGAATCGTTCCAGGGCTTCACGGCGTTCGCGCACCGCGTGCACAAGCGCCTCCGCGAGCCGGCGCGCCTCTTCCCCGTGTACGACGACACGGCCGTCATGCTGCACAGCGCGCTCGCTGAGGGCGGAGACCCCGAGCGCCTCGTCCAGGTCGCCGCGCTCGATCCCTTCCTGACGATCGACCTCCTCTATCTCGCGAACGCCCTGCGCACGGAACCTGGCGAGCTCGTGCGGACCGCGCGCGAGGCCGCAGGCGTTCTCGAGGCCGCCGCGCTCAAGCGCTTCACGGGCCTCCTCGCCGACCCGGCGTCGCCGAAGGTCCCGTCCGAAGAGAAGATGGAGCGCGTGATCCGGCGCGCCTCGCTGTCCACCGCGGTGGCCGCCTCCCATCTCGCCGAGGGGACGGACATCCCTCGCGAGGAGGCGTACACCCTCGGCCTCCTCGAGCCGCTCGGGAGCTACGAGCTCCTCAAGCTGCTGATCTCGGTGCCCTTCCCGCCCGGCCCGATCCGGATCGGCGCGCTTTCCCGCTTCCGCGCCGCGGCCGGCCGGGTGCTGGCGCGGAAGTTGAATCTCCCTCAGGCCGTCGAGGACGTCCTCGGCTCGGGCGGGCGGGTCACCTCGCGCAGCCCCGCCGCCGAACAGCTGATCTTTCTCGCCCGGCAGATCGCCCCGTCGGAGCAGATCGGACACGAGTGGACGAGCGAGGACCCGAAGCTCACGGACCGGGTCGTCGCTCTCTCCGCGCGTGCCGACCTCCCCGAGCTCGTCGCGCGCGACGCGTCGATGCTGCGCGAGATCCTCTCCCTCTGACCGTCGAGGTGCCCCGATGATCCTTGCCGACCCTCTCCGGCGCTCCGGCGCCGCCGTCTCCGCCGTTATCCTCGCCGCCGCCCTCGCGCGGGGCGCGGCGGGCCAGCAGCCCGCGTCCGCGCCGATGTCCCACGAGGGCGTCCGCGCGGCCGTCGACGTGACGGCGATGAACCTCGACGTCGTCGCGACCGGCAAGGGTGGCGCGGTCGTCACGGACCTGAGGAAGGACGAGGTCGCCGTGCTCGTGGACGGGAAGACGTACCGGCCCGACTACTTCGCCCGGATCTCCTCGGGGCAGGTGCACGGCCCGGACCTCGCGACGGCGTCACCGGACGTCATCCTCGAGACGACGGAGGCGGGCGCGTCGCGCTGGGTTCCGCGGCAGTTTCTCGTCTTCTTCGACGACGAGCATCTCATGCCGTCAGAGCGAAAGCACGTCATCGAGGGGCTGCGGGACTTCGTGACGCGGCTCTCGCCCTCGGACTCCATGGCGATCCTCGCGTACAACGTCTCGACGCGCGTGAGCGTCCCGTTCACGAACTCGAAGGAGGACCTGCTGGCGGGTCTCTCGAAGCTCGAGAAGACGGCGCCGCGCGGGATCTACTGGGACTCGCAGTACCGGGAGACCGTTCGCGAGGCCCGGCGCTACTCCCCGTTCTCTCCCCGCGGGCAGGCCGCGCGCGACGCGATCGTGAGGAACTGGGGCGCCCAGGCCTTCCAGCGCGACAAGGGCGCTCTCGGGGAGTTCCGCCGGTCCGTGGAGGCGCTCGGAGCGCGCTCGGGCAAGCGCGTGCTCCTCTACGTCTCGCACGGAATGGAGCTGCGCCCGGGCCAGAGCCTCTCGCAGTCCCTCGGCGGCACGCCGCTGAACCAGTTCGACTACGACGTGACGCCGGAGTACCGGTCCGTCCTCGAGGCCGCGAACCGCGCCGGGATCACGATCCACTCCCTCGACGCGCTCGGCCTCGCCGCGGGCGTCGACGCCTCGGAGTCGGACCCTCCCGGCATCGATCCGTTCCTCGCGAACGCGAACCGCCGCGACATCCTCGCGGGCCTCGCGGACGAGACGGGCGGCGTCCTCGTCGAGAACCGCAACACGTTCTCGAAGGCGCTGGACGAGATCTACCGGGAGTCGGCGAGCTACTACGCCGTCGGCGTCACGCTCGCGTCTCTCGACGCGAAGAAGCCCTGGCACGACGTGAAGGTGACGACGACGCGTCCGGGCGTCACGCTCCGGGCGCGGCGCGGCTTCGCGCCCCTCACGGCGGCGCAGGCCGCACGGGACCGTCTCGAGATGGCGCTCATCACGCCCGACACGTCCGGCGACTTCGCCGTGATCCTCCAGACGGGCGCGCCGAAGAAGGGCGGCGGGATCGGGCGTCGGCTCGTTCCGTTCGCCGTCGTCGTCCCGGTCTCCTCGCTCACGTTCCTCGACGACGGCGGAAAAAAGAAGGCCGTCGTCGAGATCGGCCTCGCGGCCGTCGAGGACAACGGGGCGCGCTCGACGCCCGTCACGCGGTCGGAAGAGATCGTCGTGACGCCCGAGTCCCTCGCGGCGGCCGTGAAAGAGCCGTTCGTTTACCGGGGCGAGTTCAAGTCGCGCACCGGCAACCTGCGGTTCGTCGCGACGGTGCGGGACGTCGCGACGAACCGCGTCGGCGTGGGGACGACGAGCGTGAGGGTCGAGTGAAGGTGGGAACCCGTCATGCGGGTTCCCACACCCTCCGCTCGGCGTGCCTCGCCGGCTGCGCTTGCGCTCGCCGGCTCAGCCGCCTGCGCCGCCTTTCCCTAGCTCTTCTTCTTTGGAGCCGGCGGGGGGGCCGGCACGGGTGACGCCGAGCCCACGACGGTGAACGGCGCGACGAGGTCGACCTTCTTCTGCGTGCCGGGGTCGAGGATCGTGATCCTCATCTCGTAGTCGTTCGGCTTCAGGTACTGGCCGAGGTTCGACTCGATGACGCCTCCCGCGAGGTCGACGATGAGGGCGCCCTTCTCCTTGTCGTCCGGAACCTTTTGCGGCTCCTCGGGGGGCGTCGGGACGTCGATCGGGGGCTGGCCCTTCGGCTTGAGCTTGATCGTGCGCCTGAGCGTGACCGTGTGCGAGACGGGGTCCACGGGCGGGTTGTAGATCCGCACGGCATACGAGAGGCCGTCCGACGGGTCGAGCTTTCCGTCGCCCTTCGCGACGAAGTGACGGGCCGAGAACGTGAACGGGTCGTCCGGCTTCGGCGCGTCCGCCGGGAAGTCGTTCACGGCGACGACGACCGGCGAGGCCGCGAATTCCGTCGGGAGCGCCGGGACGGTCACGGGCCGGCGGCCCGAGACGAGGACCTTGCCGGAGGCGTCCAGGAGGACCGTGGCGACGTCGTAGTCGCCCGGGACGACGCGCAGGGCGCGGTCCGTGAAGAAATCGGCGTGCGTCTTGAGGAGCTTCGCGTCCTCGTCCACCCGTGCGGCTTCGCTGCCGTCCGCGGCGCGCGCGACGATCGCGAGATGGACGCCTTCGCCCGTTCCGACGGCCGCCGCCGGCGCGTAGATCTGGACGTGAAGCCGCGTGGAGCCGTCGCGGTACGCGAGCGGGAGAACGGCGAGCGCGCCGAACGGCTCCTTCTGGAGACCGTCGATCGCGGCCCGGGAAGCGGGCGCGAGGGCCGGGCCTTTCGCGGCCTCGGCGGCGGCCTTCTGCTCGGCCTCGACCTGCTCGCGCGTCTTGTAGACGGGGAGCTCTTTGAGCGTCGGGTTCACGAGCGCGACCTGGGCCGCCTTGTTCTCGAGCCTCTTCGCCGGCCCCATGTCGAGGAGGGACTCGCTCCCGAGCCCGACATCGACGATGAACTTGAGCTCGAGAGACTGCACGTCGGACCACGGCGGAAGGTGCGTCTTGTCGTAGATGAACGTGTAGAGCATCGCGGCGCCGCCGCCCGAGCCGGTGACGCCGCCCGCGCCGGTGGTGCCGCCGAACGGCGCGTCCGCGGAAGACGTGGCCTTCGCGGTGATCTCCTGCGGCGGCCCGATCAGGACGAGCGCCTTGCCGCGCTCCGTGAGGGAGCCGCGTTTCCTGCCGAGGGCGAAGCGCTCGTCGGCCGCCTTCACGAGAGCCTCGAAGCGCTCGCGAAACTCGTTGGCCGGGGTCTTGAGGTCCGGGTCGCGCCGGGCCCAGAAGAGCGCGATGAGCTTCTCGGCGTCGTCGTCGGTCGCGACCTTTTTCCACTCTTTCTTCTCGGCGTCGGTCGCGAGGAACTGGTACTCGGGCGACTTTTCCCAGTCCTTGTGCTTGTCGAGAGTGGCGGCGGCCGGCGAGGCCATGGACACGAAGAGCGCGAGGACGGCGAGGCGGGGGATCGAAAGCTTCATGACGACTCCAGCGCGGCGCGCGGTTTCGGTCGGACGGCTCGCGCGAGGCGCGCCAATTCTCGACTATACAGGAGCTCCCGGGACCTCCCGTAACGTCGAATCCGCGCTCCGACGCGACGCAGAATCCGGAAAATTGGAGCGTGATCCTGTTTGCCGTCGCCGTTCCTCCCGGAGCCGGGACCGACCATCACGAAGCCATTGTGCTGCAATGTGATCGATCCAGGTCCGTCCGGGTTCAACACGGCACGAGTAGTGCTAGGCTCACCGTAGTCGATTCAGCTCGGAAGTCCGTCCCGGCCGTGCGAAATCTATCTCAGTCGCTCCCGGAAGGCCGAGGCGGAATCTCAATCACAGTCAATTCTCGGAGGAAGGAAGCAGCATGACAAAAAACAGGTTCATCGGTCTCATCGCCCTGCTCCTCGTGGTCGTCGTCGGTTCGACGCCCGCGCTGGGCCAGGGCCTCACGACGGGCAGCCTCACGGGTACGGTCGAGAACGAGAACGCGGCCCTGCCGGGTGTCACGGTGACCGCCAAGGCGCCGACACTCCAGGGAACGCGCACGACGGTCACGTCGGCGAACGGGAGCTTCGTGTTCCAGGCGCTCCCCCCCGGCGACTACGCGGTCACGTTCACGCTCCAGGGCTTCCAGACTCTCACGAAGACGATCAAGGTCACGGCGGGCCAGCCGTCCGCCGTCGACGCGAACCTGACGCTCTCGGGCGTCCAGGCGAACGCGGTCGTCACGGCGAAATCCGACATCGTCTCGACGACGACGCAGGCGTCGACGACGATCACGAACGACCTCACGAACGTGCTGCCGAACACGCGGACGATCGTCCAGGCCTCGCAGCTCGCCTCGGGCGTCATCCCCGTCGTGAGCCTCGGCAACGCCCTCACGATCGGCGGCGCGCCGACGTTCGACAACCTCTACACGGTCGACGGCGCCATCATCACGGACAACATCCGCGCGACGCCGAACAACCTGTTCGTCGAGGACGCGATCCAGGAGACGACGACGAACGTCAACGGGATCTCGGCCGAGTACGGCCGCTTCCAGGGCGGCGTCATCAACACGGTGACGAAGTCCGGGGGCAACTCGTTCTCGGGCTCGTTCCGGACAACGCTCGTCAACGACGCGTGGACCGCCGTGTCGCCTCAGCGGGAAAACCGAGTCCAGGACCTGAACGAGCGGTACGAGGCGACGCTCGGCGGGCCGTTCTGGAAGGACCACGTCTGGTTCTTCGGCTCGTTCCGCAGCGCGAAGACGGGGACGGCCGCGACGACGTTCGCGGACGCGAAGGTGAACGGCCAGACGCCCGTCGGCGGCTACGCGGGCATCCCGTATACGAACTCCTTCGACGAGCAGCGCTACTCGGGCAAGCTCACGCTCACCCCCGTCCCGAACCACACGCTCACGGGCTCGTACCTGAGCATCACGGCCAAGGAAGGGAACAACGTCTTCGGGACCGTCCTCGACACGGCGAGCTTCGTGCAGCGCCAGCTCCCGCAGGACACGCTCTCGGTCGCCTACAACGGCGTCCTGACGTCGAACTTCTTCCTCGAGGGCAACTACTCGAACCGCCACTTCACGTTCGAGAACTCGGGTTCCACGTTCACGGACATCATCAACGGCACGCTCATGCGCGACCGCTCGCGCGGCAACGCGCGCTGGAACTCGCCGACGTTCTGCGGCGGGTGCGGCCCCGAGAAACGCGACAACGAGGACATCCTCGTCAAGGGCACGTACTTCCTCTCGACGGGCGCGCTCGGCTCGCACAACATCGTCCTCGGCTACGACACGTACAAGGGCATCCGGACGTCGAACAACTACCAGTCCGGCAGCAGCTACCGCATCTTCCACACGAGCACGATCAACTACAACGGCACGATCTACCCCGTCATCAACAACGACGGCTCGAACTACATCTACTACACGCCGATCGCCCAGCTCACGCAGGGCACGGACACGAAGACGAATTCCGTCTTCCTGAACGACCAGTGGCGCCTGAGCGACCGCCTGTCGCTGAACCTCGGCGTGAGGTACGACAAGAACGACGCGAGAAACAGCGTCGGCGCGAAGACGGCGAACGACTCGGCCTGGAGCCCGCGCCTCGCGGCGAACTGGGACGTCACGGGCAAGGGCACCGTCCGCGTGGGCGCGAGCTACGCGCACTACGTCGGCGGCCTGCAGGACTCGATCCAGGACAGCACGTCGGCCGGCGGCCAGCCCGGCGTCCTCTACTGGTACTACACGGCGGCTTCCGGAGCGCTGCCCATCAACGTGGGCGTCCCGGCGGGCACGCAGCCCCCGGTCGCGGCCGCGGCGGCGATCCAGCAGGTCTTCGACTGGTTCTACGCCCATAACTGCCCCGACCTCGCGACGTGCACGCTCCCTCTCGGCGGCGCCAGCATCCCCGGCCTGAACCGGTCGATCGACGGGACGATCAAGTCGCCGTACGCGAGCGAATACACGGTCGGCCTCACGGGTAACATCGGGTCGCGGTTCTCGTACCGCGCGGACTTCGTCCGCCGGGAGTTCCACGACTTCTACAACCAGGTCATCAACACGTCGACGGGCTTCGTGACGACGGAGACTGGCAACAAGCTCGACTTCGGCCTGATCGGGAACACGAACAGCGTCGAGCGCAATTACACGGGCCTCCAGACGCAGTTCCAGTACCGCTGGAACTGGCTCACCGTCGGCGGCAACTGGCAGTGGTCGCACACGCTCGGCAGCTTCGACGCCGAGGCCGGAAACTCCGGCGCGGTCACGAACTTGACCGAGTCGTATCCGGAATACAAGCAGATGAGCTGGAACGCCCCGTATGGGTCCATGGCCTCCGACCAGCGCCACCGGATCCGCCTCATCGCGTCGGCCGACCTCCCGTTCATCCCGAAGCCGATGGGCAACTTCAACATCGGCCTCATCCAGGCCTACGACACGGGCGCCCCGTACGGCGCCGTCGGCACGGTCCGCTCGTCCACGTACGTCACGAACCCCGGGTACCAGCAGCGGCCCGCGACGTCGACGTACTACTACACGGCGCGCGACGCGTTCCGGACGGACGACATCAAGCGCACGGACCTCTCGGTCACGTGGACGAAGCGGTTCTTCGACACCGTCGAGCTCTTCATCCAGCCGCAGGTCCTGAATGCTTTCAACGCCCAGGGCGCAATCGCGGTCAACACGACGGTCCAGACGGCGGTGACGAGCTCGGCGAACTTCGCGGCATTCAACCCGTTCACGACGACGCCCGTCCAGGGCCCGGCGAAGAGCGGCGCGAACTGGGACTACGGCCCGAGCTTCGGGAAGGTCACGACCGTGGCCGGCTGGCAGCAGCCCCGCACGTTCCTCATCACGGGCGGTGTCCGCTTCTAACCTCACCCCATTTTCTCTTCGGGAGCCGGGCTTCGGCCCGGCTCCTTTTTTTTCTGCCGGCTGGTACCCTCGGCCGGTGCGAACCGGCCGTCCCGGCGCCGCCGCCTGCGCCGTCGCCCTCGTCTTCAGCTTCGGAGCCGCCGGCTGCCGGCGAGGACCGAAGGCCGAGACCTTCCCCGGCGCCCCCGTCCTCATCGTGAGCGTCGACACGCTGCGTTCGGATCACCTCCCGGCGTACGGCTACACGGGCGTCGAGACGCCCGCCCTCGACGCGCTGAGGAAGGATTCGATCCTCTTCGCGCGCGCCTTCTCGCACGTCCCGCTCACGCTGCCGTCACACGCGTCGATCTTCACGGGCCGCGAGCCGTCCGCGACCGGCATCCACGACAACCTCGGCTACCGCCTCAAGGCGGACGTCCCGACGCTCGCCGAGCTCCTCAAGAAGGCCGGGTACGAGACCGGCGCGGCCGTCTCGTGCTTCGTCCTGAAGGGAGCCGCGAGCGGGATCTCGCGCGGGTTCGACTTCTACGACGACGCCGTCGACGCCGCCGAGGGCCAGCTGGCCCTGGGCCGCGTCCAGCGCGCGGGGCCGGACACCGAGGCCCGCCTCGAGACCTGGCTCGCGGCCCGCCCGACGGCGGGCAGGTTCTTCGCATTCCTCCACCTCTACGAGCCCCACACGCCGTACGAGCCGCCCGAGCCGTTCAAGACGCGGTACGCGGCGCGGCCCTACGACGGCGAGATCGCGGAGGCCGACGCGATCGTCGGGAAGTTCCTCGCATTCCTCAAGGCGCGCGGCCTGTACGACAGGGCCGTCGTCGTCTTCCTCTCGGACCACGGCGAGGGTCTCGGCGACCACGGCGAGTCCGAGCACGGCATGTTCCTCTACCGCGAGTCCCTCCAGGTGCCGCTCTTCGTGAAGCTCCCCGGCGGCCGGCGGGCGGGAGAGACCGTCTCCGACCCGGCCGCCCTGTCGGACGTCTTCACGACGATCGCGGAGGGGGCCGGCGTCCGGGGCTTCGTCCGCCCCGAAGGCGCGCGGTCGCTGCTCGACCCGCCCGGCGGTCCGCCGCGCCGCATCCTCTCCGAGACGTTCTTCCCGAGGATCCACTTCGGCTGGAGCGAGCTCTCGTCCCTCTTCGACGGGCGCTGGCACTACATCGACGCTCCGAGGCCGGAGATCTACGACGTGCCCGCAGATCCGGGAGAGACGTCGAACCTCTACTCCGAAAAGCCCGACGCGCTGCGCTCGATGCTCGTCGAGATGGAGAAGCGCAAGCCGGCGTACGAGTCGGCCGCCGATCTCGACCCCGAGGCGCGGAAGAAGCTCGCGTCGCTCGGCTACCTGAGCGCGGGTCCGTCGAGCGCGAACGCGGGATCCCTCGACGACCCGAAGGACCGGATCCGCACGTTCGAGGAGCTGCGGATGGGCCTCGGAGAGTTCACGGCGGGGAACGCCGCGAAGGCCCACGCGGTCTTCCAGAAGCTCCTCGCGCAGAACCCGCGGATGCTGGACGTCTGGGACATGGACTCCAAGGCCCTCATCCGGCTCGGGAAGCCCGAGGAGGCGCTCGCGGCGCTCAAGAAGACCGTCGACCTCGCGCCGGAGGCCGCGCGCACGCCGTACCTCCGCGAGGTCGCGAACATGTGCCTCCAGCTCGGAAAGTGGGACGAGGCGCTGAAGCACGCGGACGCGCTCCGCGCGCTCTCCGACCCCGACGCCGAGGACATCGCCGCCCGCGGATATCTCGGGAAGGGCGATCTCGCCGCCGCCGAGCCCGCGGCCCGCGCCGCGTACGAGAAGGGCTCGGGGAAGACGAAGGTGCGCGGGGCGCTCGTCCTCGGCCATCTCGCCGTCATGCGGAACGACCTCGCGGCGGCGCAGAAGTGGTCGGACGAGGCAGCGGCCCTTTCCGCGGACGACAAGCTCGTCCAGTCCGGTCTCCACATGCTCCGCGGCGACGTGCTCGCGCGGCAGGGCCGGGCGCCGGAAGCGGAGAAGGAGTTCCTCGAGGAGATCCGCCTCTACCCGGACCGCACGGACGCCCGCGTCTCTCTCGCCGCGCTCTACGCGTCGGCGGGCCGGCGGGAGGACGCGCGCCGGACGCTCATCGCGCTCGTCGTGCACCAGCCGACGCCGGAGGCGTTCCTCCTCGCGATGAAGACGTCCCGCGTGACGGAGGACCCGAAGGGCGAGACGGAGATGCGACGTGAGGCGAAGCGCCGCTTCCCGTCGGACCCGCGGTTCTGAGGCCGGCTACTTCTTCGGCGGGAGCGTCCCCGTCACGACGAAGGTGCCCGACGACTCGGCCTTCTTCTTCGAGACGTTGTCCGTCACGGTCACCTTGATCTCGTACTCACCGGGCTTCTTGAGGTACTCGCCGAGCCGCGTCTCGATCACGGCGGCCGAGACGTCGACCGTGAGCATTCCCTTCGCGTCGCCGTCCTTGCGCTCCGGGGCGGGGATCGGCGGGTCCTGCGGCTGCGGCAGGTCCATCCACGCGGCGCCCTTCGGGCGGAGCTTCACGGTGCGCGAGAGGCTCACGGTCTTCGCGACCGGGTCGACGGCCGGGTTGTAGACGCGGAAGACGAACGACAGGCCGTCCGTCGGGTCGAGGTGCCCGTCCTTCGAGACGAAGCGGTGACCCGCGAACGTAAACGCGTCCTCGGGACGCGGGTTCGGGACCGGGAAGAACGCCGCCGCGATCACGAGCGGCGAGATCGCGAAGTCCGCCGGCGCGGGGGGGACGGTCACGGCCTTCTTCGCCCCGGCGAGGAGCTTGCCGGCCGTATCGAAGACGCCCGAGGCGATCGTGTAGTCGCCCGGCGGCACGGAGAACCAACGGCTCGCGTAGCGGCCGCCGGCCGCCGGCTCGAAAGCCGTCGCCTCCTCGAAGCGCGCGGCGTCCTTGCCGTCCTTGTCGCGCACGAGGAACGCGAGGCGGCTCTCCGCCGGCGGCACGCCCACCGACGCCGGGAGGAACACCTGCGCCTGGAGGCGCGTGTCGTCCGTCTCCCCTCCCGCGAGCGGGACCACAGCGAGGAGCGCCGTGTTTTCCGAGAGTCCCTCGAGCGAGGTCCGGATGCCGGCCGTGAGGGCCGGACCCTTGCGGGCTTCGGCCTCGGCGGCGAGCGCGGCCTGCCGCTCGGCCTCGAGCTCGGCGGCCGTCCGGTAGTGCGGCGCTTCCTTGAGATTCGGATTCCTGAGGAGCGCCGTGCGCGCGTTCGTCTCGAGACGCTTGACCTCGCCGCCGACCGAGAAGTCGCTCGACTGCTCGACGATGAACTGCGCCGTCAGCGACTTCACCTTCCCCCACTCCGGAAGGTGCTCCGCGTCCCAGAACATCGTCACGATCGACTCGCCGATCGACGTGCCGGGATCGTTCGGCGGCGGGATGTTCGCCGCGCCCGGCGCCGACAGCGGCTGGGGCTTCGTCCCGGCCTCCCGATGGAGGCTCTTCGGGGCGCCGATCAGCAGGTAAGCCTTCCCGCGCTCGGTCAGGGCGCCGCGCATGCGCGGCATCCCGAAGAGCTGGTCGGCCTCCTTGACGCGCTGGTCGAACCCGATCTTGAACTCGTTGACGGGCGTCTTGAGGTCGGGGTCGCGCTTGGCCCAGAAGAGCTGGACGAACTTGTCGGCCTCGTCGTCCGACGTGACCTTCTTCCATTCCTTCTGCTCGGCGTCGGTCGCGAGGAAGGTGAATTCCGGGGAGTTCTTCCAGTCCTTGTACCGCTCGAGGCCGGCGCCGAAGGCTGGGAGCATCGACACCGCGAGGAGAAGGGACGCGAAGCGAACGGCGATTTTCATATTGATGAGGGGAATACCGCAAAGAGCAATTCCTGACAAGGAAGAAGGAGCTTCATCGCTCGAGCACGCCCCGGCCGTGCCGGGCGCGGTCATTCAAAAAGATGAATGGAGACGACGACATTCGCCCAATTGATGCAGACGCATCAAATGCCGTGGAGCTCGAGTTCCCATAGGATCGCCTGGAAAACGGTTTCGTCATCGATCCCACGGAGTTCGCCCCTCGAGGACGGCACTCCGCGTCTTTTTCATTTTCCCGGCACCGACCGGGCTCAACCCGAAGGAGGAACCCAAGTGCGCTCTTCCACGTCTTCTCGAACCGCACACCGGCCGCCGCGTTACGTCGCCCTTCTCGGGCTCGTGCTGCTCGTGGGCCTTCTCGTCGCCCCCGTCGTCCTCGCGCAGGGCCTGCCGACGGCGACGCTCACGGGCCGCGTGCACAACGACGCCCTCGACCTCCCGGGCGTCACGGTCACGGTGAAGTCCCCGAGCCTTCAGGGGACGCGTACGTCGGTCACGGGCGCGAACGGCGACTACGTGATCGCGAACCTGCCCCCCGGGCTCTACCAGGTCACGTTCGCGATTCAGGGCTTCAAGACGCAGACCCTGTCGAAGGTCCTCGGCGCCTCGCAGCAGGTGACGCTCGACGCGAACCTCGCGATGGCGGTCGCCGCGACGACGACGGTCACGGCCCAGAGCGACGCGATCTCGCAGTCGCCGGCGCAGGCCACGACGTACACGGCCGAGACGCTCGGGAAGCTCCCGACGGGCCGGACGGTCACGTCGGCCGTCATCCTGTCGCCCGGCGTGAACCAGAACGGGCCGAACGGGATCTCGATCTCGGGCGCGCAGTCCACCGAGAACCTGTACACGGTGAACGGCGTCACGGTCACGGACAACGTCCGCTCCACGCTGAACAACCTCTACATCGAGGACGCCCTCCAGGAGACGACGACGACGACGTCCACCGTCTCGGCCGAGTACGGCCGCTTCACGGGCGGCGTCGTCAACGCGATCACGAAGTCCGGCGGCAACACGTTCTCCGGCTCGTTCCGGACGACGCTCTCGAACGACGCCTGGAATTCGACGTCCGGCTACCGCACGGCCACGGGCGTGAACCCGCAGGAAGGGACGTTCACGAACTCGGTCGTCCCGACGTACGAGGCGACGCTCGGCGGCCCGATCCTGAAGGACATGCTCTGGTTCTTCGGCTCCGGCCGGTACTTCGACACGAGCGACTCGATCACGTCCCTCACCCGCTTCACGAACATCCCGTACACGGGCGGGACGAAGGAGACGCGGTACGAGGGCAAGCTGACGTTCTCCCCGTTCCCGAACCACACGCTCACGGGCGACTACACGGGCATCAAGAACGAGCAGATCAATTACAACTTCGGCGCCCAGATCCCCGTCGCGGACCTCGCGAGCAACTACGACCGGCAGCTCCCGCAGGAGCTCCTCGTCTTCAACTACAACGGCGTCCTCTCGAGCAGCCTGTTCCTCGAGGGCTCGTACTCGCGCCGCAAGTTCACGTTCGAGAACTCCGGCGGCCGGTTCCGGGACAACGTCAACGGCACGGTCATCCGTGACCTCGGGCTCGGCATCTCGTACAACGCGCCGATTTTCTGCGGCGTGTGCGGACCCGAGAAGCGCGACAACAACGAATACTTCATCAAGGGCACGTACTTCCTGTCCACACCGAGCCTCGGCTCGCACACCATCCTCGTCGGGTACGACAACTTCGGCGGCCAGCGCGAGTCGAACAACTACCAGTCGGGCAGCAATTTTGTCGTCTACACGTTCGGATCCGGCCGGTCCGTCTTCCAGGGCCAGAACGTGTATCCCGTCTTCGAGCCCGGCATCACCGAGATCGACTACTGGCCGGTCCTCCAGAAGTCGCAGGGCAGCGACATCCGGACCCAGTCGGCGTTCATCAACGACGCGTGGCGCCTGAACGACCGCATCTCGTTCAACGTCGGCGTCCGCTGGGACAAGAACGACGCCACGGACGCGGCGGGCAACGTCACGTCCAAGGACTCGAAGTTCAGCCCGCGCCTCGCCGCGACGTACGACGTCAAGGGCAACGGCGCCCTGCGCGTCACGGCGAGCTACGCGAAGTACGTCGCGGCCCTGCAGGAGACGCAGGCGGGCAGCGGCGCGACGCTCGCCGGCGCGCCGGCCGACTTCTACTGGTATTACGACGGCGCGCCCATCAACACGGGCTCGGGGCCGTATCTCACGTCGCAGCAGGCGCTCGCACAGCTCTTCGACTGGTTCCAGGCCGGCGGCTGCCTCCCGGACCCGCTTTCCGCGAACTGCACGATCCCGCAGGGCGGCGCGCCGTCGATCGGCGGCGTGAACGTCCAGATCCAGAACGGGCTCTCCTCCCCGAACGCGAACGAATACGTCTTCGGCATCGCGGGCAACTTCGCCGGCTCGCGCGGCAGCTTCCGGACCGACTTCGTCCGCCGCGAATACAAGGACTACTACGACCTCAAGAAGGACCTGTCGACGGGCACGGTCGTGAGCCCGTTCGGCGCCGTCCAGGACCTCGGCCTCATCGTGAACTCGAGCGACTACCGGCGCGAGTACACGGGCCTCCACACGCAGCTCACGTACCGTCTCGGCAACCGCCTCAACGTCGGCGCGAACTGGACGTGGTCTCACCTCATCGGCGACCTCATCGGCGAGACGAGCGGCTCCGGCCCCATCCGCGGCGGCCTGCACGTCTATCCCGAGTACCTCCAGCGCTCCTGGAACTCGCCCGTCGGCGACCTGAGCCAGGACCAGCGTCATCGCGTGCGCGTGTACGGCCAGTACGACGTCCCCGTGCCGCCGAGCTTCGGCAACCTGAACGTCGGTCTCGTCCAGAGCTTCGACACCGGCACGCCGTACGGCGCCGCCGGCACGATCCGCACGGGGTCGTACGTGACGAACCCCGGCTACAAGACGCCTCCCGCGTCCGAGACCTACTACTTCACGGGTCGCGACGCGTACCGGACGGAGACCGTCTACCGGACGGACCTCCAGCTCTCCTACTCGCACCGGATCGTCGGCGGCCTCGAGATCTTCGTCCAGCCGCAGATTTTCAACCTGCTCAACGCGCAGCACATCATCTCGGTCAACCAGACCGTGAACACGAACTTCAACACGTCGAACCTCGTCGCGTTCAATCCGTTCACGACGGCGGCTCCCCTCGAATGCCCGCAGGGCACGGCGCTGGCTTCCTGCAAGACGATGGGAGCGAACTACCAGAAGGGCTCGCTCTTCGGAACTCCGACGGCGTCCACGGGCTTCCAGACGCCGCGTTACTTCACGATGTCCGTAGGCCTCCGCTTCTAGCGCCTTTCTCTCTCTCGTCGAAAGGGCCCCGGCCTCGCCGGGGCCCTTTTGTTTTCCGGGCGCTAGACTGGCCGCGTGCGTTCACCGATCGGAGCCCGCGCAGGGCTCTTCGCGGCCCTCGGGCTCGCGGCCGCGGGCTGCGGGCGATCGCGCCCACCGTCGCGCGTCTTCCCGAAGGCGCCCGTCGTCCTGATCTCGATCGACACCCTCAGGTCCGACCACCTCCCGTTCTACGGCTACGGCGGCGTGAAGACGCCCGCGCTCTCGGCCTTCCGCGACGACGCGATCCTCTTCGAGAGCGCGTGGTCGCACGTGCCGCTGACGCTCCCCTCGCATGCGACGGTCTTCACGGGCCTCCTTCCCGACCGGAACGGCGTCCACGACAACCTCGGCTACGCCCTGAAGAAGGACGTGCCGACCCTCGCCGGCCTCCTCTCGAAGGACGGCTACGCGACGGGCGGCGCCGTGACGAGCCTCGTCCTCGCCGGCACGACCGGGGTCGGCCGCGGCTTCGACTTCTGGGACGACGACGTCGTCGCGACGCGGCCGTTCCAGGCGCTGAGCCGCGTCCAGCGTCCCGGCGCCGAGGCCGAGGCCTCGCTCGAGCGGTGGATCGGAACGCAGTCGCGCCCGATCTTCGCGTTCCTCCACCTCTACGAGCCGCACGCCCCGTACGAGCCGCCGGAACCGTTCAAGCGCCTCTACGCGAATCCCTACGACGGCGAGATCGCGGCGGCCGACGCGGTCGTCGGGCGCTTCCTCGCCTTCCTGAAGGCGAAAGGGCTGTACGACCGCGCGCTCGTCATCCTCTTCTCCGACCACGGGGAGGGCCTCGGCGACCACGGCGAGAGCGAGCACGGCGTCTTCCTGTACCGCGAGGTCCTCCAGGTTCCGCTCCTCGTGAAGCTCCCGAAAGGGAGCGCGCCGGCGCCGCGCAGCGTCGCCGAGCCCGTCCAGCTGACCGACGTCTTCACGACGGTCGGACGGGCGACCGGTCTCGACGGATTCACGCCGCCCCCCGGAACGGAGTCGCTCATCGCGACCGCCGACGCCCCCGGCCGCCCTCCCCGCCGGATCTACGCCGAATCGTACTTCGCGCGGACCCACTTCGGCTGGAGCGAGCTGCGCAGCCTGCTGGACGGGCGCTGGCATTACATCGAGGCGCCGCGCCCCGAGCTCTTCGACCTCGCTTCCGACCCAGCGGAGAAGGCGAACCTCGCCCCGGGACGGCCCGAGCCGTTCCGCAAGCTGCGGATCGGGATGGAGGCGCTCCGGGCGTCCTTCGCGGCGCCCGCCACCGTCGACCGCGAAGCCGCGAAGAAGCTCGCGTCGCTCGGCTACCTCTCCTCGGGCGCGGCGGCGGGGAACGGACCCTCTCGACGACCCGAAGGACCACATCGCGACCGTCGGCCTCATGAAGGAGGCGCTCCGTGAGCTCGTCGAGGGAGACCCGGCGAAGACCGTCGCGATCACGCGCTCGCTCCTCGCGGAGAACCCGCGCATGCTCGACATCTGGGAGCTGCAGTCGCAGGCGCTCGCGAGACTCGGGAGGACCGACGAGGCCCTGGCGTCGCTCCGCAAGACGATCGAGCTGTCTCCCCCGGGCTCGACGCAATACATCGTCTCGTTCGCGAACCACGCGCTGGAGATGGGCAAGGCCGAGGAGGCCCATAAGCACGCCGAGCTCGCGCGGTCCATGGGCGATCCGGCGGCCGACGAGATCCTCGCGCGCGCGTGCCTCGCCCTCGGGGACCTGAAGGCGGCCGAGGAAGCGGCCCGCGCGTGCCTGAAGACGGAGCGGAACCGGGACCGCGGCCTCCTCGTCCTCGCCGGGGTCGCGGCCCGCCGCGGGGACCTGCCGGGCGCCCTCGAGGCGGCTGCGCGCGTGCAGAAGGGCGCCGACCACGCCGCTCCGCTGCCCGGCCTTCACCTCCTGCGCGGCGACGTCCTCGCGCGCATGAATCGACCCGCCGACGCCGAGACGGAGTTCCGGACGGAGATCCGCTCCTATCCGACGACGCTCGCGGCGTGGACCTCGCTCGTCATCCTGTACGCCTCGCAGAACCGGGAGGCCGACGCGAGGAAAACGATCGAGGAGATGGTGGCGGCTTCGTCCGGCGTCGACGCCTATCTCGCCGCGTTCCGGACTCTGTCGATCCTCGGCGACAAGGCGGAGGCGGAGCGGTGGAAACGCGAGGGCCTGAAGAAGTACCCCGGCGAGACGCGTTTTCGCGTCGTGCCGCGTGCGGCCTGAGCGCCGCGCTCAGCGGCCCGGCAGCTTCCGGCCGTCCTCGAGCCAGACCTTGAGGTCGGAGAGCATCCTCTCCCAGCCGGGCCCGAGCTGGTCGCGGTAGGAATCCCAGACCGGCCCGTCCTCGATCCCGTCCTGCACGACGGTCACGTCCGTGCCTTCCTCGACGGCCTCGAACGTGATGGCGAGACGCATCGGGCCGAAGGACGTCCCCTCCGGGCTCGAGAAGACGAGGTTCTCGACGACGAGCGTGCGCCCCGGCTCGAAGGTCCCGATCTGGCCGATCGAGCTGTAGCCATCGTCCGAATCCGGGTCCGCATACCAGCCGAGCGCCCAGTTGCCCCCGGGACGGGCCCCGATCACGGCGCCGTCCGCAAGCCAGGCAAGGACCTCGGAGACCCTCACGAACGCCTCGAACGCCCGCTCCGGCTCGACGCGCACGAACACCCCACGCGTCACGGCGCCGCTCACGTCCGCGATCTTACGACGTGCGAGAATCCCCGCCGCCATGCTGATCGGCCTCAAGAGCGCGCTCGAGCGCGCCATCGTCGACGCCTGCCTGAAGACGTTCGGGGTGGAGCCCCCGCGGCTCGTCCTCGAGACGCCCCCGAAGGTCGAGCTGGGCGACCTCGCGTGCCCCGTCGCGTTCGAGCTCGCGAAGGTCCTCAAGCGCCCGCCGCGGAAGATCGCCGAGGAGCTCGCGCCGGCGCTCGTCCTGCCCGAAATCGTCGTCAGGCGCAGCGTCGAGGGCGGCGGTTACCTGAACTTCTTCGTCGACCGCCCGAAGGTCCTCCGGGCGATGCTCGCGGACCCACACACGTTCGAGCACGGAGCGGCGGCTCCGGCGGGACGTGAAGACGCCGGCAAGCTCATCGTCGAGCACACGAACATCAACCCGAACAAGGCGGCGCACATCGGGCACCTCAGGAACGCCGTCCTCGGAGACGTCCTCGTGAGGACGTTCCGCCGCCTCGGGAGGCGGGTCGAGGTCCAGAACTACCTCGACGACACGGGCGTGCAGGTCGCGGACGTTGTCGTCGCGCTCGAGCATCCCGATTCGCTCGTCGACCCGAAGAAGGCCGCCGTTCTCGGCGAGCAGATCCGCGAGATCCTGGACGCGTTTCCGCTCGACGCGCCCGGCGTCCCGGGCCGCCGCCTCGGCGACCTCGCGTGGGACCTCTACGCGCTCGTCGGGAAGAGCTATGCGGCCGATCCGGACCTCGAGACGGCCCGCCGCGACACGCTCCACGCGATCGAGGGCGCCGCGACGGGCCACGACCAGACGGAGGACGCGAAGGCGACGGCCGCGGTCGCGGTCCGTCTCGCCGAGGCCGTCGTGCGCTGCCACCTCCTCACGATGGAGCGGATCGGCGTCGACTACGACCTCCTCCCGCGCGAGAGCGACATTCTCGCGCGGAAGTTCTGGGTCGCCGCCTTCGAGCGCCTGAAGGCCGCGGGCGCGGCTCGCCTCGAGTCCGAGGGCAAGAACGCGGGCTGCTGGGTCATGCCGCTCGAGGGCGCGGCCGAGTTCGAGGGCATGGAGGACGCGGACAAGGTCCTCGTCCGCTCGAACGGGACCGTCACGTACACGGGCAAGGACGTCGCCTACCAGCTCTGGAAGCTCGGCGTCCTCGGGATCGACTTCGAATACGAGGCCGTGCCCTACGTCGACGTCGACGGAAGCCCGGAGTTCCACGCCTCGGATGGCGTCTCGCCGCTCTACCGGACGCGTCACGACGCCGACGGCGCGGATCCGTCGGCCCGCGGCCGCTTCGGCGGGGGCACGGGCGTCATCAACGTGATCGACGTGAGACAGTCGTACCCGCAGAAGGTCGTCAAGGAGGCCGTCCGGAAAGCCGGCTTTCCGGAGGCCGCCGACCGCTCGGTGCACTTTGCGTACGAGATGGTCGCCCTCACGCCCGCCTCCGCCGAGGCGCTCGGCGTCGACCTCACGGACGAGGACCGCGCGAAGCCGTTCGTCGAGATGTCGGGCCGCAAGGGTCTCGGCGTGAAGGCGGACGACCTCCTCGACCGACTCGTCGAGAAGGCGCGCGACCAGATCGAGGCCCGCGCGGCGGGCGAGCGCCCGGAGCCCGGGCGCGCCGAGTCCATCGCCGTCGGCGCGCTGCGGGTCTACATGACGCGCTTCTCGCGCAACAAGGTCATCGCGTTCGACTTCGACGAGGCGCTCGCTTTCGAGGGCGACACGGGGCCGTACCTCCAGTACGCGGCCGTGCGGGCCGCGAACATCTTCCGCAAGCTCGAGGAGACGGGACTCGCCGGCCGGCTCGACGCCTCCGAGGCCGCCGCCGTCGAGGCTCTGCCGCTCGATACGCTCGACGACGGCCTCTGGGACGTCGTCAGGACGTGCTCGCGCACGCTCGACACGTTCGAGAAGGTCGCCGAGACGCTCGAAGTCTCGCTCCTCGTGCGCCACGCGCTCGCGGTCGCCGCCGCGTTCCACCACCTCTACCACACGCATCCGATCTCGCAGGAGAAGGACGAGATGCGTCGCCGCGCCCGCCGCGCCGCGCTCCAGATCGTCTCGAACCACCTCGCGGACGTCCTCGGCGTCCTCGGCGTTCCGGTCCCGGAGCGAATGTGACGGGGCTCGCGCGGGAGGTGCTCTACCGCGAGCGCGAGGCCCCGGACCTGCCGGCGCTCGCTCCGCTCGTCGCCCGCGTCCTCCAGGAGGAGTTCGATACGTTCTCGGACGACGCGTTCCTGAGAGAGGCCGAGGCCACCTGCGTCCTCTTCGACGCGCGCCGGGACGTGTGCGTGACGGCCGAAGCGGACGGGCGGGTCGTCGGCGTGCTTCTCGTCGTGCCCGGCGGCGGCAACGGCGAAGCGGCCCTGTTCACGTGGCTCGCCGTGGACGGAACGCGCCGCGGGACCGGAATCGGGCGCGAGCTCCTCTTTCGCGGGATCGAGGCCTGCCGCCAGCGCGACCGGTTCCTCCTCCGCGCGCACGCGTACGCGGTCTCGCCGGCCGCGTGCCGCCTGTACTGGCTGTACGGGTTCCGCGTCGCGGGCCTCGAGGCGTTTCCGGTCGGTCCCGCGGCTCGCGAGCGCATCGTCTTCGAGAAGCGGCTCGATCCGCCGAAGACGACTCCCTGAGAGACATCTCGCGCGACGGTGCGGCTCAGTGCGGGGCGGGCTGCGGGCCCGAGGACCCGGGCGCATCCGAGACCGCCGACACGTCCGCGACGCCGGTGCGCTCGTCCAGCGCGGCCGTCACGACGACGTGGCGGGGACCCGGGCCCTTCTCGGAGAACTCCGAGCGCGCCGCGCTCCGCGGATTCACGACCCAGAAACGGCCGTCCGCGGTCCGGATGACGGGCCGGTGCGGACCGTCCGCGGCCACGCTGCCCGGCAGGAGCGCGTGGAGCGCGCAGCGCAGGCAGAAGACGTCCGCCGTGAACGTCCGGCGCGGACTCGCGAGCCCGAGGACACCGACTTCGGCGGGGACGAACCGGCCGGCGGCCCAGCCGACGAGGAGACCGCACCCCCCGGCGAACGCGACGGCGACCGGACGGAGATTCCGGCGGCGCGGCCGCCCCGGCAGCTCGACGCAGCGCGCGAGGCGCCGCGCGAGCTCCTCCGGGCAGCGGTCGACGGGCCGGCCGGTGCGCACCGTGTCGCGGAGGCGCCCCGCCTCGTCGCAGCGCCCCCGGCACTCGGGGCACACGTCGAAGTGCGCGAGGAGGTGCGCCGCGTCGACGAGCTCGAGCTCGTCGTCGTGGTAGGCCTCGATGAGGAGGCTGGCCGTGCGGCAATCCATCGTGTCAGGCGTTCCTCCGCCTTCAGAGTCCAACGCTAGCGCCGCTTGCGATATTCCGAGAGCTGGACGGTCTTGTCCGGCGGCGATGGCCGGCGCGTCCGGGACGGCTCTCCCTCTCCGAGGTAGTTCCGTCGCCGGCCGTACTCGAGGAGAGCGGACTCGAGGAGCCGGCGCCCCCGATAGAGCCGGGACATGACCGTGCCGAGCGGGATTTCGAGGATGTCGGCGACCTCGCGGTAGGAGAAGTCCTGCAGGTCGACGAGCTCGACGACGAGGCGGAAGTCCTCCGGCAGGGCCGCGAGGGCCTCGGCCACCGGGCCGTCCATCGTCGAGGCGACGAGTTCCTCCTCCGGGCCGGGATTCGAGGCGGCCCGCGCCCGCGACCCGGCGGCGTCGAGAGCGTCGTCGTCGCCGGCGCCGAAGTCGACCTCCTTCGGTCCCGCCTTCGCGTGGCGGTACCCGTTGATGAACGCGTTCTTGAGGATGCGGAAGAGCCACGCCTTGAGGTTCGTCCCTTCGGTGAAGCCCTCGTAGTGGGAGAACGCCTTCAGGTACGTCTCCTGGAGCAGGTCCTCGGCGTCCTGCCGGTTGCGCGTGAGGCGCAGCGCGGCCCCGTAGAGCGCGTCCGCGAACGGCAGCTCGCCGTTCTTGAAATCCCACGCTCCGGGAGAGGACGGTTTCCTGGGGGTCAGAAATGCCATTGCGCGCACCCCCTTTCGTATAGCAATACGCGCGCCGGTTTCAGTCGGCTCTTCCGGCGTCCGTCCAATGGGGCGGCCCCGGTTGCCCGGGGCCGCGAACTTCCTCGGCGGAAAGGACTTACTTGCCGTTGATGACGAACGCGATGACGAGCGCGTAGATGACGAGGGACTCGATCAGGACGAGGGCGAGGAACGCCATGCCGCGGATCTGGCCGGTCGCGCCGGGGTTGCGCGCGATTCCGTCACACGCCGAAACGGCGGTGCGGGCCTGGCCGAGGGCCCCGAACGCGGCGGCGAGGCCGATCGCGATCGCCGCCGAGAGGTGCCCCCAGCCGGCGCCGCCGGACGCCGCCGCCTTGCCACCCTCCTGGGCAAGGGCGAGGTTCGGGAGAGCGAGAGCGAGCGCGACGAGGGCGCCCGCGGACGTGATCTTCTTGAACATGGCGAGACTCCTTTCGAGGTGAGAAATCGGATCAGTGCTCGTGGGCGGTCGCGCCGCCCAGATAAACCGCGGTGAGGAGCGCGAAGACGTAGGCCTGCAGCAGCGCTCCGAAAATCCCGAGCGCCATCATGGGCCACGGGACGACGATCGGCACGAGGCCCGTGAAGATGCCGTTCGCGGTGTGCTCGCCGTAGATGTTCCCGTAGAGACGCATCGAGAGCGAGAGCGCCCGCGCGAAGTTCCCGATCATCTCGATGAGGAACATGAGCGGGGCCATCACGAGCACGGGGCCCATGAAGTGCTTGAGGTAGCCGAAGAGGCCGTGCTCGCGGACTCCCTCGGCGTTGAAGTAGAGGAAGCACGTGATCGAGAGGGCGAACGTCACGGACAAGTTCGCCGTCGGCGGCTGAAGGAACCAGAACAGGCCGCAGATGTTGCTGAAGAAGATGAAGAAGAAGAACGCCCCGACGATCGGGAGGTAGCGCTCCCCGTGCGGGATGTTCTCCGCGATGACGCCGCGCAGGAACTCGACGAAGACCTCGATGACGTTCTGCACGTGTCCCGGCGCGTCTTTGCGGAAGGTCCGGGAAGCCCAGAAGAAGAAGACGGCGCAGAACAGGAATACGACGATCGTCATCGCGACGTGGTCCGGAATCCAGCCGAGGAGCTCGCCGTGCTCGCCACGCGGCGCGATGCCGGCGAGATGCAGACTCCCGACGTCGACGCCGTTTTTCCACCACGCGGGCGCGCCGTCGACCGGCCCGAACATTCGGGTCAGCAGCGCGTTGAAGAGCCCGAAGAAGACCGAGTGTTCGTGGTGCACGTCGCCGTTTCCGCCTTCAGCGGGCCGAGCCCGCCCCCTTCCGGCGTTCGCGCGCCTCCGCGAGGATCCCGTCGATCACCGCCGCGGCGACGACCGTCGAGAGACCTCCGAGAAGCCACGGAACGTCGGCCGGAAACGCCTGAACGGACGCCCACAGGGCGATCCCGAGCAGCGCGTACCGGAGAACGGCCTTGAGCCCGAGTTTCCAGTCGATTCGGGCTGGCGTACTTCGCTCGGGCGCCGCGAGGCGACCGAAGAGATCCGACAGCCAGAGCGCCGAGACGATAGCCACGACGGCCCCCAGAGTCAAGGCGAGCGCGGGCCGGAATCGGCCCGTCGCGGCGGTCAGCGAGGCGGCGAGGAGGGCCAGCGCGACGGCAGCCCGGAGCCACAACCGCCCGGGCCGGTCCGCCGTCGCAGAGACCTCAGCCGGGGCCATTTCCGGGCCGCTTGCCGTCCCCGGAGAGGACCTCGGACTCGCGGTAGATCTGTCGGAGCCCCGCCGCGAGCCCCAGGACGCCGAGAGCGGCCGTGAGGATCGGGAAGATGCCGAAGAATCTGTCGAGGACCCAGCCCAGACCCGCGCCCGCCGCGATCGACGCGGGCAGGACCCATCCGAACGTCAGGACGTCGCCGAAGAAGCGCCGCCCGCCGGGGCCGCCGGAGCCGGGCGCGTCGCTCATCCCAGCGGCGCCCGCCTCACCGGAGCAGGCAGGTCTTCACGAACGCGACGAACGGCCCCGGGACGATCCCGATCGCGAGCGTCCCGGCCGCGCAGATCGCAATCGCGGTCGACACGGCAGGCTCCTCGCGCCAGTGGAGCTCGCCCTCGCCGTCCACGAGGTACATCGCGCGCGCGATCCGGAAGTAGTAGAAGAGCGACACGGCCGACATGAGGACGGCGAGGAGGCTGAGCCAGAAGAAGCCCGCCTTCATCGCGGCCGAGAAGAGCATGTACTTGCCGACGAAGCCCGCGGTCGGCGGGATGCCCGCGAGCGACAGCAGGAAGACGAGCATCGCCGCGGCCGCCCACGGGTTCTTCTTCGACAGGCCGTTGAAGTCGTCGACGCTCTCCCCGGCATAGCCCTTCGCCTCGAGGAGGATCACGAGTCCGAACGCTCCGAGGTTCATGAGCGCGTAAGCGAGGAGATAGACGAGGATCGACCAGAGGCCGAAGCCGGTCGCGTCGCCGTACGCGAGCAGGCCGAGCAGCGCGTAGCCCGCGTGGCCGATCGACGAGTACCCGAGCAGGCGCTTGACGTTCGTCTGCTGCAGGGCGCCGACGTTTCCGACGACCATCGTGAGCGCGGCCGACGCCGCGATGATCGCGGTCCAGTCGCCCGCACGCGGGCCGAACCCCGCGAAGAAGATGCGCGCGAAGATCGAGTAGGCCGCGAGCTTCGGTCCCACCGCGAAGAACGCGGAGATCGGCGTGGGGGCGCCCTCGTACACGTCCGGCGCCCAGACGTGGAACGGCGCCGACGCGATCTTGAAGAACATGCCGGAAGCGACGAGGATGATCCCGACGACGAGGAGCGGCGTCGCCGGCGCGGCGCCGAGCGCTTTCGCGATCCCCGCGAGCGACAGCGTGCCCGTCGCGCCGTAGACGAGGGAGACACCGTACAGGAGGACGCCCGACGAGAACGCGCCGAGGACGAAGTACTTCGCGGCGGCCTCGAGCGACTTCGTCTCCCGCTTGAAGTAGCCCGCGAGGACGTACTGCGAGAGCGCCATGAGTTCGAGCGCGACGACGATGGACGCGAGGTGGGTCCCGGACGCCATGAAGAGCATCCCGACCGTCGCGAAGAGGATGAGGCCGTAATACTCGCCCGACGGGTAGGGCGAGGCGCCGACGAACCGCAGCGAGAAGAGGATCGTCACGATCGCCACCGCGAGCATGAGGACCTTGAAGAAGAGACTGAAGCGGTCGAGGACGAACATCCCGCCGAAGGCGGACTGCGGAAGGGACTTCGCGGTCGAGACCGTGACCACGAGGAGCAAGCCCGTCACGACGAGCGCGCCGATCGCGCCGAGCGCGATCTTCCGCTCGTGCTCGCGGCCACCCGCCGTCGCCGCGAGCAGCAGGACAAGCCCCGCTGCCGTGAGGAACAGCTCCGGCAGGACGAGGAGCGTGTCGGCGGCGGCGAACGGCATCGCTTACTTCGCTCCGTCGGCCTGGGCCGCGGCGGCGGCCGGCACGGGCGCCACGGGGACTGCGGCCGCGAGCCGCGGTGCAGACTCCGACGGCGGGGGCGGGTTCACGGCGACGACGATCTTCTCCGCCGACTTCGCCGTCATCTCGAAGAACGGCTTCGGGTAGAGGCCGATCCAGAAGCAGAGGACGATGAGCGGCGCGAGCGTCAGGATCTCGCGGAGGTTGACGTCCTCGAGCCCCTTGTTCTTCTCGTTCGTGAGCTCCCCGAAGAACACGCGCTGGTAGAGCCAGAGCATGTACGCGGCGCCGAGGATGACGCCGAGGCACGCCCACGCGGCCCAGCGCCAGTTCGCGAGAAACGCGCCCGTCAGGATCGTGAACTCGCCGACGAACCCGTTGAGGAGCGGAAGCCCGATCGAGGCGAGGAGGACGACCATGAAGAGCATCGCGTAGACGGGCATCACGCCGGAGAGGCCGCCGTAGTCCGCGATCATGCGCGTGTGCGTGCGCTCGTAGACGATCCCGACGAGGAGGAAGAGCCCTCCCGTCGAAAGCCCGTGGTTGATGGACTGCAGGATCCCGCCCTGGATCCCGGCGTTGTTGAGCGCGAAGAGCCCGAGCATGACGAAGCCGAGGTGCGCGACCGAGGAGTACGCGACGAGCTTCTTCATGTCCTTCTGGACCATCGCGACCATCGAACCGTAGACGATGCCGATGATGGAGAGGACGACGACCGTAAGCTGCACCCAGGACGTGCGCGAAGCCCCCGGGCAGATCGGGAGCGAGAAGCGGAGGAACCCGTACGTCCCCATCTTGAGGAGGACGCCCGCGAGGATCACGGAGCCGGCCGTCGGGGCCTCGACGTGCGCGTCCGGCAGCCACGTATGGAACGGGAACATCGGGACCTTGATCGCGAATCCGAGGAAGAATGCCCAGAACAGCCAGATCTGCAGATCCGGCGGGATCTGGGACGCGATCGCCTGGAAATGGACGATGTCGAACGACGGCGCGTTGCCGAGGCCCTTCCACCACAGGAAGCCCGACGTGTTGAAGAAATAGAGGGCGATGATCGCGAGCAGCATGACGACGGAGCCCGCGAGCGTGTAGAGGAAGAACTTGATCGCGGCGTAGAGCTTGCGCGGCCCGCCCCAGATCCCGATCAGGAAGTACATCGGGACGAGCATGACCTCCCAGAACACGTAGAACAGGAAGAAGTCGAGCGCGCAGAAGACGCCGACCATTCCCGTCTCGAGAAGGAGCAGGAACGCGTAGTACTCCTTCTCGCGCTTCGCAATCGCGGTGAACGAGGAGTAAACCGAGATGAAGGAGAGGAGCGTCGTGAGGAGGATCAGGAGCGCCGCGATCCCGTCGACGCCGAGAGCGTATTTCGACCCGAGGGACGGGATCCAGTCGTGCGTCTCACGGAAGAAGAAGTCGCCCGAGGTCCGGAAGCCCGTGTGCGTCCAGAGCGGAAGGGAGACGAGAAACTCGGCGCCCGTGAAGAGCGTCGCGACCCAGCGGATGACACCCGTCTTCTCGCGCGGCACGAGGAAGACCGCGAGGGTCCCCACGACCGGCAGGAAGATGAGCAGCGAGAGGAGTCCGTTCATGCGGCGCCCTTCTTCATCTCAGGAGGAGGTAGAGGCAGACGAATCCGAAAACGCCGGCCGCCATGGTCAGCGCGTAGTTCTGCGTGCGGCCCGACTGCACGCGACGCATGCCGCGCCACGCCGTCTCGAGGACGCTCCCGACCCCGTTCACCGCTCCGTCCACGAACGTGCGGTCGAACCAGGACGAGATCCTCGAGAGGCCGATCGTGAGGCCGCTCGAGCCGTTCGGGATGAGGTCGAGGACGCGCGCGTCGACCTCCCAGAGGAGGCGCCCGCCCTTCTTGATGAGCCCGTTCACGAAGACCGCCTCGTAGAGCTCGTCGACGCGGTACTTGTCGCGCACGAGCCGGTAGAAGCCGCCGAGGGAGGTCGCGATTCTCTCCGGCATCCTGAACGGGTACGCGCCGGAGTAGAACGTGACGGCGAGGAAGATTCCCAGGAAGGCAACAAGGACCGAGGTGATCATCAACCCGTACTCGGTGGAGTGGGCCATCTCGTGCAGGTGCGGCTGCCAGCCGGCCGCGAGCGGAGTGATGACCGGTTCCAGGAACCTTTCGAAGGAATTCTCTTTCCCGAGGATGAAACTCGGAACCCCGAACCAGCCGACCACCGCAGCCCCCGCCGCGAGGAAATAGAGGGGGATCGTCATCGAGGCGGGCGACTCGTGGACGTGCTGGAGCTGCTCGGGAGTCCCGCGGAACGTCCCGTAGAACGTCATCTTGATGAGACGGAACATGTAGAACGCCGTGAGGCCGGCGGTCAGAACCCCGAGAGCCCAGAGAACCCTGTAGCCGGCGCCCCACGTCTCGGCGAGGATCGCGTCCTTGCTGAAGAAGCCCGAGAGGCCCGGGACGCCCGCAATCGCGAGCGTCGCGACGAACATCGTGACGAACGTGTGCGGGATCAGCTTGCGGAGCCCGCCCATCTTCGTCATGTCCTGCTCGCCGCCGAGGGCGTGAATGACGGAGCCCGACCCGAGGAAGAGGCACGCCTTGAAGAAGGCGTGCGTGAAGACGTGGAACATGCCGGCCGAGAACGCGAGCGCTCCGCAGCCGAGGAACATGTACCCGAGCTGCGAGACGGTCGAGTAGGCGAGGACTTTCTTGATGTCGGTCTGCGCGAGGCCCATCGTCGCGGCGAAAAGCGCGGTCGCGCCGCCGATGACGGCGACGACGAACGTCGCGTCGTGCGTCAGGAGGCCCCAGACGGAGGGATTCTCGCCGAGCGTCTTCATCGCCCACTCGTGCGAGATCCGGTAGAAGACGTTGCAGCGCGCGACCATGTAGACGCCCGCCGTGACCATCGTCGCCGCGTGGATGAGCGCCGAGACGGGCGTCGGGCCGGCCATCGCGTCCGGGAGCCAGACGTAGAGCGGGATCTGCGCGCTCTTGCCCGTGGCGCCGATGAAGAGCGCGAGGCAGACGGCCGTCATGAGCCCGCCGGCGGCGTATTTCGCCGGGTCGGCCGCCGCCATCGAGAACATCGCGCCGAAGTCCGTCGTCCCGAAGAGCGCAAAGCAGCCGAAGATCCCGAGGACGAAGCCGAAGTCGCCGATGCGGTTCACGACGAACGCCTTCTTGCCGGCGTCCGCCGCCCAGTCCTTGTTCCAGTAGAAGCCGATCAGGAGGTACGAGCAGAGGCCGACGCCCTCCCATCCCACGAACAGGATCGGGAGGCTCCCCCCGAGGACGAGCGTGAGCATCGCGAACATGAAGAGGTTCAGGTACGAGAAGTACCGGCCGAAACCCGGGTCGTGGCCCATGTACCCGACGGAGTACACGTGGATGAGCGATCCGACGAACGTGACGAACGCGAGCATGAGCGCCGACAGCGCGTCGAGCCGGAACGCGGCGTCCACGACGAGCGCCTTGCCGCCGAACCAGGTCGGGTTCGCGCCAAGCGGCATCCACGTCCAGAGCGTCGCGACGGCGGCCTCGTGGCCGTGCGTCTCGCCCCACCAGGCGAAGATCGCCGCGAACGCCGCGACGCACGAGAGGATGGTCGCCGCCGGGCCGATGACGGCGTGCGCCGCCGCGAACGGGATCTCGTGGTGTGCGCCGTGGTCCCCGTGGCCGGCGTCGTCGTGCGCCGCGTGGGCCTCGGCGTGCCCGGCGTCCCCGTGGCCCGCGCCGTGCGGGCCCTTCGGCGCGTCCTTGCCTCCCAGCTTCGAATGGGAAACGAGGTAAAGGAGCCCGTTCACGAGGAACCCGATGAACGGGAACACGGGGATCCAGGGCAGGATCGCGGCAGCCGTCATCCCTTCATCTCCGACACGTCGTCGAGGTTCACGGAGTTCTTGAGACGGTGCAGCGAGATGATGATCGCGAGGCCGATCGCGGCTTCGCCGGCCGCGAGCGTGATCACGAACACCGTGAAGAGCTGGCCGTTGAGGTCGCCGAGCTGGCGCGAGAACGCGATGAGGTTCAGGTTCGCCGCGTTCAGGATGAGCTCGATCGACATGAGGACCGTCAGGAGGTTTCGGCGGATGAGGACGCCCGTAACCCCGATGGCGAAGAGCAGGAACGAGAGCGCGACGTAGTGCGTGACCGAGATCATCAGTCCACGCGCTCCATCGTCCGCTTGCCGAGGACGACCGCGCCGATCATCGCGACGAGGAGGAACACGGAGGCGACCTCGAACGGCAGCAGGTAGTCGCGGTACAGCCCCCACGCGACCGCCTGGCTGTTGCCGGACACGTCTTCGGTGACGTCCCGCGTCACCCTCTTGCCCTCGACGGTCTCCGTCACGCTCCGCGTGATCGACGTCGTCGAGAGCTTCGCGGGGTCCGCCGGCCGTCCGGCGTCCACGAGGCCGCTCGTGCGCGAGGACGCGACGATCGTCCCGCCGACGACCGCGAGGAGGAGAAACCCGACGAGAAGGGCCGCACCCGCCTGCCGGTGCAGGAACGGCTCGCCGGCCGTTCGGCGGATGTTCACGAGCATGATCGTGAAGAGGAAGAGGACCATGATCCCGCCCGCGTAGACGAGGATCTGCACCGCGGCGAGGAACTCGGCCCTCAGCGTGATGAACAGCGCCGCGACTCCGAGGAACGAGAGGAGGAGGAAGAGCGCCGAGTGGACCGGCTGGCGCATCGCGACGACGCCGACGGCGCCGACGACCACGACGAGCGCGAGGAGCCAGAAGAAGAACGGAGGCGTCACCGCTCCTCCCCCTGCTCGACGACCGTGAACGGCTTCACGTTCTCGTCCCACTTCGTGAGCTTCCTGATGTCGAGGTAGAGCGCCTCGTTGCGTTCGTACGTCCCGAGCTCGTACGTCTTCGTCCTCAGCCAGATCGACTTCGGGTTCGTCGGGCACGCTTCCTCGCAAAGGCCGCAGAACATGCAGCGCTTGAGGTCCACGTCGAAGCGGTCCAGGACCTTCTCGTTCTTGCCTTGCTCGTTCTTCTCGTTGTGCCAGTCGATGAAGATGATGTTGATCGGGCACTCGATCGCGCAGAGCGTGCACTTGATGCAGCGCTCCTCGTCGAGCCGGAACATCCCGCGGAAGCGGTCGCTCGGTTCCCGGGCCTGCTCGGGATACTCGACGGTGTCGGCCTTTCGGAACAGGTGCTTTCCCGTCACCTTGAGCCCGGCGAAGATGTCGAGGAGGAGGACGTCGTCCCAGAAGCTCACGTCAGGCCTCCACGGTGCGGGCGCCGGCCGGCGCCGGGGCGGGCGGAGCCGCGGACGGCTTCCGACCCGCGTTGAGCCGCGTCACGACGAGGACGGCGACGATCGCGGCGATCCAGAGGATCGTCCCGAGGATCCTGAGTCCCCGGAACCCGCCGAGCGCCGCGAGGGCGACGAGAACGAGGTTCACGAGGGAGATCGGGATCAGGGTCTTCCACCCGAGCGCCATGAGCTGGTCGAAGCGGTAGCGCGGGAACGTCCCGCGGAACCAGATGTAGACGAAGAGGAAGCACGCGACCTTCAGGACGTACCAGATCACGCCCGGGATCACGTCGAGGAACGCGAGCGCCGGAACGCTCGGGAACGGCCGGAGCCACCCGCCGAAGAAGAGCGCCGTCGCGATCGCCGAGATCGTGATCATGTTCGCGTATTCGGTCAGGAAGAAGATCGCCCACCGGAAGCCCGAGTATTCCGTGTGGAAGCCCGCGACGAGCTCGCTCTCGGCCTCGGGGAGGTCGAACGGGATGCGGTTCGTCTCGGCGACGCCGGACACGAAATAGAGGAAGAACGAGACGAGCCCCGGCAGGATGAACCACATGTGGTGGGCGCGCTGGGCCTCGACGATCTCGACGAGGGAGAGCGAGCGTGCCATGAGAATCGCGCTCACGATCGCGAAGCCCATCGGAACCTCGTAGCTGATGAGCTGCGCCGCCGAGCGGAGCCCCCCGAGGAGCGCGTACTTCGAGTTCGACGCCCAGCCCCCGAGGATGATGCCGTAGATCCCGATCGTCGTGATCGCGAGGACGAGGAGGAGCGAGACGTTCAGGTCCGCCGCGTACCACGCCGTCGTGATCTTGCCGAGGAGCGGGAGCCGGACCGTGAACTCGGGGCCCCACGGCAGCACGGCGAAGACCGCGAGTCCGGGCACCATCACGAGGACCGGCGCGAGGAAGTGGACGAAGTGCTGGGCCTTCGCCGGCACGACGTCCTCCTTCGTGAGGAGCTTCACGACGTCCGCCACGAACTGGAGGATGCCCTCCGGGCCGACGCGGTTCGGGCCCTTCCTCACCTGGAGGAACGCGAGAAGCCGGCGCTCGATGTACGTCATGACGCCCGCCGCCGTCGCGACGAGGATCACGACGACCACCGCCTTGGCGGCCGGGATCAGGAAGTAGTTCAGGACGTTCGCGGAGATTTCCATTTAGCGGTCGACCTCGCCGAGAACGATGTCGATCGTGCCGATGATCGCGACGAGGTCAGAGACCATGTGGCCCCGGGCCATCTCCGGCAGCGCCTGCAGGTTGATGAAGCTCGGGGGACGGACGCGCAGGCGGTACGGCCTGTTGCCGCCGCTCGAGACGAGGTAGAAGCCGAGCTCGCCCTTCGGGGACTCGACGCTCGCGTACGCGTCGCCCGCGGGCGGCTTGATGACGCGCGGGACCTTCCCGCGGATGTCGCCCGTCGGGTTCGCGGAGAGCCAGTCGCAGCACTGCAGGAGGATCCGACGGCTCTGGCGCAGCTCGGCGACCCGCACGAGGTAGCGGTCGTACGTGTCCGCGTTCTTCCCCGTCGGGATCTCGAAGTCGAGCTCCGGGTAGCACTCGTAAGGCAGCGCGCGACGGACGTCCCAGGCGAGGCCGGCGGCGCGCAGCGGCGGGCCCGTGACGCCCCAGGCGATGCAGCGCTCCGTGTTCAGGATCCCGACGCCGATCGTCCGCTGCTTCCAGATGCGGTTCTCCGTCAGGAGGTCCTCGTACTCGTCGATCTTGCCGCCGAGGTCCTCCGTGAACGCGCGGAGCTTGTCGAGCCAGCCGGGCGTCAGGTCCTCCTGGAGGCCGCCGACGCGCATGCAGTTCAGCGTGAGCCGCGCGCCGCAGTAGTCCTCGAAGAGGTCGAGGATGACCTCGCGCTCGCGGAACGTGTAGAAGAACGGCGTGATCGCGCCGAGGTCGATCGCGGCCGTGGCGAGCCAGAGGAGGTGCGACGAGATGCGCTGCATCTCGTCGAGCGTGACGCGGATGTATTGGGCGCGCTTCGGGATCTCGAGGCCGAGGAGCTTCTCGACCGTGAGGACGTACGCGTGGTTGTTCGTCGCGGCCGCGACGTAGTCCATGCGGTCCGTGTGCGGGATGATCATGGGGTACGTCTCGGTCTCGAAGAGCTTCTCCGTGCCGCGGTGGAGGTATCCGACGTCCGGCCGCGCCGAGACGATCTTCTCGCCGTCCACCTTGAGCACGATGCGCAGGACGCCGTGCGTCGACGGGTGCTGCGGGCCGAAGTTCAGCTCCATCTCGTGGAGCCCGAGCATCGTCTCGGCCGATTCGGGGACGGAGCCCGCGGTTCCGACGATCTCGCTCACGAAACTGTCTTCCTGTTCTTGTCGTCGGGCGCGGGGCCGCCGCCCTCCGGATAGCGGTCCGGGTAGATCGCGGCGCCCGTGTCGATGCCCTCGACGGGGAAGTCCTTCCTCAGCGGGTGGCCCTGGAACCCGTCCCACGTGAGGATCCGCCGCAGGTCGGGATGGCCGTCGAACGCGATTCCGAAGAGGTCGAAGACCTCGCGCTCCATCCAGTTCGCCGTTTCCCAGACGCCGCTGACGGTCGGGCACGCGGCGCCGTCCGCGACGCCGACCTTGAGCCGGACGCGCTCGTTGCCGCGGTCGAAGGAGTGGACCCAGTACACGACGTCGAAGCGCGGCTCCCGCGCCTTCCAGTCGATCGCTGTCAAGTCCACGAGGAAAGTAAACGACTCGGCGTCCTTCAGGTGCCGGCAGGCCTCGACGAGCTTTGCCGGTGCAATTTCCACGGTCGTCTGTCCCACCATCTTCTTCGCGCCGAGGACCGCGCCCGGCACCGCGGCGGCGAGCGCCGCGACGAGCGGCTCGGCCATCGCGTCTACGGGCGCCGGGATCGGCGCCTTCGGGGGCGCGGCGGGCTTCGCGGCCGCGGGCACCGCGGCTGGCTTCGCGGCTTCGCCGGCGGCCGGCTTGGCGGATTCGCCGGCGGGCGCCTTGGCGGGCTCACCGGCGGGAGGCGCGGCGGGAACGTCCTTGGGATCTTCAGCCAACGGCGAGCTCCTCGGGAGCGCGCCGGATCACGCGCATCTTCTGGATCTTCTTCTGCAGCTCCATGAGGCCGTAGAGCAGCGCCTCGGGCCGCGGCGGGCAGCCGGGCACGTAGACGTCCACCGGGATGATCCGGTCCACGCCCTGCGTGACCGCGTAGCTCCGGTAGGGGCCCCCGCACGTCGCGCACGATCCCATCGCGATGACCCACTTCGGGTCCGACATCTGGTCGTAGAGGCGTTTGATGATCGGCGCCATCTTCTCGGTGACGGTGCCCGCGACGAGCATGAGGTCGCACTGGCGCGGCGAGCCGCGGAAGACCTCCGCGCCGAACCGGGCCATGTCGTGGCGGCTGTCGACGACCGCCATCATCTCGATCGCGCAGCACGCGAGCCCGAACTGCATCGGCCAGAGCGAGTTCTTGCGGCCCCACCCGATGAGGGCGTCGACGGTGGTCGTGAGGACGTTGTCCGGGAACGCGTTCTCGATCAGGCCCACGAGAGCGCTCCCCTCCGCCACGCGTAGACGTACCCGACGACGAGGATCACGAGGAAGACGAGCATCTCGACGAGGCCGAAGAGCCTCAGCTTGTGGTACATGACCGCCCAGGGAAAAAGGAAGATCGTCTCGACGTCGAACACCACGAAAAGGACGGCGATGAGGTAGTACCGCACCGAGAAGCGGTGGTCGAACGCCTCCGTCGGAGAGGCGACGCCGCACTCGTAGGGCGCGAGCTTCGTCGGAGTCGGCCTCGACGGCCTCAGAAGCGACATCGCCGCGAGCCCGGCGATAGGAACGATCGCCGCCATGATCGCGAAATAGAGGATGGGCAGGTAGGACGCCATGGATGGGTTCATGAGCACACCCCTCGCGGTCCGCCCGCGCCTGCGCGCCACCCGGCTTCGACCAAGACGGGGGGATTCTGTGATCCGACCCCGTCGAAGTCAAACGATGCAAAGGCATCAAGGCGGGGGCGTCCACGCGGCCAGCGCAGGGCCGAGTGAAGTGCCACGGGACGCGATCAGGACGCGGATCGACTCTCCCATCCCGCCCGGCTGGACGAGCGCCGCGGCGGCCCGCCGGTCCGCTTCGCGCTCGGGATCCCCATCCCCGTCGGGGTCGATCGCGAGCTCCTCGAAGAGCCCGCCGGCCGCGAGCACGCGCGACTGACTGACCGGCCCCGAGACGGTGAGGCCGGCCGCCGTGAAGGCGTCGACAATCTCGGAAAAGTCGACCCACGCCGTCAGGTCTCGCGAGCCGGGCTCGGTCAGGACGTCGCGCGTGACGCCGTGCGCGACGAACGCCTCGAGCGTGCCGTTCACGCGGGCGGCCGAGTAGAGGGCGCGCGCGGGCGCGCCGTAGTCGAAGACGAGGAGAACGCCGGAGGACAGACGCGAGGCGAGCGCAGACGCGAGGCGAGTCGCGCCCATGCGTACCTCCAGCTTCTGATTTCTGAGAAGGTGAATGCCCCTCTCTCGGAACCCTCTCAGCAGACTCTCGTCGTCCGAGCAGTTCGCGAGGCCCCACGCGAAGCCCTCGCCGCCGGGTCCCAGCGTCACGACGCGCTCCAGCAGCTTTTCACCTTCGTAGAAAAGCGCCCTCACCGGCAGCGCATCGAACAGCTCGTAGCAGACGACCAGTCCCGAGAGAGAAGAAGAGGGGATTTCTTCGAGTGAAGAGAACCAGGTTGCGCCGGGGCACCGACCTTGCGCGATCGCTCGACGCGCCGCCGAGCGCTCGACGCCGACGAGGCGGAATGCGTCGCGGATGCCCCAGGCGCGCAGCGCGGCGTCGGCCGCCGAGAGCAGCTCGCCCTCCCCTGCGCCGACGTCGACGAGATCGACGGCGCCCCCCGGCGCACCGCGCCGCGTGCCCCCCCGCTCTTCCCCTTTCAGAGAAATCTTCTCTTCTCTTGTTCTTCTCCCCTCTTCTCCCAGCCGTCTCGCAATTCGCGCGATCGTTCGCCCGAACGCGGGATGCCAGGAAGGCCCCGTCACGAAGTCGCCCGAACGCCCGACCCGACCGGGGCGCTCGTAGTAGCCGCCTTCCGGGTCGTAGAGAGCCGCCTCCTGGAACGCGTCGAAGCGGAGCGGGCCCCCGGCGCGAATCCGCGCGGCGAGGCGCTGAGCAAGGGGCATCATCCCCGCGAGCGTAGCAGCCGGTTAAGATCACCGACGGGACCGAGAAGGAGCACGACGTGACGTACGGGATCTCCGAGACGCCCTCCGGCCTCACGATCACGCTCGCCGCGAAGACCCGCGACGAGCTTTACCGCGACGCCGTCAACGCCGCGCTCGAGGCCGTCTACGGCGGCACGCCGCCGGCCGGCGAATCCGACGGGCAGACCTACCCCGTCCAGGGCGCGGGGCTCGACGACGCGGGGATGCTGCGCACGCTCTTCAGGGAGTGCTTCGAGGCCGCCGGAAGGGCCGACGGCACGCTGCACGCGCCGCGCTGGCTCGCGTTCGACGAGGGCCGCGTCACCGCGAACCTCGCGCTCTCGACGCCGAAGACCCCCGTTCGGGCTCTCGAGCCCGCCCTCCACGGGGCGCTCGAGACCTCCGGCGCCTTCCCGGACTTCCGGGCGACGCTTTCGTTTTCAATCGCGGTCCTGTCACACTGACGGGACGGTCCCCGCCGGGGCCTCCCGCTTCGCCTTGACGACGTCCGCGTCCGTCATCATCACGACGAGATCCGCAAAGCTGACGCGCGGGGCCCAGCCGAGGATCCGTTTCGCCTTCGAGGGATCTCCGAGCAGGACGTCGACCTCCGCCGGCCGGAAGTAGCGGGGATCGACGCGGACGCGGGGGGTCCCGGTCGCGGTCTCGACGCCGGTCTCGTCCTCGCCGGAGCCCGTCCAGCGCAGGGGCCGGCCCGCGCGATGGAAGGCGCGCTCGCAGAACTCGCGGACCGTGTGCGTCTCGCCCGTCGCGATCACGAAGTCGTCCGGAGCGTCCTGGCGGAGCATGAGCCACATCGCGACGACGTAGTCGCCCGCGAAGCCCCAGTCGCGCTTCGCGTCGAGATTTCCGAGCCACAGGACGTCCTGAAGGCCGCACGCGATACGCGACGCCGCGCGTGTGATCTTGCGGGTCACGAACGTCTCGCCACGTCGCGGCGACTCGTGGTTGAAGAGGATCCCGCTCGTCGCGTGGAGCCCGTAGGACTCGCGGTAATTCACGGTGATCGCAGTAGCGCATAGAGCTTCGCGACGCCGTACGGGCGAGCGGGGATGGAACGGCGTCGTCTCCTTCTGCGGGGTCTCCGCGACCTTCCCGAACATCTCGGACGACGAGGCCTGGTAGAACCGCGGCCTGAGGCCGACCTCGCGGACGGCCTCCAGGAGGCGCGCCGCGCCGAGCGCCGTGACCTCGCCCGTGTACTCGGGGATGTCGAAAGAGACCTTGACGTGGCTCTGGGCGCCGAGGTTGTAGATCTCGTCGGGCTGGACGAGCCGCAGCACCCGGTTCAGCGAGGACGCGTCGTTCAGGTCCCCGTAGTGCAGGACGAGGTTCCGCTTCGGGACGTGAGGATCCTGATAAAGGTGGTCGATGCCGCTCCGTGTTGAACGACGAGGAGCGCCGGATGATTCCGTGAACCTCGTATCCCTTGGACAGGAGAAGCTCGGCGAGGTAGC